>DAIUFP010000005.1:0-119501 GCA_036844565.1 Gemmatimonadaceae bacterium | reverse complement strand
CCATTCGGCGGGCGCGTTTTGCGTGTGTGCTCTTGAACCCGATGTGACGGATGAGTGGTGTGCGGTGGTTCTATCACTGAGCACGCTGAGCGAACATCGAACATTCGGAGCCAGTCGCAACGGTACCTCGCGACGGCGAGTGCGTGCTCTCGCCATGAAAGCATCGCCGGAACACTGGTATGTGAAATGCCTCCACCGTGTGGCTCACGGCGGCGGCGATCATGGTGTGTTGCTGAATAGGGACCAGACCGTCATCGGCGCGAGACACGGCACCAAGAACTTGGATGCTGTGAAGGGGTCTCGGTGGGTGGTGGTTCGGGCTCAGGGTGCGGCGGGCAGGAAACTTCGAGTCAGCCAGACTCGTCGTGCAGGTCAGGCGTTGGAGCGGCAGGACACTTTTCAGGAGGGGGGTTATGGATGTCCTCGTGATGCTTGAGGAAAGCCCCGATCATTCGCCGGTGCTCGCGCACGTGAATTCTGTACCATCGCCGCTCGCATCCGAGCGTCCGGCGCGGGATATCGTGACGCTGTACGGCGTTCCGAGCGCGGAATCACTGGCTCTCGCACTCGCGGCCGCGGTGGAATCACACCGTACTGGTCGGGGGCACGACAATCTGAATGCCATTCGCCATCTCGGCGTATGGGCGGAACGCGGCGCCATCGGCGACGCGGCCTGGCGGGACGTCGGAACGGGACAGCTGGTCACCCACGACCTCGAGATCCCGCTCGATATCCTGAACGGAACGGCCAACCAACTCCTCAGTGAGTGCGGCCAGCTCATCCGTCGGCTGGTTGCGGGGCTGTCGATGCCCGATTGGCCGGAGGGTGCGCGTCGCGCGATCACGGTCTCGCTCGGTCCGGTCGTGGGCCTCGCGGCACCGGTGTTCGCACCGCTCGAGTCGCTGCTGGACCGGCTTCGCGAAGCCGACGGACTCGCGTTCGATTACGAGGGGGACTGAAAACGAACTCTCATTCGTCAGAGTGTTGAAATCGGCCCGCGCACCCATTGCGCGGGCCGATTCCGTTTCGCGACGCCCGGGGCGTCCCTTCCGCACTTGACACCACCCCGAACCGCAACCAATCCTACACGTACAGCAGGCCAGGTAGGATGGGACATTGCCGAAGTCTTTCATCGCCAAGCGTCGTTCCGGCAATCCGGGAGCGAGCGAGGGCTCACCGAAAAGCAAGGGCGTCTCTGGAGTGCCGCGCGATCCGCGCTGCTCCAGCAGGCGTCCTTTGTATTTCCAGCCGGTGAAACCGCTCGCTCTCCGCGATGCCTCCAACGCGCCGCGCATGATCCTCGGCAATCCCACGCGTCGGCAACTCTCATCGTCATGAGGTTCACGCATGCGAGAGTATCAGGGAGCAGAGATCCGCAACATCGCGGTGGTCGGACACGGAGGCAGCGGCAAGACCAGCCTGGTCGACGCGCTGGCCTTCGTGTCCGGATCCAGTAAACGGCATGGCAGCGTCGCGGACGGAACCGCGCTGACCGATACCGCACCAGAAGAGACGGAACGAGGCTATTCCATCAACCTCGGATGCGCACACGCCGAGTGGATGGACAGCAAGATCAACCTGCTCGACACGCCGGGCTTCCTGGACTTCCAGGGCGACGCAATCGCGGGTCTCGCGGCCGCCGACGGTGCCCTCTGCGTGATCGGCGCTGCCGCCGGAGTAGAGGTGGGGACGGAGCGCATGTTCCGAGAGGCGGTCGCCCGCCGAGATCCGGTGCTCTTCGTCGTCACGATGATGGACAAGGAGCACGCCGACTTCGATGCGATCTACCGCCAGATCAAGGCACGCCTGACGGCAAACGTGATCCCGATCGAAGTGCCCGTCGGTGAAGGTCCTGACTTTCACGGCGTCGTGAACCTCTTCGACCGGAAGGCACATGTGTACGCGCGCGGCAGCAAGAGCGGCGCTTACGAGGAGACCGACGTGCCGGCGGATGTGCAGGCACAGTTCGACCGCTATTACTCCGAGCTGATCGAGACGATCGCCTCGACGGACGACACCCTGCTGGAGCGCTACCTGAACGGCGACGAGATCTCTCGCGATGACGCCGTTAAAGCGATGAAGGCCGCAATGAAACGCGGCGAGCTCTTTCCCCTGTTCTGTGTATCCTCGACGCTGAACTACGGCACTCGTGCCGTGCTGACGACCATCGTCGAGCTGATGCCGAACGCCTACGAGATGGAAGAGCTGCACGCGTTCACCGGTGCGGAAGGCGATCACACCGTCGAAATCCATGCGCGGGACGAGGCGCCCTTCGCCGCACTCGTTTTCAAGACGCAGAGCGAGCCTCACGTCGGCGACGTGAGCATCTTCAGGATCCTGTCAGGCTGCGTGACCAGCGGCGACGAGCTGTACAACGCCACGCGGGATGTGGCGGAGAAGCTGAATCACCTTGCGGTCCTGCAGGGACGCGACCGCACCGAAGTCCCTCGCCTGCATGCGGGCGACATCGGCTGCGTGGCCAAGCTTCGCAACACGCACACGAACGACACGCTGTCCACGCGCGCGCACCCCGTTCGACTCCCTCAGATCGTGTATCCCGAACCGCTCGTGGAACTCGCGATCCATCCGACCAACCGCGCGGATGAGGAGAAGCTCCAGCTCGGGTTGCACAGGCTTCATGACGAGGATCCAACCTTCGAAACCCACTGGAACCCTGAAACGCACGAGACCCTGGTTGCCGGCATGGGAGAGCGACACCTCGAAGTCGAGCTGGCGAAGCTGAAGCGCAAGTTCGGTGTCGTCGCCGAGCTCTCGAAGCCGAAGATCGCCTATCGGGAGACGATCCGGGCAGGCGCGGAGGGACAGGGCAAGCACAAGAAACAGTCGGGCGGCCGCGGACAGTTCGGTGATTGCTGGGTGCGTATCATGCCGACTCCCCGCGGCGATGGCATCCGCTTCGAGGACTGCATCGTCGGTGGCGCAATACCGAGCAAGTTCATCCCGGCGGTGGAGCGCGGCATTCACGAGGCCGCCGAACGTGGCGTGTTGGCGGGATTCCCGCTGGTGGATTTTCAAGTGGAGCTGTACGACGGGTCGTACCACAGCGTCGACTCCAACGAGATGTCGTTCAAGATGGCGGGCATCCAGGCATTCAAGTCGGTGGCGCCGAAGTGCAGGCCGGTGCTGCTCGAACCGCTCGACGACGTGGAGATCGTGACGCCCGAGGAATCCCTCGGCGACGTGCTCGGCGATCTCTCTGCGCGGCGTGGCCATATCCTGGGCACGGAGGCGCCGGAGAACAGTGCGGGCACTCGCGTGCACGCGGTGGTGCCGCAGTCAGAGCTTCACCTGTACGCGAGTGCGCTGCAATCGATGACGCATGGACGTGCCAGCTTTCGACGGCGCTTCCGAGGGTATGAGGAGGTGCCGTCGGATGCGGCGCAGCGCATCGTGGAGGACGCGGCGAAGGAACAAGCGGAGATGACGCACTAGCCGCAAAAGGAACAACGGCAGAGCTGACCAGACTGTCAGCTCTGCACGTGTTCAGGAAATCACCGCGCGGGCACTACATTTCTCTCCCGTGAGGAGCGAAACCGATCCCCAGCCCCGTCGTGTGATTTCCAACGATCAGGTCGAATCGGCGGCCAGCGATCTCCTCGCGGATGGATGGTGCGACGTCGTGGGGAGGGGCCGCGTCGGCAGCGCACTCTCGAGCGCGCTGCAAGCCGCCGGCGTGCATGTCCGCGGGCCGCTGAAGCGTGGTGCAGACGCTGAAGGTGCGAGCGTCGTTCTGCTGTGTGTCCCAGATCGCGAGATCGGTGCGGCATGCACTGCGCTGGCGCCCGGCGCCGTGGTGGGGCACACGAGCGCGTCGGCTCCGCTGGAACTTCTCCAGCCACATGAACGCTTCGTGATGCATCCGCTGCTCAGTGTCACGGGAGCTGATGCCGTGTTCGCCAATGCCTTGAGTGCGATCGACGGAAGCACGCCGTACGCCATTGCCATCGCGCGGCAATTGGCCGAGCGGATCGGGATGCGTCCTCGAACGATTCCGGCGGAGCAGCGGGCCCTGTATCACGCCGCCGCGTCCGCGGCCTCGAACTACCTCACGACGGTAGAAGGAATGGCAGAGCGGCTCGGCGCCATGGTCGGCCTCGATCGAGGTGACCTCATGCCTCTCGTAAACAGCGCCCTCGAGCATTGGCGCGACGGCGGCGCACGCGCCGCGCTCACCGGTCCCGTCGCGCGCAGCGATGACGAGACGGTGGAGAGGCAGCGAGCGGCCGTCGCGGAATCCGCTCCCGATCTCCTGCCGCTCTGGGATGCGCTCACGATAGGCACGCGCGAGCTCGCGCGATCGACGCCACCACAGCAATGATCGTCATTCGCAAGACGGCGGAACTTCGCACCGCCGTGTTCGCGGCGCGCAGCGATGGTGCGCGAGTCGGCCTCGTGCCCACGATGGGAGCGTTTCACGACGGACATCTCAGCCTCATGCGTCGCGCGAAGGCCGCGTCGGGGTTCGTCGTCGTTTCGCTGTTCGTCAATCCCGCGCAGTTCAACGAGGCGGCGGATCTCGAACGGTATCCGCGAGACGAGCAGCGCGATGCCGCCATGGCCAGCGCAGCGGGTGTCGATGTGCTCTTTGCTCCTTCTGTCGACCACGTCTATCCGCCGGGATTCTCCACTTCAGTCGAGGTCTCCGCGCTGGCCGAGCCGCTCGAAGGCATTGTCCGCGGGGTGCAGCACTTCCGCGGCGTCGCCACAGTGGTGACCAAGCTTCTCAATATGGTGCAGCCTGACGATGCGTACTTCGGTCAGAAGGATGCGCAGCAGGCGCTGATCATCCGGCGTCTCGTACAGGATCTCGACCTGCCGGTGCGCATCGAGATATGTCCGACTGTTCGCGAGCCCGACGGTCTCGCGATGTCGAGTCGGAATGTGCTGCTCGATCCCGCGTCGAGAGCGCGGACGGCTGCAATTTCGCGTGCGCTTTTCGCCATCGAGCGCGCGGCCCACGATGGTGAGACGAACGCCGACATCGCACTCGCTCGCGGACGCGCGATCCTCGACGCCGAGCACATTGTGCCAGAGTACCTTGCAGCCGTGGACGCAAACACACTGAAACCGGTGGCGACGCTGGAAGGTGAGACACTGGTCGCCATCGCGGCGCGCTTCGGCGCCGTTCGTCTCATAGACAATGTCATCATCGGCTCCCGCGTGAAGGCGTGAGCGCTCCACTCGACCGCCTCGGCGATCTGTATTCGCGTGGCGTCCCCATCGTGATGCTCACCGCGTACGACTATCCGTCGGCGCGGGTTGCGGTCGCCGGTGGAGTGGACGTCATCCTCGTTGGCGACTCGGCGGCGATGACGGTCCTCGGCTACACGTCCACGCGCGAGATCTCGATCGACGAGCTCCTGATGCTGACGTCAGCCGTCCGTCGAGCGGTGACGGACATTCCCGTCATCGGTGACCTGCCATTCGGGAGCTACGAGTCGAGCGACGAGCTCGCGGTGACCTCGGCGCTCCGGTTCGTGAATGAAGCGGGTTGCGACGCCGTGAAGCTCGAGGGCGGCGGCGAGATGATCCCGAGAGCGCGCGCGATCATCGAGGCCGGAGTACCCGTGATGGGGCATGTGGGGCTGCTCCCGCAATCCGTCCGCACTCGCGAGGGCTATCGCGCCCGCGGCAGGGATCCCGAACAGGCACTCGGCATCATCGCCGCCGCCGATGCACTGGCACGCGCCGGGTGTGTCGCGCTCGTCGTCGAAGCCGTGCCTGCTGCCGTCACCGAGATCATCACGAATCGGACGCGCATTCCGGTGATCGGCATTGGCGCCGGCGTGCAGACTGGTGGGCAGGTGCTCGTGTACCACGACCTTCTCGGATTCAGCGAGGGCCGATCGGCGCGGTTCGTTCGGTCGTATGCGTCGGCGCGGGAGGATCTAAGCGGTGCGGTGGCCGCATGGGCGGCGGACGTGCGCGACCGTCGCTATCCGGCGGTGGAGCACACGTATCCCATCACGGCCGAGGCGCTCGACGACGTGAAGCGGCGCCTCGGGCCTGCTCTGTAGGAAGTCAGCCGTTCGCGGACTTCCTGTTGCGCGCGACCCGCTTTTTCTTGGCGGCCTTGCCCGCTTCGATAGGCACCACATCGCTCTCCGCGGCGATTCCGGGGACAACCAGCGGTACCGTCTGCCGCGGCTGCTTGTAGGTGAATCGCTTCCCCTGATAGTTGCGGAAGACGACTTCGTCGTCGGTGATCTCCTCGACGTATTCGGGAAGCAGCGGAACCTTGCCGCCGCCTCCGGGCGCATCGATGACGAACTGCGGCACGGCGAGGCCGGACGTCCACCCGCGGAGCGCCTGCATGATTTCCAGTCCCTTCTGCACGGTCGTGCGGAAGTGCTCGCCCCCGGCGACTTGATCGGCCATGTAGATGTAGTAGGGCCTGACACGAGCGCGGAGCAGCGCGTGCATCAGCTCCATCATCACTCGCGGGTCGTCGTTCACACCCTTGAGCAGCACCGTCTGGCAACCGAGCGAGATGCCCGCGCGGCTGAGGCGGTCGAGAGAGGCGACGGCAGCGGGCGTGAGCTCGCTCGGGTGGTTGAAGTGCGTATTCATGAAGATGGGATGGTACTTCTGGACCATCTCGCAGAATTCCGGCGTGACGCGCTCGGGCAGGTGAGAGGTGATCCGGCTGCCCAGCCGGATGATCTCGATGTGCGGAATCGCTCGCAGGCGCTGGAAGATGTACTCGAGCCGCTGGTCGCTCAGCATCATCGGGTCGCCACCCGAAAGGATGACGTCGCGAATCTCGGTGTGCTCCGCGAGGTACTGGAAGGCGGACTCGTACTCCTTCAGCGAGATCTTCTCGGGATCTCCCACTTTGCGACGGCGGGTGCAGAACCGGCAATAGCTCGCGCAGACGGGACTGACGAGAAACAGCGCTCGGTCCGGATACCGGTGCGTGATGTTCGGGACCGGCGAGTCGCCATCCTCGTCCAGCGAGTCGATCACGCCGTCGATGACTTCGAGCTCCTGCACGGACGGGATGAACTGCTGCCAGTTCGCGTCGCCGACGGACTTGATCTGGTCCAGCGAATCCCGCGAGATGCGCATCTGGAAATTGTCGAACGCGGGGCGCAGTGCCTCGACGTCGATCTCCCGCTGCGCCGCCTCCTCCCCAAAGCGCTCGGCCACGTATGCGTGGAGCTGCTCGAGCGTGCTGATGCTGTCGTCGCGCAGGGACTTTTGCCAATCACTCATGGCGTGGCTGCTCCAACCTCTCGGGCCGCGAGGCGTGTTGTAAAGATGATCCGGTCATCCGCCGGAGCGTAGAAATCGCGCACACGAGCCGCTTCGGCGTATCCAGCGCGTGTGTAGAACTCTCTCGTGCGTGTGTAGCTGGCGCGTGACGACGTCTCGACGACGAGAAGGCGCGCACCGCGACGGGCAAGATCGGTCTCGACCCATCGGACCAACTGTCGGCCCGCTCCGCGTCCCTGTGCGTCGGGATGCACCGCAAGCCAGTACAGGTCGTACGTGCCGTCGGTGGACGGCGTCGGGCCGAAGCATGCATAGCCGAGCAGCCGCCCCTCATCATCGCGCGCGCCGACGAATTCGTAGTCCGCCCCTGCGTTCGCGGACGTAGCAAAAGAAGGTCCCTCTCTGCCAATGTCGGGGGCTGCTACTTCGTGAACCTCGTCGAAGAGCTCTAACGCCACCGCGATCTCGTCCCCGGCAAAGGCTTCCGTCGCCGCAAGAATGTCGCTGACCCGTTGACGGTCGCTGGCGCGGAGCGGGTCGAAGTGCATTGCGTCAGGCTCCGCCGGTCGCGAACAGATCCGGCTCGTCGACCGACGCGGCAACGCCCGAGAGCCGCTGTGCGAGGGCCCATCGTTCGGCGGTGGTCTCGACGGTGCGACCGCGCTGAAGTCCGAGCTCACAGACTCGCCGAACGAGCGAGCCGTAATCGATGCCGGCGACGCGACTCATGCGCGCAAGTCCCGCGTCCGGCGCAATGTCCGGATTCGCATTCACTTCGAGGATCCAGGGACGACCGCGCTCGTCGATGCGCATGTCCACGCGTCCGTAGCCGGCCCCACCGGCGATGCGCCACGCGGCGATCGCGATGCGGCGCAGCTGCGCCGCGACACTCGCGGGCAGGCGCGCGGGGCACCGGGGCGCCGAGCCGAGATCCTCGTCGGAGCCTTCCTCCCACTTCGAGCGGTAAGTCACGATACGCCACATGCCCTTCGGCATGTTGCCGAAGTCGATCTCGGCGATCGGAAGCACCGCGTCACCGAGGATGCCGACGTTCACTTCGCGTCCTTCGACGAAGCGCTGAACGAGCACCTCATCCCAGCGCTCCAGCATCGCGCCGGCGCGCTCGGTGAGGGCGCGAGTGGTCCGCACGACCGAGCGCTGCTCGATGCCGACGGACGCGTCCTCCGCGGCGGGTTTGCAGATCGCCGGAAACCCGACGATCGGGATGGCAGTCCCACGACGGACGACGGCGAACTTCGGCACCGGAAGCCCGGCGCGTTCGAGCGCTCCGTTCACGACATGCTTGCGGAGGCAGAGCGACGTCGTCCAACTCGAGCTGCCGGTGTACGGAAGGCCAAGGAGCTCGAGGACGGAGATGACGGCCGGCTCGAGTGCGGCAACGCCGTCGATCGACTCGCACAGGTTGAAGACCAGGTCCACGTGCGCGCGGCGAAGGCGGTCGATCCACTTTGCGTCGGGGTGCACCGCGATACGGACGATCGCGTTCCCTTCTGAGGCGAGCGAGGCTTCGGCGGCGGCGACCGTGCCGAGGATCGCGAGGTCAGCGGTGACGGCGACATCGGCGCTGGCGCCGTCGAAGATGATCGCAATCCTCACGCCTCGCTCCGCGTCATCGCGATGCCCTGTCGTGCTGCCGCGGCCTGGAGCGCGGCGCCGATGAGGGCATCGTAGTCGAGTCCAGCAGCGCGAGCCGCCTTGGGCAGGCAGGAGTTGTCGCGCGGGTCAGGCAGGATGCCGGGAAGCGGATTGATCTCGACGATGTTCGCGAGTCCGTCGGCGTCGAGGCGCACATCGATGCGCGACCAATCGCGGCAGCCGAGTGCGTGATATGCGCGGAGCACCACTGACTCGATCTCGGCGCGCAGGCTCTCGGGAATCGATGCCGGACATTCGAAGATCGCGAGGGGATCGTCAGGAGTGTCCCAGAGCCACTTCGCCTCGAAGCCATAGATCGGCAGCGCTCCGTGCGGAAGCGCACCGAAGTTCATGCCCACGATCGGGAGCACGCGTGCGGATGCGCCGTTACCCAGCACTCCGCAGGTGAATTCCGCGCCTGGGAGAAACGTCTCGACGATGACCGGCTGCTGATACCGCTCGAGGAGATCGCGCACGACCGGCCCGATGGAATCGAGCGCGTCGATGTAGTTCCGCTCGGTGATGCCCTTGGACGAGCCTTCGTGCACCGGCTTGGCGAAGAGCGGGAGGCGAGGTGCGCTGGCGATGATGCGCTCGATCTCGTGCGTCGAGCGGATGAGCGTCCAGTCGGCCGTCGGAACTCCATGCGCTCGGAGGATCTCCTTCGTCCGTGCCTTGTCGAGGCACAACGCGAGGGTGAAGGGGTCGCTGCCGGAGTAGGGAATGCCGTAGAACTCGCAGAACGCGGGGACGTGCGCTTCGCGGTTCGGGCCGCGGAGCCCTTCGGCGATGTTGAAGACGATGTCAGGGCGGGTGTCGCGAAGACGGACGGGGAAGTCGTCTGTTGCTTCGAGCCGGATGACCTCTCCGAAGCGGGAGAGCGCGTCGAACACCGCGTCGATCGTGGCCGGAGAATCCCACTCGGCGTATTCATCGTCGGCCGCTGGCGCCGAGGCGATGAGGGTCGCCGTGGCGGTGCCGCTACTGGGCGGCTCCTCGTCGGCGCGCGCCAGCTCGGCCGCGCTTTCCGCGGCAACGTGGTCGGGCTTCTGATTGTACGCGAAACCGATACGCGTCATCCCATCCCGGACTGGTATGGCTGCAGTGCGTTACGAAGTCGATCGTCGCGATGCGCCCGCCGGCGGCAGCTCAATCGTTCCTTCGTGGGCAACTTGTGGGCGCAAAACACACGCCACGTCCAACGACGCCGAAGATACCGATAACAAAATTTTCGCGCAATGAAAAATTGCGCGACGGACTCAGACTTTGTGGTAGCCGACGCGCGCAGCCTCTCGGCGATCGGCGGCGTCGTAGATCTCGAAGTCGGAGAAGAACGCCGGCGCTTCCTTCTGGAGCACGCGAAGCACCATCACGGCCAGGCGGCGAATCTCGAGCTCGGCGCCTTCGCTCGACCGCAGCTCCAGCATCGTGCGCCATGCGCGCGCGTTGCCCGTGACGACGATCTTGGTCTCGGTCGAGTTGGGGAGGACGCCCCGCGCCGCTTCGCGAGCCATCTTCCGCCGGTGGATCTTGTCGGCCACCCAGCCGTAGCGCTCCATCAGCTGGGCGACGAGCGCGACGTACGCCGTCTGTGCGCTATCGATCTGTGCGCGCCATGCTGCCACGAGCGGCTCGTCGCCCACGATGGCAGGAGGCACGACGAAGCAGGCATCGCTCTCGTCGACGTAGCGCTGTGAGAGCTGCGAGTACGCGAAGCCAGCGCGATGGCGGACCAGCTCGTGGGTGAGGGAGCGGCTCACACCCTCGAGGAGGAGCGAATAGTTCGCGTGCTCCAGGACGCTGCCGTGCCCCTGCTTCTTGATGTTCTCCAGGTAGTCGCGCGTGGAGCGGTGCGCCGGATTGTGCTGGCTCATGTAGCAGAGGCGTCCCGCGAATTCGGCGAGCTGCTCTCCGTCCGTGCTTTCGCCCTGCCATTGGACCGGCAGGTGTTCCGGTGTGCTGAACGACGGACGGGCGAGCACCGTGACTCTGGGCTCGTGGTAGAGACGCTGAACGGCGGGCGCTGCTGCGGTCATGGGCGGGAGTTGGCGACGGTCGGACGGTCTCGAGCGAACGTGGGTAAAGTTAATCCAGATCGACGGCGGGGCGCGGCTCAGGCGCCGAAGACTGTGCCGCCGCCGATTCAGCGAGCAGGTCGAGGCGCGATCGCGCATAGGCGCGGTTCCGCTCGACCGTGGCGAGCGCCGTTCGAGCGTTGAACGGAAGCGGGGGAAGTGCGGGATCGTATTTCACGTTTCCCTCGGCCTTGTCGCCGTTGGTCATGAGCTTTGCGCCGGGATTGAGCAAACCGGCGGGATCGAAGGCGTTCTTCACCGCGGCGAAACGCTCGAGCGATCCCGCCGGCCAGACCTGGGAGAGCAGCGGCGCGCGCAGTCTTCCGTCGCCATGCTCTCCCGTGACGGTGCCGCCCAACTCGGCCACGAGGGCGGTGACGTCGCGCAAGAGGCCGTCGACTCGTTCACGCCAATCGGGCCGTCGAACGTCCACGAGCGGGTTCACGTGGACGTGCGCATCACCGGCGTGGCCGAAGATCACGCCGCGCGTGTCGTGGGCGGCGAGCGCAGCGCGGACTCCGCGTACGTAGTCGCCCAGTCGCTCGGGTGGGACACAGCCGTCCTCGATGAACTGCATGGACTTGAGCGATGGGTCGAGTCGGCTGAGGATCGGACTGGCCGCATGGCGCAGCTCCCACACTGCATGCTGCGTGGCGTCGTCGAGCGCGAGCGTCACCGTGGTCGCGCCCGCAGCGCGAAAGCGCGCGGCGATCACCTCGATGGATCCCGCACAGGACTCCGGCGATTCGCCGTCAACCTCCACGAGGAGAACCGATTCAGCGGTCTCCGGCACCGGCACGGGGTAACCACCGCCGCGTGCGACGTCGAGGAACGTACGGTCGATCAGCTCGCATGCACTCGCACCGGCCTCGCGCGCGTCGGTTGCGGCGAGCACCGCCGCATCGAGCGTGTCGAATGCGCCGAGGATGCTGGCGGTGCAAGGGAGCAGTGGTGCGAGTCGGAGCTCGAGTCCGACGACGATCGCCAGCGTGCCCTCGCTGCCGGCGAGAATGTCGGTGAGGTCGCCGCTTTGCGCGTACGCCGCGATCCCGTAGCCCGACGAATCCTTCCGAACGCCGGGATGCGTAGACGGCGTAGCGCGCTCTGCCTCGCGAAGTTGATCGGCGATCGCAAGGAAGCGGCGCAGCGGTTCAACATCGGGTGGCGGAGCGCCGCGGCGCAGTTCGCCACGGGACCCGTCGGCGAATACGCAGTCGAGCGCCTCGATCCACGACCGCATCGCGCCATAACGAAGCGAGTGTGCGCCGGCGGAATTGGTCGACGCCATTCCGCCGACGGTGCAGTAGGCACCGCTCGAAGGGTCGACGGGAAAAATTCTCGCCACTGAACGCGCCGCCGAGTCGATGCTGTCGCGAAGTGCGCCGGGGCCGCAGCGAATGGTGTTCGTCGCGGTGTCAGGTTGGTCGATCCAGACCAGCCGGCCGAGATCCACGATGAGACCGTTGCCGATCGCACCGCCGGCCATGCTGCTCCCCGAGCCGCGCGGAATGAGCGCCACCCCTTCACTCGCCGCCCAGCGGACGAGCGTGACGACATCGTCTGCGTCGACGGGAATGGCCACGCCGGCCGGGATGATCTGCCCAATGCCCGCCGCCTCGCTGTAAACGGCGCGTGCGTCTTCGTCATCGCGATAAACGCCGCGGAAATCAGAGGGGGGCCGACCGGTCATCCGCGAAGTATCTTCAGCGCGTGACGAGAAGTCCATTGCCCGACTCGAGCGGCGCCGTTGCTCCGCCGGCACTCACGGACTCCGTGCGCCTTGGGGCCGCGGAGCAGTTCGCGCGCGAGGTGCTGCCCGCCGTTTCACGAACGTTCGCGCTGAGCATCAAGGTGCTGCCAGGCGAGCTCGGACGAGCGGTGCTGACGGCGTACCTGCTGTGCCGCATCGCCGACACGCTCGAGGACGAACCCGCGATGCCCGCAGAGGCCAAGGCTGCACTGCTCGACGAGCTGGAGCGTTGCTTCGCGGGAGAAGCTGCCGCCGACGCATTTCCCACTCGCGTGGCGGTGATCACGGGAGACGCAGCGCACGTTCGACTCACGCGCAACACGGATCTCGTCTTCGTGCTGTATCGCTCGCTCCCGGAGGGAACGCGCGAGCATGTGCGGCGCTGGGTGACGGAAATGATCGGCGGCATGCGGAAGTTCGTGCTCCTGTATCCATTCGGGATCAGGATCCAGAGCCTCGAGGAGTACAAGGAGTACTGCTACTATGTCGCGGGCACCGTGGGCTACCTGCTCACGGACCTCTGGCACGAGCACGCCTCGAGCATCAGCGACGAACGGTACCGCGTGCTCCGCGAGCGCTGCCGCGAATTTGCCGAAGCGCTGCAGACGGTCAACATCCTGAAGGACGTGGCGACCGACGCAGTGAAGGAAAATTCCATCTATGTACCGGAAGAGCTGCTGCGCGTGCACGGCAGCAGCCACGCGACGATGCTCAAGCCCGAGCGGGTCGCGGGCACGCGCGAAGCACTGGCGACGTTGGTGCAACTCGCGTGGCGCGATCTGGATGGTGCGCGCAGCTATCTCCTGTTGATTCCCCGCCGCGCGGTTTCGATCAGGCTGTTCTGCATGATGCCGCTGCTGTTCGCCTACGCCACCTTGCGCGACCTCACACGGACGCCACAGGCACTCGTCCTCGGTGAGGTGGTGAAGATCTCGCGTCGGGAAGTGAAGTCGCTCACGCTGATGGGCTTTCTCGTGATACTCAGCAATCGCGGCCTCGCCCGGCTCGCCGATCGCGTCATGCGCCGGCCGTTCGTGCTGGCGGGCGTGCGCTAGCGCGACAGCGGGCGGCCTGCCACGGCGTTCGCCAGGGCGCCCAGCAGGGACGGCGGACGCCCAGCCTCGCCGCGCTCGAGGCGGTCGAGCACCTGCTCGAGTGCGAGTTGTGCGCGCGCAACGCTCCTGAGGTGCGACGCCCGCGAGACGGCCAGTCCGCCGCCCGCGAGCAGCACCGCTGGCGCCGCAGCCACCACGATGGGGATGCTGATCGCGGCCAGTACCACCGCGCCGAACAGGCCGGCGGTGGTGAGCACGGCATTCTGATTGACCATCAACCCGCGATAGCCGCCGAGATGCGCGTCGAGCCGGACAATCACGCGCGCGTCGTCGACGGCGACGACGGTAGCGCCAACAGTGGTGGCGCGGGCGAGCGCATGTCCGCGTCCGCTGGTTGCGCGCTTCATCCGGCTCGCGAAGTCGGAGCGCGCCTCCCAGACGATCCGTTCGGGGAAGTAGCGCTGCGGCACGAGTAGCTCTTCGCGCTGCATCCAGTCATCGACTGCCTTCAACACCGTCGCCGGAGTGCCGCGCACCGTGCGCTGCGCGACCACGCCCGAACTTCCATACAGGCTCGCGACAATGCCGCGCTCCACCGGGGGCGCCTCGATGCGAGCGCGCTCCTCGGCCAAGGCCTGCCGCAGGTTCACGGGGTCGAGGCCGACTTCCTTGGCGAGTGCCTCGAGCTGCGCCTCGGTCAGCCTTCCCTCGGGATCAGCGCTGGAGCTCGCCTGAAGCTCCAGGGCGCGCGCGAGAATTCGGTCGACCGACGCGCGATCGATCGAGGGGGATGGCACTGGCGGGCGAGGCGCTTCGGGCATGCCGTAAGATAATGAAATCCTGGTGGTCGCCGCGTCCATTGTGGACCTGGATTCCGAGCGGTAGGCTCCCACCATGATCACACTCGACGACATCCGCGCGGCTGAAACGCGCATTCGCGACCGCGTGCACCGCACACCGTTCCTCGGCTCCCAGACCCTCGCGGCGCGCGCGGGTGCGAGTCGCGTGTCGCTCAAATGCGAGAATCTCCAGAAGACCGGCTCGTTCAAGGTGCGCGGCGTGTTGAACAAGCTGAGCCAGCTCACCGAGACAGAACGCCGCCGCGGCGTCGTCGGTTTCTCGGCGGGTAATCACGCACAGGCGCTCGCATGGGGCGCGCACGCGGCGGGCGTGCGGTGCACGGTGGTGATGCCGGAAACGGCTCCGCACTCGAAGGTCGACGCCAGCCGCGGTTACGGCGCGACCGTCGTGCAGGTCCCCACGAGCGCAGAATTGGTCGCGCGCGCCAACGAGCTCAGCGAGTCGGAAGGACTCACGGTCGTACATCCCTTCGACGACGACGCGATCATCGCCGGCGGTGGGACCGTGGCCCTCGAGATCCTGGAGCAGACAGACAGGGTGGATCTGCTCGTGATTCCGATCGGTGGCGGCGGGCTCATTGCCGGCGCGGCGATCGCGATGCGTGCACTGAGTCCACACACCAGAATCGTCGGCGTGGAACCGACCGGCGCCTGCGGCATGCGCCAGAGTCTCGACGCCGGGCGCGCACTTCACATCAACGCACCCAGCTCGATCGCCGACGGACTCGCGGCGCCGATGGCTGGCGAGCACACGTTCGAGATCGTGCGTCGCTACGTCGACGACGTCGTCCTGGTGACGGACGAAGAGATTGGCGGGGCGATGACACTCCTGTTGTCGCGCTGCAAGTTGCTCGCAGAAGGCGCGGGCGCCGCGGCGACGGCCGCGCTGATCAGCGGCAAGGTCGGCGTGAAGGCTTCCGACAACGTCGTCGTCATGATCAGCGGCGGTAACGTAGACCTTCGCAGACTCGCTCAGCTCGAAGGCGCGTCGAGCTGACCTTCCGCTTCAGATGCCGCCGAGCACGACGTCGAGCTGGTGGGACATTGCATCGCGAACGGCATCGGGGATCGTGAACGCCGCGGCGAACGCTGCCCTCGCGTCGGTGGGGGCGGGCCGACCAGCTGACTGCAGGTAAAAGCGCATGTAGCCGGGGAGTGCGGAGGGAACGGTCTTCTCCAGAAGCAACGCGCCGGCGCGGACGGCGGCCGCCTGTTCGAAGCGCGACGTGAGGCCGGCGCGACGATCAGCCGGGGTGGTGTTGTCCGCGATCGCCGCGCTCGCGATGGTTCCGGTCGCCTCGTGCGCCAGCACGTAGAGCACCACCTCCGATTCTGCGAGCGACTCGGGCATTGGGCTAGCGATGGCATTCTCGTTCCTCGCCAGCTGCACCGTGCGACCCTCGCCGCCGAGCGGCATGGAGAGATACAGCTCTCCATTCGGCTGCTGTGTGTTGTTGAGGAAGCGCTGAAGCGCAGGCCGCCACTGCCGTTGCCACAGCGAGTCGACGTGCGACACCACTGCGGTACGAGACCGGACTTCCGTGGTCCAGTAGTCGTGGTGGAAGCGCTTACTCTCATCATCTACCGACGCGGTGAACAGCCGCAACCACTCGCGATCCTCGGGCGACCGAAACGAACTGGCGAGAATAGAGAAATACGTCGCCGTCGCCTGGTCGCGCGCGGAGGCAGGGCTTCCGTTTCCTCCCAGGAATTGGTCGATCACCTGATGCATCTGCTCCCACGACGAGAAATAGAGCGGCAGGAACTGGCCACTCGTGGCGAGCGATGGCTGGATGGCAATGCGCGCCAGCAGTCGCTCACGGTTCGAGTCGAGCAGCGTGGACACTCCACGCTGACGACGAACACCGGCGATCCGATCGCGATACCCGCGGCGGAAATAGGGAACGAGCGTGGTGTCCGGGTTGAGCATCGCGTAGCCGTGAAGCCACAAATCAAGATGCTCCCGCGTGCGAACGGGCCAGACGCTCTGGATCAGCGGCGCCGCGCCACCGGGGCTAGTGGTCCCACCCACCGCAGTGCGCGCCGCCACGGGCGCGGGGTCGGAGCTCGGTGTCGCCCCGGCGCATGCAGTAACGAGAACGATGAAGAGAGCTCGAAGCGGAGCGCCGGCAAGCTGCCTGCGCAGGGATGTTCGTGAGGCGTGCATGTCGCGACAGGCAAGGGTGACCGGCCAACTCATGTGTCCGCCCGCTACGGGCAATCCGCGCGCCGGGCCGTCACACGTCGGTAGATGCTCGACCGCAGGTGACGCAGAATTTCCAGCCACGTTCCAGCTCACTCCCGCACGCGGGGCAATGCACTAGCGTGAGATCCTGGCCGCAATGCGGACAGAAACTGATCTCGCGTCCGCCGGGGAGCGGACCCTTGCAGTAAGTACAATCCTCGCCACCATCGGCGACCTTGAACGGCTTCGGCGCGCGGCGGGATCCGTCGCCGGAAGTAGCCGTCGCCATCGAAGCCGCCGCCTCGGACGCGCGCGGCGGGGTGGGAGCTATTGGCGCGGGAGAGGGCGTGCGAACGGCGGGCGCACTCGCCGAGTGAGATGGCCTCACCGCGGTGACCGTGACCTGACCACCCGAGACTCCGCTGAGTTGCCGCAGCGGCTCCGGCGCCAGTGCGACATGGGACGAAGCGAAGTCGCGAATCCGCGCCGTGTTTGGGCTCGCCGCCTTGCGCTCCGCGCCCAGCACGTCGCTCATCTTGCCGTCCACCACCAGATAACCACCCGCACCACTCAACAGCTCCATCAGGGCCATCTCGTAGTCCTGATTGGTCTGCACACCAAGCTCACGACGATGCAGGCGGTACGGAAGAATGTTCTGGTAGAGCTCTCCCACCTCGAACGGCTGCGTGAGGTATTTCGGATAGCTCGCGCGAATCGTGCGCACGAGGTGGCGGTACATCGTTTCGACGTCGTCCATCGAAGCTCCTGTGAGATCCTACGGTGCAATGCGAGGCAATGGCCGGGCCGCGGCGAACGGTTTTCCTCTTGGAAAGGGAGCGGGACTCACGACGACGCGCTTCTTCTCGCGCTGGACGGCGAGCCACGCGTCGAACTCCGAGGTTCGCGCACCCGCCGAGTCCGACTGTGTCCGCGCAGCGTCCACGGCGAGGTCGTTCGCATATTCGTTCTGCGGATGTCCCGCATGACCGCGCACCCATTGCCACTGCACGCGGTGCGGCGTGGCCGCTTCGACGAGTTCCTTCCAGAGCGGGAGATTCTCGATCTCGCCACCACTGCGCCGCCATCCACGCGCGGCCCAACCGTGCACCCACTCCGTCATTCCCTTCACGAGGTACTGCGAGTCGCTGGTGAACAGCACGCGAAACACGCCGCCCTTCCGTCCGATCACGCGAAACGCCTCGATCGCGCTGCGCAGCGCCATGCGGTTGTTCGTGGTGGACGGCTCCGAGATCCAGTAGTCCCACCGCGTGAGCCGCTCCGTCGCGGAATTCAGGTGCTCGATCACGCCGGCGGCACCTCCGGGATTGTCGCCCTCACGGCCGTTTCCCAGGCATGACTCATCCGCATAAATCGCAACCAGCGGCAACTCGGCATGCGATTCAGCCGTCACCGCACGACCTCGATCCCTTCCAGCTCGTCGATGTAGAGCGTGAGCTTGTCACCGGTCGTGGGATGATGCGCCTCGAGCGCCTCGCGGCCACCACTCACGCGAAGGCGATCCACCAGGATGATGAATTCGGTGCCGCGACGCCACACGGACAACTTGCGCTTGTCCGAGATTGCACGCTCAAGCGCATCATACTGGTCCGCTGTGAGTTGAGTGGGTTTCTTGCGAGGCGACATTAGAAGGATGTAAAGCTTGAAGATCGTACCTGGTACACTGTACCTGTGTACTCGGAATGGCATAAACGCTCCGGGGAACAGTGGAAAGAGCAAGTCGCCACGACTGCTCCGCTACTGCGTACCCGGTACGCTCTTGAGGAAATAGCGTCCACTGTTCCCCGTGGGTTGTATGCCATTCCCGGTACCAAGGTACACCGTACCAGGTACGCTCTTCCAGTCAGTCAGTCAGTGTCCCCATCTCCGCGCAAACGCCGTGAGGACCTCCGTTGCCCGATCGATCTCCGCCAACGGCACGTACTCCTCGGCAGAATGGGCAAGCGAGATGTCGCCGGGTCCATAACAGATCGCTGGTATTCCGGCGTCGTTGAGCAGGGCGGCGTCCGTCCACGCGGACATGCCTTCGATGGCGACGGATTCGCCAAAGCCCTCCATCGCATGCGCGAGCTCCAGGACGACGGGCGCATCGATCGAAACGTCGCTCGACCCTTGCGACCCTATGAGTCGCACGTTGGCCTCGAAGGTCGAGCGGCTGGCCTTCACCACCGCGCACGCCCGTTCCACTTCCGCGAGCGCATCAGCGAATGACTCGCCTGGTATCGATCGCCGCTCCAGCTTGAGAACACACCGGTCAGGGTAGGTGGACAGTCCGGTTCCACCTTCAATGAGGGACGCATGCAGCGACGCGCGTCCAAGCAGCGGATGCGTCGCGCGCGGGAGCACCACTGCGTCCACACGGTCGAGCTCAGCGAGCAGCAATCCTGCATGGCGTATCGCATCGACGCCGATGTCCCACCTGCTGCCATGCGCAGCGCGACCAACTACCTCCACCTCGATCCACGTGAACCCGCGATGCGCCGGCATGATTGTGAGTCGCGTCGGCTCGGCGACGATCGCCGCATCCGCCCGGATGCCACGCGCCAGCAGTGCCCGCGTGCCGATGCTGTCGTACTCCTCGTCCGCAACGGCCGCGATGAGGATCTCGCCGCGCGTGCCCGCCTGCGCTGCGCGCCACGCCGCCGCACACATCGACGCGATGCCCGCCTTCATATCCGCCGATCCACGACCGTACAAGCGGCCGTCACGCTCCTCCGCCGAGAAGGGCTGGTGGCTCATTCCCTCCACGCCGACGACGTCGAGATGCCCGTTGAACATGAGCGAGCGTCCACCCCTGGGAGTGCCGATGCGCGCGAACAGGTTCGGTCGCCCGACCGCAGCATCCTGAAGCTCGGTCCAGAATCCCCAGGCGTGCAGCACTTCCTGGAGGAGCAGCGCGCAGGGCATCTCCCCGGGGCCGCCGTTCGACAGCGAGGGGTTGCGTGAGTCGATTCGAACGAGCGCGCGAGCGAGTGCGCGCGCATCGCCTGGCGCGATTGCCTCAATCATCACTGGCTCCAGTGTCGTGGTCCGGACCCGCCGAACGGGAAACAACGGCAAACCCGGTTGTATCGATCGTAAAGGAAACCAGCTCGCCAAGCGACCCCACCGCCTGCGCCAGCTGCTCCTCACGCCCTTCGCGCGCGACGGCCAGCACGCATCCGCCGCCCGATGCGCCGAGCGCTTTCGCTCCCGCCGCGCCCGAGGTGGCGGCGAGTCCGATGATCGCGTCGATGCGAGGCGTCGGGATAGCCGCATGCAGCGAGCGCTGATGAATCCAGTGTTCCGCGATGAGCTCACCGAGAGTGTCGACGTCGCCGCCGCGGAGCGCCGCCGACATCTCGATGGCGAGCTCCCTCATCCGTGCCAGAGCATTTACCGTGCGCCTTTCTCCGGCGAGGTACGCGTTGCGGACGGCGGTGATCATCTCGCCCGAGACACGCGACTCGCCGGTGTAGATGAGAATGAGGCGGCGAGTGAGCTCATTTTCGAAGCGGGCGTCCAGCGCGATTCGATCGACGCCAACGTGGTCATCGCCGAGTGTCAGGAGGAGCGCGCCACCAAAGGCCGCGGCGTAGTGGTCCTGATATCCGCCCGGCACTCCGAGCTCGTCGACCTCGGTCGCACGGCTCAGCGCTGCGAGTGCATGTGGAAGCAGCGGTGACCCGCCGGCCACCGCGAGTGCACCCGCGAGAGCTACTCCCGCGGCCGACGACCCGCCGAGGCCGGCGCCAACCGGGTAATCATTCGCGAGCGTTACGGTCGCGCGAGGGATTGCTGAGCGGCGGAGTGCGGCACGGATCAGTGGATCCGTGGGCTGCGCTTCGGCCGAGGCGCTCCCGGCGTGAGCTGAGACGCTGGCAGTCGCATAGCGCGCGATCGCGAGGTTGCATACCGCGCCGCCTTCGCGCTCGGCGTAGGGGGGAACGTCGGTCCATCCGCCGCCGAAATCGAGTCGCGTCGGCGCGCGCGCGACAATGAAGCTGGACATCGCGCGCGGCAGCGCGGAAGCTTACCGCTTCTTCTTGGCCGGCCTCTTCGCGCTCTTGGAAGAGGTCTTCGACTTTGCTGCGGCGTGCGAGCCAGACTTGGCGGGTGCCTTGGCAGACCGCTTGGCGACCGTCTTCGGGGCTGGCTTTGCGTGAGCCTTGCCGACCGCCTTGGAGGGTGCAGCCTTCGCCGGTGCGGCCTTCTTCGCTGGTGCCTTGGAATGCGAAGCCTTCACCGGCGCCTTCCCCGGAGCCTTTGCGGGAGCTGCCTTGGCGGGTGCCTTGGCCGGCCCAGGCTTGGCGGCTGATACCTTGGCGGGCGCGGCCGGTTTGGCGGCGGCACCAGTCGGCTTTGGTGCAACCGCGGGTGCCGGGGCCGGCGCTTCAGCTTTGACTGCGGGGCGCGGGGCACCGGGCCGGAGTGAGAAGGCTCCGGACCGCTGCGGTCCGCCAGCGAGCATGGCTGCGGCGTTCGCGGCATCTCGCGCCGCGCGATCGGCGACTGCCTTGTCCGCCGCGACCTTGGAGGCCGTGGGGCGGCCTTTCTCACTCGCAGGCTTCTTCCCATGGGCCTCTTCGGCCTCGCGAATGAGCTTGTCGCCTTCTTCCTGTGTCATCTGACCGCGCCGCACCATGTAGTTGACCAGGTCGCGTGCACTCTCAATGGCGAAGCCAGCGAGACCGGCGGCAGCGCTGATGACGTCCTTCATCGCATAGGAAACCTTGCTGCCCGCTTCCTGACTGATGAGCTGGGCGCGCTCGGCCATCTCCGCAACAGTGTCGCGCATGTCCGCGCCACGATGTCCGGGTCCGCGACGTGGGGCCGCCGGGGCGGGTGCCGCCTTTTCCTCGTCCATGTCCGCTTCCGTCATGTGCCCGACCGATCCGTGCTCGGGGGAGTCTCCTCCCCGTTCAATGAAGGCCGCGGCCCGGCGCGCAGAGGTTGCCGCATCGAACGGCGGGCTGGATTCTCGCGGCAAGTATATGATTATTCAACAGCTACGCAAGCTTTACTGATAAACCGCGCGAACTCCGGAGTCTGTGAAAACAGTAGTATTGTCGCCTTGTGGACGTTACAGTACGCCGATTCTGGCTCAACTATCGACACATTATAAAGACATCATATGCTCAGTGGCATAAAAATTCTTGACTTGAGCAGAGTTCTTGCCGGACCCGTGTGTACCATGATGCTTGGCGACATGGGGGCTCAGGTCATCAAGATCGAGCGTCCATTCGAGGGGGATGAGACTCGGGGCTGGGGCCCGCCGTTCGATGAAAACGGCGAAAGCGCCTACTATCTGAGCGTCAACCGGAACAAGCTCAGCGTCGCGGCGGACCTCGATGCGGCGGTCGACCGAGACTTCCTCGAGCGGCTGATCGCGGAGGCGGATGTCGTGGTCGAGAACTTCCGGCCCGGAGTCCTGAGCCGAAGGGGACTCGATGCTGAGAAGGTGCGGGCGCGTTATCCCAGGCTTGTGTGGTGCACGATTGCGGGCTTTGCGGATGACGCCTCGCGCCCTGGCTACGACTTCGTCGTGCAGGCCGAGAGTGGGTGGATGTCGATCACCGGCGAGCCGGAGGGGCTTCCAGTCAAGCACGGCATTGCCCTGGTCGACGTGATGGCCGGCAAGGACGCTGCGATTGCGGTGCTTGGTGCTCTCGTGGCGCGAAGCGTGACCGGCTTCGGTCGTCTGGTGACGGTGCATCTGTCCACGACTGCCGAAGCGGCGTTGGTCAACGTCGCGCAGAACACGCTGGTCTCGGGCACGGGGCCCCGTCGCTGGGGCAATGCGCACGCCAACCTGGTCCCGTATCAGCTGTTCGAGGCATTTGATCGAGCCGTGGTCATCGCCGCTGGCAGCGACGCACAGTGGCTTGCCTGCGCGAAGGTGCTGGATCTCGACGACCTTGCGGCAGACGAGGCACTGCGAACGAACGCGGGTCGGCTCGCGCAGCGCGAACGAGTCGTCGCGGCAATCGCTGCGCGGATGCGGGAACGGCCCGCGGCGGAGTGGCAGACGAAGATGGACGCAGCCGGCGTCCCGAATGGCGTGGTGCGCACGGTGAACGAAGTGCTCGCCGAGCGTCCGGCATCCCGCAAAACGGGGATGCCGCCGAGCGTGCCGGGCAGCGTGCGACTTCGCCCCCCGATGCTAGGCCAACATTCGGAGCTGGTGCGCGAACTGGGGTGGAACGCCTTTGCGTCGGACAGTCTGACAATCTGACCCGCTCGCGGCTCCGCCGCTGCTCGTCTGACAGCGGGTCAACTGCAGGGTCAGACAGTCATGATCTACACGACTGGGTTGATGCGGCGCTTTGGCCACCAACGTGTTCACCCAACGCTGCATTCAGGCCGAGGGACCGGGTGGTGCAGCGTATAGCTGTCAGACTTCAGTTGACCCGCTGTCAGACTGTCCGACCCGAGGCCTGTTACGGCCTCGGTCGCCGGTTCGTCCTCCGAACGTGGCGACCCGATACCTGACCAACGATGGGACTGCTACCCTGTCCCGCGCGCGAATTCTGCGTTACTCTATCGTCGTGAGGACGACGGAGCAGGAACTGCTCGTTGATCAGGAGGACTCTGATCAGCGTATCATTCAGCGCGTGCTCGCGGGCGACCGCGATGAGTTTACTGTGTTGATCACTCGCTACAGTGATCCACTGTATCGTCACGCGCTGTGCATGACGGGAAGCCCGGATGTCGCGGAAGACATCCTCCAGCTTTCATTCATCAAGGCGTACCAGCATCTTGCGGAAGTTCGCGGCCGCTTCGACGCGTGGGTTTTCCGCATCGTGGCAAACGGCTGCAAGGACTGGCTCAAGAACATTCGCCGGTCGCACCTCAGCTACGATGAAGACGATCAGCCTTCGGGCTATGCAACACCGGAAGAGGAGCTCGATCGTACGGAGCTGCGCTCGGACCTCGACGTTGCGCTCTCGTCCCTCCCAGCGTCATTACGGGAAGCCTTCGTCATGAAGCACGTGGAAGGCCGGTCCTACGAAGAGATGGCGGATCTACTCGGAACCACCGTGGGCGCGCTCAAGATGCGAGTGCACCGTGCGCGCGAAGCGTTGCAGGCTCTACTAGAGGAAAAATACGCCTAACATGCTGTTCGACGACCTTCACTCTGACGCCCTCGGCGACAGCCGCAAGCGCGACCGCTCCAGCAAGCCTGAGCGCGCGCTTTCGGATCGCGAGGTGCCGCTCGGCCCACCGAGCACGACGATCTCCACCGCTGTCCATGCATGGCTCGACGGAAGCACGCCTGAACGTGACGTGCGGCGTGGCGAGTGGTCGAAGGACGTGGAGTTCTGGAAGCGCATGGAGAATGATCTCGCCGGTCGTCGCCGGATGCGCACACCGGCGTATCTCAACGCCCAGATCATGGAATCGATCCCACGGCACGCGCCGCAGATGATCACGCCCTGGTGGCGCCGCGAGTTCGTGGTGACGCCGTCGAGTGCGATCGTCACGATGGCGACGCTCATGGCCGCGGCATCCGCGGCGACGGCGCTCATCCTGCGGGTACCGCGGTAGCGAGAAGCGCAGCCACCGATGGCAGAACGGCCGCGTACATCACGTACGCGGCCGCTTTTTCTTCGGCCGAGTTCGCATGCGGGGCACTGGGCGCGCTTATGCAGTGTGGTACTGATCGGGGTTCCGCTGCTCTCGGCGGCCCGCCACCTACACTCGGAGCGCCACATGTACACTTTGAGGTCAATCCGCACGCTGGTCCTGCCAGCGATCATCGCGGTTGCCGCGCCGCTGTCGGTGCACGCGCAGGAAGTTCAGATCTTCAGCTGGTCGGGGCGGGTGGATCGGCAGGTTACGCTCGAAGCGCGCCCGGGCGGCGTAAGCAACACTAGCGAGCCGAGCATTCGCTCGCGCGCGCGCTTCAATGGGACGTCGGCTTTGCCCGCGCGTCCGGGAATGCTGCGCGTGGTGGCGACCCAGGGCCGCGGAAGCGTGACTGTCACCCAGCAGCCGACCGCGCAGAACAACTACACAGCGCAGATCCAGGTGGTCGACAACGAAGGCGGCGCAGACAGCTATCGTGTCACTGCGTATTGGACACCGACCAATGATCCTCGCTATGGCCGTGGCAACAACGGACGCGGCTACGGGCGCGGCAACGGCGGTTACGGTGTCAATGGCGGCAATGGCGTCATAGCACGCGAAAACGTTCCGATGTTGGAGTGGCAGGGCGATGTCGACGACACGATCCAGCTCATCTGGCGCAATGGAACGGTGCGCATCCAGCAGGGGAACGGCAGCGCCCCGGTTCGCGTTCGGTCGACGATAACCGGCGCAGTGCGCCGCGACCTTCCGGGCCAGATCTCGATACGCCTTCTCGCCGGTCGAGGCACCGTGGACGTGATCCAGCAGCCCAATGCCCGCAACAACTACACCGGCATCATTCGCATCTACGATGCGCAAGCAGGCTTCGGACACTACAGCTTCAACGCCACCTGGCAGTAGGCTGAAGCAAGAGGTTGGTACGGAATGGGCTCGGCGGGAATCTCCCGCCGGGCCCTATTCGCATTCGTCACCGCGTTTGGTTGCCTTCTGGCGGAACCAGAGACGTCGCCCGACATTCTTGTCCCATGAGTCACGACCCCGCGAAAGCGACGCGTCTGCTTGCGTTCGTCCTCGCCGCAGGATTTGCGGTGAAGGGCGACGCCCAGACCGCCGCTGCATCGATCGAACTCCCGCCACTTTCGCTGACGCTCGCCGACCTGAGTGCGTTCCGCACGCCGGGGGCGAACTGGAAAGTCGTTGGTGGCGCAACGACCGCCCCCAGGGGCTCATCCGCGTTTGCGACGTCGCCTGGCGTCGGTGTGCTGCTGAACCTGCCGTCGTCCAATGTTCACTCACCGGCAACGACCGGATTTGAGCACGGCGACATCGACGTCTCTTTCGACGTGATGCTCGCGCAGAAGTCACAGCCGACCGTACTGCTGATGGGCCGCTATGGCGTGCAGCTCTCGGACAGCTGGGCTCGAGGTGCGCCGACCGTGGCGACCATCGGCGCCGTGGCGCCGCGATGGGATGATGGGCGTGGACGCGGACACGAGGCCTTCGAGGGAACTCCTCCACGCCAGAACGCCGGTCGTGCCCCCGGGCTCTGGCAGCATGTCGATATTGTTTTCCGAGCTCCCAAATTCGTCGCAGGCCAGAAGGTCGCGAACGCGCGTTTCGCGAAAGTCAGCGTGAACGGCGTCGTGGTGCAGGAGAACGTGCAGGTCACCGGGCCCACGCGCGGCGCCACGGAGCGCGACGAACGCGCGACCGGTCCGCTCGTCGTGGAGGGCGCGCATGGCCCGCTCGCGATGCGGAACATCCGTTACAAGTCGTACACCGGCGCCATCGCGCTCACGGGACTGCGCTATCGCATCTACGAAGGCGACGCGATGGACGCGTCGTACGCTGCAATGCACGCTCCCGCACGCGAAGGAACGGCGAACGCGATCTCGGCCGACCTGCCGGTGCCTCAGGACAAGTTCGCCGTCGCGTACGACGGCACACTGAGCGTGCCGACTGCCGGCAAATACCGCTTCGCAGTTTCGCTCGGCTGGATCGGCACTGACTCGGCGACACGCGGGCCGAGCGTCGGCGGAGGTACGCTGAGCATCGACGGCAAGCCGGTCGTCACGCACTACGGAGCCGAGCGGCGCAGCTACGGCGACGTGGAGCTCACTGCGGGAGTGCACACGTTCTCGGTGAGCTTCTACAAGAATCGCGCGTCGTTCAATCGGCGCGATGTGTCGGTCTCTGTCGAGGGTCCGGGGGTGGAACGTCAGTCGCTCAACGACGACAGCGGTGGGCTCGGCGGAACGGGCTTTGGCGGTCCGGTGAACCCGATCATGGTGGAACCGGACGCGGAGGCCGTCGTGCTCCGCAGCTTCGTTCGCCACCGCGGTACGAAACGCGTGATCGCGGCGTCGGTCGCCGATCCGCGCGGAGTGCACTACAGCTACGACCTCGCGCAGGGATCGTTGTTGTATGTGTGGCGAGGACCGTTCCTGGAAACGACGCAGATGTGGCACGAGCGCGGCGAGGACCAGACCGCCGAGCCACTCGGCAGTGCGGTAACGCTGCCCGGGACGGCCGGCATGGCGTACCTCGCCGACCCGAAGAGCGCGTGGCCCGACTCGGTCGATGAGCGGCAGTTCCGCCGCGATGGATATCAGCTCGACAAGAGCGGACATCCGACCTTTCTCTATCACGTGGGAGGCGCGTCGGTCGAGGACGCGATGCGACCAGACGCGGACGGCCTGTCGCTGCATCGTGAGCTGCGCCTCCATGCAGGGGAAGGCGCTGCACCGCCTGGCGCGCTCTACGTGCAGCTCGCCCAGGCAGATCATGTCACGCGCCAGCGCGATGGATCGTACGTCGTCGGTGACAGGGGCTTCTACATCATACTCCCCGCAAAGAGCGCTGCTCCCGTCCTGCGACGGTCGAACGGAATGGACGAGCTCCTTCTTCCCGTGCACTTCAGTCGCGGCGAGGCTTCGGTTGCGTACACCATCGTCTGGTAGATCGATGATTGCATCCCTGATTCACACGGCTCGACGCATGGTGTCGCCGAGCACGGCCCGGTCGGTGGCTGGAGTGCTGGCGTGTGTTGCCGCGTTGAGCGGGAGCGCCATTGCCCAACGTCCGAATGCCGACGCGCCACGCGTGCCGACCGAAAACGACTACTACCGGCTCACGACTATCCCGATTCCGGAAGGCGTGGTGCTCGAGGTGGGTGGT
Organism: Gemmatimonadaceae bacterium; assembly: GCA_036844565.1. GTDB lineage: Bacteria > Gemmatimonadota > Gemmatimonadetes > Gemmatimonadales > Gemmatimonadaceae > AG11. Next base: position 91,920 of record DAIUFP010000005.1, on the reverse strand, counting down.
CTCGAAACGCTGCCCGATGGACGACTCGGTGTCGCAACTCGCCGAGGAGAAGTCTGGATCATCGAAAATCCGTCGAGTCTCAACGGCGGTCGCCCGCACTTCACGCGATTCGCGCAGGGCCTGCACGAGGCGCTCGGCCTCATGTACCGCGACGGAGCGCTGTACACGGCGCAGCGGAGCGAACTGACGCGGCTCCGGGATGTCGATGGTGATGGCAAGGCCGATCGGTACGAGACTGTCTATTCGTGGCCACTCTCTGGCAATTATCACGAGTATTCGTTCGGGCCAGTGCTGTCGCCGAAGGGCGACATGATCGTCACGCTCAATCTCGCGTGGGTGGGATTCGGTGAGAGCTTCGTAAAGTGGCGCGGTTGGATGCTCCAGATCGCGCCGAACGGCGACATGACGCCGATCGCCGCGGGATTTCGTTCGCCGTCGAGCTTCGGCTACAATCTCGACGGCGACCTATTCTACGCCGAGAATCAGGGGGACTGGGTGGGGTCGGGTGGGATCACGCATGTGGAGACGGGCGACTTCATGGGCAATCCGATGGGGCTCAAGTGGTCGGGCGAACCGGGGTCGCCTGTAAAGTTGACGAAGGCCGACATTCCGGATACGGGCGAGCCGAAGTTCGAGGTGGCGAAGCGCGTTCCGCACCTCAAGACGCCCGCCGTATGGTTTCCCCATACGATACTCGGCATTTCGACGTCGGCGATTCTCGTGGATTCGACGCGCGGAGGTTTCGGTCCGTTTGCCGGCCAGCTGTTCGTCGGGGACGAGGGGCAGAGCAAGATCATGCGGGTTTACCTGGAGAAGGTGAACGGCGTGTACCAGGGCGTGGTCTTTCCGTTCCGCGAGGGGTTTGCGTCGGGCGTGTTTCGCGAGGTGTGGGGGAAGGACGCGTCGATGTTCGTCGGGCAGACGAGCCGAGGATGGGGGGCAACGGGGAAGTCGCCGTATGGACTTCAGCGGCTCATGTGGACGGGGAAGGTGCCGTTCGAGGCGCATCGGATGGAAGCGCGTCCCGATGGATTCGAGATCACGTTCACGGCGCCAGTCGATAGGGCGACGGCGGGTGATCCAGCGAGCTACAGCGTGAACAGCTTCATCTACAAGTACCACCACATCTATGGCTCGCCGGTGATCAACCAGGTGCGTCATGGCATTCGGAGTGTCGTCGTGTCGCCCGATGGTCGCAGTGCGCGGCTGGTGCTGGACTCGTTGCGGCAGGGCTACATCTTCGAGATCAAGATGGCGGGAGTGCGGTCGGAGAGTGCGATGCCACTGCTGCATGACTTTGCGTATTACACGTTGAATCAGATACCTGGCGGAGCGCGGGTGACGGCGGACGGGGGACGGGGGGCGGCCACTCCAGCGACCGCGTCACCTGTCGCCTCGGCAACGAACGAGTCGAGCAGCTCGAGCGGGTTGGCGCCCGTGGGCAGAGCCGCCACGCGTAATGCGGCCGCGGTAAAACGACAGAACACGATGCCCGCATCGTGGAAGGGCAAGGCCGATCAGACGGTGAGCCTGCAGGGCGTCGAAGGGCTGAAGTACAGCGTGTCGACCTTCGACGTGAAGGCTGGCTCGCGGGTCCGTCTCGCCTTCGCGAACGTCAGCGACATGTTGCACAACGTTGTCATCGTGAAGCCGGGGAGTGCGACGCGCGTCGCCGACGCCGCACTGAAGCTTGGCCTCGACGGCACGCGTCTTAACTTCGTTCCGCGCAGCGATGACGTGTTGTTCAACACGGCGTTGCTCGAGCCGCAGAAGTCCGAGTCGATCTACTTCGAGGCTCCTGAGGCAGCCGGCGACTACACGTTCATCTGCACGTTCCCAGGGCACGCGGCGACGATGCAAGGCACGATGCGCGTGCGATAGCTCGCACCGCGCGGTACAAGCAACAGCTACAAGTTTCTTCCCTCCCGCATACCTCCTCCGGAGTCCGACATGGCCGAGTCGAGCACGTTGTCCGAAGCGCATCGCAAGCGGCTCTTTTTTGGGATCTGTCTTGCACTGATCCCCACGGGCGCGTCATTTGCGCTCGTCAGCAACATCCTCATTCAACTGAAGCAGCAGTTCATTCTCACGAATTTCCAGGTCGGGCTGATCGGCGGCGCCGCGCTGTGGGGCATGGCGCTATCGCTCCTCATCGTGGGACCGATGCTCGAGGGATTCGGGATGAAGAACGGTGCGCGGCTCGCGTTCGCCGGCCATGTCATCGGCCTCACGCTCATGATCTCCGCGATCACGCGCGTCGGTGATCAATCGGCGTTCTGGCTGCTGATGGCCGGTGCGGCGACGCTCGCCGCCGGAAACGGCATGATCGAGGTGGCGGGCAATCCGCTCGTCGCCGCGCTGTTTCCGGACCAGAAGACCAGGTACCTCAACCGATTCCACGCGTTCTTTCCACTCGGTATCGTGCTCGGCGGAATCGTCGGTTTCGCGCTCGTCACGTGGGGCGGACCATTTGCGAACTGGCCGTATCAGATCGGCGTGATCTACCTGCCGATCCTGGTCTACGGCGCCATCGTGCTGCCGCGCGAATTTCCGAAGACGGAGAATGCCCAGCACGGACTGCCGGTCGGTGAGATGTTCCGCTACACGCTGACGAATCCGCTGTTCATCCTCATGCTCGCGATGATGGCGCTCACGACGTCACTCGAGCTGGGACCGATGCGCTGGGTGCCCGCGGTGCTTCAGTCGGGCGGACTGCACGGCATCCTCGTGCTGGTGTGGATCAGTGGCTGGATGGTGGTGCTTCGTTCGCAAGCGGGTCACGCGGTGAAGCGCCTTCAGCCCACAGGCATGCTGCTCGGCGCCGCGATCCTGACGGGGACAGGACTCTTCCTCCTCAGCTTCGCGACGACGACACTCGCGGCGTTCGCGGCGGCGACGGTGTTTGCGTGGGGCGTGGCGTTCTTCTTCCCGACGATGGTTGGCGTTGTAAGCGAGAAGATGCCGAAGACCGGCTCGCTCGGGATCGTGCTTACGGCCGGCATGGGACTCGGCATGGCGGGCGCTGTTGGGGTACCGCTGCTCGGGAAGCTTGCCGACCGGTATCTCGCGCAGTCGCTCCCCGCATCGACGGCCAAGATGCTGAAGCAGGTCGACGCGAAGTTTCCGGCGTACGTCTCACGCGCCCAATCGACGACGGATCACTCGGCACTCGGCTATCAGGAGCGCGAGGTCGCGGAGGCGCTTGCGGCGACGCGCACGGCTCTCGCGGCGGAGCAGCAGTCGGGCAACATCAACAATGATGCGACGGCGAATGCGCTTCGAGCCATCGTCGCGACGGCGATTCCGAATGAGCCGCTCGTTGGTTCGGCGGCGGCGCTACTGGGACCGGCGGAGGCGGCAGCGGGTCAGCGGTCGTTCCGATACGTGGCGCCGGCAGCGCTGGTGCTGGTGCTGGTGTTCGGTGTGATGTACGCGAACGATCGGCGGCGTGGCGGCTATCGGGCGTCGCAGCTGGATCCGGCGGTGGTAGCAGCTGGCTAGCGATCTGCTTCACCTGTCTGGGTCGATCGGGTGTTCTCGGTCGACCCATTCTGTTTTGCGGCAGCGACTGCCTCGGGCTGGCTCCTCAGACACTGGGGGAACGCGGATGACGCGGATTTAGCGAATGAACGCGGATTTTTCTTTATGGACGCATCGCGAACGGGTGGTGCACCTCGCGAAACATTGATTCAAAGCAAGCGACTTTAGACACCCAACGCTTATCCGACTCATCCGCCCAATCCGTTGGAGATCGCGGACGAATAGTAGTCGAGGATTCGGAGGAGTTGTGATCGAAGCGGAAGCGTATGAAGTCAGTTGTGGGCTTCCGTTGTTAAGCCGCAACTAGAATTGCTGTGTGCGAAGAGGCGTAAGCGTAACTGGCCCTGCGAGTCCCGATGGGAGAGGAGCCCATTTCGCGGCACTGAATAGTCCGTCGGGGCCGCGATTGGCACCGAGCCGCGCAGGGAAGTTCGTGTTGTAGAACTTCTTCCAGGCAACACCGCGCCGATCGAGATCAGCGATTCGGTTACCCATCAGGTTCGACACGGACACCTCGAGATGATTGACGTCGCGCATTGATGCCGCCGGCACGTCGACGCGGAACCATGGCCCGATGAACGTGCCGATGCCCACGCCGTTGAGTGAAACGCGGGCGCTCTCGTGGACGGTGCCGAGGTCGAGTCGCCAGGCGGTGATGTCACTCGATGCAGCTGCGGGCCGAGCGAAGGCGATCGCATACCGGGCGGTGCCCGAGAAGTTCTTCACGTCGTCACCGGGCAGATCGGTCCATGATCCCAGTGGTGCGTTGCGCACCTCGGCTGGAATGGCCGGGCCGCCGGTGAGGAACGAAAGCGTCCAGCCACTATCCGGTGCACCGTTGCCGACGGTCGCCGCGCCGCCGACGACGGGAATCGGCGCGCCAGCAACCTCCCGATATGTCCACGGCGCGCCGCTGACGACGCCGTCGTAGGTACGCACCACGCGCGAGGCGCCAACCGGAAACTGCAGGTAGACCTCGATGCCGTGTGTCGTGCCGCGAACCTGGCCCATGCCGCTCTCGGCGTGCATCGCCGCGTAAACGGCGGCGGATCGCGCGGTCGTCGAGAGGGGCGCCCATCCATCGAACGGCTTCGTGCCGGCGTTCACGATGAAGTACGTCGTGCCGTCGCGCTCCCGACGACGGATCAACTTCAGCCCAGCGTCCGTGGCAGGTTCGCGACGAACCTTCGCTGCGTCCAATAGCGCGTTGAGATCATCGCCCACGAACACGGCGCCATGCCCGATCGCGGCACGAAGGACACTCGCGCTTCCGGCGACCGGCGCAAAGTGCAGTGCACGAACGACCGACTGAAGCGCAGTGCGCCGTGCGTCGAGGTCTTGCAGGCCCGCGACGTCGGCTGGAAGGCCCCGATAGAACGCGACCGTTCCTCCGGCGCGCGCGAGGGAGATGGCGCGCTCGAAGGTTTCGAGCGGGATGAAGTGCGAGGCGGGAACGAGCAGGGTGCGATAGTTGACGCCGCCGGTGGAGAGTCCGCCGTTCGCCGCGTGCACCGCAAGCAATTGGCGATCAGAGATGTAGTCGTAGGCGTAGCCGCGAGCCTGCATGCTGTCGGCAGCGACGTGGAAGGCAGACGTATCCGTCGCCGGAATGGCGTCGAAGTGCTCGAGCAAGGCCGAACTCTGTCCCAGCGCGCCTGGTGCCGGCGGCGTAAAACCGCTAGTGGAGGCTGCACCTGGAAGCGCAAAGCCGCCGCCGGCTGCTGCGCCCGCGGCCGCGGCACCGCGTCCCCGCGGCGGACGCGGACGTTCGCCGTAACGATCGAAGATCGGGAAGTAGAGGAGCACGTCGTTGTCCGGCTTGCCAGACTGCAGGAACGACTGCACCCGCGTGGCGTAGGCATTGAGCTCGGCGAAATCCTGCCACCACGAGTTCTGCGGGTTGAATTCCACGGCCGCGTAAAACAGCCGCCCGGGCCACGGCTCGGACGCCGGCGAGTATGCAGCGCCGTGATAGAACACGTGGTTGACGCCGCCGAGGAAGTAGTTGTCGAGCACGATGCGGACGTCGGAGAGGCGCGTGAGAAAATGCTCGCCGAGCCACGTCGCGGATTCGGATGATGCGAGTGGCTTGCCGGCGACGTGCGCGGCAGATGTCGCGAACTTGAAGCGCGTGACCTCGGTGCCTTCTGTCTCGGGAATGTCGGCGGCGGCGTAGAGGTCGAGGATGTTCGCCGGGGAACCGTGCGCCTGGTCGCGGATCTTCGCTCCGCGACGATGTGCCCAGTCGGCCCAGGGCCGCGTGAAGCCATCGAGCATGAGGTCCGAGACGGTCTGGCGATAATCGGAGAGCACGCGCACCGCGGTGTCCGCCGTCCCGCCGTCGAAGAGCGCGTTGAGATGCAGACGCAGATCGTAGCCGCGCCGCTTGCGGAACTCGTCGAACATGCGCGGCGTCCAGTCGCCCTGGCCACTGGCGTCGTCGACCTCGTACGAATCGCTGAAGAACGCACCAAGGCCGCGAACGTCATGACCGGCGAAGGCGCTATCGAAGCGCGCGAGGTAGCGAGTGATGGGCTCCTTTGCGAAATGGTCGAGCGCATTGCCTTCACCGCCCGGAGCAGCGCGTTCGACCTGCTTGCCATGCCAGCCTTGAAAGACGGCGTAGAGCGTCCACTCGCCGGACGGCGCGGTCCAGTCGAGCACTCCTGATGGTCCAACTCGCGACGTGAGATCAACTGCGGCTCCCGCCTTCGAATACGCGACGAGCGCCTGAAGCGGCAACGGTTTTGGAAAGCGTACCTGGTCGATCGCGAGCGCCTGGAGGTTCGGTGTGCTGGCGATGGGATCGCGCAGGCTTGCGATCGGCACCTGTCCGTTCACGGCGCGAACGAGCGGCACCTGCATGAACGCAATCGTATCGGCGAGACGTGCGCCTCCGTGGACCGTGTATGTCTTCCGCACGACGTACTTCGCGCCGTCGCGATCACCGACGGATGGACCACCGAACGGCCAACCGGTGCCATTCGACATGTCGACGCCAAGTCCGATGCGGCGCGACTCGGCGAGGGTGTGCTCGAGCATCTCCACCCACCGCGGCGACAGATAGCTGATGTTGTCCTGCTCGGCGCCCTTTACCCCATAGATCGGCGTGAGCTCGACTCCGCCGAGTCCCACCTTGCGATACTGCTCAAGGTTCGCGGTGAGGTCGGTCGTGTTGACGGCGCTGCCCTGCCACCACCAGCGCGTCCAGGGTCGCATCTCCTTCGTCACCGCGGGCCAGGCGGGTGGTGCGCTCGCACCTTGTGCGCGCGCGGATGGAGCAGCCGTCGCAAGCAATGCGAAGACGATGGCAGGCGAGCGGAGTCTCATGAAGGGACGTTGAAGTGAACGGCCATGGAAATGCGAATTGCTACGTGACGACTCACGAACGTGCTGACGCCGGCGGACAAGCATCACCGCTTCGTCCAGATTACGATCGTACCGCACTTCGCGGTCTGCTTGGTATCCTGCCTGCCGTAGCGATGCTGAATGGGCGAGCCGGTGAAGCTGGGATAGAATTCGACAGCCCCCACGAGCGACGGTGAAATCTCATTGATCCTAAAGACGGGGACGTTGTCGATGAGGATGAGCGTTTCGCAGGGCTCGAGACCGGCTGTTCGCGCGCTCAGGACCTTCAGCGTCTGTCCGTTCCCGAGCGTGGTAAACCCTGATACGGCGTAAACGAGGTCACTCGTGCTTTGCAAATGCAGCCGATCGACGTCGGCTTCGCTGAGGAATTTCCCATCGATGGCTTCCCTGCGCCTCGCCTCGAATTCAGGGTACGCCGAGCGCTGCGCGACGATATTCACGGAGTCGAGGGACACGAGACGCTGTAGCCGAACATCGGCATTCGTCGTTCGACCGCTGATCAACTGCACTGTCTGTGAGCCGATCGCATAGCCGAGTTGTCGCGCTTCGAACTCGTATGTGCCGGCGGCGAAACCGCCAAGCGAGAACTCGCCATTCGCGTTCGTGCGACCGCGCTGTGTGCTGCCCGTGAGTCCCACATCCGCGCCAGCGATGGGCGCGCCATTGAGCATGCGCACGACGCCTGCAATTGCCGCCGAGCCGGATGGTTCCTCTGCTTGCGCGACGCGCGTGTCTGCGCGAGTCACACGGCGCGCCGGAATCTCGAACCGCACCGGAACGCTGTCGTCGACACTCGCAGTGACTCGCGCGAGGCGAGTGTCTGCCGCCGACGAATCGTCGATCGGCCGCAGCGTGAGCGTGATGTCGCCCGCGCGAATATCTCCAAGAACGAACCGTCCGTCGATGTCGGTGACGACGCTGTCGCGCGCGCCGAGCACGCGGACCACCACATCCGGCTGACCTTCCGTGTTCGCGTCGGTGACTCGACCGCGAAGGGACGTCATCGGCGCTGACCAGATGCGCTCGTCGCCGCGAGTGACGCGAAAGATCTCGCCTCGTGTTTCGTGCATTGCCACGCGCTGTAGCACTACGGGGCCCGACTCGCCGCCGGTGACCGGGAATCGTCCGCCGAGCGACGCGAAGGGAGCATTGCGGGGAACGGCGACCATGACTGGTGTGATCACCGCCCACTCTCGGATGACCCAACCTCCGCCCGGCAGCCGAAGAAACGACATCCTGCCACCCGCACCGCGAGCCAACTCCGCCGGCTCCACGTTGATGTACTCGAACGTCAGGCTGCGGAGCTCCGCCGTCGCGCTCGAGAGTACCAGTGCACCGCGGATATCCGGGAGCTTCCGGTCCGATGTGGGCTCAAAGCGCAGGACGATGGAATCCGACGCCGACGTTGGCGTGGCCGAGATACAGTGATGGGTGGCGAATTCGTCGGAGAGCAGGATCTCCTCATCGGGGCCGGCGTAGGTCGTTGCTTCACCGTGTCGAATGACGTAGCCCGAGTCCGCGAGCACCGAGAGTGGACGCGCGTGGAATGTCCGCACGGAGCTCGAGTGCTTCTCTACCTGCGAGTAGCTCACCTCCTGCATGTTCTGGTCGTTCCACTGCCGGTCAGTCGACACGTAGTCGACGTCGAATCCCGATTCCTCGCGCGTGCTCATCGCCGACGCGAGCGCCGTGCGTGCCTGCTCCCACGCGCGGAAGCCGAGTGAGCTCGTATCCGCCCGCGACGAGCAGCGCTCAGCCGCCGAGATGCGAGTCTCGCTGAGGCGGACGGGCAGGCCAATGAGCGTTATGGAATGCTCGACTGTCGTCGAGTCGGACAGCTGGAAGGGCAATCCCAATGAGGGACGAAATCCGATGCGCAGTGCGCGTAGTCGATACGTGCCCGGTGCGCTCGCCGGGAGGACGTAAGCTCCGCGCTGGTCGGACAGCCGTTGCGTCACGACGTCGCCGGAGGCGGAGAGCAGCTGCATGACGACGCCGGCAACTGGCGTCGAGTCGACCTGGGAGAGCGAGTGTCCCCGGACCGCCTGGGCGGCGAGCGACTGCGCCATGAGGGCGGGAACGATGCTCATCCACGCGATGCGACGGAGCGTCGGCGCACGACGGCACTTCGCAAACGGGAGCAATGCCGTTCGGCCGAACGCAGGCGACATGACACCGGGCGGAGATGAGTGAGCAGCACAATCATCCGTGGCGGCGGCTGGTTGGGCAAGTGACGGCGGCAGGTGCGTACCGGCGACGGCAGCCCGCCGCGAGCTTCAACGGGCTGAGCTACGGCGAACCGTACAGCGGGAAAACGATGACGTCCGGTGCTCTGAGCGATGGCATCATGAAGGATGTCAGCTTGCGAACCTTTCGCCGAGTGGTCTATCGTATGGCTATGCCTGCGGCAATCGTGGATTGGACTGTCGACATGCTCGATGCGCTGCCGGACGACGGCCAGCGCTACGAGATCATCGACGGGGAGCTGTTCGTGACGCCGTCTCCGCGCGACGTCCACCAGTTCGTCGTGGGCGAGCTGTACGCGCGGCTTCGCGAGTACCTTCGCGGGTCGGGCATCGGCAAGCCCGTAGTGTCCCCGTCGGATGTACGGCGTGGCGATCGCACGCGGAACAGGGTGCAACCGGACGTCTACGTCATGCGCTTGTCAGATGGAAAGCGCCCCGACTATCCCTACGAGCTGCACGACCTGCTCCTCGTGGTGGAAGTCGCGTCGCCGAGCAATCCACGGCTCGATTATCAGATCAAGCGCGATCTCTATCTCCGCGAGAACGTTGGCGAGTACTGGATCATCCATCCCGACGCATTGAACGTTTCGCGCTGGCGCGGAAGAGATGATCCCGGCGAAGTCCTCAGCAAGGTGATCGAGTGGCATCCCGCCGGAATGTCGCAGCCACTCGTGCTGGACCTCGAAGAATTCTTCGCCGAGGCGTTCGCCTAGCGAGACTCAGTGGGACCACTCCGTCGGCGTGCGATCCCACCGGTGTGCTTGCATGCGCTCCATCGTCTTCGCATCGAGGCGCTCGGCATCACTCGTCGCGATGTTCGAATGCACGTGCGAATTGCCACGCATGCCGGGAATGACCGTGCTGACGGTGTCGTTCGAGAGGATGAACCGGAGCGCGAGGTCCGGCATCGTCACACCCTGTGGTAGATCGGCGCGCAGCGCGTCCACATGGTCGATGGTCTGGCCGAGGTTTTCCTGGCAGAAATACAGGTTGCGCCAGTCGCCCTCGGGGAACGTCATGCCCCGCGTCATCGTGCCCGTAAGCGAACCCTCGTCGAAGGGCACGCGCGCAATGATGGCGACGTCGAGCTCCTTGCAGAGGGGGAAGAGCTCGTCCTCCGGTGCCTGGTCGAAGATGTTGTAGATCACCTGTACGGCATCCACGTGGCCGGTCCGCAACGTCTCGACGACATTCGTCGGCTCCCATCGGTTGACGCTCACGCCGATGCCGCCGATGAGCCCCTGAGCGCGCAGCGACTCCATGGCCTTCCACCAGCGGTCGTCGCGCGCCCATTCGTCCTCCCAGACGTGGAACTGAAGCAGGTCCAGGGTCGGAATGCCAAGATTCTCGAGCGACTTGTGCGCGTATTCGTCGATGTAGTCGGCGGGGAAGACGTCGTCGAGGCGCATGCCGCGCGCGGACGGCCACTGGCGGTTCTTCGGCGGAATCTTACTGGCGGTGTAGAGTCGCTTGTCCGGGTGCGCGTGGACGACCTGGCCGAGCAGCCGCTCGCTGTGACCTTCGCCGTAGCCCCAGGCGGTGTCGAAGAAGGTGCAGCCAAGCTTCACGGCCTCGTGCAGCGCGGCGAGGGAGCGTTCGTCATCGGAACCGGTCCACCCGGCCATGCCCCACATGCCGTAGCCGATTTCAGAGACCTGCCAGTCGAGCCGACCGAAGCGACGTGAGCGCATGGAACGAGGGTGGGGGTGAGGCTGGAAGATAAAGGTGAGACCAGCGCGCTCGCTCTGTCGCGATCTGAGGGCGTTTGTCCTGACTCTTGACAAATCAATGTTGCCAATGCGTATTAGCCGCGTGCCAATTCGTATTAGCACCAGGGTGACGGCCGTCGAGGTCGCCAAGCGGGCAGGGGTCTCTCAACCCACTGTCTCATTGGTGTTGTCCCAGAACCCCAAGGCACGCGTCGCTCCGGAAACGCGCGCCCGCGTGCTCCAAGTGGCCGAAGAGCTCGGCTACCGCCCCAACCGGTTGGCTCAAGGGCTGGTCCGCCGACGGTCGTTCGCGCTCGGTGTGATCGTCCCCGGCTTCGCGAATCCCGTGAATTCGGCGATCATCTCGGGCGCGGAACGCGTCGCCGCGCAAGCGGGATACGCGGTGCTGTTGTGCGAGACGGGCGAGGTCGGTGTGGGGCAGCATGTGAAGGCGCTCGCCGATCGGCAGATCGACGGGGTGATCATTGCCGGGATCAGTGATGCAGAGTTGGCCCAGACGGATTTAAGGCGACTCAACGTCGTGCTGGTGAATCAGGAGTCGGACATCTACTCAACGGTGCAGGACGATTCGCTGAGTGCCGGTGCGCTGGCCGCCGAGCATTTGTTGGGGCTGGGACATCGGGGAATCGCGTTCATTGGCCCCGTCTCCGCGGCATCGGCGTTCCGGTTTCGCGAGCGTGGGTTCGCGCAGGCGTTGCGCGCGGCGAACGCGGTGCCATCGAGTGACTTCTGGCAGCGCGCAGATGCCTCGGTGGCGGGGGGGCTCACCGCCATGCGCGCGTTGTTGGCGCTACCGAAGCGGCCGACGGCGGTGTTCTGCGCCAACGATCTCACCGCACTCGGCGCGCACAAGGCGTGCGCGATCGCGGGCGTGTCGTTGCCCGGCGAGCTGTCCATTCTCGGTTGCGACGACATCGATCTTGGAACGCTCGTCACACCGGAACTCAGCACGATCAGCGCGCCGAAGCGAGAACTCGGCGCGCGTGCAGTGCGGCTGCTGCTTCGCCAGCTCGACGGTGATGGCAAGGCGATGCCGACCGCGCAGACGCTTCCTGTCAAGCTCATGCTTCGCGGCACAACGGGTGCGCCCGGGGGAGTGCGCGGCCGATGAAGCGGCTGCTCATCCGCTTCCTCGCGGCATCGTGCGGTCTCGTTGCCATCGCGTACGCCACGCTGTTCGTGTCCGTGACACCGCCGGCCTGGGCGCCCATTTCATTGGCGATCGGCGCAAACGGCGTGATCATCACGCTCATGGCGATCGGCGCGGTACGGCACGACACGATGCCGCGCTCGCTCGTCTGGACGTTCCTCGGGCTGTTCCTGTTGTGCGCGGGCGCGTTCGTGGTCGCGCTGATGCTGCCGGCGCAGGAGGGACCCGGTGGTGCGTTGCTGCTCGGACTTCCTCTGCGTTCCGCCATCGTGCTGTACGGCGTTGGTGTCGTGCCCATCGCCATTCTGCCCTTCGCCTATGCGCTGACGTTCGAGTCGTCCACGCTGAGCGAGGACGACCTGGTGCGGGTGCGCGCGGCGCACGCGAGCATGCGAGCGAGCGAGGGCGCACGATGACGCCGATGCTCCTCCAGAGCGCGATTCCGGGACTTGCGTCGCCGGGCATCGTGGCCATTGCGCTTGTCTATTTCGTGGTGGTGGCGTCGATCGCCACGTGGGCGACGCGGCGGACGAAGAGCGCCAGCGATTTCTTCGTCGCGGGTGCGGGCGTGGGGCTGTGGACGTTGGCGATCGCGAAGATGGCGGCGACGCTGTCGGGCTTCGCGTTCATCGGGGGGCCCGGGCTCGTCTACACGATCGGCATCGGCGCGGTGTTCATCATCCTCCCTGGTGCGTTGAGCAACGCGCTCGGTGCCTGGGTGCTGGCCAAGCGCATGCGATTGCTCGGTGAGGCGCGCGGCTTGTTCACCGTGCCCGACGCGATTGGCGCACGCTATCGCTCGCGGCTCGCGCAGGGTCTCGCCGCGGTCGCGGTCCTCATCGCGGTGACGGGATACATCGCGACGAACCTGCTGGCGCTCGGACTCGTGATCGATGCGATCTTCGGCACCGGCCTCGCGGTGGGGATCTGGATCGGCACTGCGGTGATCCTTGCCTATTCGGTGGCTGGTGGCATCATGGCCGGCATCTACACCGATGTCTTTCAAGGTTCGGTGATGGCGATCGCCTCGGCGGTCGTCTTCGCGTATGCGCTGAAGTCCGGCGGCGGGATGGAGCACATCTCTCGCACGATCATGACCGCCGACGCGAGCTATCTGGGTCCGTGGGGGCGCATCGGCCCCATGGCGGCGATCTCGTTCTTCTTCGTATTCGGCGTGGGATCGCTCGGACAGCCGCACGTGATCCACAAGTTCTACATGCTGCGCGATCCACGGCAACTGAAGTGGTATCCGTTGCTGATGACGGTGGCGCTGGCGGTGACGCAGTTGCTCTACGTGAGCGTCGGCGTCGCCATGAAGGCGCTCGTGGTAGGCGGCTCCATCGCACCGCTGGCGAAGGCCGATCAGGCGACGCCGCAGTTTCTACTGCATTACACGCCGACGCTCGTGGCCGGGCTGGTGTTCTCGGGCGTTGCCGCGGCGATCATGGCAACGGTGAATTCGTTCATGTCGGTGGGTGCGGCGGCGCTGACACACGATCTGCCGATCGCATTTGGCGGCCGAGTGCGCGACGAGCTTCGCGTGGGGCGCATCAGCACAGTAGTGCTGGCCCTGGTGGCCGCGGCGGTGGCGCAGGGTTCCGGGACTCTCGTTGCGTTTCTCGGCATCTTCGGCTGGGGCCTCTTCGGCTCGACGATAGTGCCCGCGCTCGCGATCGGCCTGAACTGGGACGGCGCAACGCGCGCTGGCGCCATCGGATCGATCGCCACCGGACTTGGCATCACGCTGGTGGGGGAGACGCTCGGGTACTTCAAGGTCTATGGACTTCCCGCCGGCGTCTCGATCTCCGCGCTCGCACTCGTGTGCTCGTTGCTCGTGTTCTTCGCCGTGTCGTGGCTGACGCGGGATGCGGCAACGCGCGCGATCGATCCGGACATCCTGATCGTGATGAACGCCTGATGCACGCGCATGAGGACAGCGGGTAGCCCCGCATCGCAGGTCGACCTGTTTCGCCGCCAGCGCCGCATTCGCGCGCCCGTCCACACGCGATGCCCGCCCGACGGCTCTCGTTCCCTCCCTTCGATGTTGCCGGACAACCCCTCAGGAGATTGGACCATGTTCCGATTCATCATGACGCGCGCCGTGCGCACCATCGCGATGGTGATGGTTCCCGCGATGTGTGCGTTCGCACAGTCCACCGGCCGCATCGTCGGCCGAGTCACGGACGACCAAGGCGCCGGCGTTTCCGGTGCGCAGATCATCGTGTCGCCAGCGGGCATCTCGGCGATCTCCGCCGAGGATGGCCGATACTCCGTTCGCAGCGTGCCGTCGGGCACCGCGTCGTTGCGCGCGTACCGTTTCGGCTACAAGCCGAAGAACACGGACGGTGTCGCCGTAACGGCGGGCCAGGACGTGACGGTGAACATCCAGCTCGAGGCGGCGACCGTACAGCTTGGCGGCATCGTGACATCGGCCTCGCGCCGCGTGGAGAAGATCACCGATGCGCCGGCGACGATCACGCGGCTGGACGAAGCGCAGATCGCGAACAGCATCGGCAACTCGTTCGCGGGTGCGCTGAAGGAAGTGAAGGGGCTGGAGTTCATCCAGACGGGCATCCTGACGAGCGCCGTGAATGCGCGCGGATTCAACTCGTCGTTCAACAACCGAATTCTCCAGGTCGAGGATGGCCGTATCGGCGTGCTGGCCGAGAGCGGACTGCCGGTAGGTTCACTGACGACGCTGTCGAAGGTCGACCTGGCCGGTGTGGAAGTGCTAGTGGGTCCGGGCTCGGCGCTCTACGGTCCGGATGCGTCCAATGGTGTCGTCACGCTGCAGTCGAAGGATCCCCGCCAGTATCCCGGTTGGACGGCTGAGCTGGACGGCGGGTCGCGCAGCTTCTACGACGCGCAAGCGCGCTATGCCGCCAACAACGGGCATTTCGGCTACAAGGTGGCGGGTGAATACGTCGCGGTGAACGAGTTCGCGAACGCCGTGTTCTACCCTGCCGTCGCCGCGGGCGGCACCCCGATTCCCGAGAAGGACGCGAACTGGCGGAATGACATCATCCGTGGCAGCGGCATGTTGGCGTACTACCTGGACAACGGCAGCCGGCTGATGGCGACGGTGGGCGCGTCGAAGTTGAACGGCATTGGCGGAACGAACGTCGGACGCAACCAGCTCCAGAACTACGGCTATCGCGACTACCAGATCCAGTACACGGGTTCGCACCTGTTCGCGCAGGCCTACATGTCGAATTCCGTTGCCGGAACGACGTTCCAGCTCAATGGCCTGGCGCAGAACTCGGTGCGCTTCCCGACGATCAGCTACGACTCCGTGAAGTCGTTGTCGGCTTTCCCGGGCGATGGTCGTCTCCAGGCGGCAGAGGTGCAGAACAACTTTTCCGTCGGCATGCTGACGACGACGGGCATCTCGGCGATCGACAATACGCACTTCACGTACGGTGGCCAGGTGCGGCGCGACCGAGTGAGCTCTTACGGCCACTGGCTCAGCGACCGGGCGACGGGCACGCCGATCCTCATCAACCAGAAGGGCGTGTACGGACAGAGCGAGACGCCCCTGTCGGAGATGTTCCGCCTCGTGCTCGCCGGCCGCTACGACAAGCACGACAAGTACGATGCACAGTTCTCGCCGAAAGCGGCGCTGATGTTCACGCCGATCCAGGACCAGACGTTCCGCGTGAGCTACAACAAGGCGTTCAAGTCGCCGAGTGTGCTGCAGACGGACTTCTACTTCCCGAACTTCCAGCCGTTCATCGGCGTGTTCGGCAACCTCGACGGCTTCGACATCAAGAACGCGTCGGGCACGATCGTGAACACGATCGACCCGATTCGTCCGGAAGTGAACACGACCTACGAGCTCGGCTACAAGGGCGTCGTGGGCCAGAAGCTGTTCATCGACGTGGCTGGGTATCGCACGGACTTCGACGGCTTCATCAGCCCACTTGTCGTGATCGCGAATCCGCTCGCGGGCGCCGCGGCAACCACGGCGTACGACCACAAGACGGGCGCAAAGATCACCGATGCGGCGGGCGGCCCGCAGGTCGCGTTGACGTACTTCAATGCGGCCCAGGCGACGATCTCCGGTATCGATGCGGGACTGCGCTTCTATTTCACGGAAAAGATCGCGGCGTCGGGCAACGTGAGCCTGATTCGCGTGGACACCGTGGTCCGCAAGGCGACCGATCCGCTGGAAGCGACGGCGTTCAACAGCCCGTCCGTTCGCATGACTGGCGGCATGGACTTCACGAACGTGGTAGAGAACGTCGTCGCCGGATTCACGACACGGTACGTCGGCAAGTACGACTTCCGTTCAGGAGTGAACTACGGCCTGATCCCGGCGTTCGGCACGCTTGACCTGTCAGGGAACTACACGATCAAGGGTTCTGGCGCGAAGCTCCTGTTCCAGGCGCAGAACATCTTCTCGTGCGTCGGCGGCACCACCACGCCGCCCGCACTCGGCATTGGCTCGGCGAACCAGGCGGTGTACGCGGCGGGCAAGTCCTGCGGCTTCGGCACGAAGCATCAGGAGATGATCAATGCGCCGCAGCTCGGCCCCATCGTGCTGGTGGGCGTCCGCTGGGACGGCAGGTGATTTCCGCAGCAGATGCGAGCGTGCAGGTCTCCGGTGCCCCAGTACGGGGCGCCGGCGACTTGCGGGCGCTCGTCCACCGACGTCATGCTGTGCCGATGCGCTCCCCCAGGGAGAGCGGTTCTCAGGAGCAAGCGATGTTCTACGCGCGTGGATCGACGCTGCACAGCACCATGGAGTATCTCGCACACGCCCTGTCCGCGGACGCGCTCCACGCCGTGCTGTCCCGTCTCTCGCCAGATGAGCGTGCGCTGGTCGAATCGGCAGCGGTGACGGACGACGTGCCATATCAGGTGGCATTGAGCTTGTGGCGCAGTGCGGACAGGGAGCTTGCGGCCGTGGACCCCGACTGGGCGGAGCGTGCGGGCGCCGAGGCGATCCGCGTGCGCGGGATGCAGTTGTATGCGGGGTTGATCCAGAAGCCGACGCCGGACGATTTCCTCGACCAGCACATCTCGCTGTTCCAGCGCTACTACCGGCCTGGCGACATCAAGGTCACGGATCGCACCACGGGACGCGCGACGGTGCGGCTGATCGGCTTCGAGGCGGGTGACCGTCTCTTCTGCCGGCGGTTGACCGGCGGATGGCTGGCGGGAATCGAGATTGCGGGCGCCCGCGAGCCGCAAGTGACGCACGCGCGGTGCGCGCTGGAGGGCGACCTGTTCTGCGAGTGGGAAGTCCGATGGAAGTGAGAGAACGCCGATGCCGATGATCACACTCGGTGACCTGAACGTCTTCTATGAGAAGCACGGTCAAGGCGAGCCTGTGCTCTTGATCCACGGACTCGGATCCAGCACGGAAGACTGGGAGCCACAGGTGAATGCGCTCCGAACCGGGTTTACCGTCGTGACGTACGACGTGCGCGGTCATGGAAAGACGGCGAAGCCGGCGGGAAAATATTCGGTACCGCAGTTTGCGATGGATGCGGCGAAACTGATCGAGCGTCTCGGCCTCGGACCAGTGCATGTGATGGGTCTGTCGATGGGCGGCATGATCGCGTTTCAACTTGCCAGCGATCGCCCGGATCTCGTACGCAGCATCATCATCGTGAACAGCGGTCCGGAGATGATTCTTCGGACGTGGAAGGAGAAGGTTGCCATCTTCCAGCGGCGAGTGATCGTGCGCGTCATGGGGATGTCGAAGATGGGCGAGGTGCTTGCCGGCCGGCTTCTTCCGGCTCCGGAGCATGCGGCGCTGCGGGAGACGTTCGTGGAACGATGGGGACGGAATGATCCCGGCGCGTATCTGCGCGCGTTGTCGGCACTGGTCGGGTGGAGCGTGATGGCGAAGCTGCCCGCGATCAAGTGTCCGGTGCTGGTCGTCGCCGCAGATCAGGACTACACGCCGGTGGCGTGGAAGCGGGACTACACCTCGAAGATGCCGCATGCCTCGCTCGTCGTGATTCCCAATGCGCGGCACATGATGCCGGTCGAGACGCCGCAGCCGTTCCACGACGTGATCATTCCGTTTCTCGCCGGGACGGAGATGGCACGGTGAACATCGGCTCGCTGCTTCCGCGGCACGCGCGCTATCGTACCGATCATCTGGCGCTGGTATGCGGCGACATGCGGCTCACGTTCGCCGAGTTGGGAGGGCGGGTGAATCGAGTGGCGAATGCTTTGCTGTCGCTCGGGTTGGCCAAGGGCGACAAGGTTGCCGTCGTGATGCCGAACTGCATCGAGGTGCTCGAGATCTACTGGGCGGCGATCCAGGTGGGGCTCGTGCTTGTTCCATTGAGTCCGCTGTTGCGTGGCCCGGCGTTCGTGACGCTACTCGCCGATTCGCACACGTCGGCGGTGATTACGTCGCACGGGCTCGCTGCGGAGCTGGACACGATTCGTGGCGAGATGACGGCGATTCGCGAAGACCGCTGGATCGCGATCGGAACGGAGCCGACACCGGGGTACCGGTCATACGATGCCCTGACGGCGATGCAGTCGGCCGACGCGCCGGCGGTGGTGGGCATTGCCGGCGACGACCTGTTCAACATCATCTACAGTAGCGGGACGACCGGCTCGCCGAAGGGGATCGTGCATACCCACGACATTCGTGGGATGTACTGCACGCTGTTCGCGTCGGCGTTTCGCTTCACGCCGGAAAGTGTGGTGCTCCATGCCGGCTCCCTCGTGTTCAATGGTGCGTTCGTCACGCTGATGCCGGCGCTCTTTCTCGGCGCGACCTATGTGCTGCAACAGCGTTTCGACGCCGTCGAGTTCATCGAGACCGTCGAGCGCGAGCGGGTGACGCACGTGATGATGGTGCCGTCGCAGATTCTCGCCGTGATGAACGCGCCGAATTTCGCGCCGGAGAAGTTACGCTCGCTGGAAATGCTCGGTTCCGTTGGTGCGCCATTGCATCGCGAGCACAAGGAACGACTGACCACCGCGTTGCCAAATGTCTTCTACGAGTTGTATGGACTCACCGAGGGTGTCATCACCATCCTCGACAAGTACGACGTCTCGCGGAAGTCGATGTCCGTGGGGAATACCACGACCTTTGCCGAGCTCCGCATCATGAGTGACGATGGCCGCGACCTGCCGCCGGGCGACGTTGGAGAAATCGTGGGCCGGAGCCCGTTCCTCATGCCGGGCTACTACGGGCGCCCCGACCTCACGGAGCAGGCGATTGTCGACGGCTGGATGCATACGGGAGACATGGGGTATCTGGACGCGGACGGCTATCTCTATCTGGTCGATCGCAAGAAGGACCTCATCATCTCCGGCGGCGTGAACGTCTACCCGAAGGACATCGAGGAGGTGGTCGTCACGCACCCCGACGTGCTGGAGGCGGCAGTGTTTGGCGTACCGCATGACAAGTGGGGAGAGGCGCCACTGGGCGCGGTCGTGCTGCGGAACGGTGCGTCGATCGAGGCCGCGGCCCTGAGGCAATGGGTGAACGAGCGCGTCGGCGCACGCTATCAGCAGCTGTGCGAGGTGGTCATACTGAGCGAGTTTCCTCGCAATGCGGCGGGGAAAACACTGAAGCGACTCCTGCGCGACGAGTACTGGAAGGATCGCGCGGTGCAGATATAGGATGAGACAGCATGGGTAAGCTCGACAACAAGGTGGCCATCGTATCAGGCTCCGGCCGCGGCATCGGGCGCGCCGTTGCGCTCAAACTCGCGGCCGAGGGAGCACACGTCGTCGTGAACGATCTGGATGAGGCGCCAGCGCGGGAGACGGCTGACGCGATCGTTGCTGCTGGCGGAAAGGCCGTCGTATGCGCGGGCAGCGTCACGGCCCCGGACTTCGGCGACCGTTTCGTCGCATCGGCGCTCGACAGCTTCGGCGGACTCGACATCATCGTGAACAACGCCGGCTACACATGGGACAGCGTCATACAGAAGATGACGGATGAGCAGTTTCAGGCGATCATGGATGTACACGTCACGGCGCCATTTCGCATTCTGCGCGCGGCGTCCGAACCGATACGGCGCTTCAGCAAGGCCGAGGGCCTGGAAGGACGCGAGGTGTTCAGGAAGGTCGTGAACATCTCATCGGTCTCCGGACTGGGCGGCAATGCAGGGCAGGTCAACTACGCGGCGGCCAAGGCCGCGGTCGTCGGCATGACGAAGACGCTCGCGAAGGAGTGGGGACGCTACAAGGTGAACGTGAACTGCGTCGCCTTCGGGTTCATCCGGACGCGCATGACGCAACCGATAGCGGAGGAATCAGACGCGTCGGGCGAGGTACGCAAGGTCGGCGTACAGCCAGCGATGATCGAGCATCTCGAGCAGAACGCGATTCCGCTCGGACGCCTGGGCACACCGGAGGAAGCGGCGGACGGCGTGTATCTCTTCTGTTCGCCGGAGTCGAACTACATCTCGGGACAGGTGATAACGGTTGGCGGCGGAATCACCTTTTGAAGATGATGCTGATTGTCGTCACCGTCGCGGTCGGGATGGGATGCGCGTCGGCACACGTCACTCCTGCCCGCATGTCTGAATCGACTCGGCACACCTACAACAGCGCCGAGGGATCGCGCGACTTCGTCCTGTTTCGGCCGGCCTCACTGCCCGCGAAGCGCGATAGTCGAGCGCTCGTGGTCATGCTGCACGGTTGCACGCAGTCCGCGGACGACTTTGCGAAGGGAACGCGGATGAATGCCGCAGCAGAAGCTGGTGGCTTTCTGGTCGTCTATCCGGAGCAGACAGCGGCGGCACAACCGCAGAAATGTTGGAACTGGTACACGCCACAGCAGTTCATGCGCGACAAGGGCGAGGCGGCGTTGCTCGCAGGACTGATCGACTCGGTGGCGCACGCCGAAGGCGTGAGTGCGCAGCACGTCTCGCTCGTGGGGATTTCCGCCGGAGCGGCGATGGCGGCAAACCTCGCCGTCGCGTATCCCGAGCGCTACGCGGCGCTTGCGATGCACTCCGGCATCCCCGCGCTCGCCGCAAGCGATGTTGCGGGTGCGCTCACTGCGATGCGGCAGGGGGCTGGGGACGGCGACGCGCTCGGCGCGCGAACGCTGGCAGCCATGGGCTCACGCGCTCGGCCACTTCCGATGATCGTGCTGCACGGCGCCGATGACAAAGTGGTCTCGCCGACCAACCTGGCGGCAATTGTACGCCAGTGGACGATTGTGAATTCGAGCACGGCGGGCGCAAGCGTTCCGGTGGAGCAGCACATGTTCCCCGGCGTGGGCCACGCATGGAGTGGCGGGTCGGTGGAGGGAACGTATACCGCACCTGGCGGACCGGATGCGACGGGCATGATCGTGGAATTCCTGCGCAAGGCCGGAGCGATCCCGACGTCCTGATTGCAAGGCTGATAGAGTAGATCCCTACGCTCGATGTCGTGCGGAAGTACGAACGCCGCAGTACGGCGTCATGCTGGAGGTCTCAAGGCGTGACGATCGCCGGACCAGTCACACCCATGCGCAACGTGGATGTCAGATTGTCCAGCTCCTTTCGCAGCTCGGCGAAACGCTCCATGGCATCGCGCCCGACGCGTTGGTCAGCGCCGAGTTGTTGCGAGTAGAGATACGTGATGTGCGTCTGGAGACCTGGCTTGCTGTAACGGACCGGCGGCGTGAAGAAAATCGCATCGAGATCCTTGCGCTTCGCGGTGCGAAGCTGCTCCGCCACGCGATTGGCATCGCTCACGAGGTCGCGCAGCTTGAGGTTAAATGCGAGCTGCTGTTCCAGTGCGGCCTGCGTAAGGCCATCGCGTAGGACACGCGGATCTGCCTTGAGCACCAGTGGCTGGGTCGAGGCCACTCCGTTCGCGGTGAGCCGAACCGTGAACCTGCCTGGCGCGGCCATCGCGCCCGCGCGTCCACCGAAGGCTGCATTGCCAACGGTCGGACCGGGATAGGTCATGTCCCAGATGAATCGATTCAGGCCTGGTCTCGCCTGGAGATCAGAACCCGCACCTCGACCGCTGGTACGTGTACGCGCCGTGTCCGCGGCGAACGTGCGAACGACCGCGCCCTTCGCGTCGAGAATGTCGAGCGTCACCGACCCGCTCGAGGACGACAGCCAGTAGTCGATCATCGCGCCCGCCGGCGGATACTGCGGCGCATCGTCCGTTGCCGTACGCTCGGCTTCCGCTCCACCAAAGCCCGCGCGGTAGCGATACCGAATCGCTTCACGTGGCGTGAAGAGATGCGCTGCCTCCGACGCAACGGCATCCGTCATCTGCTGAAGCGGGGTGATGTCGTCGAGAATCCAGAACGACCGCCCCTGCGTGGAGATGACGAGATCGTTCCGATGTACAACGATGTCGGTGACCGGCGTGATCGGCAAGTTGAGCTGCATCGGGTGCCAATGCGCACCGTCATCGAACGACACGAACATCCCGAACTCGGTGCCCGCGTAAAGCAGGCCGGGACGCGTTGGATCTTCACGAACCACACGTGTTGGATAGTCGGCGGGAATGCCATTGCTGCCCGTCGTCAGGCGAGTCCAGGTCTTTCCGTAGTTCTCGGTCTTGTAGATGTACGGCTGGAAGTCGCCGAGCAGGTAACGGAGCACCGCGACGTAGGCGGCGCCGGGGCGGTGTGGTGACGGATCGATGTTTTGCACGCGACCGCCGGGCGGAAGATCCTTCGGCGTCACGTTCGTCCACGTCTTGCCGCCGTCCTGCGTCACATTGATCGGGCCATCGTTCGCGCCCGTCCAGATGAGGCCGGGCTTCAGCTTCGACTCGCGAATGGCGTAGAGCGTGGCGTACATCTCCTCGCCCGTCGCGTCGACCGTGATGGGGTTGCCGGAGTAGACCGCGCGATAGCGAGGATCGTTCGCTGTAAGATCGGGGCTGATCGTCTCCCACGTCACGCCTTCGTCGCGCGTGCGGTGAACGAACTGCGAGCCGTAATAGACGGTGTGCGGCTCGTGCGGCGACACTTCCATTGGCGATACGCGCTGGAAGCGATAGCGCAGGTCCTGATTGGCATTGCCGTAAAGCGACTGTCCGCCGATCCAGTATTGCTGCTCCTGTCCGTTGCGGAGACTCATCCGGCTCCACTGTCCCTTGCATCCGCCATAGACGGTGTCAGGGTTCGTGTTGTTCGGAATGATCGGACCGGTCTCGCAGCCCGGTCCCTGACGCCAGCTCTGAATCGGGTCGTCGAGGCCATTCGACCCCACTGGCAAGCTCGGCACGATGAGCGTCGTGTTGTCCTGCTGCGCCCCGTACACGCGATACGGATACTGGTTGTCCACGGCCACCTGGTAGATCTCGGCCGTTGGCTGGTTCTGCTGCGTGCTCCACGTGAGGCCGCCATTCTGCGTGACGTTCGCACCGCCGTCGTTCGACTGGATGAAGAGCTGCCCGTTCTTCGGGTTGATCCACATGTCGTGATTGTCGCTGTGCGGCGAGCGGATGCTGCGGAAGGTCTTGCCGCCGTCGACGGACTTGTAGAGGCCTTCTGTGCCCGCGTAGACGACATCCGCGTTGGTCGGATCGGCGTCGAGGTTGTCGTAGTAGAACGGACGCGTGATGAGACCGGGTGTCGTGTTCATCAGGGTCCAGTGTTCGCCGGCGTCGTCGCTGCGATAGAGGCCACCGCCGACCTTCGCCTCGACGAGTGCATAGACGCGATCCGGAGCTGAAGCGGACACGGCGAGATCACTCTTTCCAACGATTCCAGTGGGCAGGCCACCGGACAGGCGAGTCCAATGATCGCCTCCGTCGATGGACTTGAAGACGCCGTCCTCACCGCCACCACTGATGATCGTCCACGGACGACGCTGGCCATGCCACATCGACGCGTAGATGACGTTCGGATTGTCGGGCTTGAGCTCGATGTCCACTGCGCCGGTGCTGTCGGAGAGATAGAGGACGTTCTCCCACGTGGCGCCGCCGTCCTTCGTGCGATAGATGCCGCGCGCCTTCGTGTGAGCAAACGGGTTTCCGACAACCGCTGCAAAAGCGATGTTCGGGTCAGTCGGATGAATGTTGATGGACCCGATCTGTCCCGCATCACGAAGCCCGGAGAAGCGCCACGTCTTCCCCGCGTCGGTCGACTTGTAGATGCCCTTGCCGATGGAGACGTTGCTGCGGATCGCCTCCGAGCCAGTGCCGACGTAGATGACGTTCGGGTCCGAATTGGCGACATCCAGCGCGCCGATCGACGACGACGCGAACGCTTGCGCCGAGATGTCGCGCCAGGTCGCGCCGGCGTCGGTGGTCTTCCAGACGCCGCCGCCCGTCGAACCGAAGTAGAAGGTCAACGGCTCCTGATCGACGCCGGTCACCGCGGTCACTCGGCCGCCTCGCGCTGGTCCGATCATGCGATAGCGCAGTCCGCTGAGCCGAGAGGGGTCGTATGACGACAGGTCCCCCTTTGTGGCGACAGTCACGGGCGCTTGACCGCCAGCGCTGAACGCCAGGGTGAGGATGGAAAGGGCGGTGTACGTCGAGCAGCGAACCGGGCGCATGGACAAATGGGAAGCGGGCGTGACAGACGGGAGTGCATACGGGATCAGGCGAAGATGGGGTCCGGGGCCAACGGTGCCAAGGCGCCGCGACCTGATATCGGGGAGCGGTGCCGTTCGGCGGCCCGCAAGTCCTGTCGCAGGCGGAATCAGGCCCTCTATTTCTGCCTCGTCTGGTGTCGAACCAATCGAGGGGCATCTGCGTAGACATCAGTGAGTGCGGTGTGCGCGCCCGGCACGGCGGCGGAAGCACCTGATCCGCTCGTGCCCTTCATCAATGGGAGCTTGATTGGGAGCCGCGTTCGAGTCCGTCATCACCTTCCTCTTCAAGTATCCGCCGCGCGTCTTCCAGCGCGGTGATCTTGTCCTCGCCCCCGTGATTCCGGCGCTCGTCGTCGTGCTCGCGGCGCTCGTGGCGGTGGCGCTCGTGGTGCTGTTGTACCGGCGCGTGAAGGCCGTGAGCGGGAGGGATCGCATCGTCCTCGCCACCATCCGCGCCTGCTGCATCCTGCTTGTTCTCGCCTGCCTGCTGCGCCCCACGGTGGTGCTCTCGAGCGCCGTGAGCCAGCGCAACGTGCTCGCGATCCTGCTCGACGACTCGCGCAGCATGCGCCTCAAGGACGTCGACGGACGCGCGCGCCTCGCGGCACTTCAGTCCGCATTCGGCGACACCAGCGCGCTGATGCAGCGGCTCACGCAGCGTTTTGCCGTGCGGATCTTTCGCTTTGCCGCCGACGCCAGCCCGCTCTCCGGAGCGGCGACGCTCACCGGCTCTGGTGGTCGCACCGACGTGGCCGGCGCGCTCGACGCAACGCGCCAGGACCTCGCCGGCATGCCGCTGGCGGGCGTCGTCGTAGTAACTGACGGTGCAGATAATGGCGGTGGCGACCTCGGCGCGGCACTCCTCGCGCTCCGTTCGCGTCGCATCCCCGTCTTCACCGTCGGCATTGGCCAGGAGCGCTTCGCGCGCGACATCGCGGTCGAGCGCGTCGCGGCGCCCGCAACCGTTCTTGCGGGATCAACAGTGCTGCTCGAGGCGGCGATCGCCGTACGCGGCGCGGGCGGTGAGAACACCACGGTCACCGTCGAGGCGAATGGACGCATCGTCGCCACCGAAGAAGTGCGTCTCCCCGCGAGCGGCGACATCGCCCGCATTCGTCTGCGCATTCCGCCGCTGCCAACCGGCACGTATCGACTCACGGTGACGGCGAAAGCACTCGCCAACGAGACGGTGACGGAGAACAACGCGTATCACACGGTGCTCGAAGTGCGACCGGGCCCCGTTCGCATCCTCTATCTCGAGGGCGAGCCGCGTCCCGAGTTTGCGTTCCTTCGCCGCGCGGTTGCCGCCGACAGCAGCATCGAAGTGGTCGGCCTGATGCGGAGCGCCGAGAAGAAGTTCCTGCGCCTCGGCGTGCATGACAGCCTCGAGCTCGTGAGCGGATTCCCCACGAAGCGCGAAGAGCTCTTCAAGTATCGCGCGATCATACTCGGCAGCATCGAATCGTCATTCTTCACCGGGGATCAGCTGCGCATGCTCGCCGACTTCGTGAGCCAGCGCGGGGGCACGCTCCTGGCGCTCGGTGGCCGGTCCGCGCTGAGCGAGGGAAACTTTGCGGGGACGCCCGTCGCGGAAGTTCTTCCGGTCATGTTGCAGCCGGCGAGCAAGGATACGACGGCCGCGCCGCTCGTATTGGGCGTTCATCCGACGTCCGCTGGTCTTGCAAGCGCGGCGCTTCAACTCCGCGACGACGACGCGGCGAATATTGCCCGGTGGGATTCGCTGCCGCCGCTCACGTCCGTGAACCGAATTGGACCGCTGCGTGCCGGCGCAACCGTGCTGCTGTCGGGCCGTCCGGGCGGGAAGCCGAGCACGGCGACCGAAGTCCCGGTGCTGGCGTTTCAGCGCTACGGTCGAGGCGTTGGCGCCGTGCTCAACGTGCAGGACACGTGGCTCTGGAAGATGGACGCGAGCATTCCGGTCGAGGACATGACGCACTCCACGCTGTGGCGCCAACTGATTCGGTGGATGGTCGAGAGCGCGCCGGATCAGGTGGAGATCGTTTCCGTTCCGGCTCGTTCAGGGCCGGGTGAGCTAGTCACTCTTCGGGCGCACGTAACCGATTCGACTTTCGCCGACGTCAACGACGCGACGGTGACCGCGCATGTCACGACATCATCGGGCGAGGCGATCGACGTCCCACTCGAGCGAGCGCTCGGCGAAGACGGAGCATATGTCGGTCGGTACACCGTTGGCGACACTGGGGTGTATACGCTGGCGGCAGTGGCTCGCCGAGGGCGCGACAGCACGACGTCGGTCGGTGGTGCACTGCTGGTCGATGATCAGGGCGCTGATGTCGGACAGGCCGAGATGCGCGCGCCGCTGCTACGACGCATCGCGAGGGAAACCGGAGGTCGGTACTATCCGGTGAAGGAGTCGGGTCGCCTGTCGGATGACGTGCAGTACACGGAAGCAGGCGTCACGCAGCGTGACGCGAAGGATCTCTGGGACATGCCAATCATCTTCTTCGTGTTGATCGCACTGATGGGTGGTGAGTGGTTCTACCGTCGCCGGATTGGGCTCGCGTGATGCTGCGCTTTCGGGCTTCCCTGGCGCTCGGCGCGCTGGTCTGGGCGACTGCGTCCGCACCGGCGAGCGCGCAACAGACCCATGTACTCATCATCACGGGCCTCTCGGCCGAGCCGCAATACAAGGCGTCATTCCTCAGGACTGCCGCGACACTCGCCGATTCTGCCCGCTCACGATGGAAGGTTGCCGACTCGAGCCTTATTGTGCTCGGTGAAGATCCAGCGGATGATCGCAAGCATATCACGGGCAAGTCGACGAGGGAGGAAGTTGCGGCCGCGTTCCTCCGAGTCTCGAAGCGCGTCGCGCCGGGTGACGTGGTGCTCGTGTTCCTGAACGGCCACGGCGCCGGCGAAGGGCCGACGTCGCGCGTCAATCTGCCCGGCCCGGATCCCACAGCGGCCGAGTATGCATCGTGGTTGTCAGGCTTCGCGAGACAGACCGTCGTCTTCGTGAATGCGGCGAGCGGCAGCGGCGATTTCCTGCCGGTGCTCGCGGGGCGCGGCCGTATCGTCGTATCGGCGACGAAGACTGCCATCGAGCGAAACGAGACAATCTTCGCGATTCCGTTCGTGCGCGGGCTTACCGGCACCGAAGCGGATGCGGACAAGGACGGACGCGTCTCGGTATTCGAGGCATTCGACTTCGCGAAGAAGGAAGTGGCGCGGTCATACGAAGGCGAGAAGAAGATGTTGACCGAGCATGCGATCCTGAGCGACACCATCCTCGCTCGGCGCGTGTCGTTCGGCGCGCCCGTGGGAGGCGCCGATCCTCGTATCGCGGCTCTCGTCGCCGAGCGTCAGGCGCTGGAGTCGCAGGTGGCGGATCTTCGAGCGCGCAAGGCGACGACTGATTCCACGCTGTATGCGGCGCAGCTCGAGAAGCTCCTGCTGGAATTGGCGGAGAAGAGCCAGGAGATCCGGGCGGCGGGAGGGAAGCCATGAGGCGTTCACTCTTCGTGCTGGTTGCCGCAACGGGGCTGGGCGCATGGCAGCAGCCCTCGCGCGACGCACGCCAGCAGGTGCACGCACTCGCGGACTCGGGCAAGCTCGAAGATGCGGAGCGCGCTGCGCGCGCCGGTGGTGCGGCGCTCACCGAGACTCTCGGCGATGTGCTCGTGATGCGCGGCCGGCTATCGCAGGCTGACTCGGTGCTTAAGGTCGCGGTGCAGAGCGACGTAGCCGGTCGTCGCAGCGCCGAAGCATTGCTCGCCGAGCTCGCGTATCGTCGTGGGGATCGTGTGGATGCGCTTCGTCGCGCGTCGGCTCTGGTGGCCGAGTCCGAACGCGGCGGGCGTTGGTCGAGTGCCGACTATGTCGCTCTCGGCCGAGCAGATGTGCTGCTCGGCACGCGCGACGCGGCGGCGGTTCGTCAGGCGCTGACGGCATTCGACAAGGCCGTTGCCGTCGACTCGTCGAGTGTCGAGGCGCGACTCAGGGCGGGCGACCTCCTGCTCGACAAGTACAACGCGCCGGATGCGAAGCTGTCGTTCGAAGATGTGTTGAAGCGGTGGCCGGAGCATCCACGTGCGCTGCTCGGATTGGCGCGCGTCGCGATGTTCGAGGGCAAGGGTGATCCACAGGTGCTGTTGCGCCGTAGTCTGGTCGCCAATCCTTCGCTCGCCGATGCACAAGTACTGTCGGCGCGATTCCACCTCGAGGCGGAGCAGTACGACTCGGCGATGACCGACGCGCGATTGGCGCTGGCGGTGGACTCGTCGTCGCTGGGTGCGTGGTCGATGATCGGCGCGGCGGCGCGCATGACCGGCGATTCCGCGCTGTACGGACGTGCGCTGGCAGCGGCGCAGCAGCTCAACAGCAAGCCCGCCGATTTCTACGCCGAGCTGGCCGATGCATTCGCCCGGCAGCGTCGATACGAGGAGGCGATGCGCTTCGCTCGCGTTGCACTCGCCGTCGACTCGACTTCATCGCGCGCACTTGGACTGCTCGGCAACAACGAGTTGCATGCGGGACACATCGAGGAGGGTCGGGCGCTGCTCGAGCGCGCGTTCGCGATCGATCCGTTCAACCTGTGGCACAAGAACACGCTCGATATGCTCGACAAGCTGCGCGCGTTCAGCACGATTGACCGCGGGCACTTTCGCTTCGTGGCGCCGGCGAAGGAAGCGGCGCTGTTGACGACATATCTGTCTCCCCTGCTCGAGGAGGCGTACGACTCGCTGTCGAAGCATTATGGCTACAAGCCCGCGGGACTCGTCCGCCTTGAGATCTATCCGCGGCACGCCGACTTCTCCGTCCGCACGATGGGCATCTCGGGGCTCGGCGCACTCGGCGTGAGCTTCGGGCCGGTGTTGATGATGGATGCGCCCTCGGCTCGACAGGCCGGTGAGTTCAACTGGGGCTCCGTCGCCTGGCACGAGCTTGCGCACACGTTCACGCTGGGGTTGTCGAACAACCGTTCGCCTCGCTGGCTGTCGGAAGGATTGTCGGTGCTGGAGGAGCGGCGCGCGCGGCCGTCATGGGGCGGAGGCGCGACGCTCGAGTTTCTCTCGGCGTACGCCGGCGGTCGTCTGCGCCCGGTGAGTCAATTGAACGAAGGATTCGTGCGGCCGCGCTTCGACAATGAGGTGATCCTCAGCTACTACGAGGCGTCACTTGTGTGTGAGATGATCGCCGAGCGGAAGGGTCCGGCGGCACTGGTCAACATGCTGACGGCATACCGCGACGGGCTGTCTACGCCCGCCGTTTTTGCCAAGGTGCTCGGCAGCACGCCCGAGCAGTTCGACAAGGAGTTCGACAGCTGGGTGAAGACAAAGCTTGTCTTGCCGCTTCAGGCTGTCGCGGCTGGCGATGGAAAGAAGGAACCGTCCGGACCATTTGTCTCGGCGATGCGCGCCGGCATCGCCCTCATGGAGCAGGGCAAGCTGGATTCGGCGCGCGCCACGCTTCAGCGTGCAGAGGAGCTCTTTCCGGACTACTCGGGCAATGGTTCGCCGGCGGTCTTTCTCGCGCAGCTTGCGCGCGATCGCGGCGATCTGCGTGAGGCCCTCGCACAGGTCGAGCGTGTCACGTCGCGCAGCGAGACGGCAATCGATGCGAACCTGCTCGAAGCGGACCTGCGCGAACGACTCGGCGATTCGCTCGGCGCGCGTGCTCCGCTGGAGCGACTGATCTGGATGACGCCGTACGATATCCCGCTGCACGTGCGGCTGGCGAAGATCGCCGTGCGCTCGGATGATCATGTCGCCGAGCTGCGCGAGCGCCGCGCCGTCGTGGCGCTCGATCCGCCGGATCCGCTCGACGCGCACTACGAGTTGGCGAAGGCGCTGGCGAATTCCGGAGACATACCCGGAGCGCGCAAGGAACTGCTCGGCGTGCTGGAGCAGGCGCCGGCGTTCGAGAAGGCACAAGTACTGTTGCTCGAGTTGCGTGTTCGAAGCGCCGCCTCCACGCCTCCATAAGACGCCAACACATGACGACGACCGACATCTACTTCAGTACGCGCCCATCCTCCGACCTACACGAGGCCAACGTTTGACCGGTCCTGCCACCGCACCCGAGCTCGAGCATCTCGACGACGCCGCGCTCGCGGACCGCCTCGCTGCGGCGAGCGCGCGAATCAGCGTCGAGCTTCGCAAGGTCATCGTCGGCAACGACGACATCATCGAACAGGCGCTCATCGCGCTCTTCGCGGGCGGAAACTGTCTGCTGGTCGGCGTCCCCGGCCTGGCGAAGACGCTGCTCATCTCGACGATGTCGCGCGCGCTCGACCTCAAGTTCTCGCGCATCCAGTTCACGCCGGACCTCATGCCATCCGACGTCACTGGCACCGACGTCATCCAGGACGATCCCGCGACCGGTCAGCGGCGTCTCACCTTCATGCCCGGTCCGGTGTTCTGCAACGTGCTGCTGGCGGACGAGATCAACCGCACGCCTCCGAAGACGCAAGCCGCATTGCTGGAGGCCATGCAGGAGCGGCGCGTCACCGTGCAGGGCAGGACGTATGAGCTCGAGCCGCCCTTCTTCGTCTTCGCGACGCAGAACCCCATCGAGCTCGAGGGCACCTATCCGCTTCCCGAAGCGCAGCTCGACCGCTTCATGCTCGAGGTCAATCTCGACTACCTGCCCGAGGAGGACGAGGTGAACATCGTGAAGACGACGACGTCCGTTCCGCTCGAGGCCGTGAAGGCCGTGGTGTCGCGCGAAGAGATTCTCGCCTTCCAGCGCGTGGTGCGCCGCGTGCCCGTTGCGGACGCTGTCACGCGCTACGCGGTGAAGGTGGTTCGCCTGAGTCGGCCGACGACGACCGGCGCGCTCGACTTCATCAAGCAGTGGGTATCGTACGGCGCATCCGTTCGCGCGGCGCAGGCGCTCATCCTCGGCGGCAAGGCCCGCGCGCTGCTTCAGGGTCGCACGCACGTCACGTTCGACGACGTCCGCGCACTTGCCCGTCCCGTGCTGCGGCATCGTATCCTGTTGAACTTCCAGGCGCAGTCCGAGAAGGTCACGACCGATCAGCTCATCGACAAGCTGCTCACGGCTGTGCCGATCCCGAAGTCGGCGCTCTGATCGATGGCATCCGCTCCGGCCTCCTTTCTCGACCCCGCGCTGCTCGCGCGCATCTCCGACCTGTCGCTGCTGGCGCGCACGGTCGTCGATGGCTTCATGCACGGGCAGCACCGGTCGTTGCGAAAGGGGTCGTCGATGGATTTTGCGCAGCATCGCAACTACCAGCCCGGTGACGACCTCCGCCGCATCGACTGGCGGGTGTTCGGTCGCACCGACCGCTACTACGTGAAGGAGTACGAAGCCGACACGAATGCGAGCGTGATGTTCGCGCTCGACTCCACCGGCTCGATGGACTTTGGCAGCGGTGCGGTCACGAAGTACGACTACGGTCGCTTCCTGATCGCATCGCTCGCATGGCTTTCGCAGGCGCAGGGCGATCGCGTCGGGCTCGCGACGTTCACCGGTGATCTCGTCGACGTGGTGCCTCCATCCACGCGACATCTGCAACTGCTCCTGCACACGCTCGGTCGCTCGAAGGCAACCGGCAAGGGCCATCTCACAACGGCCATCGACCGCTTTACGCATCTCTCGGCGCGCCCCGGAATCGCGGTGCTCGTCACCGACTGCTACGAGACGCCAGACGCACTCGGCAGAGCGGCGGCGTCGCTCCGGATGCGCGGGCACGACGTCATCGTCTTCCATCTGGTCGATCCGGCCGAGCGTGATTTCCCGTTTACAATGGCAACGACGTTCGAGGATGCAGAGAGCGGGACGCGCCTTCCGCTGCGCCCCGATGATCTTCGCGGCAAGTACAAGGAGCTGATCGGCGCGCATCACCTCGCGGTGGCGCAACGGCTGGCGGCGGCGGGCGCCGACTACGTTCGCGTCGACACCGACCAGCCGCTCGATCGCGCGCTGCACGCCTATCTCGACCGACGGCTTGCACGGAGCAGGGTGCGCTGATGGGATTCGGATTTCTCGTCCCCGCATTTCTCGCCGGGCTCGCCGCGCTCGCCATCCCGATCGTGCTGCACCTGCGGCATCGCGACAGGGACACGCCGTTCCGGTTTCCGTCACTGATGTTCCTGGAGCAGTTGCCGATCCGCACGGCCGAACGCCGTCGCATCACCGACCTTCCGCTGCTCCTTCTCCGGGCGCTCGCGGTCGCACTGCTCGTGCTCGCGTTCACGCGACCCGTGTTCTCGCGCGACATCACGCAGGAGCGATCGAGGCGAGTGCGCGCCGTGATCCTCATGCTCGATCGGTCGATGAGCATGGGCCATCGCGACGTGTGGCCAGTCGCCGTCGAGTCCGCGCGGAAGGTGATTGCGTCGCTCGGCGTAAACGATCGATTGGCGCTCGTGCTGTTCGACGACGAGGCCGAGGTCGCGCAGCCGTTCAGCACCGATCGCAGTGCGGCGCTCTCCGTGCTCGCGCGCGCAAAGCCATCGGCCCGCGGAACGCGCTACGCCGCTGCATTGCGTGCAGCGCGACAGCTCGCCGCTCGTCCTGGAGACGCGACGCCTGAGGTGGTCGTGATCACCGACCTCCAGCGCAGCGGCGTGTCCGGCGTCGCGGGGCTCGATCTTCCCAAGGGACTTTCCGTCCGCACGATTGCCGTCGGTCCGAAGAGTCGCGCGAATACGACGATCGCCTCGGTCGACGTGCATCGCACTGTCGAGCCGCTTCGCACGATGCTGTCAGTGGAAACGCGAATCGTCGGGCGTGAAGGCATCAACGCGCGGAATGCAGCGGCGACTCTGATGCTCAATGGGCGCCCAAGCGGAATGCGAAGCGTCTCCATTCCGGGCGCTGGCGAGACGCGCGTCGTGTTCGCGCCGGTGCTGCTTCCGGCCGGCCTCGTTCGTGGATCGGTGTCGATCGACAACGATGCACTCGCCGCGGACGACACTTTCCACTTCGCGTTCACCGCGAACGACGAGCTCCGCGTGTTGCTCGTCGTGCCCGACGACGCACTCGGCGACGAAACGCTGTTCTTCGAGCGGGCCCTCCTGGTTGGTCGTTCGCCGAGTATGCGGATCGAGCGAGTGCGACCGGGAACGCTGGATGCGGCGAAGCTCGTTGGAGCCGCACTCGTGATGCTGTGGGATTCGCCGGTTCCCTCGGGCCGAGCAGGCGCTGCGCTCACCGAATGGGTGCGGCGTGGTGGTGGGCTCGCGATCGCAGCGGGTCGCCGGATGGGAGATCGCGTTTCGGCGTCGACGCTCCTTCCTGCCACGATCGCGGGCGAGTCTGACCGTCTTGCCGATCGCGGCGGGTCGCTTGGCGATGTTCGGTTCGATCATCCGCTGTTCGCGGCGTTTCGGAGCGCGCCCGCCGCACTCAGCGCCGCGCGCTTCCTCAGGTATCCGCGTCTCGAGCCAACCGTCGGCACCGACGTGCTTGCGCGCTTCGATGACGGACAGCCCGCGGTCGTCGAGCATCGTGAGGGATCGGGGCGCATCGTGCTGATTGGAATGCCGCTCGACGCGCGCTCCGGCGACTTCCCCGTTCAATCATCCTATTTGCCGTTCCTGCACCGGCTGGTGCTCTACACCTCGGGGCGCGACGCCACGCCGCTCGCGCGCACGACTGGCCAGAGTTGGCTCCTCTCGGGATCGCTGAAGGAGCCCGCCGTTCTCACGCCAGATGGCTCCATTGTCCGCCCCGCGAAGGACACCGTCGGGTCTACAGTGGCGCTGCGGGAAGCTGGGGTGTATGCGTTATATGAAGGACGCGTCCAGGGTGAGCCCACCGGCCTCGTCGCTGTGAACGCGCCCGCCAACGAATCGGACCTCACGTCCGTCGATCCTCGCGAGCTGCTCCTGGGCGTGCGCCAGAGCACCGCGACCACCGACGCCACGAACGAGGTGCCGAGCCGATCGGAAGTCGAAGGACGACAGCGGCTCTGGCGCACACTGTTGATCGCCGTGGCGCTGTTGCTGCTGGGTGAGACGTTCATGGCCACTCGAGGTTGGCGCGGAACCGCGAGCCGCATTGGTGCTACACAGTCTGGGGAGAGTGCATCATGACATCGGCGAATCAACTGGTCGAAACTCTCGCTGCCCTTCGCCGCCAGTGGCGACAGCGCGTGATCCTCGAGTCCATCGTCTTCATTGCCATCGCGGCGGTCATCTCCATCGCGGCTGGATTGCTGATCACGTCGATGTTCGGCACCACCTCATCGACCGTGGTGTTCATACGCGGACTCGGCTACCTCCTCATCCTCGCCGCGGTCGTGCGCTATCTGGTGCGCCCGCTCGTTCGTCGCGCGAGCGACGAGCGGTTTGCGCTCTACGTTGAGGAGCGCGCGCCCGAGTTGCGCCAGATGCTGCTCTCGGCCGTGCACGAGCTCAAGGCGCCGGAAGCGGAGCGCGCCTCGCCGTCGCTGACGGCGCGCCTGATGGAGCGCACGCTCGCGGCAGTGCGACCCATTCAGCACGACGGACGTCTCGAGCGCCCGCGCGTGCAGCGTGCGCTTCGCGCCATCGGTGGCATCGCAGTCGCGGCGGCGCTGCTGTTTGCGGTCGGGCCGAAGCAACTGCGCGGCATCGCTCGGCAGATCTTCGCGCCATGGTCTGTCGCGGAGGCCGCGACACCCACACTTGCCGTTCGCGTAAGACCGGGCAACGCAGCGATCCCCCGCGGCGCCGCCGTCGATGTAAGCGCTTCGCTCGCCGGATTTTCGGCCGATGGCGCCGAATTGGTGTTCCGCACGGATTCGGCGTCGGAGTGGGTGCGGATGCCCATGGCGCGCGATTCCGTCGACGGAAGCTTCACGTCGCGCGTGTTCGACCTCACCAAGCGCACCGAGTACTACGTCGACGCGAATGGCATCCGGTCGCCAACGTATGCGTTGAGTGTGACGGACCTGCCGGCGATGAGCGCGATGTCGATCGATCTTCGCTTTCCCGCATACACCGGCTTGCCGAGTGAGCACTTCAAGGAAGGTGGTGACGTCGCAGCCGTCGTCGGTACGAACGTGACCATCCATGCGACGATCACCAAGCCGGTGCGCGGTGGGACGCTTGCATTCGACAACGGCACCAAGGTGCCATTCACGATCGGAGCGGATGGACGGTTGTCCGCATCTTTTCCGGTGAAGACGACTGGCTTCTATCGCGTGGATCTCGTTGCGCCGGATGGCGCCAACGTTCCGGGCTCAGTGCAGTATGCGGTCGAGGCGCTGCCCGATCGTCCGCCCACGGTGCGCATCGAGGAGCCAGGACGCGACACGAAGGTCACCAGCGTCGAGGAAGTCACGATCGCCGTTGCCGCATCGGACGACTACGGCGTCGAGTCGCTCCAACTACGGTATCGCGTCAACGGTGGCGACGAGAAGACCATCGCACTCACCGACAGCGGGCGGCACAAGTCGACCGAGCCGCGTGCCGCGCACACGTTCTTTCTCGAGGAGCTCAAGCTCGTTCCAGGTGACCTGATCACCTACCACGCCGTCGCAAAGGATGGCGCCGGCAACGAAGGCGTGAGCGACGTCTACTTCCTCGAGGTCCGCCCGTTCGGCAAGAACTATCGACAATCGGACCAGCAGGGCGGCGGTGGTGGTGGCGGCGGCGATTCGCCGGACGGATTCGTCGCGCGGCAGCGTGAGGTCGTCGCGGGAACGTTCAACTGGATTCGCGACAGCACCAGCGTGCCCGCCCGCAAGCACAAGGAAGACGTTGCCACTCTGAACATCGCCGAGGGGAGGCTGCGCGTCGAAGTGGTGACGCTCGCGCAGAAAATGACCGAGCGCGCCGCCGCCCGCACCGACACCACGTTCGCGCTCATTCAGGCGGAGCTCGTCGAATCGTCGAAGCATCTGCAAGGCGCGGAGGAGCGGCTCGTGAAGGCGCAGGGCAAGGAGGCGCTGCCAGTCGAGCAGGTCGCGCTCCAGCACTTGCAGCGCGCCGAGGAGCTTTATCGGAACGTGCAGGTGCAGATGGGCGGACAGCAGGGCGGGGGCGGTGGAGGCGGCGCGCAGAAGAAGGCCGAGGAGCTCGCAGACCTGTTCGAGCTGCAGACGGACAAGCTGAACAACCAGTACGAGGCGGTACAGCAGGAGTCGCAGCAGCAGGCGAGTCGTGAAGTCGATGCGACGCTCGAGCGACTGAAGCAGCTCGCGAGCCGACAACAGCAGGAGAACGAACGCATGCAAAAGATGGCCGAAGCCATGCGCGAGAAGCTCGGCCGCGACCAGAGCAGTGGCGGGGGAGGCGGTGGTGGATCGCAGCGCGAGCTGGCAAAGAAGGCTGAGGAAGAGGCACATCGCCTCGAGCGTCTCGCGCGCGAGCAGAAATCGCCCCAGATGGCCGAGGCGGCGCAGCAGATGCAGCAGGCCGCCGATGCGATGAAGCGAGCGGCGACGGGTTCGGCGGCGCAGGGTGCCGCCGCGATGGAGCAGCTCACGCGCGCCGCGAACGGGCTGGAAGGCGCGCGCTCGGCAGCGGCAAGTGAGCGCGTCAAGAAGCTCGCTGAGCAGGCGAAGGAGCTGCAAGACCAGCAGGCCGCGATCGCGGACGGTGTGAAGCAGCTCGGGAATGCGCCGCCGGAAAAACGCGCGGAGCAGATCCAGAAGCTCAACCAGCAGAAGGACGCGCTGTCGAAGGGTGTCGCGAAGCTCGAGAGCGATGTGGATCGTGCGGCGCGCGAAGCGCGTCGCGAGCAGCCGGCTGCCGCCGGGAAACTCGGCGATGCGGCGAACGCGATTCGCGACCAGCGCGTGCGCGAGAAGATTGATTTCTCGAAGAACGTGATTCGCGGTGGATCGTCGGACTACGCGAATGCGTTCGAGGGGCAGATCGGCGAGAACCTGAAGGACGTCGCTGATCGCACACGTGCTGCGACTGGTGCGTTGAGTGGGCAGTCGTCCTCACGCAATCAGGAGAAGACGCTCGACAAGACACGAGAGCTCGTGCGTGGAATGGAGTCGCTGCGTCAGCGCGTTGGTGACAAGACGGGGCAGCAGGGTCAGCAGGGCGAGGGACAGCAGGGCAAGGGACAACAGGGCAAGGGACAACAAGGCGGCGGAGGCGGACAGGGCCAGCAGGATGGCCAAAATCCCTCCGGCGGTGGCGGCGGTACGCCGGGCTCGCGCAACGGAATCGATCCCAGCGACGCCCGTCAGTTCGCGCGCGAGCTCGCCATGCGTCGTGGAAGTGCAGAAGAGTTGCGCAAGGAGCTCGCGAAGCAGGGCATCGACACCGGTGAGCTGGACCGCGCCATCGACGAGATGCAGCGCCTCCAGGGTTCTCTTGCCAGCGGCGATCCGAAAGGCATCGATGAGCTGCAGAAGTCGGTGATCGAAGGCCTCAAGACCTTCGAGTTCACTCTCTACCGCAAGCTCGGGCTCGGCGACAGCAAAGGACCGGCACTCGGGTCCACTGCACCTGTGCCGGCGGAATATCGCGCCGCAGTCGAGGAGTACTACCGATCGTTGGCGGGAGCGCGTCGGCAGCCGTAGCGTCAGCGCGGGGCAAATCGAGGGCACGCTGATCTAGCGATTCACCTCTTCCACCGACTCTCTTGCCAAATTTGGCAAGAGAGTCCATGTCGACACCTCATCCCGAGAAGGGTCGCCGCGAAAGGCTCGCGCCTCTGCCAGGCCGCGCGCCGCCGACAGCCGCTAGTGTTGGGCCGACGTCAGCGCCGCGCGCATCTTGCCGTCCGCGTCGAGACGCGCAAGCGCCGCTGTCGATTCCTTCACGGCGTCGCGCAGCGGCGGCGCCTCGGAGTTGCGCCACGCCGCGGCCACGTACGCATAGGCGTCCACCGCCGGCTCGCGATCGCCGACCCGCTCGGACAATCGGCCGCGCTCGAGCTCACGAGCCACGTACAACAGGTCGGCCGACTGGCTCATGCGGTTCAACATCGTGAGCGCCCGCTTCGGATCCGTGCGACCTACCAACCGGGCGCGGACGAACTGATCGACGGGCAACGTGATGAGCGAATCCGACAGTTGGTCGAACAATGCCGTGGCCGTGGTCGTGTCGCCCTTCGCCAGCGCCAGGTACGCGCGCGCCGACGCGGCGAAATAACCAACGATCGCCCGCGTCCGCTCACTCGTGTCCGCACGCGCAAAGCGCCCAGCACCCACGGCAAGCGCACTCAATTGCGCGGTGTCGCGCGCCGCAGCAATCGCCGGTAACACGTAGAACGATGCGTCGTCGCGCCGCGTTACCCACGGACCAAGAAGCTTCGCCGCGCTGTCAGCAGGGACCAGTCCCAGCGCCGCGATCTCGGCCACCGTGTACGTCGGATTCTCGATGCCCAGTCGCCACGCCTCGGAGATATGGCCGCGAAAGGCCAGGCCGTCCGCAAGCCGACTGCGAAACCCCCGCACGTTCGGACCGGCGTTGCGTCGCTCGGCGACGCGCAGAATCGCCACGCCCACCTCCGCGCTGTCCGGCACGCGGCGCAATGCCGTGAACGCGCTGGCGCCCACCGCCTGCGACACGGTATCGAGCACGGCGGCCAACTCATTGCCGCGCAGCCGTCCGCTCGACAGTTGCGTAGCGAGCACGATGGAACTGCGCGTCATGCTCGCCGGAGCTCGGGCGAGGTACGCGTTCGCATAGCGCTCCCCCGCCGCCGCACCGTCGCGATACGCGAGCTCGATCGCGTGAATGTACGCGGGCGCAAAATCCGAATCCGCGCGGATCGCGCGGTCGAACAAGCCAAGCGCCTCGCGCTCCGTGAGGTTCTTGTCGTGATGGTAACGCATGTCGGCATACAGATACCACGCCGGCGCGTCGTCGGGATATTGCTGCGTCACCGCCGCCGCCGCCGCGAATGCCTGACGGATCTCCTCGCCGCTCTTGGGACCGCGCTTGTTCCACTGCGCGTAGTGATTCACCGCCGCCAGCGTCAACGAATCGTGCGGCGACAGCCCGGGCCGTATCCGCGCTCCCGCACTGCCGAACGACTGGAATTGACGCTCGCTTCCACCTTCACCCGTCCAGCCATATGCCTCGCCAAGCATTGCGTAGGCAATGCCGAACGTGGAGTCGATCGACACCGCTTCTCGCAACGCAACGGCGGCCGAGTCCCACTGTGCGCGACGGAAGAACTGCGCACCGTGCAGGAACGCGCGAATGGCCGGCAACGAGCTCGATCCGAGCGACGCGAGCTGCGCCGCGCCGATCGTCCGCATCCGCCCGATCGCCGCGAGCGAGCGAGCGAATGCTGAGCGAGTCGCTCACGCGATCCATTCGCGCGACAGAATCGCGCACGTCGATCTCGACCGGCGGCGCGTCCTTGTCCGCATCGATGATCCACAGTCGTGCATTCACGAAATCGCGCCCCGACGACTGGAGCTGGCCGTACATGACGATCTGTGCGCCGACGCGCTTGCCGAATGCGATAGCCGCGGTCCGCTCCGCATGTCCTTCCCATCGCTTGATCGTGACGCTCGGCGAGAGCGCCCGGATCGGTCCGGCACCGTCGAGGTTGCGGGAGAGCACATCGACCAAACCCTCCTTCCACAGCGCCAACTGCGGATCGAGCACCTCGAACGGAGCGACGGCGAGGTTGAGTACGCCTGAAGGCGCTGTCGGCGAACGCATGGCGCGATACGCTGACACGCCAAGCGCCGCGAGCAGCGCCACGCCGGCGGCTATCATCAAGGCTCCTCGCTTTCCCCACGCGCCGCGCACGGGGGCGAGCACTTCGTAGGCGCCGGTCGCCTCCAGCGCGGCAGCCACTTCGTGCGCCGACTGCGGACGCTGCGACGGCTCCTTCGCGAGACAGCGCATCACCAACGATGCGAGTGCAGCCGGAACGCCGGTACGTTGCTGCGAAACGGGCGTTGGCAATTCCATCACCTGCGCGGCGAGCATCTGCTGTGGCGACTTGCCCGCGAAAGGCGAATGCCCCGTGAGCATCTCGTACGCCACGCAGCCGAGCGAGTAGATGTCCGCGTGATGATCCGTCCCCGGATCGCCAGCGACCTGCTCGGGCGCCATGTACGCCGGCGTGCCGAGCGACATGCCGAGCGTCGTCAGCGCCTCGCCCGGCTCCTGGTGCCGCGCCGACGACAGCGCCTTGGCGATACCGAAGTCCGCGACCGTCGCCGCGCCCCCGGACAAGAGGATGTTGTCGGGCTTGATGTCGCGGTGCACGACGCCCTCGCTGTGCGCGTACCCAAGCGCCTTCGCGACGTCTGCCAGGATGCCGACGATTTCGCCGATCGGAAGAGGGCCCGCTGCGATGCGTTCGCGCAGAGACTCGCCCTTCACGAACGGCATCACGTAATACGGCAGTCCTTCGAGCTGCCCCGCCGCGAGCACCGGCACGATGTGGGGATGCTGGAGTCGCGCCGAGAGCAGGACCTCACGATTGAAGCGCTCGGCGTTCACGCCCGCGGCGAGCTCGGGATGCAGCACCTTGATCACGACGTCGCGCTGGAGGGCGATGTCTTCGGCGAGAAAGACGCGCGACATGCCTCCCCCCCCGAGTTCGCGGACGATGCGATACGTCGCGCCGAGAGCGGCCTGGAGTTGCGCGGAGAGGTCGGTGTCCAGGATGGCCTCGGGACGGCTGAGAGACGGCGTTCGGCGACGGCCCGAAGATAGGACGCCGCAGGGCCAAGCAACAGTTCATGAAACGCACGCGCGCCTCACTGCGGCCGGCGTGGACTGCGGTCCCGCGGAGGCAATCACGCGTCGCGGCACGTCGGAAGGACTGCGATACCATGGAGGGGCGCACGATGGCCTCCCCCTGTGTCCGCGGCACTCGTCCTCATCACACCTCGAGCGCGACCGCTGAAGTCATTGAGCCACGCTGCGCACGAGGCTCACCGTTCCGCTCACCGCGCTCCCACGGGCACCAACCGTGAGTGTAGGATGTCGCGCCTCCGCCCGCACGAGGCAAATGAGGTGGCTCTCCAATGGCGGAAGCGCCTCGCCACAGTAGGTACCGTTCCACGAAACGGCGATTCGGGCACCGGTATCCGGCGATGACAGGCGAAGATCGAGGACGTATCGGCCGGGCTGGAGATCCCACGATGTCGCTGCGCCGGGAGAAATCGCGATGGGGCGCGCCTGAAGCACCTGTTCGTAGACGTTCACCGGTACCCAGAAGCGCACCTTGCCACCCGCGTCGGCGTCGACAATCGTACGACCGAACTTGACGGGCTTCAGCATACCGCGATCGAGTCGAACGATGCTCGAGTCGCGAACACTCATCCCCACCCGCACGTTCCCCATCGGCTGTTTGGACTCGTCGTACGCGCTGAGATCCACCGGTCGGTCCGGGCCGCCGAGAGGGAGGCTGATCTCGAACGGCATCTGGATCCTGCCGATCAACCGACACCGAACCGGCAGGTGCGCGTTCGCGGCGCCAGCTGTCAAATACAGCGTTGCATCACCACTGCGACGGCAGGTGACGTGGCCATCACGTGTCACACTGATGAGCGACTCCGGCACCGCGCGGTACGCGAGTGCGCGCGTCGAGAGCGTCTCGCCCGACCGGGTCAGCGCGCGAGCGCCCGCGGAGTTCGGGAAGCGAGTGTTGATAGTCAACGTGTCCTGCGCGAGACCGATGCGCGCCGGCGCGCGGTCGCATCCCGTCAGTGCCGCGAGAAGCGCAGCGGACCCGATGGCGGCCAGTAGCAGTGACCGACTATTTTCGACGTGGGCTGATGTCACCCGACCGCCGCTGCACCAGAACGTTGAGCGTAAGCCCGTCCGCAAAGTAGTCCGCAATGGACGCCTCGCATGTGAATCCGAATGCGATGAGTGCCGCCGACGCGCGCGCATGTTCTGGAGCATCAGACAGCTCGCACATGAACATGCGCGCTCCGCGAAAAGAATCAAGGTCGCGTGCGCTACCAAGCAACGCTGTAAGCCGAGCCATGATGGCGCCCGCCAACACGTGGACCTTGATCAGTCCGGCGGCGCCACCGACGCTGCCGTAGAAAAGCAAACCGTCGACTGACTTGTCGCCGGCAGTGGAAACCATCCCAAGACACTCCGGATCGCTTCCGGTAAGCGCGATCTTGAGGAGCTCCAGTGTGCGCACCAGGTGACACGTTCCACCGTACGCCGAGTGTACCAACTCGCGCGCCGAAGGGCCGTCCTGCGCAGCGAGCGCGCGCACCTTGGGCACGCTCACACGCGTCGCGTCAGATGTGAATCGCCCGACCGAGCACCGCGAGCGCAGCTTCCTTTGTCGTCTCGCTCAACGTCGGATGCGCATGCACCGTGACGCCGATGTCCTCCGACGACCCGCGATACTCGAACGCCAACACCACCTCGGCGATCAACTCCGACACGTTCGGCCCGACCATGTGTGCGCCGAGGAGCTCGTCGGTCTTGGCATCGGCAATGAACTTCACGAATCCGGATGTATCGCCCGACGTGCGCGCGCGACCGTTTGCCGAGAACGGAAACTTCCCTACTTTGAAGTCGCGTCCCGATGCCTTCACTTCATGCTCGGCCAGTCCAACCGAAGCAATCTCGGGCCACGTGTACACGACCGACGGAATGGAGCGGTAGTGCATCTTCACAGAGTGTCCGGCGATCACCTCGGCGGCCACGACGCCCTCCTCCTCGGCCTTGTGAGCGAGGAGCTTTCCGCCGACGCAATCGCCGATCGCGTAAACGTTGGGCAGGTTGGTGCGCATCTGCTCGTCGACGATGACTTCGCCGCGCTTGCCGACCGCGAGACCGAGTGCCGCCGCATCGACGCCGGACAGCGATGGCTTGCGTCCGACCGAGACGAGCACGTGATCCGCCTCGAGCGTCTCCGTCGCGCCGTCCTTCTCGACGTCGACGAACATCGTGTCGCCTTCGCGGCGCGCGCCGGTCACCTTCGAGCCGGTGCGCAGCAGCAGTCCCTGCTTCTTGAAAATCTTTTCCGCTTCCTTCACCACGTCTTCATCCATGCCCGGCATGATGCTCGGCATGAACTCGACGACGGTGACCTTTGCACCGAGGCGGCGCCAGACGCTGCCGAGCTCGAGGCCGATGACTCCGCCGCCGATCACGATGAGGTGCTTCGGGACTTGCGGGATCTTGAGCGCGCCGGTGTTCGACAACACACGCTCTTCGTCGAATTTCAGGAAGGGGAGCTCGATTGGTACAGAGCCCGTTGCAATGATGACGTGCTTGGCCTGGTAGGAGGTGATTGTGTTCTCGGGGGGGGCCCCCCGCACCTCCACCACATTGCCTGCCTTCAGCGTCCCGAACCCCTTCGCCCACAAGATCTTGTTCTTCCGGAACAGGAACTCGATCCCCTTCGTGTTCTGCCCCACCACATCGTCCTTCCGCTTCAGCATCTTCGCCAGGTCGAGCTGAATACCGCTCACGCCGATCCCGTGCTCGGCGGCATGCTGCGCAATGAACTCAAAATGCTCGCTCGAGTTCAGCAGCGCCTTCGACGGAATGCACCCGACGTTCACGCACGTGCCGCCGA
Organism: Gemmatimonadaceae bacterium; assembly: GCA_036844565.1. Classification (GTDB taxonomy): domain Bacteria; phylum Gemmatimonadota; class Gemmatimonadetes; order Gemmatimonadales; family Gemmatimonadaceae; genus AG11. Next base: position 47,966 of record DAIUFP010000005.1, on the reverse strand, counting down.
GGGTCTTGTCCATCTCCACACACACGGTGTTGAAGCCGAGTTGCGCGGCGCGAATTGCGGCGACGTAGCCGCCGGGGCCGCCGCCGAGGATGAGGACATCGACGGAAAGGGAAGGATCAGCCATTGAGGAGAGCGCGTTGTTCGAGTGACGTCATCGAAACATAGTCAGTCGAGTTCAGCTCCTTCGCGCCAGCGACCCGCAGGCAGCTCGCCGTCCTCAGTCCGCCAGCCCCACGCGCTGCACCAGCGGCCAGTAGCGCGGATCGCCCCGGATCGGATCCAGTCGCGGATGCACTCGTAGCAGTATCAGCCCCGATGCCCCCTCGCTGATTGCGATCTCGAGCCAGGCGAACGCTTCGTCCACGTCCCCCAGCGACGCGTGCAGGGCCGCGATTCCCCACGCCGACACGACGCGCGTTGACCGCGCCGCCGTGAGCTCCGCGAGGATGCGCCGCGCCATAATCTCGTTGCCGCTGGCGGCCTCGAGGTGGCCAAGTCCGAAAGACGCCCCCGCCGCGCCACCGGCCAATCGACGCCCCTCCTCGTACTCGGCGCGTGCTTCGTCGAAGCGCCCCAGCGCTTCGAGGGCACGGGCCCGGTCGGTGTGCGCCCCGTCGAACCGAGGATCGAGCTCCACCGACATCCGGTACAGGAACGCCGACTTCTCGTACTCCCGCGCGAAGTAATGCGCGTCGCCGAGGCCGGTGTGGATCAGCGAGGACAGCGGGTCGAGTCGCACGGATTTCTGTACGGCGGCCAGTGCTTCGGCGTGACGCTCGAACGACGAGAGCGCGCGAGCGAGAACGTTGTGCGCCATGGCGTCGCCCGGATTGAGCTCGATCGCCATCTCCAGCTCTCGGATTCCCTCGCGCAGCTTTCCAGTGTGCGCCAGGATGATGCCGATCGAGGTGTGCGCGTCCGCCAGCGTTGGATCCAGCGCGAGGGCCCGAGTCGCCGCGTCGGTGGCCTCTGCTGCCGCCTCCGCCGGCGACGCCATGCCGCGAATGGCGCGAAGGATCTGCGTGTTCGCCAATGCGGACCAGGCGAGAGCAAAGTTCGGGTCGATCTCCAGCGCACGTTTCGCATGACGGTACCCGAGGTCGAGCGCCTCCCGGGTGCCGGCGATCAGGGAGTGTCGGCTTTTTAGAAACTCGAGATGCGCGTCGGGATTCACCGGCGGCCGCTTTGCCAGCTGCGTCTCCTCGGCTGGCGAAAGCTGGATCGCGATCTCGCGTGCGACCGTCTGTGCCAGCTCGCTCTGGAGCGCCAGAACGTCCTCCAGCCCGCGATCGTACCGATCGGCCCAGAGGGTCTCGTCGTCGCGCGCCGACACGAGCTGGATGCTCACGCGCACGCGGTTGCCGATGAGAAGCGCCGATCCCTCCAGTACCGCGTCAACGTTCAGTTCGCGGGCGATCTCCGGCAGCGACAACGCCGAGCCCTTGTACCGCATCGCCGAGGTTCGCGAGATTACCCGCAGCGCCTTGATGCGAGACAGGTCGGAGATGATGGCCTCCGTCATGCCATCGACGAAGTATTCTTGCGCGGGATCGCCGGCCACGTTGCGGAGCGGAAGGACTGCGATCGCCCGAATCTTTGCCGGAACGACGACGGGGCGCGCGGCGGAGGACGCTCCATCGCGAATGGCGCGGAGCGTTCCGGCGACGACCCCGGCCGATGTTGGACGGTCCACCGCATCCTTCTGGAGGCAATCCGCGAGTAGCTGATCGAGCGCGGCGGGCACGTCGGCGCGCAGCGAGCGGGCTGAGGGAGCAGCGGTGTTGATGATCGCGAACATGAGCGCCTCTGCCCGCGCCTTGTCGATCGGGCGGCGTCCGGTGACCATCTCGAACAGCATGACGCCGAGCGCGTAGATGTCCGTGCGCGCATCGTCGGCTTCGCCAAGGAGCTGTTCCGGCGACATGTAGGGCAGCGACCCGATGACCATGCCCGTCTGCGTCAGATGCCCGGTGGCCATCGCGCCGGAGAGCAGCAGGGCGAGGCCGAAATCCAGGATCTTCGGTTGTCCATCCGCGGTGAGCGCGATGTTGGCCGGCTTGAGGTCACCGTGGAGAAAGCCGTTCCGGTGCGCGTTATCGAGCGCTGTCGCGATCGCGATGCCGACGTCGAGCGCCTCCTCGATCGGCATGGCCCCGGCCGCGAGCCGCGCCTCGAGGGTGCCGCCTGGCACGTACTCCATGACGAGATAGTCGTAGCCGTCGCGCGCGTCGAAGTCGAAGATGGTGGCGACGCCGGAGTGCGAGAGGCGCGAAAGGACCAGCGCTTCGCGGCGGAAGCGCTCGCGCGTGATGGCGTCGTCGAGCGTGCCGCTGAGGAGCATCTTGATCGCGACATCCCGATCGAGGTTGGCGTCATGCGCCTTCCAGACCTCGCCCATGCCGCCCTCGCCGATGCGGTCGATGAGCGTATACCGACCGAGTGCGCTTCCGGCGGAGAGCTCCGATCGACGGGAACCGGCAGGCGGGTGGGTCACACGAGGAACGTTACTCCCGCGACGCAGTCGTCACGAGGGGCGCGCTCAATCGACCAGCATCGACGCGGGATCTTCCATCAGCTCCTTCACCTTCACCAGGAAGAGCACCGCCTGCTGCCCGTCGATCACGCGATGATCGTACGACAGCGCGACATACATCATCGGTCGAATGACAACCTCGCCCTTGACCGCAATCGGACGATCCTGAGTCTTGTGCAGGCCGAGGATGGCGACCTGTGGATAGTTGATGATCGGTGTCGAAATGAGCGACCCGAACACCCCGCCGTTCGTGATGGTGAACGTGCCACCCGTGAGGTCGTCCATGCCCAGCTTGCCCTCGCGCGCCTTCTTCGCGACGGCGGCGATGTCGCGCGACACCTCCAGCATTCCCTTCCGATCCGCATCCTTCACGTTCGGCACGACGAGCCCCGCTTCCGACGCGACCGCGATCCCCATGTTGACGTAGTGCTTGTAAACGATCGAGTCGCCTTCGATCTGCGAGTTCACGATCGGGAACGCCTTCAGTGCCATCGACGTCGCCTTCACGAAGAAGGGCATGAAGCTCAACTTCACCCCGTACTCCTTCTCGATCTTCTCCTTCATCCGCTCGCGCAACGCGCTGACGACGGACATGTCGATCTCGTTGAACGTCGTGAGATGCGCTGTCGAATGCTGCGCGAGCAGCAGATTCTCGGCGATCCGCTTCCGGCGCGTCGTCATCTTCTCGCGCGTCTCGCGCTCGGCGGCCGTGGTCGGCGCCATGGGGCGCGACGGAGCGGCCGGCTTTGGCGCCTCGGCCACTGGGGCCGGCGCGGCGGCAGGCTCTGGTGCCTTCGCCGGGGCGGGAGCCGCTGGTGCTGTGGCCGCCGCAACATGCTCGATGACGTCCGGCTTGCTCACCACTCCGCCGCGACCCGTGCCGGCGACCGTAGAGAGATCAACCTTCTGCTCGGCCGCCACACGCTGTGCAGCGGGAGACGCCCGGACTTCCTGAGCAGTTGGCGCCGGTGCGGTAGCCGCAGCGGGCGCGGCGGGTGCCGCCGCGGGGGCGGGGGCCGCAGGAGCCGCCGCGATCGCACCCTCTTCCATGTCCGCCAGCACGTCGCCGACCTTCACGACGTCGCCCTCGTTCACTGCGTGCCTCGTGAGTACGCCCGCGCTCAACGCCGGCACTTCCACCGTGATCTTGTCGGTCTCCAGCTCCACCAGCGTGTCGCCCGAGGCGACCGCGTCGCCTTCCTTCTTCATCCAGCGCGACACCGTGGCTTCAACGATGGACTCGCCGAGCGGAGGAACCTTGATTGCTGTCATGAGTGCGCCGTCCCGTAAAAAAATGGCGACGCGCACGGCGACTTTCGCGCTCGTACAACGTCGCATAGCATTCCGCTGCAAATATAACCCCAGTGCAGAGGCATGCGAGCACTCACCATCTCCGCGCACGGTGGCCTGGAGCAGATCGAATTCCGCGACGATCTCCCCGCGCCTGAGCTCTCCGGTGCCACCGACGTGCGTGTCCGCATCAGCGCCGCCGCTCTTAACCATCTCGACCTGTTCGTCCTGAAGGGCCTGCCAGGTGTCACCATCACACCGCGCTGGATCCTCGGTGCCGATGGCACGGGCATCATCGAATCGATCGGGAGCGAGGTCAGCTCCGTTGCGATTGGCGATCACGTCGTGATTAACCCCGGCATCAGCGATCGCACCTGCGAATACTGCCTCGCTGGCGAACAGCCGCTCTGCCCGCGTTTCGGCCTGCTCGGCGAACATAGGCCGGGCACAATGGCGGAGTTCGTCGTCGTCCCCGCAGCGAACGTAAGACGCATCCCCCAAACCGCAGACAACGCTGAAGCGGCCGCATTCACCCTCGCGACGCTCACGGCGTACCGCATGCTGGTCACCCGCGCGAAGCTTCAACCCGGCGAGCGCGTGCTCATTTGGGGCATTGGCGGCGGCGTCGCCATCGCGTGCCTCCAGGTCGCGAAACATCTCGGCGCGCACGTCACCGTGACATCCTCCAGCGACGACAAGCTCGAGCATGCCCGGCGCCTCGGCGCCGATGACACGATCAACCACCGCGGCGTTGACGTCGGCCGGGAGGTTCGCGCGCGCACGGGCAAGAAGGGCGTGAACGTCGTCGTCGATTCGGTCGGTGAGGCGACGTGGACGCAGTCGCTCGGCGCACTCGGTCGGGCGGGACGTCTCGTCACGTGTGGTGGTACCTCCGGCCCGATGCTCACCACCGACGTCCGCAAGCTGTTCTGGAATCAGTGGAGCATCCTCGGCTCGACCATGGGCAATGACGCCGAGTTCGACGCGATCACCGCGATGTTCGCGGAGGGGTTGCTGCGACCCCCTGTCGATCGTGTGTATCCATTGGATCAGGGGCGCGACGCCTTTGCCCGCCTTGCCGAGGGCGCACAGTTCGGCAAGATCGTTCTCCGTATCTGACTGATGCAGCCTCAGACGCAATCCGATCCGCTCTTCCTCGGCTTTCAGCTCGCGCTCGCCGGTCGATATTCGATCGATCGTGAGCTCGGCCGCGGCGGCATGGGCGTGGTCTACCTCGCGCGCGAGGTGCACCTCGATCGGCTCGTGGCCATCAAGCTCCTGCCGCCGGAACGCTCGGCCATCGCTACGTTGCGCGATCGCTTCCTGCGCGAGGCACGACTCGCCGCAAAGCTCTCGCACCCGCACATCATCCCCATTCATGCGGTTGATGAAGTCGATGGATTCGTCTACTACGTGATGTCGTACATCGACGGAGAGACCCTCGCGCAGCGCGTGCGCCAGCGCGGGCCGATGTCCGCGTCCGACGGCAGCCGCGTGCTGCGCGAGGCCGCGTGGGCGCTTGCGTACGCGCACAGCCAGGGGCTCGTGCATCGCGACGTGAAGCCCGATAACATCCTCATCGAGTTCTCCACCGGTCGTGCACTCGTCGCGGACTTCGGTATCGCCGCGGCGGCGGGCGAGGCCGCGGCCGACGGCATCAGCGGCACGCCCGAATTCATGAGCCCCGAGCAGGCACTCGGCGGCGACATCGACGCCCGGTCGGATCTTTACGGCCTCGGTGCGACGGCGTTCTACGCGTTTTCCGGCCGACTGCCATTCGAGGGCGACTCCGCCACGCAGATCCTCGCGAAGCAGGTGACGGAAGCACCGCCGCCGCTCGCGTCGCTGGGCATCGCCGTTCCGCGCAAGTTGGCGCAGCTTGTCGATCGTTGCCTCGCGAAAAATCCTGCGCAGCGCCCCGCGTCCGCGGAGGCACTCGCCGAACAGCTCGGCGTCGCGATGGATCAGCGTCGAGAGATGCCCGTGGCGCTCCGTGCGTTCGTGCGCAGGAACGGCCGAATGGACGGCGGCGGAACCCTTCTGTACAGCGCTGCGCTGCTCTCCGGATCCATCATCGTCTCTGCCGCCTTCGGGGTGGTGCAGGGCTTTGCGACGTTCGCAATTGGCACCACGGCGGCCCCGTTTGCGTTCGCCGTGCTGGGAGCACGTCGGCTTACGCGGCTCGGCTTTGCGCACGCCGATCTTGCACCCGCCTTCCGCGCCGAGGTGGAGAATTCGCGCGAGGAACGTGCGGTGGACAGTGGCATGCGACGGTCCATCCCCGAAGCAATCCTTTTCCGCATCGCGCGTGTCTTCGGGTCGTTCACCGCGCTCGCGCTGCCGTTCATCGTGCTCGGCAAGCTCTTCGACGCATCACGCGCGCTTGCGGAGACCACCGTGCCGGTGACGCTGGTAGCGGGCGGTGTGGCCGCAGTATCCGGAATGGCGTACCTGGCCGTGCTTCAGCATCGCCGAGACATCGACACGGAATTCTGGTCGTCAGTCTGGCGCGGACGCATTGGCACACTCGCATTTGCGCTCGCGCGGAAGCTGCGCGGACAACAGACCGTTAACGCGGCCATGACACACCGCGTCACGGAGTTGTCGTTGGGAATGGCGGCGGAGCAACTGTATGAGAGTCTTCCGAAGGACGTGCGCCAGGCCCTCGGCAGTCTTCCGGCGGTGCTTCACCGCCTCCAGAACGACGCCCAGCGGTTGCGCTCGCGCTACGACGAATTGCACGACGCGCTCGGAGAGTCCGGTCCCGCTACTTCCGAACACTACGAATCACTGCGCGCGGAGCGCGACCTCGTTCACGAGAAGCTCGGCGACGCGGTGGGTGCGCTGGAGACCATTCGACTCAACCTGCTCCGGCTGCACGCCGGCTCCGCGACCGTCGAAGGGCTGACCACGCACATCGGCCTCGCGGAGGAAGTATCCGCCGAGGTGGAACGTCTCATCGCGGCACGCGAGGAAGTGGAGGAGCGGCTGCGCTTCCCGCGGGAAATCGAGCTCACACCGGTATAGCACATGCGCCAAGTTCGCCTGGACTCCGCTGTCGGAGGAGGATTCGCTGATGTGCCACAGGACGCCGCGATGCCCGTGCCCCTCGGCAAGCACGCCGCGAGCGGACTGCCGGAGGCCGTTCGTCCGCGTCGATCGATACTTGGCACTGCGTTGCGCATCGTCCGCGACGCGGCCATCGCCGTGGCGTTCATGGCCCTCGTGCCGATCGGTATCGTCGTGCTGAGGGGAAATACGTTTACCCGCTTGGGCTACTTCGGCGACTACGTGCACAAGGTCGCCGTCAAGGCTGAGGCGTGGCGCTCGCTGGCACTCCCGAGCGATGCTTCGATCACGCCCGCCCAGGCCGGTCGGGCATTAGCCGCGATTCAGCCGGCGAAGTCGGGTCCGGGCTTCACGGCAATCCAGCCGCATGATCAGCCGGCCATGAGCTGGCGTGATGCGGCAATTACTCCGGACATGTTCATCGGCGCCTCGCCGGGCACCTCGCACGTGCCCTCCACCAAGGGGATTCTCCAGACCGCACAGAATGGCTTCACGCGGAATGAGTTGGAGTTCCTCCGCGCGCTGGCGACGGCGCCGGCGTGGCGCGACTTCGACATCGTCGCCCGCGCGCCAGCCGTCGACATCCTGGGTGGCCAATTCCGTATTCCGTTCGGTCCTGAGGCGTACAGCGAGTTCCGTCCGCAGGACTACAAGAACATTCGCGAGATCAGCGCCGCAGCCGTTTCGCGCGCCGCGTATCACATGGCCATCGGTCAACAGGATTCGGCGGTGACGATCCTGCGGGGGATCGTTTCCGTCGGTTTTGCGATGATCGACAACGGTACGACCATGATGGACGAGATGATGGGAAACCAGATCCTCGACATCGGCCGCGTTTCCCTGCGCCAGTACTATGAGCTGCGAAACGATCCACGCGCGCGCTCGGCCACGCTGGCCAGCTCGCCGCGCCCCACGGGACAGCCCTATGCGAAGCCAAGCATCAGCGAGTTTCGCGCGTCCCTGCTCTCGACCGTCACCGATCCCGCGCGCCGCGATGGCGAACGCTTCGAGGCCCTCGGCATGCTGCGCATGACCTCGTGCTCCAACGTCCGCGAACTGGTCGCCGGACCCCGGAGCGATGTCACGAACGCCGTCGCCGAGGCACGGCGCACGCTGGCGCGCTATCCGTCCGACCGGGCGCTCATCGACCTGCTGGACGAGCCAAGACTTCCGAATCCACCGGAGGGATTCTCCAACCCGATCTCGGACCTCGCCGTGAGCGCAGCCTCGGTTGCCGGCACCGTCTTCCACAACCCGCGCTTCGCCACGTGCACCCGAATCCTGACATTGTGGTAGGCGGTCGCGGCTCATCGCGTGCAGGCACGGCCTTCGACCATGCCTGAAGCGCACGCCCAGTTCGACGCCGACGAACAGAAGCGGATCATCGCGCAGGTGGCCGCTGGCGAACCGCCCACTTGCCCGCGCGACGGGAGCCGCATGACGAAGCGATCCATCGGGGGCGGCTCGTTCGGGCTCGGCTATTCCCGCCAGCGCGAGTGGTTCATCTGCCCCACCTGCCGCCGAAGCCTGATCTTCGACCTGAAGCGCGGGACGCGGAACTGAGCGCGCCGTGACTGGCGCCTTTGCACCGCGCAACTAGCTTTTCATTTCAGTGATCCTCATCACCACCAGAACAGGTTTCCCTTGAACTTCGGCGACCGCCTTCAGTCGAGCTTCGCCCAGGTATTCGGCGACATCGTGCCGGCGCTGCTCGGCGCGCTCGTCATCCTCTTCGCGGGCTACCTGCTCGCCAAGGTGCTCGAGCGGCTCGTCGAGCGTTTCCTCCGGCGCATCCACCTGAACCGGATGCTCGAGCACGGCGGCGTCATGCAGGCCGTCGAACGCTCGGGCTCGCACCTGAACCCCGTTCGCGTCCTCGCGAACCTCGTGTTCTGGCTCGTGATGTTCGCCGTCATCCTGGTTGCGGCGAATGCGCTCGGCCTCGAGTCGCTGGCCAATGTGTTCTCGGAGCTCGTCAGCTACATCCCGAGCGTGATCGCGGCCATCGTGATCATCCTCGTCGGCATCGTGCTCGGCGGGTTCGTTGGCGGGTTGATCTCCGCGTCGGCGGGCGCACTGCACGGTGGTCGCGCACTGGCGCGCGTGGGCCGTGGCGGCGTCATCCTGCTCGCCATCTTCATGGCGCTCCAGGAGCTCGGCATCGCGACGGACATCGTCACGACCGCCTTCGCGATTCTCTTCGGCGCCATCGCCCTTGCAATGGCGCTCGCGTTCGGACTCGGCAATCGCGAGCTCGCCGGCCAGGTGACGCGCGAGTGGTACGAGCAGTACCGCGCCGAGCGTGACGAGGCGGAGCGCCGCGAGCGGGAGATGGCGGCGAAGGACGAGCTCGAGATGTCGACGGACTATCCCGAGTCCGCGCCGACGAAGGCTGAAGGCGAGGAGTAGCTGCTGTTTGAAGGTGGCGGCATTGCGGAGCGTGTGCCGCTCGTTCTGAGCTCCGACAACCGCCTCCGCCTCTGGTGTCGTGAGTTCTACCGATATCCGTGCACTTTCCGTCACGGACGGCAGTAGAACTCACGACGCCAGAAGCGGAATACAGACGGCGGATTGCGGATTGACACCGGACCGCCGCGCTGCGTGAAACCCCAGGCACGGAGCGCAGGATGATGCGTCGAGTCTCGTTCACCCTTGTCGCGCTTCTCGCTGCCCTTCCGCTGGCTGCGCAAAATCAGGCCAAGCCTCGCGCCCGTGAGCTGGGCATCAGCGCGCTGCTCGGCGGCATCGCTGGCCCGCTCGACGCGATCACGGATGTCGCCGGCGTGGAGGTTGGACACACGACGCTGATCGCCGGGAGTGGCAAGCTGGTCGTGGGGCAGGGACCCGTGCGCACCGGCGTGACCGTCGTGCATCCGCGTGGGAAGCGCAGCGCGGATCCGGTGTTCGGCGCGTGGTTCACGCTGAATGGCAATGGCGAGATGACCGGAACAACGTGGCTCCAGGAGAGCGGAATCCTCGAGGGTCCGATCGCGATCACCAACACGCACAGCGTTGGCGTCGTGCGCGACGCGATCCTCCAGTGGCAGGTGTCGCGGCCGGGCCTTCAGCCGTGGGGACTGCCCGTCGTGGCCGAGACTTACGACGGACGCCTGAATGACATCAACGGTTTTCATGTCACGGCAAAGCACACGATGGATGCGCTCGATGGCGCGACATCAGGCGCCGTGCAGGAAGGCAATGTCGGCGGTGGGACGGGAATGGTGTGCCACGGCTTCAAGGGCGGCATCGGCACGGCGTCGCGGCGGCTCGATGCCAACGTCGGGGGCTACACCGTCGGCGTGCTCGTCCAGTGCAACTACGGGCAGCGACGCGAGCTGCGCATCGCCGGCGTGCCGGTTGGCGAGGAGATTCCTGATCTGCTGTCCTGCGTTGCTTCGACCGACGCCACCGTGCTTCCCAATGCTCCCCGCTGCGGCACCACCGCGCCCGCTCGCGAAGACGAGAACGAGGGCGCGGGCTCGATCATCATCGTCGTGGCGACGGATGCGCCACTGCTGCCGCATCAGCTCAAGCGCATTGCGACGCGCGCGTCACTCGGTGTCGGACGCATGGGTGGGAAGGGCGAGAACAGCTCGGGCGACATCTTCGTCGCGTTCTCGACGGCCAACCCTGGCGTCGCATCGGACACCGGCGTTGCGCATGTCGCGATGCTGCCGAACGCGCGCATGAACGCGCTGTTCACGGCGACAGTGCAGGCCACGGAGGAGGCGATCGTGAACGCGCTGCTCGCGGCGGAGACGATGACCGGTGCGAACGATGTGCGCGTCTTTGCGCTGCCGCACGACCGACTACTGGCGGCGATGCGGAAATACAATCGACTGCGCTGATGCGCGACGGCTCGCTCCGTCCTCCATCCGCGCCCACGCCAGGATGGTGCGATGACGCTTCGCAATCTCACGCGGGTTGTGTGCTACGGCGTAGTGTTGCCCTTGGTGGTGACCGAACTGCTCGATCTCGCGGCGCATGCAAATGATACGAGAGTGAGCGTTCCGCTGCTGATAGTGGGTGAGGTAGTGCTCCTGGTTTCGAGCCTTGTCACGCTGGTAGCCGGGTGGCGATTGCGCGCCCGTACACAAGGTCGCGATCGCACGCCGCTGATGATCCTGATGATTATTGGAGGGGCGCCGATTTGCCTCTTCATCCTGTTTGTGTTCGTAGCACTCGTGTGGGGGATCTCATAGGAATTTGCGGCGTCACGCGAGGGGTAGCTGATGCCAAGCTAGCTTGCTAACTTGCTAGCATGAAAGCCACCATCGATCTCGACGACACGCTCTACCGCCGGCTGAAGGTCGAAGCCGCACGTCGCGGACGCACCGTGCGTGAGCTGGTCGCCGAGGGCATCAGGGCCGTGATCGACGCTCCACCACCGCCTGATGCCGCGAGCGATAGGGCAAAGGCGGCAGACTGGTACGGCTCGCTCAGGTCATATGCAGAGCGCGCCGAACACCACGACCTCGACGCCATGCGTGCGAGTATCGCACGCGGGCGGAAGAAGAAGGCGCGATGACGCTCGGACTGGACACGTCGGTGGTGGTCCGGCTCCTCGTTGGCGAACCCGCAGAGCAGGCACTGGCCGCGCAGCGGGCCATCGAGAGCGAGCCACGCGGTTCCGTCGCCGTATCAGACCTGGTGATCGGAGAGGCGTATTTCGCGCTGCGCCATCACTATGCGGTCCCGCACCGCAAGGCGATCGCGGCACTCACCGCGCTGATCTCCGACCCGCGCATTCGTTGCACAGGCATTGCTGAGCGCGTGCTGGCCACCATGCCGGAAAAGGACGCCGGCGCCGGTCTCATCGACCGGCTGATTCACGGCGGCTATGAGTCCGAGGGCATGGTGCTCCTCACGTTCGACCGTGGTGCTGCGCGGCTCCCCGGTGGACAACTGCTGGGCTAATCGACTTCGCAGACGCGCGGCGCGGGTGAAGCGGGTCGCTCGGAAACGCTGGGGCCATCAACGACAGCCGCCCTCATTGCAATCCGAGCCGAAATCTCTCGCACTGCGCGCGCACTCCCGCCGCGATGCGATCACGAATGGTGATCGGAAAGTCCTGTGGAAGGCGAGCGCCCAAGCGTGACAACGCGCCCTCAGCGGCATCGACCATCGCGGTCATCTGCTCGAACGCGTCGGGCGCGCCCGTCCGCGCGGCAAGCTGCTCCCAGTCGGCCACGGTCATGCCGTTGATACGCCAATGCTTGCGGCGCTTGCCGCGCAACGACATTGCGAGCCGCACCTCCTCGGGCGCCCACTCGTTCGCAGCGTTTCCAATCACGGGCCACGCAGAGATCACGTCGTAGAGAGGCGTCATCACATAGCCGCTGCGCCGCAGGAAGATTGAAAAGTTCTTGGCGTGGCCATCGGTCGCCGCCAGTAGCCAGAATGCCAGTTGTGCCAACGCGAAGGTCAGCGCGTCCGCATCGGCATTCTGTCCCGCACGCAGCAATGCGAGGCATTCCGGAATGCCCGGCCCACCGTCGGATTCGTACTTCCTCGACGACGGAAGCGCCATCGCCTGGCAGAAGTCTTCCTGCGGCAGGCGAACGAGCCATCCGTCATCGCTGGCCGACTCGCCTGCCCACGTCCGATCGAATCGCTCGACGACCAACACCCTCTCCTCTCCTGCTTCGTCGCTGAAGCTGGCGATCTCCGTGATTGGCACGGGCAACCGAAGCTCACCGAGCATCTGCATGCAGAACCACTCATTCTCGACGGACTGGCGCATGTTCGCCCGCGCGTTCCCGATCAGGCCCAGCGGCAGCTTGAGAATGTGAGTCGTTGGCGTGGCGCCAATGGGCCGGTGCCACTTCGTGCCGATGCGTGTGAGCGCGAGCTTCTCCTGCGCCCCGGCAAGCGAGATGCGAAAAGCATCGTCGTTCCGGGCGCCGAGCGCATCGGGACTCGTGACGCCTCTCAACGCGCGCGCAACCTCCGCGTCCGTCATCGGCTCGGCGCCGAGGACACGAATGTCGCCGGGATCGACTCCGTCACGCACCAGCTGCACGGCTCCGACACAGTCTCGGCCTATTGCGGTAAGGAGGTCGAATGCTCGGGCGGAATCCGTTCGAAAGCGTGAGCGGAGCCGATCGCGTATCTGTGCGCTGTCCGGCAGGAGGTTGTCGAACCAGTTCGCAACGCGGTGTCCACGATGCGGCTCATTGCCCGGAAGGATCGGCAGGGAGAGCGACAGAGGCCGACTGCGAGGGGAGGCGAGCCATGTCTCGGCGTATTCGAAGATTTGCGTGCCCTGCGAGTTGGAGAACCAGCGCCCGACGTGCTCTCCGTTCATCCACACCGTCAATGCAGTGCTTGCGGGCACTACCATTCTCCCGTCGTTGGGACCCTGACGTTGCCTTGCTTGTCACGCTGGATGTCGAGGTAGACGCGCGCATCCAGGTGATGGAGGATGGTGAGCAGTTGCTCGAAGCTCACGCTGCCAGGATCACTCTCGATCGCGCTGATGCGCATGGCGGATACGCCGAGGCGTGCACCCAGGTCGCGTTGCGTGATTCCGCGCGCTTTTCTGAGCGCGCGGAGGTATGTGCTGAGTTGGCTGGCGTTCTGTAGCTGGCGCATCGGTGGAAGGGATGAATAAACTCGTCGATTTATTATGCCGTAATAAATCTAGGCATTTAGAAACGTGCAATAGTAAATCTCAGAGTTTATAAGTCAATAATAAATCCCAAGGTTTATTGCTGATCCAAAGAAAAGCCGAACATGGCGTCTACGTTTCTTGTTGCCAGCTTCGACGCAACACGAATCGTAAGATGTTGTGATATAACAACTTAGCAATCATGTAAATCCTTGCATTAACCGATGAATAACGGTACATTGTACAGGCTGAACGCCCGCCCCCTCCCGCGACCCCAATTGGCGCCCAAGTAGATGACCGCACCGAACAATCGCGAACGCATTCTTCCTCGCTTGATCGACGACGAGATCCGCGAGTCGTTCATCAACTATTCGATGAGCGTCATCGTCTCGCGCGCGCTGCCTGATGTGCGCGACGGACTGAAGCCGGTGCACCGTCGCGTGCTCTATGCGATGGACCAACTGGGTCTGGTTCCGGGTCGGCCCTACAAGAAATGCGCGACTGTGGTTGGCGACGTGCTCGGCAAGTATCACCCGCACGGCGACCAGAGCGTGTACGACGCGCTCGTCCGCATGGTGCAGGAATTCTCGCTGCGCTATCCGCTCATCGACGGACAGGGAAACTTCGGATCCATCGAAGGCGATCCCGCGGCGGCGTATCGATACACGGAAGCGAAGCTCGCGCCCATCGCGATGGAGCTGCTCTCGGACATCGACAAGAACACCGTCGACTTCGTGCCCAACTTCGACGACCGGCTCGAGGAGCCGAGCGTCATGCCGGCGGGCATTCCGAACCTGGTGGTGAACGGCTCGTCGGGCATCGCGGTCGGCATGGCGACGAACATCCCGCCGCACAACCTGCGCGAGACGATCGCCTGCCTCATCCACCTGATCGACCACCCCGACATGGACAAGTCGGAGATCCGGAAGTTCATCAAGGGTCCCGATTTCCCCACGGCCGGCTACATCTACGGCCGTCAGGGCATCACCGACTATCAGGAGACCGGCCGCGGGCGCATCGTCATCCGCGCGCGTGCCGTCATCGAGGAGAAGGAGAGTTCGAACAAGTCGCAGATCGTCGTCACCGAAATTCCGTATCAGGTGAACAGCGCCAAGCTCCTCGAGAACATCGCGGACCTCGTGCGCGACAAGAAGCTCGAGGGCATCTCGGACCTCCGGAACGAGAGCGATCGCGACGGCCTCCGCATGGTCATCGAGTTGAAGCGCGACGCAATTCCTCGCGTCGTGCTCAACCAGCTCTACAAGCACACGCAGCTCCAGACCACGTTCGGCGTCATCATGCTCGCGCTCGTGCCCGATCCGTTCACGCGACGGCTCGTGCCGAAGATCATGCCGCTCAAGGAAGTGCTCGAGCACTACATCACGCATCGCCACGAGGTCATCGTGCGACGCGCGCAGTTCGAGCTCGACAAGGCGCTCGACCGCGAACACATCCTGGAAGGGCTCAAGATCGCCGTCGACAACATCGACGAAGTGATCAAGATCATTCGCGCTGCCGAGGATACGCCGCAGGCGAACGAGCAGCTCAAGGAACGCTTCAAGCTGAGCGACCGGCAGACGGAAGCGATCCTCAACATGCGCCTCGCGAAGCTCACCGGCCTCGAGATCGAGAAGCTGGAGGAAGAGCTCAAGGAAGTGCAGGCCTTCATCGCCGAAACGCGATCGCTGCTGGCGTCCAAGGACAAGCGGATGGCGCTGCTCAAGTCCGAGCTGGTCGCCATCGGCGCCAAGTACGGCGACGAACGTCGCAGCGAGATCACCAGCGACGAGGGCGAGTTCACCATCGAGGACCTCATCGCCGATGAGGAAATGGTCGTCACCATCTCGCACACCGGCTACATCAAGCGCACGTCCGTCTCCACGTACAAGAAGCAGCGCCGCGGCGGGCGAGGGCTGAGCGGGCAGACGGTGAAGGACGAGGACTTCATCGAGCACCTCTTCATCGCCAGCACGCACAAGTATCTCCTCGTCTTCATCGACGACGGACGATGCTTCTGGCTCAAGGTGCACGAGATCCCGCAGGCCGGACGCGCCGCGAAGGGCAAGCCGGTCGTCAACCTGATCAACGTCACGCCCGACACGAAGGTTCGCTCCATCGTGCCGGTCAGTGAGTTCAGCGACAAGGAATTCCTCCTCTTCGTCACGAAGCAGGGCACGGTGAAGAAGACGGCGCTGTCGGCCTATTCGAATCCACGGTCCAATGGCATCAAGGCCATCAAGGTCGAGGACGGCGACGAGCTGATGGACGTGCAGGTCACCAGCGGCACGAACGACATCGTGCTCGCCACGCGCCACGGTCTGTCCATCCGCTTCCACGAGATGGACGTGCGCCAGATGGGCCGCGACACCACGGGCGTGAAGGGCATCGAGCTCGGACCGCGCGACGTCGTCATCGGCATGGTCGTGATCAAGCGCGAGGCGACACTGCTCGTCGTCGCCGAGCGCGGCATCGGCAAGTGCTCGCCCATCGACGACTATCGTGTGCAGCGCCGCGGCGGCAAGGGCATCATCACCATCCATCGCACCGACAAGACCGGCGATGCCGTGTCGATCATGGAAGTGCTGCCCGAAGACGAGCTGATGCTGATGACGAAGCAGGGCATCCTCATCCGCATGCCAGTGAAGGGCATTCGCGTGGCCGGTCGCAACACGCAGGGCGTCAAGCTCGTCAATCTCGACGACAAGGATCTCGTGATGGCCGTTGCGCGCGTCGTTCCGGAGGAAGACGGCGACGGCGAGGGCGACGACGAGAGCAACGGTCAGGACGACGGCAGCGACGCCGGTGGAGAGGACGCAACAGAATAAAGAACCGTAAGGGAAAGCCATGAAATCCAGGCAGGATCTCCTCACGCTCGTCCTCGTCGTCCTGCTTGGGCTCGTCGGCTACGGGCTATGGGCAACCGGCCGCAGGAGTACGCCCGCCGTCGCTGCGGCGCCGGCCGGCGGCGGGGCCGCCATCGCCGTGCTGGCCGATCAGCGGTCGTTGAACATCGTTCGTGATCTGCTTCGCCTGCCGCTCACGATCGACGAAAGCTCCGTCGCGCAGGATGCCTTTCGACTCGGCGACAAGGAAATGGACGTCGCGTTTGCCGACGCTGTGCGCGCGACGTCGCGTCAGGTCCGCAACGTCACGCCTGCTGTCCGCGCGATCGAGACACGCCTCGAGGAAGCGAACCGCAGTCTTGCCGCCGACCAGAAGCGCGTGACGGAGCTCGCGCGCGCCGAGTCGACCGCGACTGCGACGGAGAAGGGTGCGATCAGTGACCGCCTCGCGCTCTCCCGTGCACGCGCGGAGCTCGATCAAGACGAAGCGGACGATGCGTCGCAGGACCTCGAGCGCGCGGGCGGCGACGCGCAGGGGCGCGTGCAGGCGATCATCGAGGAGCACCAGGCCGCGTCCAGGGTGGCCGACAGCACACACATCACCACCGTGCCTTCACTGGAGCCGCACGGTCTCGTTGGGCATCTGGAGTCGTGGTGGTCACTGCGCCAGAAGGCGCTCCAGCTCGCGGCTGCACGACAGGACGCCGACTCCGCCGCGCTGGCGTTCGCACAGAAGCACGATGTCCTCGAGAAGTCGGCATCATCGCGTGATTCGTCGTCACCCAGTGCACTCGAAGCAATCGATAGCGCGGGCGCAACCGCGAGTGCGCCGGCAGCGGCCGCGCACGATTCGTCTGCGCAACTGCTTCGCCAGACACGACGGAAAGCCGCCGAACAGAAAGCGCGCGGCCGACTCGACCAGCACGTCGCGAATCAGCGTGAGCTATCGGCCGTCTATACGCGATGGATACAGATCGTGCACGACCAGCAGCGCGCCTCGGTCAACCATCTCTTGCGCGCGCTCGCGATCATTCTCGCGATCGTGCTCGTCGGCGTGCTGATCGATCGGTACAGCGAGCATGTGCTGCGCACCATCTCCACCGACCGCCGGCGTACGCAGACCCTCTGCATGGTGGTGCGCGTCGCCCTTCAGGTGCTCGGGGTCCTCCTGATCCTGCTCGTGATGTTCGGCCGGCCGAGTAACCTCGGGACGGTGCTGGGGCTTGCCGGCGCAGGCCTCACCGTTGCGATGAAGGATTTCATCGTCAGCTTCTTCGGGTGGTTCGTGCTGCTCGGAAAGGATGGCATTGGCATTGGCGACCTGATCGAGATCAACGGCGTCACAGGAGAAGTCCTGGAGCTCGGCATGTTCCACACGGTGCTGCTCGAAACGGGCAATTGGACCGATTCAGGGCATCCGACAGGGCGGCGCGTGACCTTCACGAACAGCTTCGCCATCGAGGGACACTACTTCAACTTCACGACCTCCGGGCAGTGGCTCTGGGACGAGGTGAGGATCGTCGTGCCGGCGGGTCGAGATCCGTACCCCGTGCTCGATGCGCTCCAGACGCACGTGGATGCGGAGAATGCCGCCAGCGCGGAGCGCGCGCAGCGCGAGAACAGGCGCAACACGGGAGCACCCCGCCTTGGCACCCTCGGCGCCGCGCCCGCGCTGAGCATCAAGCCCATCGTCGGCGGTATCGAGCTCACCGTGCGATATCTCACCCACATGCGCGAGCGCGCCGAACGGCGATCCAGCCTCTACCGCCTCGCGATCGAGCTGCTCGGAGAGAAGGCGACGCAGCCCGTGTAGAGTGCATTTTCATCTTTCCGTTCCCCTCGGTCGGCGCTACCTTAGCGGACTCCCCCGCACCCTTCTGGCATCGCGTTGTGAGCTGGCCCGCCGATCTCGACGAAAACCTTCTGACGACCACGCTGGTCGGCACTACGCTCGAGCTGCCCTCGGCGACGCCGGAGCTCGTGGATGCGCTGCGCCACGACCGCGAGGTGCTCGTCCGCGACGCGCTGCTCTGGCAGCGCTGGGTGCGATACCTCGCACTCGTCGCGTTGGCAGCGCTCGCGCTCATCTTCGGCGCGGGCCCCCGCACGGCGATGCTGCGGGGCATCGCGCTCACTTCCTTCGTGTATCTCGCGTGCGTCGCCGTGACGGCGGAACTCATTCGCCGTGCGGAAGTCGTTCACGAGCACCGGCTCCCGGCACTGCTCGTCACTGCGGACATCGCGGCGCTCTCCATGCTCGTGTGGCTGAGTGGCACGCCGGCCGAGATGGGCCGAATCCTGATCGGCGCCACGCTGGTGGTGCAGCTCGCGGTGTTCTACTTCGGCCGTCGGCTCGGCACATATGCGGCACTCCTCGCGTCGCTCGCGTACCTGTGCACCACGTATGTGTCGCCGAGCTCGGACGGCGCGCGCCCGTTGCTGCCGCACCTGCTCTACAGTCTCGGCGTGTTCGGCATGGTCAGCACTGTCGTGATCACGGCGTACGGCAATTTCCGCGAGCGCATGAACCGGCTGCGCCTGTTCTGCAAGCTCGTCGAAGATGGCGACATCACGCCGTCGTTCGAGCTCGGCGTGGACAAGCGACCGGACGATCTCACCCTGCTCGCGCGCAGCTTCGAGGCCATGCGTTCGCGCCTGGCCGAGCAGATCGGCACCGACCCGCTCACCGGGTGCCTGAATCGACGGGCGCTCGAGAGCCGCCTTCGTGCCGAGTGGCGCCAGGCGAAACGCAGGAGCTCGACGCTTGCGGTGCTCGCGATCGATATGGATCACTTCAAGCAGATCAACGACACGCGTGGACATCCGTTCGGTGATGTCGTTCTCCAGGAGCTCGCCGGAATCATGAAGGCGACGGCGCGCGACACCGACGCCGTCGCGCGCCTCGGTGGCGACGAATTCGTGATCGTGCTTCCGGATACGGGATGGGAAGGCGCGCTGACCTTTGCCGAGCGTCTCCGCCAGAAGGTGGACGACTTTGCGTTCGGGTCGGACACCGCGGTGATTCGTCTCACCATTTCCGTCGGCGTCGCACTTGCGCGCGGCACCGATCCCATTTCGGCAGAGATGCTCCTGCAGGAGGCCGATCGTTCGCTGTACAAGGCGAAGAGCGGCGGACGCAATCGCATCTTCGCATGACCGGAGCGCTGTTGACGGAACTCATCACGTTGAACGACCTCACGGCAGCTGCCGAGCGAATTGCACCGGTTGCCGTCCGAACGCCATTGCTTCCCGTTGACGGACTGTCAGAAACGCTCGGCGTGCCGGTGTGGATCAAGCCGGAAATGCTGCAGCGCGGAGGCGCCTTCAAGTTTCGTGGCGCGTACAATTTCCTCGCGCAGCTGACGCCCCACGAGCGCGCGCGTGGCGTGATCGCCCCCTCGTCAGGCAATCATGCGCAGGCTGTGGCGCTGGCCGCAAAACTGTTCGGGTGCAAGTCGATCGTCGTGATGCCGACCACGGTGACCTCCGCGAAGCGTGGCGGTGCGGAGCGCCTTGGCGCGCGCGTCGAGCTCGCGGGCACGACGACGCACGATCGCTATGAGCGTGCGCTGGAGCTGGTGCGCGACGAAGGCTTCACGATGGTGCCGCCGTACGACCACGCCTGGATCATCGCCGGACAGGGAACGGCCGGGCTCGAGATCGTCGATGACCTGCACGACGTCGGCACGGTGCTCGTGCCAGTCGGAGGGGGCGGGCTCAGTGCGGGTGTCGCCACGGCGATCAAGCTTCGCGCGCCGAACGCGCGAGTCATCGGAGTCGAGCCAACGAACGCCCCGAAACTGTCGAAGGCCCGTGAGGCGGGGCGACCGGTGCGAATTCCGTCTGCCAACGGTCTCGCCGACGGACTGCTCGCCGCGGAGATCGGCAGCGTCACCTTCGCGCACCACGAGGCCTACCTCGACGACGTCGTCCGGGTCGACGATGTTGCGCTGCGCCGGGCCATGCGACTGCTTCTGGATCGCATGAAGCTCGTCACGGAGCCGAGCGGCGCGATCACGCTCGCGGCGTTGATGGAGGGAGTGGTTTCGCCGGTGGGAAAGACGGTCGCAGTGCTGAGTGGTGGTAACATCGAGTGGGAAGGACTCGTCGCACTTCTCTCAAACGAGCAGACATGAATCGCTGTCCCGCCTGCGGTACCCAATACGCCGACGTAGCCCGCTTCTGTACCAAGGACGGGTCCAAGCTGATCCCGATGCCGGGATCGCCCGCTCCAATCGTGGGCGCGCCGGGATCGCAGGTTTCCGCGCCGACGCCGTCGCGGGGCACGGCAATGGGTCGCGCCGAGCCGCCGAAGCCGGGGAGTCCAATGGATCTCGTGGACCAGGTGCTCGACGGACGCTACAAGATCGTGCGCAAGGTGGGCGAGGGCGGGATGTCGTTCGTGTATCTGGCCACGGATACAGCCACGAGCGACCGGTATGCGATCAAGGTGCTGTCGCAGGCGCTGTCGAACGACCAGAACGCCATGCAGCGGCTCAAGCGCGAGGCGAGCCTCGGCATGCGGCTCGCGCATCCGAACGTCTGCCACATCATCCGCATGGGCGAGACGCAGGAGGGATTGGTTTACGTCGTGATGCCGTTCGTCGAAGGCGAGATCCTCAGCGACCGCAACAACCGCAAGGGAACGCTCCCGCTCGCGGAGGTGGCCAGGTTCGTCAGCGAAATCTCTGCGGGGCTGCATGTCGCACACGAGCTGAAGATCGTGCATCGGGACCTGAAGCCCGAGAACATCATGATCTGCAAGTCGGAGGACGGCAGCGAGCGTGCGGTCGTGATGGACTTCGGTCTCGCGAAGGAGCGCCGCGCGGACGCGGAGCTCCAGAAGCTCACGGCAACCGGAATCATCCTCGGCACGCCCGAGTTCATGAGTCCGGAACAGTTGCGCGGCAAGCCGCTCGACCCACGCACCGACGTGTACTCGCTCGGCCTCATGACCTACGAGATGCTCACGGGGAGGCTGCCCTTCACCGGGCGGACGCAGCAGGAGATGATGATCGCGCGGCTGCGTAGTGAGCCCACGCCGCTGCGGCAGGCGCGCCCTGAGCTCGACTTTTCCGAGGCGCTGGAAAAGGTTCTCATCAAGGCGATGCAACGTGCGCCGGACGACCGCTACAACACCGCGCCCGAGTTTGCCACGGCCCTTTCCGCGGCGATCAGCGGCAAGACCTCCGACAGCGGTGTGCTCGGGAGATTGTTCGGACGCTGATCCGAGGCGACATTTCGGCGCCGACCGACATCTGACCACCATCGAGTGCGTCGTGCCGACAGGCCTCGCGAACCAATCAAGGAGCAGGATCATGCGACTCGTACTGATGGTGCCCGCGCTGATACTGGCGGTTAGCGGCTGCAACTCCGTGAAGGACGCTGGCGCCCATGCCTCCACCGACGTAGCGCGCGACACGACCGGCACGGTGGCGACGCTCGACGGAAAGCTGCGCGTTCCGGCCGGATTCAAGGTGAGCTACTACGCCAAGAACGTCGACGGCGTCCGCTTCATGACGGTTGGACCGGATGGCGCGGTCTACGCCAGCCAGCCGGGAAAGGGTCGCATCATCCGGTTGCCCGACGCCAACCATGACGGCGTAGCCGATTCCGTTTCTGTCGTCGTCACCGGGTTGAAGCAGCCGCACGGACTCGCGTTCCACAAAGGCGCGCTCTACGTCGCCAACACGGACGGCGTCGTTCGCGTCACACTCGGCGCGAACATGGTGGCGACAGGCAGCCCGACGTACGTGAACAATTATCCATCCGGCGGCGGACACTGGACGCGCACGATCGTCTTCGGCAAGGACAGCGCGATGTACGTGTCGGTTGGATCGTCGTGCAACCTGTGCGTGGAAACCACGCCGGAACGCGCCGTGGTGCTGCGCTTCAACGAGGATGGATCCGGCAAGCGCGTTTATTCGAGCGGGCTGCGCAACGCGGTCGGCCTTGCAGTCAACCCGACGACGGGCGCCATCTGGGCGTCGCAGAACGAGCGCGACAACCTCACCCCGGACCACGAGAATCTTCCGCCCGAAGAACTGAACATTCTCGTCGACGGCGGAGACTACGGCTGGCCCTACTGCTACGGCGATCGCACGCCGAATCCCGAGTATCACGACGCCGCACGTTGCGCCCCGACCATTCCGCCCGCGTTGAAGATGCAGGCGCATTCGGCTCCCCTCGGCATAAGCTTTCTGTCGCGGGCAACGTCGTTCCCGGCCGACTATCGAGGTGACCTGCTCGTTTCCTTCCACGGGTCGTGGAATCGCACCACGCCGACCGGAGCGAAGGTCGTGCGAGTTCACGTCGTGAACGGCAAGCCGACCAGCGCCGAAGACTTCATCACCGGCTGGCAGGACGCGAGCGGAAAGCGGTGGGGCCGTCCGGTAGACATCCTCGTCGCGGCTGATGGAAGCGTCCTCGTCTCGGACGACGCCTCCAACTCGATCTATCGCGTCACGCATTGACTCGTGAGGGACACCTGAAGCATCTCGTCAACACGCTGGCCGTCACCGCGCTCCTCGCTTCGACAGCCAGCGCGCAGGGCACCGCGGTTCGAGCGGCTGCGGCGCCGACGTATGAGCCGGGCATCGACGTCCAGGATTACGCCTTCACCCTCGAGCTGCCCGATACCGGCTCGTTCCTGCGTGGTGACGCGACCGTAACGCTTCGTCGCAGCACGGGTGTGAACACGTTGCGGCTCGACCTCGTCGATGCGCTAATCGTCCGCCGAGTCATCGTGAACGACAGCATGGTTCCGGTGATGCACGTCAATGGACGGATTGACATCCCGTTGCCTGCTACCGGTGACAGCGTGCGCGTTCGTGTCGTCTACGACGGCATCGTGTCGGACGGTCTCATCGTGCGCAAGGATGCCGCTGGACGCTGGACGTGGTACGGGGACAACTGGCCCAACCGCACGCGCGAGTGGCTTCCGACCGTCGATCATCCGAGCGACAAGGCCACCGTTTCGTGGACGATCCTGGCGCCGCCCGCGCGCATCGTGGTGGCGAATGGCTCGCTCGTTTCCCGAAATGCCGTCACGGTGCGCGGCGCACCGATGGCGGAAACCCGGTGGCGCGAAGCTCGGCCGATCGCACCGTACCTGATGGTCATCGCGGCGGGCAGGCTCCAGGAAGTGCCGATCGCCGATCCGGAGTGTCACCCTGGCGACCAGGGGCAGTGTGTGGTGCAGACGGTATACGTGAACCCCGAGCTCGCCGACTGGGTCACGGGTGCATTCTCGATGGCGCCGCGGATCATGTCGCTCTTCGAGCGATTGATCGGGCCGTTTCCGTACGAGAAGCTCGCGCACCTCCAGTCGTCCACGCGCTTTGGCGGGATGGAGAACGCCAGCGCGATCTTCTACGACGACAAGCTTTTCACGACGCGCACGCTCGGCGACGGAATCATCGCGCACGAGACGGCGCACCAGTGGTTCGGTGATGCGGTCACGGAGCGGGAGTGGGGGCACCTATGGCTCTCCGAAGGTTTCGCCACCTACTTCGCCGCGCTCTGGACTCGATCGGCGCACGGCGAGGACGCCTACCGAGCCGAGCTGGCGAAAATCCGCGAGCGGATCCTTTCGGACCGCGTGGTCGCCGAGCGGCCGGTCCTCGATACGGCGCAGACCGATTACTTGTCGCTGCTCAACGCGAACAGCTACCAGAAGGGCGGGTACATCCTGTATATGCTGCATCAGCAACTGGGCGACAGCGCCTTTTTCGGTGGATTGCGCAGCTACTACGCAACGTACCGGCATGGCACTGCGCTGACTGACGACCTGCGGCGTGAGTTGGAGCGGTCGTCCGGTCGTTCGCTCCAGCAGTTCTTCGACCAGTGGCTGCGACGGCCTGGCGTGCCGATACTGAATGTCTCGTGGACGCACGACGAGCGGACGGGCGCAGTGTCGATTCATATCGTCCAGAAGGGCACGGGCGGTGCGTACGAGCTCTCCGCACCAGTCGCCATCACTACTGCTTCCGGTACCACCGATCGCATCATCATCAATGTGCCGGCCGTGTCAGATACTGTCATCGTGCTGTCGCGCACGTACACCATCCGTCCCAGATCAGTGGTCGTCGATCCAGATGCCCAGATGCTCGCCCGTATAACCCGCTCATGAGTCGTCGTTCGAACATGCGCGTGGCGATCACCTGCCTGGCCGCGACACTGATGACGGCGCCCTGCGAGGCGCAATGGGGAACCAGACTTCCCGCAACGCACGCCGATACCCTGCTCGACGAAGGCCGCTGGGCCGAGGCCGAAGCGGCGTACTATCAGCAGTCGGAGTTGGCGCCGCGCGACCCGATCGCGCGGGCGGCTCTCGGGCGCTTCATCGCGATGAAGGGTGCGGTGAAGCCCGGCATGGTGCTCATCGCTGAAGCGCGGAAATTCGGCCTCGATCGGCGGATCACGAATGAGCTCGTCACGCCGCTGAGCGCGATCATGGAGTGGCGCCTCGAGGCCGCGAAGTTCACGAAGGACTCGACGTTGGACGCTCGCCCTTCCAATGACTCGCGGGCACTCTTCCAGATTGCGCTCCCGCGCACCGATACGGATGGTCAGCCGCTGAACGAAAGCAGTGTGAGTGAGGTCATCTGGTACGATGTCGTCGACCGGCAGATCGGTCTCGATAGCCTCAACACCAAGACTCGGCCAATCGGCATCGAGGTCTTCGAGGCATTGGCGCCATCCGTTGACGTACGGAACGGCGAGGTGACGCTGCATGCGAACCCTCGCTCGGCGCTGACGGCCACGGGTCGCAGGTTTCAGGTGCTTCGAACGCCGGGCGAGGTGCAGGTGCTCATCGCGGATCGGCGCGTGGTCTCACTGGCGGCCGCGCTCCGTGAATTGCGACCGAGGTGGTGGCAACTTGACTTGCCGCACGGCGTCCTCGTCATACGATAAAGCTGGAAGAGCGTACCCGGTACACGGTACTCGTGTACCCTGACCAGGCACATGCTCCGGGGGAGCCGTAGACACAAGCAGACGGCAGAGAGCTCCGCGAACCGACGTTCCGGGGTTGCAAGTGTCCACTGTTCCCCGTGGCCATTATGCCATTCCCGGTACACAGGTACGATGTACCCGGTACGCTCTTCCGGCTATCGCCCGGTGTTCCTGAGCTCGACTAGCAGGCATCGATCCTGAACCACGTCGATTCCAGCCTTGGCCAGCGTTTCCGCCGCGGCGTCACTGCGAATGCCAAGCTGAAACCAAACGGAGGCGGGCGCCGCGGACAGGATATCGCCGAGGTGCGCCGCGATGTCCGCCGGTCGTCGAAAGACATTCACCATGTCCACTGGCGGATCCGGAATGTCTGACACGGCGCGATACACGCGCTCGCCAAGGATCTCCGTTGCATCCGGGTAGTACACGGGCACCGGGATGATGTCGAAGCCCGCCTTCTGCGCATACGCCGGCACGTAGTACGCCGGCTGCGACGACGCGTCTGCCGTCTTGATGCCGAGTACCGCGATCCGCTTCGTGCGCTGGAGCAGCGACGCGATGCCGGCGTCATCAGTGATGAGATGTTCGCGCCACTCTGCCGACGAGCCCTGCGCTGATGGCTTCATGCCCGATCCTTGTAGCGAGGTTCGTTCCGCATCCGGAGAGTGCCGTCACGTTAGATTTAGCGCCTGTACCACCGCTCGACCGCTACGGAGATTGGACACATGAGAATGCTTGTTCTCGGCGCTGGCCTGCAAGGCTCCGCCTGTGCATATGATCTACTGCAGAATCCGGAAGTCACGCAGGTCCGCCTGGCTGACCTGCACTTCGATCACCTGCCGGCGTTCCTGAAGCCCCTCGCGGGCCCCCGCCTCATCCCCACGCCGCTCGACGTACGCGACCGCGAGGCCGTGCTGGCACTCATGCGCGAGTGCGATGCCGTGATGAGCGCCATCCCCTACTACTTCAACTTCCAGCTCGCGCAGTGTGCCGTCGAGGCAGGCGTCCACTTCTGCGACCTCGGTGGCAACACCGAGATCGTGTTCAAGCAGAAGGAGCTCGCCGCTGCGGCCGCCGCGAAGGGGGTCACCGTCGTGCCCGACTGCGGCGTGGCACCGGGAATGGTGAATATCCTCGCGGAGCACGGCATCGCGCAGATGGACACCGTCGATGCGGTGCGGATCTTCGTCGGTGGACTGCCGCAGCATCCGGAGCCGCCGCTCAACTACAAGATCGTGTACTCGCTCGAGGGCGTCATCGACTACTACACGACGCTCTCATGGGTCCTCCGCGACGGCAAACGCGTGCAGGTGACCGCGCTGTCGGAGTTGGAGACGGTCAACTTTCCCGAGCCGGTCGGCGACCTCGAGGCGTTTCATACGGCAGGCGGCCTCTCGACGATGGCGTTTCGCTACGAAGGGAAGATTCCGTCGATGGAATACAAGACGCTCCGCTATCCAGGCCACGCGGCGATCATGAAGACGATCCGTGAGCTCGGTCTGTTCGACCTCGAGCCGGTGGACGTCAAGGGCACGAAGGTCATCCCGCGCGACGTGTTCGTCAGCGTCGTGGGACCGAAGCTGGCGAAGCCGGATTCACGCGACCTGCTCGCCTTGCGCGTGACGGTGACCGGAACGAAGGGCGGGAAGAAGGCTCTCCGTCAGTTCGACCTCGTGGATCGCTTCGACGAGACGATCGGCGTGAGTGCCATGATGCGCACGACGGGCTACTCGCTCTCGATCACCGGCCAGATGCAGGTGCGCGGCGAGGTGTCGCCGCCGGGGGTCTGGACACCCGACGAATGCATGCCGGCCGAGGCGTATATCGCCGAGCTCAGGATCCGCGGGATGGATCTGCGGGAGACATCGGCGTAGCTAGTCGCGGACGAAGTTTGCGAGTGTTGCGCCCATTGCGTCCATCGTCGCCTTCGCGTTCCAGCGATCTCTGCCATTGTAGAGGAAGGAGAACGCGACGATCTCGCCGTCCTTCGCGGTGACGAACCCTCCGAGCCCGATGGTAGTATCGGTGGTGCCCGTCTTGGCGTGCAGATTTCCTTCCGCCGGCGTGCCGCGCATGCGTCGGCGCAGTAACTCGGACTCGCCAGCAACGGGGAGCGAGCCGTGAAACGCCGAGGACCACGGTCCGCGATGCGCGTAGCTGAGCACGTGGATCATCGTGCGCGGCGTCAGGGAATCGAGCGTCGACAGTCCGGAGCCGTCAAA
Organism: Gemmatimonadaceae bacterium; assembly: GCA_036844565.1. GTDB lineage: Bacteria > Gemmatimonadota > Gemmatimonadetes > Gemmatimonadales > Gemmatimonadaceae > AG11. The sequence goes on along the minus strand of DAIUFP010000005.1, from coordinate 20,444 downwards.
GACGTGCACGCCTCCAGGATCCGTACCCGCCTTCTTGCCGAGGAAGTCGCGCAGGTTGGTGAGGCCCACGTCGGCTGAGCTCATGCCATTGGGCGCGCTCGCGCGCCCCGCGTCGCGGAAGAGCAATTCCGCGACGATGTTGATGCTCTCCCGGTTCATCTCGGACACGATCTGCGAGAGCGGAGGCGAGTTGAAGCTCGCCACCTTCGTTGCGGTCGCGGGCGTCTTCGCCGGCCGTACCTGTCCGGTGACGGTGATCCCTGCTGCTTCGAGTGCGGTGCGCAGGGCACCGGCGGTGAACAGCGCGGGGTCGTCGACGACGAGTGAGTAGCGAAGCGGGCCGCTCGAGGAGCCGATCGAGCCACTGACGTCGATCCCGCCGTCAGCCGCGCGTCGGGCCGCAATGCGACCGCCTCGGCCACCGACCTGCCGCACGGTGCTGCGCAGCGGGATGGTCGAGGTCGCGGGCTCCAGCATCACGTGCGCGCCATTGCCTGACGGTGCCACCACGACCCAAACGAGGTTCTCGTTCAGCGACAGTGCCGAGACCTTGGCCGAATACGCCGCGCCGAGGTTCTTGGCCTTCCAACCCTCGGGCACCTTGCGATCGTCGAAGGCCGTTGCGTCGAACACGAGGTCGCCCGTCACTCGCTTGAGGCCAGTCGCCGCGACCGAACGCGCGAGCGTGTTCATGGGCAGGTTGGCATCCTTGAAGAACCGCGCAGACATCGACGGATCGCCGTCGGCACGCAGATAGAGGTTGCCTTGCAGCGTCCCGTCCGGACCAACGGCGCCATCGCGAAGCACATCCGTGCTGAACGTGTGTTCGGGGCCGAACCGGTCGAGTGCGACGGCGGTGGAGAAGAGCTTCATCGTCGACGCCGGCTGCATCATCTCGCCGGCGTTCTGCGCGTAGAGCGTGTCGCCACGCGTGAGCGAGACGATCATCACGCCGAATTTTCCGCCTCGCACCCGTGTGCTCAGCATGCCACCGATGTCACTCGAGAGCGCCGCGGCTCCGTGAGGCGACGTCCACGATATGCGCGGTGGCCCGGCTGGACGTGCCCTTGCCCGTGACGGCTTTCTCGCGCTTTTCTTCTTCGCCGTCCTGGCTTGCGGCGCAGCGGCGGAAATTGCGGCCGGCATTGCACGGGCCGGCGCGACATCGGTCGCCGCAAGAATCCCGACGGCGACGACAGCTGTGGCCGCAGCGCGAAGCGCCAGCGAACCCGAATTGATCATGATCATCGCCGTATGTGTGGGCAACTCGCGTTCCACGTGTGTGCGCGGCAGTGGATGCCTCCAAACGCCGACTGGCCCCAGTCGGCTTTGCTCGCGCTCAAACCTTGAAGATGATGTTTCGCTTGTACATGTAGTACAGGATCGCGTAGAAGAACAGCACGAACGTGATCGCGAAAGCCAACGACGCATTGATCGGCGACAGCCACGGAAGGAACACGGTCTCGTAGATGCCTGCTTCCAACGACATCCGTTTTCCGTCCTTCGTCACCTTGAAGATCGAGTAGATGCACCGCGCCAGCACCCCCGATCCGACGAACGCCATCATCGGATTGAGCCCGTAGACGACGAAGAACTTCGTCCAGCCACGCACCTTCTGGAAATCGACGACCCACATCACGGTCGCGAGCGAGGCACACGCGAGCCCCGCGCAGAACAGCACGTAGGAGCTGGTCCAGAGGCTCTTGTTGATGGGGAACACCCAGTTCCACATGAGCCCCGCCATCATGCCGAGTGCCCCCGCCGAGAAGAGTCCAGCGAGCCGCTCGGTGAGCGGACGACGCTGGCCGATCCACCGTCCGGCCAGGTTGCCCAGCATTGCCGTGCAGATGGCCGGCATCGTGGACAGGACTCCTTCGGGATCCCAGGTCACGCCGCCGACCCAGAGGTGATTGCCAAGTCCGAAGCGCGTCCAGTCGAGCACGAGGCGATCGGTCCATGCGGCCATCGTGCGGGGCGCCGTGTCGAGAAGCAGCGCGCCGATCGTGCCCTCTCCGGGAACCGGAAGCACCGTCATCACGAACCAGTAGCCGAAGAGCAGGCCCGCGAGGATGTAGATCTGCTGTCGCAGTGTCGTTCGTTGTGTCAGCAACGCCGCACACATGTACGCGATCCCGATCCGCTGCAGCACGCCAGTGATGCGCCAGTTCAGCAGACGCGCAAGGATTCGTTGAAGAAACGTGGGATCCGCCACTCCCGGGATGTCGTTCCAGATGAAGTACGGAAACCCGTTGACGAGCAGCCCGAAGAGAATGATGAGACATCCTCGGCGGATGATCTGGTTGTGAATCGCCCGCTCGCCGTCGCCGCGCGCACGACGGACGGAGAGCGAGAGGTGCGTCGTGATGCCGGCGATGAAGAGGAAGAACGGGAACACGAGGTCCGTTGGCGTCCACCCATTCCACGGTGCATGCTCGAGCGGCGTGTAGATGTGCTCCCAGCTTCCCGGATTGTTCACGAGCAGCATGCCGGCCACGGTCATGCCGCGAAACACGTCGAGCGACAGCAGGCGCTCCCGCGGCGCCTTCGACGCCGCGGTGCTCGCCGACATCGACTCGGTCGGGCGCGGGATGCTTGGTAGAGTAGTGGCGGTCATGGGACGACCTCGGCGAGACGACTCCCGGGAACGAAATGCCGGGACGGTGATATTCATTTAACTAGGCGGTCGTCGTACGGTTTGTCGAGCCGTGCGGCCGGAAAGACGACCTTTCGCGAGAGTCGGACCGTTCACAGATTGAAGCCCAGACACCACGCCAAGAGGGAGGTTCGAATGCGGCACTCGATCGTTCGCGATGGTATCGTCGCCGGTGTACTCGGTGCGACGGCCGTCGCGGTCTGGTTCCTGGGCGTCGACATGGTCTACGCCCACGCCTTCGCGACCCCCGAGGCGCTTGGCCGCGGCCTCCTGCGGCTGTTCGGGCCGGCTGGCTCGGAAGGGGCAACGACGTTCGTGGTCGGATACACGATCTTCCATTTCGCGGCGTTCATCGCCGCGGGGCTGCTCGTCTCGGTCATCGTCCACTGGGCCCAGACCTCGCCGACCGTACTGGCAGGCGCGATGATGCTGTTCGTGGCGTTCGAGATCGGATTCTACGGCTTGAGCGCCGCCCTCCAGGAATCGCCGTTCCTCGGCGCGCTGGGCTGGGCGCAGGTCGCCACGGGAAATCTCGTCGCGGCCGTGGTAATGGGGACGTACATGTGGCGCACGCACCCCGAACTCAAGAGCGAGTTGAATTACGCGCTGGCGGGGAAGGAGTAGGGTCGCAACCGCTGGCGCGGGCGGCTCTCCAACAGGCCGAAAAAGCTTTTTACCGCAGAGGGCGCGGAGAACTGCAAAGCCGCAGAGGACGCAGAGTCCAATACCTGGTGTTCTGTCTCTCTTGTGGTTTTGGTTTTCTCCGCGTCCTCTGCGGCTTTTGCTTCTCTCTGCGCCCTCTGCGGTAAGATCCGCCCTTGACGCTAGAACGCCATCTGCGCAGAGGCCGACGAATCCTCGCCGCCCGCGCGCTGCCACTTGAAGAACACCACCGAGATGATCGCGAAGAAGAACAAGCCTCCTGGCACCCACATGATCAGCGCGCCAATCAGCTGATCCTGCAGCGGCGTGATCCCCCAGATCCTCGGCGCCGCCGAGTAGGCGGGGTATAGCACGTGATCCGAGTAGCCGATGCAGATCGCCACGATCGACATCGGGATGCTGAGCAGGAAGAGGTACAGCATCTGGAGCGGATACGAGAGCCGGGGCAGCTCCGGCAGCGGACTCAGGACCGGCCACCACATGAGCGTCGCTGCCACCATGAAGCACAGGTGCTGCACGATGTGGATGTTGTGGTGCTCCATCGCTATCTCGTAGACCGGCGGCAGGTGCCAGGCCGCCAGCACCACACTGAAGATCCCGAAGCACATCGGGGCCGTGGTTACTCGGCGGGCCAGTCCGTCGATGGCTCGCGCGCGCAGCGCCGGCCGCAGCATCCAGCCCGGCGTGCCCATGATGAGCAGGGGCGGCGCAACGAGGGTCAGCAACAGGTGCTGAACCATGTGTGCGCTGAACAGATAGTAGTCGCTCAGGTCGTGCAGCCAGCCATTGAGCGACAGGAAGATCAGCAGCAGCGCGCCGAAGAATGTGGCGCGTTGGGCGGTGCTCGGCACCGCTCGTGTTGATCCGTCGGGCTGAAGAGGCCCGCGACCGGCGCGCCAGTGGTACAGCGCGCCGAGTGCGGCCAGTCCGATGACCGTGCTCGGGTGCACGGTGAACTCGTCGAGCGCGATTCGCGCGGCGGGATGCAGCAGCAGCGCGACCGGCGGGTGCATCACTTCACCAGCGTGAACTTTCCGAAGAGGAACATCAGGCCGACGATCGTCGTCATCGCGATGATCAGCGGACCGGTGAACAACGCACGAAAGAGCTTGTGGTCGTAGCGCAGGTGCATGTAGAACGAGACGACAATGAAGAACTTCACCCCCGACATGATCAGGAGGATCGGGACGAACGCCCGCGATGCGACGAAGGCCGGGATGTAATAGATCCAGACTTCGACGACCGTCATGAGCGTGAGGATCACCGCGACCTTCCAGTACGTGGACCAGGTCGGATGCTCCTTCTCGATCCCCATCGCGGCGTGATCGACGTTGGCGTGCGGTTCGTGCGAGCTATCCTGTGACATGATCGCCGATCCTACTTGATGAGGTAGACGAGCGTGAAGATCGCGATCCACACGACGTCGACGAAGTGCCAGTACAGCGCGGCCAGGTCGACGTTGAGGGCATCCTTCGGGCCGAGCCCGCGACGATAGTCGATCGCGAGCAGCGTCAGAAGCCAGAGCACGCCGGCCGTCACGTGCGCGCCGTGGAAGCCGGTGAGCGTGAAGAACGAGGAACCGAACAGGTTGGTGCGGATCGTCAGGCCTTCATGCACGAACGACGTGAACTCGTACGCCTGAAACGAGAGAAACGTGGTGCCGAGGATCGCCGTCATCCACAGCCAGAGCTTGGAGTTGCCAAGGATGCGCTCGCCCGTGGTGTGCTTGGGCTGGTCCTTGGTCTCGACGGCGGCAAGCGCGAGCACCATCGCGAGCGATGACATCAGCAGCACGAACGTCGATGCCGACGTCACCGGGATGTTCAGGATGGCCTTGAGCGGCGTGCTGCACTGCGGGGGAAGGCAGGCATCGTGGGGATACGGCCCCACGACGCTGCGTCCCTTGTAGATGAGGTACGTGGAGATGAGCGACGCGAAGAGCATGCACTCGGAGCCGATGAAGGCCCAGATCGCGATCTTCTTGTTGTCGACGCCCGTCGACGTCGGCGGATGCCCATGCGTCGTATCGTGCGCGCTGGGGGCGGCGGCGGCGTGTGACATCTAGTGTGCGTCCTCGAGCGGGGTCAGCAGCCACCCATAGAGTGAGGTGACCATGATGAGCGCGCCCGTGAGCATCACCGCGATGGCGAGCGACAACTTGTTTTCGTGAATGAACAGCAGGCCGGAGAACATGGTGATCATGCCCGCGGCGCAGAACAGCGGCTTGATCGTCGGATTCGGCATCGGGATGCCGAGGTCCTTCGCCGACTCTCCGGTCGCGTGCTCGACGTGCATGCCCGATTCGGCGACCTGCTTCGGCTCGTTGCCGATGGGGCCAGGGTGTCCGCTGCCCGTATGCTTGCTGGCGACATCAACGTCCATGCGCTTGTCGCCATTCACGGTGTGCGGCACTTCGGCAGTGAGCGCGGGCGTCTTCACGTCCCACATCGGATAGCGCGACGTCACGCGCGGGATGCGCGCGAAGTTGAACTCCGGCGGTGGTGACGGAATCGACCACTCGAGCGTACCGCCGCCCCACGGATCGTTGCCCGCGATGGCGCCCGTCTTGAAGCTCGCGAAGAAGTTGTAGAGGAAGAACAGCGTACCGAAGATGAGCACTCCGGTGCCGATCGTGCTGAGCATGTTGAACGTCTCCCAGCCCTGTCCCGGCTCGTACGTGTAGATGCGGCGCGGCATGCCGAGCAGTCCCGAGAAGTGCATCGGGAAGAACGTGAGGTTCATGCCGATGAACGTCAGCCAGAAGTGCCAGCTCCCGAGCTTCTCGCTCAGCAGTCGGCCGGTCATCTTCGGATAGTACATGTAGATGCCGCCGAAGATGCCCATCATCGATCCGCCGAACAGCACGTAGTGGAAGTGCGCGACGATGAAGTAGGTGTCGGTCTGCTGGAGGTCAGCGGGTGGCGAGGCGTGCATGACGCCCGAGATGCCGCCGATGGTGAAGAGTCCCACGAGGCCGACGGCGAACTTCATTGCGGTGCTGAACCGGATGGAGCCGCCCCACATGGTGAAGATCCAGTTGAAGATCTTCACGCCCGTTGGAATCGCGATGAGCAGCGTGGTGACGCCGAATACCGTGTCGCCGATCGGACCCATGCCCACCGCGAACATGTGGTGCGCCCACACGCCGAAGCCGAGGAAGGCGATGAGCATGGTGGCGTAGACCATGACCGGGTATCCGAAGATCGGCTTCCGCGAGAAGCACGGGATGATCTCGGACACCAGCCCGAAAGCCGGCAGGATGAGGATGTACACCTCGGGATGTCCGAACACCCAGAAGAGGTGCTGCCAGAGCAGTGGGTCGGCGCCCGCGGCGATGGTGTAGAAGTTGGTGCCGAAGAAGCGATCGAACTGGAGGAACACCAGCGCGATGGTGATGACGGGGAAAGCCAGCACGAGCAGGAACTGCACGACGAAGGCGTTCCAGGTAAACATGCCCATGCGCATCAGGTTCATGCCTGGTGCGCGCATGTTGATGATCGTCGTGATGAAGTTGAACGCCGCCGCGAGCGAGCTGACACCGAGGATCTGGAGACCGAGCACCCAGAAGTCGATGTTGAGGCCGGGAGAGAACTGGTAGGTGGTGAGCGGCGCGTAGCCGAACCATCCGCCATTCGGTGCGGCGCCGATGAACCAGGAGAAGTTCATGAACATCGCGCCGAACAGGTACACCCAGTAGCTGAACGCGTTGAGTCGGGGAAAGGCGACGTCGCGTGCGCCGATCTGGAGGGGGATGAGATAGTTGAAGAATGCGGCGGACAGCGGCATGACCGCGAGGAAGATCATGGTCGTGCCGTGCATCGTGAACATCTGGTTGTACGCTTCGGCCGACAGGATGTGCTTGTTCGGCCCCGCGAGCTGCAGGCGGATCAGGCCGGCCTCGAGGCCGCCCACGATGAAGAAGAAGAGCGACGTAAAGAGGTAGAGCGTGCCGATCCGCTTGTGATCGACCGTCGTGAGCCATGCCCAGATGCCGCTTTCACCGGCGTAAGCCTCGGTGTGCGGCCGGAGGGCCGTTGGCGCTGCCATTGTAGCCATGTAAGTCCGTGTCTCCGGTGGTCTTGGGCGTTTACTTGAGCGCCTGCAGATACGCGACGATGTCGGCGATCTGCTGGTCGTTGAGTCCGGTCTTGGGGATGTAGGTCTTGGTGACGCGGTCGAGCTGCCCCGCGCCGAGAGTCGGCATGCCGACACCAGGCTTCATCCAGCGTGCGTTCTTGATCCAGCGGACGAGATGCTTCGTGTCGTTCGGATAGAGGCCGCCGGCGATCGTCGTGCGCGAGGCGATATGCGTGAGGTTCGGCCCGACGTGCGCCTGCATCATCGGGTTTCCCGCGATGGCGTGACAACCCACACAACCGCCGCCCATCTGCTTCGAGATGAAGTCCATGCCGCGCTGCGGATCGCCCTTGAGCGACTCGTTGAAGTCGAGCCCCTCAGGCAGCGGCGTGCGCGGAATAGCATGCGCCGGGATCTTCTCGCGTGGGAAGGACTCGTACCCCGCCTGCTGGACCCCCGCCCCGCCGGACATCGCACTCATGTCGTGACCTGGCATTGAACCGGCCGGGGCAGGGGGCAGTGCGCCCGCGGCAGCTCCAGCCTTCGTAGGCACACCCTGCGCGAGCTCGGCCGCTCCGGGCACCGACTGCGCCGGACGTACGCGACCGTTCGCGGTATCGCCCGGCAGCGCCGCACTCGGCGCAGGGGCCGGCGCCATGGTCACGGCACCGAAGGCGGCCGGCGTCATCTGATGCTTCGTCCAGCCGTCGAAGTTCGCGGGCGTTACCGAGAACACCTTGAAGTGCATGTTCGCGTGCGACGTCCCGCAGAATTCCGCGCAGAAGCCGTTGAAGGCGTTCTCACCCACGGAATCCGGCGTGAACCACAGGTAGTTCACGCGGTTCGTGATGAGGTCGCGCTTGCCGCCGAGCTGCGGAATCCAGAACGAGTGCAGTACGTCGATCGTCTGGAGCTTGAAGTTCACCTTGCGGCCGATCGGCAGGTACAACTCATTCGCGGTGACGAGCGTGTCGATCTTTCCGTTCGCGCCGGTGGTGGTGTACTGGGGATAGCGGAACTCCCACCACCACTGGTGCCCCCACACTTCGACCTGAAGCGCATCCGCCGAGGCGACTGACTGGGTCTTGAAGATGGTCTGCACGGTCGGCACCGCGATGATCGCGAGGATGACCGCAGGGATGGCCGTCCACAGGATCTCGAGCGTGGTGTTGCCGTGGACGTGCTTCGGCCGGTCGTTCTCGCTCTTCCGGCGGTACTTCCAGATGGTGTAGAGGAGCAGCGCTTCGACGAAGACGAAGACGAATCCGCCGAGCCAGAGCAGGATGTCGAAGAGGTGGCCTACCTGGCGGTTGAACTCCGTGTGGTCATGGAAGATGGAGTTCGGGTACTGCGCGTTGTTGCACGCAGTGAGAGCAACCGCGATGAGGGCCGGCAGCGCAGCGGCAAGAGGCCGGCGCAGTCGGGTGGGAACGGGCATGCGATGTCCTTGTTCCGACAGTGTCGTGAGTAGCGCGATCGCAGCCAGATCGTCGCGCACGTGCATGGGAGCGAGAATCCGGGGAAAAGTACGGACCACAGGGGTCGAAAGCAACGCGAAGACGAGCTGGTTCAATGCTGTAGGACTTTTCCCCACAGCGGGTTAGCGGATTCGACTCACTCGCCCGGCTTGCGAGCGCCTTCGACAACCTCTTCGATGAGCTTGTGGTTGTCCTTGATGCGGACGACCGCGATCTCGAGTTGTTGCTTGATGGAGCCGACGCCTTCCCGCAACGTTCGCACCTTGGCGGTGTCCTGCCCGCCGCGCGACGTGACGAGATTCAGCGCCGCGATCTGGTCCGCGATCAACCCGAATTGCGGCTTCAGCATGCCGACCAGCGGAAAGAGCGCACGCTTGATCTGAGAGCCGAACAACGACGTCGGCTTGTTCTGCTTCAGCGACAGGGCGTACAGCTCGACGATCGCATGCAGACGGGCGACGAGGATGTTCGCCTCGTCGATGGTCTTCATTTTCTGGATCCCAGCGCCGTCGAGCTTGACCCCAGCCATGGTATGCCTCAACGAAAAGTCGTGACCACTGTGGTCTGACAGCCTGACAGTCTGACCTGTCCGACTACTTCACTCGTTCCAACCTAGCGTTCGCGCGCAGTTCCCGTCCGGCCTTCGCCTGCTGCCCGCCATTCACGCGCACCACGTCAGCCGTAAAATCCCAGCGGCCATTGTGAATGCTCGCGCCAACGCCGTACGCGTCCACCGGCACACCGTCGTCCTCGAAGCTGCGAATCCGGCTCACGTTGAACCCGCCGGACGCAACGATCTTCACATCGCCGAAGCCCTCCGCGTCGAGCGCGTTGCGCACGTTCCACACGAGCGCCGCGTTCACGCCCGTGGGCATGAATGAGCCCATCTGCGGCACCACCGAGCGATCCACCATGTGCTCCGACGTGTCGAGCCGCACCGCCCACAATCGGCCGTCGAGCACACGCGCAACGGCGAGGCTCGTCGCCACCGAGTCATTCTCGTAGTCCACGAGCACGACGAGCGGCACATCGGCGGGCAGCACGCTCGCCACCGCGACCGCCGCCGCAACGGTGTCACCATCGTAGGCGGCTATGAGCGCATGTGGAATGGTGCCGATCCCCTTCTTTCCGACGAAGGCGCCCTGCGCTTCGGTCGACACACTCGCCGCTCCCGCGACCTGCGCGCTGAGCCCGTCCCCCGACTGGAGGAGCGCGTGATCACTCCGCGCGCCGAACACATAGATCGGCTTCGGCCGAGCGGCGTCCACGAGCTCGCGCACGTTGGTGCACACCCGCGTGCGTCGCCCGAGGGTGCCGAGGATCAGCGTCTCGAGGTGCGCGAAGCTCACGTAGTCACCCTCCACGAGCATCACCGTGTCCCACGCCTCGATGCGGTCGCCTTCGTAGAGCGCCTGCACCTCCAGCGCAGTGAAGTCGTCGCTACACAGCTTGAGGAGCGCGACCGCCTCATCGATGCCACCGAGCCAGCCACCCCGCTTTGCGGACACCTGCCACGTGACGCGCGCCGCACGCCCCGTCGCACGCAGCGCTTCACGGGAGCGATTGAAATACACATCGCTGTAGAACCCCTCCCTAATGCGCTCGACCGGCAACTCGAAGAGCGCAGGATCGATGCGTTTACGCCGGCGCGGAGGCATGCTGATATGTCGACTTGATGCCCGACTACTTCCGAACCACCGCCGAAAACACCGGCGTCGGGCGCCCGGCCATGCGCTCGGGGCTGAGCGCCCGATCCAGCTCGGCGCGCGTCATCAGCCCGCGCTCCATCACGATTTCGTACACGCCGCGTCCGTTCGCCAGCGCGTCCCGGGCGATCTCCGTGCTGGCTTCGTATCCGAGCACGGGCACGAGCGCGGTGACGATGCCAATCGAATGCTCCACGAACTGCCGCATGCGATCGGGATTCGGCGTTATGCCATCCACGCACCGCTCGCGCAGCACGGTGCACGCATTCGTCAGCGCGCTGATTCCCCCAAGCAACCGATACGCAATCACGGGCTCGAAGACGTTGAGCTGAAGCTGCCCCGCCTCGGCGGCCATCGTCACCGTGATGTCGCCGCCGATGACGTCGAAGCACACCTGATTCACGACTTCCGGTATCACCGGATTAACCTTGCCCGGCATGATCGACGAGCCGGGCTGCATCGGCGGCAGGTTGATCTCGCCGAAGCCGGCACGCGGGCCGGAGCTGAGCAGGCGGAGATCGTTGCAGATCTTCGACAGCTTCACGGCGCACCGCTTCAGCACACCGCTCAGCTGCACGAATGCGCCGGTGTCCGCGGTGGCTTCGACGAGATCCGGCGCGGTGATCAGACTGAGCCCCGTGATCTCCGACAGATGCGCGCGCACAGTCTCCGCATAGCCATTCGGCGCATTGATCCCCGTGCCAATCGCGGTCGCGCCCATGTTGATCTCGCGAATGAGCGCCTGTGCTTCGCCGAGCCGGTCGACGTCTTCCAGGATGGTGTGACCGAACGCCGTGAACTCCTGGCCGAGCGTCATGGGAACGGCGTCCTGAAGCTGCGTGCGTCCCATCTTGATGAACGGTGCGAACTCCCGACCCTTCGCCAGGAACGCCTCGGCGAGGCGTCCCATCGCGCTGCGCAGACCCTCGATCGCGGTGTGGAGCGCGATCTTGACGGCCGTGGGGTAGACGTCGTTCGTGGATTGGCTGAGGTTCACGTGACCGTTCGGATGCACGTGCTGGTACTGTCCGCGCGCATTGCCGGAGAGTTCCAGCGCGCGATTCGCGATCACCTCGTTGGCATTCATGTTCGTGGAGGTGCCGGCACCTCCCTGGATCATGTCGACGAGGAAATGCTCGTGATGGCGGCCCGACCTGATCTCGCCGGCGGCGCGCACGATGAGGTCCGCTACATCGGGTGGCAGCAGTCCGAGATCCGCGTTCGCGAGCGCTGCGGCGGCCTTTACCGCGGCGAGCGCTTCGATCAGCGCCGGAAATTCGCGCAGCGGCACTCCCGTGATCGGAAAGTTCTCGAGAGCGCGGAGGGTCTGGATTCCGTAGAGCGCATCGTCCGGTACATCGCGGTCGCCGAGCAGGTCGTGCTCGGTGCGGGTGTGCGTCCCGCCAAAACCCAGGGCGCGTCCACGCCCGACGAGTGTCGCGTCCACCGCGGAGAGGCGCTGCTTGATCGCGCGCGCGGCCCGCCCGACGAGCGCGGCGTAGAGCGCCGGCGCCTCCCTCAGCATCTCCTGCACCTGCTCCTGCGTCAGGATGAACGCCCTCACGTTCACGATGGCGCGCGCGCTGGTGCCGTGCGTCGAGTCGTCGAGCAGGAGTCCTTCGCCAACCGCCTCGCCCGCGCCGAGGGTGGCGAGTCGCACGGGCCGGGTGTTCTTGCCCTTCTCGATGGCAACCGCGCCGGAGACGATGAACGCCATCAGGCGGCGCGGGTTGCCCTCCTCGAAGAGAAGCGCGTCGCACGGGTAGTCCGCGGGCTGGACCAGCTTCGAGAGCTGATGGACGGCGGTGTCCGTCAGGCCGTTCAGGAACGCGAGGGCCCGGAGGGTGTCACGATCGGATGGAGCCATGGCGGAAAGTATACGGTGTCCTACTCCCGGACAGCCTCTCTGGCGGGCGCGGCGCGAGGTCGGTATAGAGGGTGTGCGGCCGAGATACCGGCCACTGTCACTGCCCGCATTCCTCCCGTGCATGCACCCTTCCCGGAGCAACTCATGTCGATTTCCCGTCGTGATTTCATAGGTGCCAGCGCGGCTTCCGCTGCCGGGCTCATGCTTCCGCGCCTTGCAGGGGCGCTTCCACCAGATGTCGCAATGAGCTCCGCCGGATCCGCGCCGGCGATGGCCGCTGGGCGACCCGCCGTGATCTCGAGCGCAAACGGCATCCGGGGCGTGAAGATCGCCTACGACATGATCGTCGGCGGCGCCGATCCGCTGGACGCAGCCATCGCGGGCGTCAACATCGTCGAGCTCGATCCGACGGACCAATCCGTTGGGCTCGGCGGACTCCCAAACGCGGACGGCGTCGTCCAGCTCGACGCGAGCGTGATGCACGGTCCCACGAAACGAGCCGGATCCGTGGCGGCGATCGAGGACATCGCGACGCCGTCGCTCGTCGCAAAGGCGGTGATGGACTACACCGACCACATCATGCTCATGGGGGCGGGAGCGCGTCGCTTCGCGATCGAGATGGGTTTCACGCCGCAGAACCTGCTCACGGAAAAGAGCCGCCAGGACTGGCTGCGCTGGCGCGCCAACCTGAATCCGGGCGACGCGTGGCTCGACCGCACCGACGACGTCAAGATCGCGAAGCCGCCGCGCACTTCCATGCGCATGCCCGCATTTCGCCAGGACGCGGACGAGCGCGACGACCACATCTTCCTCGACGAGCGCGGCGTGCCGCACACTTACGGCACGATCAACATGAACGCGCTCACGGCATCGGGAGACCTCGGCTCCGTCACCACGACGAGTGGAATGTCCTGGAAGGTGCCGGGGCGAGTGGGCGACAGTCCGATCATCGGCGCCGGGCAGTACTGCGACAACGAGGTCGGCGCGGCGGGGTCCACCGGCCGAGGCGAGGCAAACATCAAGGTGTGCGGCGCTTTTCTGGCGGTGGAATTCATGCGCATGGGCATGTCTCCCGAGGCGGCACTCATGAAGGTCATGGAGCGCGTGATCGCCATGACGGAAAAGCGCCTGCTGAGCAGCAATAGCCGGCCGTACTTCGACCTCGACTTCTACGCGATCAACAAGAAGGGCGAGTTCGCGGGCACGTGCTGCTATGAGGGCAGCCGATTCGCGGTATGCGATGCGCAGGGCGCGCGCTTCGTGACCTCCGCCTTCCTGTTCAAGCGCGGAGAGCGGCCGGCGAGTCGCTAGCCGGCGTCCCCCGCCTTCACGCTACGCCGGCGTTACGACCGGCGAGCTGAAGTCCGGAGCTTCCATGGCGGGACGCTCCGGCTTCGAAGGTGGAACGTCGGTCGTCGCCCGCGATTCCTGCGTGCGCAGCCCGCCGACGAGCTTCGACAGCCGGTCGGCGGCATAGCCAAGCTGGTTGGCGGCGCCGGCGATTTCCTGCGTGCTGGCGCTCTGCTCCTCGCTCGACGCCGCAATCTCCTCCATGGACGCAGCGAACGTCTCCGTCCCGCCCGCGAGCGACTCGAGCTGATGCGTCATCTCCACGACGAGCTGGCTCGTGGTCGCAGCGGTTTCCTCGATCGACGCTGTCCACAGCTCCGCCTCGGCGACGGCTGTCTCGATATCGGTGAACGATTCCGATGCCTTCGCGGTAGCGATTCGCACGCGCCCCGCCGTTTCCACCGCGCGGCCCGCGGACTCGCGCGATGCATCGATGCCGAGGAGTACGGTCCGCACGATGGCCTCGGTGCGTTCCGCGGCGTCCGTCGACATCGACGCCAGCCGCCGCACCTCTGAAGCAACAACGGCGAAGCCGGCACCCTGCGTTCCGGCGCGCGCTGCCTCCATGGCGGCATTGAGTGCGAGCAGCTTGGACTGTCGCGCGAGCTTTCGCACGAGGGTGACGAACGTGCGAATCTCTTCACTGGCGTCGCTGAGCGCGTTTATCGCCGCCTCGCTCTCCTGCACGTCCTTCGCGAGTCCGCTCAGGGATTCATGCGTCGCGTCCAGGCCGGCGCGATTCTCGAGTGCGAGGGTGCGTAGCGCGGAGTTGCGCACGACGCCCTCGCGAGCGCCTTCGTCCATCGACGCCGCGAGGCTTCGCAGCGTGCCGGCGGATTCGGCGATGCTTGCGATGGACTCCGCCATCGTCGTGGACTGTGCGGAGAGGTCGCTGGCGGTGTGCGCGATCTCGCCGGCGGTCGCCGCCATCTCCTCGGATCCGGCCGTGATCTCCGAGGACATCGCGCCTGTCTCACGCGCGGAAACCGCGATGGCCTGAGCCAGTCGCCGGAGCTCGATCACCATCGCACTCACGGCTCGGTTGAGCCGACCCATTTCGTCGTCCGTGGTGACGCGGCTCACCTCCACCGCAAAGTCGCCACCCGCAACCGCCTCGGCGGCCTCGGCGAGCTCTCGAGCGGGCTCGGACAGGCGTCGATCGAGAAAGCGGTTGATGGAATAGAGCAGCAGCAGCAGCGCCAGCAACAGCACGCCGGATGCGGCAATCACGCCATACGTGGATGAGCGAAGGGCAGTCGCGAGCTCGGATTCAGGCTCGTGTGCCGCCACCCGCCAGCGTCGCGAGCTGGAGGAGAGCACCGTCGCCCGTTCGAAGACGCCGTCGATCGTCACTGCCGT
This sequence comes from Gemmatimonadaceae bacterium, assembly GCA_036844565.1. Lineage (GTDB taxonomy): Bacteria > Gemmatimonadota > Gemmatimonadetes > Gemmatimonadales > Gemmatimonadaceae > AG11. Next base: position 5,291 of record DAIUFP010000005.1, on the reverse strand, counting down.
GGCGTGCGCGGTATCTGTGCGGACGCCGCTGAAGGAAAGGATGTGCCCGAGTCGCGAGGGGTCGGAGCTGAGGAGGATGCGATCGAGCGAGTCGAGTATGTCGATGCGTATTGCGCCACCGGCCGAGCTCATCGCCTTGACGAGCGGCTCCACGCTGAATGCAATCTTCACGACGCCCACCTTTTCTTTCCCTTCACTGACAGTGGCGGCGATCGAGATCGTCGTCTGGGCAGCAGAGGAGTCGTATCCGATTTCCGGCACCGAGAGTCCATCGCGCCATGCATTCTTCCACCAGGCTTCATCACTCTGGACGAAGTCCGACGTCCGGCGCGTGCTGACGGCCGAATAGCCGTTCGCGTCAGTGAGGAGCACCTCGGCCCCATCCAGGGGAACGAGTGCTTCCGTGAGGTACGTTCTCGCCGCCGCCGAAATGTTCAGTGACCGGTCGGCGTCGAAGCGCCGTTCCAGGGTGGCAATGTCCGCTCCGACGATGCCGAGCGCCTGTGCGCGCACTCCCGCCTGGCGGGCTGCGCTCACGATTTCCGGAGCGAGCGCAACGACTTGCGCGAGGCGCCTGCGGTCGTCGATGTCTTGCGAAACGGTCACCAGCGCGCGTTGCGCGGCATCCGCGATGTGCGTGTCGCTCTCACGAGCGATCTGGTCGCGGAGCAGGCGGCTGGCCGTGGCGCCCAGTACGAGGAGCGCTATGGTGCCGAACACGCCCGCTGCCACGATGAATCGGTGGTGGAGCGATGGAGCCCCGCGTGCTTCAATTGGAGCGAAGAGCGAAAAGCGCATCATCGATGCTCAGCAGCGGGTGCATGAGGTCGTGCGAGAGCGGCAATCGCACGCGACGGCGTCGCGACGTGCTTGAATGCCCCTCTCCCGGCACTAAATTGCAGCAAGAGACCTACGTTCATTCGCAGCCGACTCGATCGAGCTGCCCCGAGGTCCCAGCGCCGAGCCGCAAGACAATGACAGACCTCGTGACATTCCATCCCGTCGGCGAACAGCCCGCGGGGTATGATCCTGCCGCCGTCGAACAAAAGTGGCAGGAGCGCTGGCGTGCGGAAGGTACCAACGCGCCCGATCTGGAGCATGGCGCGCGGCCCTACTACGCGCTGATGATGTTCCCGTATCCGAGCGCAGAGGGCCTGCACGTCGGCAACCTGTTCGCGTTCACGGGGAACGACATCCATGGACGATTCCAGCGGCTGCAGGGGCACACGGTATTCGAGCCGTTCGGCTTCGATGCGTTCGGCATTCATTCCGAGAACTATGCGATCAAGGTCGGGGTGCATCCGGGTGAGCTGATCCCCCGGAACATCGACAATTTCCGCCGGCAGGTGCAGCGCACCGGCCTCATGGTCGACTGGCGCCACGAGCTGTCCACGACGGATCCCTCGTACTACCGCTGGACGCAGTGGGTCTTCCTGCAATTGTATAAGCAGGGGCTGGCCTACAAGAAGAAGGCGGCGGTCAACTGGTGTCCGTTCGACAAGACCGTGCTCGCCAACGAGCAGGTCATCGGCGGCGCGTGCGAGCGCTGCGGAACGATGGTCGAGCAGCGCTTCCTGGAGCAGTGGTTCTTCCGCATCGCGGACTATGCGGGCCGCCTGCTGGCGAACCTCGACAAGCTCGACTGGTCCGAGACCACGCTGACCGCGCAGCGCAACTGGATCGGCAAGTCCGAGGGCGCGGAGATCGCGTTCGTCGTGCAGGACGTCATGGAGTTCGCCGGGAGTGCGACGGCTACCGCGGGGCACTCAGGCGAGGTCACGGTGAGCACGACGGAGATCCGCGTGTTCACCACGCGCGCCGACACGATCTTTGGTGCGACGTACCTCGTGCTGGCGCCGGAGCATCCGCTCGTGGGCACGATCACGTCGGACGACAGGCGCGACGCGGTGCAGGACTACGTCGCTCGCGCCGCGCGACAGGATCTCGTCACGCGGAAAACGACGCGGGAAAAGACAGGAGTCTTCACCGGTGCATACGCCACGAATCCGGGCACGGGACAGCTGATCCCGGTCTGGCTCGCCGACTACGTGCTGATGGAGTACGGCACTGGTGCAATCATGGCGGTACCGGGTCACGACGAGCGCGATCACGAGTTCGCGCTGATCTACGACCTGCCAATCGTTCGCGTAATCGCCGGCGAAGGACACGCATTGGACACGTCGATCCGGGATGCGGCCTTCACCGAGACGGACAATTGCCACCTGGTGAATTCGGGACGCTTCAACGGACTGAGCGTGTCCGAGGGAAAGTCGGCGATCGTGACGGAGCTTGCGTCGCACAAGGCGGGCATTCCTGTCGTCAACTACCGGCTGCACGACTGGTGCATCTCGCGCCAGCGCTACTGGGGGCCGCCCATCCCGATCGTCTACTGCGACGCCTGCGGCGTGGTGCCCGTACCCGAGGACCAGCTCCCGGTGCTGCTGCCGGAGCTCGAGGATTTCCGTCCCGATGATTCGGGGGTGAGTCCGCTCGCGCGCAGCGAGGAGTGGTATCACACCACGTGTCCGACGTGCGGTAAGGCGGCGCGCCGCGAGACCGACGTGAGCGACACCTTCCTCGACAGCGCCTGGTATTTCCTGCGGTATCCGAGCACCGATCGCGACGACGTGCCGTTCGATCCGGCGCTGACCAAGCGGTGGCTGCCCGTGCACAGCTACATCGGCGGCAACGAGCATGCGGTGCTGCACCTGCTGTATTCGCGCTTCGTGACGATGGTGCTGCACGATGCGGGCTTCATCGACTTCGAGGAGCCGTTCACGCGCTTCCGCGCGCACGGCATGATCGTGCGCGACGGCGCGAAGATGTCGAAGAGCAAGGGCAACGTCGTGAATCCGGACGAGTACATCACGGAGTGGGGCGCCGATGCGTTCCGCACGTACCTGATGTTCCTCGGACCGTACGAGGAGGGCGGCGATTTTCGCGACAAGGGCATCTCCGGCGTGAAGCGCTTCCTCGACCGGTTGTGGCGGTCGGTGCATGACGCGCGCACGGACGGCGACGTCGATCCCGAGGTGCGGCGCAAGCTGCACCAGACGATCCGAAAGGTCGGCGACGACATCGCGAAGCTGAGCTACAACACCGCGATCGCCGCGATGATGGAGTACATGAACAGCATGCGGTCGGGCGAGCGGAAGCCGCACGTCGATGAAGTGCGCCCGCTGGTGCAGATGGTCAGCCCCTTCGCGCCGCACATCGCCGAGGAGCTCTGGTCGCTGCTCGGCAATGCGACGAGCGTGTTCGACGGCGGCTGGCCGAGCTACGACCCGGCGCTGCTGGTCGAGAGCACGGTGACGATGGCGGTGCAGGTGAACGGCAAGACGCGTGGCACGATCACGCTGCCGAAGGACGCCAGCCAGGACGACGCGATCGCCGCTGCGATGGCGGAGCCCGGCGTGGCGAAGTTCGTTACGGGCCCGACGAAGAAGATCATCTTCGTGCCGGGACGCATGCTGAACTTGGTTGTCTGACCTGCTGGAGGTCTGACCGTCAGACCCCAGCGGTCAAAACCGAATAGTGATGGTAAACGGGATTGTCATGATTGGCCGCTGGTCGGCGAGCATCAAGTGCAGCCGTGCTTCCGCGACCGCCGAGAAACCCGTCAGGGGAATCTCCACGCCCGCGCCGCCGTTGATCCCGGGTCGCGTGCCTTCGTCCGTCGCGTTGTAGATCGCGATGCCGCCCGTCACGAACGGGCGTGCCTGCGACACCATGTCGGTGCGATAGACGACCGAGGCGCCGATATCGAGCAGGTTGACGTCGCGGCCCGCGGTGCGGTTCGACTTGAGCGCAAAGCGCTGGAACATGCCCTCCGCTCGCAAGGAATACGGCTGGTTGGCAACCGCATACTCGGCCACCGCGCCGAATGCGTAGCCGGCGGCGTGGTCGTCCGAGAGACGACCGACGGGAAGCGCGATGCCGGCCGTTCCGCCGAACATCGGGACATAGTAGTCCGACTGGGTGCGTGGCACGGGTGCGGGCGGATTGGTAGCGGGTGGCCCAGACGTCTGTGCCGATGCGGTGGCCGCCAGCGTGCCGACCAGGATGGCCGCGAAGGTTGCGTTCGAAAGTCGCATGTGGTGCTGATATGGGATGAAGGACCGAACTGTGATTCCGCACGCGCGGAAGCGAAATGTACGACCAGGTGCGTCAGAGCAGCCGCGCGATCCACCCTCCAACGAAATAGCCAACCGCCGCCACGCCAAGGCCGACGACGAACATGTCCATGCCCGAGCGGAACACGCCGCGGCCCGTGAATACTGCACGCGCTGCGCCAACGATCCAGTGCGACAGCATGGCCACTCCGAACGCGACGAACGCCGCGATGCGTCCGCTGAGAAAGAAGAACGGAAGCACCGGAATCAGCGCGCCAATCGCCGTCGCCGTGCCCGTGATCCAGGCTTCGCGCAGCGGCGAGCTCGTCGCCTCACTGATGCCGAGCTCCTCCTGTACCTGCTCGGCGAGCATCTGTTCCGGGTCCGCCATCACCTGCGTGGCGAGCGCGTACGCGTGATCGCGGTCGATGCCCTTCGCTTCATAGATGAGCGCCAGCTCGTCGCGCTCGATCTCCGGCATCAACGCGATCTCGTCGCGCTCCATCGCGATTTCGTGGGCATATACCTCGCGCTCGCTCTGCGCCGCGAGGTAGCCGCTGGCGCCCATCGAGAGCGCGTCAGCGATGAGTCCGGCGACACCCGCGACGATGACGTTGTGATCGCTCACGCCAGTCGAGGCGCCGATCACGCCGGCGACGAGGCCGAAGTTGGCAGTCAGGCCGTCGTTGAATCCGTAGACGACGTTGCGCAGGAACCCACCGGCGCCCGTCCTGTGCCATGGCTCACCCGTCCGACCGGCGACCGCATTCAGCGTCGTGGCGTGCTCGGCAGACTCCTTCGCCAGTAGCAGCGCTTCGTCACGACCGGCCACGTTGCGGCCGGTCCTCCGGTGCATGTCGAGATAGGCCTTTACCTCACGCCCTTCTTCCGCGAGCAGCATCGGCAGCAGAAACCCGGGCCCGAAGCGCCGCCCGAGAAACGCCAGGATGCGCGTGCGCGCCGTCGGCCGATGCGGGCCGATGGTGCGGCCGTGGTTGGCAAGCAGCGCGGCCCAGATCTCGAGGTGCCGATCTTCGACGTCCGCGAGACGTCGATAGATGTCCTGCTTGTTCGCGTCAGGCTCGGCGTCGGCGAGCAGGCGGTAGAGATACGCCGCATCCGCTTCATCCTGCCAATGATGCGCGAAGGCGTCGAGGTCGGGGGAGGCGGAGCTCGCCG
>DAIUFP010000004.1:137802-248882 GCA_036844565.1 Gemmatimonadaceae bacterium | reverse complement strand
GCGCAAGATTGCATTCGAGGCGGTGACGGCCGCTCGCCAACTCGCCGACGCAACGGGTGGTGGCGAAGTGCACGCGCTCGTCGTCGGCGCGCCCGGCATCGCGGCCAAGGTCGCGCCGCTCGGCACCTACGGCGCTGACGTCGTCCTTGTAGCCGAGAGTGCGGCCTTCGCCAACTTCGCGCGTGAGTCGATCGCCGCTACAATCGCCGAACGGGCGAAGAGCGGCGCGTATCGCGCGGTCGTCCTCGGCTTTTCGGCGCAGGGGCGCGATCTCGGCCCTCGCATCGCGGCGAAGCTCGACGTCCCCATCGCGAGCGACGTCACCGAACTCGCCGCCAGCGGCGACACGCTGACCGTGAAGCATCCGGGCTATGCGAACAAGGTCATCGTCACACTTGCGATCACTGGTTCGCCGGTTGTCATCAGCATTCGTCCGAGCGCCTTCACCGCCAAGGAAAACGCCAAGGCCGCCAAGGTAGAGCCGATCGCTGCCGTGGCTCCGACGACGCCTGTCGTCACTGTGGTCGAGGTAAAGGAAGGCGCGAAGGGCCGTCCGGATCTCGGCGAAGCATCGATCATCATTTCCGGCGGACGTGGACTCAAGGCGGCCGAGAACTTCAAGCTGGTCGAGGATCTTGCGGATGCGTTCGGAAATGCGGCGGTCGGTGCGACGCGTGCGGTGACGGATGACGGATGGCGGCCGCACAGCGACCAGATCGGGCAGACGGGTCGCCAGGTGAGTCCGCAGCTCTACATAGCGGTTGGCATCTCGGGAGCGATCCAGCATCTCGCCGGTATGCGGACGTCGAAGACGATCGTCGCGATCAACAAGGACAAGGAAGCGCCGATCTTCAAGGTCGCCGATTATGGGATCGTCGGCGACGTGCTCGAGGTGGTGCCTGCATTGACGGCGGCCGTGCGAGAAGCGAAGAAGCACTAGGAGTCTCCATCCCCCACTCCGCGAACGCCGTGATGCGATGATCCCTCAGAACGCCATCTTCCTATTCGTCCTCGTCATCGCGGCAGGCTTCTTCGCGTTGAACGTTCAACGCCTCACCGCCTACCTCAACCTCGGCCTCCCCGAGGACCGCACCGACCACCCCCTCACCCGACTCAAGAACGTCCTCACGATCGGGATCGCGCAGAAAAAGATCTTCCGCGATCCCGTCGCCGGACCCATGCACGCCCTCATCTTCTGGGGCTTCATGGTGCTCACCGCTGGCACCGTCGAGATCCTGATCTCCGGCGTCTTCCCGCCGTTCTCCTACGCAAGGATCCTCCCACGCCCGCTTTACGAGGCATACTCGGCATCGCAGGACATCTTCGCCCTGCTCGTGATCCTTGCCGTCGGCTTCGCACTATTTCGCCGGGTCATCCTGCACCCCCGGCGACTCGAAGGCGACAACCTCGAACATACCGACGCGATCATCATCCTCAGCATGATTGCCGGATTGATGATTACGCTGCTGCTCACGAACGCGTTCCTGTACGCCGCCATTCCGGACGCTGTCGGAACCGAGAAGATCGTGTCGCGTCCGCTGGGCACCTGGATCTCGCACATGATGCGCCCACGCGCGGCCTTCTTCCGCTTCAAGCTCTTCTGGTGGTCGCACGCGCTCCTGATCCTGGCCTTCCTGAACTACCTGCCGTACTCGAAGCACCTCCACGTCGCGACATCGCTCATCAACGTGTTCTTCTCGAACACGAGCGGGCCGGGCACGCCCGGCGCGATGCGCTACATGGACCTCGAGGCCGACGTCGAGCAGTTCGGCGCGAGCGACGTTGAGCACCTGACCTGGAAGAACCTGCTCGACGGATACTCCTGCACCGAATGCGGACGCTGCACCTCCGCTTGTCCCGCCAACATCACCGGCAAGCCGCTCAGCCCGCGCAAGATCATCATCAACACGCGCCAGCGGCTGATGGAGAAGGCTCCTGTCGTCCTCGGCGACCGCATGGACTTCATGCGCTCGGCCCTCGTGCACGGCGAAGGCGACGACGCCGGCGCGAAGACCCCCGAAGAGGTGATGGAGCACCGACTGCTCGACACCTACATCACGGAGGAGGAGCTCTGGGCGTGCACGAGCTGCCGCGCGTGCGTCACGGAATGCCCTGTGTCCATTGACCAGCTCGACGTCATCAACTCCCTGCGCCGCAACCTCGTTCTTACAGAATCGCGATTCCCCGAGGAGTTGCAGCCGGTGTTCCAGTCCCTCGAGCGCAACGGCTCACCCTGGGCCTTCAACCCCGGCGACCGCGCCGACTGGGCGCAGGGAATGAACATCGCCACGATGGCCGAGCTGCACGAGCGTGGCGAGCGGCCGGACGTGCTGTTCTGGGTCGGCTGCATGGGATCCTTCGACGATCGCGCGAAGAAGATCACCGTCGCCTTCGCGAAGATCATGCAGTCCTGCGACATCAGCTTCGCGATCCTCGGCCAGGAAGAGCATTGCCATGGCGACCCGGCGCGTCGCATGGGCAATGAATACCTCTATCAGACGCTCGCCAAGGACACGATCGAGACGCTCGATCGCTATGAGGTCACCACGATCGTCACGCACTGCCCGCACTGCTTCCACCAGATGGGCAATGAATTCCCGCAGCTCGGCGGCAACTACGAGGTCATCCACCACTCGACGTACATCGAGCGGCTCCTCCAGGAAGATCGCGTTCCGCTGAAGACAGCCGAAGGACAGCAACTCACCGTGGCCTACCATGACAGCTGCTACCTCGGCCGCTACAACGAGGTGTACGAAGCACCTCGCGCATCGATGAAGCGCGCGTTGCCCGTGATCAACCTCGTGGAAGCGCCACGTAACAAGGACCGCGGTCTCTGCTGCGGCGCTGGCGGCGGCCGCATGTTCATGGAGGAGCGCATCGGCAAGCGGATCAACACCGAGCGCAGCGAGGAGCTGCTTGCGACGGGCGCCGATGCGATCGCGGTCGCGTGCCCGTTCTGCATGACGATGATCACGGACGGCGTGAAGGCGACGGGATCCGAAGTGCCTGTGTACGACATTTCCGAGGTCGTAGCCGCGCAACTGGCGGCAGGATGATAGGATGATAGGATGATAGAAGCTCAAGCTCTCCTATCTTCCTATCCTCCTATCCTCCTATCCTCCCAAAGTCAGTCAGTCAGTCCGCCAATGCAGCCTGTGCAGGGTAATCGTCTGCTTGATCTCCCCCTCGACGAATGGCCGCGCATCGCTCTCGCTGGCCAGCCCGCGATCCCGGCACTCCTCGAGGAATTCATCGAGCGCGATGCGGCCCGGATCCGCGACGATCGCTTCGCCGCCGCGCACGAGCGTCTTCGCGATCGCGTCAGCCACCATCGCCGCGTAGCGATGTTCGTACAGCACGTCTGACGCGAGCACGACGTCGAACTTGCCGAGGTCGACGGGCATGTCCATCCAGTTGACCATGCGCGTCGCAATCGTTTGGCCGGTGGCGACAGCGACATTGAGCTCCGCGAAGAGGAGCGCGTCGTCGTAGTAGTCCGTCGCCGTCACCTTAGCTCCGGCCATCGCCGCCCCAAGGGCGACCACACCAAGTCCGCACCCCAGCTCCAGCACCCGCAATCCCTTCAGCCGCATGATTGCGACTTCATTTGCCAGTATCTGCGCCGACGGCCAGAGATCCGCCCAGTAGGGCAGGCGCTCGTCAGCGACGTAATCGTCCTCGCTGATAAGGTCATCCGCGTTCGCGGGACTCAGTAACGCGACGTCGCGCTCAGCGACACGGAGTGATCGCGTCGTGGTGCGAAAGCGGCGGATGAGCTCCGCTCTTAGATCGCCATAGTCTCGCGATGTACCCTTGTCAGCCAAGGAACACCTCGCTCGCACCGAGGTCGCCGTCGAGTGGAAGTGCGCGCAACGTCGTCCCCGCGGACACCTCGCGCGGGTCGGGCGGCACGATCAGCAGCGCATCGGCGGAGGACATCGACGTAAGGATGCCGGAGCTCTGCGAGCCGGTCGTCCGTGCAAGCGGATGTGGTCCCGCTCCTTGCTCCAGCACCACCCGAAGGAAGTGCGTCAATGGCGCACCGAGTTGAATTGTCTCGGCAGTTGCAACCATGAAGGTCCGTCGATGCGGTCGCGCGTGGCCGCCCAGCGTGCGGAGCAGGGGTCGCCCGAACAACTCGAAAGTCACGAGCGCAGATACAGGATTGCCAGGAAGTCCGAGCCACGGCACGCCAAACAGAGTCCCGAATCCGAGCGGCGCGCCCGGGCGCATGCGGACGCGCCAGAGCGAGAGAGTGCCGCCGAGCTCCGACACCACGCGCCGAGTGTAGTCGAAGTCCCCGACCGACACGCCGCCCGACGTGAGCACGAGGTCGCATCCCTCCGCTTCGCGCAAACGCTCAGCAAGAGTGGCTGGATCATCCGGCGAGATGCCGAGTGGGACAGGCTCGCCGCCGGCAGCCCGAACTGCCGCGGCAAGGGCATAGCTGTTGGACGATACGATCCGATCTCCCCGGACGACGTCGTCAAATCGATCGAGCGGAACGAGCTCGTCTCCGGTCGCGAGGATGGCAACCCTCGGACGCTGGAACACCATCGGCCTCGCATGTCCGATCGACGCGAGAACGCCAATATGCGCCGCGCTGAACGGCGTACCCGCCCGCATCACGACCGCACCGGCTTGAACGTCCTCACCGCGTCGGCGAATGTTGCGACCTGCGTCGCGGTCATCGCCGATGTTCACCATGTCGCTCGCGTCGACGACCGCCGTCGTATCCTCCACGCGAATCACGGAATCTGCACCATCCGGGACGTACGCTCCTGTCATGATCCTCGCGGCCTCGCCCGGTTGCAACGGTCGCGTCGCTGGCGAGCCCGCCGCAATTGTGCCGATCACACGCAATCGCAGCGGACTGGCAGAGGCGGCCCCACGTACGTCGGCGGCGCGAACCGCAAACCCGTCCATGCTCGAGTTGTCGCGCGGAGGAAGGAAGATCGTCGACGTCGCGTCCGCCGCGAGCACTCGGCCAAGCGCTTCCTCGATCCCGACTTCCTCCGTCCCGATGGCGCGCACGCCGTGAAGCATGTGCGCGCTGGCCTCCCTCACGTCGAGCCGGGTGACGGTCACGTCAGGGCGACAGCCGCATCGCCGCGAGATAGGCGCCGAGTGCGTCGGTGACACGATCGACGCGGCGCGTTGGCACCACGTAGTTGTTGCACAGCGCGCTCACGATGAGCATACGGCCGTCAGCGGTCGTCACATACCCCGACAGCGATCGCGCCTTGTCGAGCGTTCCGGTCTTCGCATGCACGTTGCCCTCGGCGGCCGTGCCCTTCATGCGGTTGCGAATCGTTCCGTCCACACCGGCGATCGGCATTGCGTCGTAGAACAGCTTGAAGTCCGGATTGAGGCGAATCGCGTCGAGCACGTGCACCAGTGTTCTCGGCGAAACGTAGTCGTGGCGCGAGAGACCGCTGCCGTCGCGCACCGCAAAGCCATCCGGTGCGGCGCCCCACGCGAGCACCTGACGCTCGACGACGTGCGCCGCGCTGTCCGCACGGCCAACACCCGTCTTCTCGAGCGCGAGTGTCTTGAAAAGGATCTCGCCGATCTGGTTCTGCGACGGCTTCTCGAAATAGGGAAGCACCTCCGCCAGCCGCGGCGACATCATGGTGAAGAGCGGCCGCGTATCGCCGGTCGCTTCCGAGGACGCCGGTTCGACGGTGATGCCGCGCGCAACCATCGCCTCCTTCAATGCCGCAAGATACGCCTCCGTCTGCCGACGGAAGGTGATCTCGACCACCATGCTGTCGCCTGCTGCGATGGTGCCTTCGACGAGCACTCCTGCGTGCGATGAGTCCTGGCTGACCGTGATGCCATGTGCAGCGGCCGAGTCGTTCCCGGAGGCATTGCGCGCGAGCATGGCCACCGTCCGCGCATTCACGATCAGCGCTGGGTACGTCGAAGCGGGTCGCGTGGTGGCGCGGACGGGATCGCCCGCGCGCGCACCACCGCGCACGACGACTTCCGTGAAGCCCTCGTTGAAGTAGAGCGCGTCGACGCCCGCTGAGTAGGAATCATCGAGATCGCTCCACGACCAGCCATATCCCAGCGGTGAGTCGACAAATGGCGACGGTGCCGCGACGAGCCTCCCGCGCACCCGTGCGATGCCATGCGCGCGCAGCGAGTCCGCCAGCGCGCGAAGAGGTGCGAGTGCGTCACCCTTCTGCATGTGCGCGCTGATCGATGGATCGCCGTTGCCCTTCACGATCAGGTCGCCGAACAACGTGCTGTCGCGCACCACGCCGCGGGCGAGCATCGACGTGCTCCAGCGGTAGTTGGCGCCGAGCTGCGCCAGCGCGGTGGTTCCGGTGAGCAACTTCATGTTGCTCGCCGGCATGAAGAGCTTGTCGGCATTCCGCGCGAACAACGTTTCGGCGCGCGCCGGATCGACGACGAGGATGCCCCACTGTGCGCTCCGGAATTCCGGCGCATCGACCAGAGTGTCGAGGAATTGCCGGAGCGCCACGCGGGCGTCGGGCGCTGGGCCTGCGGCTATCGGAGCTGCTGGAGTGCCAGCGGACGCGCACCCGGCAAGGATGGCGCTGGCGGCGACGAGGAGGGCGCGGCGCAACATGATTGTTCTGGTATCTGGGAAGCGTGCCCTTCGGCGCGTGCACGCACTCGCAACGCCCGAAAGATGCCTGACGCGCTCCTCAGCGTCGAGGCGTGTGCGACAGTCGAGGCAGAAGGCCGGCGAGCGCCTCGAGCTCCGCCTGCGTGTCCACGCTGAGAAAGAGCCGATCCGGATCACCATGTTGCACCAGGACGCGGTCCGGAATGGTGATCGCGCCCGGAAGTGCCTCGAAGAGCGACCTCGCAGACCGTTCCCCGCGCTGGAGTAGGGTCGAGCAGACGTCGAGCGCTTCCGCCGCGTAGAAGGCGCACAGCGGTTCGAGCACACGCCCCTCGCCGTGCTCCGGCACGACCGCCGGATACCCGATTTCTCCGAGCGCACGCATGCCACGCAGCAGCGGCGTAGTGACGAACGGCATGTCCCACGCGACGACGAGCACCGATGTGCCGGCCGCGGCGCGCAAGGCTGTCTCCAGGCCGGCGAGCGGCCCAAGTCCTCGCTGTGCGTCCGCAAAAACGGGGAGCGATGGAAACCATTGCTGCGCGTCGCCCTCATTGCTGACGACGAGCTGTGCGTCGGTCGCGCCGCGCAGCATCGCGAGCACCCGGTCCGCGATGCGGATGCCGTCCACCGTCGCGAGGCCCTTCGGAACGCCATCGAACCGGCGTGCCTGGCCTCCCGCGAGAACGACGCCTACGCAACGGGATCGCTGGAGAAGTCCGCTCAGATGCGAAGACCTCGCAGCTCCGCGGCCCTGTCCAGCTCCGCCGTGATGGCGCGCTCGACGAGCAGGGGCGACGTGCCACGGCGCGGACGCTCCTTCATGAACCGCCCGCACGAGTTGCACATGACGAGATCGTAGCCCAGCGCCGCGTTCGCGATGCGCGCGATGTGGGAAGGTGAGTCCGGTGCATCGCAGCCGAGACATCCGACGCGAGACGCGCGCCATTCCGCATCGCAGCGCGCGCAGACGAGCGTCCGGATGCCGCCGTCGGTGAGCGCAATGTCCGGCGAGCTGCCACAACACGGACACGCTGTCCTGCTCCATGCTTGCCACAGCACGGGGCGGCCCACCAGTGACGTGGCCCGGTGGAGGATCGCGTTTCCGAGTGCTATGGCGACCTGCTGCGCCACCCGGCGCAGGGCGTCACGCGGGATGTGGTCGCCCATGAACCACCCGCACACCAGGTCGTCGATGTCGAAGTCGGTGGCGAGCACGGCGCGTCGCTCCTCATTCGAAACCATGCCGGCGACCTCGAACGCATCAAGCAACCGCACGAACGCGGAGGCGAGATCACCGACCGACCGAATCACCGGAAGCGCGTCGTAGGCAACCTGTCCATTCACCACGTGCGCCCGTGCCGCCTCGACATCCACGATCGGCGTGCAACCGCGCATCACTTCGGCATGCGCGCGAAGCACCGGCGCGAGTTGCTCGGCCGTGGCGCTTCTTACGGTGCTGGAGCGAGGCGGAGATGCGGTGGACACGGATGATGAACAAGGCAATCGACGGGCCCGCGCGGCTTGCGAGCTCAGGTGCCTCTGCTCACGACCCAGCCAGCGGAAAGGTCACGCAAGGCCGGTCGCCCGGAAGGAACTCAGTCGGGCTCGTAGGTGGCGCTGAGGGTTGCATCTTCCGCCACGACGACGCGCGTCACGCGGGAAGCAACGCCGAGCGCCGCCTGGACCCGCTCGCAGATGAAACGGGCGAGATTCTCACCCGTCGGCATCAGCATGCCGGCGGCGAACTCGGGCACGTCCACGTTGATGTTGCGGTGGTCGAACCGGTCGCGAACCTCGGCCTGCAGGACCGCATCCAGCCGTCCGAGATCGACGGCGAAGCCAGTGACCGGATCGACGGTACCACAGACGGTGACGTCGCATGTGTAGCTGTGCCCATGGTAGCTGACGCGCGAGCAAGCACCGAACGTCGCCTCATTTCGCGCGTCGCTCCACTCGGCGATTCGATACCGGTGAGCCGCGGCGAAGTTGATGCGTCGCGTGAGGTAGGTTGGCATGAAGAGGAGGATAGGATGATAGGAGGATAGGATGATAGGCCTTTCCTATCTTCCTATCATCCTATCGTCCTATCGTCCCAGCAGTCAGTGCCGGCCGCCCATCTCCTCTGGTCCCGCATCGGAGCCGCGCATTCCTTCCGCGGTCGGGCTCGTGGGCGGGTTGTACGTCAGGCCGTCTTCCATGACCTTCTGGTAGTCGCTCGTACCAGTGAGGTCGTCATCGGCGCCATCGGCGAGATGCGCGGATTCGTCGGTCATGGAGACCTCGATGTCGCCACGGAGTCCGCCGCCGCGCTCCTCGTCTTCGGCGATGCTTTCGTCGGCCGCTTCGGAGTTCTGCGCCCGCGCCAGCGAGTCGACAACGAGGTCGTTCTGGAAGTCCTCGATGCCGAGTACGTCGGTGAGGACGTGTTCCGCGACACGGCGCTCGCCGTCGTTGCCCACCCGGCCCGACAGCGTCACCTTGCCTTGCTGCGCGTGCACCGTGATCTCATCGATGTCGAGCGAGGCGTGCTCGCGCAGCTGCTCGCGGACGAGCTCACGGAGCTCGTTGTCATCGAGCTCCTCGATGTTGTGCAGGTCTTCGTAGTCGCGTGCCATGATCGCCGCCGTCGAAAGAGTCGGGGCGGCACCTGGCTCAGCGTCGGAAGAGGTACGACACGCCCACCGTGAGCGCGGTGTGATGCGTGTAGAACGACTTCGCCGTGGTCCCCGGAAGCACCGCCGTATTGTCGGAGGCGATTCTGTAGTACGCGTCGGGATAGTCGAGCTTGAAGATCCGGTCGGTATAATCCGCCCGAAGCTGGAAACGACTATTCGCCGGCACGAACTTCAGCCCGCCACCGATCACGAATGCAAAGCGAGTGCCGAACGCGAAGCCGGAGGAGTCGTCCCGCGCCTTGCTTGAAATCACGCCCGCACCCGCTCGCAGCTGCGGCACGAGATCATGCCAGGTCCGCGTTCCCGTGAGGTTCAGCGCGAGCGCCAGGTCAGCGGCCGTCACTTGATTTGACGCCGTGCCAATGTTACGCGTGGCGGCAGGCTTCAAGGGATCGATGACGTTGCGCGATCCGGCCCCGCTCACCACGTCAGCACTGAACGCCAACGGCCCCGCCAGCGTGATCTCGTAGCGCGCACCGAGGATCGACCGATTTTGCGGTGCGATGCCCGCGGGATCGTGTCGCGTCCTCAGATACCCGCCTTCCAGCGTCAGCTCCGAACTGTATTCGAGGTCGAGGTACGGACTTTTCTCCGGCACGTGGCCGACGATCTGCGCCAATGCGGGAGCGGCCGCGAAGAGCGCCACCGCTCCGACCATCAATGCCTTCACTCGATCTCTCATTTTCTGTTGAAAAGTGTTTCAGCTGAGACGCAGGTCGCGTCCCGTCATTTCGCTCGGCTGTTCGAGGCCGAGCAGTCGCAGGATGGTCGGGCCCACATCGCACAGCGCGCCCCCCTCCCGCAATCCGTGCGCGCCATTCTCATCGACCACGAGGAATGGCACCGGATTCGTGGTGTGCGCCGTGTGCGGGCCGCCAGTCTCCGGATCGATCATCATCTCGCAGTTGCCGTGATCGGCGGTGACCAACAGGCGTACACCAGCCTTGCTCGCCGCGGCGACCACCCGTGCGAGCGAGCGATCCACTGTTTCCACCGCCTGGAGAATGGCCGGAATCGATCCCGTATGTCCGACCATGTCCGCGTTCGCATAGTTGCAGAGGATGAAATCATGCTCCCGTGCGGTGATCGCCGAGCAGAGTACGTCGGTGATACCCGCGGCACTCATTTCGGGTGCAAGATCATATGTCGCCACCTTCTGGCTCGGCACGAGGCGACGATCCTCTCCGGGAAACGGTGCCTCGATGCCCCCGTTGAAGAAGTATGTCACATGCGCGTACTTCTCGGTTTCCGCCGTCTTCAACATCGTGAGCCCGGAGCCCGACACCACCTCCGCCACGATCCGCGCCATCGACTGGGGCGGGAACGCGACGGGCGCGGTGAAAGTCTGGTCGTACAACGTCATCGTCACGACCAGCGTCCTGGGTCGATCTGCGACGTCGAAGCCATTGAACCCGGGATTCGTGAGCGCGCGCACGATCTGCCGCATCCGGTCGGAGCGATAGTTGAAGCAGATCACCGCATCGCCGTCGCGCATGGGTCCGACGGGAACGCCTGCACCGTCGACGATGGTCGTCGGCACCAGGAATTCGTCGGTCACACCGCGGCTGTAGGCATCAGCCACGAGCGCGAGCGGATCGTTGCTCGTCGGGCCCGTCCCGGTGACGGCGGACCGATACCACTGCTCCACGCGCTCCCAACGATGGTCGCGGTCCATGCCGAAGTAGCGTCCGCCGAGGCTCGCCAGGTGTGCGCGTCCCTTTGCCTTCGCGAGGAGCTCCTCCAGATAGCCCAGCCCTGAGCGAGGCATGGTGTCGCGGCCGTCGAGCATCGCGTGAATGGCGACGCGCGGCATCTGCTCGCGCTCCGCGAGGTCGAGAAGCGCCAGCAGGTGCGTGTCGATGGCGTGGACGCCGCCGGACCCGATCAGACCGACGAGGTGGAGTGTGCCGTTGCTTTCCTTGGCGCGATTGC
Organism: Gemmatimonadaceae bacterium; assembly: GCA_036844565.1. GTDB lineage: Bacteria > Gemmatimonadota > Gemmatimonadetes > Gemmatimonadales > Gemmatimonadaceae > AG11. Next base: position 237,674 of record DAIUFP010000004.1, on the reverse strand, counting down.
ACGCGGCGAGGAACGCGTCGTTGCGAAAGAAATCGCCGTCGTTGATGGCCTTCGAGATCCGCACGAGGTCCTGCTGCACGACACGACCGGCACCGAGGTTCAGGTGGCCGACCTCGCTGTTGCCGATCTGTCCGCACGGGAGCCCGACCGCCTCGCCCGATGCTTCGAGCAACGTGCGTGGCGCGCCTGCCCACAGCTTGTCCCAGGTGGGCACGTTCGCCATCGCGATGGCATTGCCTTCTTTCTCGGCGCGATATCCCCAGCCGTCGAGTACGAGAAGGACGACCGGTGCGGGTCGGGAGACAGGGCTCATGCAGTGATGTCGTAGGGGGAGCGGATCGCGGAGCAGGGGAAATCTACCCGACCGTGCCGTACCCGACTACCAGAAGGCTGGGTCCGGCATCCGGCTTGCCTGTAATCCCGGCAAGGCGCATCGCGTCATCTCGCTGAGCGCGTTGTATTCCCGCCGTCTCACCGCATCCAATCATTCATTGACCACGCCTCCAACCCTGCCACCAGATTGGGATCCGGGCCGTCGACGCGACGCTCTGCGCGAGCGCACCGACCGACGTCGCGTCGGATGGCGTGAGTTTCGGCACAGCTACCCCGGCATCATCGCGACGATGGCAATCGCGTTCGTGATTCTCATCGCTGCCGACGCATGGCTGGGTCGCAAGTACTTTCGTTACCGTCGCGAGACGGCGGAGTTGCGCGCGTCGATGACCGGCGTCGAGCGCAACAAGACCGATGCCGTGCTCGCGCAGAGCGAAAATCGATTGAAGGTCATGGTCGAATTGTTCAAGCGGCAGGCAAAGCTCGACGACGCGCTCCATCTCTCCATCTCGCTCGACAGCAGCGTGATGTACCTCCAGCGCGGCGGCGCGATGCTGCGTGAGATGCCGATCACCGTCGGACCCGAGCGCCGCGTCGGCACGGGGGCGGACACGCTGCGGATCGCGGCACCGCGCGGCAAGCGACTCGTCGAGCGGCTCATCGACGACTCGACGGTGTCGGAGCTTCCGCAATGGGTCTACGGCGACCGAGGCATACCACCTGGCGAAATGCGATTGAAGGGGGCACTTGGCCCGGCGGCCATCATGCTCGATGGCGGTACGGTGATCTACTCGCTGCCAAGCGTCGGGCCGCTGAACGATTCGTCATACGTGCTGCCCGGCGCGATTCGCGCCCGGGCGTCGGACCTGAAGGCGATTGCACCGAATCTGAAGCCCGGTGTAGCAGTCTATCTGTACTAGCCGCGTCGCCGACGGGCGACGCGCTTTCCCTGCACGTGCGGAGACGGCATGAAGTTCTTTCATCGCGGCGGAATGCTTGCCTGGGGTCTCGTTGGCGGCGTGCTGCTGCTGATGGTGGCGAGCACTGCGCTGTTCGCACGTACGGCGCTCGTGCGCCATGAGCGCGACGTCAACCGGATGGTCTTCAACGATAACCTCCAGCTCCTCGATCAGGTGCGCAAATCGAGCGGCGCTCTGGAGGACAGTGTCGCGCACGTGGGAGCGGCTGTCGATCCGGTAACGAGCGGAAAGCCCTACATCGTTGTCAGCATCGAGGACCATCGTCTCTGGTACAAGCAAGCCGATTCTGTCCTCTTCACTGCGCCGGTGGCCACAGGCAGCGGGAAGGTGCTCGACGGCAGCAGCGACGGCCAATGGAAATTCGAGACGCCGCGCGGCCGCCTCGTGATTCAGGCAAAGGGGGCCGATCCGGCTTGGGTGCCCCCCGACTGGCACTTCGTCGAACAGGCGCGGAAGCGCGGGCTCGGCATCGTCCGTCTCATGCGTGGCCAGACGATCGGCGCGAACGATGGCTCCCAGATCAGCGTGAACGGCACGGACGTCGTGAAGACGTACGCCGACGGGCACCAGGAGGCGGTAGGCGCCGCGAAGGAAGGGCACGAGATCATCGCGGGCGGCAACATCATCATCCCGCCGTACGGCACCAATCAACGCAAGTACATGGGCGTACTCGGCACCCATCGGCTGGAGATGGGCGACGGGTATGGCATTCATGGAACGGACGCACCCGAGAGCATTGGCAAGTCAGCGAGTCACGGCTGCGTCCGCCTGCTGAATGCGGATATCGACAAGCTTTACGATATAGTGTCAGTGGGTACGCCCGTGTACATCTATTGAAAATTGCAAGTGCATTTACCGCATGCACGTGGACCGTAGTTGCCGACCGCGACCGCGTGCAATAGATACGTCCATGTGCCTCCGGGCGAACTGGCGGCCTTCGCGGATGCGACGGTCCTACCATCGAGATTCAGGACTCGCCTTGATCGATACCGCTCGACTGCGCCAGATACTCTCCGCACTTGGCACAAGCCTTCTGGCCTGCATTGCGACGATCGGCGTCGTCCAGCTCTCACGCAACTCCCTGCCCGGCGAGCCGTCAGCTTTCTCCAAGCTGGCCGCGTTTCCGGCGAAGTCACCGGCGATCGGCGCATCGGCGGCCTCCGATGCGTTCGGGGTGAGTGGCAACGTCAAGCTGCGTTTCACGCTGCCAGGTGGCTCGGTCGAGTTCCCGATCAACCTCACGGGCACCACTGACTCCCTGCGATATCAGTGGGTCGGCATCGCGGATTCCAGCATCCGCGTGCCTCCGCGCCTCCTCGGCACGGGTGCGCTGATCGCCCCCATGGCGCCCGGCTTCTATCACATTTCGCTGGTACACGGTGCGGAGCGCCAGATTCTATCCGAGCCGACGTTGGCCGTCATGGTGCCATTCGAGGAGAAGGTTTCGGGTACGCTGAACGGCTATCGCATCGGGACTTATATCGCGGAGCGGTTCGGCAAGCACGATCACGAGCGGCCGGCCGGGTTCCTCGAAGTTCGGGCAGAGAACCTCGACCTTCAGGTCACCAAGCATCTCAGGCTGGCGGACTTCGTGACGCACGACGACCAGGTCGATGTCTGGCCGAAATACGTGGTGTTGAATCCTCGACTGCTCGACAAGCTCGAGCTGGTGTTCGAGGATCTGGGCGGCAAGGCGCGCGCGCAGCTGGATGTGGACGTGCACTCCGGATTTCGGTCGCCCTCCCACAATGCGCATGTGCGGCGGTCAGCCACCGATAGCCGTCACCAATACGGTGATGCCGCGGACGTGGCGATCGACGTCGATGGCGACGGGAAGATCACGATGATCGACGAGCTGCTCGTCATGCTGGCCGTTGATCGTGTCGAGGACAAGCATCCCGACCTCGCTGGCGGGCTGGGGATGTACATCAGCCGGCGGTATCCGTCGCCGTATCTGCACATCGACGCTCGCGGCACGCGGAAGCGCTGGAGGGGCTGACGCCTTCTCGGGTGTCGGCGAACCCGTTATGACTTAGGGGACCAGATCGCGTAGCGCGCCCGCGCCGCGACCGCACCGACAGTCTCCACCACGGCCGGCCATGAACGCATACTTGCGCGACAAGATGCTCCAGAAGCTCGAGACGCTGTCTGACGAGCGTGGGTATCAGGTGCTCGATTACGTCGATTTCCTGGAGTCGAAGTACGCTGAACGTACCGCAACGGGCGCTGGCGCGGCTGCGGCGAATCCGCTCTCGCGCTTCGCCGACGCCGTGGAAGAGCGGCTACGGGCGGGCAAGGTGAGCGCGACGACCATCGCGGAGACCATGGGATTCATGAACAAGGCGGTCGGCGTATTGAATGGGGCCGCCGCCGCGGGCAAATCCGTGGCAAACGACTTCATGTCCGCCACCAATCGCGTGGTCGATGCGGCAACGAACGCGGCGAACGCGCCGGCGAGCGGCACGACTGGTGCGACTGGCAGCGCCACCCCCGGCTCGTCCGGGGGCACATCGTCCACATCCGGCACGGGGTCGGACGCGGGCACCTAACCCACGGAAGGGAGCAGACGCGTGAGTTCCACCACCAAAGGGGAAGCCCGCCGCACCCGCTCCGGTGCGAGTGCATCTGCCACGCGTTCCCGCGCCAAGACTGCCGACACGGAGGTTCCCGTCGCGCCGCGGACAGGTGCCAAGCGGACGGTGATCTACTACGTGAAGCAGTTGCCAGCGTATCTGCGGTTGTTCGGCGGCCTGCTCATGGACCGCCGCGTGCCGGCGATCGACAAGTTGCTCGTGGCGGGGGCGATGGCGTACATCGCGATGCCGATCGATTTGATCCCGGATTTCATTCCGTTCATCGGGGAAGTGGACGACGTCTTCATCCTCATACTCGCGCTTCAGCGGTTGATCTCGAATGCGGGACGGCCGGTGTTGATGTCGCACTGGACGGGGGCCATGGAGGATCTGGCCGATCTCAAGCTGCGGGAGGCGTTGGCGGCGGCTGCGTTCTTTTTGCCGAAGAGCATTCGTAAGCGGTTGAGAATGATAGGGCGATAGAAGCCGGGGCTTTGGCCTGGGCTTGGGGCTAACTGAGGCTCGGGCGCGGGCCTGGGCCTGGGCTGGGGCCACAGCGACGCCACCGCGCGCGTGGTTTTGATGCAGGTCGCAGCGACGTGGTGGCGCTGTCAGGGATTATCCGTGCCACTCTGCGGCATGGGTGACTTCAAGAAACTGCAAGTGTGGCAACGAGCCCACGAACTTGCTCTCCGTGTTGAGATCATTGCGAGCGCGATCAGACGCAGCAAGCCATCGTTCGCCAATCAGCTCGAGCGCGCTGCCGACTCCGTGCCCGCCAACATCGCGGAAGGACGCGGTCGCGGTACGGACGCGGACTTTGCGCATTTCGTTTCCATCGCGATCGGCTCCGTTACGGAAGTAGAGAATCATCTTCAGCGTGGCTACGACGCGCGCCTGATATCCCCCGCGGACTATTCGGAGCTGACGGCTACCGCCATTCACATTCGACGCATGCTGATCGGCTTGCGTCGGACTCTTCGGGGCCAACCGCGCGAAGTCGCTGCTGTCAGGCCCAAGGACGACCTGAACTGATGACCCGGCTGCCCTAAGCCCAAGCCCGGGCCCGAGCCCAGGCCCAAGCTGCCTTTTGAGCCTAAGCCCAGGCCCGGGCCCGAGCTGCCGTCAAGCCCGGCCTTCGGTTACCGACTTTGTCGAAGAGTGGTACCTTCGGCCATGCGAATCCTCCCCACACTGGCCGCGGTATCGCTCCTTACCGCCACCGCCCAAGCGCAGTCCCAATCCGACCTCGCGAAGATCAAGGACGAGGGCCTCAACCACTCCCACGTCCTCGAGTACTTCGACCACCTCACCAACATCATCGGCCCCCGTCTGACTGGCAGTCCGGCGTTCAAGACCTCCGTCGACTGGTCCGAAGCCACCCTGAAGGGCATCGGCCTCACCAACGTCCACGAAGAGTCATGGCCCTTCGGCCGAGGATGGACACTCGAGAAGTTCACGCTGGAGATGGTCGAGCCGCGCTACTTCCCGCTCATCGCATTTCCCGAGGCGTGGAGCCCTTCCACGCCCGGTGAGATCGTCGCACGGCCCGTCTACATCGGCGACGTCGCGAACGCCGACGATTTGAAGTCGCGCGCCGCCGACCTCAAGGGCGCCATCGTGCTGGCCACAAAACCGCAGGACGCCTTCATCACGAAGGACCGCCTCCAGCCCACCGAACACGCCGAGGCGGTCCCGATTGGCGCGCCCCGGGCGAACGTCGCCGCCGGTCCACTGCCACGACCGGTCTTCCAGACGACGCTTCACGACCTCGGTGCGGGGATCGTCCTGCGGCCGAGCGAGGGGACCGAAGGGACGATGTTCGTGCTCGGCAACCGCACGAGCACCGCGGCGAACTCGGTGCCGTCGGTCATCGTGGCGGCGGAGCACTACAACATGCTGGTTCGGGCGATACAGGGCGGCTCGCCGGTGAAGCTCCGCGCCAACGTCCAGACCCGCTACTACTCGGCGGATACCAACGGGTACAACGTCATCGCGGAAATTCGGGGCACGGACTCGCGCATCGGAGACGAGGTCGTGCTCATCGGCGCGCACGTCGACTCATGGCATTCCGCTACCGGTGCCAGTGACAATGCGGACGCGGTGGCGGAGCTCATCGAAGCGATGCGGATTCTGCGTGCGTCGGGCATCGCGCCGAAGCGAACCATTCGCGCGGCCATCTGGGGCGGCGAGGAAGAGGGGTTGCTGGGCTCCAAGGCCTACGCGGCGCAGCACTACGCCGGCGATGCCAATGCCGGCAATCGGGAAAAACTTTCGGTCTATCTCAACAACGATCCGGGGACGGGACCGATCTACGGCTGGTATGCGGAAGGAAGTGCGCCGGCGAAGGCCGTGCTCGATTCCTGGCTGACACCGCTCACGGAGGTTGGCGTTCGCCGAAACATCATGGAGAAGATCGGCAACACGGATCACCTGTCGTTCACCGCACTGGGCATTCCGGCGTTCAACACGATCCAGGACTACGCGGACTACGATACGCGAATGCATCACACCAACATGGACTTTTACGAGCGTGTGAAGCCGGACGAGCTCAAGAGCGCGTCGGTGGTGCTGGCGTCGTTCGCCTATCAGGCGGCCATGCGGGGGGAACGCTTCCCGAGGCCTGCGCCTGTCCCCTGAGACTTGAGGAGCGGCACCTTCGCTGTTACCTTCCACTATGGCGACTACAATCCGCTCCGAAACGAAGTCCACACGGCCCGCGACTCAGACCCCTGAGAGCGGGCCGTCGCGCATTGGGCTCGTGAATGGCTCATCGCGTGTTCGTGACGACGTCGCGCTCACCTTCGACGACGTCCTCCTCGCGCCACGGCACTCGCTCACGCATCCGAAGGATGTGTCGACGCGCTCGTGGTTCACCCGCAAGATCGAGCTGAACGTCCCGCTCGTATCGGCGGCGATGGACACGGTGACAGAAGCCGAGATGGCGATCGCGATGGCGCGCGCTGGTGGGATCGGGGTGCTGCACAAGAACATGTCGATCGACCGGCAGGCGATGCAGGTCGACATCGTGAAGCGCAGCGAGAGCGGGATGATCATCAATCCGTACACGCTGCCGGAAACGGCGACGCTTCGCGAGGCGCAGAACCTGATGTCGCGCTTCAAGGTGTCCGGCGTCCCGATCGTGGACAGCGACGGACGGCTCGTCGGCATCATCACGAATCGCGATCTCCAGTTCGAGCGCAGCCTCGATCGTCCGGTGGCGGAAGCGATGACGAAGGACGGTCTCGTCACGGCGCCGATGGGCACGAACCTCGATGAGGCCGAGCGGATCCTGGCGAAGCATCGCGTGGAGAAGCTTCCGGTGGTGGATGGTGATCGGCGCCTCATGGGCCTCATCACCGTGAAGGACATCCACAAGCGCCGGCAGTATCCGGGCGCGAACAAGGACCAGCATGGTCGCCTGCGGGTCGCCGCGGCGATCGGGGCTGGCGGCGATTTCCTCACGCGCGCGCGTGCGCTGATCGACGCCGGCGTCGACGCGATCATCATTGACACCGCGCACGGGCATGCGGACTTGGTGCTCCAGGCGACGTCGAGCGTGCGGCAGGCATTCCCTGATGTGCAACTCGTCGTTGGCAACGTGGCCTCGCGCGAAGGGGCGCGTGCGCTCGTGGAGCGCGGCGTCGACGCGGTGAAGGTCGGCGTGGGACCGGGCTCCATCTGCACGACGCGCGTGGTCACAGGCGTTGGCGTTCCGCAGCTCACGGCGGTGTTCGACGCGGTCGAAGGTGCGGGCGACATTCCGGTGATCGCGGACGGCGGCATCAAGTATTCGGGCGACGTCGTCAAGGCGCTCGCGGCAGGCGCGTGCAGCGTGATGATGGGCTCAATGCTCGCGGGCACCGAAGAGAGTCCAGGCGAGGCGTTTCTCCTCGAGGGACGTCGCTTCAAGATGGTCCGCGGCATGGGGTCGCTTGCCGCGATGCAGGATGGCAGTGCGGATCGCTACTTCCAGGACGGCGAGCTTTCACCGAAGAAGCTGGTGCCCGAGGGCATCGAGGGACGCGTGCCCTACAAGGGGCCGGTCGCCGACGTGCTGTTCCAGATGGTTGGCGGGCTGCGGAGCGGCATGGGCTATGTGGGCTGCGGCACCGTGGAGGAGCTTCGCACCGAGACGGCCTTTGTGCGCATCACGGCCGCTGGTCTGCGTGAATCGCATCCGCACGACGTCACGATCACGCGTGAAGCGCCGAACTACAGCTTGTAGCCTCGAGACCAGTCGCGTTGGCGATTGACGCGCGCTCGTCGCTTTCGTACATCACATCTTCGTGATCGCGCGTAGTATGCCGGTCGTCGTAGCGATGTCGTCCGTTTGCGGGACTTGTGTTGACATGCGTCCCCGAATTGCCGACATTTTTGTATGCAATCGTGTTCCCCACAGGTCCGTTCGCGGGTGAACGACATCCAATCGAGAACATCACAGGGGGATTAGCGTGGCCGGTTCACTATTCCGAACGAAGTCGATTGACGCCCTCATGGCGGACAGCCAGGAGACGGGCGAAGCCGGACTCAAACGAACGCTTGGTTCCTTTGCGCTCGTCGCACTCGGAATCGGCGCCATCATCGGCGCGGGCCTGTTCGTGCGCACCGCGGCAGCGATCGCCGAGCGCGCCGGACCGTCGGTGGTCTACGCCTTCATCCTTGCCGGTGTCGGCTGCGCCTTTGCCGGACTCTGCTACGCCGAGTTTGCGTCGATCATCCCGATTGCCGGTAGCGCGTACACGTACTCGTACGTCACGATGGGCGAGCTGATCGCCTGGATCATCGGATGGGACCTTTGCCTCGAGTACGCGGTTGGTGCGGCGACAGTGGCCATCGCGTGGAGTGAATACTTCAACAAGGTGCTCGAGTACGTCGGGTTACACATACCCTACGAATGGTGCCACTCGCCCTTCGAGACCCTGCAGGGCGTCGGCACCCACGGCATCGTGAACATCCCCGCCATCTTCATCCTCTTCCTGATGTCGGCGCTGCTGGTGCGCGGCACGCAGGAGTCGGCGTGGGTCAACAACCTGATCGTCATCGCGAAGGTCGCCATCGTCATCATGGTGATCATCATCGGTTGGGGCTTCATCAATCCGGCGAACCACACGCCGTTCATCCCGGCAGCCACGACCTACACGACCCACGAGGGCGTGACGCACGCGTACGGAGGAATCATGGGCATCCTCGGTGCGGCGGGTGTCGTCTTCTTCGCCTTCATCGGGTTCGACGCGGTATCGACGGCAGCGCAGGAAGCGAAGAACCCGAGCCGCGACATGCCCATCGGCATCCTTGGCTCGCTCGTCGTCTGCACGATCCTCTACGTGCTCTTCTCGTACGTGCTGAGCGGCGTGGCGACGGTCGAGGATTTCCGCACGGCCGGCAAGGAAGCGTCGGTCACGTTCGCGATCGCGAAGTACATGACGGGCTATGCGTGGCTCGGCAAGTTCGTGACGATTGCCATCCTTGCGGGCTTCTCGTCGGTCATCCTGGTCATGCTTCTCGGCCAGTCGCGCGTGTTCTACTCGATGAGTCGCGACGGGCTGGTGCCGAAGGTGTTCTCCGACCTGCACCCGAAGTTCCAGACGCCATACAAGTCGAACATGCTGTTCTTCGTCTTCACGGCGCTCTTCGGCGGATTCATCCCCGGCGACATCGTCGGTGAGATGACGAGCATCGGGACCTTGTTTGCATTCATCCTGGTGTGCGCCGGCGTGTGGCTGCTGCGCGTGCGTCGTCCGGAACTGCCGCGTGCCTTCCGTGTGGCGGGCGTTCCTGTCGTCTCAACGCTTGGCATCGTGGTGTGCGGGTCGATGATCTACGGGCTTGGTTATCTCAACTGGATTCGGCTCGCAGTATGGCTCGCGATTGGACTGGTGTTCTACTTCGCGTATGGACGGACACACTCCAAGATTCACACGACTGGCTCGCTGCGATAAACAGGATTTGTGAAATGAAGAGCGGCGCCCTTGGCGCCGCTCTTCATTTCTAGGCCTTGTAACTGAAGCCCAGGGCCCAGGGCTTCAGTTTGGAATGCGGAAAGCGCGCTATCATTCCCCAGATACGATAGCAACACTCTCCAAACCGTCTCAAGTGCCAACTGATCTACTGACCGTCCCAGACGGTCGCCGCAAAGCGATCGAGTCGTTCGCCCACGAATTCACGAGCGGGCGCAAAGTGGCGTTGAGCACCCATCTCAACGCGGATGGCGATGGCTGCGGATCGGAGAGTGCGCTCGCCACCATGCTCGCCGCGCATGGGATGTTGGTGCGCATCGTCAACCCGACGCCGTGGCCCGAGATGTTCGACTTCCTGCTCGGCTCGAGCTTCGAGAATCTCACGTCGAAAGGCTCGAAGGGACTGCGCGACATCGACCTACTCGTCGTGCTCGACATCAGCGACGTCAGCCGACTGGGCAACCTTGCGGACTCGGTGCGCGCGCTGCCCGTGCCGAAGCTCGTGATCGATCACCACGTGGCGTCGAGCGATCCGGCGAGCACGAATGGCGTGAGCGACACGTCCGCGTGCGCGACGGCGGAGCTGGTGTACGACATCGCGCAGGTGCTTGGCTGGGAGATCACTCCCGACACCGCGCGAGCGCTCTACACCGGCATGCTCACCGACACCGGCGGATTCCGCTTCAGCAACACGTCACCGCGCTGCCTTGCCGTCGCCGCACAGCTGCTGGCACTCGGTGTGAACCCGGAAGAGATGTACACGCGCATCTACGCATCCGCTCCGGCGGGGCGCGTGCGCTTGATGGCCGACGTCCTGGCGACGCTGCAGGTAGACGAGGAGCATGGACTCACCTGGCTCACGATGCAGGCGGATGCGCTCGAGCGGCACAACGTAAAAGCCGAGGATCTCGATGGCATCGTCGAACATGCGCGGTCGATCGCGGGCACGCGCATGGCGCTCTTCTTCCGCGACCTCGGACACCGCAAGGTGAAAATTTCGTTCCGATCGATCGGGAACACCGACGTGAACGTCTTTGCGCGGGAGTTCGGCGGCGGCGGGCATGCAAAGGCATCGGGTGCAATGGTGAGCGGCGATCTCGCCGAAGTGCGCGACAACGTGGTGGAGCGCGCCCGCGTGTACCTGGGAGCGCGCCCCACCACTTAGCGCGCTGGCACCACCCTGAGAGTCTTCTTCACGCGAATGTCGGCCGACGACGCGCCGACTTCCAGTGCGATCGTGTCTGCCTCGACCTTCCATGCGTGTGTGCTCTCGTTCCAGTACGCGAGCGATGAAGCGGGCAGGGCGAAGCTCACGGTGCGACGTTGTCCTGGAGTGAGCGTGATCCGCTTGAACCCGCGCAGGTCGCGATTGGGCCGCGTCACCGCGGAGCCGACGTGACGCGCATAGAGCTGTACGACTTCGTCGCCGGTTCGCTTGCCGGTATTGGTCACGTCGACCGAGACCTTGACTGAGCCATTCGCACGCAGCGTCGGTGCGCTGGTACGCAGTTGCGAATAGGCAAAGCTCGTGTAACTCAGGCCATGGCCGAATGCATAGAGCGGCGTTCCGCGAAAGTAGCGATAGGTGCGCCCCGCCATGTTGTAGTTGCTGAACGCGGGCAGGTCCGTGGTGTCGCGATAGAACGTCACGGGCAGGCGGCCGGCCGGATTGTAGTCGCCGAAGAGGACGTCGGCGAGCGCACTGCCGCCCGCCTGACCGGGATACCATCCTTCGACGATGGCCGGCACGTGATCCTGCGCCCAGTTCACCGCGAGCGCGCTGCCATTCAGCAGCACGAGCACGACCGGCTTTCCGAGTGCGCTGATGTTCTCGAGCAGTCGCTGCTGAGCGGCGGGCAGGTCGATGCGTGTCCGATCGCCTCCGCGGAATCCTTCGATGGCGACTGGCATCTCCTCGCCTTCGAGGCGAGCCGTGAGGCCGAGCACCATGACGACCATGTCGGCCTGCTGGGCGATCTTGACGGCATCCGCCTCGAGTGCCTCGCGCGGCGTCGACATGACGAGCTGCAACTGCGCGTCGCCGTAGCTTTCCGATGCCTCGACGCGGATGCGGTAGGACTTGCCCGCCTCCATACGCATTGAAGCCTGCACGATGCGCGGATCGGGTGTCTCGTCGTTCCGCCTCGAGTAGTTCGACTTCACTACGAGACTGTCGTCGAGGAAGAGCTGGAACTTCATCGTACCGGACAGCCCGATGGCGTAGCTGCCAGTTTGGGATGGGCGAATGGTTCCCGTCCAGCGCACGCTGAAGTCGTCCGGGTTCATGCCGGCGCGCGGCGCGCCCTCGCCCCAATGCGCATCGAGCGTGGAGTCGACGCCGGTGAACACCGGCCCGCCCTCGAACTTCTGTCCGGCGAAATACTCGGCGCTCAGCCCAGGCTGACCCTGTGGCGAATTGAGTGCCGCGGAACGTACGGTCTCCAGGACGGGAAAATCATCGGCGAGGTCGGAGCCGCGTGCGTACAGTACGCGAGTGGACGGCGACACGGCTTCACGAATGCCACGCAATGGCGTCACCGGATCGGCGGGATCGCCATTGTAGTTGCCGAGGAGCATCGCGGTCTGGTCGGCATTCGGGCCGATGACGGCGATGGTGCCGAGGGTCTTGCGCAGGGGCAGCGTGGAATTGGCGTTCTTGAGCAGCACGATCGATTCGCGAGCCACCTGTCGTGCGAGCTGGCGATGCGACGGCTGGTCGAGCACGGAGATGGGAGTCTTCGCCCAGCGGACATGCTCGGGCGCGTCGAACATTCCGAGCCGCATGCGCGCGAGAAAGAGCCGTTTCACGGAGGTGTCGATCTGTGCTTCCGTGATGAGGCCCTGCTTCACTGCGTCGACGAGGTTGGGATAGACGCGTCCGCAATCCAGATCGGTGCCGGTCTTCACCGCGACGGCGGCCGCAGCCGCGGCAGTCGGCGCCACCTTGTGACGCAGGTAGATATCGTCGATGGCGCCGCAGTCCGACACGATATAGCCGGGAAACTTCCATTCGCCGCGAAGGATGTCCTTTTCGAGGCGGTCGCTCGCGCACGCCGCCTGTCCGCCGATGCGGTTGTACGCGCACATGAGCGAGTACGCGCCACCAACCTTGATCCCCTGCTCGAACTGCGGCAGGTAGGACTCGCGCAGATCGCGCTCGCTCACGATCGCGTCGAAGCCGTGCCGGTCGAGCTCAGGTCCGCTGTGCACGGCGAAGTGCTTCACGGTCGCAATGGTCTTGAAGTACTTCGGGTCGTCGCCCTGAAGACCCTTGATGAATGGCACGGCGATGTGGCCCGTGAGAAATGGATCTTCGCCGTACGTCTCCTGACCGCGCCCCCACCGCGGATCGCGGAAGAGATTGATGTTCGGCGACCACACGGTGAGTCCCTGATACCGGCCGTGCATGTTCTGCCGGATATAGTCGTGATACTTCGCCCGAAACTCGTCGGAGATGACGGTGGCCATCCGGAAGACGAGGCTCGAGTCCCACGTGGCGGCGAAGCCGATGGCCTGCGGGAACGACGTCCCGAGTCCGGCGCGCGCGACACCGTGGAGTCCCTCATTCCACCAGTTGTACGCCGGCACACCGAGCCGATCGATCGGGTCCGCGACGTCCTTCATTTGCGAGACCTTCTCGGCGAGCGTCATTCGACCGACGAGATCGTCCACGCGTCGCGCGAAGGGAAGGGTTTCGTCGAGATAGGGAACGCGGCTGGAGGAGTTGGTGACTCCCTGCGCGTGCGCCGCGACCGCGACCGTGAGGGCCAGGCCGACGAGCGCGGGAACAATATCCTTCATGAGCGATCTCCTATTGTGGGACGCGTGCAGTGCGTCGCCCAATATCGCAGCGGAGTTACGACGGGCGCCATGAGCGCTTGCGATCCCCGCCCACGCGCGATCGCGAAGCCCGGCGCGGAGGAGCTAGCGTGCGCGGAAGGCGCTCTCGGTGTAGCTGTACTCGTCGTCGGCTGTCTGGAAGCTGCCGTCGATCGATATGCGGAGGGGAACGCCGCTGGCAGGATCGTAGGACGTATCGACCGTAGCCGCGCCTCAGGTACCTCGCACAACTTCGTGTGCGCCGTCCAGGTCACACGAGGATCGTCACGGGCTCGGGCGGCGCGATCGCGTCCTCGATCACCAGGCGCAGGCGGCGCATGGCCGTTGGCGCAAATCGGTCGACCTTGGCATATCCGATCGTGGCGCCCCGCGAGAGCACGCTCCAATCCGCACCTGTCGACGAATAGAGCGTGTAACGCGATACCAACTGACCGTTCTCGATATGCTCGGCGAGGCGGACCATCGACGCGGAGACGGTGCGGCCGAGGTCCACGATGGCCTCGGCGGTTCGGTCGCCGGTCTGCTTCCACGACGTCTGCGCATCCGACGAATTGCCCGTCAGCGTCAAGGCCAGCAGCTTTTCCTGAAAACCTGACAGGCGAGCGACGTCGACATCGTGCAGCAAGCCGTCTCTCGTTGGCGGCACGTTGAGCAGGAGCTTCGAATTTCTGCCGACGGAGTTGCAGTAGAGCTCGACGAGATTGTCGACGGTGCGCACCTTCGCGTCGTCGGCGGGATGGTAGAACCACCCGGGCCGAATCGACGTGTCCACTTCCGCCGGCCGCCAGACCGACCCGTTGGCATCGCCGTGCTGCAACGCGGCGATGACGCCAGGGCCGCTCACTCCGGGATATGGGACTGCGGTCGGATCGACCATCGACCAGTTGGGGTCGCCGCCCGATCCACTTTCGTTACCACACCAGCGTATGTCCGGACCCGCATCGGAGAAAATGACGGTGTCCGGCTGGTGCCGCTTCACGAGGGCGAAGAAACGTGGCCAGTCGTAGCGCTGCTTCTTCCCGTTCGGGCCTTCGCCATTTGCGCCGTCGAACCACATTTCCGCGATCGGGCCGTAGCGCGTGAGCAGCTCCGTGAGCTGATCGCAGTAGAGATCGTTGTAGCGCTCACTGTCGCCATACGCGGGATTATTGCGGTCCCATGGAGAGAGGTAGAGACCGGGCCGCATTCCCTCGGCGCGGCAGGCATCGACCATCTCCCGCACGACGTCTCCCGTGCCACCGCGCCACGGGCTGCTCGCCACCGAGTGCTTCGTCGTACCGCTCGGCCAGAGACAAAAACCGTCATGGTGCTTTGCTGTCAGGATCATCGACTTGAAGCCACCGGCGCGTGCGGCCTTTGCCCATTGCCGGGCATCGAGCCGCGCGGGATTGAAGATCGACGGCTCCTCTTTCCCGTCTCCCCACTCGCGGTCCGTGAATGTGTTCACGCCGAAATGCAGGAACATCGCGAGCTCGTCACGCTGCCACTGAAGCTGCGACGGAGAGGGCCGTGGACGATCGCGCCCGAGCGGCCGCGGCATCCTCGATGAGAGCCATCCCGCGGCGAGCGACGCCGAGCTCGTTTGGAGGAAGTTTCGTCTGTCCATGAGTGCCCAAGTATGTCACGCGGGGCGGCGGAATCGCCATGCCGGTCAACCGTTGGGAGATTAGATTCACGGTTCGCCGCCCGCTGCCGCGCTGTCTGCGCAGCGTGCCCGACTACGCCGGACCGTCCCGGGCTCAGCTCGCCCGCGCACTCACGAGCGACACATGACTCAGATCTCACTGGTCGAGCAATACCTCAATGCCTCGGGGAAGGCGATCGGCGACATGCCCGTCGGGTTGCTCGCGTACCTCGCGAACCTCGACCTGGTCGCGGACGTGTCACCCGAGACGGCGCGCGCGATCGTCGCGGAGCTCTCGCACCAGCGAAGTGCGGTGAAGCTGATCGCCAGTGAGAACTATTCGTCGCTCGCGGCGCAGTCGGCGATGGCGAACCTCCTCACCGACAAGTACGCCGAGGGCGTCCCGGGCAAGCGCTTCTACGCCGGCTGCGAGAATGTCGACACGATCGAACAGCTGGCCGCCGACCGCGCGTGCGAGCTCTTCGGCGCCGAGCATGCGTATGTGCAGCCGCACAGCGGTGCGGACGCGAATCTCGTCGCGTTCTGGTCGATTCTCAGCGGACGCGTGGAAACGCCGGCGTACGAGAGGCTGGGTGAGACGGATCCTGCCAAGCTCACGCAAGAGCAGTGGAACGAGATCCGCATGTCGCTCGGCAACCAGCGACTGCTCGGCCTCGATCTGTACTGCGGCGGTCACCTGAGTCATGGCTATCGGCGCAATGTGTCGGGACGGATGTTCGAGTCACATGCCTACTACGTCGATCGCGAAACGAATCTCCTCGACTACGACGACATCGAGCGGATTGCGAAGGAAGTGAAGCCGCTCATCCTGCTCGCGGGCTACAGCGCGTACTCGCGATCGGTGAACTTCGCGCGCATGCGCGAGATCGCGGACAAGGTCGGCGCGGTGTTGATGGTGGACATGGCGCACTTCGCCGGATTGGTAGCAGGCAAAGTCTTCGAGGGCGACTTCAATCCGGTCGCGCACGCGCAGGTCGTGACGTCGACGACGCACAAGACATTGCGCGGACCGCGCGGTGGCCTGGTGCTCACGACGAAGGAGTTTGCGGAGCATGTCGACAAGGGGTGCCCGCTCGTGCTGGGCGGACCGCTGCCGCACGTCCTCGCATCGAAGGCGGTGGCGTTCACGGAAGCGTTGCGTCCGGAGTTCCGGACTTATGCGGCGAAGATCGTCGACAACGCCCGCTCGTTGAGCGCAGCGCTGATGTCGCAGGGACACGAGGTGCTCACGGGTGGCACCGACAACCACCTCGTTCTCGTGAACGTCGGTCGTCTCGGACTCACGGGACGTCAGGGCGAGTCGGCCCTGCGCGAGTGCGGACTGACCATGAATCGCAACACCATCCCATTCGATCCAGCAGGGCCGTGGTACACGAGCGGCCTTCGTCTCGGCACGCCTGCGACGACGACCCTCGGCATGGGTGCGGCGGAGATGCGCGAGATCGGCGCGATCATCGCGACGGTGCTGGCGGCCACGAAGCCGACGGCGGCGAAGGATGGGCCGAGCAAGGCGAAGTACACCGTCGAGCCGTCGGTGAAATCGGAGGCGCTGAAGCGCGTGGCCGAGCTCCTCGATTCCTTCCCGGTGTATCCGGAGCTGGACCTCGGCTTCCTGACGTCCAGTCTCGCGGACCGAACTACTGAAGCTGCGACTTGACCGCTGCGGCGATCCGCTTCTCGAGCTCGCCCTTGGACGAGCATCGGGAATAGTCGCGCGAGAACGCGATGGGTCGCGCCATCGCCTCGAAGTTCGTGCGGAGCACGCTCAGTCCCGAGGTCGGCTCTTCCAGGACGTGACTCGTGACGGTCAGGTATACGTCGTAGGAGTCGGCATTCTCGCCGATCTGGGTCGTACCGCAGTCGATGTAGCGGCTCAGCGACACCTTCCCGAGCTCGCGGCGGATCTTCAGTCCCCCGTTGGCGATGGTGTGCGTCGCGTTGTCGACGTCGGTGATAGGGATGCCAAGTCCCTCGAATGCGGCCGGCAGCGCGTGCCAGACCTTCCCGACTGGGAAATCGACCTTGACGTCCGTCGTCTGATCGATCGCGGCCATTCTGAGATTGCCCGCGCCGGTCACTCGCATTGTTTCGCGATCCGGCGAGGAAGTTCCTGCGGGTGCCGACGCGCAACCAGCGATGAACGCAAGGGACAGGAGAAGGACGGTTCGCACGGCTGCTCCGGTGGGGTGGGTAGGCCAGAGCATGCTCGCATTTCGCCCATGTGTCAAGCGTGCTCGCAGCATGATTCGACTGGCGACCGTAGACCCAATGCGTAGCTTCCCACACCCGCGACCGCGCGCAACGTCGCGGCCCGCCCCGACGCCCTCGACCGACCCCATGACACGCACCCGTACGACGTTTGTCACCGCCGCATGCGCCCTGCTTGCCGCGTTGCCCGCCTCCGCGCAGTCCGATGCAACAATTGATCGCATCTGGCGAATCGGTATGGACAGCTCGCATGTGCAGCAGCTTTCGCAGACGCTTTTCGATTCCATCGGTCCGCGTCTGACCGGCAGTCCGGGGCTGCGTTCCGCCAGCGACTGGGTCATTGGCCAATACAAGTCGTGGGGCATCGACGCGAAGCGCGAGCAGTACGGCACCTGGCGCGGCTGGCGTCGAGGGACGTCGCATATCGACCTCGTCGAGCCGCGCGTGCGGTCTCTCGCGGGCACCATGCTCGCCTGGAGCCCCGGCACGAACGGAACGACAGTGAAGGCAGAGGCGATCATGCTGCCGAAGTTCCGGGACAGCACCGAGTTCGTGCAGTGGCTGCCCAAGGCGAAGGGCAAGATCGTATTGCTGTCGCCTGCATGGCCAACGTGTCGCCCCTCGGAAGACTGGAATCGGTTCGGGACGCCGGCGTCGATCGCGCGGATGGACACGCTCATCGCCCGCATGCAGAGCGATTGGGCGATCATGGGTGACTCCGTCGTAAACGGAGAGGGACGCACGGTCTTCCGCCCCGACAGCACCAAGCTCTATCGCGGCACGGGCTATTCCCTCGCGCTCGGCACGGGCTCGCTCGGTATGCGTCTGGAGAAGGCCGGCGTGGTCGGCATGATCTCCTCGCGCAACAAGTTGAGTGGGTTCGCCAATCCGTTTCCGTCCGCCGGAGCGGCCGGCCGTGGCGGCGCAGGCGGTGGGCGCGGCGGTGCGGCCGCAGGCCCCGGCAGCATGCGCGGCGGGGGACCTCCGGGCGCCGCGAACGCTGGTCCCGGTGGCGGACGTGGTGGCGCCGCCGCGGGCGCGCCACAGGGCGCGGGCGGCTGGGGCACGATCGAGATCTTCGAGACCTACAACAAGACCGCTCCCGCCGTCACGCTCGAGTGCGAGGACTACGGTCTCGTCGCGCGGCTGGCGGAGAACAACCAGAAGCCCATCGTGAAGCTCGACCTCGATGCCTCGTTGCTCGGCGAACAGCCGGCGTTCAATACCATCGGCATGATCAAGGGAACGGAGAAGCCTGACGAGTACGTGATGCTCTCCGCGCACTTCGATTCGTGGGACGGCTCGTCCGGCGCGACGGACAACGGCACCGGGACGATGATGGCCATGGAAGCGATGCGCATCCTGAAGCTCGCGTATCCGCGGCCCAAGCGGACGATTCTCGTCGGCCATTGGGCGAGCGAGGAGCAGGGGCTCAACGGATCGACGGCGTTCACCGAGGACCATCCTGAAGTGATGAAGAGCCTTCAGGCGCTCTTCAATCAGGACAACGGGACTGGCCGCGTGCAGTCGCTGTCGTCGTCGGGACTGACGGACATCGGGCCGCACCTGAAGTCGTGGTACTCGAGGCTGCCGTCGTTCTACACGGACAGCACGAGCCCGAACGTGGTGTCGTGGAGCTTCAACGACATGCCGCCTGGGAATCCAGGTGGCACGGACGGCGCGGTGTTCGCGTGCTTCGGCACGCCTTCGATCGGCATGGGCGCGGTGCAGTGGAACTACGGCACGTACACGTGGCACACGAACCGCGACACGTACGACAAGGTTGTCTTCGATGACCTGAAGCACAACGCGACGCTGGCGGCGATGATGGTCTACGCGGCGTCCGAGGATCCGGGGTTCATCAAGCGGGAGCGGTCGCCGGGCACGTGGCCCGCGAACTGGCCGGCGAACTGTGGGAAGGTCCCGCGGACAACCAAGCCCAGGCTGTAGAAACAAGAAAAGCAAACAACGACAACAAATTAACCACGGAGGACACGGAGGTCACAGAGGACAACAACGCTTTGTTGTGTTGCTCCGTGACCTCCGTGTCCTCTGTGGTAAAATGCTGTTGCAGGCTACTTCATCTTCGCCTGAAGACGACGGTCGATCGTATCGAGGAAATCCTCGGTGTTGAGATACGGCGCCTTCGCGTCGATCAGAATCGCGAGGTCCTTCGTCATCTCGCCTGATTCCACCGCCTCGATGCACACCGCCTCGAGCGCATTGGCGAACTCGATCAGCGCGGGGGTGTTGTCCAGCTTCCCGCGATGCGCGAGGCCGCGCGTCCATGCGAAGATCGACGCGATCGGATTCGTCGACGTCTTCCGGCCCTTCTGGTGTTCGCGGTAGTGGCGCGTGACCGTGCCGTGCGCCGCCTCCGCCTCCATTGTCTGGCCGTCGGGCGTGAGCAGCACGCTCGTCATGAGGCCGAGTGAACCGAAGCCCTGTGCGATGATGTCCGACTGCACGTCGCCATCGTAGTTCTTGCACGCCCAGACGTACCCGCCTTCCCACTTGAGCGCGCTCGCGACCATGTCGTCGATGAGGCGGTGCTCGTACGTCAGCCCCTTCGCGTCGAACTCGGCCTTGAACTCATCCTGGAACACCTGCTCGAAGATGTCCTTGAAGGCGCCGTCGTAGGCCTTGAGGATGGTGTTCTTGGTGCTGAGGTAGACCGGGTAGTTGCGCTGGAGGCCGAAGGTCAGGCTCGCGCGTGCGAAGTCGCGGATGGAGTCGTTGTAGTTGTACATGCCCATGGCGACGCCGCCATCGGCACCATACTTCGCGACCTCGAACGTCTGCGGCTCGCCGCCGTCCGGGGTGTACGTCATCGTCAGCGTGCCCGGGCCCTTCACCTTGAAATCGGTCGCCTTGTACTGGTCGCCGTGTGCATGGCGGCCCACGACGATCGGCTTCGTCCAGCCCGGCACGAGGCGCGGGATGTTCGACATGATGATCGGCTCGCGGAAGATCACGCCGCCGAGGATGTTGCGGATGGTGCCGTTGGGGCTCTTCCACATCTTCTTGAGCCCGAACTCCTTCACGCGCGCTTCATCCGGCGTGATCGTCGCACACTTCACGGCCGCGCCGTACTTCTTCGCGGCGTTCGCCGAGTCGATCGTGACCTGGTCGTTTGTCGCGTCGCGGTGCTCGATGCCGAGATCGTAGTAGTCGATCTGGATGTCGAGGTACGGCAGGACGAGCTTGTCCTTGATGAACTTCCAGATGATGCGGGTCATCTCGTCGCCGTCCATTTCGACGAGCGGATTGACCACCTTGATCTTCGTCATGACTCTCTTCCGATGATGGTTCGCGCTCTCCCGATGGGGAGCGCTCTGAAGTTAGGTATCCGACGTCGCGTGCGGGAGGCGTGTGATCGTCCGTATCTTCAATCATGGCGAAGTTTTCGAGCGACCGGTTTCCCCCCGGATTTTTCGACCTTCCGCAACGCGCGGGCGAGACACTTCCGCTCGAGCTCATCACGGAGTGGACGCGCGGTGCGCAGTCGCGGGCGCGGGCGCGCGCGCTGCTCGGGCCGCACACGATTCGCGGCACGCTCGTCGTCACCGATGCCTCCGGGCTCACACGACTCACCCGCGACCGGCCACTCATCGAGATTCTTGCCTTGCTCGCGCAGCCCAAGGAGCTGTTCTACGCGTATGGCCGCGCCATCGGCGGCCGGGGCATCGGCGTATGGGCGGCGGACAACACGCAGATGTTCTACGACGCGAGCATTCCCATCTCGGGCGTCGTGGGCATGATGACCGCCGTGATGCGGCACGTCGCGAGCGAGTGCGAAGTTGGCATGGGCATGGCCGCGCACATCGGCGAGTTCTTCGAGCTGGGTGATGCGGTCTACGGCCCCGACGCCGATCTCGTCGAGTCCATCGGGGAGCAGCATACGTCGGCGGGGGAGACAGTCATCACCGCCGAGCTGCTCCATGCGATGGAAGCGCCGGCGGGAGTCTCGGTCGATAAGCGCGACGATCTCGACGGAGGGCTCGGCGGCATCTACCGCCTGACCGACGCTCCCGCGCTCGAAGGACTCGACCTCAGCGACACGAACTATCCCGCGCCGTTCTCGACCGGATTCTCGGAAGGGCTGTCCCGCTACACCCGGACTCGGCGCGACTCGATGGCGCCTCGACAACTCTCTCAGGAGCTTGCTGTCGTGCTCGTCGTACGCGAGCGCGAGGTCCCGGACATTCCAGAGGTCGCAGTACTCAACAACCTGTCGCTCACGGCGGCAACTCGGCGCATCGGGATGTCTCTCCTGAACGGAACCGGTGAGGAGATCAAGTCCACGGGCTTGCTGTCGATCTACACCTTTACCGACTGCGGCAATGCCATCGCCTTCGCACGGACGTTTCGCGAGACACTCGCGGAGCAGGGCGTTCAGTGTCGGATCGGCATCGACGTCGGCCCCGTCCTCATTTTCGACCTGAACGAGGGAAGCCGGGACATTGCCGGGTCCGCGGTGAACATCGCGTCGAAGCTCGCCGAGGATGTCGGCGAGTACGGGAAGATCCAGATGACGGATGCGGTCGCAATGCGCGCTGGTGCTCGTCGTGAGCGACCGACGCTTCAATTCACCGTGTCCGGCGTCGAGCTGCGGGCGTACGACGTGTGACGGTCACCGCGAGTGAACGCAGGACGCTGTCCGGAGATCCGGCTCACGAACGATCGGCAGGAGCGGCTGCGTGACGCTGCCGCAGCACCTCATAGGCGGCAATCGCCACGCTCGTCGAGAGGTTGAGCGAACGGACACGAGGTGAGAGAATCGGCATCGCGAGGAACCGAGCCGCGTAGCGATCGTGCAGCTCGGCAGGCAATCCGCCGGTTTCGCGACCAAATACGAGCACCACGTTGTCGGATGCACCGAGTGGGGCGTCCCAGAAGAGTCGTTCGGCCTTTGTGGAGAAGAAGTACGGCTCCCCAAGCGTTGGCAGCTCACGCTCGAAGACCTCCCAACTCGGCCACACGCGGACAACGACGTGCTCCCAGTAGTCGAGGCCCGCGCGCTTTACCTCGCGCTCGTCGAGCGAGAAACCGAGCGGCTCGATGAGATGCAGAGTGGCCCCGGTCGCGAGGCAGGTTCGGCCGGCGTTACCGGTGTTCCAGTGAATCTCCGGGTGCACAAGCACGACGTGCAGCGACATGCGCGCCTGTCTAGCTGGGGTTCCCGACGTTCATCGCGCGCAAGGCGGCGCGACGGATACACGCGGCCACACGTTGTCCGACGGATCCTTGTCCGGGAACCGGCATCCTGGATCCAGCGTGATGCGTTCGATCTTCCGAGCGCCGAACGACAACGGCGCGTTGAAGGTCCGGCGACCTGCGAACCAGACGTCGACCGGCCACGTGACCACCGCCGTGACGCTGTCCGTCATCACCGCATTCGGCATCCTCCGAATGGCCGGACCGCTCGGCGCAAACTTCACCTTCAACACCACCGGCGCCGGCATCTCTCCGTCCTGTCTTACGAGCACGACCGTCTTGCTGGCTGCGGTCGTGACACCCTGAATGGAACCATCCACACGCTCGGTCGTAAACAGCCAATAGTACCAGAACCAACCGAGGTCCCGGTTCAGTGCGCGACTCATGAAGAACATGTAGTCCCATGGCGATGGATGCTTGTACATCCACGTCGTCGCCCACTCGCGGTGCGCACGCTGAACCGCTGTATCGCCGACGATGCCGCCGAGCATCGACAGCATCAGCGGCGTCTTGCTGTAGGTCTGGAACGAATAGCGCTGCGGACCCGCGTAGTTGGCGTTCCACATCATCGGCGGCTCCGCTTCATCGCCGCTCACCGCACCGTAAGACTGGCCCAGGCGGTCCAGTACCGGCGCGACGTGATTGCGGTCGGCGCCGGACAGGATGTTCATGTACTGATTGAAGCCCTCGTCCATCCAGCCGTACCACGTCTCGTTGTTGCTCACGGTCATGGGCCACCACTGATGTCCCGTCTCGTGGTCGGCGGCGCCCTGGTTGGAGTTGATCACCATCGGATACTCCATCCCAGCGCTCGGACCGTCCTGCAGCGTGAGCTGCGGAAACTGATACGGAAACCAGAGCGACGAGTAGAACTCGAGCGCGTGTCGAGCGATCGGACCCGCATTCGTGTACAGGGCCGAATCGCTCGGCAGAAAATACATGTTGACCGGGACGCGCGACTTGCCTGGGATCGTCGCACGAGTGGCGGTCCAGTTGAACTTCCTGGCGGTCGCCCACGCGAAGTCATTCACACTGTCAGCGAGGAAGTGCCACACGAGGCGGGTGCCCGCGGCGGTGGCTTGGCCAGCGCCAACCTCGCTGCTCCCCACGATGGTGCGAACGTCATCGGACTCCAGCACGTGACTCAGCCGTTCGCGCGCGGTGGGCGTGAGGACGTCCTGCGGATTCTGGAGCACGCCAGTGCCGCTGACGATCCAGCCTGCCGGCACATCGATGCGGACGTCGAACTTCCCGAAGTTGTTGTAGAACTCCGACGGGCCGAGGTACAGCTCGGGATCCCAGCCGCGCAGGTCATCGTAGACAGCGACGCGGGGATACCACTGGGTCGGCTGATAGAGAGTGTCAGCCCACCGCTGCACCATGCGATGCGCGATACCCGGCCCGCCCGGCACCTTGTGGCTCCAGTCGACCTCGATGGTCGCGCGCCCTCTCGCCGGAATGGCATTGACGAGCGAAATCGCTGCGCGCGTCGAATTCATGCCCGACGCGCGGTTCTCCGTCGGTGCCGGCGCGGCGGCCCCACGCCCTCCGCGCCCGCCCGACGCCGTCGCCGCGAGATTCACAGCTTGCCCATTCACCGTCATCCGCGTGATCACGAAGCCATCGGTCGCCTCGGCGGGCACCCACGGCGAGGCGTGCGGACTCTGGAAGATGAACAGGTTCTGGTCGAGCCGCATCACGATGGTTGCGAGGGAATCGTTCGTGTTGTTCTGCACGACGATCGTCTCGTGCCCGGTGATGCGCGAGGTCGTGGGATCGAGCCGTGCGTCTATCGAATAGTCCGTCCGAAGTTGACCGTAGTTGCGCCCCGGGCGACCACTCGAGTCGCGCGTGCCGGCCGCGAACGCGTGGCGAATTGCATTCGTCATGGGAATGGTGCGCCGCACAGCACGCTCGGGTGGCCGTGCTGGCGAAGGGTTCTGCGCCTCGAGCGTCAGCGCGGCGCCGAGGAGCAGGAAGGCTGCGGGCCAGGATCGGGTGTGCATCCTCAGCGCGTCGGCTTGAGCGAGCCCGCGTATGCCGACACGGCAATCATCTCATCAAGGCTGAGTGACGACGCGACGATCTGCATCGGCGCACTCGTCGCGGTAGCGCGCGCGCCATTCCGGAACGCGAGCAGCTGACGCAGCAGGTACGACGGCGAACGTCCCGCGATGGGCGGCACCTGCGCGACACCGAGGAGAGATGGTCCATGGCAGCTCGCGCACGCCCTCAGCGGAGTCTTCTCCTTCGCCATCGCGATACGCTTGCCTGCCGCGATGCTGCCCCGCGGTACGTACGCCGTGTACGACGCCTTCGGGTCGCGCAGCTCGTGTCGTTCGAGGTCGTCGGCCACTTCGATGAGACGTCCGTCGATTGGCTCGGTGCCCGTGCCCGGCTTCACGGCATAGACGAACGCAACCTGATACGCCGCGGGAATATCAGCGCGCTCGACGACGAAGAAATGGCGCCGAGCCGGCGTGCGAGAGAAATATTCGGCCGCGGCGCGGGCCTCGGCTGCCGTCACGCTGTCCGCCACCCGATGCATGTTGTTGAAGGGACCCCAGTTGGCCAACGCGTTCTTGCGCGCGCCGGTCCTCATGTCGTCCAGCTGCCGGAGGATGTACTCTGCGGGCAACCCCGCGAGTGTGGCATTCTCGCTGCGGCCCTGTCCGTCGGGCAGATGGCAATAGCCGCACGCCGAAATGGCTCCAACACGTCCGTGGCTCACCGACTCGGGCATGCGCCCGTGGAGCGCTGGATACCAGTCGGGCGGTGTGTTCTGATTCCGCGTCTGCGCTACGGTGAATGTGCGTCGACTGCCCTTCAGGTGCACTGGCGTCACGGAGTCGTACGGCGCAGGGAGCACCACCGCGTCCTTCGACGTCGTCGGGAACGCCCACGCGGGCACCGGCAACGGCGCAACGGAAACGGCAGCAGTCTGCGCACCGATCGTTGGGGCGATGAGGAGAACGCCGCAGATGATGAAGCACACGTGCGTCTGACCTTTCGATGTCATGATGCAATTCGGGTAAGGGCGTTGACGAAGACGTCGAGCTCCTCGGTCGACGTATACACACTCGGCGTCACACGAACGCCGTGCACGTTCGCGGTATCGATCGCGACCGTCCACACGCGGTGGCCGTCCAGCAGCGTCTTCGCGAGGGTCGCCGGTGGCATGTTGCGCACGCCGACATTCGCGATCGCGCACGAGCGACGAGGATCGTCCGGCGTATTCAGGATGATGTTCGGCACCGTTCGCACTCGGCTGGTCCAGTACTCCTTCAAGTAGCGGAGCCGAGCTTCCTTGAGGTTGATGCCGATTGTTTCGTGAAAGTCTATCGCGTCGTTGATCGCGAGATCGGTGTGCACCGGATGGGTTCCGGTGTGATTCAGCTTCCGGATGTCGGTGTCAGCCATGCTGAGATCCGCGAATACCGGCCAGAGCCTGGCGATGCGATCGGCGCGTACGTACAGGATGCCGGCGCCGAGCGGCGTGCCGAGCCACTTGTGCAGGCTTGCGCCGAAGTAGTCGCACGCGAGGTCGGGAATGCGGAAGTTCAACTGCGCAAACGTGTGCGCACCATCCACCATCACCTGCACACCGCGCGCCTGCGCCATGTCCACGATGGCGCGCACGGGGAGAAGCTGGCCGGTGATGTTCACCATGTGCGACACCATCAGCAGCCGCGCCTTCGGCGTGATGGCGCGCGCATACAACTGCACCAGCTCGTCGTCGGATGCCGGATTGATGGGCAGCGAGACGATGCGGTTGACGATGCCGTGCCGCTTCGCCTGAAGCGCGAACATGTCGAGCATCGCGCCGTAGTCCTGCGCGGCCATGATGGCTTCGTCGTCGCGCTTCCAGTCGAGCCCCAAGATCACCGTGTCGAGCGATTCCGTGGTGTTGCGCGTGATGATGAGCTCCTCTGGCGTGCAGCCAGCCATCACGGCGAGTCGGGCGCGGACGGCGAGCTTGTCGTCGAACTGGCGCGTGCGCATGTAGTGCGACGCTTCGTAGTTGATGTCGCGCACATGTCCGACGAACGCTTCGAGCACGGGCTGCGACTGCATCACGAAGTAGCCGTTCTCGAGGTTGATGTAGTCGGGGGTGAGCCGGTACTTCGAGCGAATGAGCGCCCAGAAGGGCTCGTCCTGCGCAAGCTGTTGCGCGGGAAGGGTGGCGTATTGTGCCCAGAGCTTGTCGCCGAGCAACAGCCCGAGTGACGCGCCGCCCATCGTGCGGAGAAATTGACGCTTGTTCATTCCGTGTGGCATGTGGGTAACGTGCCGCGAGGCGTGTCGCTGCGCCAGCGAGTGCCGCAGGTCACTGGAAACTGACGCTGATGGCTGACAACCGACAGCTCTGCGGTTGTTGTTGGCTCTAAGCTCAAGCTTGTGTCTGGGTTTGGTTCTGAGGTCCGAAGACTCTGGTCCGGCACTGCAACCGAAGAGCCGTCAGTGCTCGGCTATCAGCATCAGTTTACAGAACTGACGTCAGGAGCGCTCCGCTTCAAGCGAGCTCCCTACCCCTGGTCTCAGGAATCCATTTCCACGCAATGGCACCGAGCAGGTACGCCGCTCCCGTGATCGTGAACGCGACACTGAAGCCATGCGTCGTCGCAAGCTTTCCCACCGTGAACGGCGCTGCTGCACTCGCGATGCGACCGATGTTGTACGTGAACCCCTGCGCGCTCGCTCGAATCGCGGTCGGGTAGATCTCGGCAGTCACCGCCCCGAAGCCGCTGAAGAAGCCTGTGCCGAAGAAGGCGACGAATGGTCCGAGCAGCAGCAATACGACCGGCACCGACATCGAGCCGTAGAGCGGAAGGAGGAGGCTCGCCATGAGCAGGTACGTGACGTACACCCGCTTGCGGCCGACGACATCCGAGATGTAGCCGAACGAGACGTACCCCAGCCACATGCCGACCTGCATTGCCACGATGAACCACGACATCGTCGACGTGCTGAGTCCCACGCCGCCCTGTCCCACCGGCAGCGACAGGTACGCGGGGATCCAACCGTTCAGCCCCCACCAGCCGAACAGCGCGCACGCATTCATGAAGGTGACGATCGCCGTGGTGCGGAGCATGTCGCCGCGGAACATGTCGGTGAAGCGAGGGCGGGGCAGGGCGGCAGCGCGCGTGCTGGATCGCTCAACCTGCTGCGCCTTCCATACCTCCGGCTCCTCCACATTGCGCCGCACCCACAACGTGAAAAAAGCGGGAAGAATCCCGACGAAGAACACCGCGCGCCACCCGTACCGCGGCAGCACGAAGCCGACGACCATGGCCGCGGCGGCGAAGCCGATCGCCCACGAGCTCTGCATGAAGCCGAGCGCGCGCCCTCGATATTTCGTCGACCATGTTTCAGACACGAGCGCCGCACCGCTCGCCCACTCGCCGCCCATGCCGAGGCCGAGGAGGGCGCGGAAGATCGCGAACTGCCACAGGGTCTGCGACAGGCCGCACGCCGCGGTGAAGACGGAATAGATCAACACACTTGCCATCAGCGCGCGCGTGCGGCCAAAACGGTCAGCGACGTGACCGAAGATCAATCCTCCGGCAGCACCGCCCAGCAGTGTGATCGACCCGAGTGCACCAGCCTGCGTCTTCGTGAGGCCGAGGTCGTGAATGACCGAGGCGAGTGTGAGGGAGAAGAGCATGATGTCGAACGCATCGAGCGCCCACCCCAGCGAGGCGGCAATGAGCGCACGTCGCGCTGCCAGCGGCGCAACGCGCCACCAACCGAACAGCCCGCTGTCCAGCGGCTCGTCGGTCAAGCGAAGCGCTTGAGAGACCGCTCCTTCGCTTTCCGCATCTCCTCGTCACGATCCCTGGGCGGGGAGTGAATCTCGAGCGACTCGATCAAGCGGGCGGCGGTCGCCGCCACTTCTTCGACGGCGAGATTGAAGGCGGCCTCGTTGACCTTGGAGGGTTTCGACGTCCCGCTCAGCTTGCGGACAAATTGGAGCGCGGACGCGCGGATCTCGTCCGGTGAGGCAGGCGGTTCGAAGTTGGCCAGTACCTTGATGTTACGACACATGATGCACTTCTCCCGAGCAGTCGGTTGCAACCGCGATGACAAAACCGGCGCAAAGATTTCCTCTCACCGGAACTTGAGCCGCTCGCGTGCGTAGTGGAAGCCTGGGTCCGGCGCGCCGCTGCTTACCGCGACCCCGTTCGACATGATAGTATGTGTTGATACAGTCCGACCTTCAGGGGGCGCCGGTTCATGCCGCGTGCCCCGGGACATTTTCCCGATGACACACCCCAAGTCCGGCCGCCTCGCTGCGGCAACGTTGGCCGCGATCACCGCGGCGCTCCTCACCCTCCCGGCTTCGCTCAGGGCGCAGGACACGAAGCCGGCGATGTCCTCCGCCATGGTCCAGGGACAGGCGGCAGCGGTCGCCAAGGCCAGGGCCGACAGCGCGCGGTATCCCTACACGAGCGCTGACGTCAATTTCATGGCGGGCATGATTCACCATCACGCGCAGGCGATCGTGATGGCGAAGCAGGCCCCCTCGCATGGGGCCAGCCCCGCCGTGCGCACCCTCTGCGACCGCATCATCAACGCGCAGCAGGATGAGATCACGGCCATGCAGCGTTGGCTCCGCGACAGGAACCAGACCGTGCCCGAAGCCACGGCGACCGCCATGAAGATGGTCATGAACGGGATGGAGCACGACATGCTCATGCCCGGCATGCTGAGCGAGGCGCAAATGAAGGACCTCGACGAGTCGAGAGGGCCGAAGTTCGACCGCCTCTTTCTCACGGGCATGATCCAGCACCACAAGGGCGCCGTCTCCATGGTCGCCGATCTGTTCAACACCTTCGGCGGCGCGCAGGACGAGCTCACGTTCAAGTTTGCCTCCGACGTCCAGGTCGATCAGACCACCGAGATCGCCCGGATGCAGAAGATGCTCTTCATGCTCGAGCTCGAGGGCCACTAGCAGTTGCTCACCCGCAGTCGCACAGCAGCACCACCCGCTTCACTCAAAGGATACACCATGAAGTCTGAGCTACACTCAATCGCATCGGGCGCGCGTCGCAACGGCGCCCGGGCGCTCTCGCTCATGCTGGTGTTCGGACTTTCGTCCGTCACGCGAGCGCAGGCGCCGAACCCCGATCCACGTGTCGGTCTCAAGGCCGGCCTTATGGACGCGGGTCAGGCCGCGTGGAACATGCGCCTCGTGTCGGCCACCCCACCGACCGGCAAGTTCCTCGGCAGCACCAACTCGGATCTCGCCTTCAAGGGCAACTACGCCATCCAGGGCAACTACAACGGCTACCAGATCTGGGACATCTCCAATCCAGCGGCGCCGAGTCTGCGGCTGTCGAACTATTGCCCGGCATCGCAGAGCGACGTGTCGGTCTACCAAAACCTCCTCTTCGTGTCCGCTGAAGGCAACACGGGGCGCATCGATTGCGGTGACCAGGGCGTGAAGGAGACTGTGAGCGATGCGCGCATCAAGGGCGTCCGCATCTTCGACATCACCGACATCGAGCACCCGCGCAACGTCGCGAACGTCCAGACGTGCCGCGGCTCGCACACCCACACGGTCCTCGTCGATCCGAAGGACAAGGACAACGTCTACGTCTACGTCTCCGGCTCGTCGTCGGTACGTCCGGACGCGGAGCTGCACGGTTGCTCCGATGCTTCGCCGGACAAGGATCCGAGCAGCGCCCACTTCCGCATCGAGGCCATCAAGGTCCCGCTCGCACATCCGGAACGGGCCGCGATCGTGACGTCGCCGCGCATCTTCGACAACCTCGCCGCCGCGAAGAGCCACGGCGGCGGGCCGGACGACATCAAGGCCCTCGCACAGGACATGCTCGACAGCATCGTGAAGGCGCGGGGCGGGACGGGCGCGCCGACGGCGGCCGATAGCGCGGAGCTCCGCAAGAATGTGCGCGCGGCCATCGAGCAGAAGTTCGGCACCGGGGTCGCCCGGACGTCCGGGCCCGACCAGTGCCACGACATCACCGTCTATCCCGCCGTGGGCTATGCGGGCGGTGCGTGCGGTGGGTACGGCCTCCTGCTGGACATCCGCGATCCCGCGCACCCGGTGCGCCTCGACGCGGCAGCGGACACCAACTTCTCCTACTGGCACTCCGCGACGTTCAACAACGACGGCACGAAGGTGCTGTTCTCCGACGAGTGGGGCGGCGGTGGCGCTCCGAAGTGCCGCTCGACCGATCCGATGGAGTGGGGCGCCGATGCGATCTTCACGATCGAGAACGGCAAGATGCACTTCAAGGGCTACTACAAGATGCCCGCGGCGCAGAGCGCCATGGAGAACTGTGTTGCCCACAACGGCTCGCTGATTCCGATCCCCGGCCGCGACGTGATGGTGCAGGCGTGGTACCAGGGTGGTGTCTCGGTCTTCGATTGGACGGATCCGGCGCACGCCAAGGAGATCGCGTTCCATGATCGCGGACCAGTCGACTCGACGCACTTCACCATGGGTGGTTCCTGGTCGGTCTACTGGTACAACGGCGTCATGGTCAGCTCCGAGATCGCGCGCGGCCTCGACATCTTCGAGCTGACGGCCAGCCAGTATCTCTCGCAGAACGAGATCGACGCCGCGAAGACGGTGCATCTCGACTACCTCAACACGCAGGGACAGCCGAAGTTCGTCTGGCCCGCGTCGTATTCGCTGTCGCGCGCGTATCTCGATCAGCTCGAGCGCATGAACGGCTTGCCGGCGGACCGCATCAAGGTTGCGCGCGTCGCCCTGGACAAGGCCGAGAAGAACGCGTCGGTAACGGGCCGCCACACGGGGCTGACGGCGCTGGCAAAGGAGCTGGCGCTGCAGGCCAAGGGCAGGGACCCGAAGGTAGCGACCCTGGCCGCATCGGTAAGCGAACTGGCAGCAGCGAAGTGATCGGCTGATCCAGCCGAGGGAGTGTGGAGCGCCCCGCACGTCATGTGCGGGGCGCTTCTGTCTTCACGGCCCTGAGCACGAACGTGAACGTCACAACCGATTATCCTTGAACGATGCCATCTACACTCCAGGAGCGCGTCGCCAAGGCGCTCTCGACGGTCAGAAATCCGCGCACCGGCGCCGACGTCTATTCCACCCAGCAGGTCCGCGACATCGGCAGCACGCCGGACGGACGCGTCCACCTCACGCTGCTGCTCACCAAGGACGACGACCCCGCGCTCGCGAAATCGGTGCGTGAGGCAGTCGCCGGCGTCGATGGTGTCGCGGACGTCCAGCTGCAGATCACGCCGGTGAAAATTCCGGACGCACCCAAGGCTCCGCCGAAGAGCCGCATGCTTCCCGTCATGGACCAAGCACCGCCCGCTCCGGCGCGACCTTCCGCACCCACGCCGAAGCACTACCCGAAGCTCGGTAAGATCATCGCCGTTTCGTCGGGCAAGGGCGGTGTCGGCAAGTCCACCGTCGCAGTGAACCTTGCGGTCTCGCTTGCCGCAGCGGGCGCTCGGGTCGGGCTGATGGACGCCGACATTTATGGGCCGAACATCCCGCGCATGATGGGCGTCTCCGGCCAGCCGCCGGTGATCAACGAGAAGATCATCCCGCTCGAAGCACACGGCGTGAAGCTCATCTCCCTCGGCATGATGATCGAGCCCGATCAGCCGGCCATCTGGCGTGGACCCATCGTGATGAAGATCATCACGCAGTTTCTTGCTGACGTCGCCTGGGGCCAGCTCGACTACTTCTTCGTCGACATGCCGCCCGGCACCGGCGACGCCCAGCTCTCGCTCGTGCAGGCGACGCAAGTGGACGGCGCCATCATCGTCACCACGCCGCAGGACGTCAGCGTCGGCGATGCGCTCCGCGGCGTGAAGATGTTCCAGCGCGTGGGCGTGCCGGTGCTCGGCATCGTCGAGAACATGAGCTGGTTCGAGTGCCCGCACTGCGGCAAGCCGTCGGCGCTGTTTGGATCGGGCGGCGGTGAGAAGCTCGCGAAGATGGTCGACCTGCCGTTGCTCGGGCAGATTCCGCTGTATCCGCGCGTGATGGAAGGCGGCGACAACGGTTCGCCCATCGTCACCTCCGACGCGGGATCATCTGCGGCGAAGGCGCTCGCGAAGATCGCAACGGCTGTCGCCGACGCCGTGAAGGCGCTGACGCCCGCCTGATGGCGTGATGGACGACGGCCAGCTCCTCGGCGGCTCGCTACCGCTCGAGTCGCACGAGGGACTGGCAACCGTCGCCGTCACGAGCGAGTGGGAGTCCGCGCATCTCGTCGCCGATCCGCTGCCGCGCACCATCGCGCGCATAGCGCTGCCCGCCGTGGCGTCGTCGCTCCTGATGACGCTGTTCTTCTCGGTCGACACCTACTGGATCGGCACGCGCGTCGGCTCCAATGGACTCGCGGCTGCATCCACCGCGGTGTTCTGGATCTGGTTGATCGTCTCGCTCGCCGAGATGGTGAACGTCGGCTTGACGGCCGTTGCGGCGCGGCGATACGGCGAAGGCCGATCCGCCGAAGCCGCGCGAATTGCCGGCGATGCATTGCTGCTGTCGCTCGCGCTCGGAGTGGTAGTCGCCGTCGTTGGACTCCCGCTGCTCCCGCATCTATTTG
Organism: Gemmatimonadaceae bacterium; assembly: GCA_036844565.1. Lineage (GTDB taxonomy): Bacteria > Gemmatimonadota > Gemmatimonadetes > Gemmatimonadales > Gemmatimonadaceae > AG11. Next base: position 204,359 of record DAIUFP010000004.1, on the reverse strand, counting down.
CGGTGATGCAGATCCCTCCGGAGGTGAGCGCGCTCGGCGTTCGCTACCTCGGCACGTATCTCTTCGGCGCTCCGCTCATCTTCGGGTTCTTCGCGATCGACGCCGCATTTCGCGCGGCAGGTGATACGCGAACGCCGTTCCTGCTGCTCAGCGCGTCGGTCGGTGTCACGTTGGTTCTCGATCCAGTTCTCATAGTCGGCTGGGGACCGATACCGGCGCTCGGCGTGGCCGGTGCGGCCATCTCCACGATTTCGACGCGAGCCGTGGCGTTCGCGCTCGGCCTCACCATCGTGGGGCGTCGCGGCGTGCTGAAGTTCGGCCGCCCCGATTGGCGTTCGATGCGACAGGTAGTGCGAATTGGACTACCAACGGCCGTTACCGGGGTGGTGTTCTCGCTGATCTACGTGCTGGTCACGCGTACGGCGACGCAATTCGGAACGCCCGCCCTCGCCGCGCTCGGCATCGGTCACCGCGTGGAGAGTTGGCTGTTCATGATCGCGGTCGGCTTCGGCGCGGCGACCGCGGCGATCGTCGGACAGAACCTCGGCGCGGGGCGCGCGGACCGGGCCGCTCGCGCCGGTTGGCTGTCCGTCGCCTTCTGCTCGTGCTTCGGCATCGTCGCGTGCGTGGTGGAGTTGTGGGTGCCGCAGAGGTTCGCCGCCATCTTCAGCCACGATCCCGCCGTGATCGCCGAAGCTACACGTTACCTGAGAATCGCCGCATTCTCGCAGCTCGGCATCTGCGCCGAGATCGTGTTGGAGGGAGCGTTGGGCGGCGCGGGACATACGCTCGCGCCGATGCTCACGTCGACGTCGATCACCGCGCTCCGCATTCCACTCGCGGCATGGGCCGCGTCGCGCTATGGTAGTGCCGGATTGTGGTGGACCATCGCGCTCACCGCACTCGCGCGCGCTGCCGGAATGATGTGGATCTGGTATGCGGGCCGATGGAAGAAGACGTCGATCGCCTGAGGCGGCACGCATGACGCGCATCATCACGCTGCTCACGGATTTCGGAACCGCGGACGGCTACGTCGGCGAGATGAAGGGCGTGCTCGCAGCGAATGCACCTGGCTGCACACTCGTGGACATCGGGCATGACGTCACCGCACACGACGTCGAAGCGGGTCGGCTCGCTGTCGCACGTTACTGGCATCGCTTTCCGGCCGGGACCGTTCACGTGGCCATCGTGGATCCGGGCGTCGGCGGAGTGCGCGCCGCAATAGCTGTCGAGAGCGAAGGACGTCTGCTCGTGGGGCCGGACAACGGGATCCTCTCTCCAGCCATGCTGCACCAGGGCGCGCGCTGCGTGGTGCTGCCGATTTCTTCGTCAGCGTCTCCGACGTTTCACGGTCGGGATGTCTTTGCTCCTGCCGCCGCACAACTCGCATCCGGAGTGCCACTCGACTCGCTCGGTGCACTATGCACTGAGCCTGTGGTCAGGCGCACACCGGAGGCAACGCGAGCGGCGGACGGCGCCACGAATGGGGTGGTGATCTCGATCGACCACTTCGGCAACCTCGTGACCAACCTGATTACGCGACGCGCTGGAGTCATTGAGATCGGCGGGACGTCGATCGCGATTGCACGCACGTATGGCGACGTCGCATCCGGGACGCTCATTGCGCTCATCGGCTCGAGTGGGCTCGTCGAGATTGCGGTGCGGGACGGCTCAGCCGCTAACCAGCTCGGCGTTCAGCGCGGGGAGCGGGTCACGCTCCGCGCTCCCGCGAGCTGACGAATTTCCTGGCTGGTCGCCGGTCGCTGTCGTCTCGCGTGGCCTGTGCACAACAACCGCAGAGCTGTCGGTTAACAGCTATCAGCGTCAGTTTCCAGTTGAGCCAGGAGCAGCGTGGTACTCGGTACCACTGTGAACTGATGCTGACGGCTGACAACCGATGGCTCTTCGGTTGCGGTGCCGGCACTTCATCGCGATGGCTTGAACTTCTCCATCGACGGCGTACCCGGCCCCTCGTCCGAAACGATGCGCCCGCGGTACACCTCTCCCTTGAGAGGGTCCAAGGCGCCCGAGCCATGGTGCAGCTCTGACGCCAGCTCGCCGCCGGAGAGTACCACGAACATCGTGTAGTACATCCACGACAGCAGTGCGATCACGCCGCCGATTGTGCCGTAGGTCTTGTTGAACGACCCGAAGTGCTGCACGTAGAGACGGAAGACCAGAGTCGCCACGATCCAGAGCACGGTCGTCGCGATTGATGCGATGATCACGTGCGTCCACCGCTGCTGCACGTTGGGCAGCAGCTTGAAGAGTGCGACGCAGAGTGCGACCACGAGGCACATGGCGAGCAGGAGTTGAAGCGCCGTGAACACCACCACACCGGCCTCACCGAGGTGGAACGCGCCGCCAACCCACGACGAGATGACTTCGCCGTCGAGAAAGACGAACGTGGCGGCGAACACGATGATTCCAGAGAGGACGAGGCAGCAGAGCCGCAGCGCGATCCGCTTCCAGAGTGGCCGGGTCTCGCTCACATCGTAGGCGATGTTCAGCGCATCCATGAGCGTGCCGAAGATGCTCGACCCCGACCACCCCGCCAACAACGCTCCGAGCGACATTATGCCCGCACCGCCGCTCGATGTGATGATCTCGCTCAACGTTTTCCGCAGGAGCGAAAGAGCGTCGGCCGGCAGTGTCGTCGCCAGGCGCGTAAGCAGCGACTCCATCAGCGACTGCCCGTTCCCCAACAACCCTAGCAGAGGGGTGAGGAAAAGGAGCAGCGGAAAGAGGGAGAAGAAGAAGTAGTACGCAGTCTCCGCCGCGAGCGACGGAATGCGGTCCTTCCCGATCTCCTTGACGGTCCTCTTGGCGAGCGGGATGACGTTGACGCCCTGGATGATCATGGGCCCGCAGTCGGGCAAGGCCCGGGCCAGCCTCGGCCGCCGGTGCCGCGGGGCCTAGCGCGTGGAGCGCTGGACCTCGATTCCCCCGAAGAACGTCTCCGCGCGAACCTTCAGCTTGTACGGCGCGGAATCGTAGTTTGGCGAATACCAGGCGTCGTCGCGCTTCACGAGCCCCACGTGATCGAAGCCGGCTGCAATGCGCTGCAACTCCACACGGAGACCGACGTCGGCGGGCACGTGGAGCGTCAGCTTTCCCACCGCGAGCCGGGTGACCACAGTGACGTCATGCGTCCAGGTGCCGTTGAAATCCAGGTCGACGCTGCCGAGTCCTCCACGCACGCGGATCTGGTCCGCGTTGGCATTGGCGAGGAGGCGCCCAGTGAAGTCCGCGGCTCCCACGTTCACCTCGAGGTCCCGCATGCGAACGCGGTTCGGGCGCGAGAAGAGCAGCATAGCGTCAGCGGCGCCGCATTCGAGCCGAACCGACTGCAGCGACATCTCGCCGAGATCCAGCGTCGCCTGCGTGCCGCCGAACTCCATGTCCAGATCGAGAGGAACGGAGCGGGGAAGCGTGAGCCGGAGCTCGCCAGCTTCGCCGCTGGACATCCGAACGCCGCCACGCGACTCCAGCCCGAGAGACGTGCTGTGCTGCTCCGCGTCGTGCCGGTGCAGCGGTATCGACCGGGTCTCGTCGTAGCGCAGGTGCATCGTGTAGAGCGTCGGATCGCTGGTGCCGCGTACGTCCACGCGACCCGCACCGTACTGCACGCGAATCCGCTGAGGTAGCGTGTCGCGCAGTTGACGGGAGATGTCAACGTTGCGCCAGAGCGGCGCGGACTGCGCGCGTGCCGCGATGGGCAACAGCGTGGCGAGCGCGGCAACTATGCCTCCGAGGCGCATGCTCAATGCACCTTTCCGACGCCAGCCGTTCGCCGCGCGGCGACCACGCCGGCAACGGGAGTCGGCGTCTGCCACGCAGCGAGCTCGATCGGCCGCGTCGAGCCCGTCACTCGCAGATGCGTGCCGGCGCGCGAGAGTATCGCGGCGCCCAGCCCAAGCGTCATCGCCGCCCAGGTGGCCGCGGCGGCCGCAGCCCGCATGATCGTCGAGGCAAACGGTGACCAAACCAGCAGTGATGCCACGAGCCACAACGCGAAAAAGGTCGAAACACCGACGAACAGCGCGCCGAGCGCACGACCGCGTGCCGACACGGTGCCGCCGTGCCAGAGTCCCGCGCCAACCAGGCGAGACACCGCGAGAAAGCCAAGCGTCGCGAGGCCGGCGCCCGCGATCCCGTACGCGACCACGGCGAAGGGAATCAGGAGGATGCCGATGACGGTGAGCGCCAGCGCGACGATGACGACGAGAAGGCCAGGAAGTACCAGCAGCTGCGCAAGGATGCCATACCAGAAGACACGCACGAAGCGTCCCTGAATGGTCGAGACAACCTCCTCGAGATTCGGACCGGCGAACAGGAAAACGCCGAGCGCGATGATGAGCAGGATCGCAAACGAACCGGCAACGGTCCGCACGGAATCGGCTGTGCGCTGTGTCGGCGTACGGATGTCCGCCACGGCTGCGGCGGGTCCGACCAGCGCCGGCAACACCGACACTGCGCGCAGTTCGCCGTCGACCTCGCCACTGTCCGCCACCACGCGTCCGCCTACGGCGAGAGCGTCACCAGTGACGACTCCGCCACGGTGCACGGTGACGTCCCCGGTCAGGCTGACGACCGAACCCTCCACGCGTCCGAAGACGTCCACCGGACCACGCGCGACGATGGTGTTCTTGACGGTGGTGCCGGCGGCGACACTCCGCGCCCCAGGCGCGACGCTGTCGGCTGGCGGCAGGTTCGCGATCTGTTCACCCACCCGGAGCCGTTCGAGATCGCCCTTCAGTGATGCCGCCGAGGGCTGTTGGGCGGCCAGCGAGGCCGAAGCGGCGAAGAAGACGAGCGTGGCGAGAACGGCGGACGTCCGGCCGCTCATCCGACTTGACGGCCAGCGGTTGCCAGACGACGAATTCCGGCGAAGGTACCGACAGCCGCCAGGAGGAATCCGGCCAGGAGAAGCGAGACTCCAATGGCGCCGGTCGTCTGGAGGGCCGCCAGCGCCGTTTCGCCGAGCACCGCCAACGCCACGTCGCGGGCTGCGCCGAGCACCGCCGTCCGCACCCGATCACCGAGCAGGCCGGTGATGAACACCGCGGCGTCACCCTGAGTAGCGAGCCAGACCATGGTGAGGGTAAGCAGCCCAGCGGTGAAGGCAAAGACGGCTGCGGCCGCCGCGCGGGCTGGGCCCGGTTTCGGTAGCCATTGCGCCACCGAGTCGCGAGCCGCGACATGCGCGGGCACGAACACCGGCACCTGCGCCATCACCCGCTCCGCAAGACGCGAATCCGGGGCAAAGTGGGGCAGGGATTCGAGGGCGTCGACGACGAATCGAGCGTCCTCGTACCGAAGCCGGCAGTCGGGACACTCCTCGATATGATCGCGCAACGGGGCGACGCCGAAGCCGGCTTCGCCGTCGACCACCAGGTCGATCTCGTTGGGGAGTAGGTGTCTGTGGTTCATGGCATCTGCACCCTGTACGTGAGGGGGGGGTTGCAGGTTTCAACGGCGGGAATCCCGATCCGGCGCATGGCGTTCATTCGCGGGTGTGTTCCAGGGCGGTCCGCAGCTCGTGCCGAGCGCGGTGGATATACGTCTTGACGGTGCCAAGGGGGAGGTCGAGGGTGCTCGCGATCTCCTCGTACGACCGCCCCTCCACGTGTCGCAGCATGATGCAGGACCGATACTCGGGGCGCAGGCTGGCGATCGCCCGCTCGATGGCGCTTCCGAGCTCTTTCGCCTCCATCTCCTCGAGGGCGTTCTCCGCGTCGTCGCCGATGTCGAACCGGGAGGCTTCGACCGCCTCGGCGCTGGACGCGTGGGGGGATCCGTCGATGCTGATGGTGTCCAGTCGGCGGCGGCGAAGGTGGTCGATGGCGACATTGTTCGCGATCTTGAACAGCCAGGACGAGAACTTGAAGTCCGCCCGGTACCGATCCAGGTGCGACAGCACCTTCACGAACGTGTCCTGGGTGAGGTCCTCGGCGAGCTCGCGATCGCGAACCATGCGGAAGACCAGCGAGAAGACAGGTCGTTCGTAGCGCTTGATCAGCTCCCGATGCGCGGCGTCGCGGCCCTCGAGGGCGAGGGCAACGACATCGGCATCGGGCAGGTTGGCGAGATCGAGGGCGCGGAGCATCTGGGGAGGCGGGGGCCGCGCAGCTCGATCCGAGCTCTCGTCGCGCTGGCAGAAAAGTATTCGTCGCCCACGTTGCAATCCAGCGGCGTGCTTGCCCAGCCTCCCGCGCCCGGCGACCTTACGTCGATGTACGACACGGATGTGGAATCGGTCCGCGCGGACTTGGCGGCCGAGGGCGGAGCTGAGAAGCGCGCGTATGTGCGCACGGTGTTCGAGCAGATTGCTCCGCGCTACGACCTGCTGAACCACCTGCTCAGCCTCAACATCGATGTGCTGTGGCGTCGGCGCGCACTGCGGGCGCTCGAGTGGACGCGCGCGCCGCTCGGCACCTATCTCGACGTCTGCGCCGGCACGCTCGACGTGGCCGCGGAGCTGGCGAAGCAGGCTGGATTCGGTGGCTTCGTCGTTGGAGCGGACTTCGCCGTGCCCATGCTGCAGGCCGGGGCAGGGAAGTCGCTGGCGGCTCGCGTGGGACCCGTCGGCGCCGATGCGCAGCTGTTGCCACTAGCGGACGGCTCGATGAACGGCGCGACGGTCGCGTTCGGTATTCGCAACGTGGCGTCGCTCGACGTCTGCCTCCGTGAGGTGCATCGGGTGTTGAAACCCGGTGCCCGGTTCGTGATCCTCGAGTTCACGACACCGCGGTCATTCGTCGTGCGGACGTTCTACCATTTCTATTTCCACAAGGTGCTGCCTTTCGTTGGCGGGGTGATCAGCGGCCACCGCACGGCGTACAAGTATCTTCCGAAATCGGTGGCGCATTTTCCTGCGGAACCCGAACTGGCGCACCGCATGCGTGCGGCTGGTTTTGCCGAGGTGCGCTGGGAGTCGCTGAGCTTCGGCATCGCGGCGATACACGTGGGTACGAAGCAAGATGCCTAGTCGCGAATCGTCAAAGGGAAGGGCAAGGGCGTTGATCGTTGGCAACGCGAATCCAGCGAATCTCCACGAATCGCCGCGAATTCTTTCTCTAATCCGCGACGTTCGCCGCCGGTGCCTTTCAAAGAAAGCTCTTCTTTTCTGTTTTGATTCGTGAAGATTCGCGGTGATTCGCATGATTCGCGTTAACCAACGATCAACGCTCGCTTCAACGGTTCTTCAACTCCAATCGCGCCTTGTCCCTCGACACACTCAAGCAATTCGTTGAAGCGATAGAAGCGGCCGGGGAGCTCGTGCGCATCACACAGCCCGTGCGGCTGGAGCTCGAGCTCTGCGAAATCGCCGACCGCGTCATGAAGATGCCGGGCGGCGGGCCGGCGCTGCTGTTCGAGAACGTCATCCTCCGCGACGGCTCCCGCTCCGCCTATCCAGTCGGGATCAATCTCTACGGCTCCATGTCGCGGATGGCGATGGCACTCGGCGTCGAGAAGCTCGATGACCACGGGGATCGCATCACGAAGCTGCTCGACCTCAAGGTGCCGGAAGGCATCATGGGCAAGCTGTCGATGCTGCCGAAGCTCATGGAGGTCGCGAAGTTTCCGCCGCGCATGACGACGAGTCCGCGTTGCCAGGAAGTGATCTGGCGTGGCGACGAGATCGACCTCGACAAGCTGCCGATCCTCACCTGCTGGCCAGAGGATGGCGGACCGTACATCACGCTGCCGATGGTCATCACACGCGATCCGAAGCGCGGAATCCGCAACGTCGGCATGTATCGCGTGCAGCAGATGGGGAAGAACACGCTCGCGATGCACTGGCAGCGCCACAAGGTCGGTGCGGCGCACTGGCGGGAGATGGCCGAGCGTGGAGAGAAGATGCCGGTCGTCATCGTGGTCGGTGCGGATCCGGCCTCGCTCTATTCCGCCACGGCACCGCTGCCGCCCACCGTTGATGAGTTCATCTTCGCGGGGTTCCTGCGGAGCAAGCCGGTGATGCTGGCGAAGGCGCTCACCTGTGATCTCGAGGTGCCCGCCGACGCGGACTTCGTGCTCGAGGGCTACATCGATCCCGCGGAAGCACTGGTGATGGAGGGGCCGTTCGGCGATCACACCGGTTTCTACTCGCTCGCCGATCTCTATCCGCTCGTGCACATCATCGCGGTGACGATGCGCAATGATCCGATCTTTCCCTGCACGATCGTCGGTCGTCCACCGATGGAGGACTTCTACCTCGGGCACGCGACCGAGCGGATCTTCCTGCCATTGCTCAAGCTCACGCTTCCGGAGATCGTCGACTACCACATGCCGGCGGAAGGCATCTTCCACAACCTCGTGTTCGTCAGCATCCGCAAGGAATATCCGGGTCAGGCATACAAGGTGATGAATGCCATGTGGGGGCAGGGACTGATGTCGCTCGCGAAGGTGCTCGTCATCGTGGACGATTGGGTGGACGTGCGCAATCCGCAGGAGGCCTGGTGGGTGGCGCTCAACAACATCGATCCGGAGCGCGACACGCGTTTCACGATGGGGCCGATGGATGTGCTCGACCATTCGTCGCGTGCGTTCACGTACGGTTCCAAGATGGGCATCGACGCCACGCGGAAGCTGCCGGAAGAAGGGTTCACCCGTGACTGGCCGCCCGTGATCGTGATGGATGATGCGACCAAGGCATCCATCGACGCGATGTGGCCCGCGCTCGGGATCGCCTGATGCGCGAGGGACAGACGTTCGATGGAACGACGCGCCTGTCGACGTACGCGAGCTTCGTCAAGCTGCCGCATACGGTCTTCGCGCTACCGTTCGCGATGATCGGCGTCATCCTCGCATCCTATTCGCACGCCGTGACCTGGCCGACGCTCGGATGGACGATCCTCGCATTCACCGCGGCGCGCTTCGCGGCGATGGGGTTCAACCGCATCGTGGATCGCGAGTTCGACGCGATGAATCCGCGTACGTCCATGCGCGAGATTCCTCGCGGAGCGCTGTCGGTGCGCGAAGCGTCCATTGCCGTCGCCGTGGCGTCGGCACTCTTCATTGCGGCGGCTGGTGCGCTGAATCCGTTGTGCCTTCTGTTGTCGCCGATCGCAATCGGATGGGTGTTCTTCTACAGCTACACCAAGCGGTTCACCCGTTTCGCGCACATCGTCCTGGGACTGGGCATGTCGATCGCGCCAGTCGGCGGCTATCTCGCCGTGACCGGTCAGTGGAGCAAGCCGTGGTGGCTGCTCTGCGTGCTGGCCACGACGGTCGTGAGCTGGGGCGCGGGCTTCGACGTGCTGTATGCGCTCCCCGACATCGCCTTCGACACGGAGAATGACCTGCACTCCATTCCGGTTGCCGTTGGAGAGCGGGGAGCAATCACGATCGCGCGCACACTACACGTCGTAACGGTGAGCTGCCTGGTTCTGATCGGCTTCGCGGCGTTTCCCGTGGTCGGTATTCCGGCGATGCTCTACTGGGCTGGCCTCGCCATCGCTGCATCGTTGCTGGCCTATGAGCACTCACTCGTTCGCCCGGGCGATCTCTCCAAGCTGAACGCCGCGTTCTTCACGATGAACGGGGTGATCAGTCTCACCCTGCTCTCCTTCGTGCTTGTTGGGCGGCTCCTCGCGTGAGCGAAGACAGCCGACCCCTCGTGTTGGCCGTGACGGGCGCATCCGGCGCGCCGTACGCCGTCCGGCTGCTCGAGCAACTGCTCGTTGCGAAGCAACCAGTGCAGCTCATCGTGTCGAGTCACGGCCTTCGCTTGCTCCGCACCGAGACGGAGATCGTGTCAATCGATGCCTTTCGTACTGCGGTAGGCGAAGTCGCGTGGGACTCATTCGTTACGGTCTACGACGACGCCGACCGCGGAGCCGCCCCCGCATCCGGCTCGGCACGCAATCGGGGAATGGTCATCTGCCCCTGCTCGATGGGCACCGTGAGCGCCATCAGCCAGGGTACGTCGCGCTCGCTCGTGGAGCGCGCCGCTGACGTTGCGCTCAAGGAGCGACGCCCGCTCGTATTGGTGCCTCGCGAAACGCCCTACAGCGCGATTCATCTCGAGAACATGCTGCGCCTGACCCGCGCCGGCGCGGTCATCCTGCCGGCGAGCCCGGGTTTCTATCACCGGCCGACATCGATCGATGACCTCGTGGACTTCGTCGTCGCGCGCGTCCTCGACCACCTCGATGTCGAGCACAACCTCGGTCATCGCTGGGGAGAGTTGCCGGAGGACGTGTGAGCGACAACGCCACGCACGTCATCGGACTCATCTCCGACACGCACGGCATGGTGCGCGCGTCCGTGCACACGGCGCTGGCCGGCGTCGAGCTCATTCTCCATGCCGGTGATGTCGGCGGCGATGAGATTCTCGACGAACTGTCGCTCATCGCGCCAGTCAAGGCGGTTTACGGCAATACCGATCCTCCGGGCGATCCGCGGCTCCGTGCCTATCTAAGCGAGACTGTCGGTGGGCTGCGCATCCATGTGTCGCATGGACACGAGGTTGGAGCGCCGACTCCGGCCAAGCTGCTTGACGCCTATCCCGCGGACGTGATCGTGTACGGGCATACACATCGCCAGCTCGTCGCGCGCGCGGACGACGGCCGGCTCGTCGTGAACCCGGGCGCCGCGGGCGCGCGGCGATTCAAGTTGGAGCCGAGCGTGGGGCGCCTGACCATTCGAGACGGGCGGGCGGACATCGAGATCATTGCGCTGGACGCTCCCGAGGCGTGACACGAGGAGCTTGTCCATCGCCACTGGAGTAGTGATTCGGTGAGGATGCCCACTCGACGAGAATCAGATGGACCGCACCACGGTCGTAGCCACGACGTTGGGAACGCGACCTGGTGTGCGACAAGCTCTGATCGTCGTGCTCAGGCGTTCCAGGCGCGATCAGATCGACTGGAAGTGCGAAGCGGGATACAGGTAGTCGTCGCCGGAGTCGTCGAGAATCCGGTAGAACGCGCCCCTCGCCTCGACGCCGAGCATCTCATAGATGCGACCGAGCGTGAGATCGTGACACCCACCTGAACCGTCGCAGCCGGGATAGTTGAGCCACGGCTTCAGGCTGATGCACTTCACGAGCGTCGTTGGCTGCCAGGTAGTCGCCACCGCATCATCCACTGTCGCCCGTCCACCGGGCGCGCGAAGCTGAATGTGCAAGACGCTCGCCATTTCACGCCGTGAGCTGCCGCACTTCGTGGACAGGCTGCTCCGCGACGAAGGCAGAGGCCGCACGGGACCGATCGAGCTCCTTTGGAAATCGACGGAACCATGATGAAAGCAGCAACAGTTCATCAACCTCGTGTGACGGAAGCTGCGCGCTCTCCCGCTCTGACGGGTTGAACACGCCCTCGACCATCTCGAGCAAACGGACGCGCTCCTGCTCGCTACGCGGGAGATCGTGCTCGCTGCGCACCCGACCGCGCCGAATGAGATAGATGCGGTCGTCGCCGTTGTAACCGGGCACGGTGTACACGAACGACAACGTCTCGATGGCGAATCGAAATTTGATGAACTGCTGGCGCAGGTCTTCGAGCCGCTTGAGCTTGTCGCGAAGGCTGCCGGCGCGCTCGAACTCCATTCGCTCGCTCGCCTCGACCATCTCCTCGCGCAGGGAGCGAAGCGGACCGTCATCGGCACCGTCGAGGAAGCCACGCACGAGATGAACCCGCTCGTCATACTGCGACATGGTGCAGCCGCCCACGCATGGGCCGAGACACTTCCGGATCTCGTAACGAATGCACCCCGGTGTGCGCGGATAGAGATGAAAGAGCTCCGGCTGGTCGGCGAAGTGCATAGCCTGGTCGAGGCGGCAATCGCGAAGCCCGAGCGCATCGTTCAGCTCTCGCACCGCCTCGCCGACCCGCTGCGCACCGTGAAAGGGACCGTAATAAATCTGGGCGTCGTCGGCTCCCGCGCCGCGCACCACGAGCAGCTTTGGCGCGGTGCCACGAGTCAGCTTGATGAACGCGAAGTGTCGTGCGTCGCGCTTCATCGCCACGTTGAGTCGAGGGCGGTACCGCTTGATCAGCCGCAGCTCCTCGAGCAACGCCGCGAACTCGCTCGGTGCATAGTCCCACTCGATCCGATCGGCCTCGCGGACGATGCGCGCGCCCTTGTCCGCCGGAAACTCGCAGCGGAAGTACGACAGCAACCGTGTGCGAAGCTGCTTCGACTTGCCCACGTAGACGATCTCACCATCGGCGGCGAGCATCCGGTACACGCCAGGGCGATCCTTCGCGTCTGCCTTCACCGCAGCGCGCATCAAGGCGAGCTGCGCATCGCACGTGGGCGGACGGACGAGGCCTACCTTTGGCAATGCACGCAGAGCACGGTGGTGCGTCCGTCGATCGCGTGCGTCTCCACGAGTCGCGCGCCGCAACGCAGGCACGGCTCGCCGCCTCGACCGTAGATCGCCAGCGAACGCTCGAAGTCGCCCTTGCCGCCAGACGCATCCCGGTAGTCGCGGAACGACGTGCCCCGTGCAGCGATCGACTCGATGAGCACCGACGTGATGCCGGCGTGAAGCGCGACGCATTCGTCGTCGCCGACTTCGCGGGCCACGCGCGACGGGTCGACACCGGCTCGCCAACAGGCCTCGTTCGCGTAGATGTTGCCGATCCCGACGACCAACCGCTGATCCATGAGCACCTTTTTCACTGCCTGCCGCGACACCCGAAGAATTCCCGATAGATGCGCGGTGGTGAACTCCGGGTCAAGAGGCTCCACGCCCAGGGCGCCCGTGTAGGCCGCGAATCGCTCCGGCGACATCAGCGACAGGGTGCCGAGTCGCCTGATGTCGCGATAGTGGAGGTCGCGGCCGTCGTCGAGCGTGAAGTGGAGCGTGGAATACAGGGCCTCGCGTTCCGGCAGCGGCCCGCGCGACAACAGCATGGCGCCGGTGAAGCGAGGCTGCACGACGATCCGATCGCCGCTCGAGAGGTCGATCACGACGAGCTTTGCGCGGCGCCAACAGCGCTCGATGACGCAGCCGATCGTCCGCGAGGCGAGCTCGGGCCCGGTGACCTCGCGGAGGACATCCGGTCTCCGCACCACCACGAGCACGATCGTGCGGCCACGCAGCTCGCGATCGAGATCGCGAGCGATCGTCTCAGTCTCCGGTAGCTCCGGCATTGCCTCGCTTCTGTTCGCGGGCGATCTCGCGCCATCCGATGTCGCTACGCATCTGCTTCCCTGCAAAACGAACTCGGCGAGCGTACTCCAGGCTCCGGGCTTGCGCCTCGCCCACCGTGGACGCCACGGCGCTCACGGCGAGCACTCGGCCACCATTCGTAATCAGCCGTCCGTCTTCGGTGCGACAGGTGCCCGCATGGAACATGTAAATGCCCGCCTCCGGAGAGGGTAGCTCGATCTCGTCATCCGGGCGCGGTATCTCGGGGTAGTTGGCGGCCGCGAGCACCGTCGTCACACACGCGCCCGCAGCGCGCGCGTCGACGGCGGGGAGCGGCTCTCCCCGCGCCACGGCGAGCATGAGGTCCAAGAGCCGCACTTCGCCGAGGATCGGCATGAGCGCCTGTGTCTCGGGATCGCCGAAGCGGCAGTTGAACTCGACAACGCGCGGGCCTTCCGCGTTCATCATGAGTCCGGCGTAGAGAAGCCCGGTAAATGGACGACCGCGCCTCGCCAGCCCGCGCAGCGTTGCCGAGATCACCGAATTCACCGCGTCATCGTGCTGCCAGGCGCCGAGTGTCACGGGGACGTACGCTCCCATTCCGCCGGTGTTCGGACCCTCATCGTGGTCGAGTAGGCGCTTGTGGTCCTGCAAGCCGGGAAGCACGACGAATCCCGTGCCGTCGGTGATCGCGAAGACGGAGAGCTCTTCGCCCTCCATGAACTCTTCTACGAGGACCTCCGCGCCCGCGGCGCCGAAGCGGATGCCCTCGAGCATGTCGTCAATGGCGTTGTCCGCCGCATCGAGCGTCGCGCACACGATCACGCCCTTTCCCGCCGCGAGTCCGGATGCCTTGATCACGACCGGCGCACCGAAGCGTCGAGCGGCCGCCTTCGCCGCGGCGCTCTCTGTGTGCATCTCGGCGCGCGCGGTCGGGATGCCGTCTTCGAGCATCAATTGCTTCGCGAACGCCTTCGACGTCTCGATCTCGGCGGCGGCCTTCGTGGGGCCGAAGATGGCGAGTCCCGCCGCCTGGAAGCGGTCGACAATCCCGGCGGCGAGCGGGGCCTCCGGGCCGACAACGGTTAAGTCAACGGATCGGTCACGTGCGAGCTGTTCGAGGGCGGCGAGGTCGACGACCGAGATGGCGACGCACTCCGCGAGCTCGGCGATTCCTGGATTGCCTGGCGCTGCGAGTACCTCGAGGTCCGGCTGTTCCTGACGAAGCTTCCATGCGATGGCGTGCTCGCGCCCACCGCCACCGACGATCAATACGCGCATCGCGTGAATATGGCCGTGATGCCCACATAAGCGAAGGACCTGCGCCTCGATGATTTGAAGCGCAGGCCCTCGCCCGTCAGCAGCCGATCAGATCGGCTGGGTGGGTTCTGACGGTGGTGCAGGCGGCTCATCTCGGCCGCGGAACGCATCGTTGAATGCGCTCTTGGCGCGATCGAACGCATCGCCGACGCTCGACATTCCCGAGTTGGCCTTGCCCGAGTAGTAGCGCGCTGCCTCAGAGAAGTCGTCGCCGAGTCCCTGACGCTTTTCGCCGCGGCGCGTGTAGCCACCAGCGATGATCGCGTCGTACTCACCGCTCGTGCGCCAACGTTCCAGCTCCGCGGCGCGCACAGTGTTGAACGGATGGTCGCGGAACGCGGTGTTGAACACCTTGAGGATCTTGTCCCAGGTATCGCCGCCGGTCTCGTAGGTAGCGGCCTGCGTCATGAAGGCGTCCACGCTCGACGTGTCCCCGTAATCGCGCCCGCCGGCGAGCCGCATGAAAGTGCTGCCGGCCACCGTGCGATCCTGGAGCGCGAGGAGTGCGGCGCGGTCGCTCGAGAACTCGCTCTTCCGGTGCCACTCGAGCAACGCGAGCTGGAACGGGAGGAGCGCGAGCCCGACCGGCATGAGCGCCAACGAGCCGACTGCGGTGATGACCATCGCGATGGTGCGATAGGTCATGTGGTCGCTCATGATGTGACCGAGCTCGTGCGCCAGGAGGAACCGGCGCTCGTCGTCACTCTCGAGGAGCTCGAGTGCGCCCGACGTCATCACAATGAACGGGTCCTCATAGCCGATGGCATAGGCATTCACCTTCGGCGACTGCGTGACGTACAGGTCGGGGCGCTTCGCCCAGTCCATCGTCGTCAGGACGTCGGTGAGCAGCGCGTCGAGCCTGGGCCGCTGGACCGGATTGACCTGAACCGCATTGGCGAGGAAGATCTGCCTGACGCGACGCTCCGTGAGGAACGTCGCCGCCTGGCGCACGACTTCGTCGAAGCCGGGAATGGCGCGCAGTGTGTTGAGGGCGGCGCGGTCGGCGGGGTGTTCCCAGCTCCGAGACGAGATTTGTGGAAGCGGCGTCGGCATGGCCTTGTGGCTCCTGGACAGTGTTGTTCTGGAACTACGCGGCGGGTTCCTCGAAAGTGTCAGGGTCCGACAGTCAGACAGTCTGACCCGGGCGGCTGGCTTCGCCAGCGCCCTCGTCTGACAGCGGGTCACCTGAGGTCTGACAGCTGTTGCCTACACAACTCGGTCCCTTGGGTGGCGGGTGCCGAATGCGTGGACCGGCTAGTGGCAAAAGCATTGCATCAACCCGGTTGTGTAGATCATGGCTGTCTGACCAGTCAGTTGACCCGCTGTCAGACGAGCAGCTGCGCAGCGGCGAGCGGGTCAGACTGTCAGACCGTCAGACTCCAGAAAGGGCTTGCTCCAGGTCGGCCAGCAGGTCGCCCACGTCCTCCACGCCGCAGCTCAAGCGAATCAGGCCCTCGGTAATGCCGAGTGTCGCGCGGCGTGCGGGCTCGACGCTCGCGTGGGTCATCGAGGCCGGGTGACTGATCAAGCTCTCGACTCCCCCGAGCGACTCGGCAAGCGAGAACACCCGGCACCGGCTCAGCACCTCGTTCGCGCGCTCCTTCGTCCCGAGCTCCACCGAGATCATTCCGCCAAATCCCGACATCTGCGCCTTTGCGAGGGCGTGCTGCGGATGCGACTCCAGCCCCGGATAGATGATCTTCCCCTCGCCCAGGCGTTCGGCGAGCCAAGTCGCGATGCGACGGCCATTCTCGTCGTGGCGTGGCATGCGAAGGTGCAGGGTCTTCGTTCCGCGCAGCGCGAGCCATGAGTCGAAGGGACCGGGCACCGCGCCGGCAGCGTTGAGAATGAACTGAAGCCGCGTGGCGAGGTCATCGTCGTTCAGGATGGCGATGCCGCCGATCATGTCCGAATGGCCGTTCAGGTACTTCGTGGTGGAGTGATAGACGAGGTCGGCGCCGAAGTTCAGCGGTCGCTGGAAGAACGGGGACGCGAACGTATTGTCGACGAGGAGGAGCGCATCGTTGGCATGCGCGATGTCTGCCGCGGCCTTGAGGTCGCAGATGCGCATGAGCGGATTCGTCGGCGTTTCGACGAACACCAGTCGGGTCGCAGGCGTCATCGCATCGGCGATGCGCTGCGGATCGCGCGTGTCGACCCAGGAGAAGGTCAAGCCATAGTTGCCGAGCAGCTTGTCGAAGAGCCGGAAGACGCCGCCATACAAGTTCTCTCCGCAGACGATGTGGTCGCCCGACTTGAAAAGCTTCATGATGGAGTCCACGCAGCCCATGCCGGAGCTGAACGCGAATCCGTGGCGGCCACCCTCGAGCGCGGCTACGTTGCGCTCCAGCGCCTCTCGCGTGGGATTCTTGCCCCGAGCGTACTCATAGCCCTTATTCTGGCCGAGTCCGTCTTGTACATATGTCGAGGTCAGGTACACCGGGGTCATGATGGCGCCGGCGAGCGGCTCGGGACGTTGCCCGGCGTGGACCGCGCGCGTTGCAAATCCCGGTAGCAAATCGTCGTCGAAAACTCTAGTCATGCCGATACTTCGTCTGAGCGAGTCATCGGCGCAAGGTAGCTGCGGGCGGGAATGGGGGCGAGGACGCCCCCACTCCACGTCCGCCGAACAGCCAAGAATCCAGCCACTGAATGTCTGCAGAAGCGAGCACCGCCCAGTACTGCCTCATCGTTGACGACGAGCCTCGCTTGCGCCAGGTGCTCGTGCACCTCATGCGCAACGACGGCTTTACCTGTCTCGAGGCAGGCAACGGTGAGGAGGCGCTCGAGCACCTTCAGCGCACGCCCATCTCGCTGGTGATGAGCGACTTGCGCATGCCGAAGATGGACGGGCTCGAGCTGCTGCGCCGCATCCGTGGCCGCTGGCCCGACACTGCCGTCGTGATGATCACCGCGGTCGCCGATGTCGAAGTCGCCGTGAGCTGCCTCGCGATCGGTGCGATGGACTATCTCACGAAGCCCTTTCACCTCGAGGAAGTCCGCGCGCGCGTCGCCCAGGCGCTCGAAAAGCGACGCCTCGTCGTCGAGAATCGCGGCTATCAGGAAAGCCTGCAGGAGAAGGTGGCGGTCCAGGCGCGACGCCTCGAGGAGCTCTTCCTCGCGAGCATCCAGTCACTGGCCGAGGCGCTCGAAGTCAAGGATCCGTATACGCGCGGTCACTCGATTCGCGTGAGTCACTACTCGGTGGTCATCGCGCGCGAGCTCGCGCTGGGCGACGAGATGCTTCGCGACATCGAGCTGGGAGGGCACGTCCACGACATCGGCAAGATCGGAGTGCGCGAAGACGTACTCAACAAGCCCGGCAAGCTGACGGACGCCGAGTACGAGCACATCATGACGCACCCGGTGGTTGGATGGCGCATTCTCGCCCCGCTGCTCGGCGAAACCCCCGTCGCATTGAACATCGTTCGGTCGCACCACGAGCGGTACGACGGACGCGGTGTGCCCGACCGCCTGGCTGGAGAGAACATCCCATTCGAGGCGCGCATTGCCGCGGTGGCCGACTCATTCGACGCCATGACGAGCGATCGTCCGTATCGACCGGATGGAATGAGCCTCGAAGCCGCGATGGCAGAACTGATCCGCTGCAGCGGTGCGCAGTTCGACCCGAAGATCGTGGAGGCGATGATTTCCGCCGTTGCAGGCGGCCGGATTTCCCTGGTGCCGCGAACGCCATCGTATTCAGCTGCCATCGCGTCGGCTCAATAGTCCAGGCTCAAGCTCGCACGATCTCGATCACAGTTGGTTGCTTGTAGGCGCTCAGTCGCTGCTCGCACCAACGTTTCACGTCATCGTCGCCGATCGATCCAAAGACGCGCAGCACGACGTCGTTCTCCTTCACGGGATCGGGGCGACTCGTCACCTCGGCGCGCATTACACCAGGCATGGCTGCGACCACGCGCTCCACCTCGCGCGGATAGACGTTGAAGCCGTTGCGCGTGAACATCGGCTTGAGGAGCCCCAGGAACCGCACAGAGCCATCGGGCTCGCGGAGTCCGTCGTCGCCCGTACAGAGCCATGCGCCGCGTCGCGGCAGCCCTGACGCGCTGCCGATGTAACCGCTGAACACGTTGTCGCCACGAATGCAGATCTCGCCCGCCGTTCCGTCGGGGAGGGGCTCGACCTCTGGCTCCGCGCTGACCCCGTTGTCGTACCGCGCGGGCGGAAAGATGCCCACGTCGACGCCAGGAAAGGTGGTGCCCATGGTTCCGCGCGCGTTCGGCCGGTCCAAGCGGTTGAACAAACACACGGGGCCCGCTTCGGTGAGACCGTAGCCCTGGCGGAGCTCGTGTCCCGTGACGTCGGCCCATCGATCCTGAAGCTCGACGGGCAGCGCCGCGCCGCCGCATACGCAGAGTCGCAGCGCGCTGCCACGGAGGTCTACACCTTTCCGGGTGATCGCGGCGAGCAATGCGTGGTACACAGCCGGCACACCGACCACCATCGTCACATCATTGGCGAGAAGCTCGACGGCCTTCAGCGGATTGAAGCGCTCGACCGTCGTTACGCGGGCACCCACCATGAGTGGGGCGCTCGCCGTGACGGTCAGGCCGAAGAGATGTGTATACGGCAGAAGCGCGAGGACATGTTCATCGCGCGTGATGCCCAATGCGTCGATGGTCGAGCGTGCATTCGCGAGCAGGTTGCGATGCGTGAGCACGGCGCCGAGTGCTCGTCCACGCATGGCCGAGGTGTAGACGATGGCCACTTCCTCGTCACGTCCTTCGACGTCGCGCTCTCCCTCGAGCGTGAGCCCATGGTGCGATCCAAGATCCACGTCGTTAGTGCGACCGTCCGTCGCCACGGTAGCGATGTTGGGAGCGGCATCGAGGAAAACCGCCGGAAGTCCCTGCGGCAGGAAAGGAGCGAATGCGGTCGTCGTAAAGATCGCGCCGACGTTCGCATCGGCGCATTGATCCGCTATCTCCGCCGGCGCGACGAGTGGGTTGATGAGCACCGCGCCGCGTCCTTCGCTCGCCGCAAGCGCCGTGAGGAATGCGGGTGACGTTGGCAGCAGGATCGCCGACCGGCGACCACTGAGCGCGCGAACGAGCGGCGCACTACGCTGAAGCAGCGTGAGGCCGGCGGCGATCAGTTGCTGCGCTTCGAGATCAATCGAGGGATCGCCGCTCGCGGCGATCTTCCCGCCGCCCGCCGCGATGGCGAGCGGCAGCAAGGCCAATGGATTGCTCACGCCCGCCGCCTGCGACTCAGAGCTCGAAGTGGCTGAGCGAGGACTTGAGGCGCTCCGCGACTTCCGCGAGCACCTGGCTCGATGCCGCAACGCCGGCCATCGACGCGGTCTGCTCCTGCACGACCGCGCTCACCTCCTGCGCAGCGGACGCGTTGGACTCAGCGGTGGTGGCGAGGTCTTCGATCTCCACGGCCAATGACTCGGCTTCGCGGCGCTGCGCATCGGCGGCATCGACGATCCGGTCGACCGCGGTGCGCGCGCTCGCGATCTCGCGATCGATCTGCGTCAGCGCTTCGGCCGACGCGCGAACCACGGCCTCGCCGGTCGTCACGCGATCGCTGGCGTGGAGGATCTGCTCTTCGGTGCGAACGGCGCTCGTGCGGATCTCCGCCGCCAGCTTCCGGATCTGAGCAAGTGCGCGTGCGCTTTCGGCGGCGAGCTTGCGCACTTCGTCGGCAACGACGGCGAATCCTTTGCCGTGCTCGCCAGCGCGCGATGCCTCGATGGCCGCATTCAACGCGAGGAGGTTCGTCTGGCGCGCGATCGATCCGATGACGTCGGTGATCTTGCCGATGCGCTGTGACTTTTCGCCGAGCTCCACGACTGCGGGAACGGCGGCGCCGGTGACGGCGCTGATCTCGGCCATCGCCTGGAGGGCTTCGCCCGCGGCGATCGTGCCTCGGCGCGTCGTCCGTTGCGCGACATCGGCAGCGGAGCGCGCTTCCTCGGCATGGCCTGCGACCGCGGCCGCGCGATTTGCAACGCGACCGGAGGCATCCGAGGCCTTGTTGACGCCACGTGTCTGCGAAGCTGCTGCCGCCGCGATCGAGTCCGCCGCGGAAGAGACCTGATGAGTCGAGACGCTCATCTGCTGCGCGCTCGCCGCCAGCTGTTCCGCGCTCGCCGCCACGTCGCCAGCGCTGGAGTCGAGCTGCGTGACGAGCGTTCGCAGCCCGCGCGTCATCTCGCGGAACGAGTTCGCGAGCTGTCCCACTTCGTCGTCCGAGTCGTAGGTCAGGTCGTTACGCAGCTTTCCCTGCGCAACCCGCTCGGAGTGCTCCGACAGCTCGTGCATGCCGTGGGAAAAACGCGCGGACGCCCAGAGGGCGATGCCGATGGCGAGCACGAAAGCGCCGATCGCATAGCCGGCGAGGCTCAGCGCGAGCTGCTCGACCTGTGCCGGAGCCACGGTGTCGCGGATCGCGGCGAACACCGGCGGCAGCACCAGCGTGATCGTGAGCAGAACGGCGCCGCCCGCTATGGCCGCCATCTTGAGCCGCACTGGAAAGGTGGGGGCGGCGCGCAAGACGATGGGCGGTGAGGGCAGGTGATAGTCTGGTCGCGCTCGCCGGGATGCGGAGCGGCTCGTGGTCGGATCGAAGTTACGGGCCGGAGTCACTGCATCACAAGCGCTGTCGCCGACGCGCGCCCTGGAAAAGTGCCCAGACCATCCTCATTGGCGCCCGAGCCCGATACCTTTCCTTCTCTCACGGGCGGAGGCGCCATGTCGCAGGGTGGTGGTGTGGAAGGATTGATGGTCGGCGTCTCGGGGATCCGCGGGCGCGTCGGCGCCGCGCTGACGCCCGAGGTCGTCGCGCGGTATGCGGCGGCGTTCGGCGCGTGGTCCATCGCCAACAACCTTTCACGCTCGATCGTGGTGGGGCGCGACAGTCGCGTCTCCGGCCCGATGTTTCACCGGATCGTCGTCGGCACGCTGCAATTGGTCGGCTGCGACGTGATCGACATCGGCCTGACGACGACGCCCGGGTGCCAGCTGGCGGTGGAATACCACCACGCGGCGGGCGGGCTGATGCTCTCTGCCAGCCACAACCCGATCGAGTGGAATGCGTTGAAGTGCATCGGCTCGAGCGGGCTGTTCCTCGAGGCCAGTGAGGGAATGGCGATGCGGGCGCTCGTCGATACGGGGACGCCGCACGCGACCTGGGATGCCATTGGTACGGTCACCGAGGATCCCGACGTCGCCGCGCGGCACATCGAGACCGTGCTGGCGATCCCCTATGTGGACGCAGCCGCCATCCGCGCCCGGAAGTTCAAGGTGGCGCTCGACTGCGTTCGCGGTGCGGGCGCCACCATCATGCCCGCGCTCCTCGAGCGGCTGGGATGCGAAGTGGCTGGGCTCAACATGGAAGCGGATGGCCGCTTTCCTCGCGAGCCGGAACCGATCCCGGCGAACCTGCGCGCGTTCGAGCGCTTCGTATCCGAATGCGGCGCCGACATCGGCTTTGCGGTGGATCCGGACGTCGACCGACTGGCGCTGGTGAGCGACGAGGGGCGTGCCATCGGTGAGGACTACACGCTCGCGCTCGCCGCGAGGCTCGTGCTCCGGCATCGCAAGGGACCGATCGTGACGAACCTCTCGACGAGCCTGCTGATTGATGATGTGGCGAGGGAGGCGGGGGTCGCGGCGGTTCGTGCGCCGGTGGGTGAGGTCAACGTCGCGGTACGGATGCGGGAGCTCAATGCGCCGATCGGCGGTGAGGGCAACGGCGGCGTGATTCTTCCCGAGGTGCATCTGGGGCGGGATGCCCCGATTGGCGCGGCCCTGCTTCTGCAATTACTGGTGGAGGAAGGGCGCCCATTGAGTGCCATCGTGGCGGGCCTGCCGAGGTACGTCATCGTGAAGGACAAGGTCGACCGGCCGAACGCGAGCCTCGATACGGTGTATGCAGCGCTTCGGGCCGCCTTTCCGGATGCGACGGTAGATATCCAGGACGGGCTGCGGCTCGCCTGGCCGGACCGGTGGGTGCACGTGCGACCGTCGGGGACCGAGCCCATCGTGCGGGTGATCGCCGAAGGGCCGGACGAACACGCCGCGAAGGAATTGGTTCGCCGGTCGCGCGAGCCGTTGGACGCACTCAGGGACTGAACTGACGCGGGATCGGATCTCATACACGGGAAGACACTCATGTGCGGAATTGTCGGTTACGTAGGCGCGAAGGACGCGACGGGGCTCCTCGTGGACGGGCTCAAGCGGCTCGAATACCGTGGATACGATTCGGCGGGTGTCTCGCTGATGAACGGCGCGGGCGTCGAGACGCGAAAGGCCAAGGGCAAGATCGCGATGCTCGAGGCGGCCATCCGGAACCATCCCGTGAAAGGCAACGTCGGCATCGCGCATACGCGCTGGGCCACGCATGGGCAACCGAACGAGTGCAACGCGCACCCGCATCATGACTGCACGGGCACGATCTCCGTGGTGCACAACGGCATCATCGAGAACTATGGACCGCTGCGCGCGATGCTCCAGAAGACCGGACATACGTTCGTCTCGGAGACGGATACGGAAGTGCTCGCCCACCTGATCGAGGCCGCGTTCGACGGCAACCTCGAGGAAGCGGTGACCGACGCGCTCGCGCTCGTCGAGGGCACGTACGGCATCGCCGTGATCTCCTCGAGGGATCCCGACAAGGTCGTCGCGGCGCGAAAGGGCAGCCCGCTGCTCATCGGCCTCGGCGAAGGGGAGAACTATGTCGCCAGCGACGTCGCCGCGATCCTCCAGCACACCCGCCAGGTCGTGTACCTCGACGACGGCGAGATGGCCGTACTGACGAAGGACGGCTATCGCGTGATGGATCTCAATGCGAAGACGGTCAAGAAGCGCGTGAATCGCATCGACTGGGATCTCGACCAGATCGAGAAGGGTGGCTTCGATCACTTCATGCTGAAGGAGATCATGGAGCAGCCGCAGACCATCCAGAACACGATGCGCGGCCGCTCCGTGGACGACGATGGATTCTCGAAGCTCGGCGGCCTGAATCTCAGCAAGGAAGAGCTGCAGCGCTTCGATCACATCATCATCACCGCGTGCGGCACGAGTTGGCACAGTGCGTTGATCGGCAAGATGATGATCGAGGAGCATGCGCGCATCCGCTGCGAGGTGGAGTACGCGTCCGAGTTCCGGTACAGCAACCCGATCGTCACCGAGCGGACGCTGTGCATCGTCATCTCGCAGTCCGGCGAAACGGCCGATACACTCGCCGCCATGCGCGAAGCCAAGCGACGCGGCGCGAAGACGCTCGGCCTGGTGAACCAGGTGGGCTCAACGATCGCGCGCGAAGACGACGGCGGCATTTATCTCCATGCCGGACCCGAAATCGGCGTCGCATCGACGAAGGCATTCACCAGTCAGGTCGTCGCGCTCGCGCTGCTCACGCTGAAGCTCGCGCGGCTGCGCACGATGTCCGTCGTGCAGGGACGGCAGATCACCCAGGCGCTCGAGCGTCTCCCGGAGCAGATCCAGTCGATTCTCGATCGCGCGTCAGAGGTGGAGAAGATCGCCGAGGCGTTCGTCGACGCAAAGAATTTTCTCTACCTGGGGCGCGGCTACAATTTCCCCGTCGCACTCGAAGGCGCGCTCAAGCTCAAGGAGATCAGCTACATCCACGCCGAGGGGTATCCGGCCGCGGAGATGAAGCATGGACCCATTGCGCTGATCGACGAAGAGATGCCGGTGGTCTTCATCGCACCCCACGACTCCGTGTTCGACAAGGTCGTGTCCAACGTGCAGGAGGTGAAGGCACGTGGCGGTCGGGTCATCGCGATCACGAGCCGCGATGAGCCGTCGCTGGACGGAAAGATCGATTACGAGTTCCGTGTGCCGGAAACGATCGACATGCTGAATCCAGTGTTGTCGGCCGTTCCGCTGCAGCTGCTCGCGTACTACATCGCCGCCAAGCGCGGGCTCAATGTCGACCAGCCGCGCAATCTCGCCAAGTCGGTGACGGTCGAGTAGTCGCGTAGCACACCTCGATTGAGTGCACGGCGCGACGCAAATGCACTTGCGCGCGCGCTGCGAGCGGCCGATCATAACTCGTCCATTCGTCGGGGGATCATGCGTACTTCTCGTAAGGCTCTGCTGCTCGTAGCGCTTGTCGCCACCGCCTCATGCCGGCACGGGGATGAAGCGGCGAGGGTGCCCGTCAGCCTGAGTCGCGCCACCGATACCGACGCGGCCAAACCGCTCGCCGCGGGCGACATCCGCATCACGAGTACGGATGGCGGCATCGACCTCGCCATGATCGGCGATTCGATCAGCGGCGGCCTCTCGCTCGCGACGCTGGCGAAGGTGCGCCAGAAGACCGACACGGGCGCCGTTACAGGCACGGGTTTCGGCGCATCGATCGAGAAGATGGTGAAGGCATCGGTGCAGAACGCGATCGGTACGCGCATGGGCGTCCCCGTCAGTTCGGTAAAGGACGTGCGGTACGATGGTCAGCGCCTCGTGTTCGACTGGAATGGCAAGGCCCCGACCGACTTCGCCAATGCAAAAGTGAACAACAAGGATGTGATGGCATCGTTCAGCGTTGATGACGCGCAGCGTTTCGTCGTTGCCGTTCGCGCGCGAAAGCGTGCGCTTGGCCAGATGTAAGTGGGAACATCCGCGCTGCGCCCACGCGGCGTCTCGGAGCTCGTCGACGCCGCGTTTCAGATCCTTCGCGCCCACTACTCGCAGTTCGTCATGTGCTCGGCGCTCGCCTACCTGCCCTGGCTCATCGTTGAGCTATTGTTTTTCGGCGATCCCGAAACGTGGGCGCGTACCAGCTGGTGGATCGCGGTCCTGGCCGGCGTGGGAGTATGGCTGAGCTTTGCGCTCATGAGTGCCGCGATCATCACGTGCGCCTCGCAGGCCTACCTCGGTGATCCGATTGATGTCGCCGCCGGCATCCGCCGAGCACTGCCTCGCCTGCCGCGCGTCATGTTTGCAGCCGTCTTGCGCTATGTCCTGCTGACGCTTGGCTTGCTCTGCCTGCTCGTCGGGGCGCTCTATGTGGCCGCCCGTCTCTTTGCGCTTACGCCGCTCATCATTCTCGAGGACGCGTCAATTCCAGCGGCATTCGGTCGCTCCGGCAAGCTGTCGGAAGGCAGGAAGCGCCACATCCTGAACACGCTTGGGCTTGCGGCAGTCATCTACTGGGTGGTTGCGATCGGGGTGAGCATGATGGCGTCCCTCGCGGGCAACTTCGTGGTCCAGGTGCTGGCAGGCGCGATCTACACCATCCTCGCGTATCCGATCATCGCGATCACGGAATGCCTGCTGTACTACGACGCGCGAATTCAGAGTGAGGGGCTGGACATCGAGCTCATGGCGGCGGAACTGGGCGTGCCGCCCACCCAGCCGGCCGCCCGCTGAGCATTCTCGCGGTACTGCTCCAGGTACCGGAGCGGTCGTGGCCTGCGTCGGCCGTGCACGACACCGTGCAGGTCGTGTTGAAGGATCCCGCGTTCCGTCGCTCGCTGCGGAAATCCGTTGCGGACAGGATCCTCGTGTGGCTCGGCGATGCGCTGATGCGGCTGGTAAAGGCCATGCACGGCCTTCCGTCAGGGCGTACGCTGGCCCTCATCTTCGTTGGCGCCATCGTGCTGTTCGTGCTGATCCGGTTTCTCGTAGCGGCCAGCGCGCGCGGAGAGGTAGTTGGTCGCCGAGCCAAGGGCAGGGTCGCGACAACTGGCGCAGATCCGTGGCGTTCCGCCGACGAGCTGCTCGACCTCGGTCGATACGAGGATGCCGCGCACGCATTGTATCGCGGTGTGATCCTCTCGCTGGCGAACGTCGAGCGACTCCGGCTGGATCCGTCGAAGACGAGCGGTGACTACGCGCGGGACTTGCGACGTCGCTCTTCGTCGTCGTTCTCGCCGTTCGTCAGGTTCGCACGGCGCTTCGACGTGCTGGTTTACGGACACGTGCCGCCCGACGCGCTGGCCGTCGAGCAGCTGCGCGAGCTGACCGCTCCCTTTCGCGCGCGGAGCCGAGCGGCGTGACGACGCCGACGGGGCAGCCTGTGGAATTGCCGCGCGCGGAATGGTGGACTCGCCCTTCGGTCGTGCTTCCGGTCGTGTGCTCGGTTGCACTGCTCGTCGCACTGCTTACGCCGCAGGCCGCGTCCGGGCGATTCGGCGATCCGCGTTTGACCACGCACCTCGCGAACTCGCTTGGCGCAAAGGTGCTGTTCGAAACGGCGGCCCGCTTCGGATGGAAGACGGTGCAGCAAGACTCGGTTGGGTCACCGCCTGCGGGCGATGGCCGAACGGTTCACGCGGTCCTCGCGCCCGTCACGACGGTCACGCCCGCGGAGGCGCACCGGTATCTCGAGGCCGTGCGCGCAGGAGACGGACTGCTGTTCGTGGTCGAGGGCCGCTCGGCGCTCTCGGACTCACTCGCCGTGACGCACTACCAGCGCGGGGGCGTGCTGCCTGTCGAGATGAACGCGAGCACCGAATGCGCCAATCATCAGGAGATGACGCCGCCGTTGTGGGCCGACGGTCGGGTGCATCTCTTCGGGCTGCGATGGATGCGCGGCGCACCGAGCGAGCGTGTCGTCTTTGCGTCGCTGCAGCGCGAGGAGCTGGGCATGCGGCACCCCGGCGAAGCGGCGGCGGGATTCGCCCTCGGCCGTGGACGCGTGATCGTCATCGCCGATCCGGACCTGCTCCGCAGCGATGTGCTTCGTCATTGTGAATGGGGAGCCGACGTCCTGGCGGTCCACATGCTCGAATGGCTCCGCGCTGGAGGAACGGCTGCTCGGACGACACTGGTGTTCGACGAGTACCATCAGGGTTACGGGCGGCGCAGTGACATGATGAGCACCGCGGGCGATTTTCTCGTCAGCCATCCGGTTGGCCGCACCATCTTCGCGGGCCTGCTCGCCGCGTTGGTGCTCATGCTCGCGCTGGCGCCGCGACCACTGCCGCCGCGCGATGCCGAGCGGATCGAGCGGCGAGATCCGCTGGAGCAGGTGGATGCGCTCGCGCACGCGTACGAGCAGGTGCACGCCACGCGAACGATCGCGGCGAGCCTCGTGCGCGGACTCCGGCGACGCGTGGAACCGGGTGGAGCGAGGCCGGCGAGCCGTTCGGACGACGCCTTCCTCGAGACGGCTCAACGTCGTGCCCCAGCGCTCGAAGGTGATATTGCGACGGTGCGGCATGCACTGACGACGAGCATACCCGACGCCGACCTGCCCGATGTGGGCGAGGCGATCAACAGGATCGAGCACACACTTACCACCATCACTACATGAGCACAGCAATCACGCCAGTCGATGGCGCAGCGCTCCTCGAGCGGGTCAGGACAGCCGTCGCGACGCGCGTGGTTGGACAGGAGGGCGCCGTGACAGATACCCTGGTCGCCTTCCTCGCTCGAGGACACGTGCTGATCGAGGGCGTTCCCGGCACCGCCAAGACGTTGCTCGTGCGATCACTCTCGGCCGCGCTCGGACTGCGCTTTGCGCGCATCCAGTTTACGCCGGACCTGATGCCGTCGGACGTCACGGGAGTGAACGTCCTAAGAGATCCATCGAAGGGATTCGAATTCCAGGCGGGGCCGATATTCACGGACCTGCTGCTGGGCGACGAGATCAATCGCGCGCCGGCCAAGACGCAATCCGCATTGCTCGAGGCGATGGCGGAACGACAGGTGACCGTGGACGGCGTGTCGCGTCAGCTCAGCGACTTCTTCACGGTGTTCGCCACGCAGAATCCCGTCGAGCACGAGGGGACGTATCCGCTGCCCGAGGCGCAGCTCGATCGGTTCTTGATCAAGGCGCTGATGCCATATCCGTCTCGCGAGGCCGAGCTGGAGCTCCTCAGCCGCTATGAGGGAGGCTTCGACGCCGAGCGCACTGGTGACATTGCGATGGCGGCGGCGCTCAGTGCGTCGGACGCCACGGCGCTGCGCGGTTTGGTCGATGGAGTTCGTGTCGCGGCCGACGTGCGCGCCTACATCGCGGACATCACGCGTGCGACTCGCGAGGAGCGAATGCTCGCCCTCGGCGCTTCACCGCGAGCGACCGTCGCGCTCTTTCGTGCGGCGCGCGCTGTGGCGGTGCTCGACGGACGCGACTTCGCGACACCCGACGACGCCAAGGGCATTGCGCCGGCGGTCCTGCGGCATCGCATTGCACTTTCGCCGGAGCTCGAGGTTGAGGGCCGCACCGCGGACGACGTCCTCGCGGCCGTGCTCGATCGCATTCGCGTGCCTGAATAGACCGTGGCCCTCTCGCCGTTCCGTTCCGTTCGGATTTCGCGGGTGCTGCGGTTCACGCCCACCCGGCGACTCCCGCTGCTGCTCGCGTGCGCCGCACCACTCTGGCTGCTCAGCGCATGGCCCGCGGGAACGATCGTAGCGGCCGTGGTCCTGCTCGCGATCCTGGCCGCCGTCGTCGTCGACGTCGCGACGCTTCCCACGTCGGATGACGTCGATGTCCGCCGCAGCCTGGATGAGTCGGTGGGCGTCGGCGACGTGGTGGTCGGGTCGTACACGGTAGTGTCGCGCTGGGGACGCATGCTTCATGTCACACCGTACGACATGCTGCCTGCGGCGAGCCTGACCACTCGAGGGCATTACACGGAAGCCGCGCTTCCGCCGCACGGGCGCATGCAATTCGAGATCGAGGCGACTGGTGTCGCCCGCGGCCTTGCTCCACTCGGCGACGTTGCGCTCGGTGTTCGTACGCCGCTCGGGTTGGTATCGCGCACACTGCACTACCCGCAGGCGGACGAGATCCTCGTCGCACCATCGCTTGCAGGCGTGAAGCGATTCCGGTGGCTCGCCGTGCACCACCGGCTGGCGACGGTCGGTGTGCGCGACGTGCGCCGCAGGGGTGAAGGCCGGAGCTTCGCACGCCTTCGCGACTATGTCAGCGGCGATGACCCACGACACATCGACTGGAAGGCCACGGCGAAGCGCGGTCGCCCCATCACGCGCGAGTTCACGACGGAACAGTCGCAGACGGTATTCATACTCGTCGACGCCGGGCGCAGCATGACGCAGCTTGCGGGGCGGTTTCCGCGCTTCGAGTATGCGCTATCGACGACGCTGCTCCTGGCGGACGTCGCGATCACTGCGGGCGATCGTATCGGCGCGATGGTGTTCGACGATCAGCTTCGGGCGCTCGTTCCCGCGCAGCGCGGCGCAACGGCGCTGCAGGCACTCAGGACCGCGCTCGTGCCGGTGCAAGCCAGTCTCGTGGAGCCCGACTACGCCGCGGCGTTCCGCGCCCTCGCCCAGCGACAGCGCAAACGCGCGCTCATCGTTCTTGTCACGGACGTCATTGATGCACGTGCTGCGCGCTCCCTGCTGGCACATCTGACGCGGGGAGCGTCGCGTCATCTTGCGCTCGTCGTGGCGCTGCGCAACGAGGCAATGGTGTCCGCGGCGGCGGTGTCCGGAACCCGAGCGTCGCAACTCTACGCGAGTGGAGCTGCCGAAGAGCTGATCACCGAGCGCCTCACAGCCTTGCAACGCATGCGTGACGCCGGCGTGGTCGTGCTCGACGTGGCGCCAGATGCGATGGCGGCCGCCGTGGTGAACCAGTACCTCGAGCTCAAGGCGCGAGGCGCGCTCTAAGGGCCGGGCGCTCCGGTAGTGTGGCAAGACCGAGAGAGCCGGCGTCCTCGGGCTGGCGGTCTTCGACGACTCGCTCCGCCCGCCCGCCCGCGAGATAGAGGTAGAGGAAGACCGCGGTCGCTCCGCTGATCGCCAGCTTCCCCTCGATCGGCCACCACGGGACAGGCGAGATGAAGCCCTCGATCGTGCCGGCGATGGCCAACAGGAATGTGGACGCGGCGATAAGCCGAACCGCGCGTCGGCCATTCTCCACGAGCGCTCGGCTGCGCGTGCGAGGTCCGGGGAGCAACAGGCCGCTGGCGATCAGGAATCCTCCGCCTCCCGCGACGCAGATCGAGAAGAGCTCCAGCACGCCGTGCGGAGCAATGAAGGCCAGGAGGAGAATGCCGATTCCCTTGCTGGCGTACAGCCCGACCACACTCCCGATCGAGATGCCGTTCAACACCAGCATGAGAACGCTCAGCAGCCCCGCGGTGATGCCACCCGCGAATACCGCAAACGTGACCTGGATGTTGTTCGTCACGATGTGGCTCGCCATCACCGGGCGCAGCAGTTGCGGATCATCGATGTAGCCCTCACCGGTACGTGCTCGCTGTACGCCGTCCTCCGCACGATGCAGCATGGACTCCGGCAGCAGGCGCGACGCGAGCTCCGGTGAGCGCATGACCCCGACGGCGGCGATTGCGGCGGGACCGAACAGGAGCAACGCCGCGAGCCCAATGGGCGCGGCACTCTGCCGTACTTCACGCGGCACGTCGGTAAAGAGATAGCGCACCGCATGTCGCATGGTCATGCCACGGTCGCGGTACAGCAGGTTGTGTGCACCCGCCACGAGCCGCCCGAGGAAGAACATCTCGTCGAGCGCGCGTCCGCCCGACGCCGTGCGCAGGCGCGCGAGGTCCGCGGAGAGTGCGCGGTACTCGGTGACGAACTCGCGCACCCCCGCTTCGCCGAGTGACGCGAGTCCGCGTTTCTGTGCCGTGGTCAGGGTCGACGCGAAAGCGTTCCAGCGCGACGAGCCGGCCGCGATGAGCGCCTGTCGCTCGCGGCCAGCGCCAGTCTCGCCTTTGGGCGCGACGCCTCGCGTCCGCGCCGCCTGCTCGCGCGCATGGAGCTCGAGCAGCCGCTGGCCCGGGGCACGATTGTCGTCGGGAAGCACGCTGGCGAAACGCTCGACGAGCTGCGCGGATAGCGCAGCCCGGCGCAGCGGGTCGAGCGTGCTCCATCGCTCCACGAATCGGCTGAGGAGGGCGTATTCGTCTTCGCTGAGCGCCGTCTGCAGGGCAGTGGCGCCCTGCTCGATCGGTGCCTTGCCACGGGCAGGCGCAGCGATGGTCCGGATGTCCTCGCGAACCACGATCGTGCCCGCCACGAGGTCGCCCAGCCGTCGTCCCCGCTTCGTGAAGAAGAGGCTCGATAGGCCGACGAGATAGAAAACGCCGGGTTGCATGTCGAGCATGCGAACGAGATTCCGCACCGCCGATACCCCGAAGGTCACGGAGTATCCACCATCGCGGACGACCCGCAAACGGTGCAGGCGCTTCCCGGGCGTCTGCCCGTCCATGAGCCCCTCGAACAGCACGTAGTAGCCCCACAGCACCACGAACTGCGCCAGCACGAGCGCGGCGGCCCCCCAGCTCGCACTGCGGTCAAAGGCAAGCGAGAACCCGCCGCCCAGCATCACGATTGCGATGGCGACGACGAAGAGCAGTCCTGCACAGATCAGCAGGTCGGTCAACCCCGCGAGCACCCGGGACCCGACGCCCGCCACGGAATACGTGAGGACAACGAGCTCCGGCGTCTCGACGTCGACGGTCTGCTCGAATGGGCGCGCCAATGTGGGATGTGCTGCCGCTGTCGCCATACCCGCAAGCTCGCCACCGGCCTGCTGCCGAACAAGCCGAGCGATATCTTTGCTCGATGCGTGTTCTTCTCCAGCGTGTCTCGCGCGCCGAGGTCCGCGTCGATTCTAGAGCGATCGGTCAGATCAATCGCGGCTACCTGTTGCTCGTCGGATTCACCACCGGCGACGCCGAGCCCGCCCTTGTCTGGATGGCCGACAAGATCATCGGCTTGCGACTCTTCGGCGATGCCGACGAGAAGATGAATCTCTCGCTCGCCGACGTTGGTGGTGCCTTGCTCGTCGTCTCCCAGTTCACGCTCTACGGCGACGCGGCCAAGGGCCGGCGCCCAAGCTTCATCTCGGCGGCTCGGCCCGAGGAGGCCATTCCGCTCTACGAGCGGTTCGTCGCCCTGTTGAAGGAGCGCGGCGCAAGCGTGGAGACCGGAGAGTTCGGCGCCATGATGGACGTCGAGCTCGTGAATGACGGACCCGTTACTCTTTGGCTGGAGAAATGACCGCACCGCACGTGATACTGGCTTCTCAATCGCCGCGACGACGCGAGTTGCTCACCCTCGTCGGCATTGGCCACGAGGTTCGCCCCGCCGACATTGATGAGACATACCTCGCTGGCGAACTTCCACGCGCGCACGCCGAGCGGCTCGCGCGCGAGAAGGCGGCCGTCGTCGCGAAGGATGCGCCCGAAGCAATCGTCATCGGCAGCGACACCATCGTCGTCGTCGACGGCGACGTACTCGGCAAGCCGCGCAACGAAGCTGAAGCCGCAGCGATGCTCGGTCGCCTCTCTGGCCGGTCGCACTCCGTGCTGACGGCGGTCGCCGTGAGTTGGCGCGGGCACCAGCGCTCCGATGTCGTGGAGGTCGGCGTCACGTTTCACCCCCTGGCCGCCGGGGACATCGCGGCGTACGTCGCAACGCGGGAGCCGATGGACAAGGCCGGCGCGTACGGCATCCAGGGCTACGGCGCCACCATCGTGCAGCGGGTGGACGGAGACTACTTCGCGGTGATGGGACTGCCGCTGCAACGCCTCGTGCGACTCATGGCCGACATGGGCATCCACTACAACTTCGGCACCGTCAGCGTCGATGCGTAGTTCGCGCGCCAGACCTCGACCTTGTCGAGCACGTCGCGGACGGTGATGCGCGCCATGCGTCCCGGCCGATTCTCCATCGACAACGGGTAATCCTCGCCGGAGTCTCCATACGCGTCGATGAGCAGGTCGTGAAACCGGCGATACGGACCTACGCGCTTTGGGTTCGTGTAGCCCATCAGCGAGATCACCGGTCGGTTCAACGCGACCGACATGTGGAGCGGGCCGGTGTCCGGCGACAGCACCACAGCCGCGCCGTCCATGATGCCGACGAGGTTGCGCAGC
The DNA here is from genome assembly GCA_036844565.1 of Gemmatimonadaceae bacterium. Classification (GTDB taxonomy): domain Bacteria; phylum Gemmatimonadota; class Gemmatimonadetes; order Gemmatimonadales; family Gemmatimonadaceae; genus AG11. Next base: position 171,117 of record DAIUFP010000004.1, on the reverse strand, counting down.
CCGCTGCCGAGCGCCGACACGACCGGTGCCTTAGCCATATCAAGTATGACCCGCTCCGCGTTCAACTCTCTCTCGGAACGCCCGCCGACGAGCACCGGCTGTAAACCATGGTCGTGCCAGAGCGCGGCGGCTACCTCGGCCCACCGCTCGGGCGTCCAGTCCTTCTCCGGCTTGCTCGTACCCACGACGATCGGTGCGATCGGCCGGTCGAACCTGGCGAAGAACTCGCGTTGCCACGCGCGCTCATGCTCCCATGGGCCGAGATCCCAAACGACCGGCTCGTGCGGGATGCCGAGTGCCTCGAGAAACTCGAAGTACTGGTCCTGCACATGCTGTCCCTCGCGCGCAGGGAGCCGATCCGTCGTAAAGAGCCAATTCAGGTCTCGCGCACGCGCGCGGTCGAAACCGAGCTTTACGGGCGACTTCGTGAACGACGTCACGATGCCGGCCTTGAAGTAGACCTGCAGCGCTAGCACGACATCGAACTGCCGTGATGCCAGCGCGTGTCGCACCGCGGGATAGGCTCGCCACCCGCGCGACCGGTCGAACTCGATGATCTCGTCGACCGCCCAGTGTCCGCGCACGAGCGCTGCGGCGCCGGGCTGCAGCACCCACGTCACGCGAACCTCGGGCGAATGGCGCTTGAGTGCGGTGAGCAGGGGCAGCACGTGCACCGCGTCGCCCACAGCGGACATCATCACGATGCCGACGTGCCGGAGAGGTCGATCGATCATGAGCGAAAGCTAAACGTCAGGACGCCGGCGCCACTGTTCTATCGCGCCCGGGCACGACGCGTCTGGCCAACAGGCTCCGGCACCTACCATACTGTGCTGGCACAAGACCACCTTGGAGAAATGCGCATGGGGATGTTCAGGTCATTGCGGCGTCGTCTTCGGCGCTCACTGATTCCAACGAGCTTGATCCGTGACATCGAAGCGCAGCGGATCGGCCAGGGACGCATTCTGACCGAGCTGAATCGGACAAAGCCTGTTCAGCCCCTGAGCGACAGCGAGTTTCAGGTTTTCTCGCAATGGGGTGAGGACGGCATAATTCAACGGCTGATTCAGCACGTGCCAATGAGGCACAAGACGTTCATCGAGTTTGGCGTGGAAGACTTCGTCGAAGCCAACTGCCGCTTCTTGATGATCAACAACCATTGGCGCGGCTACGTGCTGGACGGCTCGCAGGCACGCATCGCTCAGCTCCAGAAGGCAGAGTGGCTGTCCAGATATGAGCTGCGTGCCGCGTGCGAAATGATCACGCGCGAAAATATCAACGGCCTCCTTCAGGCAAGTGGCTTCGACGAGGACCTGGGGCTGCTGTCCATCGACGTGGACGGTATCGACTACTGGCTCTTCGAGGCGCTCACGACGTATTCGCCAAGGATACTCGTTGTCGAATACAACTCGCTGTTCGGGCCCACACGCAAGATTGCCGTCCCGTACGATGCGTCATTTACCAGGAGAGACAAGCACTATTCCGAGTTGTACTTTGGCGCATCCTTGGCCGCGTGGAACCATCTCGCGGAAGCAAGGGGTTACGCGCTCGTGGGAGCGGAAAGTGCCGGTGTGAATGCCTTTTTCGTACGGCGGGATGTGATGGGGAGCCTGCTTCAGCCCGTCGCCGTCGAAGAGGCGTACGTGGTGTCAAATGTGCGCCAAAGTCGGGACAGGAACGGACGACTGGATCTCCTGCTTCGAGGTGCGCGGGAGGCAACGATCGCCGGCCTTCCAGTGGTCAACGTGGAAACGGGAGCGCTCGAACGCCTGTAGGCGGGCGGAGGTGGCCTGCTTGAGGCGACGGTTCCGCTATTCGCCGTGGGCCGCGATCAACTCACTTTCCACGAACACCGCTCCCCGTTCGTCACGCCACTTGAGCGCGGAGCGCAGGAGTCGTCGCGCATTTCCCGTTCGCACGCTCTCGGCATCGGGCCCGCCAAACACCACGCGGTCAACGTCCAGGAGCCATGCCTGAAGACCATCCGCCCGGCGTGCGAGGAGGATGTTCTTGACGTTGAGGTCATGATGACGAGCGCCCGCGGCGTTCAACGTGGCCACGAGCTCACGCGCCGCCGACCACGCGGCCGCGCGATTCGGCTCACTGGCCCGCATGTACGTCGAAAGGTCTCGGCTGTCCGCGATCTCCGACGTGACGACATCGGCGTGGCAGAACAACCCGTGCACGCGCTCAAGTGCGTACATGACGACGGCCGGCGTCCTGACACCAGCCTTCGCCAGCCTGAGCGAAACCGACAGCTCGTACGGCGCGCGGCTCGGCGGCACGAACAGAGTTCCGGTCATCGTTGCCAGCAGCCCGCCGTGTCGATTGCGGCGAACCACGACGCTGTCGCCGCTTGCCAGTAGCGTGATGGCATACGCGACGCCTCGTCCCTCGAGAGGCCTGGCGGCAAGGTCGCGAGCGGCGGCCTCGTAGGGCGTGCCCTCCGTGAGCAGTGCACGCGCGTCGTCCGCGTTCGCTGAGCGCACCGTGACCGAGCACCGCCCAGCGACGATGCGTTCGAATCCGTCAGGCGGTGCGGGTTCGATCATCCCCTTCGGACGCGGTAAACCTTGACGGGCTGACTCTTGTTCTTGAGCTTCATCGGCGGGCACTCGTCGAGCGGCGGCGGCGAGGTAAGCACCTTGCGCATCTCGTCGGAGATAAGAATCTCCGCCGCCTCTGCCTTGCCGCACAGGCGGCTCGCCGTATTGACCGTGTCTCCGATGACGGTGTACTCGAGACGACGCTCCGAGCCGATGTTACCCGCGAAGGCCTCACCGTAGTTCAAGCCAATTCCAATCTGCAGCGTTGGCCGCCCCTGTTCCGCCCACTTCTCGTTCAGCTTCTTGAGCTCGACCATCATGTCGAGCGCGGCGGCCATGGCCTGATCGGGATCGTCCGGACTGCCGATAGGTGCGCCCCACTGCGCCATCACCGCGTCGCCGATGAACTTGTCGAGCGTGCCGCCGTGCCGGAATACACACTCCACCATCTCCGTGAAGTACTCGGTGAGGAGTGTCGCCATCTCGTCCGGATTCATCGTCTCGGACAGCGCCGTGAATCCGCGGATGTCGCTGAACAGCACCACCACCGCACGCTTGTCGCCGCCGAGCTTGAGTGCCTCCGGCGAGTCGGCAATGCGCGCGGCAAGCTGCGGCGCGAAATAACGCTCGAAGTTGCTGCGAACGATTCCCTCTCGGCGAATGCGCTCCGCAAACTGCGAGTTCTCGATGGCGACTGCCGCGATGCCCGCGAACGCCACGAGGAACTCGAGATCCTCGTCGCTGAACCGATGCGTGATGCTCGGGTTGTCGACATAGAGCACACCGAGCACCCGATCTTCGCTGCCGATGAGCGGCGCGCAGATCGCCGAACGCACCTGTTGCATGAGGATCGATTGTCCGCCGAAGCGCGTGTCCTCACCGGCGTTGTCCGACAGCAGCGCCACCTTCTCGGCCACGGCCTTTCGCGCGATCGATTGCGGCACCGCGCGCGGCGCGTCACCACCGCGCTTGTCGCGCGAGATCTTTGGCGCCAGCTCGCCGTGCGCATCCACGAGGAGAATCGCCACGCGATCCACCTCGAGTGTCTGGTAGGCGTACCCGACAATCTTGTCCAGAATCGTGTCGACATCCACCGCGCGCGTCAGTCCCTTCGACACCTCGAGCAGCGTCGCAAGCTTTTGTTGATTCTTGTCCGCCGTGCTCATCGTCGCCGGAATCATGCCGACTCGTGTCAGGCCGCCCGGTGCGGTCGGCGGCGCTCCCAGGGCGCCGAGTGCCGCGCCCGAATCGCGCATCGGGATCTGTCGCACGATCGTGGCGCCGGGCGACGGCGCCATGGGCGCGGGCGCATGTTCGACGAACGGCGCCACATACGACGTCAGTTTGAACGGTACTTTGCCGAACGCGATCAGGTCGTCGACGGCGGCCGTGGCCTCGTCGATCTTGCCGCCGTTCACGAACGTCCCGTTGCTCGACCCGAGATCACGAATCCGGAGCGAGCTATCCTCGGCGACAATCTCCGCGTGACGACGCGAGATCGTGGGATCGAAAACCGGCAGGTCGCAGGTTGGCGCGCGCCCCACGATGAGCGGAACGCCATCGCGGAGATCGTACGACTGCATGCCGTCGGGACTGATGAGTCTGAGTGCCATCACGGTCGAATATGCGTTGACGGAGCCGCCCTGCCTAGTCGCGCAGACGCATGCGCGCCCGATTCGACGCCTCGCGCACCCGTCCGATGGCCGTGAGCATGGCTCTCGCCTTGTTCTCGGTCTCCGCCCACTCGCTGGACGGAACGGAGTCCTGCACGATGCCGGCACCAGTTTGAATCGACGCCACCCCGTTCGCGATGACGCACGTCCGGATCGTGATCGCCATGTCCATCCGCGACCCACCGGCCGAGATGTAACCCACGGCGCCAGCATACGCGCCGCGGCGGTCTGGCTCCAGCTCGTCGATGATCTCCATGGCGCGCACCTTGGGTGCGCCGGTCATCGTGCCGGCTGGGAAAGTGGCTCGGAACGCATCGAGCGCGTCGAGGCCCGGTCGTAGCCGGCCGTCCACCTGGCTGACCAGATGGAAGACGTGCGAATACCGCTCGACGGTCATGAAGTCACTCACCTCGACCGTCCCGTACTGCGCAATGCGACCGACATCATTGCGTCCGAGATCCACCAGCATCACGTGCTCGGCGCGTTCCTTCTCGTCGCTCTCCAGCTCCGCGGCAAGCGCGAGATCTTGCGCCGGCGTGGCGCCGCGCGGCCGCGTTCCGGCGATCGGGCGCACGGTGACGCGTTCACCGTCCACGCGGACGAGAAGCTCGGGCGAGCTTCCCACGAGCTCGATGCCATCGAGCACGAGATGGTACATGTACGGCGACGGATTCAACGCGCGCAGCGCTCGATACAGCTCGCGCGGATCGAAGTCGAACGGAACGCGGATGCGACGTGCAAGCAGCACCTGAAAGACGTCGCCCGCAACGATGTATTCCTTGATGCGGTCCACGTCGGCCATGAACTTGTCCCGCTCGTACGTCGATGCGCCGGTCGCCGGCGGAGCGTCGTTTCGGAGGTCGAGCGAGGGAAGCGTCACCGACGTACGGAGGCGCGCGATCGTGCGTTCGACCGTCGCCATCGCAGCATCGTAGGCAACGCGAAGTGTGGCCTCGTCCACGTCGGCACCGAGGGGCGTGCCCACGACGACTCGCGCCTGCGCGCGGAGATTGTCGATGATGACGAGCGCATCGGTGAAGACGAACAGCGCATCGGGCGCATCGTCGCCCCGCGGCGGCGGCGACGGAAGCCGCTCGATGAGTCGCGCGATGTCGTAGCTGAAGTAGCCAACGGCGCCACTCCAGAACCCAGCGAGCTCCGGAACCTCGACTGGTGGGCACGCCCGTATGATCGCGTCGAGGTCCTCGAGCGGTTGCTCCGGCGAACGAGCACCGTGCCAGCCGAGGGCGGGAGTCCAGTCTTCGACGAGGCCATCGCGCAGGCGCCACGCGGAGCGCGGTGCCGTGCCCAGGAACGTGTAACGAGCCCAGGTCTCACCGCCCGCTGGAGCACTCTCGAGCAGGAACGCGAAAGGACCCTCGCGCAGCTTGGCGAAGGCGGTGACCGGAGTGTCGGTGTCGAGGAGACAATCCCGCCACACGGGCACGAGATGATGCGGCCGCGCGAGTCGGCGGTACTCCTCGAAGCTCATCGCGCGACTCTTCGCGCTTGTCGCGTTACTTCACGGCGGCGAACTTTCATCGATGCATCGCTTCGCCGCGGCAGTCGCCGCATGCGCTCTCTGGTTGGTGACTCTCGCGCCAGGCGTCGCCGGTGCGCAGGAATGGAATGACGCACGCACTCGCGCGCTCGTGGAGCGAGCCACCGCACGTCGCGCGCAACAGCTCGCCGACACCGGCTTGAAGGACTACAAGGCCGTCGCGCACGGCTACGTGACGTTTCTCGCGCAGGTGGGCGAAGGGCTTGCCGAGCCGCCGAAGGTGGTAAAGGCGGATGAGCTCGTGAACGAAATTTACTGGCGCGCGCCCAACCTGAGCAAGCAGGTCATTGTGGGGCGTCGCGACACGCTCCTCCTGCCGACCGACATCGCCTATCACCGCGACCACCTCGGCATCGTCCAGAACAACTTTCCGGCAATCATTCGGCTCGGCGACGGAGACGAGGTCGTCGACGTTCCGCATCCCCTGTCCGCGCAGGGACTCGCGACGTACGACTTCGCCATCACCGCGGACTCGTTCAGCCTCCAGTTGCCCGGACGCACCATCAAGGTGCTCGAGGTGAAGGTGCGGCCGAAGAACGACCGTGAGCCGCGTATCATTGGCGCCGTCTACATCGACCCGGAAGACGCGCAGGTCGTGCGCATGGCGTTCAACTTCACGCGTGCCGCCTTTCGGGACAACGCACTGGAGGACCTGTTCGTCATCGTGGAGAACAGCCTCGTCAGCGGTCGATTCTGGCTCCCCGCTCGACAGGAGCTGGAGATCCGGCGCGGCGGCACGTGGCTCGATTATCCGATTCGAGGCATCATTCGTGGCCGGTGGGAGATTCGCGACTACCAAGTGAACGTCGGGCTCACGCCGTACTTTTTCAACGGTCCGGAGATCGTTGTCGCACCGAAGGCAGTGTCGGACACCTTTCATTTCGGCGGCCGCATCCTCGATTCGCTGCCGTTCGATGTGCGCGCCGTCAGCGATGCTGAAGTGCGCAAGGTGCAGGAGGAGGCGCGGTCCCTCGTTCGTGCGCAGGCACTGCGCAGACCGCAGGCGCTCACGCTCGCCGCAGGTGGAATCTCGGACTTCGTTCGCTTCAATCGAGTGGAAGGGTTCGCCGTGGGACTTGGCGCCGCGTCGCGCTTCGGCGGTGGGTTCGGTGCGCGGGGAAGTGCACGCTACGGCATCGATGATCGCGAGGTGAAGGGCACTGTCGGACTCGATTGGCAGTCGCCGTCGTGGGGCCTGCGTGCCTACGCTCATCGCGACTTCCGCGAAGCGGGCGACGTCCCGGAGCGTTCGCGCATCATCAACTCGATTGCCGCCCAGGAATTTGGTTCGGATGCGACCGACCCCTACGGTGTTCAGGCGGTCGGCCTCGGTGTGGACAATCGCGGATTCCTCGGCCTGCGGACGCGCCTCGACGCGTCGCTCGAGCGCCACCGTCCTCTCGCCATTCGCGCAGTTCCGGCAAACGGATCTTTCGATCCATTGATCTCCGCGGCCAGGGTGCGCGCACAGCGTGCGTCGCTGGCATTCGAGCGTCCCACATCGCTGTCCGTGTTCGGAAGCGAGTTGCGGGGCTCCGCGGAGTTTCGCGTGAGCCACGTGACGCAGGACGACGCTGCATTTCCCCTAGCGGCCTCGAATGTCGCGCGCGCGTTCGTGTCGGTGTCGCTCGAGCGACCCTATGAGTGCGGTCGGCTCGCCCTGAGTCTGGCGGGCGGTGCGGTTGGGAGCAGTGCGGAGCTTCCGTCGCAGGAGTGGTTGTACTTCGGCGGGCCCGTCAGCGCTCCGGGCTATCGCTTCCACGAGCTCGCGGCGAAGGCCGGCGCGACCACACGAGTGGAGTGGCGCACGCAGGTCCCCGCGCCGGCGCTGTCGCTGGCGCGCTTCGGGCAGATCCCCGGACGCGCGACGCTCGCTCCGTTCGTGCAGGCGACGTATGCACGTCCCGCATCGGCAACTGACCTGAACCACCCCGAAGGCGTGTACCCAAGCGCCGGCCTCGCACTACAGCCTTTCTTCGACCTGATGCGGCTTCAGGTCGCACGCGGGCTGCGGAACGGCACATGGACGTTCAACGTCGATGTGACAAGAGATTTCTGGGGCGTGCTGTAACGAGCGTGGCAGGCAAGGAATAGCGCCACCATGCGCGATTGAGGTGCCGCGAGTGAAGCCGCCTCGCGATAGAGTCAGCGCATGGCTTCTTCCTCCCTCCCCGATCTTGCGCCTGCGGACTTCACCCGCATCGATCCGCGCGCCGTGGCCCTCCTTGCCGAGCGGTGGGCGCGACGACATCGCGTCGTTCCGCTCTCGGTCGACGGTGGCACCATCGTCGTTGCCACGAGTGATCCACTCGACCTCGATGCCGAACGCGCCATTGCCTTCGCCACTGGGCACCGCGTGCGATGGGAGATCGCGTCGAGCGAGGAAATCGCCCACCACCTCGACCGCGTCTACCCAGAGGCGCCCTCGCGCCGCGATCCGGTAGCGCCCCCCATCGAAGTCCAGCATCTCCCGTTCAGCGCCGACACCGGTTCATCGGAGAGTGGCGCCGACGCGGGTTCGTCGATCATCAGGCTCGTGGATCAACTGATCGCCGAGGCAATCCGGGGTGGTGCGAGCGATCTCCATCTCGAGCCGGAGGAGCAGGGTATCGCCGTTCGGCATCGCGTGGATGGCGTGATCCGGCATGTACGGGTGCTGCCGCGCTATGTCGCTCCATCGCTCGTCTCGCGCGTGAAGATCCTCTCCGGCCTCGACATCGCAGACCGGATGCGCCCGCAGGACGGTCGCGCCCGCGTGGCGGTGTTCGGATCCGTCGTGGACCTGCGTGTGTCCACGCTGCCCGTATCGCACGGCGAGAAGATCGTCATTCGCGTGCTCGATGGTACGGCTGGGCTGCGCACGCTCGAGGCAATCGGCTTTGCCGACGCGGACCTCGTACGCATTCGTGGCCTGTTGGAATGCCGCGAGGGCCTCGTGCTCGTCACGGGTCCCACAGGCTCGGGGAAGACCACCACCCTCTATGCCGCGCTGCGCGAGATTCAGGCGCGTGGCGTCAACGTCGTCACGGTCGAGGACCCCATCGAGTATCGCCTTCCCGGCGTCGTCCAGGTGCAGGTGCATGAAAAAGCCGGGCTCACCTTCGGCGTGGCACTCCGGTCGATTGTTCGGCAGGATCCGGACGTGATCCTCGTCGGCGAGATCCGCGACAAGGAAACCGCCGAGATCGCGATCCAGGCGTCGCTTACCGGACACCTGGTCCTCTCGACACTTCACACCAACGACGCGGCAAGCGCGGTCACCCGGCTCATCGACATCGGCGTGGCGAGCTATCAGATTGCGACGGCGGTGAAAGGGGTCGTCGCGCAACGCCTCGTACGGCGGGTCTGTCCCGAGTGTAGCGCTGTGGGCTGCGACGCGTGCGAGGGAGCCGGCTATCGCGGACGTCGTGCAATCGCCGAAATCCTCACGACCTCTCCGGAGTTCGAACGACAGGTCGCGGCGGGAGCGCCAACCGAGTCGCTCGCGGCCGCTGCGCGCGCGTCGGGCTGCGCCAGTCTCTGGGAATCAGGGCTCGCCCTCGTCCAGAAGGGCGAAACCACCATGGAGGAGCTGCGCCGGGTGGCCGCGGCACCTGTTCGGCTGGTACGCGAAGCGAGACGTGCGCTCGAACCCGACATGCGTACATTGCAGCACGAGTGGCCCCCCGACGATCAGGAGCCGACGCTCGTCCCTCGCCCCAACGTCACCATGGCAACCGTCAACGTCGGCACGATCGATGTCTTTCTCGTCGACCGAAAGACCGATGGCTGGAAAGTGCTCACGCTCCAGCGCTCGCTGACCACCCGCTGTCCGGGCGCGTGGGAAACCGTGCATGGCCGCATCGAGGCAGGCGAGGAACCAGAGGACGCCGCCATCCGCGAGGTCCGCGAGGAAACTGGACTCGCCATCCAGCGACTCTACAACGTCACGGTGCAGCCATTTTATCTACACAAGCTGCATGTCGTGGAGCTTGCCGTCGTCTTCGCCGCATTCGTCGACTCCGAGGCCATCATCACACTCGGCGACGAGCACACGCGCTACGAGTGGCTCGACGCCACATCAGCCGCCGAGCGTTTCTTCTGGCCCCGCGAGCGCGCCGCGCTAATGGAGATCCTGCATTTGTTCCGCAGCGGAGATGGCGCCGAGGCCGAGGACGTCCTGCGTGTGCGTTAGCCCGGCCGGCGCGCCTCAAAAAAGGAATCCGCGAAAATCCGGCAGATCCGCGTCATCCGCGTCCCCTTGTGTCTGAGTGGCCTTCCCGAGGCGGCGACGACCCGCTCACGATCTGGGGCGGGGAGCACGCCGATCACATGCACATGCACCACTGACGAACGCTATCGTGGCACCCGGTGTTCCGATGTCCGCAGGATCATCCCGGGCTCCGGCGCATTCGGCTTCACGCGCACACTCTTCGCCGGAATACCGACGTACACGTGATACGGGCGCACATCCTTCGTTGCCACCGCATTCGCCCCCACCATGCCCTGCTCGCCGACGTGCACACCGGCGAGCACCGTCGCGTGATACGTCACCCGAACGCCGTCCTCCAGCACCGTCAGGACATTCGTCACGTCGCGCTGGTCGACGATGCTGTGCGTATGGCTGTAGATGTTCGAATAGTCGCTGACGGACACGCCATTTCCCATGCGAATCCCGCCGCGATCATCGAGAAGCACATGCCGGTGGATGACGACGTTGTCGCCGACTTCAATGTTGTAACCGAACGTGAACTCGACGTGCTGGAATGCCTTGAAGTTCTCCCCGCAGCTCTTGAAGATCCGCGGCGCCAGCAGCCGTCGTAGCTCCACGCCAAGGCTCACGTTCTGCCCGCCGATCGGTGTCCGGTCGAATGAGTACCACAGCCACAGCAACGGCTTCACCGGCTGGAACCGCGCATCCTCGCAGTCGGAGTAGAACTCGGGCTCGAGCGTGATGTTGCGCGGATCGAGCCCCGAGAGCGCCAGCCGCGTTCCCAGCGGGAGCGATTCGTCCGCGACGGCTGTCTCCCAGTTCCCGGCATACTGCGGATAAAGCAGCTCCGCCAGTACATCCCGGCACAGGAGAGATCTGTCGGCTGCCAGGTCGCTACCGGGGTTCGAAAGCCGGTCGGCGATACGCTCGAGCCACGGCGTGGCGACGTTCGCGTTGCCGCGCGCCGGCAGCGAGCGAAGTGGAAGAAATGTCATTCGCCTGCACCCTCGTTCGTGTCAGGAATGAGCTTCGACAATTCAGGCTCGGATTCCGGCTCAGGCTTGGATTCCGACGGTGCTGCCATGCGCCACGACGGCTGCTCGATAAGCGACATCAGCGCCTCCGCCAAGTCGTCTCTGCCCTGATTCGTTTCGGCGCTGAACGGAATCATCTGGTCGTCCTCGAGCCGAAGCGCGACGGCGATTTCGTGTACGCGTTTCGCGACCTCGCGCGGCTTCAACTTGTCGACCTTCGTGAGCGCAACGATGGTCGGCACCTCGATCTCCGCAAGGAAGTCGAACATCTGGATGTCCTCGTCCGACGGATGATGGCGCACATCGAGCAGCTGGACGACACCGCGCAGCGCCGTGGAGGCGCGAAGGTAGCCTTCGATCAGCGGCAGCCACTCCGCCTTGCGCGCCTTCGCGATCCGCGCGTACCCGTAGCCCGGAAGATCGGCGAGCACGAACGTGCCGTTCACCTTGAAGAAGTTGATCTCGCGGGTGCGGCCCGGCGTGTTGCTCACGCGCGCGAATGCCTTCCGCCGCACCAGTCGATTCAGGAGCGACGACTTCCCCACGTTCGACCGACCCGCGAATGCCACTTCCGGCAGATCGTTCGTCGGGCGCCATCCCTCTGCGGTCGCCATTGGTCCGATGAACTCGAGCGACTTGATCACAAGCGGATCCTTCTTCGCCGCGACCATCAGTGAGCCGTCATTGCGACTGACTCCGATTCTACGCGGGGCAGCACGGCGCGCGCGAGCGCGACCGCCAGCACCTCGTCCATCGACCGCACCGGGTGAAACTGGATACCGGCTTTCACTTCCGCCGGCAGCTCGTCGAGATCGCGCGCATTCTCCTGCGGAAGGATCACGTGCGAGATGTGATTCCGCAGCGCAGCGACAGTCTTCTCCTTCAGGCCTCCGATGCCGAGTACGCGCCCGCGCAGCGTGATCTCACCGGTCATGGCGACATCGCCGCGGAGTGGCACTCCCGTCAGCGCACTCACGATCGCGCACGCGATGGCGATACCTGCACTCGGACCATCCTTCGGCGTTGCACCAGCGGGGATGTGGACGTGCAAGTCGCGCGTGCGCAGGAACTCGCGCTCGAGCCCGAGCGAGTTTGCGCGCGCACGCGCATAGCTCAGCGCCGCGCTCGCGGATTCCTTCATCACGTCGCCGAGCGTACCCGTCAACTGCAGCCGGCCGCGTCCAGGTACGACGCTGACTTCGATCTCCAGCACGTCACCGCCAACGCTCGTGTATGCGAGACCCGTCGCGACTCCGACCTTGTCCTCGATGAGGTTCGTCTCGGGGTCGAATGGCGCCACGCCGAGCATCCCGGTCAGCATGGAGCGCGAAACTGCATCCGGCTGCGTTGGCGCATTCTCGCCGAGGTTCGTTCGCCGCTCTGCGCGCGCACGCGCAAGCTTGCGTGACAGGCGCGCAAGACGACGCTCGAGGTCTCGCACGCCCGCTTCGCGAGTGTAGCCATGGACGATCGCCGGAATCACGTCCGCTTCGAGCGTCACCGTTGCCGGTTCGATACCGTGCTGCTTCAACTGCCGTGGCAGGAGGAACTGGCGCGCGATCGCGTACTTTTCCTGGTCAAGATATCCGGCCAGCCGGATGATCTCCATGCGGTCGCGTAGCGGCTCGGGAATCGTCCCCAGCGAATTGGCGGTGGTGATGAACAGCACCTGCGAGAGATCGTAGTCGACCTCGAGATAGTGGTCGTTGAACGCGCGGTTCTGCTCCGGATCGAGCACCTCGAGCAACGCCGCCGATGGATCGCCGCGATTGTCGTTGCCGAGCTTGTCGATCTCATCGAGCAGAATCACGGGATTCACTGTCTCCGCGCGCCGCATCGCCTGGATGACCCGCCCCGGCATCGCGCCGATGTACGTCCGCCGATGTCCGCGAATCTCGGCTTCGTCGCGCACGCCGCCGAGCGACATGCGCACGAACTTGCGGCCGAGTGCCCGCGCGATGGACCGCCCGAGTGATGTCTTTCCAACACCGGGGGGACCGACCAGGCAGAGGATCGGTCCATCGAGACGCTGGACGAGCGCCAGCACGCCGATGTAGTCCAGCACCCGCTCCTTCACGTCGTCGAGACCGTAGTGATCCTCGTCCAGCACCACCCGCGCCTGCGCGACGTCGAGCACGTCGTCGGTGCGTTCCTTCCACGGCAGGGCCGCGATCCATTCCAGATATGTCCGCGCAACACCCGATTCCGGCGACATTGTCGACAGACGGCGAAGGCGCTTCAATTCCCGCCGTGCGCGCGTCAGGACGGCGTCCGGCAATCCCTTCGCTTCGAGCGCGACGCCCAGCTCGTCCGTGTCGTCGCCGTCCTCTCCGCCGAGCTCGCGATGAATCGCCTTCAGCTGCTCCTGGAGATAGAACTCTCGCTGGTTCTGGAAGAGCGACCCGCGCACATCATCGTCAATCTTCTTTTCGAGCTTGAGCAGGTCGATCTCGCTCGTCAGCGTTTCGCCAAGTGAGCGGAGCAGGGTAGGGAAGTCGGATGATTCGAGCAGCCCCTGACGTCGCTCCAGACGCGTGCCCAGATGCGCGGCGATGCCGAAGGTCTGCCGCGTCGGCGAATCGGATCCCTGAATCAGGGTCACCAGTTCGGGAGGCAACCGCCGGTGAACCGCCACGTATTCCTCGAAGAGCGACAGCGCGCGACGCAGGTGTGCCGCCGCCTCGTCCTCACCCTCGAGTGTGAGCTGATCCATCGGCTCGACCACAGCGCGCAGGCACTCGGCGCTCGGGAGATATCGCGTCACGCGTGCCCGGACGATGCCCTCTACCAGGACTCGCACCGTCCCCGTTCCAAGACGTGAAAGCTGGCGCACCCTGGCAATGACGCCGACGCGATAGAGATCCGCGGCGGCGGGCTCCTGCGTTTCCGGATCACGCTGTGCGACCAGCAACACGAGGTGATCGGACCCGTTCGCTGCCTCGAGCGCGGCGAGAGATGCAGCTCGGCCGACCAGCAGCGGCATGACGACGTAGGGAAACACCACCACGTCGCGCAGCGGAAGGACCGGAATCTTGTTCGCAACGGCGAGTGGCTCGCCGTCCACAAGGAAAGAACGCATCGCGGAAAGATACTCCGCGATGGCCCCTCGTTCTACGCTTCCTTTTTGCGCTTGGTCGGAGCAAGCTCGAGGAGCGGCGCGGTGCCGTTCAGGACGCTCGATTCCGTGATCTTCACCTCGACCACGTCTTCTCGTGTCGGCAGGTCGAACATCACGTCGGTGAGCAACTCTTCGAGGATCGCGCGCAAGCCGCGCGCGCCTGTGCCGCGCTTGAGCGCCTTGCCGGCAATCGCACGAAGCGCCGACGCCTCGAAGGTGAGCTTCACCTCCTCGAGATTGAAGAGCTTTGTGTACTGCTTCGTCAGCGCGTTCTTCGGCTCCTGGAGGATGCGCACCAGCGAATCCTCGTCGAGGCCCTCGAGCGGCACCGTGACGGGAAGGCGTCCCACGAGCTCGGGAATGAGCCCGAATCGCAGCAGGTCGTCCGGCTCAACCTCGGCGAAGGCGTTTTTCGACAGTGTCGCGACCTTGATCGGATCCGTCTCCGGCTTCGCAAAGCCGATCTGTCGACGCCCAGTCCGCGACTCGATGATCTTCTCCAGGCCGTCGAATGCGCCACCGCAGATGAACAGGATGTCCTTTGTGTTGATCTGGATGTATTCCTGCTGCGGGTGCTTGCGGCCACCCTGCGGCGGTACCGACGCGACCGTTCCTTCGAGGATCTTCAATAGCGCCTGCTGGACGCCTTCGCCGCTGACGTCGCGCGTGATGCTGGGATTTTCCGACTTCCGCGCGATCTTGTCGATCTCATCGATGTAGACGATGCCGCGCTCGCACTCGGCGACGTTGAAATCCCCGGCCTGAAGCAGCCGGACGAGGATGTTCTCCACGTCCTCGCCCACGTAGCCGGCCTCGGTCAGCGTCGTGGCATCCGCGATCGTGAACGGCACGTCGAGGATGCGGGCGAGCGTCTGCGCGAGCAGCGTCTTGCCCACACCCGTGGGGCCGATCAGGAGGATGTTCGACTTGTCGAGCTCGACATCATCCTCGCGGACCGATGCGGAATTGATGCGCTTGTAGTGGTTGTAGACCGCGACCGCCAGAGCCTTCTTGGCACGCTCCTGACCGATGACGTAGCTGTCGAGCGTATCCTTGATCTCCTGAGGCGTCGGAACCTGGGTGATCGCCTCCGCGACCTCCCGTTCCTCGTCCTCGGCGAGGATCTCGTTGCACAGCGCAATGCACTCATTGCAGATGTACACCGACGGACCGGAGATGAACTTCCGGACGGAATCCTTCGACTTGCCGCAGAACGAGCAGCGGAGGTGTTTGTCGTGCGACATGGCGATGACCCTGCAGGAGGCGCACGCCCGGTGCTGTCGGGGCGAGGAAGATGACCGAGAGTTAACTGTGGTTTTCGGCCCGGTCAAGCAATTGACGACTGCCCTGCTGAAGACGGCACGCTCGCCGGCAAGGGACGAAGCCAGCGAACCGTCTGCCGGCCCCTTACTTCACCGCCGTGGCCTGAGCCGCAATCACCTGCGGGTCCACCAGATCGCCACGATTCGAGATTACGTTGTCGATCAGTCCGTAACCCTTGGCCTCCTCGGCCGACATGAAGAAATCCCGGATCATGTCGCGCTCGATCTGCTCGATCGGTCGGCCCGTGTGCTTGCTGTAGATCGTGTTCAGCTGGTGGCGCAGGAAGAGGATCTCCTTGGCCTGAATCTCGATGTCCGCCGCCGTACCCTGCGTGCCGCCGGACGGCTGGTGAATCATGATGCGCGAGTGCGGCAGCGCGCTGCGCTTGCCCTTCCTGCCGGCTGCCAGGAGGAATGAACCCATGGACGCCGCAAGGCCCATGCAGATCGTATTCACTGGCGCCTTCAGGTACTGCATCGTGTCGTAGATGGCGAGCCCGGCCGAAACGCTGCCGCCTGGCGAGTTGATGTACACGAAGATGTCGCGATCCGGGTTGTCCGCCTCGAGAAACAGCAGCTGCGCGATGATGATGTTGGCGACGTCGTCATTGATCGGCGTGCCGAGGAAGACGATGCGGTCCATGAGGAGCCGCGAGAAGATGTCGTACGTGCGTTCGCCCCGGCTGGAGCGCTCGATGACATAGGGAGGGTAGATCGTAGCCATTGGATTGCTCATTGTGCGGTCCCGTTTGTGACTTCATTACGTGCGGTCAACCACTCGAACACCTTCTCTTCGGTAATGCTCCGCTCGATCTCCGGCAGCCGCCCGGCTTTCTGGAGAGACGCGTACACCTGGCCGGGATCCGTCTTCCGCTGTTCGGCGACCTTCGCGACACGTTCGTCCACGTCCTTCTCCGTCGCGGTCAGGTTCTCCTGGGAAGAAATCGCGTCGATCAGCATGTCGCGCCGCACCTGCTTCTCGGCGACCGCGGCAAACTCGACGCTGAAGGTCTCGCGCTGTTCCTCCGGGATCTGATACGCCTTCATGTAGGCGTCGATCATCCGCGTCACCCAGCTCGGCGGAACGTCGAATGGGTTCGCGTCGGCGACGTTGTCGAGGAGCGTCTGGCGTACGAGCGCGTCGGCATCGCGGGTCGAGTGCTCTTCCAGGTCGGTGCGCACGGCCGCGCGCAACGCCTCGAGTGAATCAAAATCCCCAACGGCGCGCGCAAAATCGTCGTCCAGCGCTGGTGCCGACTTCCGCTTCACTTCCTGCAGCGTCACGCGAACGTTCTTCGACACCCCGCGCTGCGTCTCGTCAGGGAAGTCGTCCGGCCACTTGACGTTTCGCTCCTTGGTCTCGCCGGCCGTGAGCTCCATCACGAGCTCCTCGACGCCGGCGATCGCCTGACCGCCGCCAAGCACGAGGTCGTACGGACGACCCTCCGGCATTTCATCGCCGGCGCCCTCCGGCGTGGACAGCAGGACCTTCACCATGTCGCTCTCGCGGGGTTGGTCGTCGACGGGCGTCCAGGTCGCCTTGTCGTCGCGGAGCTTCTCGATCTGCTCGGCGACGGTTTCCTCGGTCACCGGCGCGGCCGTCCGTGTCACTCGGAATCCGTCGGTCCGCTTCAGTTCGATCGTCGGTCGCACTTCGAGGTGCAGCTCGAACGTGAGCGGCTGGCCCTCGTCGAACTTCACGTCGTGCACATGAGGCTGGGCGGCGACATCGAGCTTTTCGCGCTCCATCACCTCCTTGAAAGCCTCCTGCACCAGAGTCTCCAGCACCTGCTGACGGATGGCGTCCTTGAAGCGCTTCTTGACCATGGCGGCCGGTGCCTTGCCAGGGCGAAAGCCGGGTAGCCGAACGGAGGTGGCATAGCGCCGAGCCTGCTTGTCTTCCTCCGCATTCACGGTTGCGAGGGGAATCGAGACTTCGAGCAGGCGTTCGACGCCCTCGCTCTTCTTTGTGGTGATCTGGATGTCCATGCGTGCCGTAGAAAAGCGATGAGCGGGTTTCTGGTTCCCGCTGGTGCGCGGAGCCGACCCGGGGTATCCAGAGTGAACCTAATGGGAGGAAAGAAGGGGGTATAGAAATGCGAGAGAGGGGACTCGAACCCCTAAGCCTTTCGGCGCCAGATCCTAAGTCTGGTGCGTCTGCCAGTTTCGCCACTCTCGCTGCGACAAAAAAACGTAAGCCGCGTCTCTCAATCGGGATAGCGCCAGCCGTTTCGCGTCGCCCTCGAGAATGCCCCAAATAGCAAAAACCGTGGTCAGCCGCGACCCTTCGAGTAACTCGCGCCGCCGGTGCCGTCTCGGGCCCGCCGCTCAACGAAAGGGCCCCTGGCGTGGCAGCCAGGGGCCCTTCTCCCAGTGAACCGAGTGCGTGGCGCGCTGTTATTGCACCGGCAATGTCACGACGCGGGTGCCCAGCGCCCCCAAGTCATACACCAGGAATGAGACGAGGTCGCCTGGCTTGAGCCGCGACAGCACGGCGTCGAGATCTGACGGCGAGCGAAGGGCACGCCGCGGTCCCGGATTCAGTACGTCAAGGAGGATGGTCACGTCTGCCCAAAGCTTCCGGTACGCCGGGCCCGTGATGCTCACGTCACTCACCACCAGGCCCTGCTGATAGGACTTCTCCACCTTGGCGCGCAGGTCCGCCGACAGCGGCTCGACCGTGATACCAATCTTGTCGAGCTTCCGCGACTCCGTGGGACGCGCCTCCGCTGGTGTGACCTGCGCATGGTCTGCCGCCGCAAGCTCGGCCTCTTCTGGTGCCTCCGTAAGCTTCACGCGGAATGACTTTTTTCCTCCGAATCGCATCACGTCCACATTGATCGTTTCACCGGGTTTGTGGCCGCGCACGATCCGCTGAAGGGTGCTCATCCGATCGGTCGGCCTGCCGTCTGCGGCGACGATCACGTCGCCCGCCTGAATACCAGCGGCCTTCGCCGGGCTTTCCTCATCGTTGTAGCCTGAGATGAGTACTCCCGTCACACGATCCAGACCAGCGGCCTTCGCGTCCTCGGGGCCCGCATCGCTGATGCGAACGCCGATTACCGCACGGCGAACCTTGCCATAGGAGATGAGGTCGTCCATGACCTGCTTGGCCAGGCTGACCGGGATCGCGAACCCGTATCCGGCGTAGTAGCCCGTGCTGCTGGCGATCGCACTGTTGATGCCGATCACCTCACCGCGAATGTTGACGAGGGGACCACCCGAGTTGCCCGGATTGATCGCCGCGTCCGTCTGGATGTAGTCCGTGATCGCGTAGCTCCCCTGAAGTAGTCCGGGCAGCGGACGACCCTTCGCGCTGATGATGCCGGCCGTCACCGTGAAGTCGAGCCCGAGGGGATTGCCGATGGCTATGACCCACTGGCCGACGCGCGCAAGTTCGTCATTGCCGAGTGACGCGACGGGCAGGTTCGAGCCATCGACCTTGATGACTGCCACGTCCGTCGTGGGATCGCGTCCGATCACCTTCGCGGTGAAAGTGCGCTTGTCGAGCAGCGTCACCGTCACCTTGTCCGCGTCAGCCACGACGTGGTTGTTCGTGAGGATGTAGCCATCCTTCGAAACGATGAACCCGGTGCCGCTCGCGTCCTGCACCTGGTCCCTCGGCGGCTGCTGCTCGAAGTTGTGGAAGAAGTCCTCTATGCCGCCTCCGCCCTGAGGCGCGCGGCCACGCGGGCGCGCCGTGCGCACGCGCTGGGTCTGGATCGAAACGACCGAGGGCGTCACGTGGTCCGCGATCGCCTCGAACGCGCTGCCGGTCTCGGCAAGCGATTGTACCTGTGCGGACGCCACCTTCGCACCCGATGACTTGCCGTCCTGGGCAAAGCCGAAGCGTGTCAGGTCGAAACCCGACGCAAAGAGCAGCCCGCAAATGAATGCGGTTACGACGGCGGCACCGATTGCCGCCCGGGATGTACGTGTCGCCATCTGCATGTCCTCGAAAGGTCCTGTGAAAAGCCGTCCTGAGCTATAGACACAGTCAGGGGCCGCGTGTTCCCTCTACTGACACCTACGGCCCCCGAGTGGTTTCCGATGGCGCCGGACGTGGCCGGCGCCATCGGGGTTACTTCTTGTCGTCGACGATCTCGTAGTCCGCCTCGACGACATCGTCCGCCGGCTTTGCTCCGGCCGCGCCGGCTTCGCCTCCATGTCCCGGCGCCTGCTCGCCGCCGGGCGCCGCGCCCTCGGCCGCCTGGTTCTGCGCGTAGAAGGACTGCCCAGCCTCGCCAAACGTCTTGCTCAACTCTTCCTGCGCCGCCTTGATCTCGTTCAGGTCGTCGCCACGCAGCGCCTTCCGTGCGCGCTCGACGGAGGCGTCGAGCTTGGACTTCAGCTCGGCCGGTAGCTTCTCGGACCACTCCTTGGCGTTCTTCTCGACTTCGTACGTCATGCTGTCGAGACGATTGCGCGTGTCGATCTCCTCCCTGCGCTTCTTGTCCGACTCGGCGTTCGCCTCGGCGTCCTTGACCATCTTGTCGACGTCGGCGTCCGACAGCCCGCTCGACGCTTCGACGCGGATTTTCTGCTCCTTGTTCGTCGCCTTGTCCTTCGCGGCCACGTGCAGGATGCCGTTCGCGTCGATGTCGAAGGTGACCTCGACCTGCGGCATGCCGCGAGGAGCGGGTGGAATGCCCGTCAGCTGGAACTTGCCGATGGTGCGGTTGTCGCGAGCGAGCTCGCGCTCACCCTGCAACACATGGATCTCGACCGTGGTCTGGTTGTCATCCGCCGTGCTGAACGTCTCGGACTTCTTGGTCGGGATTGTCGTATTGCGCGGGATGAGCACGGTGGTAACGCCGCCGAGGGTCTCAATGCCGAGTGAGAGGGGGGTCACGTCGAGAAGCAGGACGTCCTTCTGCTCGCCCGTGAGCACCGCACCCTGTACGGCCGCGCCGATCGCGACGACTTCGTCCGGGTTCACACCCTTGTTCGGGTCCTTGCCGAAGAACTTCTTGACCTCTTCCTGAATCTTCGGGATACGCGTCGATCCGCCGACGAGGAGCACTTCGTCGATGTCCTTCGGCTCCAAGCCCGCGTCCTTGAGCGCCTTGCGCATCGGCTCGAGGGTGCGCGTGATGAGGTCGTCCACGAGCTGCTCGAACTTGGCGCGCGACAGCGTGTAGTTCAGGTGCTTCGGCCCGCTCTGGTCGGCGGTGATGAAGGGCAGGTTGATGTCCGTCGAATTGGTGCTCGACAGCTCCATCTTGGCCTTCTCGCCCGCTTCCTTCAGGCGCTGGAGCGCCATTGGATCCTTGGAGAGGTCGATGCCCTGGTCGCGCTTGAACTCGCCAACGATCCAGTCCATCACGCGCTGGTCGAAGTCGTCGCCGCCGAGGTGCGTGTCGCCGTTCGTGGACTTCACTTCGAACTGGCGCGAGCCATCGACGTCGTAGAGCTCGAGGACGGAGATGTCGTAGGTACCTCCCCCGAGATCGAAGACGGCGACCTTTTCGTCCTTCTTCTTGTCGAGTCCGTAGGCGAGCGCCGCGGCCGTGGGCTCATTGATGATGCGGAGCACGTCGAGGCCGGCGATCTTGCCCGCGTCCTTGGTAGCCTGACGCTGGGAGTCGTTGAAGTAGGCAGGCACGGTGATGACCGCCTTCGTGACCGTCTGGCCGAGGTAGTCTTCTGCCGTCTGCTTCATCTTCTGGAGGATCATGGCGGAGACTTCGGGGGGCGTGTAGCGCTTGCCCTGAACCTCCACCGTGGCGACGTCATTCGCGCCGGGCACGACCTTATATGGTACGCGCTTCTGCTCTTCGGCCACTTCACTGGTCTTGCGGCCCATGAAGCGCTTGATAGAGAAAACGGTATTGGTGGGGTTGGTGACGGCCTGTCGCTTGGCGACGGTGCCGACGAGCCGCTCTCCGTCCTTGGTGAATCCGACGACTGACGGAGTCGTCCGCCCGCCCTCGGCGTTCGGGATGACGACTGGGTCGCCACCCTCCATGACGGCCACGACGGAATTGGTGGTGCCGAGGTCAATACCGATGACTTTGTCAGCCATTGTTTCCTTGTTGAATGGTGGAAAGCGCGGCCATGGTCGGGCTGCGGCTCGTGAAGAAAAGAGGCAAGAGTGGTACCCTCAGTGTGCGCCAGACTGGCGCGATTTGAAATCTGTTCGTCGAGGTGAACGGCCAGCTTGGCGGAACACCGAGGCCGCCCGCCGATTTGGCAGCGTCAGTGGCAGGCCGTTGGTGTCGGTGCTGGCGAGCGGTACGGACGACGAATATGATCATGATGCGCCCGCGATGTGGTGGCTGCCGCCATCGCTTCGAGTTTGCAGCACACATGGTGCATTGGTAACTTCGTTACGGAAACGATACGCCTTCCTCTGATCCCGATTGCGCTCATGCTGAGCCGTTTGATCCCGCGTGACGAAGAATTCTTCGCCATGTTCAACCAGCTTGCCGAACATCTACGTAGCGCGGCGAAGCTGCTGGACCAGTTGTTCGCGGAGCCTCAACGAACGGCCGAACTGGTCAAGCAGATCAAGGACGTCGAGCACCAGGCGGATCAGCTGACGCTCGCGATCAGCGTGCGGATCGACAAGAGCTTCATCACGCCGATCGACCGCGAGGACATTCACCTCCTGGCCTCGCGCCTGGATGACGTCATCGACAGGCTCGACGGCACGGCGCGGCGTGTGGTGATGCTGCACATCAATGAGGTGCGCGAGCCGGCAAAGCAGATGGCTCACGTCATTCTCCGGGCGTCGGAGCACATCGCGAAGGCGGTGAGTGCGATCAAGCGGCCGCGCGAAGTGTCCATCGAGGCGGCGGAGATCAAGAAGCTGGAGGAGGAGGGCGACGCGCTGTACCACGAAGCAGTGGGAGCGCTCTTCGCCGGTACCCCGGATCCCATCGAGGTGATCCGGTGGAAGGAGGTGTACGAAACGCTGGAGATCGCGATCGATCAATGCATGGGCGTGGCGAACGCGGTGCACAGCATTTCCATCAAGAACTCCTGAGCCTTCCCCAGTGGTCTGGTACGTCATCGCGATCATAGCGGTCGCCTTCATCTTCGATTTCAGCAACGGCTTCCACGACTCGGCGAACTCCATCGCCACGATCGTGGGGACTCGTGTTCTCAGTCCACTCGCTGCGGTCATGTGGGCGGCGTTCTTCAACTTTGCCGCCCTGTTCACCGGAACAGTCGCCGTGGCGAAGGCCGTGAGCGGCGGCTTGATCGACCAGACCATCGTCGATCCGAACGTCATACTTGCGGCGCTGCTTGGGGCGATCATGTGGAACGCCATCACGTGGCTCTACGGCATTCCGTCCAGCTCATCGCACGCCTTGATTGGTGGCTATGCCGGCTCGGCCATCGCGAAGGCCGGCTTCGCGGCGATCACGTGGGGGACGAAGTGGAAGCAGACGCTCTCCTTCATCGTGATTTCTCCCTTGGTTGGGTTCACGGCAGGGTTTCTGTTGATGATCGCGTGTTACTGGATCTTCCAGCGGATGAGCGCCAGCAAGGCAGATCGAGTCTTTCGACCCATGCAGTTGCTCTCTTCCGCGGCACTTTCGTATTCCCATGGCGGAAACGACGCGCAGAAGACGATGGGCATCGTGTTTGGCCTCCTCGTTGCGACAAAGGCCTACTTCGCCGGGCAAACCGGTTTCCTGCACCATCTCTACGTGAACTCGGAGACGATACCGCGCTGGGTCGAAGTCGGAGCCTATTCGGCGATCTCGCTTGGAACCTTGTTCGGTGGATGGCGCATCGTGCACACGATGGGATCTCGAATCACGAAGCTTCGGCCGGTGGGCGGTTTCGCTGCCGAAACGGGCGGGGCAATCGCGATTCAGCTTGCAACGCACTACGGCATTCCCGTGAGCACCACGCATACGATTACCGGTTCCATCGTGGGCGTCGGTGCAACGAAGCGATTGTCGGCCGTGCGTTGGGGCATCGCTGGCCGCATCGTGTGGGCGTGGGTGCTCACGCTCCCCGCCGCGGGCGTGATGGCCGCGATCTCTTACCTCATGCTATCACGTATGGTTCATCTCTGAGGATCTGACAGCTCGGCTGGGAGCTGGCCTCCGAACGTCAGCCATGACATAAGCGGGGTGCGGCACGAATTGCGCATACCGTCGAGGCAGCCAGCCGACTGTCGCGATTCTGTCACGAAGAATCAGGTGCAGTGGGCCGAGGGTGCCGTCGAGCGCATCTTGCATGACATCCCGCCATCTGGAGACACCATGTTCATCCGTTCGTTGGCGACCGTGCTTGCACTCGCGTCCCTCGCGGGCTGCGGGGATGGGTCGAAGAAAGAGCTCCCCGCCGGCGCCGCGCAGGTAGCGAGCACCGGATCCGCTACGGGGCTCACCGGAGCAGGGGCCACCTTTCCGAACCCACTCTACACGAAGTGGTTCAGCGAATACGCGGCCAAGACTGGCGTGAAGATCAACTACCAGTCCATTGGATCGGGCGGAGGTATCCGGCAGCTCTCCGAACAGACCGTGGACTTTGGCGCCAGCGACGCGCCGATGTCGGACGATGAGATGTCGAAGGCGAAGGGCGGCCCCGTATTGCACATCCCGACCGCACTTGGCGCCGTAGTGATCACGTACAATCTGCCAGGCATCTCCGCGCCGCTGAAGCTCACGGGCGAGCTCGTTGCGGCCATCTACCAGGGGCAGGTCAAGCGTTGGAGCGACGCGCGCATCGCGGCGCTCAACGATGGCGTATCGCTTCCTGCGACGGATATCCTGGTGATCCATCGGTCGGACGGATCCGGCACATCATTCGTGTTCACGGACTATCTGTCGACGGTGAACGCCGCGTGGGCGGCCACTCCCGGCCGCGGCAAGGACATCCAGTGGCCAGTGGGGCTCGGCGCGAAGGGCAACGAAGGCGTGGCAGGGCAGGTGAAGCAGTCGCCCGGTGCCATCGGCTACATCGAGCTGGCGTACGCAAACCAGAACAAGCTCCCCGCGGCGCAGATCCGCAATGCGCACGGCGAGTTCGTCGCGCCGAGCATCGCGTCCGTCACCGCAGCGGCATCAGCGGTTGCGGCGGCACTTCCACCGACGACTGACTACCGGATTTCCGTCGTGAATGCGTCGGGCGCAGGAGCGTATCCGATCTCTTCGTTCACGTGGATCCTTCTTTACCAGAAGCAGGCAGACGTGGCCAAGGGGAAGCTCCTCGTCGATTTCCTGCGCTGGGCGCTAACGGATGGGCAAGCGATGGAAGCCGCGCTCGACTACGCACCGCTGCCGGAGTCGATGCGGACGGCGCTCACGGCGCGACTGGACTCGATCAAGTAACGCATGACGGACTCGCACGCGTTGGACAACCTCTACTTGAACCGCGAGCTGAGCTGGCTCGCGTTCAACGCGCGTGTGCTGCACGAGGCGACTGATCCGCGCGTGCCTCTTCTCGAGCGGTTGAAGTTCCTGGCCATCTTCAGCAGCAACCTCGACGAGTTCTTCATGGTGCGCGTCGCCGGCCTGCGCAGGCACCTCGAGTCCGGCACCTCGCATACCAGCGCCGACGGGATGACGGCGGCTGACCAGATCGCAGCCATCCGCTCCCGCGTGAGTGCACTACTCGCCGAGCGGCAACGGTGCCTGCAGCATCTGCTCACCGAGCTGCGGCCGCACGGTGTGCGGATCATTGGGATGGATGAGCTCACAACATCTGAACGGCGCGCGATCGACGAGCGCTTCGAGTCCGCGATCTTTCCCGTGCTGACGCCACTGGCGGTCGACCCCAGTCATCCGTTTCCGAACGTCTCCAATCTCTCACTATCGCTGGCGGTGGAGGTGCGCGATCCGGAGCTGGGCACCACACACTTCGCGAGAGTGAAGGTGCCGGCTCGCTTAACGCGTTGGATTCCCGTGCCCGGACGCGAGCACGAGTTCGTGCCATTGGAGCGCGTCATCGGTGAGAATCTCGAGGCGTTATTCCCTGGCATGGAAGTGCTCGGCTGGTACGCCTTCCGGGTCACGCGTTACTCCGATCTCGAGTTGACTGATCTCGAGGATCCAGACGACCTGCTGGCCACGATCGAAGAGCGGGTGTTCGAGCGACGCTTTGGTGAAGTGATCCGCCTGGAGGTGCAGGACGACATGCCGCACCACCTGCGTGTCCTGCTGCTCGAAGAGCTCAGGCATGCCGACTTTCCGGCGAAGACATCGCTCAGCGCGGCGGACGTCGAGGACGCGGGACACCTGCTCGATCACTCGGCGCTACTGGCGTTGAGCGCACTCGAGATTCCGGAGCTGCGCGATCCTCCGTTCGTTCCCGTGGTGCCGACCGAGCTGCGGGATCCGGATTGCTCCATCTTTGACGTGATTCGCGAGCGCGATATTCTCGTCCATCATCCGTTCGACTCGTTTCCGGCGACGGTGGAGCGGCTGCTGCAGAGCGCCGCGAAGGACGACCAGGTCCTGGCGATCAAGCTGACGCTGTACCGCACGTCGGGTGACACCGCGATCGTTCGCGCCCTGACTGAAGCCGCGCAGCTTGGGAAGCAGGTGGCGGTGCTCGTGGAGCTGAAGGCACGCTTCGACGAAGCGAACAACATCACGTGGGCGCGTACGCTCGAGGACTACGGCGTTCACGTCGCATACGGATCCGCTCAGCTCAAGACGCACACCAAGGTCGCGCTGATCGTGCGCGCTGAAGCCGACGGAATACGTCGGTACGTGCACGTCGGGTCGGGCAACTACAACTCGCGCACCGCGCGGCTGTACACGGACGTCGGGCTGTTCACGTGCAGCCCATCCATCGGTGCAGACGTCAGCGACCTGTTCAACTCACTTACGGGAATCTCCCGGCAACGCATCTATCGCAAGCTGCTCGTCGCGCCGGCGAACATGCGCGATCGATTCGTGGAGTTGATCGGCCGTGAAGCGGAGCATGCGCGACAGGGCCGTCCGGCGCGCATCGTGGCGAAGATGAACGCCCTGGTGGATACCGTCGTGATCGATGCGCTGTACGAGGCATCACAGGCCGGCGTGGAGATCGATCTCATCGTTCGGGGCATCTGCTGCCTGCGTCCCGGCATCCCTGGATTCAGTGACCACATCCGGGTGTTGAGCATCGTGGGCCGTTTCCTGGAGCATTCGCGCATCTTCCATTTCGCCAACGGCGGCGAAGAGCAGTACTACATCGGTTCGGCCGACTGGATGCCGCGCAACTTTCTCCGGCGCGTCGAAGCGGTCGCGCCCGTAGAGGCAGTGAAGCTGCGCGGCCGGCTTGCCAGCCTGCTGCGCACGTGTCTCGCGGACAATCGACAGGCGTGGGAGCTCGACGCGTCGGGGAACTGGCATCAGCGCAAGCCAACCGGGACGGTTCGATCGACGCACCAGCAGCTGCTGCTGGACTCCTGGGGCGAAGAGCCGGACACTGGGCCATACGCGCACACCGAGTCCATCGACCTGCGCACGCAGCCTACGCCCGACTAGCTGCTACTCCTCGCCGCTGCTGTCGGCGGTGTCCGAGGAGAGCACCGCGCCGTCCGGTCCGATGATCTCCACGGGCACGCCGGCGAGCTCCGCGAGCAGGCCGGACTTCCGGTGCGCGCCCCACAGCTCGAGGCGCAACACGTTCGCGCCGCGCGCCGCGACGGGAGTGATGCGAATGGCGCGCTGCATCCACCGCACCTTCACGTCTCGGACCGCGCCGACGTGCCCGCGGTCGAATCCGTCCGCCACGCGAAGGATCGCCGAGAGGCGCTGAATGCGTCGGCGCATTTGTGCCTCGAGGACTCCGTAGTTGCCGTGCTTCTTCCGGGGTGGAGTTCCCCGATGGTATCGGGCCACGTTGGCGATGACGATCTGCTCGGCGGGGGTGATTCCGAGTAGTTCGGCGTGCACGATAAGATGATACGCGTGCTTGTGGTGGCGGTCGTAGCTGATGTGGTAGCCGACATCGTGGAGGAGCGCAGCGTCCGCGAGCTCGGCTCGTTCTTCCGGAGCACAGCCCAGGCGTGCGCCAAGGGCATCGAAGAGGCGCAGCGCGAGCCGCAGGACGTGTTCCGCGTGCGGCGCTTCGAAGTGGCAGCGTTCGGCGAACTCGCGCACCGACCGCTCGCGCGCGACTCCCGGATCCGCGACGGTCGGCGTGACGCGCGCCGCCTCGAGGAGCAGACCTTCGCGAATGCCATAGCGGGACACCTGCACCTCGCGCGCCTCGATGCGCGCGAGCACTTCGGCCGCCACCGCCAGGCCGGCAACGATGATATCCGCGCGTTCAGGATTGAGACCGACGATGTTCCGGCGCTCGTCGGCGGACGCGGCGGCGATGGTGTCGAGGATGTGCTCCACCTCCACGCGCGGGACGGCGGTCGCGTGGACGTTGCGGGCGGTCAGCATTCCCCGACGCGCGAGGTGAATGCTGGCGAGGTTGGTGAAGGTGCCTCCCGAACCGATGAGTTGCGCACCGCGCCAATCACGGCGCGGCAACACATCGCGAAGTCCGTCGCGCACATCGCGCCGAAGGCGTGCGATCGCCTTGCGAGTGGCCCCGTCGTGGAGGTAACGCTCGGTGAGTCGAAGTGCGCCGAACGGCAGCGACACCAGGTCATCGAGGACACCGTCTGCAGCCATGGCCAGCTCGAGGGAGCCGCCGCCGATGTCCATCACCACCGTGCGACCGACGCCGAGGTCGAAGTGCGCGAGTGCGCTCATGTACGAGAGGCGTGCTTCGTCCGCACCGTCGATGATGCGCACCTGGATGCCCGCTTCCTGTCGCACGCGCGCCACGAACTCCGACGCATTCCCGGCATCCCGTACGGCACTGGTCGCCACTGCTTCGATGCGTTGCGCGCCGAGCTGACGCGCCAACTCGGCCATGCGCCCGATCGCCTCGGCAGCGCGCTGCATGGACTGCGAGCCGAGCACGCCGGTGAGCTCGAGGTCGGCGCCAAGGCGTGGGGCAGCCTTCATCTCGTCGATCACCGTGATGCCGCCCTCGGCTGTCACGTCCGCGACGATCTGCCGCACCGAGTTGGATCCGATGTCGATTGCGGCGATGCGGCGTACTGCACCGGCGGCCGGAGCGGTGTTCCTGCGCTTCGTGCGTTTGGTGGGAGAAGCGGGCATGCAGGGCGCGCGGAACGGGGAGCGTGCTCGGGCGGCTAATGCAATTTAGCAGCCCGGCGCGCCGCCCGCGTCAGGACGTGAATGCGTCCGACGCGGTGGGAAACGCGCCGGCGTGCTTGATCTGCTTGCCTTCCGCGAGAAACACCGCATCCTCACCGATGTTCGTGGCCAGATCGGCGACACGCTCGAGGTTGCGGCTGACCAGCAGGTACTCGAGCGACGGGTTGATCGTCCGGGCATCCGCCATCATGTGCGTGAGGAGAATGCGGAACACGGACTCGTGCAATTGATCCACCTGGTCGTCGCGCGCCACCACGTAGCGCGCGAGCGCGCCATCAGCGCGCAGGAAGGCATCGATCGCATCGCTCAGCATGGCGCGCGCGCGGCGCGCCATTTCCTCGATCTCCGGATCGGGCGTGATCTTGGTACGCTGTGAGATCAAGCGGAGGGCCGCCTGCGCAATGTTCACGGCGTGGTCCCCCACGCGCTCGAGGTCACTCGTAACCTTGATCGTGCTCACGATGAAGCGCAGGTCACGCGCCATGGGTTGCTGGAGCGCGAGCAGCTCCAGTGCCGCCGCCTCGAGCTCGAGCTCCATGGCATCGAGATCGCGATCGGCGGCGATCACCGCCTCGGCCTTGCCTTCGTCGAGGCTGAGCAGCGCGTCGACGGAAAGATCGACGAGCGACTCGGCCTTCTCCGACATGGCCAACAACTGCCGGTTGAGGGCGGTGAGCTGGTCGTGGAAGTGGCGAAAGGGCGTCTCTGGACTCATCCGAATCTCCCGGTGATGTACGCTTCCGTGCGCTCCTCGCTCGGACTCGTGAAGAGCCGCTGCGTTCCGCCGACCTCGATGAGCTTTCCGAGGTAGAAGAACGCCGTACGATCCGAGATGCGCGCGGCTTGCTGGAGGTTGTGCGTGACGATGACGATGGTGAGCTCGCGCTTCAGCTCGTACACCAGTTCCTCGATCTTCTGCGTCGCGATGGGGTCCAGGGCCGACGCGGGCTCGTCCAGGAGCAGGACTTCGGGATCGTTCGCGAGTGCGCGTGCAATGCAGAGGCGCTGCTGCTGCCCGCCCGAGAGCGCCAACGCGCTGTCGCCGAGGCGATCCTTGACTTCGTCCCAGAGCGCGGCGCGCCTTAGCGCCGATTCCACGATGACGTCGAGGTCCTTTCGACTCGGACCGATGTTGGTGCGCGGGCCGTAGGCAACGTTGTCGTAAATGCTCTTCGGGAAGGGATTCCAGCGCTGGAACACCATGCCGACGCGTTGTCGCAGCGTCACCACGTCCATTCCCTTCTGGTAGATATTCTCTCCGTCGAGGCGGATCTCGCCGGTGCGGCGCGCGCCCGGTATGAGCTCGTTCAGGCGGTTGATGGATCGCAGGAAGGTCGATTTGCCGCAACCCGAGGGGCCGATGAGGGCCGTGACTTCACGCGGCGCGATGGCGAGGTCGATGTCGAACAGCGCCTGCGTGCGACCGTACCAGAAGCTGAACTTCTCGACGTCGATGGTCCCGGTCGGCTGAGCCGGTTCCACGATCGCCGCGATCGCCGCGCTCATCCGAAGCGCCCCGTGATGTACGACTCGGTGCGAGGGTCGGTGGGGGTGGTGAACAGCGTTCGCGTCGGCGCGGACTCGATCATCGATCCCATCAACATGAACACCGTTCGGTCGGAGACACGCGCGGCCTGCTGCATGTTGTGCGTCACGATGATGACGGTCATGACTTTCCGCAACTCGTAGACGAGCTCCTCCACCTTCTGCGTACTGATCGGATCGAGCGCCGCCGTCGGCTCATCGAGCAGCAGCACGT
The DNA here is from genome assembly GCA_036844565.1 of Gemmatimonadaceae bacterium. Taxonomy (GTDB): domain Bacteria; phylum Gemmatimonadota; class Gemmatimonadetes; order Gemmatimonadales; family Gemmatimonadaceae; genus AG11. Next base: position 140,779 of record DAIUFP010000004.1, on the reverse strand, counting down.
GCGGTGACGTGGCCAGTGCGCGCGCAATGCAGAGGCGCTGCTGCTGTCCGCCGGAGATGCCCGTGGCGCTGGATGACAACCGATCCTTCACCTCGTCCCACAGGGCGGCTTCGCGGAGGGCACGCTCGACCACCTCGTCCACTTCCTTACGCGAGCGCTTGCCACCCGGCTGCGCCCGAAGTCCGGCGGCAACGTTGTCACGGATGGACATGGTGGGAAATGGCGTCGGCCGCTGGAAGACCATGCCGACGTGACGCCGGAGCGCGATGGGGTCGACACCGTCGGCGTAGATGTCCTGCCCGTAGAACTGCACGGAACCCTCGACGCGCGCGAGGGGAACCGTCTCGTGCATACGATTGAGGCAGCGAAGCAGCGTGGACTTGCCGCACCCGGACGGTCCGATGATGGCCGTGACCTCGTGCGCCGGAAAGTCGAGTGTCACATCGCGCACCGCATGCGTGGCACCGAACCAGGCATCGAGCGAGATGCACCGCATCGCGGCCTGCGCCTCGGCTGGTCGTACGTCCGCTTTGCGAGCTTCGTCGGCCATGACGGGTGCCGCGTCAGTCACCGCCGGCACCGTGGCGCGAGCGGGTCACGAACCGCGCGATGACGCTGATGACGAGCACGAGGCCGATGAGCACGAGTGCGCCGGCCCAGGCCTGCTCATGCCACTCGTCGTAGGGGCTGATGGCGTACGTGAAGATCTGCAGCGGCAGGGCTGCAATGGGCTGGCTGAGCTTCGTCGACCAGAAGGTATTTCCGAAGGCGGTGAAGAGCAGGGGCGCTGTCTCGCCGGCCACACGTGCCACCGCGACAAGCACGCCAGTGACGATGCCGCCGAGCGACGTACGCAGCACGATCTGGAGGGACGTCCGCCATCGTGGGTAGCCGAGGGCGAGCGCGGCCTCGCGCAGTGCCTGGGGGACGGTGCGGACCATCTCCTCAGTGGTGCGCGACACGAGCGGAATCATCATCGCGCCGATGGCGGCTCCCCCCGCGTACGCGGAGAAGCCTCCGAATGGCCGCACGAGGAACTGCCAGGCGAAGATGCCCATGACGATGGACGGCAGCCCATTCAGCACGTCCGCGAGAAACCTCACGAGGTTGGCCAGGCGCGTGCCGCGATGCTCGGCGAGATAGAGTCCGGCGCCGATGCCGATCGGCAGCCCGAAAGCGGAGGCGATGCCGATCAGAATGAGCGTGCCGACGATCGCGTTGGCCATTCCTCCGCCGCTCTCACCCACCGGCCTCGGCATGTGCGTGAAGAAGTCCAGGGAGACCGCACTGGCACCCTGCTTCATGAGGTACGCGAGGATCGCGACGAGCGGCACCACGGCCAGCGTCGCCGCGACGCAGGTGAGCGCGATCATCCCGACGCTCATGGCGCGCCGCCGCATCAGGCCGCGCGCGCGTGGACGGGAGCGAGCGATTTCCCCAGCCGCCGTCGCGCTCACGCGCGCACCTCGGCGCCCATGCGCGACACCATCCAGCGTGCGATCGCATTCACGGTCAGCGTGATGAGGAGGAGCACGAAGCCGACGGCCATGAGCGCCGAAATATGAATGTCCGTGGTCGCTTCCGAGAATTCGTTCGCGATGAGCGACGCCATCGTATAACCGGGCGCGAAAAGCGACGCGGAGATCTCGTGGCGGTTGCCGATGACCATCGTCACCGCCATGGTCTCACCGAGCGCACGCCCCAGCCCGAGAATGACACCGCCGAGAATGCCGGTGCGGGCGTATGGGACGACCGCGCCGGTGATCGCCTCCCATCGCGTGGCGCCGAGGGCGAGGGCCGCTTCACGCTGCGCACGCGGGACGGCGAGCAATACCTCGCGCGAGACCGCCGCGATGTAGGGCAGCACCATGATGGCGAGGATCATTCCTGCGGCAAGTACACTCGGACCGTAGGCCGGCCCCGAGAAGAAGGGCGTTGCACCGAGGTGCAACGTGTCGCGGAGAAATGGCATGATGGCCGTGCGCATCAGCGGAAGCAGGAAGAACACTGCCCACAATCCATAAACCACGCTGGGGACGGCCGCGAGCAGGTCGATCAGGAAGGAGAGCGGCTGGCGCAGCCATCCTGGCGAGAACTCGGACAGGAAGATCGCGGCGCCGAGCGCCAACGGCGTGGCGATGACGAGCGCGATGAGGGAAGTGAGCAGCGTTCCGACGATCGCCGGCGCCGCGCCGAACTGCCCCTTCACCGGGTCCCATGCGCTCGTCGTCAAGAAGTCGAGCCCGAACGCGTGCAGCGCCGGCCAGCCCGCGCGGCCGACTTCGAGAAAGATGACCAGCAGGAGCGCGGGAACGCACAGCGCGAAGAAGAGCAGGGCGAACCGGTAGACCCGATCGGCCACGACCGAGCCTTCGATGGACGGCAGGCGGCGCGCGACGCCCAGTCCCTTGACGGCGGCCGACGGCTGCGCGAACGAGATCGTCGGGAAGGCGCGAGGTTCGGGTGGCGTCCCCGGGGTGCCGACTGAATCGAGATGTGGGTGTGTCATCGGTACCGGAACCTCGCGGCACGGCGTATCGAACGGTGATCCGGTTTGTAACGGTAGCGTCACGCCCTCCGGGCGAACAGCAAGTGGCCGTTACACAACCGGAACGCCGCCATGTCCGGCCCGTGACCCGGCAACGGGACTCTTCCGTGTCGCCCAAAACGCGGTGCGACGCACACCCCTTCCCTCTCTCTCCCGCTCCGCCATGCTTCGTGCACGTCACTGGACGCTCGCTTTCCTCGTCGCCTCACTGGCTGGTAGCGCGCACCTCGGCGCGCAGGCGAGCCGGCTCGTCTCCGAAGTCGCGGAGCAGCGTTCGACCGGCTACGAGGTGGTCCAACGTTGAGGATCTCCTGGACCGGCTCGCTAGCGTCCGCCCGTAACCGGGCGGGCGGGCGGCCAGTTCCAGCCGAGTAAGCGCCAACGGTTGCCGCATCGGGCACGCGTCGCTACCTAGCCGGCGCGTGCCCC
>DAIUFP010000004.1:64978-137792 GCA_036844565.1 Gemmatimonadaceae bacterium | reverse complement strand
CTGGCTGGTAGCGCGCACCTCGGCGCGCAGGCCGCTGCCGCGCCCGCGCCAACGCCGCTGAACTTCTCGGGGATCATCGTCGGGAGTTACAACTTCCAGGAATCCACGACACCCAACCCGCTCAACCGGCAGATCGACAATGCCTTCATCGTCGATCGTGCTTATCTCACGTTCAGGATGCCCGCGGGTGACCACACCAGCATCCGCATCACGACGGACCTCTACCAGACGTCCGAGACGACGCCGAGCGCGTACACCATCCGCGCCAAGTACGCGTACCTCCAGTACGACGCGAGCAAGTTGGACAACGGCCTGCAGTTCACGGGTCGCATCGGCATCCTGCACAACGTCGTGATCGACCACGAGGAAAGCTTCTGGCCGCGCTACCTCAGCCAGGTCGCACTCGAGCGCGCGGGCTACTTCGCATCTGCTGACGTGGGCGTTGCCACCCAGGTTGCGCTGCCCAACAAGCTGGGAGAGTTCTACGCCACGATCACGAACGGGCCGGGATACACCTCGCGCGAGACCGATCGGTTCAAGGACTACGCAGCACGCCTTTCGCTCACACCGCTGGCGAATACGAAGGACATGCCGCTGTTCAGCACCTTCACCATCACCGCGTGGGGCTACAAGGGCGCGACGGCGAGCGGCTTCGTGAACGGCGGTGCCGGAACCAACGGCGCCATCGGCTCAGCGCTCGACCGCACCAGGGCTGGGCTCTTCGTCGGCATCAAGGATCCGAGACTCGTGATCGCCGGCGAATGGGCGCGGCGCCACCAGGACGGAGAGACCGGGTTGAACACTGCCGCGAGCCCTCGCGCCCTCAATGAGACGACCGGGCAGTTGCTCTCGGCTTACACCGTGATCCGTCCGCTGGCCTTCGCCAACGAGAGCGGCAAGTCGCCGTTCGGCGTGGTGGCGCGCTACGACCATGTCAAGCCGACGTCGAGCACCACCGGCTTTGCCACGGTGCCGTCCACCGACAACGCGTACCACACTGCCATCGCCGGAATCTTCTGGGACCTGTCGCAGAAGGCACAACTCGCGCTCGACTACCAGGAGTCGCTCGCGTCGAACAACACGCTCTCGAATGCGCCGCCGACGCCATCCAAGGCGTACTTCGCCCACTTCGTCGTGAATTTCTAACAGTGCGAGGATGACGTCGTGACGACCTCGTGACGCCGCGACGACAGGATCAAGACCACACGAGGGAATCCTTCATTCGTTCGCCCACCCGACACACGCCCAGGAGATACACCGTGAAGGTTTTCATCAGGACCACGCTCGCGCTGCTCTGCGGGATCGCGTTCGCCAGCCCTGCCGCTGCGCAGGACCTTACCGGCGCGGGAGCAACGTTCCCGTTCCCGATCTACGACAAGTGGTTCCATGAGTACGCTGCCAAGAAGAACGTGCAGATCAATTATCAGTCAATCGGCTCGGGCGGCGGCATCAAGCAGCTCACCGAGGGCACGGTGGACTTCGGCGCGTCGGATGCGCCCATGTCGGACGCGGAGCTCGCGAAGGCGAAGGGTCCGATCATGCACATCCCAACGGTGCTCGGCGCGGTCGTGGTGACCTACAATGTGCCGGAGCTCAAGCAGCAGCTCCGCCTCGACGGAACAACCCTCGCCGCAATCTTCCTCGGCGAGATCACGAAGTGGAACGATGCGCGGATCACGAAGCTGAACCCGGGCGCCAAGCTCCCCGCGACGGACATCCTGGTCGTGCACCGCTCGGACGGCTCGGGCACGAGCTATGTGTTCACCGACTACCTCACGAAGGTGAGTGCCAGCTGGGCCGCGAAGCCGGGCAAGGGTAAGGACGTTCAGTGGCCCATCGGTCTGGGCGGCAAGGGCAACGACGGCGTGACCGGCCAGGTCAAGCAGCTCCCCGGCTCCATCGGATACGTCGAGCTTGCCTATGCGAAGCAGAACAAGCTTGCGTATGCCGCCATTCGGAACTCCAGCGGTGCGTACGTGTCGCCTTCCATCGAGGCGGTCACGGCTGCTGCCGCGGGTGCGAAGCTCCCCGCGAACACTGACTATCGTGTTTCGATCGTGGACGCGACGGGCAAGGGAGCCTATCCCATCTCATCGTTCACGTGGCTGCTCCTTTACGAGAAGCAGGCAGATGCGGAGAAAAGCAAGAAGCTGCTCGACTTCGTCCGGTGGGCGCTCACGGAAGGTGAGAAGTCCGCATCGTCGCTCGACTATGCGCCGATTCCCGGTGCGATGGCCAAGCAGCTCGTGAAGCGGCTCGGCGACGTAACGGTCGCGGCGCGCTGACGCACCGCGGAAGCAAACGGGGCCGGGCGTCTCGCGACGTCCGGCCTTCCTCGTTACACGCTCGTGACGAGATGAAGACATGCCGCGATTGCGAGCGAGACCGGCGCTGCGCATCGTTCAGGAGGCACCATAGCCTCAACATTGGGTGACGCGGGATGCAATACCTGCAGGAGAGCGCCGAGCGCACGACGCAGGAGCTGACGCCCCGGCAGGATCGGATCGAGCGCGCGATTCTCGAGGCCCTTCGGTCAGGCGCCACGCGAAGCGAGCTGCGCGACCAGGTGCGGGACCTCGCACAACTGTTTCGCATGCAGGGTCACGCGCCGGAACGCGCTGCCGCCCTCATCAGCGCATTGGGACAGCGCGCCGCTCCGATGATGCCGGCGTACGATCGCTCGGCGGCTGGTGATGCCCCGGCCGATCGGATCGGGATGATGCTTCGGTGGTGCTCGGCGGAGTTTTCCCGGTCAGACTGAGTCAGTCCGCGGTCAGGAAGACGCGCGCAAGGGGAATCGCGCGATGATGGTGGTTCCCGCTCCGAGCCGGCTCACCGCCTCCACTCGTCCGCCGTGCGCGTCCACGAGATGGCGGACGATGGCGAGTCCAAGTCCCGTCCCGCCCTGTTCGCGCGACCGGCCCGCATCAACGCGATAGAAACGCTCGAAGATCCGAGGGAGATGCTCGGGCGCGATCCCGACACCAGTGTCGATTACCTCGAGTCGCAGAAAATCACCGGCGGTGCGAGTACGCAGGGTAACAGTGCCAGAACGCGTGTACTGCACCGCGTTCTCCACGAGATTGGCAACCACCTGGCGAAAGGCCATGGGATCCACGGCAAGCCGCGCGGCATCGCTGCCGATGTCCGAGGAGAGCTCGATGGCATGCGCTGCGGCATTCGCAGCAACCGCAGCGAAAACGCTTCCGACGACGGACGCGACGTCCACTTCGGTAACGTTCGGCCGCCACACGCCGCTTTCGATGCGCGAAAGGTCGAGCAGGTCGTCCACGATGCGCTGCATCCGCAGCGCGTTGTCCCGAATCGTTTCCACGAAGCGCTGCCGCTGCTCAGCCGGAATGGTGTCGTCCAGAAGCGTCTCGGCGTAGCCGTTGACCGCGGTGAGTGGGGTCTTGAGCTCGTGCGACACATTCGCCACGAAATCGCGCCGCACCGTTTCGAGCCGGCGGAGCACCGTGAGATCCAGCAGGGTCAGCACGGCTCCGGCAGTAGGAAGCGGACGTGATGTGATCGCGAGAGTCCGATCTCCAATCACGACCTCGGAGGTGGGGACGTCATCGCCCGCGAGCGCCTGATCGATGGCGGAGCGTATGGCATACTCGCGTGGAAGGAGCTCCCGCCCGAAGGGCAGTGGCGCCTGCACGGTCAGCAGTTCGCGTCCGCGCTCGTTGATGCGTACGACCGATCCGGCGGGATCGAACGCGAGGACGGCCTCCTCGAGGGATTCCAGCAGCGCGGTCATGAGCTGGTCGTCCTTCCTGAGCGCAAGCATGCGGTGCGAGAGCTGCTCCGCCATGCGGCTGAGCGCTGTCGCGAGATCACCAATCTCGCCGGGGGCGGACAATGCAGGGCGTCGAGTCAGGTCGCCCGCGGCAATCGCCCGTGCGACGTCGCGCAGCTCGACAACCGGCTGCGAGATGGTCCGCGCAAAGGCCCACACGAGCAGCACCGCTCCCATGAGCGCCACGAGTCCGCTGGCGAGAACGTCCAGCTGTGCCCCGCGCACGACGGCATCCAGTCGCTCGGTCGTCATCGACACGCGCACCGTGCCGAGATGATGTCGAACGGCGACGTACAATTCTTCATCCCCGGCGGATGCGCTGTTTCGGCGAGCGGAGCCGACACCATGTTCCCGCGCGCCCATCACCTCGGGGCGCGTGGCGTGATTTTCGAGCCGTCGCCGCGCGTCCGCGCTGAACTCGGAGTCGCCGACCACAACGCCCGACGTATCGATGAGCGTGACTCGGTAGCCGAGGGCGTCTCCTGATAGGCGTGCGATAGCGTCGGCGTCGGCGAGGGTGGTCCAGTCCGTCGCCACGAGGCGTGCCGCGCGCGAAAGCTCGTCGGTCTTCTCGAACACCAGCCGGTCACGCAGTCGTCCGCCGGCGATGAGCACGACGGCGCTGATGAGCGTGACGACGACGAAGAGCGTGCCGGTAAGGAGTCGCCTGGCGAGGGTCATCCGAGCCGATTCTGCGCCGCGCGGATCCGATAGCCGAAGCCGCGCACGGTCTCGATCAGGTCGCCGGCGACGCCAAGCTTCGCGCGCAGTCGCTGCACGTGCATGTCCACGGTGCGTGTCTGGATGTCCGGCGCCGCTTCCCACACCGTCTCCAGCAAGTGCGCACGCGCCTGAACCCGTCCGCGGCGCTCCGCGAGCGTGAGCAGGAGCTTGAACTCGGTGGGCGTGAGCTCCACCGATTCGCCGTCCACGTGCACCAGGTGCGACGCGCGGTCGATGGTGAGCGGACCGATCGTCAGCGCGTCATTGCTCGTGACGGCCCCGGCGGCGAAGCGACGCAAGATGGCGGCAACGCGCAGGACGAGCTCCTGAGGGCTGAACGGCTTGGTGAGGTAATCGTCGGCGCCGAGGGAGAGGCCATGGATCCGATCCGATTCGTCACGTCGCGCCGTGAGCATCAGTACCGCGATGTGGCGGGTCGCCTCGGCCGCGCGGATCTGCTCGATCACCTCGTAGCCGGAGATGCCGGGAAGCATGAGGTCCAGCACGATGAGCGCCGGCCGCTCTCGTCGCGCGGCCTCGAGTGCTTCGGTACCGGAGCTCGCCATGGACACCCGATATCCCGCCTTCACGAGGTGATAGGCGACCAGGGCGACGATGTCCGCCTCGTCGTCGACGACGAGCACGCGCTCGCCGGTGGGGGCAGGTGTCGTCACGACACCCCGCCCGCCACGCGGCGCGCGATCTTGGCGACAATCATCTCGATTGCCACCGGATTGTGCCCGCCCCGCGGCACGATCACGTCTGCATAGCGCTTGCTCGGCTCCACGAATTCGAGATGCATTGGCTGGACGGTGGACAGGTACTGCTCGAGGATCTCGGCGAGTGGGCGGCCGCGCTTCGCCATGTCGCGGCGAATGCGGCGAATGAGTCGCACATCCGCGTCCGCGTCAACGAACACCTTCACGTCGCAGAGGTCTCGTACCCGCGCATCGACGAACAGCAGGATACCGTCGATGACCACCACGTCCGCCGGAGGAATTTGTACTGTCTCGGCGCTGCGGGCGTGATTCACGAAGTCATAGACCGGCTTGTCGATCGCCGCACCGCCCGCGAGCTGCCCAAGTTGAGTTACCAGGTGATCCCAGTCGAATGCGTTGGGGTGATCCCAGTTGACCTTTCTCCGCTCCTCGATCGATAAGTGCCCGTGATCGAGGTAGTACGCATCCATGTCGATGAAAGCGACGGAGGCGTCTCCGAGTGCGGCCGCCACGTTTCGCGCGACCGTGCTCTTTCCCGATCCCGTCCCGCCCGCGATGCCAATGACGAGAGGCTTCATGAGCCTCGGCCCTGACGCGCGTGGCGGATCATGCCCGAAAGCTCGCCCATAGGCGTGGTCGCGCGCAGGGTGAAGTCTGTCACGGTCATGTATTACTCGTGTGCTGAATCGCGGCAGGACGCACCCGCCTAGTGTGCAGGGCGGCGAAGTAGCCGTCAACCAAGCGCATCCTCCCCGACGATATAGCCACCCGCTAGCTTTTTTCCATGCGTATCCGACTTTCCCTCACCGCCGCAGCGACCTTCGCTGCGGCTGGTTGTGTCGCAGCATCGTCACTGCCTGCTCAGGCCACTTCGTACGACCTGGTCGTCGCGGCCACCACCGACGTGCATGGCCGCGTCCGCGGCTGGAACTACGAATCCAATCGCGAAGACGTTGTGCGCGGACTTTCGCGCGCGGCCACCATAGTCGACTCCGTGCGGACCGCGGCGCCCGGGCGAGTGGTGTTGCTCGACGCCGGCGACCTGCTCCAGGGCAATTCACTCACCTATGTGGCGGCGCGCGTGGCGCCAAGCGGATCCGCACATCCGGTCATCGCGGCGATGAATGCGATGCACTATGACGCAGCGGCGGTCGGGAATCACGAGTTCAACTACGGCGTGCCGTACCTCGAGCGATCGATTGCGCAGGCGTCGTTTCCCTTTCTCGCGGCCAATGCGTATCGACCGAACGGGGACCGCGGATTTCGCGGCTGGACGGTCGTGTCGCGCGGCGGGGTGAAGATTGGCATCGTCGGGGCTACTACGCCCGGGTCGATGGTCTGGGACCGCGACAACCTGAAGGACAGGCTCGTCATCCGCGACATCGTACCCGCCGTCAGGCAGGCGGTCGCTGAAGTGCGCGGCGCGGGCGCGGAAGTTGTCCTCGTGACGATGCACTCCGGGCTGGACGGGCCGTCCAGCTACGACACGGTCTCCAGTGGCGTTCCCAGCGAGAACGTGGCCGCGCGCGTTGCGCGCGAAGTGCCCGGCATCGACCTCATCGTCTATGGGCACTCCCATCAGGAGGTGGGCGACACGCTCATCAACGGTGTGCTGCTCATGCAGCCGAAGAACTGGGCGACGAGCGTCGCCGTGGCACATCTCAATCTCGTGCGCACGGACGCCCACTGGCGCGTCGCGGGAAAGCAGTCGCGCGTGATACAGGCGGCGGCTCGGCCTGAACAGGAGGCGGTGGTCGCAGCAACCGCGGCGGCGCACGCGGCCACCATCAAGTGGGTCGGCGAGCCGCTTGGCCGGACCGCTGTGGCGTGGCGAGCCGACTCTGCGCGCGTCGTGGACACCCCGCTCATCGACTTCATTCTCGAGGTGGAGCGGCGGGCTACGGGCGCCGATCTGGCGTCCACGGCGGCGTTCTCCCTCGACGCGTCGCTCGACTCCGGGTCGATCACCGCGGCCCGCATGCAGGCCCTCTACCCCTACGACAACACCCTGCGCGCGATCCGCATCAGCGGTGCGCAGCTCCGCGAGTATCTCGAGCAGAGTGCGCGGTACTACCTCACGTCGACCGACGGTTCGGTGCGCGTCGATCCGACATTCCCTGGCTTCAACTTCGACATCGTCGCCGGTGCGGACTACACGCTCGACGTATCTCGACCCGCGGGCCAGCGCGTGACCAGGCTCGAGGTGAAGGGACGTCCGGTCGCACCGACAGACAGCTTCACGTTGGCCCTGAACAACTATCGCCAGGCGGGCGGGGGTGGCTATGCCATGCTTGCCAAGGCGCCGCTGGTGTACGACAAGCAGCAGGAGATTCGTCAACTGCTCGTCGACGAACTGCGCCGCCGCGGCACGATCGCACCCGCCGACTATTTCGTTCGCAACTGGCACATCGAGCCGGTGACGGCGGTCGCGTCGCTCTACGGCCAGCTGCGGCGCGACAATCGTGAGGACGCGCACGCGTCCGGTGCCACAGCAGCATCGTCCACGCGGCGGGCGCGACCGGCCACGCGCCTGCGAATCATCGCCACCAATGATTTTCACGGAGCCCTGGAGCCAAGGCCCGATGCGACCGGCAGGCGTCGAGGTGGGGGAGCGTATCTCGCGACCGCCATTCGCAACGCGAAGGCCGGCTGTGTCGCGCCGGCGTGTGAGAGCATCCAGCTCGATGGTGGAGACGAATTCCAGGGCACACCCGCGTCGAACTTGGCATTCGGACGTCCAGTGGTCGCCATGTTCAACGAGATCGGCCTCGCCGCGAGCGCACTCGGGAACCACGAGTTCGACTGGAGGCAGGACACGCTCCGCACACGCATGCGCGATGCGCACTACGGAATCTTCGGCGCCAATGTGCGGTACGCCGACGGCCGCGACGTCCCATGGATTCGCGACGATACGCTGATCGTTCGCGGGGCCCTGAAGATCGGTGTCATCGGCCTCGCAACTGTGGCGACCCCAACGACGACGCGCGCATCGAACGTGTCCGACCTGCGCTTTCTCGAGCCAGCGCCGATCGTCGACAGCCTTGCGCGCCGCCTTCGCGCGCGCGGCGCCGACTACGTGATCGTCATCGGCCACCTCGGCGCCTTCTGTGATCGCGATGGCGCGACGAACTGCAACGGCGAAGTAGTCGAGCTGGCGAAAGCACTGCACGAGCCGATCGACGCAATTGTCAGCGGACACACACATACGCTCGTCGACGCGACGATCAACGGCATTCCGATCGTGCAGGCCCGGTCGAGCGGTACCGCCTACGGCATCATCGACCTCGGACCATCGGGCGCTACGCATCACGTGAGTGACGTGCTGCCCGATTCGCTGACGGCCGATCCTGCGGTCGCCCGCATCGTGACGGATGCCGTGGCGAGCGTCGCAAGCTTCGTCGATCGGCCGGTTACCACCATCGCCGGTGATCTCACACGCTCGGGCAACCAGTACGCGCTGGGCAATCTCATCGCCGACGCGATGCGGGTCGTCGGCAAGGGCGACGTTGGTGTGATGAACAACGGAGGCATTCGCGCGAACCTGCGAGCCGGTCAGGCGACCTACGGAACGCTGTTCGAGATACAGCCCTTCGGCAACATCCTCTACCGCGTCACTGTCTCCGGAAAGTCACTGCGCGGCTACGTCGCCGCGCTCGTCGCGCGCTCGCCAAACGTTCACGTGAGCGGCGTAACCATCACCTACGATTCCACGAAAACCGGTGCGTCGCGCTTCCTTTCCGCGCAGCTCGCAGGCGCTAAGGAAATTCGCGACGATGCGCAGTACACGATCATCCTGAATGATTTTCTCGCCACCGGCGGCGATGGCCTTGCCGTGACGACAGGCGCCATTCGCACGGAGATCCTGACGATCGCCGACCTCGATGCGCTGGTCGAATACCTCAAGTCACTGCCGCAGCCGGTGCGTGCGCCCGCCGAGGTGCGAATCATTCCATTGGCACCCCGATGAGCGACACCACGCGCGTATTCGTGAACGGCCGCGGTCTCGACGCACCCAACGGTGGCACCGCCATCGACGCGGTCGAGATCCATTCCGCAGCCGATGCCGCCGCCGTTCGCGAGGGGACGCTCGTCGTCACGGATAGCCGAGGGTTGCCGGTCCCGGCGGATACTCCGCTGTTCAACGGCGCGCTGTTCAGGCTCATTCCAAACCGGGGTCGTGATCTCGTCGACCCTGCCACGCAGTTCGACACGTAATGCCGCAACCAACTCGCGAACTCCTGCGCCGCCTGCCGAAGGCGGAGTTGCACTGTCATCTCGACGGCTCGGTACGCCCCGAAACCATGCTCGATCTCGGCGCGGAAGTCGGCAAGCCGATGCCTGCGGCGGACGTGGAATCGCTTCGATCGTACATGAGGGTCGATGACGCGCGGAACCTCGAGGACTATCTCGAGCGCTTCGCCATAACGCTCTCCGTGATGCAGACTGAGTCGGCGCTGGAGCGGATCGCGTACGAGCTCGCTGAAGATTCAGCGCGCGACGGAGTGCGTTACATCGAAGTCCGGTATGCGCCGGTCCTCAACGTCCGCGAGGGACTGTCGCTCGAGCAGGCGGTCGAGGCGCCGTTGCGCGGTCTTGCGCGCGCGGAAGCCGCCCTCGGCATCAAGGGACGCGTCATTGTCACCGCGATCCGGAACATGGCACCGAGCGTGTCACAGGAGTTGGCGGAGCTCGCGGTGGCCTATCGTCATCGTGGGGTCGTTGGCTTCGATCTCGCCGGCGGCGAAGCGGGACATCCGGCGAAGGCGCACCGTGCCGCATTCGAGTACGCAAGGTCTCACGATCTTTCGTGTACGTGTCATGCCGGTGAAGGAGACGGGCCCGATTCCGTACGCCAGGCCGTTCACATGTGCGGCGCGCATCGCGTCGGCCACGCCACTCGCCTCATCGAGGATGCGTCGCTGACGGACTACTGCAACGACCACCGGATAGCGCTCGAGATCTGCCTCACGAGCAACGTCCAGACGCACGCCGTGGACTCCTATGCGTCACATCCGTTCCGCGAGTACTTCAACCGCGGACTCAATGTCGTGCTCAACACGGACAACAGGTTGATGAGCGGCGTCAGCTTGACGGACGAGTACGTGCACGCGGCCAATTCGCTCCAGTTCGGATTCGACGAGCTGGCGCGCGTCGCCGTAAACGGGTTCGAGAGCTGCTTCCTCCCGCACGAGGAGCGGATGCTGCTCGTCACAGAGGTCGAGCGCGAGATTGCCGCGCTGCGCGAGGCGATTCCATGACCGATACCAATGAATTCGGCGCGGCAGCGGCGACGCGCGCCGCAGACTTCATTCGCTCGCGTGTTGGCGGCGAAGCACCCATCGCAGGAATAGTTCTCGGATCAGGGCTCGGCGGACTCGCGAAGCGAATTACTGAGTCGCTCTCGATACCGTTTGCCGACGTCCCCGGTTTTCCGACGGCCACCGTTGTCGGTCATGCCGGGAAGCTCGTCGCGGGGCGCCTCGGAGGCCGACGCGTGATCGCACTCGCCGGCCGATTCCACATGTACGAGGGCCACCCGGCAACCCTGGCGGGTTTTCCGGTTCGTGTCCTGCGCGCACTGGGCGCCGAGGTGCTGTTCGTCTCGAATGCGGCTGGGGGCATCCGACGCACCTTCCGCGCGGGCGACCTCATGCTGATACGCGATCACCTCAACCTGATGTTCACGAACCCGCTTATCGGGCAGGTCGAAAGGGGAGACGAGCGCTTTCCCGACATGAGCGATCCGTACGACGCCGCATTGGCGTCGGCAATTCGTGGCCACGCTGTCGCGCTTGGCATTCCGCTCCAGGAGGGTGTCTATGGCGCGCTGCTGGGGCCAACGTATGAGACGCCTGCGGAGGTGCGCATGCTCGCCACCCTCGGCGCTGACACCGTCGGCATGTCGACGGTCCCCGAGGTGCTCGTCGCCCGCGCGATTGGAATGCACGTTGCCGGAATCAGCTGCGTAACGAACCTGGCGTCGGGGATCTCGCCGCAGCCGCTATCGCACGCCGAGGTGCTCGAGACGACGACGTTGGTGGCCGAGCGCTTCGAGTTACTGGTGGAACGGTTCGTGGAGCGTTTGTAATTCCCCGTGCAGAAAGCGCCACGGATCACCGTGGCGCTTCCTGTGGACGCGACAAGCAGTCAGGGTGCTATTGCTTTCGCGGCGTTGGTGACGGCGGCAGTGAATGCACACGCGCCCTGAACGTTTGATAGTTCCTGGAGTCCGTGGGCAACGACCGAAGGATGGCCGGATCATAGGTGGCGATCAGGGCCTTTGTTGTGGCGATGCGATCCTCCTCGAGCGGATGTGTCGCGAACCATCCTGCCACAGCTGACGGATTGGTCGACCGCTCGTTGATCAGGATCTGGAACATCTCGGGCATGCCTTGGGGACTGATGCCCGCGCGTACGGTGTTGCGCACGCCTTCTTCATCCGCCTCGGCTTCATCTGTACGGCTGAACCGCGCAAAGAGCGCAGTTCCACCCACCTGAATCGCGGCCTGTCCTGCCTGCGAGTTGCACACGCTCGTGAGCACGCACGCCAAGGTCACGCCGAGGTTGGCCCCTTGCTGCTTCTGCATCTGCTTGATCGAGTGGCGTCGCACGACATGCCCGATCTCGTGGCCGAGCACGCCCGCGAGCTGGTCCATGCGCTGCGTGCGCTCGATCAGACCCCGGTTCACGTAGATGACGCCGCCCGGGACGGCGAAGGCGTTCACTTCCTTGCTGTCGACCATATAGAAGTGCCACGCATTGGCCTGCGTGAGGTCGGTGCGCGACGTCAGGCGCGCGATCGAATCACCCAGGACATTGAGGTAGCGGTTGATTTCGGGGTCCTGTACGATCGGCAGCTGCTGATTGATTTCCGCCGAGTACTGCTGGCCCATGTCCACTTCTTGTTGCGTGGAGACACCGCAGGCCGTCAAGCCTAGCACCAGTGCCACCCCTACCATGAATCGTTTCATTGTCTCCTCTCGTAGAAGCAAACGCTCACGCCGAGTGCAAGGTTCATTCCTGTTCGGCGCGACTGTAACATCTTGAAGCTGCTTACGTTAGCTCGCGATCTCCGCAGGCGGAAAGCACGCGAGCGACAGCAGCTCTTCGCTGCTGAAGGGGTTCGCGCGGTGGAGGAACTCCTTCGGTCACGGCTGACCGTACGAGGAGTGCTCGTGGCGCCTCAGCTTGCAGACGCCCCCCGCGGCGCACTCCTGATAGGCATGCTTCGCACCGCCGGGGTGGAAATCGCGGAAGTGCCTCCGCTCGACTTCGCTAGCGCGGCAGAAACCGAATCGCCCCAAGGCGTGCTCGCTGTCGCTGAGATCCCCGAACGATCGCTCGAAACCCTCGATGTAGGTGTATCCGCCCGAATCGTGATTCTGGACGCTGTTCAGGACCCCGGCAACGTGGGAACGATCCTCAGGACGGCCGCAGCCCTGGGCGCGACGGCGGCGCTGGCACTGCCGGGCACTGTAGACCTGTGGAACGCGAAGGTCGTCCGGAGCGCGATGGGCGCCGGCTTCCACTTTCCGGCGTTCGCCACGACATGGGACGAGCTGGACGTCTTCCGCGGACGTCATCACGTTGCGCTCTGGGGGACGGATTCGTCGGGAACGGCACTCGGTGAGCTCGACCCTCCAGCGCGACTGGCGCTGATCGTCGGGAACGAGGGCGCAGGCTTGTCGGCCGAGGCGCGAGATCGGCTCGACGTGCTTGCTGCGCTCCCAATCGGCTCCGTGATGGAGTCGCTGAATGTCGCTGTCGCGACCGGAATATTTCTCTATCAGCTTCGAACGTGAATCCCTCTGACTTCGCCATAGCCTACGCGTTCTTCGTGGGCCTGTGTATCGGCTCGTTCGTCAATGTGTGCGTCGCCCGGTGGCCGCGTGACCTCAGTGTGGTGCGCCCGCGCTCGCGGTGTCCTCATTGTGGACATCAGTTGGCCTGGTTCGAGAACATTCCGCTTTTCAGCTGGCTCGTGCTCCGCGCGCGGTGCCGTTGCTGCGACGAACCAATCTCGGTCATCTATCCGCTGCTCGAGGCAGCGATCGGCGCGCTATGGGCGCTGTGTGTCTGGCACTTTGGCCCGACATTCACGGCCGTTCGGCTTGCGGTGTTCCTGACCATTCTCGTCGGCGTGGCGCTCACGGACATGAAGCACTACCTCATTCCCGACGGCTTCACCGTGACCGGATTGCTGTTTACGCTCGCCTGCGCGTTGATCGCGCCCTTCCTTGGCGCCTCGGACCTGTTCGCGGGCCCGTACGAGGCGCTCGTGGGCGCATGCGCTGGCGCAGGCCTGATCGCGGTTATCGGGTGGCTCGGCGAAGCGGCACTGAAGCGTGAAGCGATGGGCATGGGCGACATGACGCTCATGGCTTTCGTCGGCGCCGCGCTCGGTCCCTCACGGGCGATCGCCACCGTGTTCCTGGCCGCAACCATCGCCGCGGTGACCTTTCTCGGGGTCGTCTATCCGCTCGCGTTCGCACGCCGTGGTCGAGTGACGACGCAGACGGAGTTGCCGCTCGGCGGCCAGACGCCGCCGCCGGTCGAGCTTCCGCTGGTGCCGTTCGGAGTATTTCTCGCGCCGGCAGGCGCGATAATGCTCATCTGGGGACCGGAAATTCTCGCGCGCGTGTTTCCCACGCTGTGAATCTTCGGAGGTGCCGGCGAGGTAGGGAGGTTATCGTCTACCTCACGGCAAAGGACGTGCGTGTGGGCGGCGACATGAACGTTGCTCACGATGCGTTCGTCCACCGCCGCGACACTTCCCCGGAACAATGACCGACGTCCGCTCGAGCGAAACGCCCGCACTCGACAGGTTCACGCGCGATCTCACGGCCGATGCTCGCGCAGGAAGGCTCGAGGTGGTCCGCTGCCGCGACGAGGAGATCGCGCGCACCATCGACATCCTGCTGCGCCAGGGCAAGAACAATCCCGCACTCGTCGGTCAGGCGGGTGTGGGCAAGACCGCGATCGCCGAAGGACTGGCCATGCGCATCTCCGAGGGCCGCGTTCCCATTGCCCTCCGCGACCTCCGCCTGCTCTCGCTCGATGCCGTTGGGCTGCTCGCGGGCACCACCTACCGCGGCCAATACGAAGCGCGCCTCCGGGACCTCGTGGCCGAAACGAGTGCCGCTGGCGACGTCCTGCTGTTCGTGGACGAGATGCACAACCTCATCGGCCAGGGAAGCGCGAGCGGTTCGGCGATGGACGCGGCGAACATGCTCAAGCCTGCCCTCGCGCGCGGTGAATTCCGCCTCCTCGGTGCAACGACAGACGAGGAGTACGAACGCTGGATCCTCGGCGATCCCGCGCTCGAACGGCGCTTCCAGAAGATCGATGTGCGCGAGCTCTCACCAGCGGAGACACTCGAGATTCTCCGCACGCGCATACCGTCGCTCGCGCGTCACCACAACGTCGTGATCACCGACGCAGCGGTGCGGGCGTCGATCGAGCTGACGGACCTCTGGGTGCCCGATCGGCGTCGTCCGGACAAGGCGATCGATGCACTCGACGAGGCGTGCGCGCACACGCAGGCGATCGCGGCGTATTCCGCGACGGCGGAGCAATTGATCTCGCGACGCAGGGCATGGGTGCGCGAAGCGAAGCGCCGCGAGCCAGTTGCTCCTCGACCCCAGGGCGAGCCCATGAACCGGATGGCGCGCGACGGAATCGCCGCGCTGGAACGCATTGGAGCCGAGCTCGAGGCGGCGTTCGTGCGGTCGGGCCCGATGGCGCCAGACAACGCGCCGCCGGTGGCGGCCGACGCGCCCGCTGCCACGGGATCGGAGCGCGCAGAGCTCGACGTCGCCCTCGAGCGCCAACTGCTCGACGATGGTATCGTGGTACGAGGCCACGACGTCGCTCGCGTGGTCGGACTGATGACCGGACGGAGAGTGGAATGGGAAGAGTGAATCTGAGAGTGGCCGCCATCGTCGTGATCGCCGCGATCGCGGCGGTGCTCTACTTCGGTCGTCATCGCAGCGTTGGCGACGGTCCGTATGCTCAGGAGGTCGCGGAGGCCGTTCCGCGCATCGAGAAGGCGACGGGCATGGTGTTCAAGACGCCGCCGCGCGTCGAGGCGCGCGACAAGGAGCAGGTGCGCGCCTTCCTCGTGAAGAAGTTCGATGAATCGAGTCCGGCCTCGGAGCTTGCCGGAGAGGAGGCGGCCTACAAGCTCTTCGGCCTGCTGCCGGATACGCTCGACCTTCGCAAGTTCTTCCTCGCAGTGCTCACCGAGCAGGTGATCGGGTACTACGATCCCGCGGCAAAGGTGCTGTACGTGGTCAAGGGCGCCGATGAGAAGACGGTCCGGATTACCATCACCCACGAGCTCGTGCACGCACTGCAGGATCAGTACGTCAATCTCGATTCGCTACAGAAGTCGACGATCGACAGCGACAAGCTGAGTGCCGTGCAGGCCATCATCGAAGGACAGGCGATGTTCGAGCAGATGTCGATCATGGCCGGAGGCGCGAGCAACATCGCGTTGCGCGTGGGCGGCCGCGACGGGATGCGCGAAATGATTCGCGAGAGCCAGAGCTCTCAGCCGGTGTTCGCCACGGCGCCGATGGTGATTCAGGAGTCGCTGCTCTTTCCGTATCTGAGCGGCGCGGATTTTGTTCAGCGATTCAGCGAGCAGAAGGGAAACGCGAACCCGCTCGCGAACGTGCCGCGCTCCACCGAGCAGATACTCCACACACCAGCGTACTTCGGCTCGCCGCCAGACGAGCCCAGCATCGTCACACTGCCCGCCCCTCGTGGCGCGACGAAGGTCTACGAGAACGACATGGGCGAATTCGGGACACGCCTTTTCCTGTACCAGCACCTCAAGGACGAACAGGCAGCGGCGCGTTCAGCCGTCGGCTGGGACGGCGACCGCTACGTCGTCGTCAAGAATGGAACGGCGAAAGGCATCGTGTGGGCAAGCGTCTGGGACACGACAGTAGAAGCCGCGGCCTTTTCCGACGCACTGATACGCGCGACCACCAAGCGCACCGGCACTGCGGAGCGTGCCGAGGCCGCGGGCGGCGCAACCATCCGGCCGAAGGGACGCACGATCACGGTCTTCCCGCGCATCATCAACGGACGCGCGGTGGTGATCTACAGCGACTTGCCCGACGGGATGTCGGGCGTCATCGATCCTGCCGCAATCAAGGTCGATCCGCGTTGACGATTGTGCCGGTCTCGCTCGTGACCGGCACCGTCGTCTGCGAATCCCGGATGGGCGCCGCACGCGGACCGCCGGGGCCCGCGCTCTCCACTTCCGCGGGCATCAGCGCGAGGCGCAGCACCTCGTCCATGTTCGAGACGAAGGTGAAGGCGATCTGCTTCTTCACTTCGTCCGGAACGTCACGCAGGTCCTTTTCGTTCGAGCGAGGGATGATCAACTGGCGGAGACCCGCACGATACGCGGCGAGCGTTTTCTCCTTCAGTCCACCAATCTCGAGCACCTTCCCGCGCAACGTCACCTCACCCGTCATTGCGACATCGCGTCGCACAGGGCGTTGCGAGACTGCACTCGCGATTGCCAGCGTGAGTGCGACACCGGCGCTCGGACCGTCCTTCGGCACTGCGCCGGCGGGAAGGTGAACGTGAACGTCGTACTCCTTGAACGCCTCGTCAGGAATACCGATTTGCGCGGCGCGCGAGCGGACGTACGAGAACGCGGCGTCGACGCTTTCGCGCATGACGTCGCCCACTTGTCCCGTCACGGTGAGCCGGCCACTCCCAGGCATGCGAAGCGCCTCGATCACCATCAGGTCGCCACCCGTGGACGTCCAGGCGAGCCCCGTGACGACGCCAATCTCCGGCACCGTGTCCGCTTCTTCCACGGCATAGCGAGGAATGCCGAGTATCTCCTCGACCTTCTCGACGTCGATCACCCACGCACCTTCCTCACCCTCAGCCTTCCTGCGCGCACGACGACGCATGATCGCGGCGAGGTTGCGCTCGAAGTTGCGAAGGCCGGCCTCACGCGAATATCGATTGGAGACGAACGACAGCGACTCGTCGGTGAACTGGATGTCCTTGTCGCTGATGCCATGCTCCTCGAGCAGCCGAGGCAGGAGATACCGCCACGCAATCTCGACCTTCTCCTCGATGGTGTAGCCGGCGATCCGGATGATCTCCATCCGGTCGCGCAGCGGCGCGGGAATGTCGAACAGGTTGTTGGCGGTGCAAATAAAGAGAGCACCACTCAGGTCGAAGGGCAGATTCAGATAGTGATCGACGAACTTGTCGTTCTGGCTGGGATCGAGGACCTCGAGCATCGCGGCCGTCGGATCGCCCGATGGACCGCCTCCCGACATCTTGTCGATCTCGTCGATCATGAGCACGGGGTCGCGGACCTGCACGCGCCGGAGCGCCTGGATGAGCAGTCCCGGCATCGCCCCGACATAGGTACGGCGATGGCCGCGAATCTCCGCCTCGTCGCGCACGCCGCCAACGGAGATGCGATAGAACTCGCGCCCAATCGACTTGGCGATCGCCTCGCCGAGTGATGTCTTTCCCGTACCAGGAGGCCCGACAAAACAAAGGATCGGGCCATGCGGATCGCCGCCGCGCAGCTTGCGCACGGCGAGGTATTCGATGATCCGCTCCTTGGCCTCGCTCAGGCCGTAGTGCCGGCCGTCGAGCGCTTCCTCGACCTTCTTGAGCGTGATCTCGGCGTCGCCGCTCCGAAGGTTCCACGGCAGTGCCAGGATCCAGTCGAGATAGGTGCGGATGACCTGATACTCGCTCGACGCATTGCTGAGCTGTCGAAGGCGCTCAGTCTCGCGGCGGGCCTCCTGACCGACGCGCTCCGGAAGTTTCGCCTCGTCGATCTTCCGCAGCAGCTCAACCGCTTCCTTCTCACCCGGATCCGCCTCTCCAAGCTCCGCCTGGATCGCGCGCAACTGCTGCCGGAGATAGAACTCGCGCTGATGCTGCTCGATCTTGATCTCGGTCTGGCGCTTCACGTCTTCCATCACACGTGCGCGCGCGACTTCGCGCTCGAGCCGATTCAGGATGAAGCGCAGCCGATGCCCGACGTCGAGGCGCTGAAGCACCTCGTCCTTGTCGCTGATGCGGAAGTTCATGTTCGTGGCCGCGAGATCCGCGAACCGCCCCGGATCCGAGACGTTCATCTTCAGGATCGCGGGCACTTCATCCGGGATCCGGTCGACCAGCTCGGCCAGTGTCTCGGCCGCGGCGATCACCCGTGCGACGAGATCGTCCAGTTCCGCAGGCTCCGCCGGCGTTTCTCTCGCGGGTCGAATTGCCGCCACCGGATATGGATCTTCCTGATTGATCCCCTCGATGACGACGCGTCGCAGCCCCTGCAGCGTGATCTGCACGGTGTCGCCGGGGAGGTTGATGCGCTCGTGCACGCGCGCCGCCACACCCACGCGCCCGACGAACCGTTGCGAGTCGATGGGATCGTCGTGATCGCCACTGGCGACGACGAGTGCGACGATGAGGCCCGGCTCGTCATACGCGCGCAGCAGCGAGAGATTCTCCGGGGCGCCCATCTGCACGGCGATAGTGCCGAGCGGGTAGACGATGGTAGAGCGCAGCGCCATGAGCGGAAGCGCTGGCGGAAGCTCGGACTTGAGGATCTCATCCTTGCGTTGTGGCTTGGCCATGCGGGCAAGGTAACTCAGAATGGTGGTGCTCTGACAGTCTGACGACTAATTTTCCCTGCTATGTTTGACCAGCTATCAGAAAGCCTAGAAGCAGCGTTCGCCAAACTGCGCGGCCGCGGTGTCCTCACCGAGGCCGATATCAAGGAAGGGCTGCGCGAAGTCCGTCGCGTGCTGCTCGAAGCCGACGTCAACTTTACGCTGACGCGCGAGTTTCTCGAGCGCGTCGAGAAGAAGGCCGTCGGCGTCTCGCAGTTGCGAACCGTCTCGCCCGCGCAGCAGCTCGTCAAGATCGTTTACGACGAGCTCACCGCCATGCTCGGCGAGCGGCGCGAGGGTCTCAAGCTCAGCTCCGTTCCGCCCACCGTCGTGATGCTGGTCGGACTTCAGGGATCTGGCAAGACGACGTCTGCAGCGAAGCTCGCGCGCAAGCTCAAGCTCGAAGGGCGCCAGACCAGGCTCATCGCCTGCGACGTCTATCGCCCCGCCGCCATCGATCAGCTCGAGACACTCGGCGCGCAGCTCGATGTTCCGGTGTATTCGGAGCGCGGCGAGTCGGACGTCATCAAGATCGCGAAGGCGGGCATCGACGTCGCTCGCCGCGCACGCGATCGCGTGGTGCTCGTCGATACCGCGGGTCGCCTCCAGATCGACGACAGCATGATGGAGGAGCTGGAGCGCCTCAAGGCGGCCATCAAGCCTGACGAAATTCTCCTGGTCGCTGACGGGATGACGGGGCAGGAGGCAGTGAAGATCGCGCAGGGCTTCGATGCGCGGCTCAACGTCACCGGCGTCATCCTCACCAAGATGGACGGTGACGCGAGGGGCGGCGCGGCCCTGTCGATCTACGGGGTGCTCAAGAAGCCGATCAAGTACATCGGCGTCGGCGAAAAGTCGGATGCGCTCGAGGATTTCCATCCGGACCGCATGGCCGGCCGCATCCTCCAGCAGGGCGACATCGTTTCGCTCGTGGAGAAGGCGCAGGGTGCCTTCGATGCCGACGAAGCGAAGCGGATGGAGAAGAAGGTCCGGAAGGAGGGCATGGACCTCGAGGACTTCCTCACCGCGATGCGTCAGATCGAGAAGCTCGGCCCGCTGGAAGGGCTGCTCAAGATGATGCCGGGCGTGAACACGAAGATGCTGAAGCAGGTGAAGGACGCGGATCCGAAGCGCATGAAGCACCTGGAGGCGATCGTCCTTTCGATGACGAAGGCCGAGCGGAAAAAGCCTGACCTGATGAATGGTTCGCGCCGTGCGCGAGTCGCCAAGGGCAGTGGTCGTCCGATCAGCGAGGTCAACCGGCTGCTGGAGCAGTTCCGCGAGATGCAGAAGATGATGAAGAAGGTGTCCGGGGGTGGTCAGGGCGGGGGCGGCGGCAAGATGCGGATGCCCCCGGGTATGTTTGGCGGCTTGAGGTAGTTAGCTTTGGGATGATAGGATGATAGGACTGCTGAGCGGTCCTGCGTTCCTATCTTCCTATCTTCCAGCAGTTCACGGGTGCGGTCCGGAAACGCCGGATACGCGATGAGCCCAGGTAGTTCCACTCAGGAGATCTGAAAAATGGCCGTCAAGATTCGTCTTCGCCGGGTTGGCCGCAAAAAGGCCCCCATGTACCGCATCGTCGTCGCCGACTCGAAGAGCCCCCGCGATGGCAAGTTCATCGAGATCGTCGGCCAGTATCAGCCCCGCACGGGCGACAAGGCCATCAATCTCGACTCCGCACGGGTGAACTACTGGCTCAACGTCGGCGCGCAGCCCACGGACACCGTCCGCTCGCTGCTCCGGAAGGCTGGTGTCCTCAAGGAGCGCCACGAGACGCGCCTCGCCGCCAAGCTCCAGTCGACGGCCGTGCCCCTCGGCGAGAAGGCCGAAGAGGCGTAACAACAGTCCTGCGATGACGACGCCCACGTATCTCATCGTCGGGCGGGTCCGCAAGGCACACGGCATTCGCGGCGAGGTCGTTGTCGAAGCCATCACCGATGCGCCGGACGCGGTCTTCGCGCCCGGCCGTCGTGTTTTGGCGGGTACCGCATCCGGCGACATCAGCACCGCGCGGCAAGAGCTGCATATTCGCTCGGTACGTCCTTTCAACGAAGGCATCCTCGTCGGCTTCGATGAGGTGCCCGAGCGGAACGCGGCGGAGCTGTGGCGTGGCCGCTACCTGCTCCTGCCGACGGACGAAGTGCCGCCGCCCGCGGACGACGAGGTGTATCTCCACGACCTCGTCGGCATGCGCGTGGACCTGGAGTCAGGTGAGGTCGTAGGCGTCGTCGAGGAGCTCTACGAACTCCCGCAGGGGCTCGCGCTCGATATCCGCCGAACGGAGCCGAGGGACGGCGAGACCATCCTGCTGCTCTATGACGAGAACACCATTGCGTCCGTCGACCAGGATGCGCGTGTCATCGTGGTGACGCCGCCCGAGGGACTGCTGGAGTGATCATCAACGTCGTCACGATCTTCCCGCCGTTCTTTGAAGCGCCGCTGGGGCTCAGCATTCCCGCCCGCGCCGCGGCGGCCGGATCGGTGCAGTTCAAGGTCGTCGACCTGCGCGACTACACGCACGACCGCCATCGCACCGTCGACGACACGCCGTACGGCGGCGGCCCCGGGATGGTCATGAAGCCGGCGCCGTTCTTCGAGGCGGTGGAAGCACTGGGCGCGACGTCGCCGATCGTGCTCATGAGTGCACGTGGCCGCCGGTTCGTGCAGGCTGACGCGGTGCGCTTCGCGGCCGGGGATCAGCTCACGATCCTCTGCGGTCATTACAAGGACGTGGACCAGCGCGTGGCCGACCACCTGGCGACGGAAGAGCTGTCACTCGGTGACTTCGTGCTGAGTGGTGGCGAGCCGGCCGCGCTCGCGGTGATCGACGCCACCGTGCGTCTGCTGCCGGGTGCCATGAGCGATCCCGAAAGTGCGTACGGCGATTCCTTCTGGGAGCGTGGACTTTCGGCGCCATCGTATACGCGGCCGCCGGACTATCGCGGACATGTCGTGCCCGAAATTCTCCTCAGCGGTGATCACGCCAGGATCGCGGCGTGGCGCCAGGAGCAGGCGGACCGGCTCACCGAAGAGCGACTCGGATCAACCTGAGCACAGGTTGAAAGTCGGGCGAAAGCGGCACTCCCCTTTCGCTCCGACAGTTGCGCGAAAAGGCCACACGCATAAAACTTGGCGAGCCGTTCCTCCCTCCTTCGCCGAGCCACCAATCCCATGAGCCACAGATGCTTCCTTCGCGAGCGCTCGTGTACGCGGCGGCGCGTCGGTCGCGTGCTCGCGACGCTGGTGATCGCGATGCTGCTCACGAATGCGCGCATGTCGACACTCGCGGCGCAGACGCTCGAGGACGCGGAGATGCTCCAGCCGCGAGAGCTCCACGCCACCGCGATGTACGGCCGCGATGCGTGGGACCAATACTGGGAAGGCTCGCTCAAGCGCTCGAACGGAAACATCGGCACGGTCACGACGCGCACCATCACGGGCACGCTCGGCTATGGAGTCTCGAGCCGTCTCACCGTGCTCGCATCGCTCCCATATGTCTCGACGGAGGCCAGCCAGGGCGTCCTGCGAGGCATGAGTGGGCGACAGGACCTTTCGCTGATGGCGAAGTACCGCCTGATCAACGCGGATGTCGCGGGGCGAGCGCGGCTCAAGGTGCTCGCGGTGGCCGGGGCCGGTCTACCGACGACCGACTACACACCGGACTTTCTTCCGATGTCCATCGGCCTGCACAGCAAGAGTCTCCTCGGTCGTGGCGCACTGCACCTCCAGGATCGCACCGGATGGTTCATCGACGGATACGCGGAGCGCATCTGGCGGTCGAACGTGCAGCTCGATCGCAGCACCTACTTCACAGACGGGCAATTCACGGCCAGCAACGAAGTCGTGATGCCCGATGTCGCCGAGTATCGCGCGGCGGTCGGGTTTCAGAATGCACGGTGGTGCATCCCCGTCGGCCTCACCGAACAACACACACTCGGCGGCGGGGACATTCGCCGGCAGGACATGCCCTTCGTCTCGAACCGCATGGACTTCACGACCGGTCACGCGGAGGTCATGTACTTCCTGCCGCGTGTTGCGGGGCTGCGGCTCGACCTCGGCGTCATGCACACGCTTCGCGGGCGCAACGTTGGCCAATCCACCACGATCATGACGGGGTTCACATATGCGCTCCACCTCTGAGCCGACCATGACATCCACTCCGAACCGCCGTCACTCCGGCAGCGCATCACGTATCGGTGTCATGGTCGCACTGTGTGTTGCAATCGGCCTCGTGATCAGCAGCTGCGACAAGGGCCTCCCGATCACCGAAGTCGGCGCGCCGCTGCAGACGTCGAACGTCGACGCGGGTGCGGGCGCCTGGCGCATGATCGTGATGACCGGACCGGATCAGGTGCTTGTTTCAGCGCCCACAGCAGCCACGAGCGATGCCTACCTCGCCGAGGTGGCCGCGGTGAAAACGGCTCAGGCGAACATGACGGACGCGCAACGGCATACGGTCGCGGTCTGGAGCGCCGGCGGCGTATTGCACTGGAACGAGATCGAGCGCGGGCTGGTCGCCAGATTCAACCTGCCTCCGGCTCCCCGGGCCGACGGAACCTATCCGGTGCCGGACGCCGAGAATCCGTTTGGCGATCCGCAGTTTCCATTCGCCAATCCACCTTATGCGTCGCGAGCCTACAGCTACGTGAGCGTGGCACAGTACGAGGCACTGAAGGCCGCGTGGTATTGGAAGTACAAGTACAATCGCGCTTCGCCGGCGCGTGTCGACGCAGCGGTCACGACCCTGGTGCCGCCGAGCGATCTCCCGGCCTACCCGTCCGAAGACGCAGCGCTCTCCGGTGTCACCGCCGAGATGCTGAAGTCGCTGTTCCCCGAGGCGGTCGAGGAGATCACGA
This sequence comes from Gemmatimonadaceae bacterium, assembly GCA_036844565.1. GTDB lineage: Bacteria > Gemmatimonadota > Gemmatimonadetes > Gemmatimonadales > Gemmatimonadaceae > AG11. The sequence continues at coordinate 114,019 of DAIUFP010000004.1, read as the reverse complement.
AGGCGGCCGCGGAGCAGCGGGACGCCGCCGTTCTGTCCGGCCGTGCAACGGCAAGTGACGTCGCTGCGGGATTGGCGCTCGGCAAGTCCGTGGCGGCCCTGATCCTTGCGAGAGCGGGTACCGATGGGATGAAGAATGCCATCGGGACGCCCGCGCTGTGGCAGGCGCAGGCCACCGCGGCTACCAGCCGAGGCGAAATGGCGTGGGCCAGCCAGGAGTCTCCGGCTCGCCCCGGCATGCTCGCCAACTTCGGGCAGGTGAAAGCCTGGACGATGACGCCGGACCAGGTCATCGCGGCCGAGCCTCCACCGCCGCCGTCGACGTCATCGCAGCAGATGAAGGACGAGCTGACGGAAGTAAAGAACACTGCCGACAACCTCACGCGCGAGCAGATGGCGATCGCATTGAAGTGGAACGATGGCGTCGGCACGCCAACGCCTCCCGGGCACTGGAACGCCATCGCGTCCGACTACGTGCGTGGGGCGAGCATGAGTGAGGTGCGTGCCGCGCGTGCCTTCGCGCTGCTCAACATGGCGATGCACGACGTAGCGGTCGGCTGCTGGGACACCAAGTATCGCTACTACAATCCGCGACCCGCGCAGCTCGATCCGTCGATCAAGACGGTCATCGGACTTCCGAACTTCCCGTCTTATCCGTCTGGACATTCCACGTTCTCGTCGGCTGCGGCAACGACCCTCACGTATCTTTTTCCCGAGGGCGCATCATCCTTCAACAGCATGGCCGCTGAGGCCGGGATGTCGCGATTGTACGGCGGAATCCACTATCGCAGTGATATCAACGGGGGCAGTGAGCACGGAAAGCGCGTCGGCGCGGCGGTTGTCTCGTACGCACGAGCCGACGGCTCCCTGTGAACCCTGGGGATGATAGGAGGATAGGAGGGTAGGAGGATAGGTCTTCCTATCTTCCTATCGTCCTATCGTCCTATCCTCCTCCCCACGCCCCTAGACTCCGCGCCCGACCCCCGCTAAGTTCCCAAGTCTATTCCAGTTACGTCCCGAACCTGTCGTCTCATGCATGTCTTCATCGAAACCCAGAAAGAGTGGCTCCGCGATCTCCCAGCGTTCCGCGCCGGTGATACCGTTCGCGTGAATGTTCGTGTGAAGGAAGGGGAAAAGGAGCGCATCCAGGCATTCGAAGGAGTGTGCATTGCGCGTCGTGGCGTCGGCGTCAGCCAGACGTTCACCGTGCGCAAGATTTCCAATGGCGTCGGCGTCGAGCGTATCTTCCCGCTGCACAGCCCAATGTTGGCGGACATCGTCGTCGTCCGTCGTGGCCGCGTCCGTCGCGCGAAGCTGTACTACCTCCGCAGCCTCACCGGCAAGGCGACGCGCATCAAGGAAATGAAGGCCAGAACCCCGCAAACGAGCGCCGCGAAGTAACCTCGCGTCGGGCTGAGTTGCATGCGCAAGTGGAGCGCGATCGAGCGCGATCTGCGCAGCAGCAAGGGCCCATTGCTCGCCGGTGTGGATGAAGTCGGACGGGGCCCGCTTGCGGGCCCCGTCGTCGCATGCGCCGTGGTCATGCTCGCGGATGCGAAGGCCATCCGCGGTGTCGATGACTCGAAGACGCTGCGCGCCAGCGAGCGCGACAAGCTCGCGGCGCGAATTCGGGAGCGCTCGCTCGCGATCTCCATCGGCGCAGCGAGCGTCCGAGAGGTCGATCGCTACAACATCTATCACGCGTCGGTTCTGGCGATTCGTCGCGCCATCACGCGGCTGTCAGTGACGCCCGATCACGTCGTCATCGACGGACTCATGATCCGCACCCTGGGCATCGAGCACACGGCGGTCGTGGGCGGGGACGCGCGGTGCCACTCCATCGCCTGCGCATCCATCATCGCCAAGGTTACACGCGACCGCCTGATGCATGCGCTCGCCGTGCGGCATCCGCACTATCACTGGGAGACGAATGTCGGTTACGGCACGCGGGATCATCATGCCGGCCTCGATTCCCACGGACTCACCGCACATCATCGTCGTTCGTTCGCCCCGGTGAGGCAGCTGTCGCTTGCCCTCTCGTTTGCCCCTGAGGACGAAGCCCCCACGCTCGCCGATGCGCTCCTTGATGCGCTCGACGAACGTCCCGCCCTCGCCTCGGAGCTCTCGTGACCCCTGATACCGCGTCGGTCTTTCGTCCGGGCCTGTTCGACGGCCAGGTCGCGCTCATCACGGGTGGTGGCAGTGGCATCGGCCGGGGGATCGCCGATCTCCTCGCATCGCTCGGTGCCCACGTCGTTCTGGCGAGCCGGAAGCTCGAGCGCGTCGAGGCTGCGGCGGCCGAAATTGTCGCTGCTGGCGGCAAGGCAAGCGCAAAGGCAGTCGACGTACGCGACACCGGTCTCGTGAAAGCCATGATGACGGAGGTCGCCGAGTCGCAGGGCCGGATCGACCTTCTCGTCAACAATGCGGCGGGCAACTTCTACGCGCCCTCCGAGACGCTGTCGGAGAATGCCTGGAAGAGTGTGATCGAGATCGACTTGTACGGAACATTCTTCTGTTCGCAGGCCGTGCTTCCCGTGATGAAGGCGCAGGGTGGCGGATCCATCGTGAACATCTCGATGACGCTCCATTATCGCGGCTGGCCGCTCATGGCGCACGCGACGGCAGCAAAGGCTGGGATCGACGCGCTCACGAAGACGCTGTCACTCGAGTGGGCGAAGTACCGAGTGCGGATGAATTCGGTGGCGCCTGGGCCCATTCCAACCGAAGGGGTTCGTAAGGCCTTCACCCCGCCGCCTGCCGCGGATGGTGTCGTCGACGTCTTCGCGATGGAAAAGGCGATGGAAGGCTACGCGAAAACGATGATTCCGCTGCAGCGGTGGGGATCGCCGAACGACATCGCGAACATGGTAGCCTTCCTCGCGTCGCCGGGGGGCGCCTGGATCACCGGCGCGACCATGGTGGTGGACGGCGGGGAGTGGCTCGCGAAGCCGGCGCTCTCACGCTGAGCCTCTGGATTGCGCTCTCGGACGCACCAACCTGGCGGGGATATTTCATAGGTATGTGACGATTGAATGTCATGCGGGGTGAGCCATGAGGCGCCGTGTGCCGACGTGTCGTGGTCACGCGGGGAATGGCATTGCGGGCGTGCCTCGCGACAGGCGGGTTCTGGTGTTCAACGAGATCCAATGACGGTTTCGCTGCACCGTCCGTGGCTGTCCTGGCGTTCTCTTCGGGCCGAGCGAGCATCATCGATGGGAACGTCTTGAACGGCTGTATCCGCGCGTGTCCCGAGCCCAATGCGTCACTTGCCGAGGTTCTGCCCGCATCACGGCACGAGTGGAGGAGGGCGCGACGTAACGCACGATCACGGGGATGCCCGTGCGGTCCCCAATGTCTTGATCGTCGAGACCATGGGCACGTTCTGGTTTCATAGTCTTCAATAAAGGAGAAACAGATGTCCGTACGTGTGGGAGCTGTTCGGTGGCTGGCTTTGGTGGCACTTCTGGCGGCTGGTGGACCCGCGGTGCTCCGGGCACAGACGGGATCCATCACTGGAAGGCTGACGGATCGCACGACGCGGCAGCCCATCGCGGAAGCGCAAGTGGTGGTACCGGGCACCGCCCTCGTGACGCAATCCACCGCGACCGGTGACTACCGTCTCGCCAATGTGCCGGCGGGCCGGGTCACCGTGAGTGTTTTCCGTCTCGGGTACAAGGCGCTCAGCGATACCGTCCGTCTCATCGCAGGGCAGACCGTGACGGCGAACTTCCAGATGATTCCGTCCCTCGTGACACTGTCGGAGTTGGTGGTGACCGGCACGGCGGGTAACCAGGAGCGTCGCGCGCAATCGGCGCAGGTCGCGTCCATCAGCGCTTCCCAGATCACCAAGGATGCGCCGGTGAGTACGGTCGCCGAGTTGATGCAGTCGCGCGTGCCGGGCGTGGCGGTCAACACGAATTCCGGCACCGCTGGTGCGGCCAGGACGATCCGCATTCGCGGGGCCTCCTCGATCAACCTGTCCAACCAGCCGCTCCTGTTCGTCGACGGCGTGCGGATCAACGAGGGTATCATCGCCAGCGGGCAGTCAGGCCAGTCCTTCGACCGGCTGAACGACATCAACCCGGACGAGATCGAGAGCATCGAGATCGTCAAGGGTCCGGCCGCAGCGACGCTTTATGGGGCTGACGCCTCGGCCGGCGTGATCCAGATCATCACCAAAAAGGGACGACCGGGAGCCAATCGCTTTGCGCAGACGCTCCGCCTCGAAGGTGGGAGTGCAAAGCAGCTGTGGACGCCGCCCGACAACTATGGCCTGTGCACTGCGGCCTTGGTCGCAGCCACCAGCGCCAATCCGCTCTGTCGCGGACAGGCGGTGGCCACCGTGGTGCACGACAATCCACTCCTGCGCGTCGGCGCCCTGCAGTCCGGGGATGATCGACAGTTCGGCTGGAACGGCCGCGGCGGCGGACAGAACTTCGGCTACGACCTGTCCTACGGGTCGGAGAATGCGCAGGGCACGCTGCCGAACAACGTGTTCCAGCGTTACAACGTCCGGTCGAACTTCAACTACATCCCCGACTCCCGCATCACCATCGAAGCGGGTCTTGGCCTCGCGCAGACCAAGACCGATCTGCCGGATAACGACAACAACATCTTCGGCTGGCTCGGCGGCGCCCTCCTCGGCTCACCGACGACGCGCTCCGATGGCACCGCGCCAAGCCAGGACGGATGGTACGGTTTCAACCGTCACTACAATGCCATCAATTCCCGTGAGCATTCGCTGCTGACCCACCGTGTGACGACCAACCTCTCGGCGAACTACCTGCCGGTGGCGTGGTTCAGCAATCGGGTCACGCTCGGGATGGATTACGCCCAGGATGAGCAGACGGACTTCTCGCCGAAGAACGACAGCACCTGGTACGGTGGCCTCACCGATGGGGGCAGCAACTCACAGGTGAGCCGCGGCAACGAGCGGTACACGGTGGACTATCTCGGCAACGCCCGTCATACGATGGGCTCCGCCAACCAATGGGAGAGCAACCTGTCGTTCGGCATGCAGGTCATCTCGACGCGAAGCAAGGCACTGGGCGCGGTCGGGATCGGCTTGGTGACGAACGAAAACCGATCGATTGGATCGGCGGCGACGACCACGGGCGGCGGCTCCTTCACCGAGCAGCGCCAGTACGGCTATCTCGGGCAACTGCAGCTGGGCTACGAGAACCGCGCGTTCGTCCAGTTCGGCCTGCGGGTCGACCGGAATTCGTCGTTCGGCTCGACGGCCCCCGCCTTCGTGCTGCCGAAAATCGGCGCAACCTGGACACTTTCGGACGAGAGGTTCTTCGAACCGCTCACGAAGTACGTGAACACACTCCGCGTGCGCAGCGCGTGGGGGACCACGGGCCGCTCGCCTGGTCCCGGTGACGCGCTCACGACGCTCGTGGCCACGCCGTTCAATATCACGGGCACGACGAGTGCCGGTGCGATTCCGGGCAATCCCGGCAATGCGAACCTCAAGCCGGAGCGTGGCGTGGAGTTCGAGGTCGGCGCCGACGCAGGCTTCTGGAGCGATCGCATCTCGAGCGAGGTGACGTATTTCCGCAAGACGACAAACGATCTCATCATCGCGCGGCCCATACCGCCGTCTCTTGGCTTCAGCACCAACCCGCTCGCGAACATCGGGCAGGTTGTCAACAGCGGGCTCGAGGTGGGGTTGAACGTCAACGCGCTGCGCACGCGGCTGCTGGAGTGGGACATTCGCGCGAGCGGCAACACGCTGCACAACGAGCTGACGGACCTGGGCGGCGTGCTTCCGTTCAATCTCAATGGTCAGCGCAATCAGGCGGTCAAGGGCCAGCAACTCGGTGTGTTCATGTCGAAGAAGATCCAATCGATCGACGTGGCGAACAGCCGGGTCACCGTGTCGGACACGCTCGTTCCGATGGGCAACCTGCTGCCGACGTTCGAATGGAATCTCTCCAATACGGTCACCCTCATGAAGCACTTCCGCGTGACGGGGCTACTGGACGCCAAGCGGAATTTCAAGGTCTTCAACAACACGGAGTTCTTCCGCGAGACGCAGCTCGTGCGTTCGAACCTTCGCCTGGACAAGACGGTCCTGTCGCGCCAGGAATACCTCCGGCGGTACGGCGACGATACCCCGGGCCGCCCCGCCTTCGTGACGATGTTGGGAAAGGCGGCCACGGTGAATGACGTCTATGACGCGTACATCCAGGATGGCGACTTCGTCCGCCTGCGGGAACTCTCGTTCACGTACGACCTCCCGGCGGCTCTCCTCAGCCGTGCCGGCGGCAAGTTGCAGGATGCGAGCATCTCGTTTGCCATGCAGAACGTCAAGCTGTGGACGAATTACGAGGGCGCTGACCCGGAGGTGGTGTCCAATCCGAACGGCCTGAGTGGTGGATTCAACCGCGAGGATTTCCTCACCCTTCCCAGCCCGCGAAAGTCCCTCGTCCGGCTCAACATCTCCTTCTGACGCGTCTATCAATCATGATGAAGATCCGCCGCGCGTTTTCGCGCACTGTTTTCGGGGCCGTGCTCCTGACCGGAGCTGCTGCCTGCAGTGAATCCTTTCTTCAGGTTACCAATCCAAACGTGGTCGACGCGTCGACGGTCGATCCTACGTCAGGCGCGGGCACGCTCGCGGCATCCGCCCAGCAGAACTTCGCCACGGTCTACGGGTGGCTGGCGATGTACGCCGGATGGTTCACCGGTGAGGCCAACGTGTCGGACACCTTTCCGACCCGCAATGAGTTCGGGTTCCGGACCGTCTCCGACCTGAATGGCTCGTTGAACGGCGACCTCTGGCAGCCGCTTTCCCTCGCGGCGGCATCGACGAAGATCGTACTGGATCTCTCGCTCCCGACACCGACGACCAACATCAACCTGGCGCGCGCGGCCACGTTCCGGGGGTTTGCCGTGCTGCACATGGCGACGGACTTCTGCACGGGGACGCTCTCGTCCGGTCCGGAGCTCTCGACGAACCAGATGCTGGACACCGCGGCATTCTGGTTCGGAAAGGCCATCGAGGTCGGGACCGCCAATGGCTCGGCGGATGGGAAAGCACTCGCGAACGCGTCGCTCGTGGGCCGCGCGCGCGCCAAGCTGCAGAAAGGGGACAAGGTTGGTGCGAAGGCCGATGCCGATGCGGTTCCCGCTGGCTTCTCGTATTCGCTCACCTATACGGACGACCTGAACAATCGTACGCGCCTGTCAAACCGCATGTGGCAGTACACCTTCGACCGGGGCTCCATCAGCGTGGCATCCTACTTCCAGGTGGCCGATCCGCGCGTGCCATGGCTTGGACCGACACAGCACAAGCTTCAGCCACAGGATGTGGTGCCGGGGGGCTTCTTCATTCAGCAGAAGTTCCCGGCCTATGCGACCCCCATCCGCCTGGCCTCCAGGCTGGAGGCAGACTACATCTCCGCCGAAGCGTCCGGTGATGCCGTCCAGCAGGCGGCGCTCATCAACGCGCGTCGCCTTGCGAACCAGCAGCCAGCCTATGCTGGTCCGGTCGATGACGCGAGTGTACTCACGGAGCTGTATAACCAGCGTGGCCGCGAGTTCTACATGGAGGACAGGAGGTTGGCTGACTATCGCCGCTCGCCGGCGTCCGTGCAGGGGATCGCCCCCACCGGCTCGAATTACATCAAGCCGGGCTACGCCGCGGTCGGTTCGCAGACCTGCTATCCGCTGCCGCGCACGGAGCGGGACAACAACCCGAACTTGAAGACGCCATAACACGCCGGGAGATACCCTGGACACGCGATGGCCCCGCGAGCACTGCTCGCGGGGCCATCGTTGCGTGGGGGGGGCGCCGGACGCAAGACTTGTCGTGAGGCGGTGAACGCCGGCGGTTGCGCGCATGACCGGAGTGGGGATCGAACCCACGACCTGAAGATTAAAAGTCTCCTGCTCTACCAACTGAGCTATCCGGTCAAGGAAGGCGGCCGAGGGACTACCCGGGCCGATCCCGAGGCAAGATAAGTGATCACCGGAGCGCACGCGACGTGCGATGAGCGGACCGGGCCGTGGAGCGTCAAACTTGCTCCTGCACAGGTTCATGAGTCCTGATTCGCTGGAGTCGTCATCGCTGGCCGTCCGGCTCGCGGCACGTCTACGTGCGGTCCGTTCCGAGATCGTCGGGCGGTGGCTCGAACGCATCATCGCACGAGTGAGCATCGAGCCCCGGGGAACTGCTGGTGCGCGCGGCGGATAATGGATTGGGCGTCGATCTACCAGCGCGCCAGCGGTTGTTCGAGCAGTGCTATCGCGCCCACGGCGATACCGTCACGGGCGTCGAGGGAACGGGACTTGGCCCGAGTATCGTGCAGGAGACGGTCGAGTCGCTTGACGGACGCGTGTGGACGGAGTTTCCGGAGGAGGAGGGCAGTGTGTTCGGGTTTGCGCTTCCTTCGCGTCGAGAGGAGGATGCGGCGGCCGGCACGAGACGCGAGAATCCGGCTTCCCTGGAGTCGCGCACTCCTTCCGTGTCGCCCGATGAGGCTCCGACTGGGCAGGGAACCTAGGTTAGGGCGTCGCCGGAATTCGTCCGAAGCGCCGGAGAATCATACAGCGGCGCGCCGCTATCATGCGTAAGAGTTACCGAATGCACACGAAACGACATCTATTATTCCGGGCGGCAGCCTTGGCCGCCCTGCTGTACATGGCGCCGTGGAACCTGCTCGCGCAGGAAAGCTCAGCAGCAGCACCACGCGACCTGATGCCCGCTGTTCGCATCGACTCGACACTCGACTTGGCGACGGTCATCTCGCGAGCCATCGCGGTAAGCCCCGCTGTGGCGCTCGGAGAGGCCGGCGTGCGCACCGCACGCAGTGAGGGGCGCGTTGCAAGCGGCGCATACCTTCCATCGCTCACGGCGACGTCGAACGCGCTGCGTTCCGACATGTCGAGCACGTCGGGGATCGGCAGTAACGGCGCAACGAGTTATTCCGCCGGACTCGCAACGTCACTCGCGCTGTTCACCGGTGGCCGCCGGGGTGCCGACCGGCTTCGCTCGCGCGCCGATCTCGAGGCGGCCGAGGCGGTCGACGTCGGCCAGCGCTATCAGGTCACCCTGGCTGCCGAGCGGGCGTATTACGAAGCGCTTCGCGGTGGCGACCTGATGACCGTGGCGGATGCGCGAGTCGCACGTGCCGCTCGCGGGCTCAAATACGCGCAGGATCGTGTGCGCGCGGGCACGGCCACGAAATCCGATGACCTGCGGGCAAGTCTCGAGCTGACGACGGCGCGGCAGCAGGCGCTCGCGTCACGGGACACGCTTCAGGCGGCGGCGTATGCGTTGGGGCGACTCGTTGGCGCCGACGGTCCCATCGGAGCGCGCGCGCCCGCCTCACTCGATCCGCGTCCGCTGTCGATGACGGATACGGAGATCGTACAGCTGGCGGTGAGCGCAGCGCCCGCGGTGCGCACGGCCGAGGCATCCGCGCGCGCGACCGAAGCAGCCACGCGCTCGGCGCGCTCGCTCTATTCGCCGGACATCAGGCTGCTCGGCGGCTACAACGTGGCCAACCAGACCTCGATCATCGGCGCCACGCGTCCGGGGTGGCAGTTCGGTCTCGGCACGAGCTTTCCGATCTTCAACGGCTATCAGCGTGAGGACGTGGTGACGCGCAGCGCGGCGATCGCCGATGTGTCGCGGGTCAGTGCGCTCGACGCCGCCCGTTCGGTGCGCGCCGATGCCTCCCGCTTGCTGAGCGCCCTACGGTTCGCGCAGGAGAACATCGCGCTCGCGCGCGACGCCGTTACGGCGGCGCGCGAAGACCTGCGGGTGCAGACCGATCGCTATCGCGCCGGGATTGCCACGTCGCTCGACCGGCTCACATCGGAACTGGCAGTCACGCAAGCCGAGTTGGGCCTGGTGGCAGCGCACTATAACTATCAAGTCACGCGAGCCACGCTCGAAGCGCTCGTGGGTCGGCCGCTGTGATCACACGACTGACGATGCAGGGGGAGGGGTAGCAGGATGTGGCTCGTACACGTTGCGCTTCGCAGGCCGTACACGTTCGTCTGCGTTGCCCTCCTGATGCTGGTGTTCGGCATCGTGGCCATCCTTCGCATGCCGATCGACATCTTTCCGACGATCAACGTGCCGGTGGTCTCCATGTTGTGGAGCTACGGCGGGTTGTCGCCGAAGGAGATGGAGCAGCGCATCGTCAGCCTGTCCGAGCGCGTCTATTCCAGCTATGTCAACGACGTCGAGCACATCGAGTCGCAGTCATTGAATGGCATGAGCATCATCAAGGTGTACTTCCAGCCCGATGCGAACGTCGAGGCGGGGATGGCGCAACTGACCGCGGCGTCACAGGGTGTCACCCGCAACATGCCGCCGGGCATCTCGCCGCCGTTCATGGTGCGCTTCAATGCCACCGACGTGCCGATCATGCAGATCGGCGTATCCAGCCCTATGCGCACCGAGGCCGAGCTGAACGATCTCGGCACGAATTTCATCCGGGTACCGCTCGGTACGGTTCGCGGCGCGAGCGTGCTGCCCGCCTACGGCGGCGTGCCACGGCTCATCAACGTCGACATCGATCCGCAGGCGCTCTACGCGAAGGGTCTGTCCGCGGGCGACGTGAGTCGCGCCATCAACGCGCAGAATGTGATTCTCCCGGCGGGAACCGCGAAGATGGGCGGACGCGAATACTACGTGCGCCTGCTTTCGAGCCCGGACTCCGCGCGTCAGCTCGCCGATCTTCCACTCAAGCAGGTGAATGGCGCGACCGTCACGATCGGGGACGTTGCGCAGGTGCGCGAGGGCGGCGGCGTCCAGACGAACATCGTGCGCGAGAACGGTCATCGCGGCACCTACATCTCCATCCTGAAGAACGGCAAGGCGTCGACGCTCGACGTCGTGGATCGCGTGAAGAAGATGATCCCCCAGATCACGGCGGGGCTGCCGGACGACGTGAAGCTCAAGCTGCTCAGCGACCAATCCGTCTACGTGCGGGCGACGATCGCCGGCGTGTTGCGCGAAGGTGTCATCGCCGCGTTGCTCACCGCAATGATGATCCTCGTCTTCCTCGGCAGCTGGCGCTCGACGATCATCGTCGCGCTGTCCATCCCGCTCAGCGTGCTGACGTCGATCATCGCGCTGTGGGCCATTGGTGAAACGCTGAACGTGATGACACTCGGCGGACTCGCGCTCGCCGTCGGGATCCTCGTGGACGACGCGACGGTCGCGATCGAGAACATCCACCGCAACCTCGAGACGGGCAAGCCGCTCCGACAGGCGATCATCGACGGTGCGGAGCAGATCGCCATCCCGGCATTCGTCTCGACGCTGGCCATCTGCATCGTGTTCCTTCCGATCTTCGCTCTTTCCGGTCCAGCGGCGGCGCTGTTCCGGCCCCTCGCGCTGTCGGTCATTTTCGCGATGGCGGCCTCGTACTTCCTGTCGCGAACGCTCGTGCCGACGATGGCCGATTACATGCTCCCGGCCGAGGCCACGCAGCATACGGGCGGTGGACATGTGCACGCGCCGGGACTGTTCGGACGAGTGGTCGCGCGCTTCGACGAGTGGTTCGAGCGATTCCGGAGCGGATATCATGCACTGCTCGCGGGAGCCATGGTTCACCGGCGGATCGTGCTGGGCGCGGCGTTCGGGTTCGTCGCGCTGTCGCTGCTGCTCGTGCCGGCGATTGGCGAGGACTTCTTTCCAACGGTGGACGGCGGACAGTTCCAGCTGCATGTCCGTGCGCCATCGGGAACCCGGCTGGAGGAGACGGAACTGCTCTTCGCCAGGATCGAGCAGACGGTGCGCCGCACGATTCCCGCGCGCGACCTCTCGCTGGTGCTCGACAACATCGGCCTGACCACCTACGGCGTGGCGCTCGCGGTGGGCTCCAACGCGACCGTCGGACCCGCGGACGGTGACATGCTCGTGCAACTCGCCAGCGAGCACCAGGGCTCCACGTGGGACTACGTCCGCGCGCTGCGGAAGACGCTGCCCAAGGAATTCCCAGGCGTGACGTTCTTCTTCCAGCCCGCGGACATGGTGAACCAGGTGCTCAACCTGGGTCTGCCCGCGCCGATCGACGTGCAGGTCACGGGGCAGAATCGCGTCGCCAATTTCGCGGTCGCGCAGAAGCTCGCCGCGGAGATCTCGCGCATTCCGGGCGCGGCCGACGTCCGTGTGCAACAGGTGATGGACGCACCCGAGATGCGCTTCGTCGTGGACCGCACCAAGGCCCTCCAAATTGGCCTTTCGCAGCGCGACGTGGCGAGCGACCTCCTCATCTCGCTGAGCTCCAGCGGCCAGACCGCGCCGAACTTCTGGCTCAATCCCGCGAACGGTGTGCAGTACGCTGTCAGTGTGATGACGCCGCAGTACAAGATGGAGTCGATCGATGCGCTGCGAAGCACACCGGTCGCCGTTGCCGGCAGCGCGACGCCGCAGCTTTTCGGCAACCTCGCCACCGCATCGCGCGGGGTGACACCCGCCGTCGTCAACCACTACAACGTGCAGCCGGTGTTCAATGTCTTCGCGAGCGCTGATCGCCGCGACCTGGGCGGCGTTGCACGAGAGATCGACGCGATCATCGCGAAGGAAATCCCGAAGCTTCCGAAGGGATCGCAGATCGTGATGCGCGGCCAGGTGCAGAGCATGAGAACCTCCTTCAGCGGACTCGGGCTCGGCATCGTGTTCGCCATCCTGCTGGTGTACATCATTCTCGTCGTCAACTTCCAGAGCTGGCTCGATCCGCTGATCATCATCATGGCGCTACCGGGCGCGCTTGCCGGAATCATCTGGATGCTCTACGTCACACACACCACGTTCACGGTGCCATCGCTCATGGGTGCCATCATGGCGATGGGTGTGGCGACGGCCAACAGCGTGCTGCTGATCACCTTCGCCGACGATCAGCGCCAGACAGGGCGCACCGCAATGGAAGCGGCGATCGATGCCGGTTTCGCCCGTCTGCGTCCGGTCTGCATGACCGCGCTGGCAATGATCATCGGCATGCTGCCGATGGCCCTCGGACTCGGCGAAGGCGGCGAGCAGAATGCGCCGCTCGGTCGTTCGGTAATCGGCGGACTTCTCGTCGCGACATTCTTTACGCTCGTGATCGTGCCGCTCATTTACAGTGTGCTTCGTCGTGGCGCCGCAGAGGGTGTCGGTGCACCCGCGCCCTCGGTCGACGTACGCAATCCGCTCAGCTCAGCCGCCTGAATCAGTGCAGAAATCCTCCGTCTTTCATGTGAAGTCACGATGAGCCCCGCAAACGTCGACCCGCCGCAGCATCTCGGATCAGGAACCGAACACGCTTCCGCCCACCACGGCGCCGACGTGGGGTCCGCGCCCGCCGTCGAGCCGATGGCCGGCCGTCGCCTCCTCCTGCTCGGCGCCGTGGCCGCCGCGGTGCTCGTGGTGCTGCTCATCGTCACGATGATTCCGCGTCACTCAGTCGACAGCGAGCTGCGCGCCGAGGCAACGGCCCGCGACAGCGCGCCGGCGGTGCAGGTGACCATGGTGACGCGCGCAGCCGCAGGGACCGAGCTCGCATTGCCGGGAACGATCCAGGCGCTGCACGAATCGGCGATCTATGCACGCGTCACCGGCTACGTGAAGCGTTGGAATGCGGACATCGGCTCGATCGTTCGTACCGGACAGCTGCTGGCGGAGATCGACGCGCCGGAACTGTCGCAGTCGGCCGAGCAGGCGCAGGCGCAGCTCACGCAAACGCGTGCGGCGCTCGGCCTCGCTCGGGCAGACCTGGAGCGCTGGCGTGTGCTCGCGCGCGACAGCGCGGTCACGAGCCAGGAGCTCGACCAGAAGCGCGCCGCCTTCGAGGCCGCCCAGGCGAACACCGGTGCGGCGGATGCCAATCTTCGTCGTTTGGTGCAGACGCGCCAATGGACGCGCGTGACGGCGCCCTTCACCGGCGTCATCACCGCACGCAACATCGACATTGGATCGCTCATCACGCCCGCCGGCGGTACGAGCGCGCCGGTCGGGGCGAATGGCATCGGCGGTGCTGCCGCCGCGGGAAGCATGTTCCGGATTGCGCAGACCGACACCGTCCGGATCTACCTTACCGTTCCCGAAGGCTACGCCACCTCGATACGAACGGGGCTCACCGCGGAAGTGACGGCTCAGGGCATTCCGGGGCGCATCTTTCCGGGCCGTGTCGTGCGGACCTCGAACTCGCTCGATGCGTCCTCCAGGACACTGCTCACGGAAATCGACGTCCCGAACCGTGATTTCGCGCTGCTCCCGGGGATGTCCGCCCAGGCCACGCTCCACTTCCCTCGCTCCACGCCGCCGCTCCTGCTCCCGGCTTCGTCCCTCGTGATCCGTTCCAACGGAGTGCAGGTGATGGTGGTAGAGAACGCACAGGGCAGTTCCGCCGGAACAATTCACTTTCGCTCGGTACGCCTCGGTCGCGACTACGGAGCCACGGTTGAAGTGGCGGACGGGCTCATCGACGGCACCACGGTTGTACTGAATCCGAATGCCGATCTGGTGGACGGTACGCGCGTACGAATCGTGGCCGCGGCGGCGGAGAAAACGGCGCCGAGCGGCGCGGCGTCGAAGTAGACATGTTTCAGTGGTGGCAGAATCGGGTCCGTATCAACTCAGCCAGTCGCGCGGCGCGCACGTCGTCGCAATCAACCAACGCCATGCGATGTTCGTGATCGGGTCAAAGCTCACTGTGCCAATTCCGCGGCGGGACCGGTATACTTCATCCGCGTCCCGCCCGCTTCGCTTCGGACACATTTTCGCGTTGCTCGTGGCGATAGGCGGATGCTCGCGAAGCCTGCCCAGCATCAACGGTGCGTCGGCCGCACCGCCGTCGCGCGGGGAGCCATGGAGACCGCCGGCCGGGACCGTACCGCCTGAGCCGTCGCGCGCTACTCCCACCACCGCCGCCGATACGGGACTTTACAGCGGACCCCTCGTGCTCGGCCAGATTGTCGACATTGCCCTGCGCAACAATCCGCAGACGCAGCTCACGTGGTCACAAGCGCGTGTTGGCGCGGCGCAATACGGGGCGGCGACCGGATCATATCTGCCGACGGTCGACGCCAGCTCGAACATCGTCCGCTCCGCGACGGCAGCACAGCAGGACAACACCCGTCGCACGACGATAACGCCGACGGCGAGCCTCTCGTACCTCCTCTTCGACTTTGGCGGACGCAGTGGCACCGTCGCCTCCGCACGAGCCGCCGCGGTGGCGCTCGACCTCAATCACAACGCCGCGCTTCAGAATGTCGCGCTCCAGGCGCAGTCGGCGTACTTCACGCATCAGGCGCAGACGGGACTCCTCGGCGCGGCGCGCCTGACGCTCGCCGAGGCGGACACGAACCTCGCGTCGGCGCAGCAGCGAAACAGGGCGGGCGTGGCGACTATCGCGGACGTCCTCCAGGCCCAGGTGCAAGTTGCGCAGGCGCAGCTGGATGTAGAGACGGCTGAAGGAAATGCGCAGACGTCGCGGGGTTCGCTCGCTGTCTCCATGGGCCTGCCGGCCAATGCACGGTTCGACCTCGCGATGATGAGCGACACGATCTCCCTTGACGCGACCCTCACGGGGGTCGATACGCTCATCGACCGCGCCCTGGTGCTCCGTCCCGACTTGGCCGCGTTGCGCGTACAGATCCAGCAGGCGCAGGCCCAGGTCAAGGTCGCGCGGTCGGCAGAGCTGCCAGCGGTGACGCTCGGCGCCAACGTCGGCAAGTCGTTCTCGGACGTCGCGAACTTCCAGGGGCTGAACTACAGCCTCACACTCGGCATTCAGCTGCCGATCTTCAATCTCGCGCGCCAGTACAATGTCACGGCGGCGCAGGCACAGGTGGACGTCGCTTCCGCGCGCGCGGACCTGCTCCGCGTGCAGGTGGGGCAACAGGTCTACGCCTCCTACTACGCGCTTCAGACAGCGGCGCAGCGCGCACGAACCTCTGATGTTCTGCTAGCAAGTGCGACGCAGTCCGAGACGGTCGCCCGCGCGCGATATCGGGCGGGCGTCGGTACGATACTGGACCTCGTCACCGCGCAGACCGCGCTCGCGAACGCACGCGCGCAACGGGCGCAGTCGCGTTGGGTGTGGGCAACCGCGCTCGCCCAGCTTTCCCACGACGTCGGCGTCCTCGGCCCCCGTGGCCAGACCGGCACTCCTCCCGATTCGGCAGGAATCCGCCGATGATCTCTCCTCGTTCGTCACGACACGCCATGTGCACGTACTCGTCAGCGCGGCGCATGCGCCTCGCCACCATCCTCCTGTTTTCGCTCGCCGCGTGTTCCAATACAGCGCCGGCGCGTCCGAAGGCGACAGTGCCCGTCGTCGTCACGCGGGCACGCCTGACCGATGTGCCTTACACGATCGAGGCGAATGGCGTCGTCGTGCCGCTTCGCGCGGCCGTCGTCGGCTCGCAGGTGGAAGGCATCATCAAGCGCGTGGCGTTCACGGAAGGGCAGAACGTGACCGCTGGACAAGTGTTGTTCGAGGTCGATCCTCGTCCGTATCGGGGCGCATACCAGCAGGCGCTGGCCGCGGTGACGAGGGACAAGGCGAACGCAGAGAATGCGCGGCGAGAAGCCGACCGGTATGCGGGGCTCGCGGCACAGGACTACGTGACGAAGGAGCAGGCGGACCAGCAGCGTGCGAACGCGGCGTCGTCCTCAGCCAACGTGGCCGGCGACGAGGCATTGCTCGCGAACGCGAAGTTCAATCTCGACAACACGACGATCCGCGCGCCGATCTCCGGCCGCACTGGATCGCTGCTGGTCAAGGAGGGCAATCTCGTGCACTCGTCAGGCGCCACGCCGCTCGTCGTCATCAACCAGATCAGCCCCATCCTCGTGCGATTCGCGATTCCCGCCACGCAACTGCCGCTGCTCCAGAAATATGGTGCGGCTGGCGGGTTGGCCGTGCTCGCAACGCCGAACTCGGGATCCGAAACCGTCGATCCCGGGGCGCAACAGACGGTGGGACTGAACATCGGTCGCAGCGATCCCGGCACGGCCGCGCAGGGCGGGTCGCCTGGCTCCGCTCCGGACGCAGCCGCGAGCGGCGGAAAGGCACCCGCATCGACACAGCTTTCCAGCCTCGTGCAAACGGAGCATGGCTCGCTGTCGTTCATCGACAATGCCGTCGATACCACCACGGGAACCGTGCTCCTCAAGGCCACGTTCCCGAATCCCAATCAGCGGTTGTGGGCCGGCGAATTCGTTGCTGCGCAGCTGAATCTGTTCGTCGAACAGCAGGCGCTCGTAGTGCCGACGCAGGCGGTCGTGACGGGGCAGTCCGGGTCCTACGTCTACGTGATCACCGACAGCGGCACCGCTTCGCAGCGGCCGGTGACGGTTGAACGCACTGCGGGCTCGATGTCGATCATCGCGTCGGGCCTTCGCAACGGTGAGCAGGTGGTGACGGATGGACAGTCGCGGCTGACGCCGAACGCGAAGGTGCAGGTCACGACGCCGCAGGGTGCGGTTGCCGGCGGGCGCGGCGGTCGCGGTGGACGTGGTCGCGGCGCAGCGGGCGGTGCCGCTGCTCAGCCGGCTGCGCCGGCGCCGAGGTAAGAAGAGGATGGCGATCGCGCCATGAACTTCACCGCGCTGTTCATCCGCCGGCCCGTGATGACGACGCTCATCATGGTCGCCATCCTGGTATTCGGCGTCGCCTCGTACCAGAAGTTGACGGTGAGCGACCTGCCGGCGGTCGACTTTCCGACGATCAACGTCCAGGCGAATCTGCCGGGCGCGAGTCCGGAGACCATGGCGGCAACGGTTGCCACGCCGCTCGAGAAGTCGTTCTCCGCCATCGCCGGCATCGACAACATTACGTCGAACAGCGGCATCGGGAACACGAACATCACGCTGCAGTTTTCCCCCGACCGCGACATCGACGCCGCGGCCCAGGACGTGAACGCCGCGATCTCCGGATCGCTGGCGTACCTGCCGTCGACGATCATCCCGCCATCGTACCGCAAGCAGAACCCGGCCGCCGCGCCGATCCTGTTCTTTGCGCTGACGTCCAGCGGCATGTCGCTCACGGCGCTGGACGAGGTCGCCGAGACGACCATCGCGCAGCGCTTGTCGCAAGTGGAAGGGGTGTCGCAGGTGAACGTGTTTGGATCCGCGAAATATGCGGTGCGCGTGCTGCTGAATCCCGCGGAGCTGGCGACGCGCGGGCTCTCTGTCAGCGACGTCGCGACGGCGGTGCGGAACAACAATGTGATCCTGCCGACGGGCGTGCTGTATGGAAAGGATCGCACCCTGACCATCCAGGCCACCGGCCAGCTCGCCAACGCCGATCAGTTCCGCAGCATGGTCGTGGCCAACCGCAACGGCGCGCCCGTACACCTCGGCGACCTTGGCGTCGTGATGGACGATGTGCAGAACAACAAGAACGCGAGCTGGTTCAATGGCGACCGCGCCATCGTCCTCGCGGTCATGCGCCAGCCCGGCACCAACACCGTGGCGGTGGCCGACCGGGTCAAGGCGGCACTGGAGGAGATCAAGCCGAGCCTTCCGCCGTCGGTGGCGGTCAATCTGCGCTACGACCGCTCGGTGGGCATTCGGAATTCCGTGAACGACGTCAAGCTCTCGCTCGTGGTGGCCTTGGTGTTCGTGGTGCTGGTGATCTTCGTCTTCCTGCGCAACCTCACGGCGACGGCGATTCCCAGCCTGACCTTGCCGATGGCCATCGTGGGCACGTTTTCGGTGATGTACACCCTGGGCTTCAGCATCGACAACCTGTCGTTGATGGCGCTCACGCTCGCAGTAGGATTCGTCGTCGACGACGCCATCGTGATGCTCGAGAACATCGTCCGCCACATCGAGGACGGACAAACGCCGCTCGATGCCGCGCTCGACGGCGCGGACGAAGTTGGCTTCACCATCCTGTCCATGACGCTGTCGCTCGCCGCGGTCTTCATCCCGCTCGTCTTCATGGGCGGCATCATCGGCCAGCTGTTCCGGGAATTCGCCATCACGATCGCGGCGGCCATTCTCGTGTCGGGCTTCGTCTCGCTCACGCTCACACCAATGCTCTGTGCGAGGTTCCTCACCTCGCACAAGGGCGAGACGCACGGCCGTCTCTACAACCTCTTCGAGGTCGTGTTCGACCGCATTCTGCGGGGCTACGAACGCTCGCTCGGCTGGTGCATGCGCCGGCGGCCCCTCACGCTCGTGTTCTCGCTCGTCATCCTGGTGCTGACGGGCGTCCTGTTCAACGTGGTACCGAAGGGGCTCTTCCCGAGTGATGACACCGGCTTTCTTCCGGTGAGTACCCAAGCGGCGCAGGGTACCTCCTTTCCCGAGATGTCACGCCTCCAGCAGATCGCGAACGCAAAGATCGCGGCTGATCCATACGTCGCCGGATACATGTCCTCGGTCAACGGCGGCAACAACGGCAACATCAATCTCTTTCTCAAGCCGGCTGGCGACCGTCCTTCCGCCGATCAGATGGTCCAGGAAGTGACACAACGATTGAGCGGCATCCCGGGATTCAGCGCGTTCGCCCAGAATCCGCCGAGCATTCACATTGGCGGACGAGGCTCGAAGACGCAGTACCAGTACACCCTCCAGGGGCTCGACGTGCAGGCGTTGTACGCGGCAGCCACGAAGCTCACGACCGCGATGCGTACGCTGCCTCTCATCACTGATGTCACGAGCGATCTCCTGAACCGGAATCCGATCGTCACCGTGAAGATCCAGCGCGATCGCGCGGCGATGCTGGGCGTGACACCGCTCGCGATCATGCGGACGCTTGCTGGCGCCTTCAGTGAACAGCAGGCCTCGACGATCTACACGCCGACAAATGAATACTGGGTCGTGATGCAGATCCGCCCTGAGGACCAGGCGGACGTCTCGGCCCTGTCCAAGCTGTACATCACGAGCAACAAGGGTGCGCTCGTACCGCTCTCCGACGTGGCGACGTTCACGCCCGGTGTCGGTCCGCAGAGCATCGCGCACTCCGGACAGCTCGCGTCGGTGACCATCTCCTTCAACCTGCCTCCTAACGGGAACCTCGGGGCCGCCGTCTCCGCGGTCGAGCGGCTGGCGCAGCGAAATCTGCCGGCCACCATGACGGCCAACTTCTCCGGAACCGCGCAGGCCTTCCAGGACTCCCAGGCCGGCCTCGGCATCCTGTTGCTGATCACCGTGTTCATCATCTACATCGTCCTCGGCATCCTCTACGAAAGTTTCATTCATCCGATCACGATCCTCACGGGCCTGCCGTTCGCGGCGTTCGGCGCGCTGCTCGCGTTGTGGGTGTTCAAGCAGCAGCTCGACGTCTACGGCTATGTCGGCGTGATCATGCTCATCGGGATCGTGAAGAAGAACGCGATCATGATGATCGACTTCGCCATCGAGGCCGAACGGGCGGGGCACACGACACCTGCCGAAGCCATCGTGCAGGCGGCGAGCGTTCGCTTTCGTCCCATCCTGATGACGACCGTCGCCGCAATCGTCGGTACGCTGCCGATCGCGATCGGCATTGGCGCAAGCGCCGCTTCGCGCCGCCCACTCGGCATCGCCGTGGTAGGCGGCCTCGCCTTCTCGCAGATCGTGACGCTCTACGTCACGCCAGTGTTCTACACCTACCTCGACGATCTCCAGTCGTGGCTCGGCCGAGTGTCCGAGAAACTTCCCTGGTCATCGAGCGATCATCCGGTGGCCGATCGTCCTTCGCTCACCGCCGGCGACTGACGCAAGCGCTCAATGAACCTCACGACCCTCTTCATCAAGCGCCCGATCATGACGACCCTCGTCATGGTCGCGATCCTGTTCTTCGGCATCGTCGCTTATCGCCAGCTCGCGGTGAGCGACCTGCCGAACGTCGACTTCCCGACGATCACGGTCTCCGCCGTGCTGCCTGGCGCGAGCCCGGCCACGATGGCCGCGACCGTTGCGACACCGCTCGAGAAGCAGTTCTCGACCATCGCCGGCGTCGACAACATGACGTCGACGTCGAGCCTCGGCCTCACGCAGATCGTCATCCAGTTCTCGCTCGACCGCAACATCGACGCCGCCGCGCAGGACGTGCAGGCGGCGATCACGCAGACGCTGCGCGGGCTGCCGCAGGGCATTCTTCCGCCGTCCTACCAGAAGACGAACCCCGCCGGCGCACCGATTCTCACGGTGGCGCTCACGTCCGACCAGGTGCCGCTCTCTCGCCTCGACGAATACGCCGAGACCACGATCGCCCAGCGCCTTTCGACCGTGAGCGGCGTGGCGCAGGTGCTCGTGTTCGGGGCGCAGAAGTATGCGGTCCGCGTGCAGCTCGATCCTTCGCAGCTCGCCACACGCAACCTCGCGCTCGAGGACGTGGCCACCGCGATCTCGAGCCAGAACGTCAACCTGCCGACCGGCGTGCTCAACGGCCCGCGCATGGCGCTCACCGTACAGGCGACGGGTCAGCTCCAGTCCGCCGACGAGTTTCGCGACCTCATCGTCGCGTATCGCAACGGCGCACCGGTTCATCTCAGCGAGATCGGCCGCGTCACTGACGACGTGCAGAACAACAAGACCGCAAGCTGGTACGGGGCGTCGCGTTCCATCGTGCTCGCGATCCAGCGGCAGCCCGGCACGAACACGGTCGCCGTCGCCGATCGCGTGAAGGCGGCGCTCGACAAGGTGCGTGGCGACATTCCGCCGTCGGTGAACGTGTCCGTGCTCTACGACCGTTCGACCAGCATCCAGGAATCCGTCCACGACGTGACGTTCACGCTCGAGTTGACGCTCGTGCTCGTCGTCATCGTGATCTTCCTGTTCCTCCGCAACATCTCGGCGACCATCATCCCGAGCCTTGCATTGCCGATGTCGATCATCGGCACGTTCTCGGTGATGTACCTGCTGCACTACAGCCTCGACAACCTTTCGCTGATGGCGCTCACGCTCGCCGTCGGCTTCGTGGTCGACGATGCCATCGTGATGCTCGAGAACATCGTGCGCCATCTCGAGATGGGAAAGCCGCGCATGCAGGCCGCGCTCGACGGCGCCTCCGAGGTCGGGTTCACGATCCTGTCGATGACGTTCTCGCTCGCCGCGGTGTTCATCCCCATCCTCTTCATGGGTGGCATCATCGGCAAGCTGTTCCACGAGTTTGCCGTCACCATCGGCGTGGCGATTCTCGTGTCGGGCGTGGTGTCGCTCACGCTGACGCCCATGCTGTGCAGCCGCTTCCTCCGGTCGACGCACGGCAAGGAGCAAGGCCGCTTCTACCAGGCGACCGAACGGTTCTACGAGCGCTGGCTCAAGGCGTACGAGGACAGCCTCGCCTGGGTGATGGAGCGACGTCGGCTGACGATGGTGTTCTCGCTCATCATTCTCGTGCTCACGGGCGTGCTCTTCGTCATTGCGCCGAAGGGCCTTTTCCCCACCGATGACACCGGGCAGCTGCTCGCCACCACGGAGGCGGCCGAAGGCGTATCCTTCGACGCACTGATCGAGGCGCAGCAGCGCATCGCCGCGGCCATTGCCAAGGATCCCGACGTGCGCTCGGTCACGTCGGCGATCGGAACGACGGCGGCCGCGAACCAGGGACAGCTCACCATCGACCTCAAGCCGGTCAGCGAGCGAAAGCGCAGCGCCCAGGAGATCGCGGGGGATCTTGCGCGCGATGCCCTCGACGTCGGCGGCATCGCCCTCTTCATCCAGAATCCGCCCGCGATCTCGATTGGCGGCCTCGCGTCAAAGAGCCTCTATCAGTACACGCTCCTCAGCGGCGATATCAACTTGCTCAACAGCTCGGCGCGCGCACTCGAGAAGCGCCTCCGTCAGCTGCCGGCGCTCGTCAACGTTACCAGCGACCTGCTCATCGAGAACCCGCAGGTCACGGTCGACATCGACCGCGAGCAGGCCGGCCAGCTCGGTGTTTCGGCATCGGAGATCGAGAATACGCTGTACGATGCGTATGGGCAGAAGCAGGTTTCCACCATCTACACGTCGACGAACAACTACTGGGTCGTTATGGAGCTCCTCCCCGAGTTCCAGCAGGACGTCGAGTCACTCGGCAAGCTCTGGGTTCGGTCCACGCAGGGGAAGGTCGTCCCACTCAGTGCGGTCGCGAAGTTCACCACCGGCGTCGGCCCAGTGACGGTCAACCACTCCGGTCAGTTGCCCGCGGTGACGATCTCCTTCGACCTCGCGCCGGGCGTGTCGCTGGGATCGGCACTCGGCGACGTGCAGAAGGAAGCGAAGGACGTGCTGCCGGCGTCGGTCGTCGGAAGTTTTGCCGGCACCGCCGAGGCGTTTCTGTCCACGCAGCAGGGTTTGGTCGTTCTGCTGATCCTCGCCATCTTCGTCATCTACGTCATCCTCGGCGTACTGTACGAGAGCTTCATCCATCCGATCACGATTCTCTCCGGACTGCCATTCGCCGCGTTCGGCGCGCTCGTGACGCTCATGATCTTCCATCTCGACCTCGACGTCTACGGCTTCGTCGGCATGATCATGCTCATCGGCATCGTCGAGAAGAACGCGATCATGATGATCGACTTCGCCCTCGAGGTGCAGGGCAAGGACAACCGTGCACCCGCCGACGCCATCGTCGAGGCGGCGAGCGTCCGCTTCCGCCCGATCATGATGACCACGATGGCGGCGCTCATGGGCGCGCTGCCGATCGCCATTGGATGGGGCGCCGGTGCCGCCAGTCGTCGGCCGCTCGGCGTTGCGGTCGTCGGTGGGCTGGCGTTCTCGCAGCTCGTGACGCTCTACGTGACGCCGGTGTTCTACACCTACCTCGACGAGTTCCAGACGTGGGCAGGCCGACGGGGATGGCGCAAGTCGCGGAGAGCGGCGCATGGTGGGATGACGCCGGAGCCAGCTGGCGACTGAGGCCTCTCGTTCCGCCCTTGAAGGGGTAGTGCCCGACGAGGGGTAACCGGGCGAACCGACGATGTAGCTCGTGCTCAACCGTAAACTGACGCTGATGGCTGACAACTGACGGCTCTGCGGTTGCTGTTCCGCAGTCGTCAGCCAGCCGCAGCTGGGGTCCCTGTGACGCGTCGATACTTGGCAAAGGCAGTCCAGCTCCCCACCAGCCAGGTCACCCCAATCAGCAACCCGCCGATCAGGTCCGTCGGCCAGTGCACCGAGAGGTACAGCCGCGAGTACCC
The DNA here is from genome assembly GCA_036844565.1 of Gemmatimonadaceae bacterium. Classification (GTDB taxonomy): domain Bacteria; phylum Gemmatimonadota; class Gemmatimonadetes; order Gemmatimonadales; family Gemmatimonadaceae; genus AG11. Next base: position 89,948 of record DAIUFP010000004.1, on the reverse strand, counting down.
CGTGAGGCACACGATCGCGAACGTGGCGAAAAACGGCCACTTCCACCCGCGACGCTCCAGCAGCATGAGCGAGATCGTCACGTAGAGCGCCGTCGTAAGGATCATGTGCCCGCTCGGATACGACGCCCACGTCCACATGCCGCGCAGCGGAAACAGCGCCGGCCGCGGACGGTCGAGCAGATGCTTCATCGTGGGATTCAATGACAGTGATCCGACCGACACGATGAGTAGCTGGAGCGCCAACAATGGCGCATTGAACTTGCGCCAGAGTACGAGGCCCACGACGATCATCAGCGGCAGCATCGTCAGGTTCGTGCCCAGGTAGGGCATGCCGAGCATCAGCAGGTCCAGCAGGTAGGGGAGTGGGTGCGCGTGCATCCAGCGCAACATGTCCTTCTCCCACTCGGTGCCCACGCGCCAACTAGCCGTGCGCGAAAGGGCGAATCCAAATCCGATGCCGACGAGCCAGGCGGCGACATAACCGATTGCCACGCGCCGAGCGAGTTGCCAGCGGGCACTGCGACGCGACGCTGTCAGGTCACTCTGCAGCTTGGGCCCCGCCCCCGATCCACCGCTGCACCTCCGCCACCACTGCTCGGGGCTCCACGGGTTTCGCGAGATAGGATGTGAAGCCGAGCTTCACGGCCTTCTCGCGGTCGTCCTGCAGCGCATGCGCCGTCAGGGCAATGATCGGTATCGAGCGCGTGTCGGCGCCCTCCAGCAATATCCTGGTGGCTTCCCAGCCGTCGATCTCCGGGATCGAGATGTCCATCAGGATGAGATCGGGGTGCGCGCTGCGCGCCAACGCGATCGCCTGTACGCCGTCCTGTGCCTCGATCACGTCGTAGCCGACATGTCGCAGTACGGTCGTGTAGATGATCCGATTGTCCTCGTTGTCTTCGACGAGGAGAATGGTCTGTCCGATGCGTGCGGCAGGTTCCACGATGCTGCGGAAAGGCGGGAGTGAGGCTGACGGCGCCATCACGTTCTAAGAAGCTAACCGGATTCTCCGGCTGCGCCAATATCGTCCTACCCTCTACGCGCCGAAACCTCCCCACGTTCGATTGCCATGATCTTTTCCAGCCGGCGGCGATGGCGCTCGGCTCCCGAAAAGCGCGCCGACAGGAATTCGCGAATCAGCACGCCGGCCAACTCGTCGCCAATCACGCGCGCGCCGAGCGCGAGGACGTTCATGTCGTCATCCTCGACACCTTGTCGCGCCGAGAAAGTGTCGTGGCACATGCACGAGCGAATGCCATGAATCTTCGTCGCGGCAATCGCGGCGCCCACACCGCTGCCACACACGAGAATGCCGCGGTCGGCCGCCCCCGATGCCACGGCTCGTCCTACCGACTCGGCGCGATCCGGATAGTCGTCACCCGGGACCAGCTCGGCGGGGCCGCAGTCGACCGGCTCGTGACCGAGCGTCGTTATCTCGGCGATCACGCGCCACCGCAGCGGCCACCCGGCGTGATCGGCAGCGAAAGCGACTTTCATCGCACCCGCGCGCCGGCCGCGGCTCGCGCGTCGGTGGCGTGACTCCAGATCAACCGCGATATGTTCATGATCAGTGACTCCGCGACCTTTGCGTCGGGTATGGACTTCGTGAGAACGACAAGGACATAAGGCGTGCGCCCGGGAGGATACACGATCGCGGCGTCGTGCAGCACGCCCGTGATCGAACCTGTCTTGTGGGCGACGGGCGTGCCCGCAGGCACGCCCGCGGGAATGGCCTCGTTGAATTCCTGCCGCAGCAGGATCTCCTTCATGAGGCCCGCACTTCCCGGCGTGAGCGCATCGCCCCGCTCCACGTGTGTGAGCAGTGCCGCGAGGTCCGACGACGTCGTCGTGTTGTTCAGCCCCAGGGCAAACGCTTTTCCGTCCTCCACTCCCCGCAGCACGCGCATGTGGGTTGCGCCGAGCGCGTGCGCGGTCGAATCGGATTGCGCCGCTCCGACAAGTGCGATGAGCGTGTTCGTCGCCAGGTTGCTGGACCGGACGATCATGCGTTCGAGCAGATCGCGCACCGCGACCCGCTCGCCCACCAACCGGTAGACGGAGGAGTCACTGTCTTCGCCTGCGTCGAGCGCGAAGGGCGAGCCATCAACGATGGAATGGAAGCGATTGACGAGGAGTATGCGCTGGTCCAGCCCCAGCCGACCCGCATCGACGGCGCGAAGCACCTCGATCATGACAGGCAACTTCATGGTGCTCGCCGCGTGGAAGTCCACGTCAGCGGCAATATCGAGCGAGTCTGCTCCATCGAGCGAGCGATAGCTCACCGCGACCTGCGCACCCGGCACCGCAGCGATTCGCGCCGCGATCGCGTCGGCGACGCGGCTCACCTGCGCGCCGAGCGGCGCCTGGCCGGCAAGGAGTGCGAGTGACGTGATCGCGGTCACGTTGCGGATGCGACACATGTTGTCGAATATACGCCACGCTCCGGTGGCAGATAGCACACCGGTTGCGTTTCGTGCGGCTCGCTCGTACTCACCACAGAGCGACGTCGCTCCCCGCCACGTACTCGGGCTTCGGCCCCTTCCAGAGATGGCTGCGATGACTGACGATCGCCCCGCGGACACGCCCCGCGCCAGCACCGTTCCGGCTACCCGTCAGGAGCGACTTCGCTTTTCGGACTTCTCCTTCGAGCGCACGCGTTCCGGCAAGGTCTCCTGCCAGGTGACGCTGGAGTTCGGCATGACCGAGTTCTCGTCCGGCTCCGTCGAAGGGCATACGAGCCCTGCCGGTGACATACGGCTCGGGGCGGAAGCCGCGGTGCGCGCCCTCGAGATCTTCACGGAAGGCCGCATCAAGTTCGAGCTGATCGGCGTGAAGATCGTTCGCGCGTTCGACGCCAACATCGTGATCACCTCCCTCATCCAGCACGGCGACGACGGACCGGAGCGCCTGCTGGGCTGCTATCTCGCGGAGGCCGACAACGTACGCGGCGCCGCATTGTCCGTCCTGAACGCGACCAACCGGGTACTCGGAAACTTCATCCAGGCGCGATGATGCGCGGCTCGAAGCGCACTGCCGCCCTGTCCGCCGCTCTTGCGATCGCCTGTGGCGCAGTTGCCGCACACGGTCAAGCCCCGGACAGTAGCGCGAGAATGATCGTGATTGCGGCGGGCGCTCCCATGGAGAGTCCAAAGGATTCGTCGGCAGCCGGCACGCATGCCGTCGCCTCCGACTCGGCCGCTCCGAGGGCCACCTGGGACATCGACGTTCGGTCCTACGAGAACAGGACTCGGGTCGCCCACTACGTCGAGATCTTCAGCGGTCGTGCGAAGGCTCACGTCGCGGCGCAGCTTTCGGCTGGCTCCCGCTACGAGTCGATGATTCGTGCCCGCATGCGGGAAGGCGGGATTCCCGAGGACATGTACTACCTGGCGCTCATCGAGAGCGGCTTCGACCCGAATGCCTACTCGCGCGCGGCCGCTGTCGGCATGTGGCAGTTCATGGCCTCGACCGCGCGGGACGCCGGCCTTCGTGTGGACTGGTGGGTCGACGAGCGGCGCGATCCGGTGCGCTCGACGTCGGCGGCGGTGCGGTTCATTCGCGAGCTCCGGGACCAGTTCGGCTCGCTCTACCTCGCTGCGGCAGCGTATAACGGAGGACCGGGACGGATCTCCCGCGGTCTCGTGAAATATGCCAGTGACGTTGAAGGCTCTTCCCGCGACGACGCCTTTTTTCTGCTCGCGGAGAAGGACTACCTGAAGAATGAGACGCGCGAATACGTCCCACAGCTCATCGCTGCGGCCCTGATCGGCAAGGAGCCCGCGCGGTACGGGATGGAGGTGCATGCCCAGCCCGCATTCGCGTACGATTCCGCGAAAGTGCCTGCGAGCACACCTCTCGCGGCGGTGGCGAAGGCCGCCGGAGCATCGAATTCCGCGATTGTCGAGCTCAATCCTCACCTGTTGCGCGGAATGACTCCACCGCGGGAGAGCACCGTCGTCCGGCTTCCCATCGGAGCCGGGAGCGGCTTTGCGGAGGCCTTCGCCGCGCTGCCTCACGAAGCACTGGTCGCGACGCGGATTGTCGAATCAAAGAAGGGCGACACGGCCGAGCGTCTCGCCAACGCGCATGGAATCTCGGCGCGGTCCGTGAAGGCGTTCAATGCGAAGCTGCGGACGCTGAAGAGCGGACGGCTCGCACCGGGGCAGGCTGTCCTGTTGCCCTCACCGTCGGTCGCCGCGCTCGCCTTGACGGTGCCGGATCCGGCCATCGAGAAGTTTCCCCGGAAGGCCAAGCATTCCAGGACGCACGGCACGAAAAAGGGTGCCACCGCGAAGCGGAAGCACCCTAAATCGTTGCGCCACTAACGCTTACTCGACTATTCCACGCCCTTTGTAACCACGGGTGAGGATGCGGTCGTAGCCGTTCGAGGGGTTGTTGCCCTGTGCTCGCGCCTTGGCCACGGCGACCGGGCCACGATTGTAAACCAGCAGCGCGGTCTTCATGTCGCCATGATTCTCGCGCACCAGCCCCCTGAGATATCTGAATCCCACCCGAAGGTTCACGTTCGGATCATAGAGATGCTGAGCGGTGATGTCTTTTACATAGAAGCGTGCGGTCGCCGGCATCACCTGGGTGAGGCCGATTGCGCCAACTGGGCTGGTCGCGTGGGTATTGAAGTCGCTCTCCAGCTTGACCAGGCGAAACGCCAGTTCGGGATCGATCCCTTCGGCGCGCGCTACATCAATGATGTTCCCAGAGAGTGCGGCCGGAATAGCGTACTGTGAGGAAAACGCGATGATCCGGTTGGCCCGATCCAGCTCGGTCCGCGCCAGATCCAACTCGCCTCGTGCAGAATCAAGCTGTGCCGCGATCGTGCGGTCGGTGCTGACGTCGATGTGAAATGCGCGATTCGGCGTGACCGCAGCGGCCTCGGCATCGCGAGCCGCCGGCTCCCGGTTGCCGAGCAGAAAGCCGATCGCGCTGAAGAAACTGACTGCGAGTGCTACTTGTTTCAATCGTGTTCGCCGGCGAAGTCGATCGCCGCGATGCACGTACGTGCCTCGTAGATCTGTCATAAGTCGAACCCCGGTAAAGGGTTACGTACAGTTGCCCAGCTCGCCTTCTCCTCTATGGTAAGTGGCAACGGGCATCCCATCAAGCCTTGCGTAACTGCCGCTGACTCCACCTGTTTTCTCGGCCAAAGCGACGTCGAGTAGCACCATTCCGCGGTCGAGCGCCTTTGCCATGTCGTAGACGGTGAGCAGGGCGACGGTCGCCGCGGTCAGCGCCTCCATCTCCACGCCCGTCTTTCCGATGGTGCGGGCGACGGCCTCGACACGAACACCGGGGAGCCGCGGGTCGGCGGTGAGCGTGACGGTAACGTCGGTGAGGGCGATCGGATGGCAGAGCGGTATGAGGTCGGCCGTCCGCTTCGCCGCCATGATGCCGGCGATCCGCGCCACCCCCAGCACGTCGCCCTTGGCGACCGAGTTGGCCTGGATCGCAGCGAGGGTATTCTCGCTCATCGAGATGGCGCCCGTCGCGCGCGCCATCCGCGCGCTGTCGGGCTTGGCGCTCACGTCGACCATCTGCGCCGATCCGTCCGCGGAAACATGCGTCAGCCCCTTCGCCACGTCGTTCGTCATGACATCAGCCTTTCTATCTGTCGGAGGAGCTCGCTCGTGATGAGCTGCGGATTGACATTGCCGGTCGCGCGGGTCTTTGCGGCCTCGACGTAGTCCAGCGCCTTCGCGGCAGCCCTGGCCCCTGCGGCGTTGTCCCGTTCGACGGACGCCCGAACGCGCTCGTGCAGCAGGGCCGTCAATGCATCCAGCGAGGTGGCGAACGCTCCGCGCGCCTTGCTCGAGCCCTGCATGAGCGCGGTCCGCATCTGCTCTCGGCGGTCGTGATTCGATGCGGCGTCGAGTATCCGCCGTGCGCGGGCCAGGGCATCCGCCCATTCGGCACCCGCCACGAGGGCCCCGGGAGCGCCGTTCGCGGCAACACGCTGCTCCTCTAGCTTCCGTGGGCCACCGGCCGCCACGATCGCATCGCGCATCGCAGGCTCGGACAGCACGGCGTCGACGGCAGCGACGCCCATGGCCGCAACCCGCACCGCGACGACGCGCGACCTGATCGTGGGAATGAGCGCACCCGGCTCGCTCGACGTGAGGACGATCGTCGCCTTCGCCGGAGGCTCCTCGAGGAGCTTCAGGAATGCGCCGGCGGCATCCTCCTGTCCCTCGCGGAGCACCATCCGTTCGGCCTCGCCCAGGATGTAGACCTTGCGCGTCGCCAAGGCGGGAGCGAGCGCCGCCGACTGGACGACGGCGCGCATGGTGGACACGTAGATGCCTTCCTCGGGTGCTGGCGGTGGATACACGCCAGTCTTCACCCGTTCACCGATCGCCTCTCGAAAATCGTCCATGATTCGTGACGGGGACGAATCGGAGTCCTTCGGCCGGGGGCGCGGAAAGAACCAGTGGATGTCGGGATGCGTACCGGCCAGGGCATAGCGGCAGTGCTGGCACGAGCCGCAGGGCAGGGGCTCCTGACCAGAGCACACCAATCGCTGGCCGAGCCAGAGCGCCAGGCGCTGCTTGCCGACTCCGGCGGGTCCATGGAACAACAGAGAACCCGGAAGTACGTCGCGGCGAATGGCATCGTCGAAGCGCTGGCGGAGCGCTTCGTGGCCGTGAATGGGGAGCAGGGGCACGGGTTCAAGCTAAGTGGGGGGAGCCACAGGCGACCACTCGCCCACGGCGCTGAAAACCAGAAGGGCGACGACGGACGGCGGATATCGGAAAAATGCGGACATCGGACACGGACTTCCGATGTCTGGTCCGAAATCCGACTCTTTCCGACGTCCGCCAACTGACGTCGCACTTTCGCTGTTGGTATCCCCGGTCGTCGTCTGTGAGCCTGACCCGTCAGAGCGCGACCATCGGATCGCGGCACGAATCGTGACGAATCTATCCCTACTCACACCGCGAGGTTCACGATGGAGCTCGGACTGAAGGGACGAAAGGTGGCGATCCTTGCCACCGACGGCGTCGAGCAGGTGGAGTTCGAGCAGCCCCGGCGTGCGCTCGACGAAGCGGGTGCCCTTACGCACCTGATCTCGCCGAAACAGGACTCCATCCAGGCGATGAACCACGACGAGAAGGGCGCGCGCATTCCGGTCGATCGCATGTTGAGCGACGTGCGGGCGAGCGACTATGATGCGCTCCTCCTGCCGGGTGGCGTCGCCAATCCCGACAAGCTTCGGACGGATGCGAGCGCGGTGCAGTTCGTTCGCGAGTTCATGCTGTCGGACCGACCGGTCGCGGCCATCTGTCACGGCCCGTGGATGCTGGTGGAGGCGGGCGCCGTTGCCGGACGGACGCTGACGTCGTGGCCGTCGCTCGCGACCGATATCCGGAACGCGGGTGGCGAGTGGGTGGATGAATCCGTCCGGATCGACGACAAGTTGATCACGAGCCGCAAGCCGGAAGATCTTCCGCGGTTCTGCGCCGCAATCGTGAAGGAGTTCGCGCAGCGCTTCGACGACATGCGCGTCGACTCGACGAGCGAGCAAAGCTTTCCCGCGAGTGATCCCCCGCCGGGCCCAAGCGCGATTGGTGGCGAGGGGGCGGCGCGGAGCTGACCATGTGGCGCGCTTTGCATCGCAAAGCACTTGACAGAAACAGTTCCGCGGGTGATCGTACGACATGACACGCGTACTTCCTCTCCGTCCACCAGACTCGCCCGAGATGCACGCCCGGGCGATGGACAACCTGCGCTTCATCAGGGAGACGATGGAGGCGGCCGCCACGTTCACGGCCGTCTCGGGCTGGGGAATGGTGTTGATTGGCGCGACCGCGATCGGCGCCGTCTTTCTAGGCGCTGAGGCGAGCAGCCCAACGCGGTGGGTCTTCGTGTGGTTGTGCGAAGCGTGTCTCTCCATGGCAATCTCCATCTACACGATGGGCTTGAAGGCGCGCGCGGCGCAGATGCCGCTCTGGTCCGAGCCCGCAAGGAAGATGGTGTTCAGCTTCGCGCCGCCCATGATGGTGGGCGCGCTCCTGACGTTGTTGTTCCTCGAGCGCGACTTGATCGGCTTGCTCCCTGGCGTGTGGATGCTGCTCTACGGAGTCGCCGTCATCGCCGCGGGCACGTTTTCGGTGCGGATCGTCCCCGTGATGGGGCTCGCATTCATGGTGGTTGGAACGGTCGCGCTCTTTGCGCCGGCCTCGTGGGCCGCGTGGTCGATGGCGGCCGGTTTCGGTGCACTGCACCTCATTTTCGGAACGCTGATTGCGCGGAGGCATGGTGGGTAAGAACGAAGCGGCGTCGCGACGGCGCGGAATGGCCCCCACCGAGCCGGCGATCGGCTCACAGGGCCTGCATTCGGTTGATGGAGCGGAGCAGGGCGGCGGCGCGAGCGGCGGCACCCTTGCCCTCGACCGGCTGATTCATGAGCGCCTTCGCCTCGGCATCGTGAGCGCACTGGCCGTGAACGAATCGCTCACGTTCAATGAGCTCAAGCGATTGATGCAGACCACCGACGGCAATCTTAGTGTGCATGCACGCAAGCTAGAAGACGCCGGCTATGTGACCTGCCGCAAGTCGTTCGAGGGCCGAGTGCCGCGGTCGGAGTATCGCATCACAGCGTCGGGGCGGCTCGCCTTGGAGCGCTATCTCGATCACATGGAAGCGCTCATTCGCGCTACCCGGGAACGCTAGGACGCCGATGTCGACGTCACGAAACTCAGGACCGCACAGCCACCAGAACTTCACCGGTCCTCACCTTGCTATCATCATGGACGGCAACGGCCGGTGGGCGACGACTCATGGCCTCTCGCGCCCAGCGGGACACGAGGCAGGGCTGCGAACGGCGCGCGACATCGTCGAGGCGGCTGTGCGACAGGGAGTCGGTACGCTGACCCTATACGCCTTTTCTTCCGACAATTGGAAGCGGCCCCCGCGAGAGGTCACGGCCCTGATGCGGCTGTTCCGGCGTGCGCTGCTGAATGAGGCGAAGCGCTGCGTCAAGAACGGCGTGCGACTCACCATCCTGGGGCGACGCGATCGTCTGCCATCGTCGCTGCGCCATACGGTGGAGGAGGCGGAGTCGCTCACGATCACGGGATCGCGCATGCACCTTCGCGTGGCGATCGATTACTCGGCGCGCGATGCGATGTTGCGTGCGGCGGCGGCCATGCGCGGTGAGGCGACATCGCGGGAGAGCTTCACGGAGCTGCTCGCACGCGTGGACCATGACCCGTTGCCCGCGCATGAAGTCGACCTCGTCATTCGCACCGGCGGCGAACAGCGCCTCAGCGACTTCCTCCTGTGGGAGTGCGCCTACGCGGAGCTCCGGTTCGAGAAGAAGATGTGGCCGGAGTTCAATGCGGAGGACCTCGCGGAAGCACTTGCAGATTTCAGGAGCAGAAGCCGCCGCTTCGGGCTGGCTCCCGAGCAGGTCGCGTCTTAGAAGGATTTCTCCGGGCGGTCAGTTGCGCATGAGCCGCACGTGACCCGAGCCTGACTCGATCTTGATGCGCCCCTTGCCGGTGCCGATGGCACCGTGCAAGCCGTGTTTCTCGACACGAGTGACCTTCACGTCGAAGTCGCTGTCGACGCCGCCGCTGCCCGTCTCGATGTCCAGGGAGGCACTGGTGGCCGCCGGCATCCGGAGGGTGACGCCGCCCGATCCCGCCTCGATGCTCACATCGTCGGGCGACGTGAGCAACTCCAGGTCTGTTCCACCGCTGCCGGATTCCAGATGAAGGCGTGGCGACTTGACGGCCGAGAGCCGCACGCCACCGGATCCGACATCCGCCGTGAGCTCGGTAACGTCGATGTTGCGGCCGCGCAGAGATCCCGAACCGACATCCATCTTCAGCGTTCCGCCCCTCACGCCGTCGAGCGTCGTTCCGCCCGATCCTGCGTCGATGGAAAGATCGCCGGTCATGTCGGTCACTTCCACGCCGCCTGACCCGGCGTCGAGCTCGAGTGAGCCGCGCACATGCGAGACGCGCGCCCGGGAGGACGATACGTCAACCGACAGCCGGCCGTCCACGTTGTCGATCGTGGTTTCGCCAACTCCCTGCCGCAGGAACAGTGTCTTGCCCTTCGGCACGATGACGTGCAGATCGGCATGCGCATCGAGTCCGTCGCCGCGGCTGCTCACCTCGATGCGGCGACGATCGAAGCTGCTGCGGTCGTGATCACCCCAAGTGCCGTCGTCCCCGATCGTGAAGTTCGTGCGGCCGTTCCAGTTCGCATCCGAGTAGACGATGCGATCGTCCGGATACTGGATGCGAAGTGCAGTCCGCCCGCGCAGTTGACCGCTCTCGACCTTGAGTCGCGCGGCGTCGCGGCCACCGCGCGTCACTTCAACGATCACCCGGTTACCCGAACCGCCCTCGACCCGCAGGCGGCCAACGATGTTGTAGATGGCGACCTCTCGGCCCTCCAGCGATACGCGCTCGACGGATTGAGCGCGGAGGAGCGAGGGCACGGAGAGGAGGAGCGCGAGGTGGGTGATGCGCATGGTGGGTTCGGAAGGAGTGGGCGGGCAGGGTCGAGCAGCCTCACCGTGCGACAGTCCGAGCGCCACAGAGGTTTGAATCACTGTTGGGGGTTCGTCCTTAGGTCGCGGGAAGCTGCAGGTCGATCCCGCGGATATCCGCTTCCAACGCCCGCGCCCTTCGCGGCGACACCAGCGCCGCCAACGCATCGGCCATGCTTCCATCGAACACGCGGTAGCTGAGCGCAACCCTTACGCATGTGGACTTCTCCTGAGGGCTGAACCGAACCAGCCCCACCGTCTCGAGTGGGGAGCCAGGGAGGCTCTGCCATCCGATCACCGAGTTCGTCACGAACTTGGTGGTCGTCGCGTTCCATTCGATCACCCCGCCCGCGGGTGTGGTCGCGCACCAATGCGATCGTCCATCGCCGGTGTCGCGCACTTCGCGAAGCGCGCCGATGAACTTCGGAAAATTCTCGAAGTCCGCACAGAACGCGAACACCTGTTCGACGGGCCGATCCACCACGAACGAGAAGTGGAGGTCCGCGCGTCGACGCCGCGTTCCCAGGCTTCGCAGAGCGTCAGCCAACGGACGGTGTGACGCGATGCCGACGAGTGCCATGCCCGCGAGCGTCAGGAACGGCCGTGCTGGCTTCCCCGGTCGCGGGCGGGCGCCGAGGATGAGTCCGCCGCCAAGCGCGGTGAGCAGCAGGGGTAAAGATGCGCGTGGCGCGACGGAGGCGGTGGGCTCGGTTTCCATGACGGGGGACTGAGCAATAGGGATGCCCATTTCTTTTCACGTCCCGTAGGAAATCCGAAGCTACAGCGCGGCGAACGCCTGTCTGGCTCGCGCGAGCGCTTCGTCTGTTGTCGCGCCGAGCGCGGCGATGTGCCCCATTTTTCGTCCGGCGCGCGCTCCGCTCTTCCCGTACAGGAAAAGCCGAGTGCCCGGAACCGCGAGCGCGCGATCGAAGCGAGGCAGGGCTCCATCCGCCCACATATCGCCGAAGAGGTTGACGATCGCCGCTGGCCGCGAGGGAAGGACATCGCCGAGGGGCAGGTCGCATACGGCCCTGACGAGCTGCTCGAACTGGCTCGTGGGACACGCCAGCTCGGTGGCGTGAAAGGAATTGTGAGGGCGTGGCGCCAATTCATTCACCAGGAGTCGCCCGTCTCCGAGCAGGAACATTTCGACCGCGAGAATTCCCTCGAGCGAAAGCGCATCGGCGATATGCCGAGCAATTTCATCCGCGCGGCGCGCGACGGCATCGTCCAGCGCTCCGGGCGTAACGCTCCACGCGAGAATCTGTCGTTCGTGATGATTGATCGCGATCGGGAAAACCGTGGTCTCTCCAGAGGGTCGTCGCGCGATGAGTACGCTGAGCTCCATCGCGAGTGAGAGTACCTGCTCCGCTACGGCCGGCCTCCCGCCGAGTGCGGCGAATGCCGTTGACGGATCGTCGCCGGCGGAAACGCGAAGCTGGCTGCGTCCGTCGTAGCCGCCCTGACATGCCTTGAGGAAGATCGACGCGCCAAGCGTCCGCATCGCGTCGGCGAGGGACTCGGCGCTCGCGACGTTTGCGTAGGCGCCGATGGCAACGCCCTGTGCCGCGAGCCAATGCTTCTGTCGCGCGCGATCCTGCACCACGCGAAGTACGTCGGCACCAGGGCGCACCGGCGCAAAGCGTCGTGCCGCTTCCAGGGCTTCCGCCGAAATCTGCTCGATCTCGATGGTGATCACGTCGCATTCCCGCGCGAGCTCCGCGGCCGCGACGGCATCGTCGAATGCGCCGACCACCACACGGTCCACTACCGCGCGGGCAGCGCAGTCCGCGCTGGGGTCGAGCACCTGAACCCCGTAGCCCATGGAGCGGGCCGCCAGTGCCGTCATTCGTCCGAGCTGACCTCCGCCGAGAATGCCGATCGTGGCGGGTGGCAGGATCGCCATCAGGCGGAGGGCGACGAAAGGTTCGTGTCGGCAAGAACGGCCGCGGTCCGCTCGGCGCGCCACGCCCGCAGCCGCTCACGCAACTCAGGCCTGCTTGCGGAAAGGATCGCGGCCGCGAGGAGCGCGGCGTTCGCTGCGCCCGGCTCGCCAATCGCGAGGGTACCAACCGGCACGCCCTTCGGCATCTGCACGATCGACAGCAGCGCATCGACGCCGTTCAGCTGCGTCGCCGCGATCGGGACGCCGAGCACGGGCAAGATGGTGCACGCGGCAACCATGCCGGGCAGATGCGCCGAGCCTCCTGCGGCGGCAATGATGACTTCGAGTCCGCGTGATTCCGCTGAGCGCGCGTACTCGAACATCCACTCCGGCGTGCGATGGGCCGAGACGATGCGAACCTCGTGTGGCACGGCGAGCGCCTCGAGCGTTTCTACGGCGCACGACATCACGCGCAGGTCGCTGCGACTTCCCATGATCACGCCAACCAGCGGAGTGCCTTCGGTGCGATTCAGAGCGGTGGCCATGGCGAGTGAGACTGGAGACATCGAGGCGGCGGCGCGCGAAAGATAGCGTTGCCGCGCACGCTAAATCCATGCTGCATTGCTTGCGCGGACAGATCGACTCCCGCCAGATTGTCTATTGGGCGACGGCGCCCGCACTCTCTCGCCCTTCGCCCTCACACATGTTCGAAATTTCGCGTCGGGCGACCATGGTCGCCCGTCTGGTTGCGCTCCCTGCCATCGCGACCGGCCTCGCAAGCTGCTCATCGAGCCGAGCGCCCGGCAACGTCATCGGGATCGCGGTCGCGCTGGATCCTCATCGCCAGGGGATGCAGAGCATCTACAATGGCGTGCAACTCGCGGTGGAACAGCTCAATGCAGGGCGCGGGAATGGTGTGCCCATCCGCATGATCAAGGGCGCCCCCGACGTCAGCGATCCGATTCGCATCGCGGACACCTTTCGAGAGGATGTCAACGTCGTCGGCGTGGTGGGACATCCGGAGAGCGGCACCACGCTCGACGCCATCGGCGAATACGCGGACACGAAGAACGGTGGACGCAATGCGGTCGTCGCCATCTCACCCACCGGCACGAGTCCGGCGCTGAGCGGCGCGAGCAAATGGCTGTTCCGCGTGTGCCCGAGCGACGTGCAGACGAGCACCACCATGGCGCGATACGCGCTCGATTCATTGAATGCGAAGCGCGCAAGCGTGATTTATCGCAACGATGCGTACGGAAAGGACTGGTCGAAGTCATTCTCCGAGGCGTTTCGCATTGGGAAGGGAACCATTGTCGAGCGCGATCCGTACCTGGCCGGCGTGACGCAGTGGGACGCATACGCCGCGTACCTGAAGAAGCTCAATCCCGACGTGCTGCTATTCCCGGGGAGCACTGAAGATGCCGTCCTCGCGCTGCGGGCGATGCGCGCAGTGAACGTCTCTACTCCGCTCGTGGGTGGCGACGCGACGTCAGGGCTCGAGGCATTCGCCAAGGAATTCCCGACCGCGCGATACGCCGCGTTCTTCCTCGCGCGCCGCGCGACGTCCGCGGAAGCGAAGGCGTTCGTTGCCGCATACACGGCTTCGTTCAAGGAGGAGCCGGATCAGCGTGCGGCGCTTGCCTATGATGCGGCGATGCTCATAGGGCGAGCTGCGCTTCAGGTGGGCACGGATCGCGCGAAAATCCGGGACTACATCGAATCGATCGGGCGCCCGGGCGGACCTCCGGCGATGCTCGGCGTCGCAGGACCGATCGCCTTCGACGAGAAGCATGATGCGATGAACAAGCCGGTCGTCGTCGCGCAGGTTGGTCAATGAACATCCTGCGCACGATTCGTGGCCGCCTTCGCGTCGGCTTCGGCATCACGCTCGCGCTCATCCTGGCCGCCGGCGTCCTCGCGGGCTATGGCCTGCTCCGGGCCGGTGCGCGCAACAGTGCCATCGTTACCGAGATGCGTCTACAGCAGCAGACGACACAACAGGTTGCCTTTCGCATCCTGCGCGAGACCGCCGTTGGAATGCGGTACCTCAATACCGGCCTTCCCGAGGACGAGGCCCGATATGTCGCCTTGGCCGACGACGCCGACCACCTTCGTCGGGAGGCCGTCAAGCTCGACGCGCTCACGCCCGTGGAACGCGAGAAGCTCAAGGACCTCGGCACACTTCAGGCGACCGTCGAGGCGGGCATGGGTGTGGCGCACGCGTACAATGCCGTTGGACGATCGGCTGACGCCACTGCAATGCTGACGAAGACAGCCGGCGCGCTCGACGACGTCGACAAGACGATCGAGTCCCTTCGCCAGCAGGGCGACCAGCGATTGAGCGAACAACAGGCGGCAGCGACGACATCGCTCGACCGAAACATGGCGGAGCTGGCCGCGCTCATCGTCGCAGCGCTCGTCGTCGGCGTGCTGTCGAGCATCACGACTTCACGAGCCGTCACGCGCCCACTGGACGCGCTCACGAGCGACCTGCTCGCGATGGGTCGCGGCGACCTTCGGCGCAGCACGTTGAATCGCAGCGCACTTGGCGCCGCCGAGTACGAGTCGCTCGCCGACGCTTTCACGGAAGCGCGCGATCGACTGCGCAGCCTGTTGGCGGAGATGAAACGTCAGTCCGACGATGTCGCGAGCGCTGCGTCCGAGCTCGCGGGCGCCGCGGGAGGCGCCTCGAACAGCACCCAGCACGTGGCCACGGCGGTGACGGAAATGGCGCATGGTGCAGGGCTTCAGCTCGACGTGCTCACCGGCGCGAGCTCCGCGGTGGAGCAGCTCACCGCGTCGGGACGAACGATCGAGGATGCGGTGCGCGAGAGTCAGGAGCGTGGTCGTGAGATTCGGGCGTCGGCAACTGGCACGGCGCAGCAAATCGGGGCGGCGGTGGACACGTTGCTGGCAGCACGCGAAGTATTCGACCGCAGTGCCACGGAAATCACGGACCTTCGCGCGTCACTCGGCGTTGTGGACGGATTCGTGGCCACTATCTCGGAGCTTGCTGCACAGACGAACCTGCTCGCGTTGAATGCGGCAATCGAGGCGGCGCATGCTGGCGATGCCGGCAGGGGCTTCGCGGTGGTGGCGGACGAAGTGCGCAAGCTGGCCGAGCAGAGCTCGCGTGCGGCGCACGAGGTGACCACTAACGTGCGACGCATTCAGGAGGGGGTGTTGCGGACGTCGCGTGCGGTGGAGCGCGGCACGACCCAGATGAAGGACGTCACCAAGGTCGCTGACGGCGCTCGTCAGGCGCTGGCGTCCATTCACACGGCCGTCGAGCGGGTGGAAGCCGCGACGCTGCGCGTGTCGGAGGCGGTGCTGGCCAATGCGACGGCGATCGCACTGGTGGGCGACGCGATCGGAAAGGCCGGCGACACGGCGCAAAGCCACGCTGCGTCCGCGCAGGAGGTGGCCGCCGCGACGCAAGAGACATCCGCCTCTGTCGAGGAGCTCGAGGCGACCAGCCACATGCTCAACGATTCCGCTCGCCGGGTTCGCGAGAAGGTCAGCGAGTTCATCGTCGAGTGAGAACGGATACAAAAAAGAGCAGGCCGCTGACGCGGCCTGCTCCTTAGCTCCCCAGGTAGGACTTGAACCTACGACCCTTCGATTAACAGTCGAATGCTCTGACCAACTGAGCTACTGGGGAATGGTGTGCTACAGAAATTCCAATTTAGCGGCGTGAAAACTGAAGTCAATCGAGCATCGCAGGCACGTATGGCATTGGTTCGAATCTACGACGCCTTTGCCCGTCGTCTTGAGGAGAACTCCGCCACCCGTGCTTTCCCTGCATGCGCTGCACGAAGTTTCCCTGACGGCTGATTCCAGTCGGGCAATACGGTCCGCAGCCACATTCCGGTGTGAGACGACGAGACTGCGGCCACCTCCTCGGGACGACCCACGGCGACGATCTCGCCGCCAGCATCGCCCGCGTCGGGGCCGAGGTCGATCACCCAGTCCGCAAGCTTGATCACATCGAGGTTGTGTTCGATGAGCACGAGCGTGTGACCAGCGTCGACGAGCCTGTCGAACACCTGGGACAGCTTCCGGATGTCCTCGAGATGCAGCCCTGTGGTCGGCTCGTCCATGATGTAGAGCTTGCGCCCGCTCTTCTTCGCGCCGAACACGAGCTCCCGCGCGATCTTTAGTCGCTGCGCCTCGCCTCCGGACAGCGTCGTCGCCGGTTGCCCGAGGCGAAGATAACCGAGGCCGACCTGCTGCAACTGCCACAGCGCCTGGCCGAGCTTTTCCTCATACGGGAAGAACCGAATTGCCTGATCGACGGTCATGTCGAGCACGTCGGTCACGCTCTTGCCGAAATACTTGACCTCGAGCACCTCGGGCTTGAAGCGGCGCCCGGCGCAATCGTCACAGGGCACGAAGACATCCGCCATGAAGACCATCTCCACCTCGAGATAGCCCGCTCCCTCACACGTCTCGCAGCGGCCGCCAGCAACGTTGAAGCTGAACGTGCCGGCCGTGTACCCTCGCTGTCGTGCGGCGGGGAGTGACGCGAAGATGCGCCTCACTTCGTCGAACGCCTTCACGTACGTCACCGGATTGGAGCGTGGCGACTTGCCGATGGGGCTCTGATCGACGAGCACGACGTCATCAAGCGACTCATAGCCCGTGAGACTGTCGAACGCACCGACCCGCTCGCCGAGGTGTTGCTTGGCGGAATGCTCGCCGGTCAGCTTCGTCTCGAGCGCACGCATCAGCACATCGTGAATCAAGGTGCTCTTGCCGCTGCCTGACACGCCGGTAACGGCGGTGACGGTGCCGAGTGGAATGCGGACGTCGACGTTCTTGAGGTTGTGCTCGCGCGCGCCGGTGAGCGCGAGCCACTGCGGCCCGATGCGTCGGCGCGTGGTCGGCAGCGGGATCGTCCGTTCGCCCGTGAGGTATTGGCCGGTGAGCGGACTCTCGCTGACGCGTGACATGGGGCCGGCGAATACGAGCTCGCCACCCTGCTCGCCACTGTGCGGCCCGAGCTCGATCATGTAGTCGGCGGCGCGAATGGCATCGAGATCATGCTCCACGACAAGGACCGTGTTGCCGCCGTCGCGCAGCCGGAGGAGCAGCTTCAGGAGGCGGTCCATGTCGCGCGAGTGAAGGCCGATCGACGGCTCATCAAGCACGTAGAGGGTGTCGACGAGGCGTGATCCCAGCGAGTTCGCGAGTCCGATCCGCTGCGCCTCGCCGCCGGAGAGCGTGCGCGTCGCGCGATTCAGCGAGAGGTAGTTCAGCCCGACGTCGCAGAGGAATCGCACACGATCGCGCGCTTCCGAGAGGATGTGGGCCGCGACCTGTCGATCGAATGCAGACAGCTCCAACGCGTCCAGCCAGGCGGCGAGCACACCGACGGGAAGATCGCACACCTCCGCGATGTTGCGGCCGGCGATCAATACCTGAAGCGACGCGCGCTGCAGCTTCGTGCCGTGACACGTGGGGCACTCCTGCGCCGTCTGATACTGCCGGAGGAAGACGCGGATGTACTGCTTGTACCGCTTGTCCTCCAGCTCGCGCATGAAGGGCAGGATGCCCTTGAATCCACGAACATTCGCGTTCAGGAGGCGCTCGCGATGCTTCGCCGACAGACCCTGCCACGGGACATCCATCGCGATGCCCTCCTTCTTCGCGTACTCGGCCAGTGTCCGCCGCTTGTTCTCGTAGCGCGGCTTCGTCCAGGGATCGATGGCGCCATCGCGCAGCGACCGCTCCGGATACGGCACGATCAGCTTTTCATCGTACTCGAGGATTGCGCCGAAGCCGTTGCACTCCGCACACGCGCCGCGGGGCGAGTTGAATGAGAAAAGCTGGGGCGTTGGTGCCGGCGCGGTGGTGCCGTCGTTCGGGCACTCGAAGCGCTCGGTGAAGCGGAGTCGCTGCACGAG
Source organism: Gemmatimonadaceae bacterium (assembly GCA_036844565.1). Lineage (GTDB taxonomy): Bacteria > Gemmatimonadota > Gemmatimonadetes > Gemmatimonadales > Gemmatimonadaceae > AG11. The sequence continues at coordinate 71,641 of DAIUFP010000004.1, read as the reverse complement.
CGCACCGTCGAAGGGACTTGCGACGGCACTGGTGAAGAGGATCACCGTATCGCCGTCGCCTTCCCGGAAGGCCGCGGAGACCGCGTCGGCGAGGCGGCCGCGTGTGTCGGGCGACACCACGAGCCGATCGACGACGACCAGCAGCTCCTTCGCAAAGGTGACGTCGATGTTCGCCGTCTCGAGCTCGTCGAGGTGCATGACGCGACCGTCGAGGCTGATGCGCACGAAGCCCTGCGCCCGGAGATTCTCGACGACGATCTCGTGCGACACTTCACTCGAGAGCTTGACCGGTGCGGCGACGTAGAAGCGCGTACCTTCGGGCAGCGACAAGACACCGTCGGTCACGGACTGTACCGTGTCGGGCCTCAACTCGCGCCCGCACAGCGGACAAAAGGTGTGGCCGACACGCGCCCAGAGGAGGCGCAGGTAGTCGTAGATCTCCGTGGCGGTACCGACAGTCGAACGTGCCGTCTTGGTGGGATTCTTCTGCTCGATCGCGACTGCCGGCGAGAGCCCGTCGATGTGGTCGACGTCGGGCTTCTCCATGCGCTCGAGAAACTGCCGCGCATAGGAGGACAGCGACTCCACGTAGCGGCGCTGCCCTTCGGCATAGATGGTATCGAAGGCGAGCGACGACTTGCCGGATCCCGACGGGCCCGTGACGACCGTGAAGGTCCGGCGGGGGATCTCGAGGTCGAATCCCTTGAGGTTGTGCTGCCGCGCTCCGCGGACGACGATCTTGTCCTTCATACGTGCCTGAAATCTAGACGCGGGCATACCGAATAAACACCGCAGATCCGCTGCTGCCGGGACTGCATGCAGAACGACCCGCGGCAAAGGCCGCGGGTCGTACAAACCGGTGGAGCTGGCGTGGTCAGAGCGTGGTGGTCGCGCGGTTGTGGGTCGTGAGCCGGTAGACCCAGAGCAGCAGCATCGCACCGACGACGGCGAGCAGGATACTCCACACCGAAAATCCGTTGAGTCCCGAGCCCGCGATGGTGTTGCCAATGAAGCCGCCGATGAACGCTCCAACGATGCCGATGAGCATCGTGACGATGATGCCTCCCGGATCTTTCCCGGGCATGAGCGCCTTGGCGATCGCACCGGCGATCAACCCGAGCACGACCCAAGCGAGGATACCCATAGCACAGCCTCCAGAAGAGTAGGTGTTGAGGACGCTGGCTTCCAACGCATCTGTTGTACCACCGTGGCGCGGTCTGACCCCAGTATCTTTCGATATGGCTGCTAGCCTCTCGCCTCACGCGTCTGACGAAGAGTCGTCGACAAAACGTTACGACCGGCACCTCGCGCGCCGCCTGGTGGCGTATGTGAGACCGTACCGGCTCCTCGTCGCTGGGGCACTCGTCCTCCTCATGGCCGAGGGACTGCTGCAGCTCGTGGGGCCGCTGTTGACCCAGCGTGTCATCGACGTGGCGCTCCCCGCGCACGACGCGGGCATGACCATGCGATCCGCCCTGCTGTACGCGGGCTCGTTGATCCTGGCCTTCGGATGTTCGTATGGCGAAACCATCCTCACCGCGATGCTCGGGCAGCGCGTCATGCGCGACCTCCGGCGACAGCTCTTCGAGCACGTGCAGCGCCTGTCGATCGCGTTCTACGATCGCACGCCGGTCGGCCGCCTCGTCACGCGAGTCACGTCCGACGTCGAGTCGCTGAACGAGCTCTTCACCGCGGGAGTGGTCGCGGGACTCGGCGATCTCTTCACGCTGCTGGCCATTGCGGCGCTCATGATCACGACCGATTGGCGACTCGCCATTGCTGCGTTCGCGGTGATTCCGCTCGTCTATCTCACCTCGCATCTCTTTCAATCGCGCGTCCGCGTTGCGTATCGCGACATCCGCGCTCGGCTCGCGCGCATCAATGCGTATCTCCAGGAGCGCCTGACCGGCATGCGCGTGGTGCAACTGTTCGGTCGCGAGGCGAGCGAGACGTCGCGCTTTGGAGCGCTGAACAAGGGGCACCTCGACGCGAACCTGAAGTCCATCACGATTTACGCACTCTACTTTCCCGCGATCGAGTTCCTGACGTCTCTCGCGCTTGCGATCCTCCTCGTCGCAGGGGCACGTCGCGTGGGCCTTGGAACGCTCACGGTTGGCACCGTTGCCGCGTTCCTTCAACTGCTGCGGCGCTTCTATCAGCCGCTGCAGGACCTCGCCGACAAGTTCAACACGCTGCAGCAGGCGATGGCCGCCTCGGAGCGCATCTTCCTGTTGCTGGACACCGAGCCGGAGGCGGTGACGCCGCGCGATGGGTCGAACGCCGGACCATCTCCGCATTCGATCGGTGATCAGGGCGTCACCATCGCGTTCGAGGACGTCTGGTTTCACTACGGTGAGGCAACCCCCGACCCGGAATGGGTGCTGCGTGGCATCAGCTTCGTGGCTCGACCAGGTGACACGATTGCGCTGGTCGGGCACACCGGTGCGGGCAAGACGACCATCGTGAACCTGCTGCTCCGCTTCTATGAGCCGCAACGCGGACGAATCACCGCCAACGGCGTGGACGTCCGCCTGCTGCCGCTCGGCGAGTGGCGACAGCTCATCGGGTACGTGCAGCAGGACATCTTTCTGTTCGCGGCCGATGTTCGCGCGAACCTGCGGCTGGATGCGCCGCTGAGCGACGAGGCCGTGCTTGCGGCGGCGGCGCAGGTTGGCGCGGACCGGGTGATCGCTCGTCTGCCGCTCGGTCTCGACCAGGTGCTGGGCGAGCGCGGAGCGTCGGTGAGCGTGGGCGAGCGTCAGCTCCTGTCGTTCGCGCGCGCACTGGCGCTCGACCCCGCGGTTCTCGTGCTCGACGAGGCCACGAGCGCGGTGGACAGCCAGGCGGAGGCGGAGATACAGCGCGGCCTGGCGGTGCTGATGCGCGGGCGGACGACGATCGCGATCGCGCACCGACTGAGCACCATCGTCGAGGCGACCGAGATCCTCGTGCTGCACCATGGCGAAGTGCGTGAGCGAGGCACGCATTCGTCGCTTCGCGCGCTGGGTGGGCTGTACGACCGGCTCTCGCGTTTACAGGCGGGAGAGCAGCCCAGCGACGAAAGGCCGTCAGGCGCGCTTGCCAGCGTTCCGGGCGGCGGGTAGTTTCCGCCCCTACTGGGTCCCGGGCCCAACCGGCGCGAGACTCTTCGCGTCGATGGTGCCGTAATCCGACCGCGCATCGCCCCCCATGCCCGTCCTTCAGCTCGACGATCAGCAGTTTCCGCTCAAAGCGGGCGCGACCAGAATCGGTGCCGGTAGCGGCGCCGACGTCATGGTGCCAGGCTACTCCGACGTTCCGGTGGAAGCCATCATCGACGGCGGCGCCTCGCCCACGATCAGGCGAGCCGACGAGGGCGCGCATGTTCGCGTCAACGGCGTGCTCCTGGGCGCCGAACCATCGCCGCTCATGCATGGCGACAAGATCGAAGTCGCCGGACTGGAGCTTCGGTACGCGGACGACGCGAAGGGCGGTGCGACGCAGTTCCAGAGCGCGGGTGATATCGCGGCGATGTTGGGCAACAAGCGAACTGGCGCCGCGCGGGCGACCGCCGCGTCGGGGGGACGGCTCGTCTCGCTGGTCGATGGAAAGGAGTACATCATTGCGGATTCCGGGTTGGTCGTCGGCCGCGACGCGTCCTGCGACGTGGTGGTGGCCCAGCATGAAGTGTCCCGGCGTCACGCGGAAATCCAGATTGGCGACGATGGCTACGTGCTGCGCGACACCAGCGCAAATGGGCTTTACGTCAACGGTGAGCGCGTGCAGGGTTCTCACAAGCTCGTGCGTGCCGATGTCCTGAGGATCGGAACCGAGGATTTCCGCTTCTATGCCGATGTGATCTCGCCACCGAGGACTTCTCCCGCGGGCGCCGCGAGTGCCCCGCCAGCCGCGCCTGTGCCGGCGAGACCAGCCGTACCTGCTCCGCCGGCTCCTCCGGCGTTCCTGGAGCCGGAGTTGGCACCCATGGCGAACATGGACATGCTCGAAATGGACCTGCTGCCCATGACGCCCGCGTCGGCGCCGGTGATTCCGGAGCCCGTAGCCGCCGCGCCAGCGGCTCCGCCGCCTCCACCGCGCCTCTCACCAACGACTCCGGCGTCCGCTCCGGCGGCCGCCGACCCACGGACGGTGCTGGCGGTGCTGGAAGCGCTGAACGAGGGACCAGGCAAGGGAACGAAGTACGAGCTCCGCTCTTCACTCGGCCATGTGGGCAGGGGCGCGCACAACGACGTCCGGCTTTCCGATGAGAGCGTGAGCGAGACCCACGCCAAGCTTCAGAAGCGTGAGGATGGCTGGTATGTCGTGGACATGGATTCCACGAATGGCACCTACGTCGGCGGATCGCGAGTGAATGGTGAGCGGAAGCTCGACGGCTCACCGGACCTGCGATTTGGTGGACTGAAGTTTCGTTTCACGCCGACCGGTGCCGGCAGCGCGGCGGCAGCGGAGGCAAAGGGCACGCGAGCCATCGCCGCCATGGCGATGCCGCCGGCCGCGACGACCCCCGTCGAAACAACCGCGAAGCGGCCGTCCGCGACCAACGATGCGGCCTCCACTGGAAAAGCGAAATCGGGCGGCGGCATGCCAACCTGGATCTGGATAGTCGTCGGCGTCGTCGTCGGACTCGTCGTGGCGTTCTTCCTGCTGAAAGGACGCGCGTGAGGCTTCTTCATGCTGCGCGGACGGACGTTGGGATGATCCGCTCCGGAAACGAGGACAACTTTACCGTGGATGCGACGCCAGAGCGCGGCATCTACATTGTCGCCGATGGCATGGGCGGTCACGCGGCCGGCGAAGTGGCGAGTGAAATGGCCGTGCAGATCATCCAGCGTGAGTTGCACAAGGTGAGCGCCGTCGAGAGTGAGGAGGTCGCGACGCTCGTCGGTGCCACGCTGCGGAAGGCGAATCGCGCCATCCACGACCGCACCATCACGGAAGTCGACAAGCAGGGCATGGGGACGACGGCGTCCGTCCTCATGATCTCCGGTTCCCGCTACCTGATCGGGCAGGTCGGCGACTCCCGCGTGTACCTGATGCGCGACGGCACGCTGTCGCAGCTCACGAAGGACCACTCCTACGTGCAGGAGCAGGTCGACGCCGGTTTCCTCACGCCGGAACAGGCGCGCTACCATCCGTATAGCAACGTGATCACGCGCTGTGTCGGTGCGAGTCCGGACGTGGAGCCAGATGTCTACCGCGGCGATGTCCGTGGGGGCGACCTGTTCCTCGTCGCCAGCGACGGCCTCACGGGGATGGTCGACGACCGCCGTCTCGGACAACTGCTCGGCTCGCGCGCGGAGCCCGAGCGCAAGGTGCAGGCGCTGATTTCCGAGGCGAATGGACGTGGTGGACTCGACAACATCACCGCGATCATTGTGCAGGTCGTGGACAATAGCCCGGGCCCCGACGAGGCGAAGACGGTGGAGGTCCGCTCGGTTGGCTGACGAGGAGACTGTCGCCTCCGTTTCCGAGCTGTACCTCGGCAATATCTTGTACGCGATCGAGCTGGCCGCGATGTCGCTCGAGGCGCAGGGAAAGGCGGATGACGCCGGATATTACCGCGGCATCGCACGCAAGCTCGCGGAAGCGCACGGACGCGCGCGAGCCGCCGCGAAAGGCTAGGGCACCGGGTTCAGCAACACCGCGCGGCCGATCGCGGTGGCTGTCTCAGTCGCATGGCCGATGATCTGTCCGCGGTCGTTCATGCTGACGACGCGATCGAGCGTGTAGCCCGGCGTGGTGAGCTTTACGCGACTCGTCTTCCCGTTACGCCAGAGGAACGCCGTCTTGATCGTGTCCTGGAACGCGAGGATCGTGGCGTTGTCGGTGATGTGCACGGGAATGGCAGCGCTCATGTATCGCGCGGGGCCGAGAAATGGATTCAGGTCGATTGCGGACGTATATGGCGATGAGGTGAGCAGGAGGGTCTGGGCATAAATGCCTACGACCTGTCCCGTGACGTTGATGCTGTAGTCCGCGCTTCCGGCGTTTGGACCCGGGTTGTCGGGAGTGCGAAACCCAGGGTCGTGCGAGGGCCCGTACGCGCGCGCGGCGCCGCCCTCTGGAATCCAGATTCCGACCACAATGGCGCTGTTGTTCATCTCCGCCGGATGCGCTCCGATAAGCGGTTGCGTGTCAGCGGCCGCCTTCACGACCCATCCCGTGACCTGCCGCGAAATGCTTACCGTGATGCTTCGCCATCTCCCAATAAGCAGATCGCCTGGCGCATTTATGCGGAATGCGAATTGGCCACAGTAGCTAGTGCCCACTCCGACATACTTCATCGTCGAGCCGCTCCACAGGGCTCCGCGGTCGCAGTAGCTGCTGCCTGCCGTATCACTTACGGAACCGACGACATCGCCCGCGTCGTTCAGTCCTTCTGCCCGCGAGGAACGCGCGGTCGTGGGCATCGTCAACTCGGTCGCAATCCCAGTTCGCCAGAGCATCGCGCGATCGGAACCCGCGGCATCCTTGGCCCAACCCACCACGTCACCGATGGCATTCAGTCCGAGCGCGTCGGCATCGGTTCCACCGCGGCCGGGGAGGGCCGTGACTGTGTACGGCGCATCAGCGACATAGGTCACGAAGGTGCGCGTGACAGAGTCGACGAGGCCCAACTCGTCACGCAACCGCAGCTTCAAGGAGTGCCTGCCGCTGGACAGC
>DAIUFP010000004.1:0-64968 GCA_036844565.1 Gemmatimonadaceae bacterium | reverse complement strand
GGACAGCGTATCCGGGTAGTCGAAGTTCCACGTGGTCGAATCCCTGGACTGCACCACTGCAATCATGCTCGTCGGCACGTCGAAGTTGCTCACACGCCGCGCAGCCGAAGTGCCTTCGTCGATCACCAGTTCCATGCGTGGTTGCTCATCGATCCCGCGCGTGGTGACGCTCAACGTGAGCCCTCGCTGGAACAGTGTGTCCGCCAACCCGGCTCTTATGTCGATCGTGGATTTCCTGTAAACCCGAACCTGCGCGGTATCCGTGAGCAAGTGCGGGTCGAATGGCGCACCGGGGGAGCGATAGTCGATCTCCACCAGCACCGTCTGGAGCCCAGGCGACAATGGGATGGTGGCGGAAAATGGGACGCGGTTGTCCATCTGCGCCCCGCCATACAGCTGCACCGTTACCAACGCCCCTGCGGCCGCATACGGGTCCAGGGGTTTGTACTTGACCCTCACGGCGGCGATGCCGCCGTCAGATTCGGCCAGTCCCTTGACCGTCAGGACGGTGTCGCTCACCACCTGATCGAGGATCGGCGACTCGATCGTCAGGCGGGCACCTGGTCGCGTGAGCACCACATCGGTGCTCGGCGCGGTCGGCGTCTCCGAACACGCGACAGACAGGAGGACAACGATTCCCGAAGTCCATCGCGCAAACCAGGAATTAGGCGTATTCAAGGGTAACCGTTCACTGAGGGCACAATGTAGCCGACGCTCGACACCTTAGTCAGACAAGAAAGGTGTGTACGCGTCGAGTCGACGTCTCACCTCGTCAGCCGACAGCGCGGCGAGGTCCAACACTCTCGCGCTCTTCAAGGAGACGCGATGCGCAACGAACACGCGGAGCCATCGTGCACTACCGTAAAGCTCTTCTGACAATTTCGGCAAATTCACGGATCCGCGCCAGCCCTCCGTTGTAAGCAGGCGAACGCTACCATTGCGGCGCCGCACGGGAATGTCGAGGCCGAGCATCTGAGTCTTCATCGGATAGTCGAGTAAAACTTCGCCTGGCTGCATGCCCAGCTCGGCCGCCATCAGATCTTCGACCTGCACAACCAGCGCTCGGTCGTCGGCAATCCATTCGCCGATGCCCGGTGGCAACTCTGCAGCTGGACACTCGAATGCGCGCTTGTAAAGTCGTCGTTCACGCAGTGCCGCAAGCAGTGGAGTAGGGGAGCGCTCCGCGAGCGCGTGGAGGAGGCCCTCGTCCGTAAACGAGGCGAGCGTCCCCGCATCGAGCGATCCTGCGCTTAACGCGCCCTCCACCAGGCGCTTGTACATGGCCGTCGCGCTGCGCACGGCATGATGCCAGTAGACGTTGCGGTACATCTGGTACTTCGCGAACAGGAGCGACTCGAGCGCGGAGAGTCCCTTCTCGGAGATGCCGACCCGCTGCACGCCGCTGTCCGGATCGTCGACGAGAGTGAGGGAGTCGAGGAGGCGATCCGCATCGATGTCGCCGTAGTTGACGCCGCACATGAACGCGTCGCGCTTCAGGTATTCGATCTTGTCGAGATCGAGGGAGCCGGAGATGAGTCCCTGGAGCGGACTCGCGCTGCGCCCTCGAATGAGCTCCATGATGCGCTCGGGTGCGTCTGCACCGAGCTCGTCGCGAAGGATCGCCGCGATTTCACCCTGCGTCAGCAGCGGGCGCGCAACTTCCTCGTGGTGGAGAGCACCGATCTCCTCGAGCGCGTGGGAGAAAGGGTAGTGGCCGATGTCGTGCAGCAGCGCCGCGTACCGCGCGAGGCGACATTCGTCGACGCCGACTCCGGCGGTCAGATCACGCTCGGAAAAGAGGCCGAGTGTGCGACGCGCGAGGTGATATGCGCCGAGTGCGTGCTCGAATCGCGAGTGGCTGGCGCCGGGATAGACGAGATAGGCGAGGCCGAGCTGGCGGACGTACCGCAGTCGTTGGAACGCAGGCGTGTCGATAAGCCGAAGGGCAACGGCGTCAACGCGGATGTTGTTCCAGAGTGGGTCGCGGAAGATCTCGTCCATGAAAAACGGGATGATAGGAGGATAGGAAGATAGGAGGATAGGAAAGCAAAAGGGCACTCCCAAGCCTGAGCGCCCCGTGCCGTCCTATCGTCCTATCATCCTATCCTCCTATCATCCGCAGGCTTTCATCCCTGCGGTCCCGCGGCCCTGATCGCCGCCGACACGCTGCCGAATTTCTCGAAGTTCGTGCGGAACATCTGGGCCAGCTGCTTCGCCTGCGCGTCATACGCAGCCGCATCGGTCCACGTGCCGCGCGGGTCGAGGACCTCGTTCGGAACGCCCGGCACGGTCTGCGGGATGGCGAGCCCGAACACGGGATCGGTGCGCGTCGCAATGCCGTCGAGCTTTCCGTCGAGGACACCGTGGACCATGCTGCGGGTGTGGCCGAGCTTCATGCGCTTGCCCACGCCATACGCACCGCCGCTCCAGCCGGTGTTGACCAGCCACACCGCAACCTTGTGCTCATCGATGAGGCGGCCGAGCATCTCGGCGTACTTCGTCGGGTGCCAGACGAGGAAGACGGCGCCGAAGCATGACGAGAAGGTCGCCTGCGGCTCGGTGACGCCGCGCTCGGTGCCGGCCACCTTTGCCGTGTAGCCCGAGAGGAAGTAGTACATCGCCTGCTCCCGGGTGAGCTTCGCAATGGGGGGCAGGACGCCGAATGCGTCGGCGGTGAGGAAGATGACGTTCTTCGGATGGCCGCCGCGGCCAGACGGAACGTGGTTCGGGATGTACGGCAGCGGATACGAGGCACGCGTGTTCTCCGTGATGCTCTGGTCCTCGAACTTGCATTTCCGAGTGATGGGATCGAGGACGACGTTCTCGAGGATCGTCCCGAACATCTGCGTCGTGCGGTAGATGTCCGGTTCACCGTCGGCGGAAAGGTTGATCACCTTCGCGTAACAGCCGCCTTCGTAGTTGAACGTGCCGTCAGGCCCCCAGCCGTGTTCGTCGTCGCCGATGAGTGACCGCGATGCGTCCGCGGACAGCGTGGTCTTGCCGGTGCCGGAGAGGCCGAAGAAGAGCGCCGTGTCGCCCGCGGGTCCGATGTTGGCCGAGCAGTGCATGCTGAGCACGCCCTGCTTGGGCATGTAGTAGTTCATCACGGTGAACATCGCCTTCTTCAACTCACCGGCGTAGCGCGTGCCACCGATGAGGATGGTGCGCTCGGCGAGATTGAGGACGATGAACGTGGTGGTTCGCGTTCCGTGCTTCGCGGGCTCGGCCTGGAATTCTGGTGCGTGAAGCACGGTGAAGTTCGGCGCGAAGTCCGCTAGCGCGGCGAGCTCCGGACGCACGAACATGTTGCGCACGAACGCCATGTGCCACGCGTTCGGCGAGACGTACCGAACAGACAGGCGATACTTCGGATCGGCCCCGCAGTAGAGGTCCTGCACGAAGAGCTCGTCGCGAGCATTCAGGTACTGCTTGACGTCGGCGCGAAGGGCCTCGAAGTGCTCGGGGCTGAGGGGTTGATTCACCTTGCCCCAGTCGACGTCGGCTTCCGACGACGGCTCCTTCACCACGAACTTGTCGTTCGGCGAGCGGCCGGTATGCGGCTTCGTGATGGCCACGAACGGACCCATGTCCGCGAGCTGTCCTTCGTGTCGCTCGATGGCGTGCTCGATGAGGATTGGCGCAGGATAATTCCAATGCACCTTGCCCGTCGGTGAAAGCCCCTGTACGGCGGCAAGGCTGCTACCGTGTTCGGATCCGGCGAGCGGTGTCGTTGCGGTCGATGTCACAGCGTACGTCCCTTGAAGTGGCGCGAGCCGTTGGCCCGCCCCTTAGAGTTTCGAGTAGATCGTCGGCGCGAAGCTCGCGGCGGCAAACGCCGGCTCGACCGACTGCGTTCTTTCCTGTGCGTCCACGACCGCAACCGCGGCCATGTTGACGATGTCCTGGACGTCGGCGCCGCGCTCGAGGACGTGCACGGGCCGCCGCATACCGACAAGAATCGGGCCGATGGCCGTCGCACCACCCAAGTGGTGCAGCAGCTTGTACGCGATGTTGCCCGCACTCAGGTTCGGAAAGATCAGCACGTTTGCCTGTTCCTTGAGCGCGGTGAACGGATAGTCGCGCGCGAGAATCTCCGGGTCGAAGGCCGTGTCCGCCTGCATCTCACCGTCAACGATGAGCGTCGGATCGCGCTCCTTCAACAGCTGCGCCGCGCGCGCCATCTTCTCCGCGTCGGGGTGCTTGACAGATCCGAAGTTGGAGAACGACAGCATCGCGATACGCGGCACGATCCCCATGGTGCGCGCGATGCGGCTGGCCGCGAATCCGATCTGCGCGAGTTGTTCAGCCGTCGGATCGATATTGACCGTCGTGTCGGAGCAGAAGACGACATGACGCTCCGTGACCAGCATGTACATGCCGCTCACGAGCCGCGCGCTGGGATGTGCACCGATTACCTGGAGGGCAGGGCGAATCGTCTCCGGGTAGTGCATGGTAACGCCCGAGAGCAGCGCGTCGGCATCGCCGCGCGCCACCATGCACGATCCGAAGTAGTTGCCATTGAACAGCTGACGGCGTGCCTCGTCGAGCGACAGGCCTTTCCGCTGCCGAAGTTGCCACATGTAGTGCGCATACGCATCGCGGCGCGACGACGTGGCCGGATCTTCGATGACGATCCCCTCGAGCGAGATGCGATTCTCGAGCGCGATGCGCTCGATGTTCTCGTGGTTTCCCAACAGGATCGGATGCGCGATGCCATCGTCGACGAGGATCGACGCGGCGCGCATGATCTTCGGCTCCTCGCCCTCCGGAAACACGATGCGCTTCGGATCGCGCATTGCCCGGTTGATGAGCCCGCGCATGATGCCGCGCGCGCGGCCGAGTCGCTCTTCGAGCTGTTCGCGGTAGCGCTCGAGGTCGATGAACTCGCGCGCAACACCACTGGCCACCGCCGCCCACGCCACCGCGGGGGCGACCCAGAGCAGGACGCGCGGGTCGAAGGGGAAGGGGATGAGGTAGTTCGCGCCGAAATGCACGTTGCGCAGTCCGTAGAGCGCGGCAACGGAGTCGGGGACGTCCTGCTTGGCAAGCGACGCAAGCGCGCGCGTCGCGGCCATCTTCATCTCCTCGTTGATTTCTGTAGCCCGGACGTCAAGAGCGCCGCGGAAGATGAACGGGAAGCCGAGGACGTTGTTGACCTGGTTCGGATAGTCGCTGCGACCGGTGGCCATGATCGCATCGCTGCGCGCGGCGAGCACTTCTTCCGGCGTGATCTCGGGCACTGGGTTCGCCAGCGCGAAGATGATCGGTCGCGCCGCCATCGACGCGACCATTGGGCGGGTCACCGCGCCAGCCACGCTCAGTCCAACGAAGACGTCGGCACCCACGAGCGCATCGGAAATGTCCCGTGCACTCGTCTTGGCGAGGAAACGTGCCTTGTACGGATCCAAGTCACCGGCCGTGCGGCCTTCGTAGATCACGCCAGCGCGATCGCACATCAGGATGTTCTCGCGCCGCACGCCAAGCCGGACATAGTGCTCGGCCGTGCTGAGCGCGGCGGCGCCGGCGCCGGAGAACACCACCTTGACCTGTGCGATGTCCTTGCCCGCGACCTCCAGTGCGTTCAGCAACGCGGCGCCGGAGATGATCGCGGTCCCATGCTGGTCATCGTGGAAGACCGGGATGCCCATCGTCTTCCGAAGCGTCTCCTCGATGTAGAAGCACTCCGGCGCCTTGATGTCCTCGAGGTTGATGCCGCCCACCGTGGGCTCGAGGAGCTGGCAGAACTTGATGACGTCGTCGGGATTCTCTGAACCGACCTCGAGGTCGAAGACGTCGATGTCGGAGAACTGCTTGAAGAGGTTCGCCTTGCCTTCCATGACGGGCTTGCTGGCCAGCGCGCCAATGTTGCCGAGCCCAAGTACAGCGGTGCCGTTGGTGACGACGGCAACGAGGTTGGCCTTGGACGTGTACTTGTAGACGTCGTCGGGATTGTCCTTGATCGCGAGACAGGGCTCAGCTACGCCAGGCGAGTACGCGAGCGAGAGATCGCGCTGGTTGTTGAGCGGCTTTGTGGGGACGACCGCGATCTTGCCGGGTCGTCCGCGCGAATGGTACTCGAGAGCCTCGTCGCGTTTAGTCATGGGCAGACGAGAAAGGTAGTCGGCAGGGGCGCACGGGTGGAGGGAGCGCGGTGCTACCGCTGGCACACAACGGATCAACGGGGTACTCTACTGGTGCACCCATGAAGATCCCGACCCGCAGTCTCGTCCGCAGAAACTGGATACACCGGCTGGGCCGCGCGTTGGCCGTAGTCACGCAGTTGGTGTTTCTGTTCGCGCCGATTGCCGAAGGTCGTGAGGATCGCCCCATGGATCCGCACGTGGAAGCGCCGCGCACGAAGGCGCATCCCGGCCATCAACCGAGCACGTGTGCAGAGTGCGTGCTGCTCACCATGCATGGGCGTGTGGAAGAACGGTCTCGCTTGCCGGAGCCGACGCGCGCGCAGCGAGTGTCCCACGCCGCGGAAGCGAGACTGGCGGGCGGCGTAGAGCGCACACTCTCGAACAGCTCGAGGGCGCCGCCTCTCTGATGTGAGCTCCTAGCACCGCGCCGCCCGCTTCTTGCCGAGTCGGCGCTTTACCTCACAACAGAATCAATGAAATTCCCGACGGCAGCGCTCGTCGTGGTGGCGCATGCCACCACGCTCGTGGCGCAGGCACCTGGCGCCATGCGCCGCGACTCCCTTGAGTTGACCAGGGACGCGGCCATCGCGGCGGCGCTCGCAAACAATCCGCAGCTCGACATCGCCCGCGAACAGACCGCCCAAGCGCGCGCACGCCGCGTGCAAGCGATCGCGATTCCGGATCCCGCCTTCTCGTACTCGCTCGACGGCCAACCCGGGGTGCTGAACCTCGGTGGCGCGCAGCAGAAAAATGCAGCGCTCGGCATCTCGGTGCCGTTTCCCGACAAGTTCCGTCTACGGAACAACATTGCGACAGCGGACGTGCGGGTCGCGGAGTTCGGCTTCACAGGCGTGCGCCAGCAGCTCGCGGCGCAGACCTCGCGCAGCTACGACACGCTGCTCGTCGCCGGCCGGCATCGCGAGATCTTCCAGACGAACCGCGCGCTCGCGGCGGACTTCCTCGCCAAGACGCAGGCGCGGTTCCAGGGCGGAACCGCAGCCAAGCTCGACGTGCTCAAGGCACAAGTTGCTCTCGCGCAGGCCGACAACGATCTCATCGGTGCCCAGCGTGATCTCGTGACCGCGATGGACGCCGTGGATCGCCTGATCGGGCAGCCACTGGGCACGCCGATCGCTCCGGGCGATTCGCTCGAGTTTCCGCCCCCGCTGCCCGACGTCGCGCTCGTCGAGCAGGCCGCACTCGATGCGCGCCCCGAACTTGCGGCGCTCGCAAGCCAGCAGGCCGGCGCGCATGCGAACACGAGTCTCGCGCGTGAATTCTGGCTGCCCGACTTCACACTCTCCGCGCAGCGCGACTACGGACCCGACGGCTCCGGCGCGCTCTTCTCGGCGGGCATCGCCCTGCCGTTGCCGGTGTTCTACTGGCAGCATGCCAAGGGCGAGATCGCGGAGAGCCAGCACCACGAGAAAGAGTTGAGCGCCACGTATCGCGACCAGCGCGCCGCCGTGTCGCAGGACGTGCGCGCCACGCACGCCGCCGCGGATGCCGCGCTGCGCCAGGCGGTGTTCATTCGCGATGCCTTGCTGCCTGCGGCGCGGGAGACGTACCGCGTCGCGTCGGTGAGCTATGGGCTTGGCGGGTCGTCCGCGCTCGATGTACTCGACGCGCGCAGGAACCTGCTCGACGCAGAGACGCAATACGCAGACGCCCTCGCCGCCGCGAACTCCGCTCGCGCCGACCTCGAGCGCGCCGCCGCCACCCCACTCGTGCGAATCGACTCGCGGAGAAATCCATGACTACCCGCATGAAGCCGGCGCTGCGCATGACCGGAGTCGTTGTGTGCCTCACGTTCGCCGCCTGCTCGAAGGACACGCCCAAGCCAGCGACCGACGGCACCGGTCCGCTCGTCGCGAGCGATACGAGCGCGCGCGCGCGCGAGGTCGCGCTGACCGCCGCACAGGCCACGCGCATCCGCGTGTCGTCCGTCGACGTAACGTCGTACCGCTCGTCCATCTCCACGACGGGCACCGTGGCGTTCAATGGCGATCGATCCACCGGGGTACTGGCGCCCGTGTCGGGGCCGATCACCAGGATCCTCGTGAACCCCGGCAGCGTCGTGCATCGCGGCGAGCCGCTCGCGATGGTGACGTCGCCGGATTTCGCGACCGCGACTGCCGCATACCGGAAGGCGCAGTCGGCATACCGCAACCTCCAGCGCATCGCCGACCTCGACGAGCAGCTCTTCAAGAATGACGCGATTCCCCGGCGTGAACTGGAACAAGCGCAGACCGACGCGTCCGGCGCGCTCGCCGACCGCGATGCGGCCGTCGAGCAGATGCGTGCGCTCGGGGTAGACGCCGCGAGCATCTCTGCGGTACGCGAGAATCGCGCGGTGTCGACGCTCGAGGCGGTAATCCGCGCGCCCATCGACGGCACCGTGGTCGAGAAGCTCTGCAATCCCGGACAGCTCATCACCGCCGGCACCACGCAGTGCTTCACGATCTCGGATCTCTCCACTGTATGGGTGATGGCGAACGTATTCGAGTCGGACCTGGCGGCGGTCGCCGCGGGACAGGAGGCCACGATCGTCACCGCGGCGCAGCCGACGCCGATCGCGGGCCGTGTGTCGTACGTCGGATCACTGGTGGATCCGTCGTCGAAGGCGACGGCGGTGCGCGTGGTCGCACCGAACCCGCGCGACATCCTCAAGCGCGACATGCTCGTGAACGTGTCGATCAAGGCGACGCAGGCGCGCAACGGCATCCTGATCCCCGCGTCTGCCGTGCTGCGCGACGACCAGAATCTTCCCTTCGTCTACATGGCCGTACCCAACAATCACTTCGCGCGCCGCGCCATCACCATCGGTGCGAGGGTCGGGGACAGCTACGAGGTGAAGTCGGGACTCGCGGCGGGCGATCGTATCGTCGTGGACGGATCGCTGTTCCTCCAGTTCGCGGGGAACCAGTGACGGGGCCCTACGAGGACAACGCCTCGGGTCCGCCCGATCACGCACACACTGACAACGTCGCGGAGGAGTTCGAAGCGCACTCCGCGCCGTCGATGGTTCACCGCATCGTCCGCGCATCGCTCCGGCAGCCGCTCCTGATCCTGCTGATGACGGTGTCCATCATCGCGGTCGGCGTGTGGTCGCTCTCGCGACTGCCTGTGGATGCATACCCGGACATCTCGCCCCCTATGGTGGAGATCGTCACGCAGTGGCCGGGTCACGCCGCGGAGGAAGTCGAGCGCCTCATTACCGTTCCGGTCGAGAACGGGATGAGCGGCCTGCCCAAGCTCAAGGTGTCGCGCTCGATGTCGCTCTATGGCCTCTCGGACGTGCGGCTCACGTTCGAGGACGGAATCGACAACTACTTCGCGCGACAGCAGGCGTTCGAGCGCATCGCCGACATCGCCGTGCCCAGCGGCGTAACGCCGGGCATGACGCCGCTCACGTCGCCGTCCGGCCTCGTTTACCGCTACGTGCTGGAGAGCCCCGACCGCTCCGCCATGGAGCTCAAGGTCCTCCAGGACTGGGTGCTCGACAAGCAGTATCGCTCGGTTCCGGGAGTGGCGGACCTCTCGTCACTCGGCGGCGAGACGATGGAGTATCAGGTACTGCTCGATCCGACGAAGCTCGCCGGAGCCGGCCTTTCCGCCGGTGACGTGGCAACGGCGCTCGGCGCGAACAACTCCAATGCCGGCGGCGGCTTCTACTCCGAGGGTGGCCAGTTCTACTACGTGCGCGGACTCGGGCGCATCACCACGCTCGAGGATATCGGCAACGTCGTGCTCAAGGTGCAGAATGGCACGCCGGTGCTGGTCAAGTCCGTCGGCGACGTCGTCATCGGTCACCCGCCGAGACTCGGCCAGTTCGGATTCATGGCGCAGAACGATGCCGTGGAGGGCATCGTCCTCATGCGCGTCGGCGAACAGGCGCAGACCGTGCTCAAGCGCGTCGAGGAGAAGACCGCGCAGCTGAACAACGGCATCCTTCCCGCCGACGTGAAGGTGCGGCCGTACTACGACCGCAGCGAACTCATTGCGCTGACGACGCACACCGTTCGCGATAATCTGCTGCGCGGCATCCTGCTCGTCGTCGTCGTCCTGATCTTCTTCCTGTACGACGTGTGGGCGGGGCTGATCGTGGCCATCGCGATCCCCTTTTCGCTTCTGTTCGCCTTCATCTGCCTGGATCTCAGACATATTCCGGCAAACCTGCTTTCCATCGGGGCCATCGACTTCGGCATTCTCGTCCATGGTGCCGCGGTCATGGTGGAGAACATTCATCGGCAGCTGTCGTTGCCGGAGAACGCAAAGGCTGGAATTCACCGGGTGATCACATCGGCGGCGGCGGAGGTGGACCGGCCGATCGCCTATGCGGTTGGCGTCGTGGTTGCGAGCTTCCTGCCCATCTACGTCCTCTCGGGCCCGTCGGGGCGGCTGTTCCAGCCGATGGCCGACACGATGATCTTCGCGCTTCTCGGCGCGCTGCTCGTCACCCTTACGGTGATTCCGGTGCTCTGTTCCGTCTTGTTGCGGGTGGGCCACAAGGAGCGCCGCAACGTGATCTACGATTGGATACTGGACCGCTATGCGCGGATTCTCGCGTGGAGCATGGCACGTCCGCGCATCGTGATCGGCGGGTCGATCGCCAGCTTTATTCTCTCGGTCGTCCTGTTCAACGCGGTCGGCGCGGTGTTCATGCCGAAGCTGGACGAGGGGACGCTCTGGGTCCGTGCGACGATGCCGTACACCATCTCCTTCGACGAATCGTCGAAGCTGGTACCGCAGATTCGCGCTGCGATCCGCTCATTCCCCGAGGTAACGGTCGTGACCTCCGAGCACGGCCGTCCGGACGACGGCACCAACCCCACCGGTTTCTTCAACGCCGAGTTCTACGTCGGGCTCAAGCCGTACGGCGAGTGGAACAGTTCACATCACTCGAAAAAAGAGCTGATCGACGCAATCGACGAGAAGCTGTCGACGCTACCCGGCGTGAACTTCAACTACACGCAGCCGGCCGAGGATGCGGTGGACGAGGCGGAGACGGGCTTGAAGAGCTCCCTCGACGTCAAGCTGTTCGGCACGGACCTCACGACGCTCGAGGAGCGCGGCAAGGCGATCAAGCGCGTGCTCGACGGCGTGCGCGGCATCACGCACGTGACGCTCGTGCAGGAGCTCGGGCAGCCGAGTCTCACCATCGACGTCGACCGCGCGAAGATCGCGCGCTACGGCATCAACGTCGCCGACGTGAACGGCCTCATCGAGGCAGCCGTTGGGGGATCGGCGGCCACGCAGGTGGTGCAGGGTGAGCGCACGTTCGACCTCGTCGTGCGGCTCAAGGAGCAGTTCCGCCAGACGCCCGAGGAGATCGGCAACATCCTGGTGGCGACGCCAGGCGGGGCGCAGGTGCCGCTGCGCGAGCTGGCGACGATCGGTGTGAGCACCGGTGCGTCGTTCATCTATCGGCAGGACAACTCGCGCTACATCGGCGTGCAGTATTCGGTGGAGGGGCGCGACCTTGCAGGCGCGGTGCAGGAGGCGCAGAAGCGCGTGGCGGAGCAGGTGAAACTGCCGTCAGGCTATCACATCGCGTGGGGCGGCGAATACGAGGAGTACACGGCGTCGCGCGGACAGCTTACGATCGTGATTCCGGTGACGCTCGCGCTGATATTTTTCCTGCTGTTCACGCTCTACCAGAACTTCAAGTTTCCCGCGATCACCGTGGCCGGCGTGTTGCTTTCGGCGCCGCTGGGCGGCGTGCTCGCGCTGTGGTTGAGCAATACGCCGTTCTCGGTGTCGTCGGCGATCGGGTTTCTCGCACTGTTTGGTGTGTCGGTGCAGACCGCGGTTGTCTTCATTTCGTATGCGAACGAACTGCGGCAGCAGGGCCGCTCCATCGCGGCGGCCACACATGAAGCGGCGCTGCTCCGATTGCGTCCCATCCTGATGACGGGCCTGGTGGCCGCACTGGGCCTGCTGCCGGCAGCGTTCTCCACCGGGGTAGGGTCAGACTCGCAGCGGCCGTTCGCGCTGGTGATCGTCGGTGGCCTGTTTTCCAGGCTCTTGATCAGCGTATTCCTGATGCCGGTGCTCTACGTTGCGGTAGCGCGCGAGGGAGACGAGTTGGAAGTTTGAGGCCGGCGCACGTGGAGATTGCAAACGAATGTGGGCGGACCCGCACGGCGGCTATGCAATACTCGCCCTGGTCGTACTGGGTGTACTCGGCGCCACGTTGGCGCCGGAGGGCTTCGAAACCGGCGGCGTGCTCCGCAGCGGATCGTCGCCGCGGCGCTACTGGTCGGCGCGGCGATGTCGCTGCTGTGGCCAACTCTCCGAGCGCGCATGGTCGGGAGCGCGACCGCCTCGGATTGTCGCCGACGCCAGGCGCAGGCGCCACATGGGACGCCGGCCTTACGTTCATGCGCGTCTCACCATGAGCTCGAAGACTTCCCTTTCCAGGTTGCACCAGGGACGTTGACTGCATGCGACGCGTGGTGGTGATCGGGGCAGGGGCAGCGGGCACGATGGCGGCGATCTTTGCCGCCGGCGCCGGCGCGGAGACGGTGCTGCTCGAACGAACGCGCGATGGCGGTCGCAAGATCCTCATCAGCGGAGGCGGCCGATGCAATGTGCTTCCGTCGGTACTCGACGAGACTCGCTTCGTCACCGACAGCTCTCCAAACACACTGCGAAAGCTCGTTCGAAACTGGCCACTCGCCGAGCAGGTCGCCTTCTTCGAGCAGGAGGTGGGTATTGCGCTCGTCGAGGAGCCGGAGGCGCGCAAGCTTTTTCCGGCGTCACACAAGGCGCGAGATGTTCGCGATGGTCTCCTCGCGCTCGCACGACGACGCGGGGCAGGCATTCAATTCGATACGCAGGTCACCGACGTCAGTGCCGCCAACGGTGGCTGGCTGGTGGCGTGCGCCGGCGCACCACCGATCGAAGCGGACGCCGTCATCATCGCGACCGGTGGCCTCTCCGTACCGCTGACCGGCAGTGATGGCACCGGTCTTCGGCTGCTGCAACGGCTCGGTCACACCTTGCACCCGACATACGCCGCGCTCACTCCGATCGTCGCCTCGCCAGCACCGCATGCGGATCTCGCCGGTGTTTCACTGACGGTCGACATCACTGCCACGAGTGCCTCACGTTCGGCGACCTCACGCGGTGGATTTCT
Organism: Gemmatimonadaceae bacterium; assembly: GCA_036844565.1. Taxonomy (GTDB): domain Bacteria; phylum Gemmatimonadota; class Gemmatimonadetes; order Gemmatimonadales; family Gemmatimonadaceae; genus AG11. Next base: position 51,684 of record DAIUFP010000004.1, on the reverse strand, counting down.
GTTCACGCATCACGGCTACAGCGGCCCGTCGGTGCTCGACGTGTCGCACGTTGTCGTACGTTCTCGCGCCGAGCTGGACGCGCAACCGGCGCAACTGTCAGTGCGATGGGCGCCGCTGACCGACGACGAATGGTCGTTACGACTCGCGCCGCGTGGCGCGCGCACAGTGACGGGCGTTGTCCGCGCCGAGCTGCCCGACCGGCTTGCTGACATGTTGATCAAGGGCGCGCGCATTCCCTCCGACCGTTTGCTGTCGGAGTTGACGCGGGAGGAGCGATTGCGGCTTGTCGACATGCTCGTGCGTGGTCCGCTGCTGTGGACATCCGACGAGGGCTACAGGAAGGCGGAGGTCACCGGAGGCGGCGTAAGCCTGGCGGAGGTCGATCCGCGCACGTTGCAGAGCCGATTGCACAAGGGGCTCTATCTCTGCGGCGAGGTGCTCGATGCATTCGGCCCGATTGGCGGATACAACTTCCTCTGGGCGTGGGCGACGGGCCGCGCAGCGGGCATTGGCGCCGCCGCCGCCGCACCATGAGCGCCGAACCGCTCGACCTGGCGAGTCCACGTTGGAGCGAACTCGCACAGGCATTCGGCTCTGCCGAAGACATCGCCCCCTTGCTCGCGGCACTGTATGCCACGCAGGACGACGACGAGCGTACGGAGCTCTGGTATGGCGCCTGGGCGACGCTGTGCCCGGGTAACAGGGTGTTCTCCGCCGCGTATGCTGCAGTGCCCCACCTGCTGCGCATTGTCGAGATGCGCGACTTCGCCGAACGCGTCGCCACGCTGCATCTCGTCACGCAGATCGAAGTGTCTCGGCACGCGCATGGTGCGCCCGGCATCGACGAGGACCTGATACTCGCGTATGCGTCTGCGATCGAATCACTGCCGCGGCGCGTCGCGGAGCTCGAGGGAATCACCTGGGACGCGAGCTCGGCGCAGGTACTCGCGGCGGCGCTGTTGGCGGGCAAGCGCCAACACGTGCTTGCGCGTCTGCTGCTCGAGCACTCCTCCGGGGCCGCGTGAGCGCAAGTGGAGGCGATCGTGAGTGAGGCATCGACGTCGATAGCGGCGATGCCCTCACCCAGGAGCGCGCAAGAGCGCGTGTGCCCGAAGACTACAAGCACTCAGGGCGCAGTCCCCTTCAACCCGGCGATGAGCACGTGGCCATCCAGTGTATCGGTCGGCGTGACATCCATGACGTGCGCCAGCGTTGGAGCCATGTCGACGACCCGCACGAACCCGTCGTATCGGCCCGGCCTGAACGCGGGGCCGTAGAAGATCACGGGGACGTGTGCATCGGGATCGTACGGCCCACCGTGAATTCCCGTCGCATAGCCGCCCCACACGCTGTTGGGCTTCAGGGTAACGACGAGAGCCGCCGGACTGTCTGGTGGCAACGTGTGCAGCCAGCGCCGAGTGATTGTATCGCGTACCGTGTCGGCCTGCGCGAGGAGTTCGCGCCGCTCGGCGCGAAGCACGCCCGGTCGAGCTGTTGCTTCTCGCCCAAATGCGTCGATAATTGAATCCGCGTTGATGCGCGACCGCGCGAATGCGCCGCGATCGACAACGAGGATGCCGCTGTCGAATGAGAATGCTTCGCGCGCAAGGCCCCGCTGTTCCAGTGCGTCGCGATATTGTCTCGCGACTGTATCGAGGCTCACGCGGTACGCGGGTTGGTGCGTGCGGGCCGACCACAACTCGGGCGTCGGCGTAATGCCATGATCGGCCGTGAGCGCGAAAATGATCTCGCTCGAGTCTCGCATGCGGTACAGCGAGTCGATGAAGGCTCCCATCGTCCGATCGAGTCGAAGAATCTGGTCGTGGACTTCGCGTGATTCCGACCCGAATCGGTGCCCGATGGCGTCGGTCGTCGAAAATGAAACCGCGAGTATGTCCGTTGACGCGCCCGCACCGAGCTTCAGCGCGTTGACGCCCTCGAGCGCGAGATCGGCGGTGAGCTGATCCATCCACGGAAACTGGAGAAACTCCCGCGTGGCCTGCGCGACATCGGAGGACATCACGTGGGGAAACACATTTTCGATGCCGAGGCTCTCGACGTCGACCGTGTCTGGCTCAGGGTAGGCGCTGTTTGGCAACAATAACGTCCACGCCTGTTCGGCGGACTTTTGGGGAACCTTGCGATCGTTGAACTTCCGCACCCACGACGGCAGCGTATCCGCGTAATAGCGGCTCGTCGTGAAGCGTCCATCCGACGCGTACCAATACACATCCTGATGTGCTCGGCCCAGCGGCAGAATTGCACCGCGATCCTTGCGTGACACGGACAGCGCGCGGGCGCGCGGGTCCTTCATACGCAGCCAGTCGATGAGCGTTCCTCCGCGAAAGCGGAAAGGACTCGCCCCCGGTCCGCCGCCACCGATCAATGGTGCCTGAGGATCGGGAACGCCGATGGTGTTTAGGAAGATGCCGGTGCTCCGTGGGAATCGGCCCGACATTGTCGATGCGTGGCCGGGAGCGGTTTCCGTTGTTGCGTGGTCCTGAAAACCGTTGGTGAATACGGCCCCACCGCGAAGCAGTCGCCCCAGCCCGCCCGTCAGCTGCGAGCCGAAGCGATCGAAATAGATAGGGCTCAGTTGATCGACGGTAATGAACACCACGAGTCGCGGCGGAAACTCAACCGGTGTACGCGTAGACGGCGATTGCGTGAGCGCAATGGGCGCTACGAGGGCGGTTGCCACCAGCGCGCGACGGAGAGTCGCGATGATGCGAGATACGCGACGCGCGCGAACGGCCAGTTGATGGGACAAGCGATGGACTCCGCCACGAGCAGGGAGGTTGGGTAGGAGTCATCAGCGCAATGCTACCCTCATGTGAAGACAGGCGCATCGGCGGTTCAGGGCGGACTCCATCGCCATCGCGCAAATATGTTAGACCGAAGACGATGCTGATGTCAACCGCGCCGAGCAACTTCGTGAGGACACAGGTGGCGCATTCGACGTCGCGGGCGACGTTGGCGGGCCATCGTTGACGAGGTTGGCGCTGCCGGATAGTGTCCGACATGACATGCACCGATCACTGGGAAGACATTTACCGCACCAAGCCCGCTTCGGACGTGAGCTGGTACCAGGCCGAGGCGAGGATCTCGGTTGAGCTCATTCGACGAGTCGCACCGACGTTCGACGCGTCGATCATCGACGTAGGAGGCGGTGCGTGAACGCGCGCGGCGCCGGTGACATGGCTGACGTCTCACGTACTGACCGCGCAGTTCCAACCTGCGAGCTATGCCGTTTGGAGAAACAACTATGATTGTCAACCGGCAACGCTGAGGCGTCCATGCACAGACATTTCATCATTCGGGCGTCTACCGTGGCGGTGCCCTCCTCGGTCAGGTGACACGCCACGTGGAGGCTGGTGAAAAGCTCAGCGGACACAAAAAAACCGCGCCGCCGAGGCCTACAGCCAGCGCCCACGTTGGGCGCAGAGGAGTAGGCGTCATTAGCACGGTCAACGACTCATGAACGGGTCGTCACGCGGCAGTTCGGGCGGAACACCATCGCCCACGAGCAAGCAATTCGTTCGTACCGTGCACAATGGCGCTCGAGTAGCGCTTACGCAATGTGACAGGAGCGACAATCGCGTGCACTTGAGAGAACATCCTCCCCGGTGGCAATGATCGGCGTGGTCAACGCGCCGCTGACACGTATTGGGGAACGCGCCAACGTCATCCACCGCTCATCGGGGACGAGGAACGCGACGCGCCGCTCGTATCATGTCCCGTTCGGCATCGACGCGATCTTCAGGGGTGAACGCTTGCAACGACCGGTCAACGTGCTGATGCTTGTCGGCCTCGGGGCCGCAGTTGGTGGTGTCGCACGCTATGGACTCGCTTCTGGGGTATACGATCGTCTGAACGGGGCGCTTCCCGCCTCAATCGCCCTCAACATCATCGCATCGTTCGCGGTGGGATCGATTGTCGAAGCTGTCCTGATTCGCTATGACGCGGAGGGGCTTCGCTACTTCATGAAGGCCGGGTTCTGCGGCGGCTTCACGAATCTTGCTGCATTCACGCCCGAGGTCATGTCCTTCATCAATCGGCATGATTACGAAAAGGCTGGCCTGTACGCGTTTGGGAGCATCGTCCTCGCGAGTCTTTCGGTCACGCTGGGCGCGGCGGCCGCACGCCGCGTGCGAACGTGAGAGCAAACGCATCTCGTTGACGGCGCCTAGTGTGCCGAAGCGTCTACCGTGACCGCGCCCGCTCCTCACTCAACAGCGGCTCCGAGCAATAGGGCACGTCGCCGCACGATCCGCTGTCACGCTGCGTTGACACGACTACGCGCCGCGCGTAACGTATCGGCGCGATGGCGGTGGAGTCCGCCTCTCAACCGCCGTTCTGTCCCGCGTTTCGTCGTGGCAGATCGTGCTGATGACTCCTACACAAACCTCCCTGTTGACTCACGGAGCCCATCGCAATGCGCCACGGCCCGATCGACCCATGGAGATGATACCGGCGGGCTCGTTCGCTGGCGCCGTCGCTGCGATTGACTGCTACGGTTACAGCGAGTCCCTGAAGGCGTCACCCGCGCCCGCGACCGTGGCCATCCTCCGGCAACAACCGACATGACGCAGCAGGAGGCAGGCTCCTCTGCGCACGATCGCGAAGGCGCGCCTCCGCCGGTGTCGGCAAAAAGGAAGCGGTGGCTTACTCGCAACGTGTTCGCCATCGGCATGCTCAGCCTGTTCTCCGACACGGGACACGAGTTGACTACGGCGGTGCTGCCACTCTTCCTCGTGACGTTTGGTGGAGGCGCTGCGGCACTCGGTGTCATCGAGGGATTCTCTGATGCCGGCTCGAGCCTCCTCAAGCTGTGGATGTCGTTCTATTCCGACCGGGTCGGCAAACGGAAACCCATCCTGGCCATCGGCTACTTCGTCACGGCCATGATGGGGCTCATGGGCCTCGTCACCGCGTGGTGGCAGATCGCCGTGATCCGTATGGCGGCGTGGATGGGTCGAGGAGCGCGAGGGCCGGTGCGCGATGCGCTGCTGTCGGAGAGCGTACCGCCGGAGGCCCACGGGCGGGCATTCGGGTTCGAGACGATGATGGACACGCTCGGCGCCATCATTGGGCCGGCGATTGCGCTCTCTCTCGTCGGCGTCATCGCACTGCGGCACATTTTCCTCATCGCGTTCATTCCCGGCGCCGTGACGGTATTCATCGTCATTGTCGTGCTGAAGGACATCCCGCGCGCGCCACAACCGACGCTCCGATTCATGGCATCGCTCCGTGAGATCCCTCGCGGATTTTGGCGCTACTCGGCCGCGGTGGGCATCTTCGGCTTCGGCAATTTTGCCCACACGCTACTAGTGCTGCGCGCCGTCGCGCTACTCACGCCACACTACGGGAGCGTACGGGCCGGCCGTATCGGCATCGGCCTCTACATCTTTCATAACGTGGTCTACGCCAGCGCGTCGTATCCGGTGGGCGCCCTCGGTGACCGGATCAACAAGAAAGGCATCCTCTCGGTGGGCTATGCCCTGTTCGGCGCCATGTGCATCGGATTCAGCGTCGTTCCGGCCAACGTACCGCTCCTCGCCGTTCTGTTCGCGCTGGCCGGACTCTACATCGCCATCGTCGATTCGATGGAACGCGCGCTGGCGGCGGACCTGCTACCGCTCGACCGTCGTGGCGTGGGATACGGAGCATTGGCGACTGTCAACTCGTTTGGCGACCTGACGTCAAGCATCGTCGTCGGTCTGTTGTGGACGCACGTCTCGTACGCCGCAGGGTTCTGGTATGGCGGCGTGCTCACGATCCTCGGGGCGATCGCGCTCGCCACCGCGAGGGTGTCCTCGGATGGCGATGGAGCGTCGACCACCGAATTTCGTGGACCTGCGCTACTTCAACCGTGAGCCTGTTGCTTGTCGTCGACGTCGGTCGATTCCGGGACTGGTTCGGCTGGCCCAACCGTTCGCTCGGAATTGTCGATTTCGCGTGCATGGGCCGCTGGCCATGACCATCGCGGACCGATCGCATCTGGACGTACGCCTGCGCGTCCTCCCCGGAACCTGAGACGCTCTGCGCGACAGAAAACCCCTCCTCGTACCCCCCTGCCACTATGGCTACCCTCAACGAGCATCAGGCTCGTCGTATCAAGAGCACCTTCGCGCACGTGGATGGATTGCTACGTGACGTCGAACGGCTCGCGCATGCGCACTCATCAGTGTTCTCCACCGAGCAGCCTGACCTGAGCGAACCAGAATCGCGCATGCTGCTGTCACTGGTGAAAGCCGGCCGCGCTCGAATGCTGGCGACACTGGATCATCTGCATTTGCCCCGGCCGCGGGCCACGCTGTCCTCCCGGTGGAGCGTCATGACCAGCTTCCGATTCGTGGATATCGCGCTCTCGGAATTGACGCCGCAAACGTTGCGCGGCTACGGGGCCATCGACACGGAGTCTTCGGCCGAGGTCGAAGCGATTGCGTCAGAATTGCGTGAGCTGATGGCACGGGGCCGCGAGGTGCTCGGGCCGCAACACGGCGAGCAACTCCGCGAGCGTGCGTCTCAGGTACGTGGGCCATTCGGGGAGGTGTTACGAATGGCGGAGTCCCTGAGCACCAGCCTCGGACTCGTCGAGGTACGAGGCCTCATTGCGGCCGCGGCGGAACGTGCCACCACCGATACGATTGACGTTGGAATCTTCGGGCGCGTGAGCTCCGGAAAGTCGTCGCTGATCAACGCGCTGGTTGGAGTTCCGCTATTGCCCGTCGGCGCCACACCGGTCACCGCCGTCCCACTTCGAGTCGTGCACGGCCCGGACCTCGTTCGCGTCTTTTTCGCGGACGGTCATGACGAAGTCATTGGAGCGGAACGCCTCCCGGACTACGCGACCGAATCCGGCAATCGAGACAATGTGCGGCGCGTACGGTCGATACTGATTCGAACTCCGCATCTGCCGCTCGGGCTGGCCCTGCTCGACACGCCTGGTGTTGGCTCGCTCAGTCAGAGCGGACCAGCGCAGACTTTCGCGTGGCTGCCGCGGTGTGATGTCGGAATCGTGCTCGTTGCCGCCGGCACACCACTCGGTCGCGACGAGGTCGCGCTCGTTGGTGGCCTGACGCATGCCGGCATCGCCGTGGAGGTGCCGATGAGCAAGAGCGATCTCATTCCGGAATCGGAGCGCACGTCCGCGATCGAATATGTCCGTCGCGACATCGCCCAGGCGACTGGATCAGCGGACATCCGGGTCCGTGCCATGTCGGTCGTGCCGGGTGAAGACCAGGCGCTCGTCCGCTGGCGCGATGACGACTTGCTGCCCATGGTGGCTACTCGACAGGAGCTGTCCGATGTCGCGCGCACACGCCGCGCGCGAGCCCCTCTCGGGGCACTCAATGCCGCGCTGATGGGCCGAGGGGCGCTCGAGCCGTCAACCGTGGAGGAGCACCGCGGACGCAACGCCATGGCGCACGAAATCGAACTGGTGACGGACGAGCTCGGGTCGTCAGCGGACACGGCGCTCGACCAAGCCGCCCAAGCGGCCGTTGTCGCATGGCGTGAGGGCAGCGATGCGCGAGACGCGGCGCGGCGTGCTTTGCTCGATGGCCCGAACGCGGCACTTCTCCGGGCACGCGCTGCCGCAGACAGCGTGCTGGAGCAAACAGTGGCAGCAGCGCTCAACGATGCGGCGCGCCGCATTCCTCCCTTGTTCGATCCACCATTCCTCGACACCCTGCCAATCGAGGCGTCGCCAGGTGCTCTTGACCGCTTGTTGTCGCACTCCCGGGCTCGTCATCATCTCGCCCCGCTGCGACCCGAGCTCGCCGAAGCCTACGGTACCTACGGCAATCGCCTGCGCGCCTGGGCACTGGAACGGCTTCGTGAGAACGCCGAACGTCATCAGGCGTCTCAATCCCGCGCAACGACGCTAGTGCCCCCGGCCCTCCGAGAGTTTGCCGCGCTTGTCGACGCGCTATTCCCCGGGTGAGCACCTGAGTTGCCCGATGCATGAGGAGATCAGCATACCCTTACCTGCGCGTGCGCGGCCATACCGTGACGCCCTCGCGATGTGCAAGTCTGAAGGCGGTCAGTGGGTGTCCGTGAAGTGCGCGAAGGCGCGACGGCCGGCGAATACTGCTCGTGCACCGAGCGATTCCTCGATGCGCAGGAGCTGATTGTACTTGGCCAGTCGCTCGCCACGCGCGGGCGCGCCGGCCTTGATCTGACCGGTGCCGAGCGCCACGGCGAGGTCGGCGATGAAGGAGTCGTCCGTTTCGCCTGACCGATGGCTCATCATAAGGCGATACCCCGCGTCCTTGGCGATTCGCGTCGTTTCGAAGATCTCACTCACCGTGCCGATCTGATTTGGCTTGAGCAGCACCGCGTTAGCCAGTTCCTCCTTCACGGCCCAGCGGATCCGCTCTGGATCCGAAACGAAGATGTCGTCTCCGACGAGCTGCACACGATTGCCGAGGAACTTCGTCAGCAACCTCCAGCCATCGACGTCGTCCTCGGCAAGTCCGTCCTCGATGGAAATGATGGGATAGTGCAGCAGCCACTCGTCGTAGAAGTCGCGCATCTCGGAGGCAGAGTGTGCGCCTCCGGCGAAGTGATACCGGCCATCGGAGAAGAATCCGCTCGCGGCTGGATCGAGGGCGATGAAGATCTGCTCACCGGGCCGGTATCGTGCCGCTTCGATCGCCCGCATGATCCAGTCGAGGGCTTCCACGGGATGCTTTACCGCGGGCGCGAAGCCACCTTCATCGCCAACGGCCGTGGAGAGTCCCGCCGCCTCGAGGAGCGCCGCAAGCGCGTGGTACGTTTCGGCGCCGGCGCGCAGTGCATCGGAATAGGTCGCGAAACCGGCCGGAACGAGCATGAACTCCTGAAAGTCCAGGGCGTTCGGGGCATGAGCGCCGCCGTTGATGACGTTGAGGCACGGCACTGGCAGAAGCGTCGCGTGTGAACCACCGAGCGATTCGTAGAGTGGCCGTGCTTCCATCACGCTCCGAAGCCGTGCGGCGGCGAGTGAGACGCCGAGAATGGCGTTGGCACCGAGCCGGCTCTTGTTCGGCGTGCCATCCAAGTCACAGAGGCGCTGGTCCAGGGCCTCCCGGTCGGCAAGCGGGTGGCCGAGCAACGCGGCAGCAATCTCCGTGTTCACTGCGGCGACAGCGCCAAGCACACCCTTGCCGTCGAAGCGCCGACTGTCTCTGTCTCGCCGTTCGAGCGCTTCGTAGCGCCCAGTGCTCTTGCCCGATGGTACGGATGCCGTGGCAGAATGACTGCCGGAGGCAATCGACACTTCGACGGTTGGCAGCCCGCGTGAGTCGAGTATCTCGCGCGCCGACAGCCGATCGACTCCAGTGACATGCGGGTGTGTGGTTTCCGACCGAGCGTTCGTCATCATGGATTCCGGGTCAGCGACAAAGTGCGTAGGCGAGTCAGGCGATCTCGACCGATGATCTCGGGCCAAAGCAAAAGACTCCTGCGGACCGAGCGTACTCGGTCGAGCAGGAGTCATTGGTCGCCTCGGAGGGCGACGGTTCCGGCGGACTCCACCGCCACTCGGTATTACAACGTCAGCGCGTTCGCCACGCGACGTAGTGCACATGAAGAACGATACGCCGGAGACGCATGAGGTCAAGCTACTGCTCGATCGTCGCCCCATGGAGCTCCGCCACCGCGCCCCACCGCCGCCGACCTGCCCGCGCTTGAACCGTCGGAAACAGGCCCCGTGGAATCGACCCAAAGCAACGCGGTCAGCGCGGGCGCTCGCCGCCTCATCCTCGCCTTGCGCGCCGAGTTGCCGGGCAGGCGCTGTGAACCTGCGACGAGGACTGGTGTGGGAATCGGCCTCGGCAGCGGGAGGCAACGGGTCGGGCTGACCCCGTCACTCGCCTTCCTTGACCGGTCTCGCGTCCAAGGTCGACCACGCGCCGGTGACGTCCACGGACCAGCCCTCCATCTCCGCGTCGCCGGAGCGTTCACGCGGGCGATACAAGATGACCCGCGCCCGCTCGAGTGTGATGAGTCCACCGCCGATCATGCCGTCGAGCTCGGGCAGAATCGCCTTGATGCGTTCCTCGGTCTCGATGCACTCGACGACGAGGGGCAGGTCCATCATGAGGTACTCGGAAGAATCCGAATGCAACTTCGAGCTCGCGCCAAAGCCCATGACGCCTCGAAATACGGTGGCGCCGGCATAGTGTCGCCCGCGCAGTAGGCGTACGATCTGCTCGAACAGCGGCTTGCCGTCGAACTTGTCACGTTCTCCGATGTGGATGCGCATCAGTACTCGGTCGCCCTTGAATCCCTGCATGGCGTGCTCCTGTTTGGCGAAGCTGGTTACGTCACACGAAGCTGCGCGCGCCGAGCATGCGGCGCGCGAAAGAGAACCCGACGACGACGGCGGCGAAGGACAGGATCAGGCTGAGCGCGACGTACACAGCGGCCCGGCGATACGAGCCAGTTTCCACTAAGCGAATGGTCTCGTAGCTGAACGTTGAGAAGGTCGTGAATCCTCCGCAGAAACCGGTCGTCATGAAGAGCCGCATCCCGGGTGAGACGGCCGCGCTGGCCGTCACGTATTCCAGAATGAACCCGAGCAGCAGGGATCCGGCGATGTTGATGATGAGTGTCGCCAGTGGGAAGTCCGTTCCCGCGCGAGATTGGATGGCGGCGCCCACGAGATACCGGCTGCCGCTCCCAAGCGCGCCACCCACCGCGACGCTGACCAACAGCGCGAGATTTTCGCGCGTCACGGGGCTATCGGGCGCGTGGAGATCGTTGATATCATAGGCACGGCGAGCCTCATGGGTTTTGGCGTTCCCCTCTTCCACTGACGTTGACTGCGCGAGTCGGTAGGCGCGGCTCTCCGAGAACGGCATCGCGTGGCACAATAAGCGTCGGTGTGCCTCATCGCAATCGAGGCAGCGGGGAGTTGTCCTTCTCCTCTTTCGCCGTAGCAGGTTGCGCCCGCTCAGGCGCGCGTTGCATCGCGCGCTTTGCTTGGCACGCGCGCACAAGGCGCGCGTTCGTTGTGCGGCACATTTTGTGCGCATCCACACTTCCGAACGCAGCAATAAGGCGGTGGAGTCCGCCAAAACCGTCATCCCCGCGATGACCAATGACTCCTGCCATCCCCTTACGGGTGGCGGGAGCTTTTTCGTTTACGTGGTAACGGCGCGAGCGCGCAGGCAACTTGTGCGCGTCTCGCAATCACGACACCTAAACAGGATGCAAAGAGAATGTCCACTGGCCAGCCTGCAATAGCATCGCGATTCAGCGCGCCGTGAGTCGCGATGCATGGTCGCAGTGGTGGACCTCCATAGTGCCCGCACGGTGGACACAGCACTACACCACGCACTGGAAGCACCGCATCGCCTGGCAACTGCTCGGCGCCGCGACCGTGGCGGCGATTGCGCTCGCATTGTTCGCAAGCATCGGCGAGGACGTGTTCAATCACGAGAGCGGGAGCGTTGATGACGCGGTCCGTTCCTGGATGCTCGCGCACCAGACCCCGTTCTTGTTTACGCTCTTCACGGGGATCACCAACGCTGGGGGCACGGCCCCTATTGCCGTCCTCACCGCCCTCGCCAGCCTCTGGCTCTGGCGGGTGCGGGGACGACACACCGCGGCGGGAGCGATCGTGGCGCCCGTTCTGGCAATGGTGCTCTTCAACGCGATCAAGTTCGGCTTTGGACGAGTGCGGCCGGTCGGCGCACTGCACTTCGCACTGGTGTCCTACGCATTCCCGAGCGGTCATGCCACGGTCTCCTGCGCGACTGCAGTCACCGTGGCCTATGTGCTCTGGCGCGAGCGCCTCATTTCTGGGCGCGTCGCGGCGACGGTCGCACTGATGTTTCCGCTGCTCGTGGGCTTCAGCCGCACCTATCTCGACGTGCATTGGGCCACCGACGTGATCGGCGGATGGTGCGTGGGTCTCTTCGTCGCGGGACTGTCGAGCGTGGTCTACGAACACCTCCGCCGCGATCCGGTGATCGACGCATCCGAAGGCCACGATTCCCCGTCAGGCGCGCGAGTCGCTTGATCTCTCCCCGAGTTTCCGAGGTGGACCCACAATGACAATTGCAACAAGCGGCACACTCAGGGCATTCGCGCGAGTGTACGCCCTCGCGCTCACTGGCGTGCTGGCACTCGCCGCGATTCCCTCTACGGTCGCGGGCCAGCAGCCCGATTCGACGTCAGTGGTGGAAGATCGACGCTTCGTTCGGCCCCGCGACCTTGGCGCGATCGGTCTCGGCGTCGTCGCGAGCGTCGGCCTCAGCGTCTTTGACAAGCGCATCGCGCGCTGGACGCAATCAAACGGAGTGCAGGGAACCACCGTCAACACACCGGAGGCGCGTGAAGCGAGCTCGCGCACCAAGATCGTGCGCGGTGTGACCCACGTGAACGAGACGACGCTCACCATCGCCGGCATTGCCGCGTACGGCGTCGGCCGACTGACGCATGCGGAGGCCTTCACCGACATCGCGAAGCATACGACCGAAGCGGTCGTGCTCACGAGTCTCGTGAGCCAGGCCATCCGCGGTCCACTCGGCCGCACGCGGCCGTATGTCACGCGCGAGAGCAATCAGTACGACTTCCACGCTGGAAAGGGATTCACGTCGTTCGACAATCGTGCGTGGCCGTCGCTCCACTCCGCGACGGCCTTTGCGGCCGGCGCGGCACTCGTGGGTGAAGTTGGCGAACGCCACCCCGACGCCCTGCCATGGGCGGCCCCCCTGATTTACGCGGCGTCGGCGCTTCCAGGGCTGAGCCGGATGTATCTCGATCAGCACTGGGCGACAGATGTGCTCATGGGTGGTGTCATTGGGACGGTCCTGGGCTCGCGCCTCGTGCACTACGCGCACGCATCGCCCAGAGGTGCGGGTCCGCGCTGGCTCGTGAACGCGACGATAGCGCCCAGCGTGGATGGGCGCATGAACATCGGCCTGTCGGTTCAGTAACCAACGGACCTCGCGCCACCGGCGATGTCATCGGACGCGGAAGTCCGTCGTATCGTCGACGCGTCGCGCAACCTCCGTGAGGAGAGTCGTCGCGTGGTCGATGTCGTCGAGGCTGACCACCTCGTTCGGAGAATGCATGTAGCGGTTGGGCAGCGACACGAGGCCGGTCGGAACGCCCGTTCCACTTCGCGCCACGGCGTCCGCGTCAGTTCCGGTGCCGCTGGGATTTGCCTGCACGGAATGTGGGATCGCGTGCGACCTCGCTACGTCGGACAGGAGCGCGAACACGACGGGCGACAGGATTCCCCCGCGACTCAGGACCGGTCCTCCCCCGATCCGATGGGCGCCGAGCTCCTTCTTCTCGACGCCGGGATGATCGGTCGCAAAAGTCACGTCCACGACGATCGCCATGGCGGGTGCATGTCGCGCCGTGCCGACGAGCGCCCCGCCGCCGAACAAGCCGATCTCCTCCTGCGTGGCCGCGAGGGCAATGACGCGCGCGCGCCCCGGTTGTTCGCTATACCGGATCGCGGCCTCGAGCACGACGAACGCGCCCACGCGATTGTCGATCGAGCGCGACGCAAGTCGGCGATTCGCCAGCTCCACCACGGGGGCGTCGATGACACCTGGATCGCCGATCTCCACCAGAGCCTCGGCGTCGGAGCGCGACGTGGCGCCGATGTCGATCCACAGATCTTTCACTTTCGCCGCCTTGTCGCGATCCGTTGGCGTGATGAGATGAATCGGCTTACGCCCAATCACGCCGACGATCTCTCCGTTCGCGGTAAGGAGCCGGATGCGCTGTCCCACGAGCACCTGCGGATCCCATCCGCCGATCGAAGAGATGTAGAGATAGCCATCGTCGTCGATGTGGTGAACGATGACGCCGATCTCGTCGAGATGCCCGACGAAGAGGATTGTCGGACTGCCGTGAGGATTGAATACCGCGGACGTATTGCCGATAACGTCCGTGGAGACAATGCCTCCGCGTGCCTCGGCGCGTTGTCGCCATACGCGAGCGGGTGCCATCTCGAAGCCCGAAGGGCCCGGCGTCTCGAGAAGCTGGCGGAGGAACGCATGCGCTTCGGTATGCAAGGTCATCTGGAGGACGTAGTTGGCTTGTCACAAGCAGGCATCACGAGGGATCCACAACGCGCGCTCAGGCGATCGCGTAATGCAGCCGATAGAGATCCATCGAACGTGTAATTTCGCGGGCCGCCGCTTCACTCTTGTCCCACCCGCGGATTTCGACATGCTTGCGCTCGAGCGTCTTGTAGGTGCCGAAGAAATACTCGACCTCTCGCAGTATGTGTTGCGGGATGTCGTCGATATCGAGGAACTCGCGCTGATAGGGATCGTTCGTTGGCACGGCGAGAATCTTGTCGTCGGGCTCACCTCCGTCACGCATCCGCAGTACGCCAATCGGGCGCGCGTCCACCAGGCAACCCGTATGAGTGGGCTCGCGGATCAGCAGCAGCACGTCGAGTGGATCGCCGTCTTCGAAGAGCGTCTGCGGGATGAAGCCGTAGTCGCCGGGGTAGTGCACGGAAGACTGAAGCACGCGATCGAGCTTGAAGATCCCGTTGGTCTTGTCGAGTTCGTACTTATTACGTGAGTTGCCACGCGTTTCAATGATCACGGCGACCGCAGCGGGCGCGTGGGCCCCCGGGGACACGTCATGCCAGGGATTTGCCATCGGTCGCCCGCGCGACAAGGGTTGGTGTACCAAGGGAAGCATCTCCGTTGAAAACGATGGGCTGGTTAACAAAAAAACCTGCCTGGTCCATGTGGACCGAGCAGGAGTCATCAGCGTCCGGAATGCACGCGGTTTTGGCGAACTCCATCGCCGTGAATGTGATCGAAATGCGCGGTCGTACGCCGGCGACAACTACTCCGATGAGGTGATGATGAAACCGCCCTTCCTCCTTCGCTACTTCAATGATACCACGATGTCGCGCATTCCGCAGGACAGGAGCATTCGATGAGAACCCTTGCCGCACGCGCGTCCGTGCTCGGACTCGCCGCGAGCGTCGTTGGCTGCAGGAACGCACCGGCGCCGGCCTCTGATCGCACCGGCTGGCTCGCACCAGGTATCGGAAGACTTCCGACCGGCGCGGATGTCTGGCTTGTGGAGTTCGCGAACGACGTTCGTTCGGGACAAATGCCGCAGTTGGAGATCGTGCGCCTGCCGAACGACCACACGGCGGGCATGCGTGCAGGATCGCCCACCCCGCGCGCGATGATGGCGGACAACGACCTTGCGCTCGGCCGCATGGTCGAGGCGGTGTCGAAGAGTCCGTACTGGAAGAGCACGGTGTTCTTTGTGCTCGAGGATGATGCGCAGAACGGCCCGGACCACGTCGACTCGCATCGATCGGTGCTGCTCGTGATCTCGGCTTACAACAAGGGTGGAGTGACGCACCGGTGGGTCAACACGACGGACGTCGTCGCAACGATGCTCGAGATTCTCCACGCGCCGCATCTGTCGTCGTTCGACACATACTCACGTCCGCTGCGCGAGATCTGGACGAACAGTGCCAATGCCACGCCTTTCGCGCGCCTTCAGTCAGCGGTCGACTCGACGGAACGCAATCCGTCCAGAGGCACGGGTGCGCGACAATCGGGTACCCTCGACCTTTCGCGCGAAGATGCCGCGGATGAGGACACGTTCAATCGGGTGCTTTGGCTGGCGATGAAAGGCCGACAGCCGTACCCGTCACCACATTCCTCACTTCCGCTCGAGTGGAAGCGCGGGAAATGAAGGCACTCCTTCGTGCCGAGTCAGCGTGCGGACGCGCTCGTACACCATCGCGCTCATCGCTGCCACAATGCTGCCCACGCTCCATCCGCCGAGCACGTCCGTCGCGTAGTGCACGTCGAGGTAGACGCGGCTCGTCCCGATGATGGCCGGCGGAAGGAGCGCGAGCGCCACCGCGACTTCATCGTCGAGCATATCCTCACGCCAGAGCACGTAGGCAAGAGTGCCGAAGACCGCCGCGGACGATGCCGAGTGTCCACTGGGAAAGGAGAAGGTCTTCTCGCCGCGGATGGCGGCGCCCGCCGGACGCCGGCGTCGATAGAGGCGCTTGATGAGTAGGAAGAGCGTCAACGCAGTGGCTGGTGCGAGCATGACCGTACCGGCGATGGGCAGGTTGCGTCGTCCGCGAAGCCATATGCCAGCGAGGATACTGAGCGGGATCACGACCGAAGGACCGCCTGCGCGCGACGCCGCTACGAAGACGCGATCGCCGATGAGACTGTGATGGGCGAGATACCAGTTACGTATCGGGTCGTCGAAGGGCGCCGTTTCCTTCGAGAAGACATCTTCGCCGAGCTTGGCGCACGCGGCGAGCGCAACGGTCGACAGCCCGATCAGCAGCGTCGCGTGCGGCGCGAGCGCCTCCGGACGACGCCGAATGCGAGGCGAGCGTGCTGACGAGGGCTTCGCATCATGTAAAGTCAGGGTTCGTCTGACCACGCTTCATCACCATGCCGGTGTGATTGACCATGCGAGAGCTGTCCCATTGGCTGTTGGCACGATCGAGGCCGCCAGGAGCACGCGATCTACCGGATTGCCAGGATGGTCGTGATTGAACTTTACGACCTTCAGGCCGCTGAATGTCCCGATGCCCGCCGCGAGCATCACGTCGCTGGCCCAGTGCTTGTCGTTGTAGAGCCGCTCGAGCGCGACCATCACCGCGCCGCCGTACATCACCGTACCGACGTACGGCGTGGACTGGGGCCACCAGCGCGAGGTTTCGGCCGTGACAGCGGACGCAGCTGCGAAGGCGGCGATGGCGTGCCCTGACGGAAGCGACGAGTAGTCATTGCCCTTCCGAAATCCGCGAAGGAACTCGAAATCGTGTGCGTTGCTGTCGGCAACCTGATACGGACGGGCGCGACCGAGCATCCCCTTCGTCAGGCTGCCAAACGCTTGTCCCACCAGCAGCGCCTCGGTGCCATGCAGGCCCAGCTCGGCCATGCGAGAGCTGCGCGACAGCCGGCCGACGACGTAGAGGCTCCCACCGATGATGGTACTGCCGGGAATGGCCGTGACCCGAAAAACGTCCGCTGTGCGCTTCACGAACCCGTTGCTGCGCAGCGATGACCCTTGCATGTCCAGGGCAATCCGCCGATCGAGCGGAAACATCGCCACCGTGCCAACCGCGAAGAGGAGCCCGAGCTCGGCGT
Source organism: Gemmatimonadaceae bacterium (assembly GCA_036844565.1). Classification (GTDB taxonomy): domain Bacteria; phylum Gemmatimonadota; class Gemmatimonadetes; order Gemmatimonadales; family Gemmatimonadaceae; genus AG11. The sequence goes on along the minus strand of DAIUFP010000004.1, from coordinate 34,560 downwards.
CCTTCTTCGTGAAGAACCGCCCACGTGTGCCGCCCGCGGTGTCGGCGGGTGCCGAGGTGGCCTGCGCTCTGCTCGGCGACGGGGCGAGGAGCGCCAAGCTTGCGAGGGCAAGCGTCCCGCGACAGAGTCGAGACCTGATTGGCGGAAGTGATGTGCGCACGAATGAGCTCCATCCAGTAGGGTGATAGTGCACCTTCATCGGCGCGCGCTGCGTGATACGTTTTCGATCAGTGCGCCGGCGAGGAGCACGAAGAGCAAGGCACCCCGCCACGGTGACGGAATGGTCAGCGCCGGCAGGAGCAGCCAGGCGAATGCCAGGCAAGCGACGATCGCAGCAGTGAAGCTGACGTCCTCGACGAATAGGCCCCACAGCTCGGCGGCCACGCGAGTGAGCGCGCTCATGCCGACCTCCTCGTCACGCGCAATGCCGCTGAGGAACGCCACTCGATCCATCGCCCCGGATCCGATCGCGCCGGAAGACAGCGCGGCCGACTCCTTCGCAAAGATCGCCGACTCGTCGTGCAAGCCGATCACGCCCGCCGCGCGCAACGCTGCCTTCCGCAGCCACCGCATACCGAAGAAAAGCAGGAGAATCCCGACGACGAGTTGCAGCGATGTAATCGGGATGCGCTGAAGCGCAGGACCAAACGCGAGCGTGAGCAGAACGAGGAAGGCCGCACCCGTCCCCGCACCGGTCAGCGCGGCGCGCCAACCTCGGGTCGTGCCTACGGCGAGTACGATAGTGAGCGCTTCCACGAACTCGACGAGCGAGGCCAGGAAAGCCGCAAGGATTGCAGTACCGGCGTGAGCCCAATTCATCCGCAATCACCCAGTAGACTGGTACAAAACAAAAAGCTCCCGCCTCCCCGTCAGGGGTGAGCAGGAGTCATTGGTCATCGCGAGGGACGACGGTTTTGGCGGACTCCACCGCCTCTTTTGTATTGGTACGCGTGGCAGGCCGCATGCCACACGTGCTTCAGCGCACGTCCGAACCGACCGTTGGCGCCGGCTCGCTACATGTCGAACTCGTGAGCGAACGCAACGGGGAAGGCGAACGTCTTCGCCTTCGTGCGGCTCTCCATCGCATCCGACACACGCTCCAGGCGCTTCGGAACGCCGAGGATCTTCTCCTGCGCGCGCTTGCCCATTTCGTCGAGACCGACGATCGTCTCGATCGCCCAGAACTTGATCTGCTCCTCCACGATCGTGAGATAGTCGCGCGGCCCATAGATGCCTGCGCGGCGGATGACGTCCGCCATGTCGCGGAAGTTCGGCATGTTCACGCCCGGCATGTCGATCGACGGCATGATCTCGGCGGCCGACGCGAGTGCGTTGTTCGGGTCGCGCGCGATCACTTCCTTGAAGATCGTCCGGTAGAACGTGTAGTGACGCGCCTCTTCCTTCGCGACGTTCGACAGCACGGTCCCGATGGTCGGCTCGTACTTCCCGGCGAGCTTGCCGGTGTTCGAGTGGCTGACCTGCGTCGCGCGCTCCTGAAGCGTGGTGTACACGAACACACGGTATGGATCCTTGTCCCACGCGGGCTCGAAGCCTGCCCTGAGATAATCGAACTGCATGCGCTCGAGTACCGGGTTATTCAGGATCTTGCTGTCGTGCATGTAGTCATGAAGAACCGCACCGTGTCGATCTTCCTCGGCGGTCCAGAGATTCGTCCACTTCGACCAGAACGTGTCACCGCCGAGGTAGGTGGCGAGCAGACGATGGAAGTGGGGAAGACCTTCCTCGGTGAGCAGGTTGAGCGCGAGCGCCACGCGCGCGGGAAGACTGATCCCGTCGGCGCGTTTGCGCAGCTCCTTGATGTGTGCGTCCGGATCGGTGTCGGGCGCCGCGTCGAGCAGCTCGTGCGGAAACCAGAGGATGCGTTTCTCCTCGTGCTTCACCATCAGGTGATGTACGACGGACTCGAGGTCCGCGAGGACTTCGACCTTGGCCAGCGTCTCGTGTTCAGGACGTATCATCTCTTGAATCTGGCAGGTCGGATCGCGCCTTGGTAGGTCAACAGTCCCGCCAGACCTCCAGAGCCTCCGAAATGCGCAGCCCGACACATACCGATGACCCTGCGCGCGCAGCCGCCGCGCTTGACTTCCCGCCCTCCTTCCCGCCAGTTAAGCCGACCTTGCCAAGGGAGCACATCATGCCCACCACACCCAGCAGCGCCGAGCGTGCCATTGCCTCCGAGTTGCTGGCGCATTGGGATCCGCTTCGCGTACGAGATCTTCCCGGGACGCACGATGAATACCTCACCCATGCCCACGCCGTGTACGGCCTGCTGGCGCGCGGGGCGTCGTCCACGCAGATCGGTCGCTACCTGCATAGTGTGGAGAGTGGTGAGATGCACCACCCGGAGCTCGCGTCCGAGGACCTCACGCCATTGCTGGCCGCGCTCAGGGCGATTGACCTCGACGGCTGACGGCCACGCGCGCGTGCTGCGGCAGGTTTCCACGTGAACGGTGACACGATGCGCGCGGTGTTCATGGGACAGCTCAGTCCGTCGGACGCGCCGCGCGCTGTGGTCAGCTGATCATACTCGAGAATACGTCGAAAAAAGGCGGGCCGCGGGCGAAGAAGTGACTCGGCGGAACGCGCGAGCGCGGTAGCGTCGCGCCCGGTCGTTCGCGAACTTGCGCCATGGCGCTTACGGCAACGATCTACAACTTCGACGTCCAGCTCGCGGACGTCGATCGCGGGGTCTACGAATCCCTCTCGTTCAAGGCGGCGCAGCAGCCGTCGGAGACGGCGGAATACCTGCTGTCCCGCGTCCTCGCCTACTGCCTCGAGTACGCTGAGGGCATCGCGTTCTCGAAGGGCATCGCGGAGCCCGACGTCCCCGCACTGTCGGTGCGCGACCTAACCGGTGCCATGAAGGTCTGGATCGACGTCGGTGCACCGGACGCGGCTCGGCTGCACAAGGCGATGAAGGCCTCGCCGCGGGTCGCGGTTTACACGCATCGTGCTCCTGCGCGTCTCGTGACACTCCTGGCTGGCGAACGCATTCATCGATCGGCCGAGCTGGAGCTCTACGGCTTGAGCAAGGAACTCATCGACGGCCTCGTCGGGCGCCTCGACCGACGGAACACGTGGGAGATGTCCATCACCGATCGGCACGTCTACGTGGCCGTCGGCGGCGTGACCATTGAGGGCGACGTTGAGCGGCATGCTCTTGCGTGAGCCATCACGCCGCGACGACGATCACTCCGTGAGGATGTAGCTCCGCAGCAGGTCGAGCATGCGCTTGTCCGTCGTGACGGCGTCGTCGAGCTTCGGGGTCTCGATGACCTTCGGAATGGCGACGAGCCGCGGATCGTTCATCACATGACGAAATGGTATCTCGCCGAGCGAGCCCTCGGCAATGAGCTCATGCCGGTCGCGATGCGATTCGAACGGAGTCTTCGAGTCGTTCAGGTGCATGACCTTGAGTCGGTCGAGTCCCAGCACGTCATCGAAGCGAGCAAGCACACCCTCGTAGTCGTTGATCAGGTCGTAGCCAGCGGAGAAGACGTGACATGTGTCGACGCAGACGCCAACGCGGTGGCGCTGCGCGGCGTCCACCTGCTCGATCATCGTTGCCAGCTCCTCGAACGTGGAGCCGAGCGACGTTCCTGAGCCGACCGTGGTTTCGAGACAGAGGATGGTGTCGCCAGGGACGGCAGCGAGGGATTCGCTGATCGCATCGGCGTTGCGTGCGATGCCGGCCGCGCGTTCGTCCATGAAGTTGCCGGGATGCGACACCAGATAGCGGAGCCCGAGCGCATGGCACCGGCGAAGCTCGGTCGTGAACGATACGATCGATCGAGCGCGCAGCACGGGATCCGGGCTCGCGAGATTGATCAGGTAGGAGTCGTGCGCCATCGTCGCGTTCGCGTCGACACCCACGATGGTGAGCCGTTCACGGAACGAGGCACACTCTTCATCGGTGCAATCGCGCTCCGCCCAGCGGCTTGCCATCTTCGTGAAGAGCTGAAGCGCGTTCGCACCGATCTCGCCCGCACGCGGAGGTGCTTCGGGCACGCCACCCGCCGAGCTGACATGCGCGCCGAGGAGTGCAGTTGGCCCGGGCTTCTTCGCGGCGCGTCGTCGCGCTGGCGTCATGGCTCCAGCACGGGAGGACCGCGCAGGACACGACCGCAACGCGGGCAATGGATGTCCCCAGCCTCCGACAGCGCATACTCGAAATCGCGTCCACAGGGGCAGTGCGACTCGAGCGCATCATTCCCGCAGATGATGCAGAACTCGTCGTCCGGATCGTATGCACGAAAGCGCCCGCAGACGCCGCAGCGACGGGTGATCATCGCACTCACCTCGCTCCGCGGAGCCAGCCTTCGGGATCCACCGCGTTGCCGTTCGGCGGTGTTCGTATCTCGAAATGCAGGTGCGGCTTGAGGTCGGGATCGGAGATGCCGACCGTGCCAATCAGGTCGCCCTTCTTCAGCACCGATCCCTTCCTGAGCGAAGGTGGCACCGAGTTGAGCGACGCATAGATGGAGAAGTAGCCGCCGCCGTGATCGAGGATCACAGTGAGTCCGTAGGTGCCCAGCTGACCGACGCTGACGACTGAGCCCGGTGCGACCGATTTCACCGGCGTGCCGAGCGCTGCGGCGATGCCCACACCGTTCCAGCGCGTGGTCGTGTTGTTCGGGTTGATGACGCGCCCGAAGCGGAAGAGGAAGGTGCCGTCGACTGGCCAGTCCAGCTTGCCCACGTCGGTCGTCTTCAGCGTCGTGGCCGCGCGCGGCGCGTTTGGCCGCGCCGACTCGGTTCGGCGACGCTCCGCCTCGATCGCGGCGAGCACTCCGCTCAGCCGCGTCTCCGATTGCCGTATGCGCGACAGCTTCTCCTGAACTTGCGTGGTGGACTTCTGCGCCTGTTGCAGACTGCTCGACCGCATGCGCCCCAGAATCGAAAGGCGTTCTTCCTCACGCAGCTTGTCGCTGCGATTCTCCTCCACCGCATCGCGTAGCTTCACGAGGTCGGCCCGCTGCCGCACGATGTCATTGCGCAGGATCTCGACACGCTTCACGAGACTCCGGTCGTGGACGGCCAGCTCGTGCAGGTACTTGTAGCGCGCCACGAGCTCACCGAACGATCGCGCCGTGAGCAACGCTTCGGTCTCGTGAAGCGGGCCGCGCTTGTAGATGTCCACCAGCCGCTTCGAGAGCGCCGTCTGCCGGTAGATGAGGTCGCCCTCGGCCATCGCGACACGGTTGGTCGCCTCGGCGACATCGTTGGTGATGGCCGCGAGCTGGGCGTCGAGCGTCTTGAGCACGCGCTCCGTTGCCGCGCGCTGCGCAACGAGGTTCGCCACCTCGTCGCGAAGATCGTGCACGCTGCCTTGCAGATTCACCATGCGTTGCTCCAGCTCGGCGCGCTCGCGTCGTACGCGATCGAGCTCCTCGCGTTGGGCACGAATGCGCGCATCGGCCGCCTGCGCGGGCAAGACCGCGGGCAGCGCCAACAGGCTCACGAGCAACAGCACCCTCAGACGCGGCGTAGATGCCTCCCGACCGAAAAGGCGCTGCCCATGAGGCCGATCATCGCGCCGAAGAGCAGGCCGAGGAGCGTGATCCGCGCGTCGAAGAAGACAGTCTGGATCAGGTAGCGGTCGATCAGGGTTCGCGCGCCGTAGGTCAGCACCAGAGCCAGGATTCCGCCGAGCACACCCTTCGCGACGCCCTCGATGAGGAACGGGCGGCGGATATAGGAATCCGTCGCTCCCACGAGTCGCATGATCGAGATCTCCTTGGCTCGCGACAGGACCGCCATGCGGATCGTGGCGCCGATGATGATCACCGATACACCAGCGAAGGCGAGTCCGAGGACGATGCCGGCGATCCCCGCGATGTTCCGCAGGCGATAGAGCTTCTCGATCCACTCTTCGCCGTAGCGAATGTCGTCGACGAAGGAGAAGGCCTTCACGCGTGCCGCAACGCGCTTGATCGTCGCCGGATCACGGAAGCCGGGCTTCAGGCGAACGTCGATCGATGCGGGCAGTACTGCCCCCTCGAACACGTCGCGAAAATCGCCGAGCTCCTTCTTGGCGCGAGCGAGCGCATCGTCCTGCGACACGATGACGGCGGCAAGCACTTCGGGATAGGCGGCAATGTCGCCGGCCGCTTGCGCCATGGCCTCCGGCGCCGTGCCGTCGGTGACGAAGGCGCGCAGCTCGACACGATCCTCCAGCCGGTCGAGCGCGTCGCGGATGTTGAGCGCAACGAGCCCGAAGAGCCCGAACGCGAATAGCGAGAACGCGATCGTGGTGATGCTGAGCGCGCTCAGCAGCGGTGTGCGACGAAACGTGATGAGCGCGTCGCGAATGGTTCTCTTCATTGCTCGCGCTCGGCGCTGGGCACCGCCTCGCCCGAATCGAACACCACCGCCCCGCGGTTCATCTCGATGGTGCGATACTCCTGACGCCGAATGAGATCGAGGTTGTGTGTCGCCATCAGCACGGCGGTGCCGGCGGCGTTGATGTCGCGGAGCAGTTGGAAGATTCCACGCGTCGCGCGATCATCGAGGTTGCCCGTGGGCTCATCCGCAATCAGCACGAACGGATCGTTCACCAGGGCGCGCGCGATGGCCACGCGCTGCTGCTCACCGCCGGACAGCTCGCGCGGATAGGCCGTGCCCTTGCCGGCGAGACCGACCTGCGTGAGCGCGCGCGCAACCTTGGTGATGATCTGCGGCCGGGGCACGCCAGTGACTTCGAGCGCGAAGGCGATGTTCTGCTCTGCCGTGCGGTCTTCGAGCAGCCGGAAGTCCTGGAAGACGATGCCAAGCTTTCGCCGAAGGTTGGCGACGTCCCGATCCCGCGCCGACACCGAGCTCGTTCCACTCACCCGCACTTCGCCGGACGAAGGACGTTCCTCCATGTAGACCATCTTCAGGAGCGTGGTCTTGCCGGCGCCGCTGGGCCCCGTGAAGAACACGAACTCGCCCTTGCCGATGTGCAGCGTGACGTCGTCGACCGCTGTGCCCGTGCGAGGGTAGGTCTTGTTGACGTGTGTAAAACGGATCATGCGTGCATCTAGGGCGCCGCCGTCTCGTCTTCGCCGAGCTCCACGAGCTTCCAGCTCGATCCGGCCGTGACGGTATCGACGATGGCCTTGAGCAACCCGATGAGAATGGGTCCGAGGAGAATGCCGGCAAGGCCGAACGTGTAGACGCCGGTGATGAGCGCCACGAACATCCAGTAGAAGTTCAGCACGCGGGAGCGGTCGGCGGCGATTTTCGGTCGCAGGTAAGTCGACATGAACACCGTGTTCAGGAAGAATCCGATCACCACCATGGCGATCGCCTGCGGCAACGCGTCCCGGAAGATGACGAGCCAGATCGCGACCGGCACGTAGACGCTCCACGAGCCCACGATCGGGAAGAACCCGACGATGAACGAGACGACCGCGAGTGCGCCCGCGAGGGGCACACCGAACGCCAGGTTCATCAGCAGGATGATGATCGACTTCATCGTCTGCGTCAGCAGCGTCGAGTAGATCGCGCCGTACAGCACACCACGCACATTCACGTCGAGTGCCCGTCGCAGCTCGGCATACCTCGGCGGGATCTTCCCTGAGAGGTAGGTGCCGACCTTGTCCGCCTCGAGCAGGATGTAGAATGCCGTGAAAAGGAAGATCGTCGCCGAGACGGAGAATCCCTTGATGGCCGACTTGAGCAGCAGCGGAAGCCTGGCGCCATACGACGTGGCGCCGACGACGGCCTGTCCCAATGCCCCCGCCGACCTGGCACCCTTGAAGAAGGGAATGCGTTGTACCGCGGCGTCGACCTTCGCGACGATCTCGTCCTGGTGCAGGCTCGCGTAACCGACGACGTCTGCCAACTCGCTGTAGCTGTAGGCCAGCACGACCAGCACTGGAAGAATCACCGCGAGCAGCGTCAGGATCGCCGAGAGCGTTGGCCGCCCCGTCTTCCCGACCAACCAGAGGTGCAGCGGCCGGATGTAGAAGCCGATGATGAGGCCGAGGATCGCGGCAATGACTACCGACTTGACCATCCACAGGAACAGCCCGACCACCACCGTGCCGAGCAGCACCGTGATGAAGATGCGACGAACCTCCGGCAGCGTCAGCTCCGCGATGCTCGGATTGGTCCGTCGCTCGACGCGACGGCGCTCGTTGGCCTTGGGCTGCTCTGGAAGTATGAGCTCGCTCATTAGTGCAGTGCCTGCTCGAGGTCGGCGATCAGATCACTCATGTCCTCGATCCCCACACTTACGCGAAGGAACCCATCGGGAATGCCGAGCGCTGCGCGCCGCTCGGCCGTGAAGTGGGTGTGCGACGTATATCGCGGCTCGCACACCAGTGAGTCTACACCGCCGAGGCTTGGGGCGTTGCGAATGAGCCGAAGTTTCCGCGTGAAACGGTCGGCCGCCCGCGCTCCGCCGGTGAGCTCGAGCCCGAGCATTCCGCCAAATCCGTTCATGTGATGAACCGCCGCGGCGTGATCGGGATGGCTCGCCAGCCCGGGATAGTGCACGACCTTCACCTCTTTCCTCTCGTCCGCCCACTGGGCAATGCCCATGGCATTCTCATTCTGACGCTGCACGCGCACATCCAGTGTCTTCAATCCACGTTCCAGCATCCAGCACGCGAACGGATCGGGCGCCTGTCCCCAGAGCATCATCTTGCGCCGCACTTCCTCGATATACGACGCCGTGCCGAGTACCGCGCCTCCGATCACGTCGTGGTGCCCATTCAGGAATTTCGTCGTTGAATGGATCACGACGTCCGCACCGTGCTCGAGCGGACGGAAGTTCACCGGGCTCGCAAACGTGGAGTCGACGACGAGTGCCAATCCGATCTCGTGCGTGAGGTAGCTCAGCGGACGCAGGTCGACCACTCGGCACGAGGGGTTCACCGGCGACTCGAGAAACACGGCGCGCGTTTCCTTGCGCAGCCCTTGGCGCCACGATCGCGATTCATGCGGATTCACGAGCGTCACGGCGATGCCGAGCGAAACGAATTCCTTCGTGAGAAGCTCCTGCGTTTCTCCGTAGATGCCGCGACTCGCGAGCAGGTGGTCGCCCGGCCGCAGCAACGCGAGCAGCGCACATGCAGTTGCGGCCATTCCGCTCGACAGTACGAGGCACGCTTCGGCTCCTTCCAGCGCGGCAAGACGCTTCTGCACGATCTCGGCATTCGGCGTGTTGCCGTAACGCGGATAGCGCAGCGTCCCACCGCCACCTGGCTCGCTGTTGTAGTTGACACTCTGGAAGAGCGGCGTCACCACCGGACGGTCGACGTCGTGCGCATCTTCACCGGCGTGAACCGCGAGCGTGGGGAGGGCGAGGGCGCGTGGACGCCGTGGTGGGGACATCGTAAGCGGGGAAGGACGCCGCGTCAGGCGAAAAACCCGCGGCGCGTATGAGAGTCGAGATCCGGCTTGGTGACGCGCACCAACTCTGAGACGCTCGCGCCGGCCACGTCGCGCAGGCCGCAGTCACCGCGCCGCACCGTGTCGTCGACGACGACGGTTGCAAGCTCCTGTCGTCGCGGCCCCTGCACCCACGCAAGCTCTCCATCGACGAGCAACCGCGATCGTGCGTCCAGGGAGTTGAGTCGAACCTGTGGGCCGCGCTCCGGATCCGAGGCGCGCGTGCCGACGAACGCCGACACGCGCAGGACTCGACTCCGCGCGTCCTCAGGCATGCGCTTCACCGAGTCCGCCCACCGCGATGTAGCCGTCGTCCAGGCGCATCAGGAGCCCGCGGCGATGCAGCGCATCGAGCATCCGGGCCGCGTCAGCAGGCAGTGAGCCCAGCGCAATCGCGAGATCCATCGCCCCTGCGCGACCAAGCTCGTACACCTTTTCCCAGACGACGCGCTCTCCCTCGTTCACCATGCCGACGATGCGTGCGCCGTCGGCGGTCTCGAGGACGAGCGCGAGTCCGTGCCGCTCGAGCACCGTCTCGATCGCGTCCCAGTGGTCGTCGGTCACGCCTCGAAACAGGAAGTACGCCTCGTGGTCGGCGCGCTCCGCTGCGACGTAGCGCAGCAGGAGCTTCGCCACGACTTCATCGGCGCACGAGAAATCGATCATCCCCACATGCGAGAAGTCGATGACCGTGAGGGTGCGCTCCCGCGTGGTGGCGAGCAGGGCTTCGATCTGCGTCCTCACGGCTGCGCCGGTGGGACGCGTCACCAGGTTGGAATAGAGCTCGCACGACAGCGTCTGCCGCAGGACGGAGCTCAAATCGATATGCATCATTATCGCGGGCCCCCGGAGACCCGCTCGGGTATCGTGACTTGTACCTGTGACCCCGGAAACGGGGCCAGCTTTTCTGTAAGCGGCATGTCGTCGTCCCAGCTGGGGACTATGGCGATCTTTGCCGTGCCACTGCGGACGCTCACCTTCCCGTCCCATCGTGCGATGTAACGTCGCACTCCAGCAAGACCCTGACCGCGACCTGGATCACGAAAGCGGCTCACGCCGCGGATGACGGCGGCCTCGAGCGCAGCGGCGTCATCCCATCGATCCGTGCGGACGAAGCCCGGCGCGCTTTCCAGCGTTTGACGAAAACCGAGGCCCGCATCGCAGACCGCGATGACGACGACTCGACGGCTCGCCAGGCGCTTCCGATAAGTGTAGGTCTGCACGGCCACGTAACCGCCGCGCCCGGCATGCTCGATGATGTTCTGGCAGATCTCCGACAGGGTCATCGCGAAGCCGACGGTCGCCTTCGCCTCGATGTTCAGTTCCTTCGAGAGAATCTGCGCGGCCTTCTGCTGAATGCGTCCAACGACTTCGTGGACGTCTTCACTCTTGGCGATCTGCGTGATCTCGAGAAGCACGCTTGACTCGCCGCCTCGACCCTTCGGCACCGAGCCGTGAATGTCATAGACCTCTTCCGCGTGCTTGAAGAAGCCGGTGCGCGCCCAGTACGACGCAGTGTCCTCAGCTTCCGGTGCGGCGAAGCTCGCGCGATCGTCCCTCGACTGGCCAAGCGCGAGGAGCGCCGTCAGCCCATAGGGCGACGCCCATCGCGTGTGCCGCGCATCGACGAGCAGCTTCGCGTCATGAGGAACGGACGCAAGCTGCTCCACCACCTGCTCGAACGTGTGATCGTCAAGCGAAGGCGGAACGGTGATGACGCTGGTCACGAGAGGCTGAGTTCTCCGCGCAGGTGGGCTGCGAGTCCGCTGGCGCCGCGGTGTTCGACGTTTCGGGCTGCGGCACGAGTGGCCGCGATCATCGCATCGCTCAACTTATCACCGGCGAGCATCCGGGAGAAATAGGTGGCGCCATAAACGTCGCCACATCCCGTTGGATCGCCAGCACCCACTACCGCCTCGGCAGGGATGAGCGCGGTGCGCGCTGCGCCGAGCGCACCGGTGCCACCGCGAGGGCTCGTGGACAGTCCTGTACGAGGAGGAAGATCACATATTGTATCGAAGCCCGGCGCAGCCACATAGATGGCGCCGCGCTTTCCAAGCGTAACCAGGAGACACGAAACGCCGGCCGCGAGTGCGGTTGCCGCCAGACTCATGGAATCCGGCGCGATCGTCGCCATCTCTTCTTCGTTCATCTGGAGAAAGTCGAAGCAGCCACACCACTCCGCTACGTTCGGAATCGCACACGGGGTGCGAAGCCCGTCGGGCTGCACGGCCATGACCTTCATGTGGAGGTCGCAGTGAATTGGCCCGGGGAAATAGCTTCGCAGCATCTGCGCTGTCTCGAGATCGAGCTCCCAGCCGCTGAGGAAGTTCACGTAGAGCGCATCGAGGCGAGCGTCGTCGAGCAACGGCTTCAATCCCACCCAGCTCCACGCGGGAATGGCTCCGCTCAGGTGCTCGGACCGACGTTCGTCATCGAGGTAGCGCAACTCCACGCGATGACCGGGATACGGCACTTCCACGAGTGCCGCGTCAGGCGCGATGTGCGTGAGCGTGCGCAGGAACTCGCGCGCGCGTGCCGCGAGATCGTATCCGATCTTCAGGATCGGCACGATCTCCCAGTCGTCAGGCAGCGCCGCGTCGAGCCCAGCGAGCGTGTACGTGATCCCGCCCCATTCCTCCACGGGAACGCCGCGCGCGTCGCGTCCGTGAATGATGTCCCACACGAACGTGCCGATCACGCCGACGCGTTTCTTCTTCGCTGTCACGGGCCGCCTTCAATTGATGGCAGCGCCGGAACTGCAAACGATTGAACCACGGAGGACACAGAGAACACGGAGGACTGCCAGAAGACAATTGGAACAGGCAGCGCTTTGCTGTTCCTCCGTGTCCTCTGTGTCCTCTGTGGTAAAAGCTGTTCCAATTTCCGCCCGGAAGAGCTACCGCTCACACGCCGCCGAGATGCTGCTGCTTGAAGCTCGCCACCGCGCCGACCACACCCGCGGTTCCAGGAAGGGTGCCAGGCACGATCTTCACGGCACGCACGGCGGGACTGAATGCACGCCGACGAACCTCCGCACGCAACGGCACGAAGAGCGCGTCGCCCGCCTCGGCCACGCCACCGGCGAGCACCACCGTGTCCGGATTGAAGATGTTGAGAAGATTCGCGACGCCGACACCGAGATAGCGCCCGGTGTCACGGACGATTTCGCTGGCGATCGGGTCGCCCATCTTCGCGGCATCATACACGATGCGCGCGGTGATGTTCTCGAACTTTCCGTCGACCATCGCGGGAATCGCGGACTCACCTTCCTCACGTACGAGCACTTCGCGCGCGCGCGTCGCGATCGCTGGCGCGCTCGCATACGCCTCGAGGCAGCCGTAGTTGCCGCATTTGCAGTGGCGGCCATTCAAGTCGATCGTGGTGTGACCCACCCCCCCCGCCATGTCCGAAGCCCCGTGATACAGCGCGCCGTTGAGGATGAGGCCACCGCCGATACCCGTGCCGATCGTGAGACCGACGACATTCTTTCCACCGCGTGCGGCGCCCTGCCACCATTCGCCGAACGTCGCGCAGTTCGCGTCATTGTCGAGCGTCGTCGGAAGGTTGAGCCGCGCCTGGATGCGCTGCGCCAGGGGAAAATCCTTCCACCCGAGATTCGGCGCGACGAGCACGATCCCGCGCTCGCGATCCAGCGGACCAGGTGCACCCACGCCGATGCCGATGAAGTCACGACGCGCGCAATCCGTCTGCTCCATCGAATCGAGAATGACGCCTTCGACGAGCGCCACAATCCGCTCGGCCACGCCTTCGTCGCCGACGAAGGAGTTCGTGGGAATGCTGCGCATCGCGAGATGACGCGTGCCGTCCGACGTCATCGCGCCGGCGACGATATTGGTGCCGCCGAGGTCCACACCGACGATGTATTGCTCGCGTTCAGTCATGCAGGAACTTAGGCCACAGGCGCCTCGCTCGAAATGGCCTTGCGCACCTCGGTACGACCGTCGGATCGCTGCGGCTACGGCCTGATCAGATGCGGTTCCACGAGGGCGGCAATGCCCGCCGCGTCCAGCTCGCGCATGCATTTGTGGTGGCCCAGGGGACAGCGCTGCGGCCCATGACGATCGCATGGCCGGCAGGGAAGCGCATCGTGACCTGCGACGCTCGACCCCGGCGCGAGCGGGCCGAACCCGAAGGCCGGTACGGTAGGGCCGAAGATGGCGATTGTCGGCGTGCCCATCGCTGACGCGAGATGCAGTGGCGCCGAGTCATTCGTCACGATCGCCGACGCCCGTCCGATGAGCTCCGCCGACGCGAGCAACGACAACCGGCCGGTCGCATCGATGGCCTGTGGTGCGGCGGCCACGATCGCACTCGCGAGCTCGCCATCCTCTGCGCCGCCGACCACGACGACGCGCGCCTGAGACGCCAGCATTGCCGCAAGCTCCGGATAGTACGGCCACCGTTTCGTTCCCCACACGCTGCCCGGCGCCATCGCAACGAGAGGCTCGTCGCTTTGAACACCCGATCCGGCAAGGAGCGCATCCACCGCGGACCGCTCCGCCTCACCCGGAAACAGCGAGGGCCTCAACTCATCGAGCGTCGCGGGTCTTCCATTCGGCCGAGCGAGGCGCAGGAGTCGGGCGGCATGGTGGAGGTCCTCGCGATATTGCACTCGCTTCGTGTAGAACCACCGACCGGCCGACGAATCGAAGCCGATGCGCGAGGGTATCCGCGCCAGCAGGGCGAGTGCGCCGCTGCGCAGCGACCCCTGCGCCAGGTACGCGACGTCGTACTTCGACTCCCGCAGTTGCCTAGCGATCGACAGGAATCCGCTCAGACCGCGATCAGCACCACGCTTGTCGTAAACCACGACGCGTCGCACTGCGGGGTGATTCGCCAACAGCGCTGCCGATGCCGGCGTGACGACGGCGTCAACCTCGCCGCGCCGCGCGAGCTGCCCGAGCAACGGCGTCGTGAGGACGGTATCGCCGAGGTAGGACGTCTGGATGACGAGCGCGGATGGCATCGCCGCCGGTGGACGCTAGTCGACCTGGAGAACCGCGAGAAATGCTTCCTGCGGAATCTCCACGGAGCCGACCTGCTTCATGCGCTTCTTGCCTTCCTTCTGCTTCTCGAGAAGCTTGCGCTTGCGGCTGATGTCGCCGCCGTAGCACTTCGCCAGCACGTCCTTGCGCACGGCCTTCACCGTCTGCCGCGCGATCACCTTCGTGCCGATCGCCGCCTGGATGATCACCTCGAAGAGCTGTCGCGGAATGAGCTCCTTCAGCTTGTCCGCGATCTTGCGCCCCCAGTCATACGCCTTGTCCGTATGGCAGATGACGCTGAATGCATCAATGGGATCGCCGTTGATGAGCATGTCGAGGCGCACGAGGTCACTCGCGCGATATTCGAGCATCTCGTAGTCGAGCGATGCATATCCGCGCGAGATCGACTTCAGTCGGTCGAAGAAATCGAGGATGATCTCACCGAGCGGAAACTCCCAGTCGAACTCGACGCGCTGCTGGTCGAGGTACGTCATGTTCCTGTAGACACCGCGACGCTCGGTACCGAGCGTCATGATGGGGCCAATGTAGTCCGACGGCGCCATGATGCGCGCCTTCACGTACGGCTCCTCGATGCGATCGATCACCGCCGTATTCGGCATGAGCGCCGGATTCTCGACGAGCTCCATCGTCCCATCGGTCTTGTACACCTTGTACTCGACACTCGGCACCGTCTGCACGAGGTCGAGGTTGAACTCGCGCGTGAGCCGCTCCTGCACGATCTCCATATGCAGCAGTCCGAGGAAGCCACAGCGAAATCCGAAACCGAGCGCCGTTGACGTCTCCGGCTGGTAGTTGAGCGACGCGTCGTTCAGCTTCAGCTTCTCGAGCGCATCGCGCAGTGTCTCGTACTGTTGCGTGTCGGTCGGATACATGCCGGCGAACACGAACGAGCGGACTTCCTGATAACCGGGTAACGCTTCGGGCGCGCGATTGTTCGCGTCAAAGATCGTGTCTCCCGCGCGGGTCTCGCTGACGGAACGCACGCTGGCGACGACGTAGCCCACCTCGCCTGGTCCGAGCGAGTCGGTCTGCACCTGACGGAGCTGGTTGTAGCCAACCTCGTCGACTTCGTAAACGGACTCCGATGCGCCGAACGTGATCTTCGTGCCCTTCCGCAGCACGCCGTCGACGACGCGCACGCTCGGAATGGCGCCGCGGTACTTGTCGTAGTACGAGTCGTAGATGAGCGCGCGCAACGGCGCCTTGTCGTCGCCGACCGGTGCCGGCACGTCCTTCACTACCGCCTCGAGTAGCTCGCGAATGCCGATACCGGCCTTGGCACTCACCCGAAGAATCGCGTCGGGATCCACGCCGAGGAGATCCGCCACTTCCTGCGCGCGCCGCTCGGGCTCTGCGCCGGGAAGGTCGATCTTGTTGAGGATCGGAATGATCTCGAGTCCCGCGTCCACCGCGAGGAACAGGTTCGACAGCGTCTGCGCCTGGATGCCTTGCGACGCGTCGACGACCAGCACCGCACCCTCGCACGCGGCCAGCGAACGAGACACTTCGTACGTGAAGTCGACGTGGCCCGGTGTGTCGATGAGGTTGAGCTCGTATTCCTGCCCGTCGTTCGCCACGTACGTCATGCGCACAGCGTTCAGCTTGATCGTGATGCCGCGCTCGCGCTCGAGGTCCAGCGTGTCGAGTACCTGAGCCTTCATTTCACGCTTCTGCAGCATGCCCGTCTCTTCGATGAGACGGTCGGCGAGGGTGGACTTGCCGTGGTCGATATGAGCGACGATACAGAAGTTGCGGATATGGTCGAGCTTCATTAGGACGGGGTAGGGGGGCAACCTTTAAATATAGTCGGACAGTCGGACAGTCTGACCCGCCGGCCGCTGCGCGGCGGCTCGTCTGACAGCGGGTCAACTACTGTCTGACAGCTTCGTGCGGTCTTGCGGTCCGCCCAGCGCTTGAATGGTGACGCCGCCGCGAGATCCCGTGACAGCTTCGTTCACATGCAAAGCGCCAAGAACCTCCACGTCTACGCCAAGGCGCTCGAGCTGGCGAAGGTGGTCTACCGAATCACTACCGCATTTCCAGGCGAGGAGCGATTCGGACTCACGTCGCAGATGCGGCGAGCCGGCGTTTCGATCGGCTCGAACATCGCGGAAGGTTGCGGCCGACGCGGCGACAAGGAGCACTTGGGCTACCTGCATATCGCCTTGGGTTCCGCGAGCGAGCTGGAATTCCAGTGCGAGCTCGCTATCGAGTTGGGATATGTCCGATCGGACGACCTGGGTCAGCTTCTCGGACAGGTTGTCGCCGTGAAGCGCATGCTGTCCCGCCTCATAAAGGCGATCGCCGAGAAGAAGCCCTACCGCGCCACGTCTACCGTGTGAGTGCTGTCAGACTGTAGTTGACCCGCTGTCCGACGAGCCGCCGCGCAGCGGCCGGCGGGTCAGACTGTCCGACTGTCCGACCCCGATTAGTTTTCGCCGAGTATGGAGTCGTCTCCCCGCGCGGATCTCTTCGATCCTGCCGCGCTGGCTACACTGGGTCACATCGAAGTCGTCGCTCGCTGGATCGTCGACGGCTTCCTCAGCGGACTGCACCGGTCGCCTCGCAAGGGGTTTTCGGTGGAGTTCGCCGATTTCCGTCCCTACCAGCCTGGCGACGATCTGCGCTACGTCGACTGGAAGATCGCCGCGCGCGCCGACCGTTGGGTCGTCAAGCAGTACGAGGAGGAAACCAACCTCCGCGCCACCGTCGTGCTCGATGTCTCGCGCTCCATGGAATGGCGCTCTGCGACAACGCTCCTCACCAAGCGCGTCTACGCCGAGCACCTCAGCGCGGCGATGGCCTTGCTGCTCCTCAGGCAGCGCGACGCCGTCGGCCTCATTCGGTTTGATGACGCAGTTCGAACGAGCGTGCCGCCTCGTGCGCGTTCCACACAGTGGCGCCGCCTCGTCGCAGCGCTCGCCGAGAAGGCCGGCGGCCGGTCCTCCGATCTCGCGACAGCGCTGAATCAAGCCGCTCGCCTCGTCACTCGTCGCGGCATGGTCCTTCTCGTCACCGATCTTCTGGTCGATCCGCCGCCGGTGCTCGCCGCCTTGCGCGGACTCCGCGCCGCTGGACACGACGTCGTGGTGTTTCATGTGATGGACCCGGCCGAGCTCGACTTCGGCATGGCGGGGGAGGCGCAATTCACGGATACAGAGTCCGAGCTCGCCGTGCCGGCGGCGGCGGAAGACGTACGTGCCGCGTACCGCGAGACCGTGCGCGAAGTCATCGCGGAGTGGCGCGAGGCGCTGAGTGCGATGGGCGCAGCCTACGAGCTGGTGCCCACCGACCAGCCATACACGGTGCCGCTGCGCCGCGCGTTCGATGCGCGGCAAGCGCGGCCATGACCTTTCTCGCGCCGGTCTATCTCTTGTTGGGCGCGGCCGCGGCCGTGCCGCTGCTGCTGCACCTCCTGCGACGCAACATCACCACACAGATCGACTTTCCCGCCGCCCGTTACCTCGAGCGCGCAGAGCAGGAGCACAGTCGGTCGCTGCGCCTGCGGAATCTTCTGTTGATGTTGCTACGCGTGCTTCTCGTGCTCGCATTGGCATTCGCCGCCGCGCAGCCGTTCGTCGCCGGCCTCGGTGTGGGACATGGGCCCACTGCGGTCGCCGTCGTTCTCGACAATTCACTCTCCACGACGGCAGTCGCTGACGGCGCGCCTGTCTTCGCTCGACTTCGTAACGCCGCTCACGACGTCGTTGCCGCGGCCACACCCGCCGACCGGATCTGGCTCATCACGGCCGACGGACGAGTTCGCGGCGGCACCCGTGAGTCCGTGCTCGCTGAGATCGCACGCGTGACGCCGGAGCAGGGCGCGGGCGATCTGCCATTGGCGCTTCGGCGGGCCGCCGCGGCAGTGCAAGGCAGCGCGATTCCCGCGCGCGTGATCGCGGTTGCAACTGACGCACAACGCTGTGCGTGGCAGCCGGCACATCGCGCTGATGTACCCGTCACCGCGTTCGTCCCCTCTGGAAATCCTCCGCGCAATCGCGCCGTCGTATCCCTCGTCGCGGATCCGGCGCATTGGACGCCGCGCGGGTCGATCCTCGCACGGATCGACGCCACTGATTCAGTGGGATACCGCGTCGTGCTTGGCAGTCGCACGCTTGCCCGGGGGGAGGCGGCGCCCGGTGAGCCCGTCCAACTCCGCGTGGCGCCTCCAGAACGCGGATGGCAGGAGATCCGTGTCGAGCTCGAACCAGACGATTTCACCGCGGACGATTCTCGGTTCGCCGCAATATGGCTTGGTCCTGCGCCCGCAGTGGGTGTCGACCCATCAGCCGGTGCATTCGCAGCCACCGCGATGACCTCGCTCGTCGCCGATGGTCGCGCGACTTCCGGCCGCGACGTGCGCATCGCCTCCGCCGACATCCCCGCCGCACTCCCTGCGCTCCTCGTTCCCCCCACCGATCCTGTACGACTCGGCGCGGCGAACCGGAATCTCGCCCGCCTCGGCGTGCCGTGGCGGTACGGTCCCGCCGAGTCCTCGCCGGCAATTGTTCACGGCGCGCGACTCGACGGTATTGACGTCGTCTCACGGTATCGACTTGTCCGCGCCGGCACCGGCTTGTCGGACACGCTCGCCACGGCTGCGGGAGATCCGTGGATCGTCGCGGGACCAGGCTACGTGCTGCTTGGATCACGCCTCGAGCCATCCTCAACGACATTGCCCTTGCGAGCAGCGTTCGTCCCCTGGCTTGCCGACATGATCGGCCTGAGGCTCGCCGCGCCCAGCGGCGACGCCGGCGCGCCGATCCAGGCTGCACCCGGCGCACCCATCCGGTTGCCAGAGGGTGCGGACGCGATCGAGAACTCGGCCGGCGTTCGCCGAAGTGTGAGTGGAAATCAGGCAACAGCACCCGCCGAGCGGGGTGTATGGTTCATCCTTCACGGTGCGCGGCGCATCGGCGCAATCGCGGTGAATGCACCGCCAGGCGAATCAGAGCTTGCACGCCTCTCTGGAGACCTGCTCGCGGCACGACTCGGCGGACCTCGAAGCCGCGCTTCCAGCTCTGGCGGCGCGTGGATGCGAGACACATTCGCCGCCGGCACCCGAAGGCCCGTCGTTACTCCACTACTCTTTCTCGCGTTGCTGTTGATCGCCGCCGAGGCGATCGCTGTCCGCACAACCCGATCCGTCGCCGCTTAAGTGTCACTTCCAAGTCTGCTCGATGCGCTTGAACGCCTCCCGGCCTTTGCGCGCGTGTTCAATACCTTACCGCAGCCGTCTCGCACGCTACGCGTCACAGGTTTGCCCGGCTCTGCGGATGCCGCGCTCGTCGCCGCGCTCGCACGTCGCTTGCCGACTCGCTTTCTGGTCGTCGCCGCTGACGGCCTGCCGCAGGCGGAGCGGCTTCTGTCGGATCTGCATACGCTCCTCGACGAGGCTCCCGTTGCGCTGTATCCGCCGCGCGAAGGATTCGGCGAGGCCGAGCCGCACGTGGAGGTTGCGGGCGAACGCGTTGAGACGCTCGAGCGACTCAGTCGCGGCGAGATCCGTATCCTGCTCACGACGCCACGCGCATTGCTGGAGCGTACGCGCTTGCCGGGCGCGCTGGCGGAGCTCCGGATCGAGCTCCGGAAGGGAGATGTCCGCAAGCCGCGGGAGCTGGCCGAGCATTTGGAGCGCATCGGATTCGAGCGCGTGCCGATGGTGGAAGACGTCGCGCAATTCTCCCTGCGCGGAGGCATTTTCGACGTCTACTCCTTCGGCATGACGGATCCCGTCCGCATGGAGTTCTGGGGTGACGAGGTCGTTGACCTCCGTCACTTCGAGCTGTCGTCGCAGCGCTCCACCCGCACGGTCGACCTGGCCGTTGTGCTCCCGGTCGACGGTCAGGTAAAGGAGGAGGCGACGACCGGAGAGCGGCTCTCGGTGTCAGCACTCTTTCCCCCGGATACGCTGTTCGTCTACCCGACGGGCTCGCACCTCCTGCCGGAGCTCAAGCGCACGTGGGACGAGGCGGAGCACCACCTCGACCTCGCACGCCGTCGCGGCGAGGATGTCGACGCGCGCGAAGAGTTGTTCGATGTCCCGGAGCGTGCTGCCGCCGCAATGGCGGCATTCGGATCGCTACGCATCGTCGACCCGGCCGCTGAGGAGGCGGACGTCGCATTTCCGTTGCGTGCTCCAGAACCGATAGACCGGGACATCAAGCGCCTGCGCCGTCTGGTGCGCGACGGAATTCCGACCGTCATCCTCTGCGACAACGAGGGACAGAGCGAACGTCTCGACGAGTTGCTCAATGAGGACACGCGCGACGCATCGCCGGCGGCGCTCGTGGTCGGGGCGCTGGGCGGAGGATGGGTCCTGCCTCCGGGCGATCGCGAGCGCGGCATGCGCGTCCTCACCGATCACGAAATTTTCCGTCGCGAGCGACGCGTTCGACGGGCCCGGAGGTACGTCAGCGGCGGCGTCGACTCCCTCGCGCTCAAGCTCGGCGATTTCGTCGTGCATCTCGAGCACGGTGTCGGCATCTATCGTGGTATCGAGACGATCTTCGTTGGCCAGAGCACGATCGAGGTCGCGGTCGTCGAATATGAGGGGGGCGATCGCCTCAACGTCCCGCTGTACCGCATCGACCAGATCGAACGCTATCGCTCGGCCGACGACGTCAACGACGACGCGCCGCCGCCACGCCTGCACAAGCTCGGCGGCAAGCGATGGGGACAGCAGCGCGATCGCACACGCGCCGCCATTCAGGAGATGACGCTCGAGCTGCTCGATCTCTATGCGCGGCGAAAGGTCGCCGTACGTCCCGCGCACGTGCCCGACACGGCGTGGCAGCGACAGCTCGAGAGCAGCTTCCTCTTCGAGGACACGCCCGACCAACGCAAGGCCACGACCGACGTCAAGACCGACATGGAGAGCACGCGTCCCATGGATCGCCTGCTCGTCGGCGACGTGGGGTACGGCAAGACGGAGATCGCCGTGCGCGCTGCGTTCAAGGCGGTGCAGAGCGGACGCCAGGTCGCGGTGCTCGTTCCGACGACGATCCTCGCGGATCAGCATGCCCGCACCTTCGAGGAACGACTCGCCGACTTCCCGATCAAGGTCGCCGTGATGAGTCGCTTCCAGTCGGGAAAGGAGCAGGCGCAGACGCTGGTCGAGCTGGCCGAGAAGAAGGTGGACATCGTCATCGGCACGCATCGCCTCCTTAGTCCTGACGTCAATTTCGCCGACCTCGGCCTCATCATCGTCGACGAGGAGCACCGCTTTGGCGTGAAGCACAAGGAGCGGCTCAAGCAGTTGAAGCTCGAGACTGACGTGCTCACGCTGACCGCCACGCCCATTCCGCGCACGCTGCACCTGTCGCTCGCCGGCCTGCGAGACATGACACTTATGCAGACGCCACCGCGTGATCGCTCGCCGGTCCTCACCTTCGTGGAGCCGAGCGACGAGGGTCTGATCGATGAGGGCATCTCGCGCGAGCTCGATCGCGGCGGCCAGGTGTTCTTCGTGCACAATCGTATCGAGACGATCGTCGCACACGCCGACATGATCCGTCGCATCGTGCCGCGCGCGCGCGTGGCCGTCGCGCATGGCCAGATGAAGGAGAGGGAGCTCGAGGACATCATGCACCGCTTCGTCAGCGGAGAGGTGGATGTCCTCGTCTCGACGCTGATCGTCGAGAGCGGCCTCGACGTGCCGAACGCGAACACGATGTTCGTGAATCGCGCCGACCACCTCGGCCTCGCCCAGCTGTACCAGCTCCGCGGACGCGTCGGTCGCTCCCATCGTCGCGCCTACTGCTACCTCCTCGTGCCGGACTCCGTCGATCCCGAAGCCGAGCGCCGCCTCCAGGTGCTCGAGCACCACACGGAGCTTGGTGCCGGGTACAAGATCGCCCTGAAGGACATGGAGATGCGCGGGGCCGGAAACCTCCTCGGCGCCGAGCAGTCGGGCTACGTCCATGCGGTGGGGTTCGACCTGTATCTGCGCATGCTCGACGAGACGGTCAACCGCCTCATGCGTGGCGATGCCGCTCCCAAGCCCCGTCCGGCCGATGTGTCGATGGACCTGCCTGCCTATTTGCCCGACGACTACTTGGATGCGCAGGAAGCGAAGCTCGACGTCTACAAGCGCCTCGCGAAGTTCGATACGCCAGAGGAGATCGAGGCGCTGCGCGCCGAGTTGCGCGACCGCTTCGGTCCGCTGCCACCGCCAGCCGAGGCGATGCTCGCGATGGCGTTGTTGCGTGTCACCGGCGGCATTCTTGGAATCGAGGGAATCCTGGTGCGCGGCGAGGAAGCCCGTATTACCTTTAGGGACTCTGCGGTCCCGCGCATGAAGGGGCTGTCCGCAGCGTTCCACGAGGTGCAGTTCCAGGCGGAAGTGCGACGTGCGCACCCGCTTTCGCTCAAGCTCACTCGGCTCGGGGGCGCCCTGCTCCTCGATGGGCTCGTGCGCGCCTTGCGTGCGGTGGTGTGACGCCCGCTCCATTCTTCCCCACGACAGCTTTCAAATGACACGTAACCCACTCCTCGTTCTGGTTGTCTGTGCGACGACGCTCGCCGCATGTGGCGGGCTTGGCGAGGCCTTCACGGCACATACCGACGTAGTGGCAACCGCCGCCTCGCAGCAGCTCTCCTCCGAGCGCCTCGGCGACATGCTCGGCAAGGCGAAGATGCAGATCCCCATCAATCGGGAAGTTGCTCTGTTGCTGGCGCGCGACATCTGGGTCCCCTATCAGCTCCTCGGGGCCGCAGCGGCGCGCGGCGATTCGCTCACGGACAGCAAGCCCATCGAGGCCGCGGCGTCCGCCATCCTGGATAACGCGCGGCTCACGCGCTTCATGGAGTCGGTCGCGTCAACGTTGCCAGTGGCGGCCGGTTCCGAGGCCTCCTACACGGCGGCAGGTGGCGGCCTCTACTCGGCCCGACACATTCTTTTCCTCGTGCCGCAAGGCGCATCGCCGGTCGTGAAGGACTCCGTGCAGAAGCTCGCCCGGTCCATTGCCACCAAGGTCACGGACGCGAACTTCGCCGCCATGGCCGCGAAGTACAGCGGTGACAACACGACGAAGGCGAAGGGTGGGGAGCTGGGCGTGTTCCCGGCTGGCATGATGGTCAAGCCATTCGGCGACGCACTGAAGAAGCTCAAGCCGGGCGAGATCTCGCCGCTCGTGGAGACGCAGTTCGGCTTCCATATCATCCAGCGGAACAGCTGGGACCGCGCGAAGACCGACTACCTCGCGCAGTCGGATTCACGCAGCAAGCAGCTGGCGGAGAGCACGTACTTCGCGCAGGTGCAGGCCGGCGCGAACATCAAGCTCAGCAGCGACGCGGCGACGACCTTGAAGGAGGTCGCGAAGGACCCGATCGCGAATCGCGGGAACAAGCACGTGCTTGCCACGTACAATGGCGGCGAGCTCGTCGCGGGGCGCCTCGCCCTCGTCCTTCTCGCCACGCCGCAGAGCGGGCGTCTGCTACAGCAGATCCAGGGCGCGCCGGACTCACTCGTGTCCCAGTACGCGATGAACATGGCGCAGCGCGAAGTGCTCCTGAAGCGCGCGGACAGTGCCAAGGTGACCGTCAAGCCGGAAGAGCTTGCGGAGTTGCACCGCGACTTCGTCGCGGCCGTCGCGCAGGCGTGGGCTGGGCTCGGCATCGATCCGAAGTCGCTGGCCGACAGCGGAAAGACCGCGGCTGATCGCGAGAAGATCGCGGCGGCGCGCATCGAGCGGTTTCTCGACCGCGTGATGGCTGGCGAGGTGCAACCCGTTCCGATCCCGTCACCGCTGCAAATCGTCCTCATGGACAAGTTCAACTCCAAGGTGAACGCTGCCGGCATCGACCGCGCCATCGAGCGTGCATCCGCCATTCGCGTTGCCGCGGACTCGGCGCGAGTGGCTTCGCAGCCGAAGTCGAGTGTTCCGCTTCCGGGCGGTGCCGCGCCGGGCACGTCGCAGGGTAAACCTTCTGGCGCTGCGCCGGTGCCGAAGAAGCCCTGAGTTCGATCCCGGGATTGGGCTTTCCCATCCGTCAACGAGCGGCCCGGACCTTCATGGCCGGGCCGCGGGTATTCAGTAACATGCGATTGCTTCTCGCTTTGACAGGTGCGGCCCTGCTGGCCGCTGCAACTCCCGCTGGCGCGCAGGTGCCGGCGGCATCGCCCTCCGCGCTTCAGGCGTCAACCGCACCGACGGCAGCGTTGCCGCTCGATCGGGTGGTCGCCGTGGTTGGCGACGTGATCATCACACAATCGAACCTGCAGGAACGCATCATCCAGAAGCGGCAGGATGGCGTGCGCTTTCCCACGGACAGCGCCGCGTGGCGCGCGTTCCTGCAGACCGTCGTCGGTGAAATCGTCGACGAAGAGCTGCTGATCCTGAAGGCCAAGGACCTGAAGGTCGAGGTGCCGGAAACCGACGTCAGCAGCACTGTCGACAAGCAGTATAAGGAAGTCCGCAAGAAATTCGGCAGCGATGCGGAATTCCGCGCCGAGCTCCAGAAGGCGGGCTATGGCACGCCCGAGGAGTACAAGAAGTTCATCGGCGACGGCATCAGGCGCTCCGAGACAGTGACGCGTACCGTCAAGAAACTGCGTGAAGATGGAAAGATCGCCCAGGCAAACGTGACCGACGCGGAGGTCACTGAGGCGTACGAGCGCAACAAGGACGCGTTGCCCAAGCGCGAGGCCGCGGTCACGTGGCGCCAGGTCATCATCACGCCGAAGCCCTCTCCGGCGGCCAAGGAAGTTGCGCGCGTGAAGGCGGAATCCATCCTTGCGGAACTGAAGTCTGGCGCGGATTTCGAGAAGCTCGCCAAGCGCGAGTCGATGGATCCGGGCAGCAAGGACAACGGAGGTGATCTGGGCTGGAACCGCCGCGGTCGCATGGTGCCGATCTTCGATCGCTGGATGTTCGCGCTCACGCCGGGTGTGCTCAGCCCGGTGGTCGAGACACCCTTCGGCTATCACATCATTCGGGTCGATCGGGCCCAGCCGGCCGAGGTGAAGGCCCGCCACATCCTGATCTCGCCGAAGATCGATTCGGCCGACGTCGCCCGGGCGAAGCTCGAGGCGGACAGCGTCGTCACCGCGCTCAAGGCGGGTCAGCCGTTCGATTCGATCGCCAAGAAGCACCACGACTTCGGGAGTGGCGAGGAGACCACGCTGCTCACGCCGTTCCCACGCTCCCAGTTGCCGCCGACCTACCAGACTGCGTTCGCGGACAAGCAGGCGAAGGACGTCGTGGAATTTCCCATCGCGGGCAATACGAACGTGCCTTCGAAGTTCGTCGTCGCGCAGATCGCCTCAGTGGAGTCCGGCGGCGACGTGACACTCGCCGAGGTAAAGGAGCGGTTTCGTGCGAGGCTGGCGGAGGAGGGCGGAATCAAGCGCCTGATGGAAGGACTGAGAAAGGGCACGTACGTTTCCATCCGTGCCGACGCGCTCAATCTGCCATTGCCGCCTCCGCCCGCTGGTGCTCCGGCTCCCTGACCCCAGCGTCGCATGAACCGCACGCTTCCCAGGCTCGCCGTGAGCCTTGGCGATCCGCGCGGCATAGGCCCGGAGATCACAACGGCCGCTCTGCGCGACGATCGCGTAAAGGCGGCCGCGCACCTTCTGATCGTGGGGCCGCGCGGGTGTGGAGTCGACGTCCACGAATCAGTCGGCAATTGGCGTGACTCCGGTTCGGCGGCGGAGGCGGGCAGCCTGGCTGGACGCGCCGTGGAGCGTGCCATCGATCTTGCGCTACGCGGTAAGGTGGATGGCATCGTCACCGCGCCGCTCGACAAGGCGGCGCTGCTCGCGGGCGGCTTCGATTTCCCGGGGCACACCGAGTTGCTTGCTGCCCGCACGGGTTGCGACGTCGCGATGATGCTGGCCGCCACGCGTCCAACGCCTGGAACGACGAATCCCCTGCGTGTCGTGCTCGCCACCACCCACATCGCGCTGTGCGACGTGCCCCGTGCGCTCACCAAAGCCGCGATCGCGACGGCGGCGAGAGTGACGCGTGACGGCCTGCGCGAGTGGTTCCAGATCCCCGAACCGCGGATCGCGCTGTGCGCGCTGAATCCGCATGCGGGCGACGGGGGACGCTTCGGGCGCGAGGACATGGAGCTGCTCGCTCCGGCGGCGGAGGCGTCAGGACTGCTCGGGCCATTTCCCGCCGACACTGTCTTCGTGCGCGCCATGCGCGGAGCGTTCGACGCGGTGATCGCACCCTATCACGACGTCGGAATGACCGCGATCAAGGTCGCCTCATTCGGCTCGGCGGTGAACGTCACGCTCGGGCTGCCGTTTCCGCGGACCTCGCCCGATCACGGCACCGCGATCGATATCGCCGGACAGGGCATCGCGGATGCATCCAGCATGATCGAGGCAATTCTGCTCTGCGCGTCCATTGCCGCACGAACAGCGGTGGGTCGGGTGCGCCTCTCCCGCTAGCGCCACTTCTCGCGCCGATCACCGGCCGAATGCAGGTCGACCGCCAGCACGTCGATCCTGCGGCCGTCCATCGATTTCACCGTGAATACCGCGTAAGACACATTCACGCGGTCACCTTCGACGGGAAGCCTTCCCAGCGCGCCGAAGATGTATCCGCCGATCGTCGTGTACTCGTCATCGGGGATCTCCAGCCCGAAGCGTTCGTTCAACTCCCCGATGTTGGTCGCGCCCGGGACGAGCACATCGGCGTTGGGCAGTGCCGTCGTCGGTTGCTCCGGATCGTCGTGCTCGTCGAGAATCTCGCCCACGATCTCCTCGAGCAGGTCCTCCATCGTCACGATGCCGGCGGTGCCGCCGTATTCGTCGAGTACCACCGCCATGTGCGCCTTGAGCCGCTTGAAGTCGGCCAGCACCTCTTCGACCTCGCGCGAGCCTGGTACGACATGCACGGGGCGCATGGCATCCGCCACCGTGAAGCGCGCCGGCGGGTCGCGAAGGACCGGAATGAGGTCCTTCGCCAGCATCAGCCCGACGACGTTGTCGATCGAATCCTCGTACACGGGATAGCGGGACCGCTGCGTCTCGATGACGAACGCCATCGTCTCCTCGAGACCCGTGTCGACGCTGAGGGCGTCGATCGCCGTGCGCGGTGTCATGACCTCGCGCGCGTTCTTCTCCGAAAATTCGAATACACCCTCGATGAGCGCGGCATCCTGACGCTCGAGCACGCCGACTTCCTGGCTCTGCTCCACGAGGATGCGCAGCTCGTCGGCGGAGTGCACGTTCTCCTCGGCGCTGCCAGGCTTCAGTCCGAACGGCTTGAGCACCAGCTCTGCCGACCGGTTGAGTACCCAGGTAAAGGGCTTCGTGATCCAGGCGAAGGCGACGAGGGCCGGTACGAGCCAGCGAGCAACGCGCTCCGGGTTGTTGATCGTAGCCCCGCGAGGCGCGAGCTCACCGAATACGACGTGGCAGTACGTCACCACGGCGAGAGCGCACACCGTACCCAGTCCGGCTGCTCCTATGCGCGCCGGAAGCGGAACGATCACGAAGAAGTGCGCGAAAACCGCGGACAGCGTCTCCTCGGCGAGCGCCCCGATGCCGATACTAGCCAAGGTGATCCCGAACTGGCTCGCCGAAAGGAGGCGCGCGAGGCTGGAAGTTGCCTTCAGGACGAGCCGTGCCTTGTTGTCGCCTCCTCGCGCCATCGCCTCCAGGCGGGAGCGACGCGAGCGAACGACCGAGAACTCCGCCGCGACGAAGAACCCGTTCAGGGCGAGCAATGCAATGATGGCCAACACGCGTCCGAGCACGGGCGGAACGTAACCGAACGCGGTTGCGGCACGCCACTGGATCAACGCTTGACGTACCTGCTGCATTGTCCGACACTGAATGCCTATGAGCGACTATCGAATCGAGAAGGTGCGGCACCGTGTCGAACTGACCCTCGCATCAGGCACGCGCCTGGAGGGAGACATCTTCCTCCAGGCGTTCGCACGCTTCAAGGCGGGGCCGGAAGAGCCACTCGATGCATTGAATGACAGTGCACCCTTTCTTCCCCTGCTGCTGGCCAATGACGAGTTGCTGTTGGTGCAGAAGTCGCAGATTGCCGTCGTGACGACGGCGCTTCCGGAGACGGACGTGCTCGGGGAGCCTGGTCTGGTGGGTATGCACGTCGAGGTTGTGTTTGCGAACGGAGACGTCCACACGGGCTCCGTGTTTCCCGAGCTCCGCGCGGATCGGCCGCGCCTCGTCGATTTCCTCAACAACTCTTCGCTTCGCTTCGTGCCCCTCTTTACCGCTGAACACCTGCTTCTCTTCGGAACGGCGCACGTCGCCTACGCTCGCCCGGCGTCCTGACGACCATGGCACAACTTGATCGGTTGTTGGCGGTGATGGTGAGCCAGCGCGCAACGGCGCTTCGGCTGAATGAAGGCGAGGTCGCGGAGCTCGAGATTGGTGGTTCATCTCGTCCGGCGACCCGAACGCCCCTGACCGGGCCACAGGTCCTCGCACTCGTGCGCGAGATCGCGACGCCAGAAGGAGCCGCCGCCGTCGATGCGGCGAGCGCGGCGTCATTTCCCTACGCGTCCGACGAAGGTGACTTCGTGGTCCAGATGACGCGCGATGGCGCACGTCTCGGCGTCCGTATCACGATCGACGCCGGACGGGAGCGGCAGCGAATCGCCGGGCATTCCAGGGCCATGGAGCTTCCGGCCGAATCACCGGCGGCAGATGCGGCGCCCTCGACGCCGGTCGCTTCGCTGGTGCCCCGCCGGGACGGAGTGGGCGCAAGCGGAGACGCCATCGGCAGCTTCGACGGGAGCGCACGCGCCAAAGCATCGCTCGACCTGCTGCTGCGCCTGATCGTCGAGAAGGGCGCGTCGGACCTGCATCTTCGCTGTGGAGAGCCCCCTATTCTCCGCCTCCACGGCGAGATGCTGCGCCTGGATCAGCCACCCCTGGATCCGGAAACGCTGGAGCAGATGCTTCGCTCCATCATGCCCGAGCGCAATCGCAACGAATTCACGGACACGAACGACACGGACTACGCCTACGAGATCACGGGTGTGGCGCGTTTCCGCGCGAACGCGCTCAAGGATCGCAACGGACCGGCGGCGGTATTCCGTCAGATTCCCGCGACCGTTGTCACCGTCGAGCAGATGAGCATCACGCCCGAGGTCCAGAAGCTCTGCCAGTTGAACAAGGGACTCGTCCTCGTCACCGGGCCAACCGGGTCGGGGAAGAGCACGACGCTCTGCTCGCTCATCGATCTCGTCAATCGCTCGCGGTCAGACCACGTCATCACCATCGAAGACCCGATCGAGTTCGTCCACCCGAACAAGAAGTGCATCATTACGCAGCGACAGGTCGGCGTGCACACCGGCTCGTTCAAGAGCGCACTGCGTGCGGCACTGCGTGAGGATCCCGACATCATTCTCGTCGGAGAGCTGCGCGATCTCGAGACCGTGTCGATTGCCATCGAGACCGCCGAAACCGGTCACTTGGTTTTCGGCACGCTGCACACCACGACCGCCGCGGGAACGATCGACCGCATCATCGACCAGTTTCCCGCCGATCGTCAGGCGCAGATTCGCGTCATGCTGGCGGAATCGCTGCGCGGCGTCATTTCGCAGACGCTCTGCAAGAAGATCGGTGGCGGCCGTGCGGCCGCGCGCGAGGTGCTGCTCTCGATCCCTGCGGTCACGAACCTCATTCGCGAGGGGAAGACGTTCCAGATCCCATCCGTCATGCAGACGTCCAAGCGACTCGGCATGGTGACCTTGAATGATGCGCTGCTCGAGCTGGTGGACAGCGGTCAGGTCGAGCCGGCGGAAGCGTACTCGAAGGCGGTGGAGAAGTCGGGTTTCGTGGCGTCGCTGAAGTCGCGCGGTGTGGACACGTCGTTCGCGGACGCCGAGCTTGGCGCCAAGCCGAATGCTGTTCCCGCGCCGGCGGGAAAGCGATGAACCATCGTAAACGCCTTGATTTCTCGGTGCAGGACTGACATTCTACTCGCGTGCGCCAATAGGGACCTTACGCGTAAACGCATCCTCCAATCCAGAACTAAAATGAAACGTGTGGCTCTCGTTGTCTCGCTCGCGCTGGCTGTTGTTCCGGCGGTGGCTTCCGCGCAAATCGGATTTGGCGCTGCAGCCGGTGCGTCACTCCCCTTGGGTGATTTCGGCAAGGCCGCGAATACCGGATACCACGCGCAGGTGTCCGTCGACGTGGGCGTGCCGCTCTCTCCGATCGGCTTCCGGTTTGACGGCACACTCGACCATTTCGATGCCTCCGGCTCGACGTCGACGTCGTCCTCATCGGCACGCATCGCTGGCGGGGCTGCCAACGTGCTCATGGGCTTCGGTGCGGTGCCGCTGCTCGGACCCTATCTCATTGGCGGCGTGGGCTACTACCAGCTGCATTCGGAAGGCACGTTCGGTGGGCAGCCCTTCAGCACCAGCCAGAGCGAGCCAGGCGGAAGCATCGGCGCGGGCATCCGCTTCGGTCTCGGTGGCTTCGGGGTGTTTGCGGAAACGGGCTATCACTTCATCAAGTCGACAGGATCGGGCGCATCGGCGACCACGTTCGTGCCGGTCATGTTTGGAGTTTCCTTCTAACGCTTGAAGATCGTACCCGGTACATCGTACTCTCTGTACCTGGAATGGCATAAGAGTCACGGGGAACAATGGAAGGCTCGGCGTCATAAGGATTCAGCGAGCAGCAAAACGATGGGGCGACCGAACAAGGTCGCCCCATCTTGTTTCATGCACGATTTCCGTCGTCTTCACGTCTGGGAACGATCTCGGCGCCTTGCGGTCGAGTTGCACATTGTGACTCGCTCGTTCCCCCGTGCAGATCGGGGTGTCGTGAGCTCGCAGCTGCGTCGCGCTGCCCTGTCAATTCCCGCGAACATCGCCGAAGGATGCGGAAAGGCATCGCGCAAGGAGTCGATCCGCTTCTTCGAGATCGCCTCTGGGTCAGCGAAGGAAACCGAACACCACATCCAGATGTGCGCTGATCTCGGTTACATGACCCCTGCTATGGCCGCGGCCCTCACCGAATCGATCGTAAGCGTCCAGAAGATGCTCCGCAGCCTGATCAACAACCTGCCCGGGTGAGGGCCGTCCACTGTTCCCCGTGGCTTGTATGCCATTCCAGGTACAGAGGTACGTTGTACCGGGTACGCTCTTCCGTCTTTGAAGTGGATATGAAGCGGGGCACCCCCGGTGCCCCGCCCGTGAACCCGATGCCTATGACTGGATCGGCGGTCGTTCCTCACGCGTCGAATCGTCACCTCGCGCCTCCTGCGTGATCTCGCCACGCGGTAGCGCGTACTCGTCGCGGTTCGAGTAACCGTAGCCGCCGTGAACCTCCCCGCCGCGCATGTAATCGTGGCCATAGCCACGGCCATGCGGGTACTGCTCCAGGGCGGGGTCATGCGGTTGGTGCATCGGACACCTCCTGCCAGGGTATGAAGTCTTCGCCCATACGGTGTCGCAATCCAGTCACAGGGTCAAGTGGCCCTACACCACAGCTTGTTTGGTGTTTGTTCGGTAGGGTATATTTCCGGGCTATGCAGATTCGTAACATCGCCATTATCGCACACGTCGATCACGGGAAGACCACTCTCGTCGACAAGATGCTTCGGCAGGCCGGCGCCTTCCGCGAAAACCAGATCGTCGCCGAGCGCGTCATGGATTCCAATCCACTCGAGCGCGAGCGCGGAATCACCATCCTCGCGAAGAACACTTCCGTCCGTTGGAGGGAAACCAAGATCAACATCGTCGACACACCCGGGCACGCCGACTTCGGCGGCGAGGTCGAGCGCATCCTGCGCATGGTGGACGGCGTGCTGCTCGTGGTCGATGCCTTCGACGGACCCATGCCGCAGACCCGCTTCGTGCTCCGCAAGGCGCTCGAGCTGGGCCGGACCCCCATCGTCGTCATCAACAAGATCGATCGCCCCGGTGCCGACCCAATGCGCGTGCACGATGAGGTCCTCGATCTCTTCATCGAGCTCGAAGCCACCGAGGCGCAGCTCGACGCACCCGTCGTCTATGCATCGGCGCGCGAGGGCGTCGCCACCCTCGACATGGAAGTGAAGGCCGTCGACCTGGACCCGTTGTTCGACATGATCCTCTCCGCCGTCCCGCAGGCGCCGAGTGATTCCTCGGCGCCGTTCCAGATGCTCATCTCGACCATCGACTTCTCGCCGTACCTCGGCCGCTTGGGGATCGGGCGCATCGAGCGCGGCACCGTCAACGTCGGCGACCAGGTCCTCCTGCTGCCGATGGACACGACCCAGAAGAGCGAGCAGGCCAAGGTCACCAAGCTGTATGTGTACGACGGCCTCGAGCGGACCGAGGTGCAGTCCGCGCCCGCCGGCGAGATCGTGTCACTCGCGGGCCTCGAAGGCGTGGAAATCGGGCTCACGGTCACCGATCTTGAGCATCCCGAGCGGCTCGAGGGCATTGCCGTCGAGGAGCCGACCATCAGCGTCGACTTCCTCGTCAACAACTCGCCCTTCGCGGGAAAGGAGGGCAAGTACGTCACCTCACGCCAGATTCGCGACCGGCTGTACAAGGAGCTCGAGCGGAACGTGGCGCTGAAGGTCGAGGACACCGATTCGACGGACACGTGGACGGTGAGCGGGCGCGGTGAGCTGCACCTGAGCATCCTCATGGAGACCATGCGTCGCGAGGGCTACGAGTTTCAGGTCTCACGTCCGCGTGTCATCCTGAAGACGGGGCTCGCTGGTGAGCGGCTGGAGCCGTACGAGGAGCTCGCGATTGACGTGCCCGAGGAGTTCCTCGGCGCGGTCATCGAGAAGCTTGGACCTCGTCGCGGTGAGATGATCGAGATGAAGAACCCGGGGCAGGGACTCACGCGCGTGCTGTATCGCATTCCCGCGCGCGGATTGTTCGGCTACCGTTCGGAGTTCCTCACGGACACGCGCGGCACGGGCATCATGCATCACCGTTTTCTCGAGTACGGGGCGTGGGCCGGTTCGCTGGCGACGCGCTCGCGTGGAACGCTTGTCTCGATGGAGAATGGCACGATCATCGCGTTCGCCCTCGCCGCACTGCAGGAGCGGTCCACGCTCTTCGTGTCGCCAGGCGATCCGGTTTACGAGGGCATGATCGTTGGTGAAAATTCACGGCCCGGGGACATGGACGTGAATCCGACGAAGGAAAAGAAGCTGTCGAACATGCGCACCACGGGAACCGACGAGAACATCCGGCTCGAACCGCCGCGGGAGTTGACGCTGGAAGGCGCGCTTGAGTATATCGAAGACGATGAGTTGATCGAGATCACGCCGAAGTCGGTTCGCCTTCGGAAGCGTCTCCTCGGACAGAGCGATCGCAAGAAGATTTCGCGTGAAGCCAAGCGCGAGAGGGCAACGCTGTAGCGCTCTCGCGCGTCGAACGTACACCACCCTCCTTCTGGAGCGCTCTACAATGCCGGACCTGTTCGAGATCCCGGAGTCGATCGCGCTGTTCGCCACGGCGCAGGATCACTTCTCGCTGTCGCCGAGCGATGACGAAGACGATCTCGAGGACGACGACCTCGACGACGACCTCGACGACGAAGACGAGGAGGATGATCTCGACCTTGACGACGACCTCGATGATGATGAGGACGACGACGAGGATGATGACGACGAGGATGACGATGATGACGAGGACGACGACGACGATGAGGAGGACGAGTTCGACGAACTGGATGACGAACTCGGTGGTGACGACGATGAAGATGACCGTCCCGGCCGTCCGTTCGACGAGAAGTAGGAGATGGAACTCAGGGGGCCCGGGCCGTTGTCCGGGCCCCCTGTGCGTAGGGGGCCGGCGGCATCGGCGGTGGGGCGGCGCGCTGAGGTCGATGGAGGCGTCGCTTCGTCGAAATCGTGGCGTGCGGTGCTTCATTTCTCCTATGCGAAATGCGTGTGGCGGACCACTTGAAGTTCTTCGATGCGCGACTAGATTCACCCTTCCCCAGACCACCGGGGCATGCAATTGCTGATTGACAATCGAGTGTGTGATGTTGTGTGATGGCTCTCATTTGAGCTGCGGCGATCGTGTGCTGCGGCGAGAGATCAATTCACGATGTTTGTTGATTCCGGACGTGATCTACGGATACGTCTGAAGGTCGCGTTCGGTAGAGTCTGATATCAAAATCTCTTGGAGAGTTTGATCCTGGCTCAGGACGAACGCTGGCGGCGTG
>DAIUFP010000003.1:198925-259102 GCA_036844565.1 Gemmatimonadaceae bacterium | reverse complement strand
AAGCGCGACTCGGAGTCGGGAGTGCGCTTGATGCAGACGGCAATTTTCACCGCCGATACCTCATGTGAAAGAATTCACATGAGGTTGGACGTGGGCATGGGGCTGAGGAAGGTTCGTTCGCCGGAACCTTGAGCTTCGGCGACTCGGATCGAGGTGTTCAGCGTGTTCAGCGATGATCGATAACGAAGGCGTTGGGGTCAGTTTGCCCTTGAGGTCCCGTCGCGATGCGCGATGATGTGTAACCGGATCCAGCGGTCGTACTCGTACCACTTCGCACCTCGAAATGGAGGTGATAGGGGTACAGTCCGTTTCCATTTCCGATGAGCGCGATCTGTTGCCCGCGACTCACGGTAGCACCTGACACGGGAGGACCAGAAGTGAGCCAATTCACATGGGCATACATGGACGTGTAATCACCAAAACTCGTTGCGTGTTTGACGAAAATAATATTGCCCCATCCGGCAACGTTTGCTTGAACGGAACTCACCACGCCATCTGCTGCAGCGAAAACGGGGAGGTTCGCGTCTGCCGACCCCGAACCGTAGTTCCAGTCAGCGCCAAGATGGTAGCCATAGCCGGCAAAGTAGTTCAGCTGAAAGGGCTGCACATCGCGCCATCCGCCCGCCGTAAGCCAATAGCACGCACCGGGTACTCCGGGCCAGTCGCCACACGTGCCGTAAAAACCCGACGCGGAACTCGTGGGGTCCGTCGGCCATGTAAAACGATCAGCACCGCTTGAGGAGACGGTCACTGTGAACCCACCCGTAGCAGTACCGCCTGCACCCGAACAAGTAACCGAATAGGTCGTGGTGATGGTGGGGGCGACCAGCCGGCTTCCATTCACTTCCAGACCGCCAGTGATCCATGATCCCGAGCAGCTAGATGCAGCAGTCGAACTCCAGGTTATGGTCACTCCTTGTCCGTTAGAGATTGTTCCGGGCGAGCCCGAAACACTGACCGTTGGCACTGTTGTGCTCGGTGCCGGAGCACCGTAGACGATCACTGCCTTTGTGCCAGCCGTGGCGACCACTATCGTCTGAGTGCGAGGGCTCGGAGTGTAAGTGATGCTGCCGGACGTGACGTCCTGGGCGCTGATGGTATAGCTGCCTGCAGCGACGTTCGTGAAGGTACTGGACGCATAGGCGTTCGCGGAAAAGTTCGTTCCCGTGATTGTCACACTCGCCGGCACGCCGCTCGGCAGTCCACTCACGGCCACGGTCAAGCTTCCACTCGCGGGTGACACCGTTTTCGAATCGCTCGCCGTTCCGCCGGGACCCGAGCAGGTGATCGTGAACGTCGACGTGCCGCTGAGCACGAACAGCAGCCCCCCATTCGCTGTGCCAACTGTCTTTGGCGTCGCGCTCCACGCGTTTGAATCCCCTCCGTTGGGAGTCTGTGTGCCGCTGCACGCAGTGGCATTGGTGGAACTCCAGCTCAGCGTCAAGGTGCTTCCCGATGCAAATGCAGTCAGCGTCACCGTCGGTGCGGGGCTGACCGGTATGACTGTCACGGTCCCGCTGTCACTTGACGTTCCACCCGGTCCGGTGCAGGTGACGACAAAAGTGGACGTCACGTTGACCAGGAAGAGCAACCCACCATTGGCGGTACCCACAGCTTTCGGTGTTGTGCTCCATGCATTCGAGTCACTGCCATTCGGGCTCTGCGTTCCTGTGCACCTCGTCGCGTTGAGTGAACTCCAACTAACACTGATCCCTTGCGATCCACTAATGGTGGCGGGTGACACGGTGACTGTTACGGTCGGACTCGCCGCGACAGCGGTGTAGAGCACCGTGACGCTCGTAGTGCCCGTGCTCACAGTCGCCGTCTGCGATCGCGGACTCGGCGTGTACGTAGACCCGCCAATAACAACTTCCTGCGCGGTGATCGTGTAGCTGCCGGCCACGATATTGGACAAGGTGCTTGAGCCGTAGGCGCTCCCGGAGAAGTTCACTCCCGTGACCTCGATGTTCGCCGCCGCCCCACTGGGCAGGCCACCGACGGTCAGGACTATGCTTCCACTGGGCGGCGAGATCGTCTTGCTATCACTCGCCGTCCCGCCCGGCCCCGAGCAGGTAATCGTAAACGTCGACGTTCCGCTCACCAGGAAAAGCAGTCCACCATTAGCTGTTCCCACCGTCTTCGGCGTCGCGCTCCACGCATTCGAATCCCCACCCCCCGGACTCTGTGTTCCGCTGCACGCAGTGGCGTCGGTAGAGCTCCAACTCAGTGTGACGGCCACGCCCGAACCACTTGCTGCTAGTGTGACGGTCGGCGGCGGAGTTGGTGGTGTGACTGTTACTGTCTTGCTGTCACTTGTGGTTCCCTCCGGTCCCGTGCAGGTGATGGTGAACGCGGTAGTTGCATCAACAAGGAAGAGCAGCCCGCCGTTCGCGGTGCCAACAGCTTTCGTGGACGTGCTCCACGCATTCGAGTCGCTGCCGTTCGGACTCTGCATCCCGGTACATGTGGTCGCATTCTGCGAGGTCCAGCTCAAGGTGAGCGTGAGCGGCCTGGTTCCCGAGATGTTGGAGATCGCGAGTACGACAGTTGGAGCAGCTAGGGGAACGATGTTCACCACTGCTGTACCCGTCTTGTCTCCGCTTGCAGCGGTCACCGTAACGGTTCCGAGCGACTTGGCCGTGACAAGCCCAGAGGCGCTAACCGTCGCAATTGCTTCGTCCGAGGACGTCCAACTGACTGTGCGCCCCGCGAGCACCGTGCCTCTTTCATCTCGGAGCGAGACGCTGAGTTGTTGCGTCGTCCCGACGGACACCGTTGATGTCTCCGGAGTGACCGCGATCGTGGCCACCGGCACCGGCGCCAGCGTGACAACCGCCGTGCCTGACTTCCCCTCGCTTGAGGCCGTGATCGTCGCCGTTCCCACGGCGACTGCGGTCACCAGTCCTGATGCACTCACGGTCGCCCGCGTCGCGTCCGATGTCGACCAGCTAAACGTCCGCCCCGTCAGCGCGGTCCCTGCGGCATCGGCCAGCGCGGCGCTCAACTGCTGCGTAGCCCCTACGACCACGGTCGGTGCAGCAGGTGTGACCGTGATCGACGCCACCGGCACCGGCGCCACGGTGACCACCGCTGTGCCGGGCTTGCCGTCGCTCGTCGCCGAGATCGTCGCCGTCCCCGCCGCGATCGCCGTCACGAGCCCCGAGCCACTCACCGTCGCCCGCGATGCGTCCGACGTCGACCAGATAGTCGTCCGCCCCGTGAGCGTCCCGCCACCGGCATCCAGCAGGGCCGCGATCAGCTGCTGCGTGGCCCCCACCGCCACCGTCGGTGCAGCGGGTGTGACCGTGATCGACGCCACCGGCACCGGTGCCAGCGTGACAACCGCCGTGCCTGACTTCCCCTCGCTTGTGGCCGTGATCGTCGCCGTTCCGACCGCCGCTGCCGTCACCAACCCCGAAGCACTCACGGTGGCCTTGGTGGCGTCGGATGATGCCCAGCTGATCGTGCGTCCCGGGAGCACTGTGCCGCCCACGTCCAAGAGCGTTGCGCTGAGCTGTTGCGTCGTGCCGACGATCACCGTCGGTGCCGAGGGGGTGACCGTGACCGAGGCCACCGGCACCGGGACGATCGTCACTACGGCTGTGCCCGTTTTCCCTTCGCTGCTCGCCGTGATTGTCGAGGTACCAACGGCGACTGCCGTCACGAGTCCTGACGCGCTGACCGTTGCCCGCGCCGCATCCGACGTCGCCCAGGCAATCGCCCGTCCGGTCAGTGTTGCGCCCCCGACATCTAGTGGCGCCGCACTCAGTTGCTGGGTTGCCCCAACGATGACCACTGGAGCGGCGGGGCTGACCGTGACCGACGCTACGGGCAAAGGAAGAATCGTCACTACCGCCGCGCCCGTTTTCCCCTCGCTGCTCGCCGTGATCGTCGATGTACCAACTGAAACTGCCGTCACAAGTCCCGACGCGCTGACCGTTGCCCGCGCCGCGTCCGACGTTGTCCAGGCAATCGAACGTCCGGTGAGTGGTGCGCCGCCGGCATCGAGGAGCGCCGCGCTCAGTTGTTGGGTTGACCCAACGATCACCATTGGGGCGGCGGGCGTGACCGTGACCGACGCTACGGGCACCGGGAGGATCGTCACTACCGCCGTGCCCGTTTTCCCCTCGCTGCTCGCCGTAATCGTGGATGTTCCAACGGAAAGTGCCGTCACAAGTCCCGACGGGCTGACCGTTGCCCGCGTCGCATCAGATGCTGCCCATACCACTGCGCGCCCTGGCAGCACGCTTCCGTTCTGATCTAGCGGAGTCGCCGCCATCTGCTGCGTTGCGCCAACGATCAATGTCGTGCTAACCGGGCTTACTCCAACCGCATTGACGCCAACTACGGCGACCACGCTATCACCTGCTGCGCATGACAGTGCCGCCAGCACTGCAAGCGCGGCGAGTAAGCGGAGAGCGTTAGGCAGCGACATTAGACGCATAGCACTCACAGAGAATGGCATGCCCACATACAATGAGACCGCCGCGGACTAGAATACTTGCTGCACTACGGGCGGTACGATGGCCAAGTGCGGAGAGAACTCCTGAATTGCTACCATCGAGCGCCGAAGCCGAGAACTCTCCGGACTAGCGCGCATTCACGCTCCTTGCGCCTCGTCTCAAGGCGGTCGGGACTACGCTTGCCGGCAGCTAGGCGAATTAGAAACTGAGCGAGAGTCCTATGCCTGCGTGTTCGCCCGACGCGGACGGAAGAAGTCGAAGCACGGGCGCGACCGCGCCCGTCTTGATCCCGTTCGCGGTGTTGTGGCGACGGGCGGCATCACCGGCGTCCATGAGGCCATAGATCCAGGTGCCGACGTAAACCAGTGATCCAATCGCGAGCGGGGCCACGTTGCAACTGCTGTTGAGCGACGTGCTGAGGCAGCTTGATGCGCTCATCACCTCGCCGGCTATGAGGCTGCCGGCCCCGATCCCAAGCAGCGTCAGGCCCTTGCTCGTTTCGCCTGAGTACATCTGGCCGCCTCCCGTTACGAGCACGCCGAGAAGCGTCGACGTGCCGGGGTCCTTGTAGTCCACCGCGGCTGTGGCACTCCCTTGTTGTGTCTGGGCGTCGCTGTTCCGAGGAGCCGCGACTACACACCAGGCTATCAGGACCGCTGAGATTGCGCGCATCGTCTCTCCTTGAGTGGATGTTTGCCGGGCACCTCCGCCACTTACCCCTGACCTCACTGTGTTGTACTTTCGCGGCTGTCTAGGCGCGCTAAGCATTCCGCAGCACAGTGCCGTGACGGAGGGCCGGTATTTTCTTACAGCCACTCTGCGACGGTTGCGTGAATGCGGCGTCAAATACAGTTAGGCCACGCACTTACCACGCCCGCCCCGCGTGCCGGCTTTCGCTTGGGCGTACTTGGCGCGCTCTCGCTTACGGCACACGGGGGCGCCGGCGAACCCACAACGGTCGCGCCAGGCGGTAAGGCGCTCGCCATGTTGACCTACCTCGCGTGCGCCTCGACTCGCTCGGCGCCGCGTGAACGCATCGCGGACTTGCTCTGGTCCAACTCCGAGCCGGAGAGCGCCTTTCAGTCCATTCGTCAGGCACGAGCGACCCTCAAGCGACTGACAGGCGAAGAGCTGGTCGGGCTCAGCGGCAGCAGCCTGACGCTCGCGACCTCTCTTCAATGCGATCGCGATGGGTTCTTGTCGCTCCTGACCGCGGGACGTCTAGCGGAGGCGGTCGCGCTCTATCGCGGCGCCTTCTGCGATGGGTTCGCCGCATCCGGGGGCGACGAGTTCGAGCGATGGGCGGATGTCGAGCGCGAAGCCCTGCGAACCCGTTGCGCCGAGGCGGTCTCAACACTCGCTAGCACCGCGCTCGCAAATGCGCATGCCAGCGAGGCTCTCGCCCTGGCATCTCGGCTGTCGCAGCTTGATCCATATAATGAGCGGCATTGGCGGATCCGCTTGGAGACGCTCCTCCTCAAGGGGGATCGATTCGGCCTCTCGGTGGCCGTCGCGGAGTGCGAGTCATGGCTCCAGCGCGAGAGCATCGAGCCTTCGCGGGCACTCGGGACGCTCCTCACTCGCGCACGAAGGCCGGGGTCCGACACGGGGGATCATGCCGCCGCGGTAGAGTCCGTGGGGCTTCGTGCGGACCTGATCGGGCGTGAGGCGCAGTTCGCCGCACTGCTAGCCGGCTGGAAGGATGCCGCCAAGGCGCGCACGCGTTGCATGGTGCTGATAGGAGGGTCCGGCCTCGGGAAAACGCGACTGATCCGCGATTTCAAGGAGCGGCTAGTCGCCTCGAACGCCCGTGTCGCGAGTGTTCGCGCGCTCCCAGCGGACCGGGACATTCAGTTCGCCTTCGTTTCCCGCCTTGCTGCAGCGCTGGTGCACCTGCGGGGCGCGGCGGCGTTGTCGGAGCGCAGTGCGTCGATACTCGTGGGACTGAACCCGTCGCTATCGGTGCACTATCCGTCGGCGACGGCAATCGTCACGCCGTCAACTCCGGTGACTTGTCTGGAGGCACTGGACGAGCTGATCGGCGTGATCGCGGAGGAATCGCGCCTCGCGATCATCGTCGATGACCTTCACTGGTCCGATCCCGATTCCGCGCGATTGGTTGCGTCGATCGCGGAGCGTCACCTCGACCGACGCGTCCTCTTTGTGCTCGCAATGCGCCCGCGCGAGGTCGATGCTCCGCCCATGCCGCGTTCGGCAGCGCCGATCGCCGTCGACGCACTGAGCATCGAGGAGACAGAAGCGCTGCTCGCGAGCATCGCGAGGCTTCCCGATCTCGACGACCGATCGCCCTGGGCGACGCTCCACCACTCGACCGGCGGCAATCCACTGCTCGTCCTCGAATCCCTCCGCCTCGCGATGGATGCGGAAACCATCGCCATCCAGGAGGGCAGATGGCACATCCTCGACCGCGCCGCCTTTGCGGCGCTCCTCGAGGAGCAGTCGGTCATCACCAACCGTGTCTCCCGCCTCGATAGCCGATCGTTGCATCTCGCGCGGGTCTTGGCCGCCGCCGGCCGTCCTCTTCCCGTCCATGCGCTGGTCTCCACGGGAAGGCTGTCTGGCATCGACTCGGCGGCGGCGGTGCTGCATGGTCTCGAGATGAGAGACGTCTCGGTGCACATGTCCGATGGCTGGAGCGTCGCGCACGATGCCGTTGCCGACGCACTCCTGGGCTCCGCGTCTCCGGGCGAGCTCCAACTCGCGCGCGCGCATGCCGCCGCGGCGTTGCGGAAGACCGAGGACCCATCCTCCATACGCAGTGCGTTGCGCCTCTACGCGAGTGTCGGCGCGTGGGACGAGTGCGCTGCCACCGTCGTCGAGCTTGCGCAACCGACAGAAGGGGACTCGCGCGGGCGCTACGCTCGCGCGATTGCCGCCATGTCGTCGTTGACCGATCGCACCGCGCGCCGCGACGTGCGGAAACGACTGCCGCTGGCGTTTCGCTATCCGCTACGACGCATCTCGGTGGCGTTAGTCGTCGCGCTGGCGCTGGCCGGCGGCGTTGTGGCTGCGCGGCGAATGTCGCGACCGCGGGTTGCCCCCACCGACGCGCAACTCGTTTTCATCGCGATACGCGATGACGGACGAAGGAGCGTGAGCACCGTCGATCTGAGCCTTGAGACCTGGGCACCTTCCGATCCGATACGCGTCGATGTCACCCCTTCACCGGGCCCGTGGCCGAGTGAGTCGATAAGGTCCACAACGCTTGGCGCCGGCAACTCCCCGTCGGCGGTAGAGCACCTCTATGCCGACTCTGGCGGAGTGGACGTCGCGCTCTGGTTTCCCGACGGGCATGAAGAGCGGGTCACGTCGACCCGAGGTGATGACGTTCCGGATGCGTGGGCCCCCGACCGCAGCTCGCTCGTGATTGAGTCCTCGCGAAACGGTCAACGCGGGCATCGAGCGCTCTACGTCGTCGACCTTCGCACGCGGAACGTCCGCCGACTCACCTCGGGTGGCACGCGCGATGCGAGCGACGCCTGGGGGTCATGGAGTCCGGACGGCGCGCGCATCGCGTTTCTGAGGAGCTACTACGATCTCCGCCCCGGTGACTTTTGCACCGTGGACGCCGACGGGAACAATGAGGCTTGCCAGATCCTTCCCTGGCGTACCGCCTCGAGCATCAACGGCT
This sequence comes from Gemmatimonadaceae bacterium, assembly GCA_036844565.1. GTDB lineage: Bacteria > Gemmatimonadota > Gemmatimonadetes > Gemmatimonadales > Gemmatimonadaceae > AG11. The sequence goes on along the minus strand of DAIUFP010000003.1, from coordinate 250,987 downwards.
GGATAGATGGCACGCATGTGGCCGTCTTCACGGACTCTTCCGGCCTGCGCCGAACGAACATCGTTAACGTCCTGACTGGCGAGGTGTCACCGACCTCCGTGAGCGATGAGAGCTGCTCGGTCTCCGCGAACGGTGTTTGGATCGCCTGCCTCCGGGGAAGGGATGCACCGATCGTCAGCGTGGCGCCTGTCGCCGCGCCTCGGGCCGCTCGACATGTCGTGTTGCCCCTCGAGGTGCGGTGGATAGACGTCGCATGGCGACCGGACACCAGCGCGAGGCGCGCAATTTCACGTGTCGGTATCCGTTCGCGGGAGACCCAGATTCCCGTCGGCGTTGGCACGCTCCTGCGCGCGGAAGCATACGCATCCGACGGCCGGCCGCTCGAACTGGCCAACCCACGCTGGTCCGTCAACGACACCACGCGCGGGTCGATCTCGGGTGAGGGCGTTTTGGTGGCGAAGCGACCCGGGCCGATCATCGTTCGCCTGAGCGCAGGAGGTTGGCGATCAGCCGAATTGCAGCTGCACGCCATCGGGCTGGAACCGGCTGTCGCGTTTCGTGAGACTTGGGATGACGCCTTCGACAAGCGCTGGCGGCTATTTGGAGAACCCCTGCCGCGTGTGCTGCTGGAGGACAAGCGGCGCGCTTTCTGGAACCGCGGCGACGGCGATCACTTCAGCGGAGCATACCTGCTCGAACGCGTTCCCGCCCGCGAGGGCGTCTGGCTGGAAACGACGCTCAAGACGCACATCACGGCCACGCAATGGCAGGTCATCCAGATCTTTCTAACCGAAATGGACTACCACGTGCTCGAGCGATGGGACCACCGCACGGGAATGGTGCCGACGCTTCCCTCAACCTGCTCGTTCTCGTATCCGGCGGGTGAAGGCTATCTGGCAACGCGTGCGATCGGGCTGGGCGGCGACGTTTCCGCAAGGCTCGGATACGGCGTCGACAGCCTTGCAAGGACCGCCTGGTACCGCGTCCTGATCCAGGCCTTCCCCGACGGGCGTTGCGGAGTTGCCATAAACGGAGCGCCGGTCTATCTGGCGAGCCGGCCGGCCAGAATGCCCGACTCGCTCGCAGTCGTCCTCCAGGGCAATTCCGTCGGCGCGCACGTTCTTGTCGGCGAGCTGACAGTCGGTCGCGGCGTTCGGACCGACATTCCCTGGGCGCGCCTTGAGTCTTCGCACCAAACGCACTAGCACCAACGCCAGAGGCACCGCGCCCGACACTACTTGAACGCGTTCAGCCCCGTCACCGCTTGACCGAGTATGAGCGAGTGCACGTCATGCGTTCCCTCGTACGTGTAGACGCTCTCCAGATTCGCCATGTGCCGCAGCGCGCCGTACTCCGCGAGTATCCCATTGGCGCCGAGCAGCCGACGTGCCTCGCGTGCAATATCCGTCGCCATGTTGACGTTGTTCCGCTTCGCGAGCGACACCTGCTGCGGCGTGAATGTGCCCGCGTCCTTCAGTCGGCCAAGGTGCAACGAGACCAGCTGCGCCTTCACGATTTCCGTGAGCATGTCGGCCAGGCGCACCTGCTGGATCTGGAATGCGCCGATCACCTTGTCGAACATCACGCGATTCTGCGCATAGTCGAGCGCCTCCTCGAAGCAGGCCATCGCCGCGCCAATCGCACCCCACGAGATGCCATAGCGCGCCTGCGTCAGGCACATGAGTGGGCTCTTCAACCCTCCAGACTTCGGCAGCACAGCATCGGCGGGGAGATGCACGTCCTGGAACACCAGCTCGCTGGTGTCGGATGCGCGGAGCGACAGCTTGCCCTTCTGGTCCTTCGCAGAGAAGCCCGCCGAGTTGGTGGGCACGATGAAGCCGCGGATCGACTTGTCGCTCGGATCGCCATTCGTCTTTGCCCACACGACCGCGATGTGCGCCGTCGAGCCGTTGGTGATCCACATCTTCGAGCCATTCAGGATCCAGGAGCCGTCGGGTTGCTCCTTCGCCATCGTGAGCATGCCGCTCGGATTGGAGCCATAGTCGGGCTCCGTGAGGCCGAAGCAGCCGATGATCTCGCCCGTCGCCATCTTTGGCAGGTGCGCCTGCTTCTGTTCTTCAGAGCCGAACGCATAGATGGGATACATCGCGAGCGCGCCCTGCACGCTCGCGAAGGAGCGCACGCCTGAGTCGCCGCGCTCCAGCTCCTGCATGATGAGCCCATACTGGACGTTGTTCAGTCCCGCACATCCATAATCCTCGGGCAGGTTCGCGCCGAAGACGCCGAGCGCTCCCATCTCTGGAATGAGCTCCTTCGGGAATCGGCCCTGGACGTATGCGTCGCCGATGATGGGGAGGACGCGGTCGTCCACGAAGTGGCGCACGCTGTCTCGGACGGCACGTTCCTCTTCGCTCAGGACGCTATCGATGTCATAGAAGTCAAGCATGTTCAAGCACTTGGATTGAGGACGGACTCGCTTGGCGAGTGTGCGTGAGCGCGCGCCGCGCATACGGCGTAATGCCCACCGCTCGGCACTTCGCACGAAACGCGGAGCCGTGGTCGAGCGGCCGGCGCGTTTCATCCTGCCATTGATGCACCATCTCGTGCAGCAACGTATGCAGCGATTCGGGCCAGCCGTGACGCCGAATGTGCGACCTGCTGATCGCGATCTCAGCCGGCATGGTGTCGCTGCCCGGAGAATAGTGCCCGAGGCGGCTCTTCATCCGCCGCGACACGCGAATGGGGACGGTCTTGAGTTGACCGTCGAAATGCCGGGCGTTATACCGATGGTGCCATGCCTCGAACTGCTCGACCATGGCGCCATCGTCGGCGTGCGTGCGCTCCCTTCGTTCGGCGCGCTTGGTCGGCCGTGAGGCAACTGGAAACGCAATGATCGACCGCTGCGCCATCCGCCGCTCGGCGCGTGTGCGTCCCTGAACGAAGGCGACGATCGCGCGAAGGACCGGCTCTGGCGCCTGAAGATAGCCTTCGTTCGCACGCAGCTCGGCGCCCGCATAGCTGACCATCACGGTGCGGTTGTTCGTGAGGCGCACGCGCGTGATTCGCCGCAGGCCAAGCTGTCGAAGTCGGGTGAGGAGCTCGTCCGCGTTTCGCGGTGCGACTGACTCGATGCCCAGCTCGAGCTGCGCCGCGTCCATTCCACGGCGAAAGAAGCGCGTCAGCGCTTGAAGCACTTCGCGGGTCCCGGTACGAAATTGCTGTCCGACTGCGACCACAGAAGGGTGGCGACGTCGATCTTGTCGTCGGACACCCTGATGCTGTTGACCGACGACGGACGGCCACCTCGCATGCGATTCGATACCGTACCCGCGGTGGAGATGACCGTGCCCTTCTTCGTGTGCTCGACGTAGTGAATCGCGTCCTGATGGTCGTGTCCGCAGAGCACGAGATCGACGGCCATGTCCGCGAATGCGCCGAGGATGTGTGCCGTATGCTTCAGGCCGTGGCGCTGCGACAGCTCGCCCTTGATGGGGTTGTGGTGCATCACCACGACGCGAATGTTGCCTTCAGGCGCCGCGGCGAAGGTGCGCCGGAGTCGATCAATCTGCTCCTTGCGAACGATGCCGATGATGGAGATGTCGCGCAGCCGCCAGGTGAGCGACTGCCTGACGACGCCGTGCGAGGTGTTCAATCCCGCGAACGTGACGCCAGGAATCTGGACGACCGGCTCGATGTCGTTGCTGATGAACTTGCGATAGTTGGCGAGCATCGCGTAGTCGTTGCCGAGGCTGAAGGGCGCCTTCCACCAGGCGACGTCGTGGTTGCCTGGAATGCACACAACCTTGCTGGTCTCTTCCGCACGCTTGATGAACGCGCGCGCGCGCTGAAACTCGCCGGATCGCGCACGCTGCGAGAGGTCCCCCGAGATGGCCACGACATCGTAGCGGTGTTCCGCGATCAGTTGCTCCATCGCCTCGTACTGCTCCGGGACCGCCGGATGTCCGAAGTGCAGGTCGGAGCAGTGGAAGACGGTCTTCACGTTCACAGCCGCGCGATGATCGCGTCGGTGAATTGATCGGTCGAGGCGTTGCCGCCGAGATCGCCGGTCAGGGTGCTGCCGTCGCGAATCACTCCCTCGAGCGCGTTGCGGACGCGCGCGGCTCGCTCACCGTCGTTCATGTACTCGAGCATCATGCACGCGGCCAGGATGAGCGCCCCAGGATTGGCGACGCCCTTGCCCGCGATGTCGGGCGCCGTGCCGTGCACCGCCTCGAAGATCGCGCTGCTCTGCCCGATGTTCGCGCCCGGAGCGAGGCCGAGTCCACCGACGAGCCCCGAGATGAGGTCGGAGAGGATGTCGCCGAAGAGGTTCGTCGTGACGATGACGTCGAACTTCTCGGGATGCAGCACGAGATTCATCGCGGCGGCATCGACGATCATCTCGGTGAACTGGATGTTCGAATACTCGCGTGCCACCATGCGTCCCATGTCGAGAAACAATCCTTGAGAATTCTTGAGGATGTTCGCCTTGTGGACGATCGTCACCTTCTTGCGACCGTGCTCCATGGCGTAGTCGAAGGCGTAACGCACGATGCGCTCCGAGCCCGCACGCGTAATGATCGCGATCGATTCCGCCGCGGCGCGTGGGTCATTTCCGATCTTGATGTAGTGCTCGATCCCGACGTACAGGCCCTCGGTATTCTCGCGCACGAGGACGATGTCGATGCCGTCGTAGCGGCCGCCTTTCACGATCGTGTGGGCCGGCCGCACGTTCGCATAGAGGTCGAATGTCGTCCGAAGGGCGACATTGATCGAGCGAAAACCTTCACCGACCGGGGTCTCGAGCGGACCCTTCAGCGCGATGCGTGTGCGCCGAATGGAGTCGAGGGTGTTCTCCGGAATTGGGTCGCCGTAGCGAGCGACACCAGCCATGCCAGCGACCTGCGTGTCGTATTCCAGCTCCGCACCCGCCGCCTCCAGAATTCGAACGGTTGCGCTGGCGATCGACGGCCCGATGCCGTCGCCTGGAATGAGTGTGATCGGCGTAGCCATGCTGTGAATCGTTCTAGGGACTGGTAATCAGGTCGGCCAGATGCGTTGCGAGGCTGGTGAGCATCGCCGGGGACGGCTTGTCGACGGGGTCGCTGCGCACGCTTCCCACCCATCGGACGTCACCAATGCGACCGTCCAGCAGGGCGACACGAAGGACCGCAAAGCCCTGCCCCGTCTTCACCTTCTCGAAGTGCAGCTCGACCGGCACGATCACCGCTCGCGCGTTCTCCTGAAGCGCAATCATCGTACGAAGCTGTGAAGCGAGCGGATCGCCGAGCATCGTGCCCGACACCACCGCGGTGCTCCGCAGCATTCCGGCACCCAATGAGTACGGATCGACCGCATATGTCGGAGAGCCCTTCATCGCCCGAACGAGGTCAGGCGGATAGATCCACTGCGACTTGAGCCCGCGTTCACTCAGCACGGACTGGAGCGTGTCATCGAGCTGCCGAAGATATTCGCGCGACTTCGGCAGCAGCGTCGACCATCCGAGCGGGTCCGGCGCGACCAGGCTGAACGCCGGTGTGACGATCACGCGTTGCGCCGCCAGCGGTGCGAGTGGACGCATGACCGGCTCCGGAGGTGCTGGCGCGTCTTCACTCTTCGGCGCGCCATGACATCCGGCGAGCAACATGGCGAAGATCGAGAGCTGGCGAACGGAGCGATGCACTGGGCGCGGGTTCGGGTGGTGCGCGAAAGCTAACCGCGCGTGTCGGCACGAGCGAAAGGCCTGCCCGGTAGCATATGGATTGACCCTTCCCGTTCCCGCGGGCACCTTGGCGGCCATGACATCCGCAACTCATTCCAGGCTCGGCAGCTCAGCGAGCTTCGCGGGCTGGATGGTGGTCGGCCTTGCCGGCGCCGGCGCCCTCGCGTGGCTCGCCCTTTCGCGCGGCGAGCATGTCAGCGCCGTGTGGCTGCTCGTCGCCGCTATCTGCAGCTACGTCGTCGCCTATCGGTTCTACAGCGCCTTCATCGCCGCAAAGATCTTCGCCCTCGACGACCGCCGGCAGACGCCCGCCGAGCGGCTTTCGGATGGGCGTGATTTCGTGCCGACGAATCGCTGGATCGTGTTCGGGCATCACTTCGCCGCCATCGCGGGTCCGGGGCCACTCGTCGGACCAACGCTCGCGGCCCAGTTCGGCTATCTCCCCGGAATACTCTGGATCGTGATTGGTGTCGTCGTCGGCGGCGCCGTGCAGGACTTCGTGATCCTCTGCGCCTCGATGAGGCGCAACGGCAAGACACTCGGCCAGATGGCGAAGGAGGAGATCGGGCCTGTCGCGGGCTACACGGCGCTCGTCGCGGTGCTCGGCATCATGATCGTGCTCATCGCGGTGCTCGCACTCGTCGTGGTGAATGCGCTCAAGTCGAGCCCGTGGGGCACCGTGACGATTGGGCTCACGATTCCGATCGCGATGTTCATGGGCATCTACATGCGATGGCTTCGTCCCGCGCGCGTGCTGGAGGCGAGCGCGATCGGCCTGGTGCTGCTCGCGCTATCGCTCTACGCGGGACGGTGGGTCGCCGGACAGCCGGACATTGCGCCGCTCTTCACCCTGACCGGTCGAACGCTTGCGCTCCTGCTGATCTTGTACGGGTTCGCTGCGTCGGTGTTGCCCGTTTGGCTCTTGCTTGCGCCGCGGGACTACCTGTCGGCGTTCGTGAAGATCGGCGTGGTGCTGGCACTCGCGGTGGGGATCCTCATCGTCCTTCCGCCGCTCCAGATGCCACCGCTGACGCGATTCATCGACGGGACGGGCCCTGTCTTCGCCGGCGGCCTATTCCCTTTCGCGTTCATCACGATCGCTTGCGGAAGCATTAGCGGTTTCCATGCGTTGATCGCGTCTGGCACGACACCACGGCTCATCCAGCGCGAGACTGACGCGCGGATGATCGGTTACGGCGCCATGCTGGTGGAGTCTTTCGTCGCGGTCATGGCGCTCATCGCCGCGTGCGCCCTGACGCCCGGCGTCTACTTCGCCATCAACGCTCCCGTCGCAGCACTCGGCACGACCACGGCGAGTGCCGCTGCCGCAGTCGCGAACTGGGGCTTCGTCGTGACACCCGCCGAGCTGGAGGCGCTCGCTCGACAGGTTGGCGAAGCGTCGCTGTTGTCGCGCACGGGTGGCGCTCCGAGTCTCGCGGTCGGCATGGCGCACATCTTTTCCGGGGCACTCGGTGGGCCGAGTGCGATGGCGCTCTGGTACCACTTCGCGATCATGTTCGAGGCGCTCTTCATCCTCACGACAGTCGACGCCGGGACGCGGGTCGGGCGGTTCATGCTCCAGGATCTCGGCAAGCACGTGTGGGAGCCGTTCGGGAGAACGTCGTGGACACCGGCGGTAGTGGTGTCGAGCGCGATGTTCGTCGCGATGTGGGGACACTTCCTCTGGCAGGGTGTCAACGATCCACTCGGCGGCATCAATTCGCTCTGGCCGCTGTTCGGCATTTCGAACCAGTTGCTTGCCGCCGTGGCGCTGTGCGTCGGCACGACGGTCATCGTACGCATGGGCAAGGCACGCTACGCGTTCACGACGCTGCTGCCATTGTCCTGGCTCGTGATCGTGACGATGACCGCGGGATTTCAGAAGCTGTTCTCGCCGCTCCCGAAGCTTGGCTTCCTCGCGCATGCGCACATGCTCTCGGCCGCGCGCGCCGCCGGCACGCTGCCGCCGGGTGTGAAGTCCGCAAGCGACCTGGCGCAGATGATCGCGAACGACTATCTCGACGCCGCGGTCGCCGCCTTCTTTCTCCTTGCCGTCATCGTGATCCTCGCCGAGAGCGCGCGAGCGTGGTGGAGCGTGATCGCCGGGCGCACGTCGGCGCAATCCACGGAAATTCCCTTCGCACAACGAGTCGCCTCGACATGAAGGCATCACGCACGCGCGCTACCCTGCTCGCCGCGGTGGTTGCGGGCGCCTCGGTTTCCGCTCGCCGAGTGGCGGAGATCGCGAGGGTCGTGCGTCGCATGATTGGCGTTCCCGACTACGACACGTACCTCGCCCACGTACGCGCATGTCACCCGGGCGACGAGCCGATCACGCGCGACGCGTTCGCACGCGATGCGCTCGCGCGACGGTATGAGCGTCCCGGCAGTCGCTGTTGCTGATGTTCAGCGAGCAGTGGACCAGTCGAGCACCACGAGCGACACGCCCTGGCGTGGCAACGCGAACTTCAGCGCAACGACGCCATTCGTCACTACAGCGCGAGTTGCCGGTTCGAGCTCGGCGAGTCCGCCCGCTGCCTTGAGCGCAGCGTATTGCGTGTTGTTCGGTGCAACGGGCGAACGCATGCGCTTCCATGCCGCGAAGGCGTTGGAGTGCTCGTCGTCGATGCGGTAGTGCGTGACCGACACGGATGTCACACCAACCGGAAGCTTGTCGACGTCCAGCGTCACATTCGCCACCGGCCCGGCGACGTCGTCATCGTGATAGTGCCATGCGAGCACCGCAATTCGACTGTCACCTCGGCTCGCGATGGCGGAGACATCTGCCTCGCCACGAACGCCGTGCGCGACGATGTCGTCGAGCGAGAGCGCGCCCGTGCTCTCGACACGCAAGCGCCGCTCCGGCATGCGGCTCATCATGCGGAACACGTTGAGCACCGGATGATCGATGCCATTGCTCGCGAGGACGCGAAAGCCGGGGAAATAGGACTGGTCCTCGAACTCGAACGCCCACGTGAGCGCCCCCTCGAGCGTCAGGCCATACTTGAGCGCGAGATCCTGGATTCGCGCGATGCTTGCCGCCGTGTAGCTCGAGTACATGGTGCCATTGCGGTACGCGAGCGCCGCGCCCTGGCACGCGGCGCAACCCTCGGGATCCGATTCGCCGAGTATGATGGGCAGGCGCTTCGCTTCCGGGTACGAGGCGATGGTGGCGAAGTTGCGATCGGTCACTTGAAGCTGTGTGGCGAGGCCCATGCGGACGTGGCCATCGACTGTCGTGGGGGATCCCTTCGGATGGAAGGAAAGAAAGTTGGGCTTCTCCGCGGTCAGTTCGCCGGCCACCGGTGAGCCGCGAAAGACGTGATCGAAGTACGCATTGAGCCACTTCGCATCGGAGCCGGCCATGTGCGGTCCGACCGTGTGCGCGCCGGGTAGTGCGCGTCGCACGGCGGCAAGGGTGACGTCATGCAGCTTGAAGAACTCCTCGCGCGTGCCCTTCCAGTAGCCGATGTTCGGCTCGTTCCACGTCTCCCAATACCACCCCTGCACCTCCGCGAGGCCGTATTTCGCGATGCAGTGTTTGGTGAGCTGATAGACGAGCTCACTCCATTTCGCGTAGTCGCTCGGCGGATACGCCCATCCGGTGTAAAGCTCACCGGAGCCGGGCCGCCATTCGTGCTGATAGGGCTCCGGCTTGGTGGAGAGCGCCTTCGGCATGAAGCCGATCTCGACGTATGGTCGAACGCCGCGAGCGAGATAGGTGTCGAAGATCCGGTCGACGATCGTCCAGTCGTAGATCGCACGTCCGGCGGAGTCTTCGGTGTAGGCGTTCGTGCTGCCCCACTTGAGCGCGGGGGTGCCGTCGCCGGAGGTGAGCAGGTTGTGCGCGCGGAAGTAGACGTCGTGCGGCCGCAGCTCGCCGAGCTCCGCGAGCAGCCGGCGGCCGTCCTTCATGTAGGCGTAGTTCGGCTCGTCGGCGCCGAAGAAGCGCCAGACGGGGCGCAGCGCGCCGATCTCGTGAGCAGCGTCCACGTGGATGGTGACATCGCGCGCTGTCTGCGTCGAAGCCACGTGCGGCAGGAACAAAGCCACCAATAGACAAAGAGACTTGCCGAGAACGCGCCTCGAGGAGTTCATCGCGCGAATCTACTGATTGGGCGATCCGACGCTACCGTCAGGAGCGTCATCATCCGCGGATGACGACGCGAGTGCTCATCATGAACAATCGCGCGGACGACGAGGTGCCTTGACATCGAGGCATCAAGACCTTTGTCGGGATTGCGTGGTCTCGGAAGGAAGTGTACTTCATCGACTACAACAACGACGTGCACAACCCGGCCAGCCGCGCCAGCCAGAAGGACATCGCCATGCGCATGCAGCAGTTCTTCGACAACAAGCTAAAAGGCGTGCCGGCACCGGGCTGGATGGTGCACGGCATTCCTTACCGGGACAAAGGGCGCGATCAGCTCGCGGGCGCCATGACCGGCGCCGTGCGTTGAACATGCGCCCGGAGCGCCGGCACTGGGTCGACCTCGCCGTGCAATCGGCGATGATCGTACTCAGCGTCCTGCTCGCGCTGGCGGCGAGCAGTTGGGCCGATGCACGCAAGCAGCAGCGCCTGGGCGACCAGGCGCTGCTGACATTTGCGCAGGAGATGCGCGCGAACCGCGCTCGCGTGACGGCGCTCTTGCCGTATCACGACTCGCTCGACGTCGCGGCGCACCGTGCGGACTCCACGCGTAGCGTCCAGAGCTACGCCGACTGGAAGCGCGCCTTTCCCGGGTGGTCCGGCTTCGCGCCCCCCGATCTCACGACGGCCGCGTGGCAGACCGCACTCGCCACGGGAGCGCTCGCGAACATCCGATATGATCGGGTTGGGGCCCTCGCCAACGTCTACACCATTCAGGGCAAGCTCGATTCCTTCAACGCGTCGTACATCCCGTTGTTTGATTTCTCGGATGCCAGCATGCCCTCGACGGTTCGCCGGATGCGCGCGTACAGCGCGACCGTACTGAGTTTCGAGCGTGCCCTCGTGTCGCGATACGACGACGCGCTGAAGCTGATCGACGTGCCCGGATCCGCCGCTACTCCCCGGTAAAGATGCTACGACGCGACAAGGAGTTCGGCAGAAGGCAATTAGTGTTGCGTAAGCGCTGCGGCCGGCCGGTAGACCATCGCCATCCCGAGTGCCGCCACGAAGGCGAACGTCGCGCCCATGACGAACGCGGCGCTCGCGCCGACATGATCCCACACATACCCGAATAGAATTGAGGCAGGCAGCGCACCGAGCCCAATGGCGAGGTTGTACCAGCCGAAGGCAGTGCCGCGGCGCTCCGGAGCAACGAGATCCGCAATCAGCGCGCGCTCGCTGCCCTCGGTCAGGCCGAAGAACACGCCGTAGAGGCCAAACAGCGCCCACGCCTGCCATGCGGCGCCGGCGCGCGCAAAGCCGAGGTACACCGCTGCGTAGAGTATCCACCCCGCAATGAGCGTCGGACGGCGGCCGATGCGGTCCGAGAGCGCGCCGCCCGGCGCACTCGACGCCGACTTCACGACGTGCAGCGCCGCCCAGAGTATGGGTGCAAGCGCCACCGGCACGCCGAGCTGGTTGGCGCGCAGCAGCAGGAACGCATCCGTCGAGTTGCCGAGCGTGAAAAGGAAGATCACGAGCAGGATGCGCCAGAACTGATCGCCGAGGGGCGCGGTGAGATCCGGCGCGTGACTCACGTTCGCTGGTTCCTGGTGCGCGCCCCGCGGAATCTCGCGGACGAAGAGGATCACCACGATCACCGACAGCACGCCCGGAATCGCCGCGAGCCAGAACACCGTACGCATCTCCGCGAGGTGCCGACTCAGCAACACGAACGCGATGAGTGGTCCGAGCACGCCGCCGATGTGGTCGCCCGTGCGTTGCACCCCGAACGCCCGTCCTCGAATGCTCGGATGTACTGACTCGGCGAGCAGCGCATCGCGCGGCGCATTCCGGATGCCCTTCCCGACCCGATCCGCGAGACGAATGAAGAGCACCTGCGTCGCCGATTGCGCTATCGCGACGAGTGGACGCATGAGCGATGCGATCCCGTAGCCGAACACGACGAGCGGCTTTCGCTTCCGCACGCGGTCAGACCACCACCCGCTCGCCAGCTTCAGCAGCGCGGCCGTCGTTTCCGCCGCTCCCTCGATCGCGCCGATGAAGCTCGCGTTCGCACCCAGCACGGTCGTGAGGAAGACCGGGAGCAGCGGATAGATCATCTCGCTTGAAACGTCGGTGAGAAGGCTCACCGCCGACAACGCGAATACATTTCGTCCGAGCCGCGGGGGCGCGGGATCCGTCGTCGTTTGCTCGCTCACGTCACTGTCCTCGATGGCCTTGCGCCTCCCACCGCCACTCGGCGATAGATAACGTATGCCCGTCGACCACACTGCGTCAGATCGCGAGCACGCCGCGCTCATGAGCCAGCTCGCGCCAGCCCTCGCTCGGCTGGCGGCCGCGGACGAGTCGTTGCTCGCGACCCAGATCGCCGTATCCGAGATCGCGGCGCCCACCGGTGGTGAGCAGGCACGCGGTGCGTTCGTCGCGAATCGTTTCAGGACACTCGGCCTCGATGACGTTCACGTCGACGACGTCGGCAACGTGATCGGCATGCGGGCGGGAGCGGCTCCAGGAGGATGCGTGGTGATCTGCGCACACCTCGACACCATCTTCCCCGACGGAACGCCGGTCGCCGTCACGCGCGATGGCCACCAGCTCAGCGGGCCCGGCATCGTCGATAATTCCCGTGGCGTCGCGGCCATGCTCGCGCTCGCCGAGTCGATCGACGGCCGACAGGTGCGCACGCAGCGGCCGATCGTATTCGCGGCCACCGTTGGCGAGGAGGGCGAGGGCGACCTCCGCGGCGCGAAGCACCTCTTCTCCACGCTGAACCAAAAGGTCGACGCGTGCATCGCACTCGACGGCGCCGGCGACGACCGCATCGTGAATCGCGCGCTCGGATCGCGCCGCTTCCACATCGTCTTCCGCGGCGAAGGGGGGCACAGTTGGTCGTCCTTCGGTATCGCCAATCCGGTGCACGCGGCCGGTGCGGCCGCGTCCAAGCTGGCGTCGCTCCCGCTGCCGCGCACGCCGCGCACGACGCTCTCGGTATGCCGCATCGGGGGCGGGATCAGCGTGAACGCCATCCCCGCGGAAGCGTGGATCGACGTCGACCTCCGTTCCACCAGCATGAGCGTGCTCGAGGCCTGTGTGCGCGACATCCACGAAGTCGTCCGAGCCGCGGTCCGCGAAGAGAACTACCGCCGCTCGCCAGCGACGCAACTACTCGAGTTCGAGATCACCTCCATCGGCGACCGGCCGAGCGGCGCCGTCGATGACGACCATCCGCTCATTCGCGCCGCCATCCAGGCAACGATCGGCATCGGCAGGCGGCCCGAGCTCGCCACCGCCTCCACCGATGCCAATGTCCCGATCAGCCTCGGCATTCCATCCATCGCGATCGGAGCGGGCGGCCGAGGTGGTGGGGTGCATACCTCGGCCGAGTGGTACGACAACACCGAAGGTCGCCACGGTGTTGCTCGCGCGCTGACGGTGCTGGTCGGCGCCGCCGGTCTGGCCGGCGCCGACTAAGCGGTCAGTGGGTCCCGCGGATCTCCGAGTCATCGGAGACCGTGAGCTCGCCCTTCAGTCCCGCGATGGTCACGTTGTCACCGATCAGCGAGTTGTGAAGCGTCGACTGCTTCACGTTCCCCTTCTTGCCGATGATCGTGTGCGTGAGCGTTGACCCCTCGATGATACTGCCCGCGCCGATGGAGACGTTCGGCCCGATCACGGAGTTCGACATCGTGACATCGTCCTCGATGTAGACCGGATCGTGGATGGTGACGCTCTTCTCGATGTTCTTCGGCTTGCGAGCGGCGCCCTTCGACAACACGGTCTGGTTCGTCTCGAGCAGCGTGTCGAGCTTGCCCGCATCGTACCATCCCTCGACATCCACGACCTTGATCTTCGCGCCCTTGTCGATCATGTACTGGAACGCATCGGTGAGGTAGTACTCACCCTTGTTCTTCGGCTGCGTGAGGACGTGATCGATGCCCTCGTACAACAGCTTCCAGTTCTTGATGTAGTAGAGTCCGATGTTCGCGCGCTTGGAAATTGGCGTCGTGGGCTTCTCGACGATCTGGGTCATGTTGCCGTCCTTGTCGGTGACGACCACGCCGAAGCGCTGGTAGTCCTCGACTTCCTTCACCCAGATGATGCCGTCGGCATCCGTGTTCTTGATGATGGAAAGGTCGGTCTCGAAGATCGTGTCGACGAAGATGATCAGGACGTCCTGATCGACCCACGGCTGCGCAAGCTTCACCGCGCCGGCGGTTCCGTCCTGCACGGTCTGCTCGACGAAGGCGGATGGCAGCGACGCGAATTCCTTCCGCGTGTACTCCTCGACCTTCTCCTTGAGGTGGCCGGTGATGTAGACCACCTGCTCCACGTTGCCGAGCTTCTGGAGATCCTCCAGGATGTACGCCATCACCGGCTTGCCGGCGATCTTGAGCATCGGCTTCGGGACGAGGTGCGTGTGCGGACGAAGGCGCGTTCCCTTGCCAGCCAGCGGAATGATCACTTTCATGGTGCGGTCGTTCCCTCGCGTCCGTATGCGTCCTGGAGGCGGACGACGTCATCGAGGTGCGGCGTGCTCGCCTCGAGGACATCACAATCCGTAACCGCTTCCATGTAGTGGATGGTGCCCGGGATGATCCGGAAAGCTTCGCCTACTGCAAGCTTCATGTCCACCGGACGGTCGCTTCCCTCGAGCTGCACGTAGTACTTCAGCTGACCGGAAAGCAGGTACACGGTCTCGTCCTTCTGTACGTGGTACTGCACGGAGAGCTTGCTGCCCGCCTTGATGTGCAGGATCTTGCCGACGTACAGCTCGTTGGCTGCCCAGATGGTTTCATGCCCCCAGGGTTTCGGGACATGTCGGACGTCTGTCCGGCTACTCGTCTGGGACATTGGACGATCGGGTGAGAAGGTAGAGGGGAGGGCACCGCGGCGGTGCCACTCGCGAGGGGGCAATATCGCCTCTCACCAACAGGTCCGGCACCCCTTCCGCCACCGTTCGACAGGATGGCACGGGCGGATGGCGACGCCCGCGCCGCCGCACCGAGCACGCTCGAGAGAATCCACCAGCGTACCTGCCGGAGCTGCGCGAGTTGATGCAGCGACACGACCGATGGCGACGGCATCAGGTTTCCGTAGGCTTTTGCGCGAGCACGAACGAATGGAGCGCCGCCCAGCGCGTGAGGAATCGCGCACGATCCATTGCACGCAGCCGCACCGGATTCCGCCCCGGGATCTGCACGTAGTGACCGCTGCCCGTTATGGTGCGAACCCGCAGGCCCGCGCGCTTCACCCAGCGAATCGTACGCGGTAGCATGTTGAAGTTGTTGATCGGCTGACCCTCTTCACGAAACCGTCGCCCCGTCATGCGAAGGTATCCGCGATAGAGTCCGGTCGTACCGAGGTAGTTGGGCGTGGTGAGAAACAGTCGGCCTCCCGGGCGCAGCACGCGCGCCAACTCGCGCACGGCGAGCGCCGGATCCGGCACATGTTCGATCGTCTCGCACGAGATCACCGTGTCGAGCTCTCGCTCGCGTGCGCGATGCGTTGGATGTCACCAACCTCCCACGTCACGCCGATGATCCCCCGCTGCGCGGCAAACGCCGCACCCTTCTCGACCGCGGTGCTGGAGAAATCGGCGGCGACGATGTCTGCGGTCGGCCCTCCCTGCCCGGATAGCCAGCAGGAGAAACCGCCGCGCCCGCATCCGATCTCCAGCACGCGCTTGTCCACGAGGTCGCGCGAAACGTCGAGATACTCCCGCACGAGCAAGTGCCAGGGAGCATTCGCTTCCGCGTCAACGTCGAGCTGACGATGCCACTCCTCGTAAGCAGCCTTGGCGACAGCGTCGTCCGCCGAGCCGCTCACGGCACCAGTGCCGTTGTCGGCGTCTTCACGCCTGCATTCTTCACGTAGAGATCGAGCCACGCCACCCACCGACCCCACTGGTCCAGCAGTGTCTCCTCGATCAGCGGCCCGTGATCCTCGTAGGGATACATGTAGAGCGACGCCTGCTTCCCCATGCCCTGAAGCGCGTGGAACAGTCGCACGGAGTTCGAGGGATCCGTTCCGGTGTTCTGGTCCTCGAGGGAGTGATACATCAACAGCGCACCCTGGAGGCGGTCGGCGTAAAGAAAAGGCGACATCGCGAGATACGTCTCACGTGCCTCCCACAGATCTCGCCGCTCACTCTGGAAACCGTTCGGCGTCAGCGTGCGGTTGTAGTTGCCATCGCCCGCGATGCCGGCCTTGAAGTAGGGCAGGTTCACCATGGCGTTCACAGTGCTGAACGCTCCGTATGAATGCCCCCCTATCCCCAACCTGTTGCGATCGATGATGCCGCGCTTGTCCAGCTCGTCGATCACCGCCGTCAATCCATTGCGGAGGTCGTTCACATAGCTGTCGTTCAGCCGACCCGCCGTGCCGAAGATCGGAATGTCCGGCTGCACGATCGCATAGCCCTGCGTCGCCATGATCTCGATCGACCGCGGAGCCGCCGTTGGAAATTTGTGCTTGTTCAACGTGCGCTTCGTGCGGTCGTACGACTCCTGGTCCGCATACTCGTACGGATAGAACCAGAACATCGCCGGCAGCCTGGTGCCTTCGCGATAGCCAGGCGGGAACGTCACGTTCACCCACAGCGTCTTGCCATCCGCGCGCGTCACCTGGATCGATCGCCTGGACATACCCGTCACGTCCGGCGTGACGTCCTTGTTCTCCGTCAGCTGCTTGAGCTGCCCCGAGCTCCGGTCGCGCAGCCACTGGTCGGGAACCACCGTCTCCGTCTCGCGCGTCACGACGAACTTCGAGAAGTCATCGTCGACCGCAACGGGTGCGCTCTCGAACAGCGCCGTGTCGCTCTCGAAGAGCCGCGTCTTCGTGCCTGTCGCGAGATCCACCTTGTCCACGAACGTGCGCGGCGCGACGTTGGCCGCATCCTTCGCGTAATGCGTCCCCTCGAGGAACACCGACTGTCCATCACCGCTCACGACCGCCGTGCGTCCTCCGGCCGTCTGGCGCACCACGACCGTTCCCGGGTTGGCGTAGAACGCATCATCGCTCGGGCCTCCGCGCCCTCCACCACCGCCGCCGCCCGCGCCACGACCGCCACCGAACCCGGCCTGTGCACCGACGGCGCGAAAGATCGTGTGACGCTTCGTCGGATCAGAGAGCTGAATGGCATATGTATGCGTCGCCGTTCCCGCAGGCTCACTGAGCAGCACCCACTTGCCATCCGAGGAATACACAAACCCCGCGATGCGATTGTCGCTCTCGGCCACCGGCGTCGCAGTGCCCGCCGCAAAGGGCGCGCTCCACACAAACAACCGATCCTTCCGCCTTGGCCCGCGCGCGCTGTCCGTCGGCGCGGCATCGCTCGAATCCGTTGCCACTGCTGCCGACACACCTCGTCCGCGCCGCGGCGCAGGATCCTGCGCGAGATACGCGAGTCCGCCACCCGGCATCCACGTGAATGACCGTTTCGCGGAATCCGAGCTCGCGCCCCCACGACCGCTCACCGGCGGGTCATCACCACCGCTCGCGTCGCTCTCACGCAGCGGCCGCCGCGTGAGCGTTGCGACCGCTCGGCCGTCGCTCGACCACAGCTCCTCGTGCGAACCGAACGCGGACACCGGCACGAGATAGGAAAATGGCTTCTGTATCAGTCCCACACGCAGGTACTGCCCATCGGGAGCGACGTCGACCGAATCGATCATCCCCGGAACGCCAACCGCCTTCACGGCGCCCTTCATGTCGATGCGCGCAAGCTGCCCGGTGGCGTAGTATTCGAGCTGCGCCCTCTCGTACGGCGTCTCCATGAGGCTCGCATAGGTCGGCGTCTTGTTCTTCGCGCCGCCAGTCATTCGCACGATTGGCCCCTCGGCGACAGCAACCTCCTTCGGCATCGGCATGCGTGGACTTGGAATCAGCACCGCGTACACCGCGCTTCCGTCCGACGCCCACGCAAGGTTGGTGCTGATCACCGGCAGTGCGGCTCGCTCACTCAGGCGACGCGAGGCTCCCGATCGCGCATCGGCGAGGTAGACGTATGACGCGTCCTCGAAGTTCGCGAAGTACGCCAGCTGCGATCCATTCGGCGACCAGCTCGGCGACGACATCGTCGCGCCGCTCGGTGCCTTCACGTTCACCCGCCCACCCGACAACGCATCCACGATCTCGATGCTCGTCTGCCCACGCGTCGTGAAGCTGCGCACGCGATTCGCGCGGAAGTCTACCTGCAACCCACCGAAGTAGTAGTGCGGCTTCGCGAACTTCGACTCGATCCCGAGGCCTTCCCCATGCACCACGAGAAAATGGGCGCGATCGGGGCTTTGCTGCGTCAGCGTGGAGTTGAGCTGCCGCGGTGCCATCACCAGCTTCGCCACCTCGGTGGGAGGGCGGACATAGCGTTCGGTCGCCAGTAACGCCTTGTCCGCTTCGACGGACTGCTGGGCGCCGGCGGGGACAATCGCGCCAAGTGACGCCAGGGCGCAGGTGACGACTGCAATGCGTACGACAACTCGCATCATGCGGTAACTTCGAAGGTGGGCGGGTAGGTGGCCGTGCTCACCATATATATGCCCAGGTGTGGCAATTCGTTACGCCCGCACCCCCTCATGCCTTCGGCTCCGGCCTTCCTCTGAACGCCTTCAACCTTCTGCCTCACGCCACGACCTCATCGACCACCAATCTCGCAAAGAAAAGGGCCGCCCCCGAGGGGACGGCCCGCTTTTCTTGCTCAAACCGCGATTACCGGCCGACGAGCATCCGTCTGCGAAGCGACATCAGCCGCTTGCGCACCGACCCGTCGAGCACCGTATCGCCCACATGGACGATGACGCCGCCCATGATTGCCGGATCGATCGACACATGAGGAATGACGTCCTTGCCGAACATGCGCGACAGCTGCGCCGTGATCGCGGCCTTGTCGTCATCCGACGTCTCGCGCGCTACCGTCACGCGCGCATGCATGCGGCCTTCCGCGGCATCGACGAGATCGAGGTACTCGCGCGCGATCTCCGGAATGAGCATCTGCCGGCGATGCGTGACGAGCGACTGCAGGAAGCGGAGGAAGTTGCGCGGCATGCGCGAACCGAACGCGGTGCCGAGCACCGCGTTCTTCTCCGCCGCGCCAACCCTCGGCGATTCCAGGAACAGCCGCAGCTTCGGGTTCGCACCCATCGCGTCGGAGAGCTCCGTGATCAGTGTTCCCCAGCCGCGCAGGTCGTTCGCGCGCCCGGCCAGCACGATCAGCGTCTCCGCGTAGTTCCGCGCAATCGTCGTCTCGCGCATCGCTTAGCGGCTCGCCGTCACGGCGGCCGGTGTCACGCTCGCGAGAAAGCTCTCGACGAGCTGCCGGTTGCTGTCCTGGTCGAGGTTCTTCTCGATGACCTTGGACGCACCCGCAATGGCCAGCTCAACCGCCTCGCGGCGCAGCTCGGCGATCGCGCGGGTCTTCTCGCTCTCGATCTCCTGACGGGCGCGCGCGAGCATGGCCGCCTGCTCACCGTGCGCCCGCTCCACGAGCTCGGCGCGGACGCGCTCGGCGGCGACGCGAGCCTCGACGATGAGCTTCTGCGCTTCGTCGCGCGACGCGGCGAGGTTGGCACGATGTTCCGCTAGCAGGGTCGCGGCCTCTTCCCGGTCACGCTTGGCGCCTGCGATCGCATCTTCGAGCGCCTGCTCGCGTGCGGCGACGGCAGCCGTGATCGGCCCGAACGCGTACTTGGAGAGCACGAACACGAGGATGACGAAAATCACCAGCGTCCAGACCATCAGGCCGTAGCTGGGGTCGAGCAGGCTCTTCTTCGTCTCCTCGGCGGCGGCCGGCGATGCCGACAGGGCAAGGAGCGCGAACGAACGAAGCACGGTGCGCATTGGGGAATTCAAGAGAGTGAGAACGTCCGGCGCCCTGCGGCGCCGGACGCTCGACGGTGTCAGACGCTACGGGACAGCATGAAGCCGATGACGACCGCAAACAGCGCCGCCGCTTCGATGAGTCCGGCGAAGATGATACCGGCGATCTGGATGCGCGCGCCCATCTCGGGCTGACGGGCCATGCCTTCGACCGCCTGGCCGCCGATGCGACCAATGCCGATACCCGCGCCAATGACGCCGAGCCCTGCGCTCAGTCCCGAGCCGATGGCGATCAGGCCCTTCGGGCTTGTGCCAGCTGCGTCAGTTGCTGCCTGAAGCAGCGGAAGAATTGCGTGAACCATTGTGTGTGTCTCCGATCGTAACCGAACCGTGAACTCTCAGCGCCCGCGGATCGATCCGCTGTCCGTCGGTGAGACCATTGTCTCAACGGACTTCACCAGCCAGCTCGGCCGGTTACTTCACTCCCGGGAGGCGACTCCGGTCGCGTACTCATACTTTTTCTTACTCGCTACTTCGTACGTCGTACTTCCTATCGTCCTATCATCCTATCGTCCCACCTCAATGGTGCGCGCGAATCGTTCCGATGAACACGCTGGCGAGGAGCGCAAAAATGAACGCCTGCAGAAACGACACGAACAGCTCCAGGAACATGATCGCCAGCGCCATGAAGATCGGCGCAGGAACCACGTACCAGCTCTTGAATGCGAAGATGAGACTGATCATGCCGAGCACGACGATGTGCCCGGCCGTCATGTTCGCGAACAGTCGAATGGCGAGCGCGAACGGCTTCGAGATCTTCCCGATCACCTCGACAGGCGACATCAGGAAGAACATCGGCACGCGAACCGCCATCGGCAGTTCCTTGTTCCAATAGAAGATCGTGTTCAGGTAGCCGATCCCGTTGGCCCGGATACCCGCGACCTCGATCATCACGAAGGTGATGATCGCGAGCGTCGCCGTCACGGAGATGTTTCCCGTCGCCGTGGAGCCGTAGGGAATGAGGCCCAGCACGTTCGCGAAGAGAATGAACCAGAACAGCGTGAGGATGAACGGGACGTACTTCTCGCCGTGGTCGCCGAGGTTCGGAAGCGCGACTTCCTGGCGGATGTAGAGCACCATCGCCTCGATGCCGTTCGCGAAGCCGCCCTTCGGCCGCCCGACCATGGACGTGTGGCGCTTGTGCGCGCGCGCCGCCGGAATGAGAACGAGGCACGCCAGCGCGCTGGCCAGCAACAGCATCACCACATGGCGCGTCGGCGAGAGATCGATCTCCACGCCGCCAGCATGAATCGGCGCGAAGCGCGGCAAGGGATACTCGTGTGGCTCCCAGAATTTCGGGAAGGCCGGATACTCCATGCAATGCGAGTCTGTAATGTGGGGCGTGATGATGTCGTCCGGCGCGTATTCCTCGCACGGGCTTTCGTGTGCGGTCGCGTGCTCGGCGGAAACAGCGCTGGTTGCCGGCTGAGCGACTGGCTCCTGGGCAATGAGCCTCGAGGTGCCTGACGCGGCGATCGCGAACGCGAGTAGCAGTGAACTGGTCTTCATAGAAATAGGAACGGTGCTTCGATCAGCTCAGTCAAGGAAAAATAGGTCGCAAGGCTCAACAGCGCCGCGCTCTGAGGGAGCCCAAGAGCCCGACTCGCAAAGCCGTACACAATCAGGGCGAGCAGGCAGATCACCGCACCCAACCCCCATCCCGCGATCCCGTTGCCCCCATTCGCGAGGGTCCGCGCGATCCCGAACGCCACCAGCTGCACCACGAGCGCGACGCCTGCGCTCACCCACACCGCCAACCTGGCCGGACCAGCGTCGAACACCGCGGTGAAGACACCAGCCGCGAGCCCGATTGTGACCACACACGAGAGCGCGTACAGCGTAAAAGCCCGCGAACTGCTTCTTTCACCCGTCACGGATGTTCGTCGCGCTTTGCCTTCTGCGCCGCTTCGTCGTGCGCCTGCGCCGCCATGAGCTTCACATAGATGCTGTAGAAGCTCAGCCCCACTCCGAGAAACACCCCGACGATGAGGAGCCACGGCGCCGAGCCAAGCTTCTTGTCGAGCCACTCACCGCCAAAGACGCCGGCGAGAAGCGAGATCGCGAGTTGGAAGGGAATCGCGCCAAAATCGATTCCCGACAGTCCACCGCCCCGTGCCTTTTTTTCGTCCTGGGCACCGGGGCGCACGTCCTTCGGAGCCCCTGTCATCGGGCGGGAAATCTAGCGCTTGTGAAATTTTTCGCAAGCGATCCGCAGCGGCGGAGCAAGGGCGGCGACCACGACGTAAGTCTTTATCTGACACCGACATTCAGCGCCGATGACACAGCCGCTCACCCAACACCTTCGGGTCTCGGCTTCCGCCCTTGCGTGCCGCTGCGGTCTCACTCGTGGGCGAGAATGGCGTCTCTTGACCCGGAGGTCGGCGTACAGGTGCTCAGGTGTAAGCTCCTGAAGCGGAAGTCCGGCACTCAAGGAGGTGTAGCTCACGGCGCATCGCGCTCGAACAGACACCCCCTTGTGTGCCTGTGCTCTGGGGCCAAGACCTGAGCATCTGAGGCCCCAAACCAGGTCAGCTACAGTCCCGTCTGCTTCAAATTTCTGCTGTGGAGCCGATACCTGAGCATCTGCGGCCTGAACCCCGATCAGTTACAGTCCCGTCTGCTTCACATTTGTGGTCTGCGTCACGGCATCAAAACGAACTCGAAACGAAGGCAGATCGAATAGTGGCGGGACGATCGCAAGTGTAATCCCCATCACAACTTTCCTTGTGACGGTTCATGTTGACTATTCGTCATGATGTTGATAACTTCGGCACCCGTGAGATGTGTGAGCGGACGCTCGCTTCTCGCGCCAGCCTCGATCGGTCCGCACATGAATACCCGCTTGCTCATCCCCCTGCTCTGCGCTGGTGCCGTCGCCCTCGCGTGTGGTTCCCTCACGCGTCGCGACGCTCCTGCAACACACGTTGCCACCGCTCACGCGGCGACGTCGAAACGCGTCGCGAGTAACGCGCCGCCATCGGCCGCACCGAACGTGAACGGCAACTTCGCCGTCAACGTCGAGCCGCACGCGCTGCACTTCGCGCTCAAGCTCACGAACGACAGCAAGAAGCACGTCGAGCTCTCGTTCCCCAGCGGACAGCAGTACGACTTCGCCGTGCTCGACTCCGTCGGACGCGAAGTGTATCGCTGGGGTGCCGGCCGCATGTTCACGCAGTCCGTGCAGAACAAGCTCATCGAAGGCGAAGACACGATGCACATCGACGAGCGCGCCGAGCTGACGCTGCCGCATGGCAAGTATGTCGCGGTCGCTACGCTGCGCAGTTCCAACTTCCCGATCAGCGAACGCTCCGCTTTCGAGCTGCGCTGATCGCTGCCCTCTCGGCACACCACACGGTGTGACCGCGCCTGTGTCGCCGAGATTGGGCAGTGAGAGCACTGCGCCGCTCGGCGTGTTGCTGCCTGTCACATGCGCTAAGGCACGCGCATCATGACATCACACCGCGGCAGCATTCGCCTCGCAACGTTCCGGCGCACGGTCGTCGGCGCCACCGGCGCTCGCGTATGGCAGTGGAGCTTGGGCAAGCTGTTCACGTCGGTCGTGAGCGCGGACGCCATGCCCCCGAAGGGAAAGCTGGTCTTCACGCAGCAGTGGTCGCCGGCCGCGAAAGGGACGTACACCGCGGTGGGCTCACTGGTGAGCCAGTCGCATGACGCCGTGTCGAAGGTGCAGTTCACCGTGCGCTGAACGTGACGGTTTGCGCGCGGCACACCACACGGTGTGACCGCGCTCGTGTCGCCGAGGTTGGGCAGTATGGAGCACCGCGCCGTTCGGCGTGAACGTGCCTGGCCCACGCACCAACGACATACGCATCATGACATCACACAACATTGGCATTCGTCTTGTTGGACTTCGGCGCATCACTGCCGCCGTCGCCTGCGCTCTCGCGGCCGCCTGCGGCGCCGACAGCAGCTCCGCGCCGCAGAATGACGCCGCCGCTCGCGCCGCGACGGTGTTTACGCAGCTCGCCGATTCGATCGTCAAGTCCGGCGGCGACTCCGGCATGGCGGGCGCCTATGCATCCCTCGGCGACGCACTCCGGCGGGGTGGCCGAGTGTCTCCTGTGACCATCTCGGTCGATGGGGTGCCGGCGTCGTATGTCGCGACCGCGCAGGTGAATGAAAACGGGTCGGTGTGCCCAGCGTGCATGATTGCACAGCCGCTTTTCGCGCTGCGCTCCTTCATCGCGTGGCAGGCGAGCGATCCGCGGCGCGTCGTGCAGGTGTCGTCCGCATCGAACGCGGATCCCATTCGCGCCTACATCACTCCCTCGTTCACCTCGTTCACCGGCGCATCAGCGTCGCTCGTATTCTTCGACGGCAAGGGCGGCCTCTTCTTCGGCACGAGCGGCTCGCAGCAGTTCGCCATCGCGACGAGTGACTCGGTGTGCGCAGGCGCGGGCCCAAGCACACCCATCATCATGATCTATCCGGCGCTCCCGCAATGCACAAATGCGCGCTTCACGATCGACTTCAACGGCACTGCGGAGCCGTCGAGCTTCCTGGCGAGCAAGAACAATGCAACCGGCAGCCACACGTTCGCGATGGCGTCGCAGGCCGTCGCCGGCGTGCGCCTCGAGGCAAGCGATAGCATCTTCATTCCCCCACCGCCCATCGTCACGCCGCCGCGCGCGCCGCTGTCCTCAACCCTCGGGGTCAAGGTCGATAGTCTCGCTACGCTGACGCTAACGGTCACGAATGACGGCAGCACCTCGGTACCCGTCCTCTTCATGAGCGGACAGCACTCCGACTTCAGCGTCTACGACGGAGCCACGGGAGAGCGTGTCTGGAACTCGAGCATGGGCATTCTCTTCACCCAGCTCGTGAGCACGGATACCATTCCCGCCAAGGGACAGCGCGTCTTCACGGCGTACTGGGTGCCCACGAAGAAGGGGACCTTCACCGCGACGGGCTCGCTTGTGAGCCGCTCCCACCAGGCCGACGCGAAGGTCCAGTTCACGGTGCCCTGATGCGGCGCCATCCGTGAAGGGCGCGCACGCTGTTTGCCATGGTCCGTCACCATGGCATCCATCTGGAAAGGCGCCCTGGCATTCGGGCTCGTGAACATTCCGGTCGAGTTGAAGCCCGCAGTTCGCAGCGCGGAGAAGCTCTCCTTCCGGCAGTTGGACAAGAAGCACCACAAGCCCATCAAGATGGAGCGCGTGTCCACCGTGGACGGCGAGGTCGTCGAGTGGGACGACATCGTGAAGGGCTACGAGATCAGCAAGGGCAAGTTCGTCATCGTCGACGACGCGGACTTCAAGGCCGCCGCGGTGCACATGTCGCGCGTCCTCGAGATGACCGATTTCGTGCCCTCCGAGTCGATCGACCCGCGCTTCTTCGACTCGCCGTATTTCCTCGTGCCGCAGAAAGGCGGCGAGAAGGCGTACGTCCTCTTTCGCGATGCGCTCGCGGAAACCGGCAAGGTCGGCATCGGCACCTTTGCCCTGCGACAGAAGCAGCATCTCGCCGCCGTGAAGCCCATGGGCAATGCGCTCGTGCTGGAGCTGATGCGCTTCGACGAGGAGCTCGTGGATCCCAGTGAGCTCCACTTCCCCACGGCGACGGAAGCGAAGGTGCGGCCGCAGGAGCGCACCATGGCCATTCAGCTCATCGAGAACCTCGCCGAGGAGTTCGATCCGTCCAAGTACAAGGATGAGTATCAGGACAAGCTGAAGGCGATCATCAAGGCGAAGGCGAAAGGGAAGCCGTTGCCGGTGGAAGACGACGACGATCGCGAGCACACCAAGGTCGTCGACCTGGTCGCTCGGCTCCAGGAAAGCCTGGCCGCGAGCAAGGGTACGAAGGGGCGGGCGAAGAAGGCGGCGAAAAAGGGCGCTCACAAGGCAGCGAAAAAGCGGAGGTCTGCGTAGCTCGCCGGGCCATTCTTGTCCTCTGGTGCTAAACTTCCCTCTTCCGGCAGCGCCGACCTTCGCCCGCATCCGATCCAGTGACCAGCTCCCTCAAGTCTTCATCGACGCGCGACGATGATCGCGACCTCGAGCTACTCGACCAGCTTGCGACCGCACGCACCGCATTGAACGAGCAGATCGCGCGCCGGATCATCGGCCAGCGCGAGGTCGTGGACAACCTCGTGGCCGCGATCCTCGCGGGCGGGCATGCGCTGCTCGTGGGAGTGCCCGGCCTCGCGAAGACGCTGCTCGTGCAGACGGTCGCGCAGGCGCTCGACCTGAATTTCTCGCGCGTCCAGTTCACGCCGGATCTGATGCCGAGTGACATCACGGGCACCGAGATCATGGAGGAGGATCATTCGACGGGACGGCGGTTCTTCAAGTTCGTGCAGGGTCCGGTGTTCGCGAACATCGTGCTGGCCGACGAGATCAACCGTGCGCCACCGAAGACGCAGGCGGCGTTGCTCCAGGCGATGCAGGAGCATGCGGTGACGGCGGCGGGCAAGACGCACGTGTTGCAGGAGCCGTTCTTCGTGCTGGCGACGCAGAACCCGATCGAGCAGGAGGGCACGTATCCGCTGCCGGAGGCGCAATTGGACCGGTTCATGGTGCAGCTGACGGTTGGGTATCCGAGTCGGGAAGAGGAGGAGCGGATCGTCCTCGAGACGACGTCGGATCGGTCGGTGTCGGTCAAGCCGGTGTTGACGGGTGAGCAGCTCAGCGCGTTGCTGCATCTGGTGCGCAGACTACCTGCGGCGCCGAGTATCGTCAGCTATGCGGTGAAGCTCGCACGGTCGACTCGGCCGGATAGTCCGGAGGCGTCGGCGGCAGTAAAGAAGTATGTGAGCTGGGGGGCGGGTCCGCGGGCGTCGCAGTATCTCGTGCTTGGGGCAAAGGCCCGCGCGGCCATGGACGGGCGGGCGATGCCGGACATGGATGACGTGTCGGCGATGGCGCTGCCGGTGCTGGGGCATCGGATGGTTCTGAACTTCCAGGCTGAGGCGGAGGGCGTCAGTACAGCGGCGCTTATTGGCGGACTGGGGAGGCCTTAACGAGCCAGTGGTCAGGAATGGCGTTTAGATCACCGGGACGAGGCTACGGTCCGCACAACATCGTGCGCTATAGTACACGATTCCGTGCGATGACGCGGAAATGACGGCCACTACAAATATTCACGGCGAGAGGGCGACGGATCAGACCACGCGTCAGTAGAGACATGTCATGAGCATCGTTCGGCTATCGCTTCTCGGTGATTGCGTCATCCGCGTGGACGACGCACCGGTTGATCCGACCTCGACCCACCTCTTTGCCCTGCTACTTGTACTCTCACTGGACAACGAACGGCGCACGCATCGATCCGAACTTCAGCGCCTTCTCTTCGCGCCGAGCATCGAACCACGACAAGCGTCGCACAATCTTCGACAGTTGCTCTATCGCGCTCGCCGCTTGGGATGCGTAGTTGACGAAGCGGCGACTGGCCTACGCTTGGCGGCGGTAAGTGTGGTTTCGTATGAGGAGGAGCTCCGCGCATTGACTGCCGGCGGATGCGAGCAATTGGACACGGCAAGCGTAATTTTCCTTCCCTCATACTACCCGCGCCTGCCCAACGCATTTCTAGAGTGGCTGGACGACAAGCGCGCCCAAGCGGATAACGTCATTCGCACGAGTCTGCGCGCTGCATCGACGAGACTTCGCGACGCACATTCGTGGAGTGCTGTGCATCGCGTGAGTAGCGTTCTCCTCGCGGTGGATCCGCATAGTCAGGAGACCGTCACCGTCGTGGCCGAAGCGCTCGCCATGCTCAGCCGCCGGGACGAGGCGCTGTCAGTCATCTCCTCCTTCGAGAGCATCGCTAGCCCGCAAGTGTCGACAGTTGATACTCTGCGGCCACTTCGCGCGCGTATCGCGCGCCTGGGAGACGTGAGGCCCGAGGTCATACTGCGGGGTCGCAGCGAATGCTTCGGGTACCTTGATGCAGAGTGGGCGCAGATTGGCAGCGACGGCGCGAGGCGGGCGGCGCTCATCGGTGCCGCAGGAATCGGGAAGACGCGGATAGCCGAGGCATTCGCAACCCGACTCAGTCTGCGCGGTGCGCACATCATTCGCTACACGTGCGACAAGGCTTCCTCAGAGCAGCCACTCGGGCTTTTTGCCGATATACTCCCGGAACTTCGGCGCCTGCGCGGAAGCATCGGCGCCTCGCCCGACTATGCGTCCGCACTTGACCGCCTCCGCCCGATGGCCGCACCTGCCGGAACCGACACACTATTCGATATCTCTGTCGAGGCCGTTCGCACGCTAGTGCAGCGAGCGCTGATCGATCTGCTGGAAGCAGTAAGCAACGAGCGGCCCATTCTTCTCCTGATCGACGACGCCCATTTTCTTGATCCCGTCTCGACCGATGTTGTGCGCGCACTCTGCACGAAGGCAAACAATGCACAGCTCCTCGTCATACTCTGCATGCGTCGTTCACATCTCGGTTCTCCGCTTCTCGAGCGAGCGAAACGCGGCAACTCGTATGCCCTCGAGGCCTTGTCACCAGATATGAGCCGTCAAATCGTTCTTGACGTCGCGGGCACACAGTGCTCGGATGAACGCGTCACATGGTGCCTGTCTCAAGCGGCGGGAAATCCCTACTACTTGCGTACGCTGGCATCGCAACGGTTTCTCGACTCGACCCTTCTCCCTTTCGACATACGGTCCCTCGCATCAAATGCCTATGCATCCCTTTCAGAGACAGCGAGAAGCATTTTAGAAAGTTGTCTTCTTTTAGGGCGGTTTGCATCGCTTCAGCGCGTGAGGCAGGTTGCAGGGGTGTCGGATTCGAGCTTGCTTTCGGCCCTTCGCGAACTTGAGGCCGTGGACTTGCTCCAATTCAGCAGCGGGTTGCTGACCGGGCCGCATGCGCTACTCCAGGATGCTCTCCGCGCTCTCATTCCCAGTTCGGTTGCTGCGCTATTGCACTCGCGTATCGCGTCGCTTCTCGAACAAGAGTGTGAAGTCGATCACTACTCGTTCCCCACCGCTTGGGCTGCTGCACAGAGTCGCCTAGCTGCTGGAGATCCCTACTCAGCTGCGCACCTGATCCGCCAGTGCGCACGTCACGCAGCCCTTGTGGGTGAGCCCTCTGTAGCGAGGGATCTCCTGTCTCGTGTAGTAGAAGCGCCCTTGCCTCTCCGTCTACACGCAGAGCTACTCGATGAACTAATGGAATACGGCGAGGCAGCTGGATCGCCGACCGTCCTAATCTCGGCGTCACGCACGCGGCACAAGCTCGCAATGGCTTTGGCAGATCGGCAGGATGTACTAAAGGATTTAGAACTGCGCATTGTCGAGGCTGACCTTCTCAATGGGACTCAGATTTCGGCGGTGATCGCTCCCTTTCAGGGATTACTCGACGACCGCTTCGCATCCTCGTTCACGAGAGCACGCGCCGCCGTACACCTCATGACGATTGCGGATCGGGAGCTTGAAGATGGTTTGGCTAAGAACGTGTTCGCCGCTCTCCATTGCCTCCAAGACCTATCGCCAGAGGCTGAAGTGACGGCGCGCCGCGCTGGCTTAGTCTTTCATACGTTTTGCGGAGACGCAGAAGTTGCGCGCTCGCTCGCGTACGAGCTGTTGAATCGCTTTCCAAGCCCAAGCGCCCGGGCCGATTCGATCAAGGCACGCCAATTTGCGTCTTTTGCTCTCTTGCGTCTACGCGACTACGAGACTGCGGCTCGTACGTGCGCGGCATCATATGAGCACTTGTTGGCTCACGGGATTTACAATCACGCAGTGTATGCAGCAGTCACACTTAGTTCGGTAGCGCTTGCCATCGGTGATTTCCCCACCGCACGAATCTGGGTACTCAATGCGAAGGATGCCGTTCGAGGGGGTGCCGCACACGAGGTATCTCCGAATGCGGGCCTGCACTCCAACGAGGCCATGATCGCAATGTACGAGGGGCATTACGACGAGGCAGAATCCCTCATATTCGCCCCAGGCAGGGAGTCTTCTCTGCTGACCAGCAGCAGGAACAGGGCCGTATGTCTTGCGATGTCGGTTCGACTGAAGCAACTCAAGGGTGAGGGCCTAGGCAACGAGCGAGATCTAACCGAGCTTGAGGCATTGTACGCTAAGGGGTGCGGTCTAGGGGGCCAAGATTTGATAGTTGAGGCGCTATGGTCAGCGCGCACTTTGACTCGCGACACCAACGGCGCATCCGCGCTACTTCAGAAATACCTAGAGTCTCGCCGCGAGTGCGGTAACCCAGACTGGACGCTTCGCAGTACCACGGCCGCGGATAAAGCCTGGCTGATACTCAGCTAGCTGTGCGGCTGTTCCCTCGTAGTAGATGCACCTTGCCAATTCTTCGCTGCTCCGAACGATTCGCGGGAGGGAAAAGCGTCGTCCAGAAGTCGTTTGCAAGTAAGCGATCCGCTATTGCCGGATCGAACTGACGCCCGCGACATCTGATTAGTTCTGCGCGTACAACCTCCTCTCCGAGTGCGTTTCGGTATGGCCTGTCAGTTGTCATCGCGTCAAACGTATCTGCGAACATGATTACCCTTGATGCCAGAGGAATGGCATCGCCGCGAAGGCCATCAGGGTACCCTGTACCATCCCAATTTTCGTGGTGATGACGTACTGCGGGGATGAGGCTCCGGAGGGTTGTCATCGTTGCAATGAGATTCGCTCCATCCTGCGGGTGTTCCTTAATGACGGCCCATTCCCCCGGCGTTAGTCGATCCTCTTTCGCAAGTATAGGCGCGTACTTGTCAAAAATCTTGCCGACGTCGTGAAGTAGCGCTGCGGTACCGATTTGCTCCACTTCGGCAGATGAGAGGCCCAACAAGCGCGCTATGTGAATCGCATGATCCTTAACGCGTCTCGAGTGCCCCGATGTGTAAGGATCGCGGGCTTCGATTGACTTCACCATAAGCTCGAGTAGCTCACGATTTGTCTGCGCCAGCTCCAAATTGATGGTATTCATTTGACGCAGACCCAAAATCGGAAACCACAACAGGGCCGCGATCATTGGGCCGTAGTTGGCATAAGTCCACGCAAAGAAAAAGATCAGTGGACATGCCAGGATATCGAGTCCAATGGTAGCTCTGTTGTTATCGCGCCAAACCTGTAGGGTCCGCTCGCCAGTGGTGACGGCAATTACGCGACTAACCAGCAGCGTGTTCACCACCACAGTGATGAAATATGCCGCCAGCATCGGAAGACCAACTAGGATGGTCACCTCAGCGACTTTGACATTTCTCAGCGCGATGAAACTGCGACCGCCCAACCACTTATACGCCATGATCGCGAGTGAATAGGCGAGAGTGAGCTGAGCTATATTGAAAAGCGTCTTCTTAGGATCTTTTCGTCGTGCAGTCTCGCCAAGAAAGCGTGCAGCTGGTATCGCGAGGAGCGCGGCGAAATTTGGAACGAGGATGACTGCTGTCATGTACGGAACGAATGCAATCGACCCTGATGCCCCGCGCGGCAAAAGAAAGGCGATCAGCTCGCCCGTCAACGCAAATGCCGTTAAGGCCAGAATTGTACGAATTGCCCAATCCGCTTCAGGAGGGGCATAGCACCATAGTGCGTACGCGGCTCCTGCTGCGAGTATGCAAACAAGACGTATAAAATTATTTGTTCTCATTCTCTACATAAGGTAGGATCGGCGGCCCTTCTGACCCATTCTATATCAGCCCCAACCGTTCAAGCCAGCCAAACTTGCTACGGCAGTAAACACCCAGGCGAGATATTTCATTTCACGTCACCTCCTCTCAAAGAAAGTCGTGGTATTACCACGCCAGTCCAGATTGTAGGCTCCGCTCACTTGCTGTGTTTCCGCTCAACTCCTTCCGCTCGACAGAAAGGCTCGCCGACTTCCTATAGCTCTATCCACCTATTCGTTGCATCCAACACGGCCAACACACACGCTGTCTCAACTCCGTCCTTCACCTCAGCACTTCCCGTCAGCAGCGCCGTGTCACGGCCTAGCCGCGTCGTCAGCGCAACAAACACGAACTCCCTTTCGAACGCATCGATCGTCCGCGCACCTTCAAACGACAACGTCCTCTTCGCGACATCGGCCTGATGCACCGCAGCCATCGCGGCCTTCGCCGCCGTCTCAACTCGCAACCGGTCACTCTCCAGACCAGTCGCCTCGCCAACAAAAATCTCGTCGCCCTGCCGGATCGTCACGCGACAGCTCATCCCACTCGCACGCGACCGCTTCACTTCCACATCCTCGAAGTACAACCGCCGCTTGTTGGGCCGTATCGCGGGTTGCTCCTCCGTCACGTCGTGCACACTCCCCACGGACGGAGTCATTCGTGAAGCCCTGATCGCTTCCGCCGCCGGTCCTTCACTCGTGGCGACCGAGATCTTCTTGTGGCTCACCCGCATGCCGAGTTGCGCGAGCAGCGCGCTCTCGACGTTGCGTACCGTCTGCTTCGGCGACACCAGCGTCGTCGTCAGCACGTGAATCTCGGACACCTCACCGGTGGGCCCCGAGATGATCCGTACGTTCAAGACACCAGGCAGCGTCCCCAGCAGCTCCTCCGCCCGTTGAATCGGTAGAAGAGTGCCCGCAACAGGCGACTCGTCGTCGCCGTCAGGGGGTGGCGCAGGGGAGGCGGGGGCGTTTGCGTGCATCGCCGACACCTTCAGCAATTTTTTTGTGGGAGAGGCCGCGGGATGGGCGATTGCGATCCGTCAGACTATAGAGCGCCGGCCTCGGCGAACTATGGGTCTACAATCGTGGATTAAGAATCTCTAAGCGTGATACTTCCTAGTCAAGCGAATATTCCAGCTCAGGTAACCGATACTCCTTGATCTTTCTGTACAGCGTCCGCTCTCCGATGCCAAGAAGATCGGCGGCCTTGCGTCGATTGCCTCGCGTCTCCTTCAACGCAGCCTCGATCACCGCCCGCTCGACCTCCGTCATCTTCGTGCCCGGAACTATCGATACGACGTTTGGTAGTGCCACTTCGTCACGAGGTCCGATACCGAACACAGTGGGCGTTACAGACGTTGCAGCAAGCACCTCGCCGATGTACCCACCACGCGGTCCAACCAGGCTCGATCCGCGATCGTCGTCGATCCTGCGGCGAAGCTCCTCCACCTGAAGCTTGAGCTCCAGAAGACTGCGCAGTATGAACTCGAGCTCGCGCCCATCGGCCTGACTCGCTTGCGTCAGCGCAGGCCCCACGCGCACCGGAAGGTAGCGCGCATTCCCACCGTCCCTGATCTGGCGCGGCAGATCCTCAGGCCCGATCTCACGACCGTGCGACAGCACCACCATGCTCTCCACGAGGTTCCGCAGCTCCCGCACATTCCCTGGCCACGGATACTGGACCAGCATCTCCATCGCCGCCGCCGAGATGCCCGGGAAGGGACGGTCGTGCTCCGCGGTGAAGTCCCGAATGAACCGGCGGACGAGGATCGGTATGTCCTCCGGTCGCTCACGCAGCGGCGGCAGGTAGATGCTCAGCACGTTGAGCCGATAGTAGAGGTCCGAGCGAAAGCTCCCCTCCTCCACATACTCCCGCAGCGGCCGGTTCGTCGCCGCAATCACCCGCACGTTCACCGAGATCGACTGCACGCCTCCGACCCGCGTGAACTCCCGCTCCTCGAGCACCCGCAGCAGCTTCACCTGCGTCGACTGCGGAATCTCGGAGATCTCATCGAGGAAGATGGTCCCACCATCCGCGAGCTCGAATCGGCCGAGTCTCCGCTCGGCCGCCCCGGTAAAGGCGCCCTTCTCGTGGCCGAAGAGCTCACTCTCGAGCAGGCTCTCGGGCAACGCACCGACGTTCACCGCAATGAAGGCCTTGTTGCGACGTGGACCGAGCGCCGCGAGCGCACGCGCCACGAGCTCCTTGCCCGTACCGCTCTCGCCCTCGACGAGCACTGTGCTGCTCACCGGCGCCATCTGCTCGACCTTCACCATCACTTCGCGCAGCGGCTCGCTCTCACCGATCAGCCCCGTCGCCTCCTGGAGCGCGCGCCGCTCCATGATGCGACGCACACCGATGGCGACGTCGTCCACGGCTATCGGCTTGGGAAACAATTCGACGTAACCCATGAGACGCAGCCGGTCGCGCTGCGCCACCTCGTCACCGTCCACGAGCCCGACCACCGCGGTTCCGTCCCAGAGCTGCTCGCGCACCAGCGTCACGTTCGCACTGTCCGTGAGATCCCCGCTCAGGACAATGAGCTGCGGCTTCGCTCGCCGGATCTCGGCCCGCATGTCATCGAGCGGACTCACCAGTGTGGTCTCGACGCCATCCGCCTCGAGTCGTGCGTTGAGCCGGACCGCGGGCTCGACGTCGTGCAGCGTGATGAGGACTTTCACGAGTGGTCCGTGTGCTCGCCGCGGAGGATCTTCACCGCGTGGTCGAGGATGGGCTCGAGTGCCGCGAGCGACTCGGTCACACCGCTCGTGCTGCCAGGCAGGTTCACGATGAGCGTGCTCGCGCGAACGCCCGCGACCCCGCGGCCGAGCGCCGCGCGCGGAAAAGTCTGCCCAGTGACCCAGCGTATCCGTTCGGCAATGCCGGGCACATTGAGCTCGATGACGGAGAGCATGGCTTCCGGGGTGACATCGCGCGGCGCGAGGCCGGTGCCGCCGGTGGTGATCACGAGGTCGGCCTTGTCGTAGTCGCACCAGTTGATCAGGTGCTTCACGATGGCCACCGACTCGTCCGGAACGATGGCACGATCGACGAGACGGTCGCCCGCCCACGCGGCAGCCGCGTCGCCGCTCGTGTCGGTGCGCTCGCCGCGGGCGACGGTGTCGGAGATGGTGAGGATGGCGATGCGCACCGGGATGAACGCGCCTTCTACAGGTGCGACGCGTTCTTGAAGAACGGCGGCTTCGTTACGGTCGCGGGCACTCGCTTGCCGCGGATCTCCACCTCGAAGACGGTGCCTTCCTTCGCACCCGCCGTCGGCAGGTATGCCGTGCCAATGGCGACGCCGAGGGTGGGACTCATGGTGCCGCTGCAGACGACGCCGCTCGCTTCGCCATTGTAGAAGACCGGATAGCCGTGACGCGGAAAGTTGCGGTCTTCCATGGTGAAACCGACGAGCTTCTTCTTGATGCCGGCTTCCTTCTGCGCGACGAGCGCCTTCTTGCCGACGAACTCGCCCTTCGGGAGCTTCACGAGCCACGCGAGGTTGGCCTCGAGCGGCGTGACGGTGTCGTCGATGTCGTTGCCGTAGAGGGCCATGCCCATCTCGAGGCGCAACGAGTCGCGAGCGCCGAGCCCGGCGGGCGTGATCTGTCCAGTGGCCATGAGCGCCTGCCAGATGGGGACGGCGGCATCGTTGGCGATGTACAGCTCAAAGCCGTCTTCGCCCGTGTAGCCAGTGCGCGAGATGATCGCCTTCTGTCCCGCGACTTCACCCTCGGTGAAATGGTAGTACTTGATGGTCGAGAGGTCGGTGGCCGTCAGCGTCTGGAGGATCGGCGCGGTCTTCGGACCCTGCACGGCGAGCAGCGTCATCTCGTCCGTCGCATCATGGATCGTGACGCCGAACTCCGCCGCATGCCGAACGATGTGGGCGTAGTCCTTCGGCGCGTTGCTGGCGTTCACCACCATCATCACCTTGTCGGCGAAGCGGTAGATGAGGCAGTCGTCCTCGATGGTGCCGCGGTCGTTCAAAATAGTGGAGTAGTGCACCTGCCCCACTTCGAGCGCGGCGACGTTGTTCGTCGTCACGTGGTTGACGAAGTCCACCGCGCGGGCGCCATTCACCCAGAATTCGCCCATGTGCGAGACGTCGAACACACCGCACGCCTCGCGCACCGCCTTGTGCTCGGCGGTTATTCCCCTCGGGTATTGGACCGGCATCTCATACCCGGCGAACGGGACGATCTTGGCGCCGAGTGCGACGTGGATATCGTGGAGGGGGGTGCGCTTGAGCGATGTATTCGACATGCGTGCAGGAGGGTGTGGGGACTGAGAATATGCACGGCTGGCATCTTCATGTGCCAGTGTGGCAGACTACTGCTCTCGGCGGTCTAGTGCACAACAACCGCAGAGCTATCAGCTGATAGCCATCTGCTGACAGTTTCCAGTCGAGCTTGAACAAAGGCCGAGAGCACTTGCGATTCATTATGCTCCTGTCACATCTGTTGCGTGCGGCATCGGTCCCATTCACCCTCCTGAAGCGAATATCGCTATGCATCTTCGAAACTCCACCATCGCGGCGATTCTGTCCCTCTCGGCTGTGGTCACCGTCGCCGGAGCGCAGCAGCCTGGTCCCAATGGCTTGAGCGTCCGCGAACGCGCGTCTGGATGGAAGCTCCTCTTCGACGGAGCCACACTCTCCGGTTGGCGCGGGCTCGGCTATGACAGTGTGCCGAGCGTGCACTGGAACGTCGCGCAGGGTGCGATTCACAAGATTCCGGATGCGAGCGTGCCGCGACTGAAGGACGGCCAGCCCGCCGAAGGAGGCGACCTGATGACGACCAGCTCCTTTCGCGACTTCGAGCTGGAGTTCGAATGGAAGGTTGCTGCCGGCGCGAATGGCGGCGTGAAGTACAACGTTTCGGAAGACCTGTCGATGAAGAACGCGCCGAACCACGCGGCGCTCGGCTTCGAGTACCAGGTGCTCGACGACGACCTCAACGACGACAACAAGATCCCCAACCATCGCGCCGCGTCGCTGTACGACCTCATTCCGCCAAACGAAAACAAGCGCCTCATGCCGGTTGGCCAGTGGAACAAGTCGGTGATCATCCTCAAGGGCAATCACGGCGAGCACTGGCTCAATGGCGCGATCGTCGTGCGGTACGACCTCAAGACGGCGCGCATGGATTCACTCGTCGCGGCGAGCAAGTATCACGCGATCGCCGGTTTCGCCGACAAGCGCGAGGGACACATCATCCTTCAGGACCACCTCGACGAGGTGTGGTATCGCAGCATCAAGATTCGCGAGATCAAGCCGTAGCGCGCACTTCAACGAACGCATTCAACGATGAACAGGGCCCGATTCCTAATTCTCATAGCGGCGCTCCTCGGCGTGGGGCAGCCGTGCGGGGCCCAGCGCCTCGCGCGCAACGAGGTCGTGGCGTCCGACGGACACCATCTCGTGCTGTGGTCCAAGGCTCCGTCCGCATCGCCGAGAGGCGAGATCGTGCTGCTCCACGGGCGCACGTGGAGTGCGCGGCCAAACTTCGACCTCCACGTGGACGGGCAACACGTGTCGCTGATGGATGCGCTCGTCGCGAAGGGCTACGCGGTGTACGCACTCGATCAACGCGGCTACGGTGCCACGCTGCGCGACGCGACGGGATGGCTCACGCCGGAGCGCGCCGCCGCTGATGCGGAGTCAGTGCTGGACTGGGTAGCGACACGTGCGCCACGAGGAAGGCACCCTGCCCTTCTTGGCTATTCACGCGGTTCCGCTACAGCGATGCTCGCGGCGCAGCGGCATCCGGAAAAGCTGTCGACGCTCATCATGTACGGGCCATATCACAACGTCGAGCAACCGCCGGAGGTCCCGCAGGAGCCAGTTGCGCCGCCACGCGATCGCACAACTGCGGAAGGCGCCGCCGAAGACTTCATTTCGCCGGAGTCGACGCCGGCTGGGGTGAAGGATGCCTACGTGAAGTCCGCGACGACGCTCGATCCCGTGCGCGTCGACTGGCGCCACGAAGAGCAGTTCAACGTGCTCGATCCCACCGAGCTGCACACGCCCACGCTCGTCATCCACGGCGAGCGCGATCCGTACGCGGCCGGAGCGGGAATGCC
The DNA here is from genome assembly GCA_036844565.1 of Gemmatimonadaceae bacterium. Lineage (GTDB taxonomy): Bacteria > Gemmatimonadota > Gemmatimonadetes > Gemmatimonadales > Gemmatimonadaceae > AG11. The sequence goes on along the minus strand of DAIUFP010000003.1, from coordinate 213,637 downwards.
GTCGTTCTTTGCGCGACTCGCGTCGGTCGACCGTGCGTGGGTAGTGCTTGCCGGCACGGATCACGTGGCGCACCTGGAGCGACAGGATGCATTCGTCCAGGCGATCGTCGCGTTCCTCAACGCTCGGACGATACCACCAACTTGAACCCAGGGGAGTCAGGCTACGCCGACCGGGCGCACTTCATCCGCGACTTTCGCGCGACCATTGGCGTGACGCCGGGCGCGCACGCACAGTTGCGGCCGTGAACCTACGCTCGGCCGGCTAGGCCGTCTCGGTCAACCCGCTGCGACGGCGGATCAACGTGAACGTCGTCACGTTATCTGGCCGGTCCTCGAGCCCCTCGGCGAGCACTGTCAGTCCGTAGTACTTTGCCGCCCACGGCGCCGCGATAGCGGCAACCGCAGGATCGCGCCTGATGCCGACCATCCGCGCCGCTCCCGCGGTGTCGTGCGCCTCGACCGTGCGCATCTTCGGATGCCTCGCCAGGAAGACATTGCACTGCTGAAGCGCGATGCCGTGGCTGAGCACCTCAGTGACGTCGTTCACCTGCGCGCCGGCCAGCCCAAGCAATGCGAGATGGATGGGCAGCACCATCTCGCCCACGTGCTCGAGCGACGAAAACTGCGCGATCGCCGAGAGGGCGTCGTGCACCGGTCCGGCGATGAGATTCTTCACCGGAATCGCGGCGTAGTCCGCATGCCCGTTCACCACCGCGCGAACGGTGGCGTCGAACGTGGGACACGGGAACAAGGCGATCTCGCCCGGCACGAGTTGCTCCGCGGCCTTCTCGCTGAAGGCACCAGTCTCTCCCTGAAACGCAACGATAGGGCGCATCCGGCAACTTCGCCGGAGCGCCCCGCCTGCACAAGCAAAGGCAGGAAGCGTATCCCATGCACTGCCACTGTGCGCACAGCTCTCCGAGGTGCGTCGAGCCCGCTACCGGCACCCGAGCAGGCGGGCTACCTTCGCCGAATGATGAATCCTTCGCCGACATTCGTGCTGCTTCCGCTCGCCGCTGTCCTGTGCATCGCATGTGCATCGGGGTCGAGCCCCGCGACGACCCCGGGTGTGATACCGCCAGTCGCCGGAACGCCACGTGAGCTCAGCGGCATGCGTGTGGTCGACATCGCCCTGGGCAGCGGCGCGCCCTACGCGCCACGGAAGTGCATTTACACGCACTATGTGGGATGGCTGGCCGACGGCACGAAATTCGACTCGTCTCGCGACACGAGCCGCAGTGGCGTTATCGGAGAGCCGGTCGCGTTTGCGCAGGGCACGAAGCAGGTCATCGATGCGTGGGACGTGGGCTTCGACGGCATGCGCGTGGGCGGCACGCGACGGCTCTTCGTACCCTGGCGACTCGGATACGGCGCTCGCGGCAATCCACCGGTGATTCCAACGCGCGCCGATCTCGTCTTCGACGTGGAACTGATGGCAGTCGCGGATACTCTTCCGCATCGATCCGGGCCCGTGTCGTGCCCAGCATGGCGAGTGGTGCGAACGCGCGGCTGAATGTCGTGAGCTCGAAGGTCGGAGCTGGAAGAACCGAGGCGGAAGGCTGCTGACGAAGGTTGGAGAACGACTGCTAGAGTCGCATCGCTCCGGGGCCCGGCCTCGTCACCATGAACTCCGCGTGGGACGCCGCATCCGGGAACGCCTCCGTGTAGACCGAACGCCATTCGTCGGCGAAGGAGTCGGCGCGTTCGGATGCGACGAACGCCCACACGCTTCCGCCAAAGCCGGCTCCGAACGCCGAGGCGGCATCGGCTCCGAGCTCGCGCGCCATGCGCACCAGGCCAATCGTCTCGGAAACCTGATTCCCCAGCAGGCGCTCAACGCCCTCCTGCGACCGTGCGACCTGTTCACCGATCGCCGCGAGGTCGGAACGCGCGAACGCCTCGGCGGCCGTCGGGATGATGTCGTAGGTCTCCGCCACGAATTGATCGAACCGATCGAGTAGACGCTGCCGACTGAACTCGGCGGAGTCGCGCTGCGCCAGCAGGACGCGGATGCAGGCCGGCGCATCGGGTGCGCTCGTGACAGCATCGCCGAGGCAGCGATCCGTTCGTGTGGTCGCGTGATTCCAGATGTCGACGATCTCGCTTACGGCCAGTGAGGCCTCGTTGTAGCGCAACCGCGCGCTTGCGGTCTTCTCGGCGGCCACTCCACTGTACGCCAGCACGAAGCTGTGATCCGCAGGACTCTGGAATGTGCCCTCGGCACGAACCGGGCAAAAGGAATAGCGACTCAACATGCCGGCCTTGCAGCAGAGAATCGCCGTCTGGTCCTGACTGCCGCCGAGAGTTCCGACACCGAGCCCGCCCTCCATTGCGCCGAATGGACGACCATTTTCCAGCGCGCCGAGATACTCGCCAAGTGATTCAAGCGATGTGATCGCGTGACGATATTCGGGATCCTGCTCGAGCGCATTCACCTCGCGCAGCGCCAGAAATACCGCGATCACGAGAGCACTCGAGCTGCTCATCCCCGATGCCGCGGGGAGGTCGCTGGCGAACACGATGTCCATCCCGCGTTTCGCCGTTGGAAAGTCTCGCGCGACGCGACGCACCACGGTCGATACGTACGTCGCCCAATCGCCGGATTCTGGCTGCACCCGCGAGTCGAGCGACACGATTCGTGTCTCGCGGCGCTGTACGTCCATCGCGCGAATGATCGCGTCGTCACGTGGCGCGGCGAGTACCGCAAATCCGCGCTCCACGGCGCAGAGCAGGCTGCGACCGCCCGCATAGTCCGTGTGCTTGCCGAGCACCTCGATGCGACCGGGCACGAAGAACGCGAGCGGTTCGCTCATTGGTCCGCCGTCGAAGTGCAGTGCCGCGAGCGCGGCGGAGCAATCCGCAAACAACGCCACCTTCGCCTGCGCCTCGGGCAGCGACATCCCCGCGGCGACGAGCTGCGGCTCGTAGTCCTTCACAGCCGCGGCTCCGTGTCACGCAGGGCTTCCGCAACGGAAGCGATATCGCCACGACTCGAGAGATCGAGCACGCCGTCGTGGAATTGAAGCACCTTGAAGTAGATGCCCATCACGTCACGTGCATAGTTGACGGCGTCCTGCAGCTCGAGCTCGCCGCGCACCGACGGCACGATGCTGCGGCACGCGTCGTAGATCTCCGGCGGAAGCGACCAGCTGTTCATGCCGACAAAGACCTCTGTGCCGAGCGAGGCGATGACACGTTCATCCGGCTTCTCGATGATCTCCGCGAGCATTCCCTTGGTGTCGATGCGAACGACCGAGAATTTCGCGATCCGTTCCGCCTCGATGTTGCTCAATCGCAGCAGGGCCTCGTGCTCGAACGCGGCGACGCCGGCTGCGCCAAGCACGCGAAGGGCGCGCAACGTGTGCACAGGATAATAGTTGTCCGAGTTGAGCACGAGCACGTGCTCACCGGCGGCGAACGACTCTGCCGAGATCACCGCATCGGCCGTACCGAGCGGTTTCTCCTGGATGGCGAAGTGCACGCGCACCCTCGTGAGTGCCACCTCGCGTTCGTAGTACTCGCGCATGCGTCCATGCTCCGGCCCGATCACGAGGCACACGTCAGTGATCCCGGCATCCGCGAGCGCACTGATGACGAAATCGAGAAACGGGCGACCGATGGGGATCATTCCCTTCACGCCCGCATCGGCGGCGCTGGCCTGAGCAGCCGTGAGGCCGGCGGTCGCGGCGGCGCGCATGCGACTGCCGAGCCCGCGCGCCATGATGACGGCCTTCGTCGTCTCGGTCGCCGACGATGCTCCACCCGCCGTCATTTCGCGAGCGCCGCGACGGCCTCCGCCACTTCACTCGCGTGATCCTGCGGCTTCACCTTCTCGAACACGCGCGCGATCCGACCCTTGGCGTCAATTACGAATGTCGTGCGGTTCACGCCCCAGTACTTGCGGCCGTACATCGACTTCTCCGCCCAGACGCCATACGCATTGCAGATGACCTTCTCCGTATCCGCAATGAGCGGATATACGAGATCGAACTTCGCCTTGAACTTGATATGACTCTTCACCGGATCGGGGCTCACGCCGATCACCTTCGCGGCGAGACCATCGAAGCGTGGCAGCAACTGCTGGAACCCGCACGCCTCGACGGTGCATCCCGAGGTGTCGTCCTTGGGATAGAAGAACAGCACGACGGGTGATCCACGCAGCGCGGACAGCGTGATGGTGCTGCCGTCGTCGGCGAGGCCGGAGAAATCCGGTGCCGCATCTCCAACTGCGGGAATGGTCATGCGAGCGACTCCCCACCCATGAGTACGGCCATGATTGCCTTCTGTATGTGCAGGCGATTTTCGGCCTCATCCCACACTCGGCTCTGCGGTCCGTCGATGACGTCCGCAGTCACTTCTTCGCCACGATGTGCAGGGAGGCAGTGCAGGAAGATCGCGTCCTTCGCGGCGCGATCCATGAGCGACTGGCTCACCGTGTAGCCGGCAAAGTCGCGCTCGCGTTTCTTCTGTTCATCTTCCTGCCCCATGCTCGCCCACACGTCCGTGTTCACGACGTGCGCGCCCTCGATCGCCTCACGCGGGTCGCGCACGACCGTGACCTTCGTGTGCTCGCGAGCGCGCGCGAGCAGGTGATCGGCAGGCTCATAGCCTTCCGGACATGCGAGCGTGAGCTCGAATCCGAGGCGGTAGGCCGCGTTGATCCACGAGTTGGCCATGTTGTTCCCGTCGCCGATCCAGGCCACCTTCCGACCATCCGTCCCGCCGAGATGCTGACGGATGGTGAGAATGTCCGCGAGGATCTGGCATGGGTGCAGCAGGTCGGTGAGCCCGTTGATGACGGGGACGTCGGCGTATCGTGCGAGCTCCTCGACGTCCTGATGCGCGAAGGTGCGGATCATGATGCCGTCCACGTAGCGCGAGAGCACGCGCGCCGTGTCGGCGATCGGTTCACCGCGGCCCAGCTGCACGTCGCGCGGCGAGAGGAAGAGGGCGTGGCCGCCGAGCTGAAAGGTGCCGACCTCGAACGAGACACGTGTCCTCGTCGACGCCTTCATGAAGATCATCGCGAGTGTCTTCCCCGCGAGCGGCGTGCGCGTGTACGTGCCAACGCGCATGCGCTCCGCAAGCTCAAACAACGCCAGTAACTCGGCGCGGGAGAAATCCGGGATCGCGAGGAAGTCGCGGTAGGAACGATCGGGCATCGGGCCTCGCTGGGTCTGGCGGAGAGCGAAGCGAGCTAAGTTAGCGCGGCGGCGAAAGGGACCGCCACCCTTCCGGGAGGCATTTCACAATGGACGTGGCGGGCCACGAGCTGGCCTTTCTGCCCGATATGCCCATTCCTTGAATCATTACTGTATTGTAATTTGACAATACGTGAGTCTGCGGACATTATGCCTGTAACAGGAAGCGATGACGTTTTCACCTCAGGCGGCGCGATGACGCGCTCGCGAGGAAATCTCCGATGCTGCACACCTCAGATCTGCACCATGGTTGGCGGTCGGCGCTGCGGTCGCTGTCCGAGAATCTCAGGAAGCACCCGAGCGCCGATGATGCACGCCCGGACGACGCATTACTCGATGAGAGTGACGATTCCGAGCGCGAGCCGTTCCACCTGGACGACACCGAGCTTGCGGGCCGGCTCGTCCGGGATCGAGGACTCCCCCACTACCGCACGCCCCCGCACGCGCACCTGCTTTTTCCGCGCATGGTGCAGCCATGATCATGTCCGTGCGGCAGGAGGAAGTGCTCATTTCAGAGTATGTACTTCCTCAGGTCCTCGTCCTCGACGATGGCCTTGAGCTTCTCTCGCACCGCCTCCGCGTTGACGACGATGCGCTTTTCGCCGCCGTCTGGGAGCTCGAAGAGGGTGTCCTCGAGCTGCGTCGTCATCACGGTGTGCAACCGTCGAGCCCCGATGTTCTCCATGCGCGAATTGACCGTCGCCGCGATCTTCGCAATCTCGGCGATGCCGTCTTCCGTGAACTCGAGCGTCGCTCCGTCTGCGGCGACCAGCGCGGCGTACTGCTTCGTGAGAGCGTTCTCCGGCTCCGTCATGATACGAACGAAATCCGCTTCGGTGAGGGACTTGAGCTCGACCCGGATGGGGAAACGTCCCTGAAGCTCTGGGATGAGGTCGGAGGGCTTGGACACGTGGAAGGCACCCGCGGCGACGAAGAGGATGTGATCCGTCTTCACCATCCCGTACTTCGTCTGCACGTTTGATCCTTCGACGATAGGCAACAGGTCGCGCTGGACGCCTTCGCGCGAGACATCGGGACCACCCATCTGACTCTTCTCGCCGGCGATCTTGTCGATCTCGTCGAGAAAGACGATGCCGAGTGTCTCGACGCGCTCGAGGGCGTCGGCGGTGACGTCCTCCATGTCGACGAGCTTGTCGAACTCCTGCTCGAGCAGAATTCGTCTTGCCTCGGACACCTTGACGGTCCGTTTCTTCTTGCGCTGCGGCATCATGCTCTGGAGCATCTCGGTGAAGTTCTCCATGCTCTCGGGCGCTCCCTGCGACGCGAACATGTCGAACATCGGCCCGCCTGAGGGCGTGACCTCGATCTCCACCTCGCGCGCGTCGAGCTGGCCGTCGAGCAGGAGCTGCCGGAGCTTGTCGCGGGTGCGCTTGTAGCGATCGGAGGCCGCATCGGCGGTGCCTTCGTGCTGCACGTCCCCAGCGCTCGACACCACGAAGACGCCGCCGACGTCGCCCGCCGACGCAAGCGTGGGCTCGGGCTTCGCGGCCGCAGTGTCCGTCGCGGTGGGGGTCGTTGGTGCAGCTGGCGGCGGCAGGAGCAGGTCGAGCAGCCGATCGTCGACGCGCTCGTTCGCGAGGTCCTCGACTTCGGTTTCGCGCTCCTGTCGAACCATCTCGATCGCGCTGTCGACGAGATCGCGGATCATGCCCTCGACGTCGCGACCGACGTAACCCACCTCGGTGAACTTCGACGCTTCTACCTTGATGAAGGGCGCGCCGGTGAGCTTGGCGAGGCGTCGCGCGATCTCCGTCTTGCCCACACCGGTTGGCCCGATGAGGATGATGTTGTTCGGCGAGATCTCGTCGCGGATGGCTTCCGGCGCCTGCTGCCGGCGCCACCGGTTGCGCAGCGCGATGGCGACGGCCTTCTTCGCGTCCGCTTGCCCGACGATGTAGCGGTCGAGCTCTGCGACAATTTGACGAGGTGTAAGGTCCGCTAAACGGGCAAGGGCCTGCTGCGTACGGGGCGACGGCACGTCAGCTTGCCTCGAGGACGGTGATGTTCGTGTTGGTATAGACGCAGATTTCCCCGGCGATCGTGAGGCTCTGCCGCACGATGTCGGCGGCGCTCAACTCGGTGTTCGCCGCGAGCGCGCGTGCCGCGGCCAGCGCGTACGGCCCTCCCGAACCGATCGCGAGAATGCCGTCGTCCGGCTCGATCAGCTCGCCGGTTCCCGAGATGATGAATCCATGCGCGGCGCTCGCGACGACAAGGAGTGCCTCCAGGCGTCGAAGAACGCGGTCACTGCGCCAATCCTTTGCGAGTTCGACGGCCGCGCGCGGGACATTCGAGGGATACCGCTGGAGCTTCTCCTCGAACTTCTCGAAGAGTGTAAGGGCATCCGCGGCGGAGCCTGCAAATCCGGCGAGAAGCTTTCCGTCGCCGATGGCGCGCACCTTGTTGGCCTTCGCCTTCATGACCGTGTCACCGACGGTCACCTGCCCATCTCCACCCAGCGCAACGACACCGTTGCGGCGCACAGCGAGGATGGTTGTAGCACGAATTCTTGGTAATTCCGACATGACCGCAATCTAGCGGGTGGCGTTTTGGCGGGCGGGGCGCGACGGGAGTCTGGAATGGCTACTTCTTCTTCGCGCGCGACGCCGTCTCGCGATCAGTCAGACCGCCGCGCCTGAGCGCGCCACGATTCACGATACGCTCGCGGAGAAACTTCCGGTTCGCGATTACGCCAAACAGGAACAGCACCGCCCCGGCAATGACCGCGACGGTGGTGTACGGCCACGTGTCCCTCCCGATTATCGCGGCCGCGAAGCACAGGATCGCGATTCCGATGCTCGCCTCCCCGCCCAGGCTGCGCTCCGTTCGTTCGTTACGACGGCGCTCGCTGCCGAAGGACATCGACTCGGGCAACCACGCGTCGGCGAGGACCGCCAGCCCCACGAGGGCGACGATGACGCCGATGATCAGGGGAATTGTTTCAACGCGCACGTGGCAAGCTCCGCAGGTGGACCTGCGGCGTACTCAAGCGATCTTCATGCCCGAGGGTGCGCTTTCCCGTAGACCTGCTTCAAGCGCTCCACGCTGGTGTGCGTGTAGATCTGCGTGGTGGAGATCGAGGAATGGCCGAGCAGCTCCTGGACGGCGCGAAGGTCGGCACCATTGTCGAGCAGGTGAGTGGCAAAGGTATGGCGCAGTGAGTGCACCGAGAGACCCGCATCCTCGTCGATCTCCGCGAGGAACGCCGACACGACCTTCTGCACCATTCGCGCACCGATGCGCTTGCCGGTGCGCGCAAGGAAATACGCCGATCGCTCGCCTTTCGGTCCAACGCCGCGGAGCAACTCGTCGCGCTTCGCCTCATAGTTGCGCAGCGCAAGCACGGCATGGTCGCCGATCGGAATGATGCGCTCCTTTCTCCCCTTGCCGCGCACCTTCACTTGCTGGCTGACGAGATCAGGATCGCCACGGTTCAAGCCTTGGAGCTCCGAAAGGCGCATGCCGGTCGAATAGAACAGCTCGAGGATCGCGAGGTTGCGCACGTCGGTGAAGTTGCCTTCCATGGCGCGCGTCTCGGCCATCTGGAAGAGCAGGTCGATCTGGGGGCGATCGAGATAGCTCGGTAGGTATTTGTCGAGCTTCGGCGCGCCGACCGCGCGCGCAGGATTGGCCTCGACCATCTCGTTGCGGTGCATCCACCGGTAGAAGCTCCGCACGCCGGAGAGTGTGCGAGACATCGTGCGCTTCCCCACGCCACGCCGCGAGAGGTGCGCGAGGAACCCACGCATCGCGAGCCGGTCCACGCGCTCCCAGCTCCAGTCGTCGATGCCGTAGTAGTCGCCGAGAAACGCCACGAACTCACGCAGGTCCCGATCGTATGCCAGTACCGTGTTCGGTGAAACGTCGCGCTCCTTCGACAAGTGCCGGAGGTATTCGGCGACATCCGGCGGCGGCGCGACCTTCTCGCTCACGCGCGAACGGTGGAGGCTGCGAGCGACTCGTCTCGCCACCTGGTCATGTCCGCGAGGGCTCGCTCGGCGAGCTTCTCCTTCTTGATCCGCTTGTCCTTCACACGCGTGCCAAGGTCGTCGACCAGGCCGAAGTTCGCGTTCATCGGCTGGAAGTGCCGAGGATCCGCCTCACGCATGTAGCGATAGAGCGCGCCCAGCATCGTGGTCGGGGGCGGAACGACGGGTTCGTCGCCGGCGAGCAGGCGCGAGAGATTGATTCCGGCGAGAAGTCCGGTCGCCGTGCTTTCGGTGTAGCCCTCGACGCCCGTCAATTGGCCGGCGAAGAGTGTCATCGCGTCGTCCTTCAGCGACAGATGCGACGTCAGCGCCGCCGGTGCGTTGAGGTACGAGTTCCGATGAATGGAACCGAACCGCAGGAACTCGGCGCTCTCCAGGCCCGGGATCAATCGAAAGACGCGCTGCTGCTCGGGGTAGCGGAGCCGTGTCTGGAAACCGACGAGGTTCCACATCCGGCCGGCGCGGCCTTCCATCCGGAGCTGGACGACGGCGTACGCTTCGCGGCCCGTGCGCGGATCCGTCAACCCAACCGGCTTCATCGCTCCGAACCGCAGTGACTCACGTCCGCGGCGTGCAATCTCCTCTGCCGGCATGCACCCGTCGAAGTACGGCACGGCGTCGAACTGGTGGGCCGCAGCCTGATCCGCCGCCGTCAGCGCGTCGACGAATGCCTCATACTGTTCGCGCGTCATCGGGCAGTTGAAGTAGGCGCCGTCGGATTCCCCCTCCATCGTTTCCTTGCCGTAGCGCGACGCACGGAACGCGATGTCCTGATCGATCGAGTCGTGCGCGACGATCGGAGCGATCGCGTCGTAGAACGCGAGCGACTCCACGCCAAGGCGCGCGCGGATGGCCTCGGCAAGTGCGTCCGACGTGAGCGGGCCCGTCGCGACAATGCCAGGCGATGGAAGCGTCGCTTGCTCTCCGCGACACACCTCGATGCGCGGATGCGCAGCGATGCGTTCACTCACCGCGGCGGAGAAGACGTCCCGGTCGACGGTGAGGGCGCTTCCACCGGGAACACGCGCCGAGTCGGCACACTCGAGGATCATGGAGCCCAGCAACCGCATCTCGGCCTTCAGCAACCCGTGTGCGTTGGTGGTTTCTGTGCTCTTGAAGGTGTTCGAGCACACCAGCTCCGCCAATCGATCGGTCTTGTGCGCCTCCGTGCCCACGCGGGGACGCATCTCGTGAAGGGCGACATGGAGCCCCCGCTCCGCGAGTTGCCATGCCGCCTCGCTTCCGGCGAGCCCTCCGCCGATGATGTCGATTGACAAATCGGTCAGCCCGCTAGAGCCGGCTCTGGCGTCTCTTGCGGCTCTGCCGGTTGCGGGACGTCCCATTCGTTTCCGCACTTGAGGCATTTCCGGAAATCACCGCGTGCCTTGGTGAATTTCATCTCGGCGCCCAGGTACGCGCACTCGGGACAAATCTCCGAGACCGGCTTGTTCCACGCGACGAAATCGCACGTGTCGTTGGAGCAGGCGTAGAACGCGGTGCCCCGCTTCTTCGAGCGCCGCTCGACGAGTTCGCCGCCATCCTTTGGACAGAAGACGCCCGTCGGCATCGAACGCGTTCCGCGGCATTTGGGAAACGTGCTGCAACCGAGAAACTCGCCGCTGCGCCCCACGCGCACGACCATCGGCTGTCCGCAGAGGTGACACGGAATGTCCGTCATCCGCGGCTTCGCCTTCTCGCCCTTGAGCGGCCGCGTATAGGTGCACGTCTTCGGATGGTTCTCACATGCGAGGAACGGCCCGAAGAAACCGCCGCGCGGCTCGAGCTTCCCGCCGTCGATGGGGCAGCGCTCGTGCTCGAGCGCAGACAGGTCGTGCGCCACGGCGATCAGTGCGCCGAACTGCACGTCCTTGAGCGACTTGTCGAATGGTCCCCAGAAGTCCTTGAGAACCACGCGCCAGCCGAGTTCCCCTTCTTCGACCTTGTCGAGCTCGAGCTCCATGCCCGACGTGAAGTCGACGTTGAAGATGCCCGGGAACTGTTTCACCATCACCTTCTCCACCGTCTCGCCAAGCTCGGTAGGGAAGAAGCGCCGCTGCTCCAGCAGCACGTAGCGCCTGTCGGCGAGGACGCTGATGATGCTCGCGTACGTCGACGGACGGCCGATGCCGAGTCGCTCCAGCTCCTTCACGAGACTCGCCTCGGAGAACCTCGGCGGTGGCTCCGTGAAATGCTGTGATGGCGTGATCGCATGCACGGGGATGTTCTCACCGACGTCGATCGCCGGCAGCTCGTTCTCGTCTTCCAGCGCCTTGGAATCACCCTCTTCGCGCGCTTCGCGATAGAGGGCGAGGAAGCCCTGGAACTTGATGATGCTTCCCGTGCTGCGGAACAGGTACGAGCGACGTCCGATCTGCGGCTGCTCCTTCGCCGGAATATCGAAGTCGACCGTGGTCGTATCGAATACCGCAGGCGCCATCTGCGAGCCCATGAAGCGCTGCCAGACCAATTGGTAGAGCTTGAACTGGTCGGGGCTCAGATACTTGCGGATGTCGTCGGGACGGCGGGTCGGATCCGTAGGACGCACGCTTTCATGCGCGTCCTGCGTGTTCTTTGCCTTTCCGTCGCCGTAGAGTTGAATACCCTTGGCGAGGAATTCCTTGCCGAACAGCACGCGCAGGTAGTCCTGCGCCTGCGTCGCCGCACTCTCTGCTACGCGAGTGGAGTCGGTACGCATGTACGTGATGAGGCCGACCGCGCCCTCGGGGCCGATGTCGATGCCTTCGTACAGGTCCTGTGCAACGCGCATTGTCCGCTTGGAGCCGAACGACAGCTTCTTCGCCGCTTCCTGCTGCAGCGTCGACGTCGTGAATGGCGCCGACGGGTTCTTTCGGCGCTCGCGGCGCTTGACCTCGGTGACACCAAACGACTTGCGACCCTCGAGGTCGGACAGCACACGATTGGCTTCCGCCTCCGTGCCGATCTCCGCCTTTTTGCCGTCGATCTGGTGCAACTTCGCGGTGAAGCGCTGTGACGCCTTCTCGAGCGCCGCCTCGATGGTCCAGTACTCCACCGGATTGAACGCGCGGATCTCCCGCTCCCGCTCGACGATGAGCCGAAGTGCGACAGTCTGCACCCGGCCAGCCGAGATGCCCTTCTTGACCGTTTTCCAGAGGACTGGGCTGGCCTTGTAGCCGACGAGGCGGTCGAGCACGCGTCGCGCCTGCTGGGCTTCCACCTTCTTGTCGTCGATCTCGCCCGCCTGCTGGATCGCACGCTGTACCGCGTCCTTCGTGATCTCGTGGAAGAGCACACGACGGATCGGCACCACCGCCTGACCACGCTTCGGCTTGATCTGCTCGCGCACGTGCCAGGCGATTGCCTCACCCTCGCGATCCGGATCGGTCGCGATGAATATCTCCTTCGAGACCTTGGCCGCACTCTTCAGGTCGGCAATGGTCTTTTCCTTTCCCGGGATGGGCACCAGCTCCGGCTCGAAGCCATGCTCGATGTCGATGCCGAGCTTCTTCTCCGGCAGGTCCATGATGTGGCCGACGGTCGCCTTCACGCGATAGCCGCGGCCGAGGTACTTGCCAATGGTCTTGGCCTTGGCCGGGGACTCGACGATGACCAGCGACGTGGTTCCCACTGGCTCATCCGGGTACTCCTCTTCCTCGACCGCCTTCTTCCGGGCGCCCGCCTTCTTCGCGGTCTTCTTTGCCGCTGTCTTTCTCACAGCCGTCGACTTCTTCGCCGCGGCGCGCTTGGTGGTCGTCTTTTTCGCTGCCATTGCTAGTGTACGGTCTGAGTATCCGCGGCGGTGCCGGGGTCATCGAACCCGGCTCCTTCCATCATCGCGCGCAGGTCGTCGAGCGCGATGCGTCCGTCGAATTGCAGCATCGCCCGCTCGATCACCTGCTCGAGCTCCGCGGGGTTGAGCGCTCCGGCACCGGACAGCGCCAGCAAATGCCCCCAGGCTTCGGTGGCAAAACGGCCCCGCTCATGTGGTCCCAAAACGCGAATCGTCATCGTTATCCCCTGAGATATCGGTATCCCAGCGTACATCCTTTTCTCCGCTGAGCGACATCACTGTCATGTGTCGGACATCAATCTGGCGCGTCGGGTCCGGCCAGCCGGAACCCGTCGAAGCCGGACCACCACCTCGAACGAGGCGTTCGATGCGATAATCGCTGTTGTAATCGCTCTAAGGTAGTGGGGGCGTCAACCTCGTGCGGGTTTTCGGGCCCAAATCAGGATGCATACTGCGACAATCGGTGCTCAATCAAATCCGCAACTCGTTGTGGCTCCATATTTTCCACGTCAACTACGAGGTCGGCGGTTTCATAAACACTCCGGCGCGAGTCGAGTAGGCGCTCGAGCTCGCCGCGCGGGTCGGCCTTCTGGAGTAACGGGCGCGTCGACATGCGTCGGCCCATGCGCCGAAGCGCGCCGCCGGGCGATATCCGCAGATACACCAGCCGTGATCGCGGTCGAAGCAGGGCCACCGCATCCGGCCGAGTCACCCACCCGCCCCCGGGCGCAAGCACAATGCTGCCCGTCATCCCGGCGACCTCTTCCGTGAGCGCTCTCTCGAGCGCACGGAATGCCAATTCACCCCTTTGCGCGAAGATCTCGGTAATAGCCAGCCCCTCGCGCCTGACGATCTCTACGTCAAAGTCGAGAAACCCGACCCCCAGCTTCCGCGACAAAAGGTTTCCAACGGTGCTCTTCCCTGCGCCGGGAAGGCCCACGAGGATCACGTGGCGCTCTCGCCGATCAGGTGGCGAGTCGGCCAGCGATATGGGCAAGGTATCCATCCAGGTTGCGCCGCACTTCGCCAAGTGAATCGCCGCCGAACTTCTCGAGCATTGCGTCCGCGAGAACGAACGCGGCCATCGCCTCCGCAATGACGCCCATCGCCGGGACGGCGGTGACATCACTCCGCTCGGCGGTGGCCTTGGCGGCTTCGCCGGTCGCCATGTCGACCGTCCCGAGTGGACGCATCAGGGTGCTGATGGGCTTCATCGCAACGCGTACGACAAGGGGCTCCCCGGTCGTCATCCCGCCCTCGAGGCCACCCGCTCGATTCGTCGCGCGCTGGACGTTCCCCGCACGGGTGCGCCCAGGTGCCGGCGCAATCTCGTCGTGCACTTCCGAACCGCTCACGCGCGCAGTGCCGAACCCCATGCCGATCTCGACGCCCTTCACCGCGGGGATGGACAGCATGGCGGCACCGAGCCGGCCATCGAGCTTGCGGTCCCACGACACGTGCGAGCCCAGCCCGACCGGAAGCCCGTCGACGACCACTTCGCAGATGCCCCCCAGCGTGTTCCCCTCGCGTTTCGCCGCATCAATGCGCGCGATCATCTCGCGCTCCGCGTCGGCATCGAGCGTCCGGAGGGGAGAGGCATCCGAAGCCGCGTTCAGGTCAGAAGGCATCGGCTCGGGGCGGACCGCGTCCACTCCCCCCAGGTGGACGAGGTGACTGCCGATCGAGACGCCGAGCTCCGCGAGGAATCGGCGGGCGATCGCGGCAGCGGCAA
>DAIUFP010000003.1:23938-198915 GCA_036844565.1 Gemmatimonadaceae bacterium | reverse complement strand
GTGGTTTCGCGAGCCGATGCACGCTCGAGAATGTCGCGCGCGTCATCGCGATCGTACTTCAGGATGCCAGTGAGGTCGGCGTGCCCTGGTCGCACGCGCGTGACAGCGCGTTTCCGCGCGGTACCGGCGACCTCGCCTTCGCGCGGCGCGGGATCCATGATCTCTTCCCAGTTTTTCCAGTCCCGATTGCGGATGAGCATGGCGATCGGGCTGCCAATCGTCTCGCCCGCGCGCACGCCGGACAGGAACTCCGCGGTGTCGCGCTCGATCTGCATGCGTCGTCCGCGCCCGTACCCCTGCTGTCGGCGCGCGAGGTCGGCGTCGACGTGCGCAGCAAGCAGTGGGACGCCCGCAGGCATCCCTTCGAGGATGCTGACGAGCGCCTGCCCGTGGGACTCACCAGCGGTGGTGAAGCGAAGCATTGGAAATGCGGGAGGATAGGAGGATAGGACGATAGGAGGATAGGAAAGAAAATAGGACGATAGAGTTCCTATCGTCCTATCATCCTATCATCCTTTCATCCTGTCTTCAGGGTCCGGGCAGTATGTCGGCCGCTGTGACGTCGACCACCACGAGGCCTTTCGACGAGACACCGAACAGCTTGAACACCACGCTCGGCGGATCTCCCGGGAACGGGAGCGATGCGCGCAATGGGCCATACAGGTTGAACTTCGTGGCGAGCGCCCCGCGGACGTAATCGTAGAATGCGATGTCGACCGCCTCGATGGTGCCATTCGCCGATGCGACAAATGCGAGGCGAGAATCGGCTGGGGACGCGGTGCCGTCCGCGTTCGGATGGAACGTGATGCCCGTTCCCTTCGAGAACGTGGATCGCTTGCCCTGGAGGCGTTGGGTGTACGGGAAGTACACGTTCGAGAACGCCGTTTCCGTACCATGCACGCCGAGGGTCTTGCCGCCCTTGTCGAGCGCGATGCCGAAGATCTCGTCGGATTGATTCGCCATCAGGTCCAGGATGTTCAGTGACGACGAGGCGGTGTTGAAGCGATTCGCGACGGCGCCGTCGTCGAGCAGCAGGAAGTTCCGGGCAACGGGCGACTTGTTGCCTTCGCCGAACGAGATGATTCGTCCGTCACCGCTCGACGCGACGTACGTGGTGTCAGTGAGGCCAAGCGAGCTGAAATCGATGTTCACCTTGGCCTCGACATCGGTCTGCGGGACAATCGTTCGCAGAAGATCGATCGTGGCCTGAATGCCGCCGCGGCTGCCGACGCAAGTCGGCGCGTTGAGCGTACCCGAGGCATGGTCGCACAGCTCGAGTGAGTCGTTCAACGTGCTCGTGGCTGGCGCCGGATAGACGAACACCGCGTCCAGGTTTGCGACGACGAAGGAATTCGGGTCGGAGCCGAGGAAGGCAAAGTCGAGAATGAACCGTTCGTCCGGCGCCGCCGCCTTCGGATCCATGTACCTGATGGTGCCCTGGGGCGCCTGCACGGTGGGCTTCGTGGAGAAGTAGAGCCGGCCACTTACGCTCTGCTCGACGTACTGTGGCCTGTCGGAGAAGATGATGGGTGGTGAGGTGGTGAGGCGGATCCTGCCCGTGGTGGGGTCGAGCACCTCGGTGAGCTTGAACATGTACGACGCGCGTGTCACCAGGCGGTTGACCACGTCCTCCTTCATCGCCGATGGCGTTCCGCCGATGTAGACGCGGCTCAGGTTCGTACCACCCGAGTTAGCGACGTACATCGTGTCCTTCGCCGGAGCGGTACGTGAGAACGTCATGCCCCAGGGCTGCGAGCCGACAACGATGCCGGCGGCGTCGAAATCGTTGACCGCCTTCGTCCAGACCTCGAGTCGGCCGAAATTGATATTCGAGAGGAAGACGTTGCCGCGTGCGGCATCCACCTGCAAGTCGGCAATCGTGCCGTTGCGATTGACCGGAAGTGGATACGTGGTGCCGAACACGACGAGCGACGAGTCCGTGAACGCGTTCGCCGCGATGCCCTGCGGCGTAGTGGTGCCCGCGGGGATCGAGAAGCCGATGCGCCCCGACTGATCGTACGCAAAGCTCGTGAGCGTGAGCTGCTTGCCGCGCGCCGATGCGGGAAGGTTCAGCGCGATGGTCTGCACGGACGTTGACGGGAATGGCGATGCCAGCAACACGCTGTCACGCTTGATCACCGTGCCCGTTAGATCGCGCAAGACGTAGCCGACAATGGTGACGCCGTTGCCGATCGCCGTGACGGTGAGCGAATCGACCGTCTCCACGCGGTTGGAGATCACCTGATAGACGCGCGGCGCGGGTGGTAGACCGGCCCGGACGGCGATCGTGACCGGTGCCGATGCGCCATCCTGCCCACCGCTGTTGGTCGACGTCGGTGTGATGGTCAGCAGCGCCTTCGGCGGTGCGTTGGCTGGAATTTGAACGGTCGCCGAGAAGGTGACATCCTTCGGGAGCGCCGGGTAATTGATCGTGATCGTGGTGTCGACCTTGGTCGTGAAGGTCGGGTCACTCTGCAGACGGAAGCCGAGCTTCGCGACTCCAGTGAGGTCGGTGGCACGGAGCGTAACGGTCAGTCCTGCTCCCGGCGTCGCGCTGTCGCCCACAACGGGGCTCAATACCTGGACGCTTGGGCCGCGAACGATCTTCACCGCCACCCGCGCTGTATCCACACCACCGAGGTTGTCGATGGCGATGGCGCTGACGACGAGTGAATCCGCCACGGTATCCGCGGGAACGAGGGCCTTCAGGTAGCGCCTGATGGTCGTGTCCGTGATGCCCGGGATGAACGTTCCACCGGTCGACGGCGCCGTGATGGCAGGATACCGTACAATCGTGTCCTGCGTGCCGAGGTCCGGGTTGCCGCGCAATGTGTAGCCGATGAACGTCACGCTCCTGATGCCGGCGCCGTCCTGAATGCGCGCGGTGACGAGCAGCGAGTCGCCGACGTTCAGCTTCGCACTCGGCAGCGGCGTCACGAGGGTGATCGTCGGCGCCGCGAACGAGATCGTCAGTGAATCAACCCGAGTGTTCGACGCGGCGTCCGTCGCGGTGGTGCGTACGACGAGCTTGTCCGACTTCTTCACACCGGCCAGTGGAATGGAAATCGAGCGCGTCGTGCTGGCAGACGTCGGCTTCAGCGTGACCGTATCGAGTGCGATGATCACCGCACCATTGCGCACGCTGGTCTGAATGCTCGAAACACCGACGTTGTCCGTGACCTTCACGGACAACCCGACGGGCAGGCCGAAGGGCACGGCGTTGTTCAGCGCACCGGCAAGCGTAAAGGTCACCACCGGGCGCTCGCCGTCCGTGGCGGTCCCCGTCGACGTCGTCGACGTTTGGGTAGGAAGGCGCGTGTCGCAACTCGACGCCACAAGGGCGGCAAGCGTCAGGGCGACGTACTTCGCCCGGGATCTCAGATGCGTCATGTATGCTCCGCCGTGCGGCTAGCGCCGCACCGCCTCAGTTGGCAACTGCCCCTCATCCACGATGTGGGGCGTTATCAGGACGAGCAGGTCGCGTTTTTGCTCCTGTCTCGTGGTATAGCCGAAGAGCCGTCCGATGAACGGAAGGTCGACCAGCAGCGGAATACCGGACTTCGTGACTCGCACACTCGTCTGCGTGAGTCCACCGATCACGACCGTCTGCCCATCGGCGACAAGCAGGTCGTTCGAAACGTGATTGTTGTCGATCAGCGTGCCATTGTTCGTGAAGCTGACATCGGAGTTCGTCACGTCCACGTGCATGATGATCTGCCGATTGTTTGTTACACTCGGCGTCACCAGAAGTGTCACTCCGGTCTGAATGCGCTCGACCGTGATCGGACCGGTGAGCGATGTTCCCGCACCGCCACTGCTGACGAGCGGAACGAACGGCACCTGCACGCCGGACGTGAGCTGTGCCGACTTGTTGTTGAGCGTGGTGACGCTCGGCTCCGCCTGCACATCGAGCAGCGAGACTTCCTGGAGTGCGTCCAGGAAGGTGCTGAAGTCGAAGTTGCCAAGTGCCGTGGAGTAGATCAGGCGAAGTGCCGCACCATTGACCGTTCCCGATGCGTTCGCGATGGCCGAGACCGTATTGCCACCGAGCAGCACGCGAGGGGGATCGTTCGGGCTGCCCACTGCGCCAGCCGAGTCCACGCGCTGGATGACGTTGCTGAAGAACTGCTCCCTGGAGCCGAGGTCGTACTTGATGCCAAGCGCGTCGAGGTCCGTGCGGTTGACGAGGACGATCTTCGCCTTGATGTTCACCGCCGGCTGGCGGAGGTCGAGAGAGCGAGCGAAGTCGGCAAGCTCGTCGAGCACACTGACCGGCGCGGTGATGCTGATGCTGTTCGTCGCTTCGTCCGCGCTCACGCTACCGCGACCGCGGCAGCTCGACGCGTCAGACCCCGCGCCGCCGGAGACAGGAGCGCCCGTGGTCGACGTGGTGGGTTGAATGCCTTGCATTGGAACGGTCGGCTGGGCTGGCGGCTGCCCAAGAGTTGGCGGCTGTCCAGCAGCGGCAGACGACGAAGTGTTTCCCGCGGCGCCGCCACGTTCGGACGGAATGCACTGAAGCAGGCGGGTGCGGATCTGGTCACCTACCGCGGCTGCCTTCTGATAGTTGATGCGCACGACTCGCGTGGCGAGCGCCTCGGTGGCCGACCTCGACGCAATGCGTTCCTGCGTGTCGACGATGATGATGCCGTTGGCATCTTCCGTCGCGTCCAACCCCTGCGACGATAGAATCGCCTGAAGGGCGACGTCCCACGGCTGATCCTTGATCTCCGCGTCGATCTTCAGGCCAGGCACGCTGGAGCTCGGAATGATGGTGCGTCCCGAGAACGATGCGAACGCGGCGAGCACGTCGCGAATATCGGAGCCTTGATAGACGACGCTGATGCGCGGCTGCTGCGAGCGCTGCTGGCGCGCCTGCGCCTGTTGCGCCACCTGCATCGCGGACATCGGCTCACGCTGGACCGCGGTGCGCATGGGCGTTGCGTCGGTGGCGTCACGCACTTCGCGCGAACGCGCGGCGACCGCGCGATCGATGGTGCGGTCCGGGCCTGACACCGGCTCGCCAGCAGACGGTGTGTCGGCGCGGTCCGCGGTGCGGGTCTCCGGTGCGTTGCCACCACCGATGTGCCACGCCGTAAACTGCGAGTTGGTGGGAACGGAGACGGATACGCGGACTTCGCCATCGGCGCGAGTCAGCTGGTACGCATGCGGCCCATCGAGGTATACGACGACGCGCACGGTGCCTTTGCGGAACTGAGAGTACCGGACGTCGCTGATGCCACCGCGGGAAATCCGGTCGTATGCTCGAGCGCGCATCCCGAGGGACGTGCCGCTGAGATCGATGACGATGCGATCGGGCGAGCCGAGGGTGAAATCGCGCACCTCGGGATCACCAGAGACACCGATCACGATCTCGGCCTTTCCCGAGTTGGGCACGATGCTGAGGGAGAGTAGTGACCCCTCGGCCGGGCGGGCTTCGACCGGCTGAGCGCTGTGCCCCAGCAGGAGTGCCGAAGCGACGATGACCGCCAGGACTGGCTTCATTTAATCCTCACCTTTGTCGAATCCACCAAGAACAGCGAGTCCTGACGACTGAGTCCGAACTCGTCTATCGTGAAGATCACCACGCGCGGCTTGATCTGGGCAACGCGCATCCGGCCAAGCGTCTGGCCGGCGTTCACTCGATACTGCGCGTTGGTCTGCACGTCGCGCATGATGGCGACGCTGCGGCGACCAGACGCTTCGTACAGGACCCCGACAAGCTTGAGGTCCGACAGGAGGGGACGCAGGTCATCCGTGAGGATGAGCGAGAAGAACGGATCGCGCCGCCCTTCATCTGCGTAGGTGAAGATCTCGCGCGTCACGGGAGCCATGATCGAAGGCGCAGTGGTGGACGGTCCGTTCGATGCCGCGCCTTTCGGTGGCGGCACGCTGCCGGGCCCCGAGGAGGGCTTCGATGGCGCTGGCGCTAGCGCACCGCGGCGCACCGGTACCTCCTGCCCCGTCTGCGCGGAGAGACGCGCATTCGTTGCATCGGCGGCTTTTTCCGCTGCCTTGATGGGACCCTTGATGTCCGGGATCCGCTGCGCCGAGAGCGGAGAGGTGACGCAAGCGCTGACGGCGCCGACGACGAGTGCGACCGCACAGATGCGCGCCGCCGAAGAGCGGGCGGCAATCGCGGCGGTGGTGAGAAGAGCGCTGGTCATTTCTCTCCCGGTTTCGGCGCATCCGCGACGACACCCTTCACGGGTGCCGGAGGAAGCGGCGCACGGGCGACATAAGTCTGTATCTCGAAGCGTGCTTCGAGATTCTGCGAGCGCGCCTTCTTCGGCGCCTTGGGGTCCGCGGGCTGCGGATTGAGAACGAGATTGATCGGCGCGACGATTCGCTGGAGCGAACCGATGTTCGCCAGCAGGTTCCCGATCTGATGATACGAGCCTCCGCGCACGACGAGCCGGTACTTGTAGGCCTCGTACTGATCACCGGCGAGCGACGGAAGCGGCTGCACGTCCGCGATATCGAGCCCGACACGACGAGCGGCGGTGGAGACCTGATCGAGCAGCGTCGGCACTTCGTTCCCCGTTGGTACGAGGAGACGCATGACCGCGAGGTCGGCGGTAAGCCTGTCGGCTTCTACCTTCAACGCGTTCGTCTTGCCCTGCGCAAGCTCCGCCTTGGCGCGCTGGTTGATGACGAGCAGTGAATCGACACGCGTCTGGCGCTCCACGAGCTCGTCGCGCTTTGGCTGCCAGACATTGAAGAAATAGAAGCCCGTGAGCCCGGCGGCCACGAGTCCGACCAGGCCGAATGCCTTGTCGCGCTTGGTCTGCGGCATGATGGCCATGGCTATCGCACCGACACGGCGAGCGGAACACGGCGTACAAGGGCCGGATCAGGCCGCGAGTACAACATGTCGAGCTGGAACTGCGTGACGTCCTTGCCGTTGTCGTTGGCGTGCTCGGACT
This sequence comes from Gemmatimonadaceae bacterium, assembly GCA_036844565.1. Lineage (GTDB taxonomy): Bacteria > Gemmatimonadota > Gemmatimonadetes > Gemmatimonadales > Gemmatimonadaceae > AG11. Next base: position 191,989 of record DAIUFP010000003.1, on the reverse strand, counting down.
TCACGAGCTGCACCTGCTCGAGGAACGCCGACTGCTCCAGCTGTCGGATGAAGCGTGTGAGCGCCTGAATGTCCACGGTATTGCCGATGAGGCGGAGATGCACCGAGTCGCGCGGAATGACGGTGTTGAGCGACTTGCGTTTCTTCTTGCCGGCGGCTGCGCTATCGGCTGGCTTGGCGACCGCGACAGTCGACACAGGCTGCTGCGCCTGGCCGGCGCCGGTGAAGCCGAGTGACACCAGCCACGTATACGGCGGCAGTGCCTTGCTCACTTCGTCCATGACGTGCGCCCAGATGAACCGGTCGTCGTCGATGGCCCGTATGAGGTTGAGCGAGCGCAGCACCGTATCGCGCTTCGCTTCCGCCTTGTCGTGCTCCTTGAGGACCGATGCGTAGCGGGTGGAGTCCTGCACCGCCTTCTGAAGCGCGTCGTCCAGCTTTGCATCCTTGCGCGCCTGAATGGTATACAGAAGGGCGACGGCCGCGACCGCGACGACCGTAACGCCGACCGCGCCGATTAGCCATGGCTCCTTTACGCGCTCCCGAATGGAAGCGACGGTGCCCGCCAGATTAATGGACGAGCCGCGGCCGCGTTTCGCGCTGCGGCGCGCGCCCGGGAGAAGATTGATCTCGATCATCGCGTCGCCTCGATCATGCGACCTGGCGCAGTGCCAGACCGATTGGAAGCATCAGGAGCGGCGCGACCTCGTCGGTGATGAGGCTGCTCAACGCCCCATCGCGAATCTTGAGGTTGACGAGAGGGTTGGCCTGCTGCACCGAGAGGCGCAGCCGGTCGGCCAGGACGTCCGAAAGGCCCGGGATCCTCGAGCCACCGCCACAGGTGTAGATCGCCCTGACCTGACCACCCGTACGTGAGGAGGAGGCGAGGAATGCCGCGGCACGCTCGACACCGACGGCGATCTCCTCGCCACGCCCATCGAGCACCGCATCGATGTGCTCGGAGCGGTCGTACCCTTGAAGGAGCTGCTGCGCCTCGTCGGACGAGAGGCCACGCTCGCGCTGCAGATCCTCACGGAACCGGCGCGTGCCTACCGTGATGTCGCGCGTGAGGATTGGGACGCCCTCTTCGAGGATATTGATGTTGGTCACGTCGTGGCCGATGTTCACCAGCGCAACCACTCCATGCATGGCGTCGGGGTAATTCAGCTCGAACGCATTGTGCAGCGCGAAGGCGTCCACGTCGACGAGGGTCGGATCGAGACCCGCATCCGTGAGGATACGCAGCTTCGACTCGATGAGCTCCCGCTTGGCCGCCACCAGCAGGACGCTCATTTCGACGCCGTCAGCGGTGGGGTCGAGGATCTGGAAGTCCAGCTCGACCGATTCCATGTCGAAGGGAACGTGCTGCTCCGCTTCCCAACGCATGAGCTCTCGCGCCTGCTGCTCCTTCACGCGCTCGATCTGGATCTTCTTGATGATGACGTCGCGACCGCCCACCGCCGTGACGACCTGGGTGCCCTTCACATCCGCGGCAGCAAGCGCCCCCCGGATGGCCTCGGCCACAATGCCAGGGTCCATGACCTCGCCTTCGACGATAGCGTCGGCGAGCAGGGGCACGACCGCGACCCGGACCAATTCCGGCTCACTACGCGAATGGTCGATGACCGCGACCTTGATCAGTCCGGAACCGATATCCAGCCCAACCGTAGTTTTACTGCGACCGAATAGTGCCATCGAGATGGTCGAAGGGGATGCGGACAGGTGGCGCGGCGCGAAGATGAGCCGCTATAGCACACTTGTCAAGAGGCTTTAAGCGAGGCGACGTATAAATCGATCTTGCTTGCACTTACATGCGACACGCCCCGCTCAACGTCGAACTCCTTCGGTCAAAGCGCCGTGCGTCCGGTCACTCGTACCGGTATCACGACCGGCGGGCGAAGATGGTAACAACCAAATTGGGTCATTCGTGTGATCCCGGTCACTCTACGCCCGTGAAGGAGCGAAAAAACCGCCGAATCGCCCTCAGAACAGGTCGGCAATGCTCCACTGCACGATCGGTTGAGGTGCCTGCGGGTCAGCTGTAGTGTCGGTTGGTAGCCGGCGCTGCATGATGAGGCACATCCGTCGCCGGGCGCCCACTACGCCAGCTGGCCCCACGGTCACCTCGAGGCCGATGACGAAGCGGCTGCTCGATACCCGAACGAGTCGAAGGCGCGTCGACGCCATAAGGCCCGCAACGCCAACCCTGTGTGGCGAGACCATGGTCTCTCGACCCTGCCCGACCTCGATCGAGTCGTCGGACCAGGACCACCCGGCAACGAAATCCGCGAGCGCGGTCCGCGCTTCTGCATCCGCGGTGATGGCCGAGGCATGCGACTGCGCTGAACGTGCCGCCGACTTGCCCGCCTGCGCCGATCCGGCGAGCAGGGCGGCGGCGAGGGCGAGCAGGGCGAGCGCCACCAGGAGGGCGCCCCCGCGCTCGTGCGACCGTCTAGCGCGCGCGTGCACGCTGCAGGGCTACGTCCAGGGAGTCGCTCCGTACGCTGTCCTGCCCGCGTTCTCGCGCCGAAGCCGGTGCGTGGCTGATCACTCGAATGCGGGCGACACGTTTCGCATTGCCGTCATTCAGGGCGAGCTCCGAACCCTCGGCGTCGAAGTAGCGGAATCGCGAGCTCCGGCCGTCCGCCTGGCGGAGGAACGGACCCGCTACGGGCTGCGGTGCCGAGAACGAACCTGATGCTTCGTTCCACTCGCGGAAGCCCAGCTGCCAGGTTCCGTCGCCGGAGCGGTAGAAACTGTAGCGGCTTGGTCGGGTGACGCGCAGCGGCGCCAAAGCGGGAATGGTATCGACGCTGCCACCCAGTGTGAGGCGAATGACAGTGCCGGTGGATGCAAGCGGCGTAGGGCAGGTGGCGGCCACCGCTGCGACGGCATCTATCCGCGCGCCCTTCCAGCTGCTGTCGCCAAGGAACCAGAGCGAGTCACCCGGCCTGGGCTCGGATGCGACCCCGCCAAGCGGCACCGCGCCCGATGGGTCAGGCAGGAACGTCACCGTACCGACAGTTCGATCGCATGCGAGGGCAATAGCCACGGTGGCGCGAAACTGAATCGCGGTATCCCGCACTTCCCCCTGCGCGAGATCACCCGCCTCCGCATCGAGGAACGAGAGTTGGTTCGCGAGGACCGACGTCGCGGTCCGCAGCTGAACCTCCGACCTCGCGACGCTAGCGGTTCGCTCGTGCGTCCGCTGCTGCCTGAACAGGCTGGATGTCGCGGCGCTGAGGACGACGGTGGCGAGCGCCATGGCGACGAGCATCTCGACAAGCGTCGCCGCGCGCCGGCTCAGCATGGGATCGCACTCGTGAGCGAGAATGACCCGGAACCGCTTGCTCCCTCCCACGTGATACTGTCGGTGACCTGCTGGAATGCTCCGCTGACACGGACGGTCCACTGTTCGGTGACGCGCCGCGCCGCGTCCGTGACGCTGCCGCCAGACGCGCGCGCACATCCACTGGCACCAAGCTGAGCGACCCGTGACTGCGCACGTTCGACGGCATCGCGCCTGCGTGCCGCTTCGAGCGTGGTTCGCAAGGCGAGCGTGCTCGCGCCGGCGATGCCGAGCAGCCCGATGGTGACAATCATCATGGCGACTATCACCTCCACGATGCTGAATCCCGAACGATGCGCGGGCGGCTTGTTTGCTGGCGGTGGTGTTGGCATGCGATGAGACTACATGCTCCCGGCGGGCGCACCATCATCGTTCGAGTGCAACGCGTAACGAAAGAGCGGCGCGCCAGATCTGGCGCGCCGCTCTCCTGCTGCTGGTCCGACGGTCAGGCTGTCAGAGTGTTACTTGCAAGCCGGCTCGCCGTCGCCAGCCGTGGTGACGATCGGGTTGGTCGTGTTGACGCCGATACCGCAGGAGAAGCCGGCGATCTGCGTGTGCGTGATGGTGGCAGACCAGAAGCCAGCGCCCGGAACGATCGTCGGGTTGTTGACGCCCGTCGAAGGCTTGAACTTGAGCTTCGTGGTGTCGTAGGTGACGTACTTGGTCGAGTCAGCGAAGAAGGACTCTTCGGCGGTGACGAGGTTGCGGAGATCGGACTTCATCGCGGCGATGTACGCCTTCGACTTCGTGTTCGCGAACTTCGGGATCGCGATCGCGGCCAAGATGCCGATGATGACGACGACGATCAGCAGCTCGATCAGGGTAAAGCCACGGCGGGGGCGGTTCATCATGCGGATAAGCTCCGGTAGGCGACGAGAGAGTGAAGGAGACGGTACAACGGACCATCGGGCGGATGCCGAGCATCGTTGCGCCGGCGGACATAGCCAAGGCATGGTGCGGACCACTCGGTGCATTCTGCGTAAGATACAATGTCACAACGCGTTACGGCTCACTGTTTTGGCTATCGACGCGCCATTCGTGCGGGATTTTGCGGCAGAGTTAGCACTTTGCGGCAGACCGCAGTCGCCATACGCAAGGCGAATCACGGCCTCAGGACCTTGTTGGCCTGAACCACGGCGGCGCGCATGAGACGAACGTCCCGCGGGGCCACATAGCGGAGTCCGCTTAGGGCCTCACGCCTCACATCGGCCCAGCGATTCAGCTTGGCCAGACAGTAGACGTATTCGTATCGGCCATCCCCGGACTCGGGTCTGACGGAAAAAGTCCACTCGAAGAGCGCGACGGCTGGCGCGCACAGACCCGCACGCGTGTAGGCATCCGCAACCGACAACGTCATGCCGGCGTCGTACGGAAACATGCGAATGGCTCGATGATACTCCCGCTCCATGTCGCGCAGGTGTCCGTTCAGGCCCAGATACCGTCCGTGTACAAAGTGCGCGCGATAACCGTTGGAGGCGTCGCTCATGAGGGCGAGGAAGAACGCGTCGTTGTTCTTCCAAACGCGCTGTCGCACGATGCTGCGCCCAAGTCCCGCCGCAAGCAGCAGTGCCAGGGCCGCGACGGCAACGCGCTGGCGGACGAGGGAAGCATGGCTCGCCACGTATTCGGCCAGTGCACCCGCCATGAGCACCGCGCCGGCACTCGGGAAGAACAACGTCCGCTCCGCCGTGATGAAGCCGGCGGGCACGATCAGGTTGCTCACCGGCAGGAACGAGAGGATCACCCAGAGGATGCCGAAGCTCACCACCCGCGCGCGATCGCGGAGGACGAAGGACAGCAGCACCGCCGACACGCAGATGACGACGCCTGGGAGCTGCGAGAGCGCGGGACCTTCCGCGATGAGAACGTCGGGCGGTGAATAGTCGGCGCTCAGGTGAACCGGAAAAAGGAGGAGCTGCGCGATGCGCGGCATCTCGTTCATCATCGTGCCGATCCGGTCGACAGCGCTCATGTGCAGGAAACGGAACACGGGATATGGAAGAAATCCCGCCAGGTCGGACTGTATCAGGCCGCGCACGAAGAGATAGGCAAGGGCGATCGCGGCGAGCGCAAGCATCAGCGTGCGCAGGCGCTGCACGCGCACGCGCCACGCGTCGCCAGGAATCACCGTCACCTCCGCCGCCATCAGAATGGCGGGCAGCACCATGGCGTGCTCCTTCGCGAGCAGGCCGAGCGCGAACAGCGCCTGGATCGCAATGCTGTTCCGTGCGGTGAGCGAACCCGCGCGCCGAGCGCGTACATAGATGCCGATGGCCGCTAGCAGGCAGAGCGCGACGATCAGCTCGGACTGCCCGACGATATTGCCGGTGACCTCCACGTGGACCGGGTGCACGGCAAAGAGCGCAGCGGCAACCCAGGCGCCCAGCGGCGGCAGGACGGCGCGAGCGCACCAGTAGAGCGTCACCGCGACGAGGACGGCAAGGAGGATGTTCACGGCGTGAAACACCCAGGGAGCTCCGCCCGCCGCGAGCCACTGAAGGCTGAACAGGGTGGTGACGAGGGGACGGTAGCCGTCGCCGCCGTAGGACGCGGGCCAGTACGTCTCGGCGAAGAGCTTCGGAATGTGCGCGAACGAGTGCATCCGCTCGTTCTGGAGGATGACGCTGCGGTCGTCGTACGTGAAGTCGTGACCCGCGCTGGTCACGGTGGCTGCAAGCGAGAGCAGGGCGACCGACGCGGGTGCGAGCCAGCGGCGATGCGCCAGCATCATCGCGACAGGTTGAACTTCAGCGTGTGCCAGAACGCCGCTATGCCATCCTTCCAGTTGATCTTCTTCCCTTCGGCGTAGGTGCGACCCGCGTACGAGATCGGGACCTCGAAGATGCGCGCGTCGTGCTGAGCCAGTCGCGCGGTGACCTCCGGCTCGAAGCCGAAACGGTCTGACGTAAGATGGAGCGAACGGGCGAGATCACCGCGCACGGCCTTGTAGCAGGTCTCCATGTCGGTGAGGTTGAGGTTCGTCAGCATGTTGCTGAAGAGCGTGAGCGTGAAGTTGCCCACCGAATGCCAGAAGTAGAGCACCCGATGTGGTCCGCCGAGAAAGCGTGAGCCGAAGCACGCGTCGGCCTTGCCTTCGACGATGGGAAGCAACATCGAGGGCCAATCCTGAGGATCGTATTCCAGATCCGCGTCCTGCACGATGACGATCTCGCCCGTGCTCGCGGCGAGCGCGGTGCGGATGGCCCTGCCCTTCCCGCCGTTCTGCTCCTGAAAGATCAGCCGGTCGATGAAGCCGGCGGCGTGCAGCTCGATGAGTCGCTCTCGCGTGCCGTCCGTCGAGCAGTCATCGACACAGATGATCTCCTTGCGCACCGGAGTCTTGTGGACGCGGTCGAGGATGGACTCGATCGTGTTCCGCTCATTGTAGATCGGCATCAGCACGGAGAGCCGATACGTCGCTTCATCGAGCGGCGTGAGCTCGCGCGGCTTCGCGGCCAGGGTGAGGTTCCTGGCCGGCGTGGTGGGGACGGAGAATGGAGTGAGCGTCACGGAACCAGAACGGCGAAGGCCGCTCCTACTGGAGTTGACGCCTGGAGAGCCAGTCGGGGTCGAGGCAATGAAGAGAGGTGCATGGCGGTGAGATAGCGATCGCTGGAATGGACGATGACGCTGCGAACAGGGTACGCCGCCATGATCGGCAGGAGCCCGGTAGCGGCGTCCTCGTCTGGCGTGGAGTCTTCGAGGTATTGCTGCGCGGTGAGCGGTCGAACCGGAACGGTGCGCCTTCCAGTATACAGGAACACAGCCCCGTCGTCTTCCGTGGCAATCACGTCGCCAGGTGCGGTCCGGCTCCTCGCCCACCCGACGGCGAACGTAATGTGTGGCGCCGCGGCGCGCGGGATGGTCGACCACCAGCGGCCGCGAATCGCACGTCCTTCATACGCAGCGTATCCGACGAAGGCCCACAGTCCTGCCGCCACCACCGTCGCGCGAGCCGGCAGTGGCCATCGATTGTCTGTGGCGCCGTGCACACCGAGGACGAGCACCATCAATACAAACGGCCAGACACCCCAGATGAATCGCGAAGGCTGAAAAGGCCAGAACGCAACGATGATGAAGTACCCCGCCAGGAAAATCAGTGTGACCGGAATCCGTCGCCATGCGGCCGCCACGCCAGAAACGACCAGCACGCCGAGCGCGATGAGGGTAACGGCGTGGGGAAGTGCGCCGCGGGTTGGAGAGAACAGCGCCGCGAACATGCCACCGGCGTCGCTCGTGGTGCGAACCAGGGTGCGCGGCACCATCCCGGGACCCATCTCACGGAAGCCGCGAATCCACCACGCGGTGTACGAGCCGTATTCGCCGAGGAGCGGCGTCGGTACGGTGCCCGCATGTCTCGCGCACCAGATCTGCCATGGCACGAAGCAGATCAGAAACGCTGCGAGCACGAAGCCGATGTCGCGCCAGCGCCGCTGCGCGGCGAGCATCAGCGCCAATGTCGGCACCAGGACAATTCCGTGCGACCGGACGAGAGTGCACAAGCCGATGGCCAGGCCGATGCCTGCGGCGTGCGCGGCGGCCCGGCGGCCTGGTCGCTCATGCACGAACCGCTCGATCGCGGGAAGCAGCAACACGATCAGGCAGAGAAAGAGCGGCTCCGAAAAAACGAGCGCGACCAAGATCAACGATGGAACGCTGACGGCCGCGAGCGCTCCCATCCCGATGGACCATCGGTTGCCCATACGCTGCAGGATCGCGAAGCGCGCGATGCCCATGGCCGCGGCGACAAAGCATACGATGTTGAATGCCTTGAAGAGAATGACGTTCTGCGGAAATGCCGGCGCCATTCGCCAGAGCATGGAGAGCACCACCGGATAACCCGGTGGAAAGTGCGTATTCGGCGGCGCGCCGGGCACGTTGATCGAATGGTATCCGTGCCCCGTGGCGAGCGATTTCGCGAGCACGAGATACATGGCGTCGTCGCCGCCGGCGCCGATGGGAAACGTGTCGAGCGTCGCGAGCGCGAACGCGAATGCGAGAATGGCCAGAAGGACGAGCTGCAGCGACCAGGGAAGCGTTAGTCGACTGCTCGGAGGTGCGACTACGGGACCACCAGCCGTCATACCTCGACGCCGTAGCGCGACAGCTTGCGATACAGCGTCGACGGATCGATCCCGAGCGCATCCGCCGCTCGACTCTTGTTGCCCCCTTCACTCTGGAGCACCCACATGATGTAGGCGCGCTCCACCGCTTCCAGCGTCGGATTGGAGGGCACGCGATCGGCGACGAGCGGCTCGCTCACGCGCGCCGTCACTCGCTCCGGGAGGGACGACGGCAGGATTTCGTGGCTGGAGGTGAGAATCACGGCACGCTCGAGGGCGTTCTCCAGCTCACGCACGTTTCCTGGCCACGTGTAGCTCACGAGTGCCTCGAGTGTGTCGGGAGACAGCGACTTCCGTTCTTCCTTGCGCAGCTCCGCGATGCGATCGAGGAAGTAGTCGGACAGCAGCGGAATGTCGTCGGCGCGCTGGCGCAGCGTGGGCAGGTGCAGCGCGATGACGTTCAGTCGGTAGTAGAGATCCGTGCGGAACGATCCACGGCGAATCTCCTCCTCGAGCTCGCGATTCGTCGCGGCAATCAGGCGCACGTCGATCGGCTGCGGGTCCGTGCCACCGACGGGGATGACTTCGCGCTGCTGGAGCACGCGCAGCAGCTTCACCTGCGTCGCAGGCGTCGTCTCGCCGATTTCGTCGAGGAAGAACGTGCCTTTCGCCGCCGCGGTGAAGAGGCCGCTCTTGTCCTTGATCGCGCCGGTGAACGATCCCTTCACGTGACCGAAGAGCTCACTCTCGAGGAGGCTTTCGGGCAGTGCGCCGCAGTTGATCGACGCGAAGCTCCGCTCCGAACGTGAGGAGAGATCGTGAATGTACCGGGCAATGACTTCCTTTCCGGTTCCCGACTCGCCCTGGATCAAGACGGTCGACTCCGTGGGGGCCACCGTTTCCGCGAGCCTCAGCACGTCGAGCCAGCTCTTGCTGTTGCCAACTGGTCGCGCGCCTGCCGGGCCTTCGCGGCGCTTGATCTCCTGCTTGAGCGAGCGGTTCTCGACGCGCAGCTCACGATGCTCCGCGGCGCGCGTGAGGATGGCGACCAGCTCGTCGTTCCGGAACGGCTTCTGGATGTAGTAGAACGCGCCTTCGTTCACCGCCTGCATGGCGGACTGCAGCGTCGCCTGGGCCGTCATGAGGATGACCGGCGTATCCGGGTTCTGCTGGCGCGCGGCGGCGAGAATCTCCACGCCGCCAACGTCCGGCATCCGCACGTCCGTGAGCACGATATCCGGCTGGATGAGCGCGAGCTGCTCGAGCCCCGCCTTGCCGCCGCGCGCGGTGTGTGTGTTGAATCCCGCATTGCGCAGCAGGATGCCGAGCGACTCGAGGATGCCCTGTTCGTCGTCGACGACGAGGATGGATGGAATGCGGTTGGCGCTCACGAGTAGGCCGGTGCGTATGAGGAGACCTGCGAGAATTCAGAACTGGTGGCGGACGGATATGGGAGCACGATCGTGAAGCGTGTGCCCGTCACGCCGGTGTCGAGCAGGACGAGTCCGCGATGCGCGTCGATCGCACGGTGTACGACGGCGAGACCCAGTCCGCTGCCGTTGGGCTTCGTGGTGAAGAACGGGTCGAAGAGCCGGTCGCGCATGCCAAGCGGAATACCTTCGCCCGAATCGCTCACGCTGATCGCGACGGCTCCATTCGGAAACGTGGTACTCGTTCCGATCTGTTCGGGACCAGCGTCGAACACCTCGATCTGGATCTCGCCGTCGGCCGGTGATGCCTGAATGGCATTCAACAGGAGATTGAACACCGCACGGTGCAGCAAGTCGTCGTCGCCATCGATGATGTATCGGTTGGGTTCCGCGATGCTGACGATCGCGAGTCCCTTGCCGCGATCAGGATGCTCGAGCGCGAGCCGGACGGCTCCGCTCACTAATCCTGCCACGTCGAGCGGCTCGAGCCTGGCGACCCGCACGCGCGCGAAGTCGAGGAATTCCGAGAGCAATCGGCTCAAGCGATCCGACTCCCGCATGACGAGGTTCGCGAGCGTGCGCTCGTCCGGACCCGAAAAGGCCGACCGCGAGAGCTGTTCGCATGCGCTGCGAATGGACGCGAGCGGATTTCTGATCTCGTGCGCCAGCGAAGCGGACAGCTCGGCGATGCCCTCGAGTCGCTCCGCCCTGAGTCGCAGCGCGTCGAGCCGCTTCTGGTCGGAGATGTCCTGGAAGATTGCGGTCGCGGTGCGCTCCGAGTGCAGGCTGTCGCCATCGGTGTACGTCGTGGTGACGCCGATGGGGAAACGCTTGTCGACCGTCGAGATGATGCCTTCGGCGCGTGTCGTGCGCGTCCCTTTCTCGACCGAGCGCCCGAGCGCATCGGAGAGCTCGGGCGCGATGTTCGTGATATGCTCGAGCACCGGCGCGCCGATGAACGCTTCCAGCTCGACGCCGAGCAGCTGCTCCGCCATGGGATTGGCGTAGAGCAAGCGACCGCTGGCGTCGATGGTGATGACGCCGCTCCTGATATTGAAGAGGATGTCCGACGCCTGCAGTCGCGCGTGCGCGAGCTGGTCCTCGGTGCCGGTGCGGGCTTCCTGCAGCTTCGCACTGAGGTACGCGGTGCCGAGGGCGACGAAGGCGAAAACGGCGAGCTGCCACCAGACGTCCGGCGTGAACGCCGTGTCAATGCTGAAGATCGAATCGGCGACGTAGAGGACGTCGCCGAAGAGCGCGATGAGCAACCCCCCATTCGCCGGGAGCAGCAGCGACGCGGTGGCAATGACGAGGATGTAGAGGGCCGCGAACTGGGAGGCACCGGTGTGCGGATCGCGTGTCAGGTGGACGACCGTCGTGACGAGCAGGAGGTCGAGCACCGACTGGAGATAGTAGAAGTTCGCTCTGCGGGGCCCCTTACTCACCCTCCCGTAAAAGGCGGAGGCGGCCGTCGCGAATGCGGTCAGCAGCAAAGTCAGCGACGCTACGAGCAGCTGGGCCGTATCCTGCAACGGTCCCTTCAGCGATGCGATGGCGGCCGCGATGAAGATCGACGCCGCAATGGACATGCGTGCGACGTAGACCCACCGCGTCAGACGCGCGGGATCGAGGAAGATCGATCGCGAGTCCGCTGTGGTCCTGACTTCAAGAAAGCTCAATCAGTTATCTCGCAAAGTGCGCGAACGAGTGACAGTCGACTAATCTGGCATTCTGCCAGACGACGCCCAATTGACGATCTGACCCCGACGCCGTTACGCATGGCCACTGAAGACGACCTGCAACTGAGCGCCTCCCTCGCCATTCCCCGGTCCGAGCTTGCGTATCGTGCCAGCCGTGCCGGCGGCGCCGGAGGGCAGCACGTGAACACCTCATCGACAAGGATCGAGCTTCTTTGGAACGTCCGGACGAGCGCTGTCCTGGACGAGGATTCCCGGGCGCGGATCACCGAAAAGCTCGCGTCGCGCATCGATGGCGAGGGATGGATTCGTGTCGTCTCGAGCGTGCGGCGCAGCCAGACCCAGAATCGCGAAGCCGCCGTGGCGCGCCTTGTCGAGCTCCTGAAGCACGCGCTTGTGGTCCAGAAGCGGCGAAGGCCCACGAAGCCGTCGCGAGGAGCCAAGGAGGCGCGGCTCAGCGAGAAGAGGAAGCGCGGCGATACGAAGCGCCAGCGCAGGCCAGACGGGTTCGAGGGTTGAATCGGGGATCGCGCTAGATCGCGCGCGAACTCTCCATCCGCTGCTTCAGTGCCGGCAATGCGGCACGCGCATGTGTCGCGACAGCGGATCCAGGGTACAGCTCGATGATCCGCCGAAGCTCGACGAGCGCGCGCCCCGGGTCGGCGAGCGGCCCATCGTACAGGTCCACGAGTCTGCTCGACGAGTAAATCGCATCGCGGACGGGAACATCCGGGATGGCGCGAACCTCCCGAAAGAGCTCTGCGGCTCGCGTCGGATTTCTGTTCCCCCTGGCGTAGTGCTCGGCCGCACGCAGCCGAGGTGCGACAAGTCCAGGCTGCTCGGCGATGATCGCCTCGAAGGATTCCAGCGCCTCGGTGATTTCGCCGCGCATGATCATCGCCTCCTGATACGAGAATGTCTGTTCGTATGGAGTGGAATCGCCGGAAGGCTGGACGAAGCTCTGCACCACGAGCCCTGCCCTTTCGCCCATGCGGCTACCCATGTACGCCGTGAGCAGGCCGAGGGCGAGTCCGACCACGAGGAGCGCGAGCACCGCCGCGAACGAGGGCACGCCACCGAGCAGGGAGAGGATCAAGCCCGCGCCGAACGTCACTCCGGTGACGAGTACGCCGTAGCCGAGTGCCTTGCCCTGGAGTGCCGAATCCCCGCCAAGATGCTCGAGCCAAGACCGGGGCTCGGCCGCCGAATCGTCCGGCTGCGGGGGCAACACAGGGGGAGGCGTGCGCATCGTGTCTCCATATTGTGCGCTCCTGGTTAGCCGGGCAACGGCTTGTGCAGTGTCGCGCGGTCCGAGAGCTTACGAGAGAAGCGGGCTCGAGGACAGCGACAGCGAAGTCGCCTGGAGCGTTGGAGATCGGTCGCAGCGGCTACCGCGACTGAAGTACACGGGGCACCAACTTTGCCCAACTCAGCACTGACGCCGTCATTGCGGCGCCACTACAACGATCCTCAGTTGCGGTTCAACCGCGGGACTGAAAGATGACCCGATTTGCTCCCCGCCAGGCCGCGCTAGCGCTCCTGGGCATGCTCGTCGTTGGTCTGCCCCTCAGCGCCGGCGCACAGTACTTCGGCCGCAACAAGGTGCAGTACGAGCACTTCGACTTCCACATCATGCGGACGTCGCACTTCGACCTGTACTTCTATCCGGCGGAGTCGCTCGTCGTGCACGATGCCGGTCGCATGGCGGAGCGCTGGTACAACCGGCACTCGGACAGCTTCCGCCACACGTTCGACCGCAAGTCCGTGGTCTTCTACGCCGACCAGCCTGACTTCCAGCAGACGAATGTCGTTGGCGAGGAGCTCACGGAAGGCACGGGCGGTGTGACGGAAGGACTGCGCACGCGCGTCGTCATGCCGTTCACCGGCATCTATGCCGACAACGACCACGTCCTCGGTCATGAGCTTGTGCACGTCTTCCAATACAGTGTTGCCGAGGCGGGACCGGGCGGCCTTCAGCGGCTGAATGCACTGCCGCTCTGGTTGATCGAAGGTATGGCCGAGTACTTCTCGCTGGGACGCGACAATCCGCTGACGGCGATGTGGCTGCGCGACGCCGCCGAGCGCGAGAAGTTGCCCACGATTCATCAGTTGAATACCGACCCGCGCTTCTTCCCGTATCGCTACGGTCAGGCACTCTGGGCGTATGTGGGTGGACGGTGGGGTGATCGCGCCGTCGTCGACGTCTATCGCACCTCGCTTCGCATCGGCTTCGAGGAAGGCATTCGTCGCGTGCTGGGTGTTTCTACAGATTCGCTGTCAAAGGACTGGATCGCGGCGACACGCCGCGCGTACCTGCCGGTGCTCGAGGGGCGCACGCGCCCGAACCAGGCTGGCGACCCGATTCTCCAGATCAATCGCAAGAGCGGTGAGATGAACCTTGCGCCGCAGGTGAGCCCCGATGGCAAGCTCGTGGCGTTCTTTGCACGGCGCGGCCTGTTCGAGATCGAGCTCTTCGTGGCCGATGCGCAGACCGGTCGGGTAATCAAGAAGCTTGCGGGTCCGACGAGCAACGCACATTTCGATGCGATCACGTTCATCTCGTCGTCGGGCGCGTGGTCGCCGGACAACGCGAAGTTCGCCTTTATCGCGCAGGCCGAAGGCAACCACGAGATCGCGATCCTCGACGTCAACTCGGGCAACATCGAGCGCCGCATCCGCGTTCCGGAGCTTGGCGCCATCTCCAACATTGCGTGGTCGCCGAACGGACAGACGATCGCATTCTCGGGGCAGAAGTCGGGTATCGCCGACCTGTTCCTGATCGACGTGGCGACGAGCAGCGTTCGGCAGTTGACGAACGATCGTTACGGCGACATCCAGCCGACGTGGTCGCCGGACGGGAAGACGATTGCCTTCTCCAGCGACCGCGGCCCGACGACGAACTTCGAGACGATGACGTTCTCGGACCTGCAGCTCGCGACGATCGACGTCGCGACAAGCAGGATCACGGTGTACTCGCCGTTCGCGCACGGCAAGCACCTCAATCCACAGTATTCGCCCGATGGTCGCAGCCTGTTCTTCATCAGCGACCAGGACGGCTTCTGCGACATCTACCGGATGGAGATGGCGTCAGGCGCGGTGTCGCGCGTCACTCGACTTTCCACCGGTGTCAGCGGAATTACGGCCACATCGCCGGCACTCACGGTGGCGCCGACGAGCGGCCGCATGCTCTTCTCGGTGTTCGAGGATCAGGGTTACGCGGTCTACGCGCTCGATGCGTCACGCACCGTCGGCGAGCCCATGACACCGGGGGTGGTCGCTGCATCCGCGGGCGTGCTGCCACCGGGTGACACGCCCGGTCGCGCGACGGTATCGAATTACCTGAAGGATCCGGTCACCGGACTCGCTTCCGGTTCGGACTTCACCATCTCTCCGTACAAGTCCACCTTTTCGCTCGACGCCGTTGGACAGCCCTCGCTTGGCGTGAGTGCCGGCGGACCGTTCGGAACGGGTGTGAGCGGCGGTGTGTCGTTCCTCTTCGGCGATCAGCTGAGCGATCGGCAGATTGGCGTGGTCGTGCAGGCCAATGGCACCGTACAGGACATCGGGGGCCAGCTGCAGTACGCGAACCTGAAGAACCGCTGGAACTGGGGCGCGAACATCGAGCATATCCCGTATCAGTACGGCTACTACGGCAATGTGCAGCAACAGGGCGGTCAGATTTCGCAGGACATCATTCTCGAGCGAATCTTTCTCGATCAGGCCGGCGTCAGCACTGCGTATCCGTTCTCGTCCACCAGGCGCCTGGAATTTGGCGCGAATGCGACGCGGGTGGGTTACAGCACGCAGGTGCTATCGACCGTCTATGATCAATTCGGGAATCCTCTTACTCAATCGAGCCAGAGTGCGGCGTCGCTGCCTTCCGTCTACTATGGCTCGGGCAGCATGGCGTACGTCGGTGACAATTCCTACTCGGCGTTCACGAACCCGATTCAGGGCACGCGCTACCGGTTCGAGATTTCGCCTACTATCGGCACGCTGACGTACAACTCGCTGCTCGCTGACTACCGGTCGTATTTCTTCGCGCGGCCGATCACCTTCGCCTTCCGCGGGCTGCATTACGGTCGCTATGGGAAGGACAGCGAGGATAACACTCGCATGTATCCGCTGTTCCTCGGCGAGGAGACCTTGATGCGCGGCTACAGCTACGGGTCGATCACCCAGGATGAATGCCTCGCGAACTCATGTCCGGTGTTCGAGCGGTTGATGGGCAGCCGTCTGGCAGTCGTCAGCGCAGAGATTCGTATTCCGGTGCTCGGCGTGCCGGAGTATGGGCTTTTCAACTTCCCGTACCTGCCGCTGACCCTCTCACCATTCGTCGATGCCGGTGAGGCATGGAACTCTACGGCCGCACGCGCGTTTACCCTGAATGCCAATAGCGCGAACTTTCAAACACCGGTCATCAGCACGGGACTTTCGGCTCGCGTGAACCTGCTTGGCTACGCGGTGATCGAAGCGTACTACGCGCACCCGTTCCAGCGGCCCGGCAAGAACTGGGTGTACGGAATTCAGCTGGCGCCGGGATGGTGAAACGCGGGATGATAGGATGATAGGATGATAGGATGATAGGATGATAGGATGATAGGATGATAGGAAAACGGCCGAAGCGCTTTGCGCTGCGGCCGTTTTCACTTCCGGCGACATTCCACCGTCGGAGGCTCTGGCCCTCCTATCATCCTATCATCCTATCCTCCTATCCTCCCCCGTAGCTACTTCAATCCATACAGCGCTCGATAGATCGCCGCGTTTCTCGTCACGAGCCGGACGTAGTCACGAGTCTCGGTGTACGGAATCCATTCGGTGAAGAGCTCGGGATCATCCGCGCCGGGGCGGTGAATCCAGCGTGCGAGGCGCGACGCACCAGCATTGTAGGCCGCGAGCGCGCGCTCCGGCGGAGTGTCGCGGCGGAGACTGCCGGACAGATGCGCCGTCCCCAGCTCGAGGTTCACCTCGGGCTCGAAGAGCAGCGCCACGTTCCAGATCGGATAGCCATGCGCCGTCGCAATAGATGCGCCGACACTCGGCAGGATCTGCATGAGACCTCGCGCAGAGGCGACAGACACCGCTCGCGGGTTCCAGTTGGATTCCTGGCGGATGAGACCCGCGACGAGCGCGGCCTCGAGGCTGTTCCGTGTGGACTGTTCGACCAGCGCCTCCTGATGCAGCACCGGATAGGCGGCGCGAAAGAGCGAGCGGCTCGTTTGGCCGTGCTCGATGGCGGCGAGCGCAATGCGCAGCGCACGCGACGGCTCGTCGAGCTTCAGGAGCGCATCCGCAACCGATGCCGCGCGCGCCGGCGCCTGCTCTGCCCTCGCGGCGAGTGCGTCAATCTCGAATTTCGCCTCGACGTCCATGCCGAGCTTTTGCAGTGACTGGATGCGTGCGACGGCACTATCGACGGTGGCGTCGTGCGGAGCGGAGTCGGGGCCCGCTGGTGCCGACCATGGTTGCGCACCGAGACGCGCGGCGGAGCGCATGGCGTAATAGCTCAGTGGCGCCGAGCGGATGATCGATTGCCAGTGGCTGGTTGCGTCGGGCTGGCGGCCAGCTTTCTCGAGAGAACGACCTGCCCAGTAGCGCGCAGCGTCGGCTTCGTCGCTGGATGGATACAGCGTGACGATCGAATCGAACGATGCGGCGGCGACCGACGCGGACTCCGAATAGTCGATGAGCGCCGCCCTGAAGCGCGCGAGCGGGGCGTGACTCGATTTGGGGTAGCGCGCGGCAAGTTCGTGCAGCGAGCGCGCCGCGCCAGCGATGTCGTTGTCGTCGACCTGAAGGTCGGCGAGAAGAAGGAGCGCCGGCGCGGCAGCATCAGGTACCGCCGCGTACTGCTGCGCGACCGACTGGAGTGCGGCGCGCCCTGATGTGCTCGAGCCAAGCTGGATGGAGAGTCGCGCGCTCTGATACGCGGCAACCGGCGCGAGGCTGGGGTCGGTGGCGAGCGTCGCGTAGACGCGTACAGCGTCAGCGGACTTGCCCGAGCGTGCGAGAGCGCCTGCGTACGCCATTCGGTCCGCCGGGCTGAGCGCATTCGACGCGGATGCACGCGCGAATCCGGCAGCTGCTCGCGCGGGTACCGTCGTCGCGACCGAGCGTGCGACGGCGAGGTCCTGCGCGGGCGTGAGCGGGCCAAGCTTGTCGAGTACGTCGACTGCCTGCCTGGATTCTGCCGTCGCCGGCGACCCACTCAGGTACGAGACGATGCGCTGAACGATTGCCGCGCGCGACGCAGCGTCGCGTGCGGCGACGGACTCGACGCGCAGCGCCGATACCTCTGCGCCCGCTCTCCGAAAAGCGCGTGCAGCCCCGGCCAGATCGCCAATCCGCTCGCGCGCCTGCGCGTCGGTCGACGTGATGCGCGCACGCGCGGCGGCACTTGTCACACGGCCAAAGATCGCGGCGCGTGCGGCACTGTCGTCGGTGACTCCGGCCGCGCGAAGCCGCAGCCAGTCGCCTACCCTGGGTAGTCGAGTCGCGGCGGCGCTGTAATGGGCGGAAGCACTGTCGCGAGCATTCGCGCGGTCGTGCGCACGCGCGAGGAGCACGTGGCGAGTGATGCGACTCGCGTCGTCACCCGCTGCGGCGAGCGCCAATGCGGCATCCGCGCGAGCGTCCTGTCCGCGTTCAAGGTCGCTACTCGCAAGGAGCTCGCGGCCCTCGCCCCCGAACTGCTGATCGAGCCAGGGCGCGCCGCGCAGCAGGCGTTCCACCTCGGTCCATCCGTCCCATGCGGCAGCGGCTCGCGCGCCGGCGATTCGAAGCCCGGGAGCGGCGGTTTGGGGTGCGCCCAAGCTCGGCGCGAGGAGGGTCGTGGCGCGCCAGGGCCGGCCGGCGCGAACCAGCGAATCGGCGCGCGCTGCGAGCGGGTCGCCCTGCAAGGACGTCGGAGAGATGGCACCTGCGAGCTCGACGTCACCCCCGCGATCGCCTCTGGGCGGGGATGCGGATCGATCGCACGCGAGCGTCCAGATCGCGGCAAACGCGGCGAGTACTGCGGATGTCTTTCTCATGACGGATGATCAGTCAGGGTTCGTGCCACGCCAGAAGCAGGTTGCCACGAGTCCGCCCTCATCACACCTTCGCGCATGCGCTCAACCATGCCCGTCGTATCGCTCGAGGAGGTCGTCGTGCGCCGGCTCGGGGGCGTCGTCCACGATGCGACGGAGGCCATTGCGACCGTCGAAGGCAAGCGGGAACGGGAACACTTCCTCCGCCGACTGTTTCCGCCGATTCTGGTACGCCGACTGGATCGCGGCTTTGCGAGATCCAACACCGTGCATCCAGACACCGCCCGCGCGTTGTACGCCGTTGCCCGGGCTGTTCGGGCAGAGGTCACGATCGAGACGGGAACGTACTGGGGCTATTCGACGTCCATCCTCGCGCAAGCGGCGCGCGACGAAGGCCGAGGTGTCATCCATTCGTTCGATCTCTATCCCAAGGCGGGAGCTCACATTCCCAAGGCACTCCGCCCGTGGATTCGGCTCCACCGCGGCAAGCCGGCCACAGAGAGCATGCCGACCGTGCTGGCCGACTTGCCTCGCCCAAAGCTGTTCTTCCAGGACAGCGTCCACGACTACGGCGGTGTCGTGGCGGAGCTCACGGTCGCGCGCGCGTGGCTCGCGCCTGGCGCGGTGGTGCTCTTTCACGACTTCGTGGAAGACGCCGTGCTTACGGCGGCACACGACGGACTGCCCGGATACTGGGTGGCGCGCATCGAGGGTGACGATCCGCAGCAGGTTGGAATCGCCATCGCCCCAGGCGGCCTGTAAGCACAAATGGGCCGGCCGCAAGCTGCCGACCCATTTGCGATCGCTTCGGTTGGTACAAGTGCGCCCCACCAGCGCCCAGATACTCGCCGTCGCTAGAGACTATTCCACGTTGCTTCCATCAGCCGTTGGAAAGGCGTGAACGCTTGCCGCCCTGCTCGCCCATCATTCGACGGCCGCCCTTTCCGCGGGACGCAGCCGCCTGCTGCACGTTCGCATCAAACTGCTTCTGGTTCGCGGGAGAGAGCGCCGAATGCATCTCCGTCCGCTCCCGTTCCATCACTCCGCGCAGTGCCTCGCGGCTGTTCTTTGTCCGATCAAACACCGCGCGTGCAGCCGCCGTATCGCCCTTCTGCCGGTCGGCGCGCGCTTCCTGCATTGCCGGCCGCAGCGACTCACGCATCTGCTTCGACTGCGCGCTGTACTTCGCATGCACCGCCTTCACGTTGGACTTTTCCGCCGCACTCAATTTGAGGCCGCGAAGCAGACCTTCATGCTTTCCCCCGCGACCGCCACCCTGGCGAGCGGCACCAGCGGCGCTCGGCGCGCGTGAAACGGCCTGGGCACCCGCAAACGGAGCTGCGGCGACAAGAGACGAAATCGCAAATGCAATCAAACGAATCTTTTTCATCGTTCCCCCATTGAATGGCTCGCGCGTCAGCGCGCGTCCACAGTGGGAGACGCCAGGTACCGCTCCGCGTTAAGGGCCGACGTAGGCGATTGCGCTGATCTCCACCAGAATGTCCCGAAGACTGCACCCGACCGCCGTACGGCTTGGAAACGGGCTCGAGAAGAACTCCGTGTAAACCGAGTTCATCGCTGCCCAGTCGTCGACAGTCGTGAGGTAAATCGTGACGCTGACGACGTGTTGCATCGTGGCGCCCGCTTCTGAAAGAACCCGCTGCACGTTGGACAGCGTCTGTCGGGTTTGCGTTGCGATGTCGTCGCCGACGAGCTCGCCGCTGATGATGTTGCGCGGCGTCTGGCCAGTCACATAGACGAAACCGCCAGCGCGAACGGCGGGGCTGTAAGGCCCTTTCGGCGGCGGCACGTCTCGGAGGACCACGGGCGTCCAGTTCGGCATTTGACACTACTACGCCAAGCCGGACTTCGCCGTTGAAGCATTTACAATTTCTTTGTGATCAGCGTCCACCCACGCCTACCACGATCCGCAGGAAGGGTCCGCCGGCGGAGGCGTCCGGTCCCGTGATCACGGGACGCCCGTTGCTGGTCCACGCGGTCCGGTTCGGCGCTATGAGATAACCGCC
Organism: Gemmatimonadaceae bacterium; assembly: GCA_036844565.1. GTDB lineage: Bacteria > Gemmatimonadota > Gemmatimonadetes > Gemmatimonadales > Gemmatimonadaceae > AG11. The sequence continues at coordinate 171,396 of DAIUFP010000003.1, read as the reverse complement.
GCGAAGTCCGAACACCACGCCGGCCTTGTCCGATGCGCGGCGCACAATGAGGAAGTCCGCGCCCCCTCCCACGCTGTAGAGCAGGTGACGACCGGAGAGCATCGTGCTCTGGCCGGGATTCTGCGCCACTTCGTCAAACGTCGGAACCGTCGGACTGGATGCCGTCGGACTGGATGCCGTCGCTCCGGCACGGTCCCGGAGCGTGACGTCGAAACGTCCGGATCCGATGCCCATCGTGGGAAACAGGTTCACGCGGCCAGTCGCGAGGACCGCATAGGAGACGGTCGCAAGCATCTGCGTGGCGTTCAGATCGTCCGAACGACCATTGCTGAGCCCTTCCTCGCCATAGGCCGTGTGCGACACGTCCGCTCCGAGTAACGCACGGCCATATGCGTAGTAGCCACTCAGGCCATAGCTGATGCCGTCATTCGACAGCCCGGCGAAGCGCGCGTCCCCCAACCTGCCGTTCAGTTCGTCGACCGACATCATGGTCGCGCCGGTCATGAATACCACCGCATGAAAGGCCTTCGACTCCTGGGCACGCACCGGCTGTGCGCTCGATGCGATGGCAGACACAGCGAGTACGAATCGCAGGACACTGGAGAAGCGCGGCATCTGCTGAACGGGGCAAAAGGAGCATTTCGACGAAGGACGTCGTCAGTGTCGGCAAGCGCCGGGAAAAACCTTAGTCGAGGTTACCGCAGGCCTGTCCGGATGGAAGTCCCGCCCGCAAACTTCCTCCCATGAAACGAGCCGCCAGTCCCCCGACTGATCCACCGGTTGTCCCCGTCCGCTGGGGAATTCTCGGCGCAGCGCACATCGCGGTCTCGAAGGTCATTCCGGCGATGCAGCGGAGTCCGATGACGCCGGTCGTTGCGATTGCATCGCGCGATCACGCCAAGGCCCGAGCGGCCGCCGATCAACTCGGTGTTCCGCGCGCCTACGGCTCCTATGAGGAACTGATCGCCGATCCCGACGTCGACGCCATCTACAATCCACTGCCGAACCACCTGCACGTGCCCTGGTCCATTCGCGCCGCTGAGGCGGGAAAGCACGTGTTGTGTGAAAAGCCATTGGCGCTCTCGGCGGCGGAAGCACGGTTGCTGCTCGAGGCGCGAGAGCGCACTGGAATGCAGATCGGTGAAGCCTTCATGGTTCGCGCGCATCCGCAGTGGGCAGCAGTGCGCGAGCTCATTGCGGAAGGACGCATTGGCGAGCTGAAAGTAGTCGCTGGACATTTCAGCTATTTCCGGCATGACCCCACAGATGTGCGGAACAAGCCCGAGTGGGGTGGCGGCGCACTGATGGACGTCGGCTGTTATCCCATCACTCTGTCGCGGTGGCTGTTCGACGAAGAGCCGCTCGAGGTGACGGGCATGCTCGAGTTCGATCCCGAGCTCAAGGTCGACCGCCTTGGTTCGGGGCTGCTTCGCTTTCCGTCGGGACAGGCGACGTTCACCTGCGGTGGACAGGTCGTGCACTACCAGCGCATGCAGATCTTCGGAACCGAGGGGCGCATCGACGTGGAGATTCCCTTCAGTCCTCCGTTCGATCACTCCTGCAGGATCTTCATCGACGACGGCCTCGCGCTCGGCGGCGTGGGTGCCGAGGAGGTGCGGTTTCCTGCCGTCGATCAGTACAGGCTCCAGGGTGAGCGATTCTCCGAGGCCATCCGCGGCGTTGGCCACGTGCCGACAACGCTCGAGGATGCGATCGGAAACATGGCCGTCATCGACGCGTTGTTCCGGTCAGGGAAGTCGCGTCGGTGGGAAGCGCCTGAGGCAGTGTTGCTGCGTTAGGGCCTGCGGTCGCCTGAGTCTTGAAGGCCGATGACTGCTACTCGACCGTGTTCACCAGCGACCCAATCGGCGCGATCGTGATCGACACCACGTCGCCTGACTGGAGGGTGAATGAATCTGGCGGAATGACGCCGGTGCCAGTGAGCAGCACGCATCCTTGCGGAAAGCCTGTCTCTCGGTAGAGGTATTCGACCAGCTCATGCGGCGTGCGGCGCATCTCCGCGAGCGTCGTCGCACCCTCGAACTCGAGTGCGCCCGCCCGCGTGATCGTGAGCGCGATGGTGGTCTCTTGCGGCAGCGGCTCATCGGTCAGGAGCAGCGCCGGCCCGAGCGAGCACGCGCCGTCGTAGGTTTTCGCCTGCGGGAGATAGAGTGGGTTCTCTCCCTCGATGTCGCGCGAGCTGACGTCGTTGCCGATGGTGTACCCGATGATATCGCCCGCCGGATTGACGTAGAGCGCGAGTTCCGGCTCCGGAACGCTCCACGCCGCGTCGCGCCGCACGCGGACGTGAGCTTCGGGACCACGCACGCGCCATCCCGCCGACTTGAAGAACAGCTCCGGTCGCGCCGCACTGTAGACGCGATCGTAGAAAGTGCCACCGTCCGCATCCTGCGACTCTTCGATGCGTGCCGCGCGACTCCGGAAATACGTCACTCCCGCAGCCCACACTTCTTGCGACTGAATTGGCGGAAGCAGGTCCGCTGTTTTCTCGACAACTGGAAGTGTCGACGCAATCTCTCGCAGCCACCCGAGAAGACCGGCTTTCATGATCAGCGCATCCCATCCCTCATCGAGTGCGCGTATTGCGCCGTCTATCTCCACCAGCACCGAGCCCGTCGTGCGATACAGCTTCACGCTTGTCATTTTGCCTCGAGCGCATTGATGATCCTGTCGACGTCATACACACACCCGCCCCACGTGCCACCGCTCGCGCGTTGAAGCGCCGCCCAGAGGCGCGTGTCGTCCGGCAGCGACGCGTTGGGCGCGAGCAGGGGGTGAACGTCTCGGCCACTTAGCACGGCCTCGCACTCCTCGGACGAAAGCCTGTCTCCGTTCGTGCCAACGATGTTGATGGTGCCTTCAAGTCCTTCCCGGTCGATCACGATCTCGATCAGGTCGTCGTCGCGCAGTCGACCGATTGGCCCGCCTTGCAGTGCCTCAGGCCCGATATGCCCGACGCACGCGCCGCTCGAGAAACCGGAAAATCGCCCGTCTGTCAGCAGCGCGACGTGCTTGCCCCACGGCAGATACTTGAGCGCGATCGTGATCTGCGCGGTCTCCTGCATTCCAGTGCCCGACGGACCATTACCGATGAGCACGATCACATCGCCCGGCACGATCGGTCGATCAACATTGCCCTTCACCGCGCTGATGGCATCGCGCTCATCGGCGAACACGCGGGCGGGGCCGATGTGACGGTACACGTTGTCGACGCCAGTCACCGACGCATCCATCGCCGTCGCCTTGATGACGGAACCTTCCGGCGCGAGGTTGCCGACGGGAAAGACCACCGTGCTTGTCAGCCCGGCGCGACGCGCTGCGTCCGGCGACATGATCACGTCGTGTGGCGAAACAGCGGCGCCCGATGCGAGCCGTTGTCGCGCCACTTCACGCCGCTCGCTGCCTTCCCACCAGTCGAGCGTGGTATCGAGCGTATCGCCGGTCGCGGTGATGACGTCGCCGTGCAGAAGTCCCATGCGACGAAGGTGCAGCATCACCTCGGGCACGCCGCCGGCCATGAACACCTGCACCGTCGGATGTCCACGCGGACCATTCGGCAGCGCATCCACCAGTCGCGGCGTCGAGCGATTCACTCGACTCCAATCCGAGACCGTCGGCCGCGTCAGCCCCGCTGCGTGTGCGATCGCCGGAATGTGTAGCAGCAGGTTCGTCGACCCACCGAACGCGGCATGCACGAGCATGGCGTTCTCGATCGCATGCTGCGTGAGTATCGTCGATATGGGAATCTTGAGAGCGCGCAGCCGCATGAGCGCCGTCGCGGAGCGTCGACCGAGCTCATACCATGACGGCTCGCCCGACGGCGCGAGCGCACTGTGCGGCAGCGCGAGCCCGAGCGCCTCGGCGACAACCTGCGACGTCGCCGCCGTGCCGAGGAACTGGCATCCCCCACCGGCAGACCCGCACGCTCGGCAACCCATCTCCGCGGCGTAGTCGAGCGTGACAAGGTCCTGGGAAAATCGCGCGCCGAGACTCTGCACCTGGCCGGCGTCTTCGGAGTCACGCGCCGGAAGCGTCACGCCGCCCGGTACGATCACGCCTGGAAGATGGTTCACGCCGGCCAGCGCGAGCATCGTCGCCGGAAGTCCCTTGTCGCACGTGGCGATTCCCATCACGCCTGATGCCGTCGGCAGTGAACGAATCTGCCGGCGCATCACCATCGCGGCATCATTGCGATAGGCCAGACTATCGAACATTCCGGTGGTGCCCTGCGTTCTCCCGTCGCACGGATCGCTGCAGTACGCCGCGAAGGGAATTGCACCGCCTGCGCGCAGCGTCTCTGCCGCTTCACGAACCAGCAGTCCGATTTCCCAATGGCCGGTGTGATATCCAAGCGCAATCGGGTGCCCGTCGTCGGCGCGAAGTCCGCCGAGCGTGCTGACGATCAGGTATTCGGGACCCTGCAGTTGTGCAGCGCCCCACCCCATACCTACGTTCTGCGTCAACCCGAACAGGTCGCCACTCGGCCGGTTGCGGAGCATGTCCGGCGTGAGTGGAAGCGCACCCGCCGGCCCGTCGCCCGCGATGCGATCCGCGACCACGACCTGGGCGGAGCCGAGTACGGATTCGAGCGGCGGGACGACGGGTGCACGGGTCATGCTACAACCTTGGCGGGCCGAGGGCGGTCTCGCCAGTCGGCAAGCGCAATTGCAAACGGAGATGATGTGACGATCACGGGCGAGAATCTGATCGCGGGCACTGCGAGCGCAGAAGGTGGTGTTCGCTTTCGTGGCGTGGATCCGCGGACGCACGTCGAGATCGAGCCGTCGTTCACCGAGGCGACCGCGCCCGAAGTCGATCGTGCGGTGGCTCGCTCGAAGTCTGCGTTCGAGACCTACGGTCGTTCGACCGCCTCCGCGCGCTCCGCGTTTCTTCGCGCCATCGCTGACGAGTTGATTGCGCTCGGCTCCGAGCTCATTGACCGCGCACATCTGGAGACCGCGCTTCCCATCGGGCGTCTCGAGGGCGAGCGCGTCAGAACCGTCGGTCAGCTCCGACTGTTCGCCACGCTTCTCGATGAAGGCTCGTGGGTGGATGCACGCATCGATCGCGGTGATGCGACACGCACTCCGGTCCCGCGCCCCGACCTGCGAAGGATGCTCGTGCCCATTGGCCCGGTCGCCGTGTTCGGTGCAAGCAATTTTCCCTTCGCGTTCTCGGTAGCGGGTGGCGATACAGCGTCGGCGCTCGCGTCGGGATGCACAGTCGTGTGCAAGGGACATCCCGCACATCCGGGTACATCCGAACTCGCCGCGCGGGCGATCGACCGGGCGGCAGTTTCGTGCGGCATCGATCGGGGCGCGTTCTCGCTCCTTCACGGGTGGTCGCACGAAGTTGGACTCGCGATGGTTCGCCATCCGGGAATCACCGCCGTGGGATTCACCGGCTCCCTTCGGGGTGGACGCGCACTCTTCGACGCCGCCGCAGCGCGCCCTGATCCCATCCCGGTGTATGCCGAGATGGGCAGTGTGAATCCAGTGTTCCTGCTGCCGTCCGCGGTGAAGGAGCGCGGCGCAGCCATCGCCCAAGGTCTTGCCGCATCGATCACGCTCGGCACCGGACAATTCTGCACCAATCCTGGAATCATCGCCGGTGTCCGTGACGGAGGATTCGATGAGCTCGAGGCGGCGCTGGCCGCACGCATCGCGGCGTCGGCCGCGAGCGTGATGCTCTATCCGCAGTTGTTCACCAGCTACGGAGACGCCGTCGCGCGAGCAGAAGGGCACGGTGCGACCGTGACCGCGCGAAGCGTGACGGACGATGCCTGCCGCGCGACGCCCGTGCTGCTTCGGCTGGATGCAGCCCAGTTTGTGGCGCAGAGCGAACTGCGCGAAGAGATGTTCGGGCCGGTGTCAGTCGTCGTGGGCGCGGGAGACATCGCGGAGCTCGAACGCGTTGCGGAGTCGCTCGAGGGACAGCTGACCGCCACGATACACGGCACACCAGAAGAGCTGCGCGAGCATCGCCGATTGGTCGAGATACTTCAGCGCAAGGTGGGGCGCCTGCTCTTCAATGGGTATCCAACAGGAGTCGAGGTCGGGCACGCCATGCAGCACGGAGGTCCGTATCCCGCGTCGACGGACTCGCGGTCGACGTCGGTGGGCAGCGCCGCGATTGCACGCTTCGTCCGTCCGTTGTGCTACCAGGACTTTCCGGACGACTGCCTGCCCGAGGAGCTCCGCAACGCGAACTCTCGCGGCATCTGGCGGCTGCTCGACGGCGCGCTCAGTCGCGACGATATCGCATAGGGCGATCGGACGTTCGGACGGCGCGAGCTCAGCGAAGCGGCAGGAACGTCGCGAGCAACAACGTCGTCACGAGTGATGTAAGTCCGACAATCACCAGCAGCGGGGTCCACGACCGCAGCGACTCCACCTCGGTGACACCGCCGATCTTGCTGAACACCCAGAATCCGGCGTCGTTCATCCAGGATCCAACGAGTGACCCCGCGGCGATCGACGTGCCCAGATACACCGGGTGAAAGGGCAGCGTCACGCCCTTCGTCATGGCGCTGAGCATACCCACTGCGGTGATCATCGCCACCGTGCTCGAGCCCTGAGCCACCTTCAGCACCGATGTCACGCCGAAGGCGAGCAGCAGTATGCTGATGCCAGCGCCCTCGCCGCTCGTCGGGAACACGCGTTGAATCGCCGGCCCGATCTGCGCGGCCTGAAGCATCGCGCCGAATGCACCACCCGCGGCCACGATCAGAATCACGACGCCGGCCCCCATGAGCGATGATTCCACCATGGACGCCATCTGCTCCCTGCTCGGATGCCGCTGGCGACTGTACAGCAGCATCGCCGCAGCGGCCGAAATGAGGAGGGCGAGATTCGGATTCCCGATCACCGAAGTGACGGGGCGTATCTGCGCCCACGTCGCGGCATACGAGGGCGCCCATACCCGCATTGCATCGATCATGGTGCCGAACGAGATGAGTATCACGGGCAGCACAACTGGCAGCAGCGCCGGAATGAAGCCCAGCGGTGACTCGGGTGTCGAGACGACGACGTCAGACGGCAACGCCACTCGCAGCGGTATGGGCATGCGCCGATCGATCCAGGTACCGAAGAGAAATCCGACGATGGCGCCCGGAATCGCGACGACAATTCCCATCATGATCATCACGCCAAGGTCGACACCCAGTGAGTCGGCCACCGCCAGTGGCCCCGGGTGCGGTGGCACCAGCGTGTGCGTCGCAATACCGCTCGCCGACATCGCGACGAGATACTTGAGGTAGTTGCGATGCGTGCGCCCGTACATCGAGCGTGCCAGTGGCGCTAGCAGGAAGAACACCGTGTCGAAGAACACCGGCAGCGACAGGATGAACGCTGTTGCGCCAAGTGCCACGGCATCGCGCCGCTCTCCAAGCACGTTCAGGAATCCGGCGACGATCCGGTCGGCTGCACCACTCTCGGTCATCGCCGTTCCGATGATCGCGGCGAGCGCGATGACGATCCCGATGCTGCCCGCCGTGCGGCCGAATGCTTCCGCGACGCGCGAGATCTTCACCGCCTGTTCGCCAGGAGCGAGGAAGCTGACGATGATCGCCGCCCCGACGAGGGCGAGGAACGCATTCAGTCGCAGGCCGATGATCGCACCCATGATCACGACCATTCCAATCGCGAGAATCAGGAATGGATGCATGCCCGAATGTGACACACCGTAACGGCGTGTGACAGTCTGACAGCCTGACCCGCTTCGCGCTGCGCGCTCGCTCGTCTGACAGCGGGTCAACTGACTGGTCAGACAGTCATGATCTACACAACTGGGTTGATGCGCCGCTTTGGTCACCAACGTGATCACACAATCACGCGGACCAGCCAGGGACGAGCCCGTGTAGGCAACAGCTGTCAGACTTCAGTTGACCCGCTGTCAGACTGTCTGACTGTCCGACTTTCAGACTCTCTGACTACCTCACAGAGGCCAGCAGGCCGGCCCTCGGCGTCTCCCTCCACATGCGCGCCGATGCGATCGTCACCTGGCCTGCACGCACCCTCACCTCGCCGAGATCGATGCGCTCCAGCCCTTCGCCGACGTCGACCTGCACCTGTCGCTGTCCCGCCGGCAGGCGGACCCGCAGCAGCGTGATCATCTGCGGCAGTACATGCCACGAGCGCACGTCGGCACGTTCCAGCAGCGCGGCGCCGATGTTGGCGATCGAGCCGGCGACTTCTCCCTTGCTGTCCTTCACCGCCTTCGTGACGGCGTACTTTGCAGTGGCGCGCGCTATGGCACGCGCGATCAGGGCGGCGCGTTCGCGATCCTGATCGGCATTGACGGCATCGTCCAGCACGGAGCCGACGCGGACGCTGGCGAACGATTCCCCATCGACAACGACGTTCGGCTCGCCACGAACCAGCGGCGCGCGGCGCACGGATGGAAAGGACACGCGAAGCCAATAGCCGTCATCGTCGTCGTGATGCTCGTATTCCCAGCCAGGCTTGCGCGAACGGTCGCCGCGCACCGTGCTGCTTTCTGAACTACTCGAGCTCGACATCACCCCGGCAATGCGGCTCACGACGCCCGCATTCTTTTCACGACGACGGTCGTTGAGCGAGTCCCGATCCGACTCACCGAGGAACACACTGATCGTTTCGGTCGCGCGGTGCGCCACAAAACCGCGCTCGAGCACGACCAGGATCTCGCCCTCACCTCGACCGTCGCCGCCGCGCGTGCTGTCGACCCGCTCGGGCAGCAGCGCGCGTGCCAGACGATAGGCCACCTGCGCATCGCCCTTCTCTCCGGCGCGCTCGAACACCACCCCGGTCAGGTAGTGCAACGTCGCGTGCGTCGCCCGCTCGGATTCGGTGCGATCAGCGGCATACTGCGACAACAAGCCGCCGAGCCGCCGAGCCTCGACCGCCGCATCTTCCCACTGATCGAGTCGCGCGAAAGCCAGCATCGCGTAGTAGGGGATGAAGAGTCGCTCCGTTCGCCGCGCCTGGTACGGACGGACGAGGTCGTTGCTCACCAGCGCCAGCGCACTGGCACTCACGCTGTTCGTGATCCGATCGTCGGCGATCAACGCCGCGGAATCGAGCACGGCGACGCTGCGCGCAAACTGCGAGGCGTAGTAGCTACTCGCCCCCACACCGAGTGCGCGCAGCAATTCGTCGTCCTCGTGCCAGCCCAGCGCGGCCGCATAGTCGGCACGAACGAGCGCCTCGCGCAACTGCTGTTGTGAGCGAGCAATTCCATCGGGACCGGTTTCATATGCGCCGATGGTCGCGCGGAACAAGGAGCATCCACTCGCCGCCAGCAGCATGGCAATCGCTGCCACACCGCTGGCCGCGCGTCGGATCATTCGTCTTGTGGTGGGAGAGCGCATGGATCGCGAGGTATGCGTCTACTTCTTGTCGAGCACGATGATTCGCTCGCGTGCGCGCGCGATCGCATCGGCCAGCTTCGCGTTCGCGTTTCCCTGCGCGTCGATGCGCTGAATCTCCAGCTGGTTCAGGAACATCTTGTAGCGGAGCTCCGCCTCGACCGGGCGCAGCAGCTTGTCCAGCGACGTCGCCATCTTGTACTGAAGCTCGGCGTCAGCGCGGTTCACGACACTCGCACGGTCGTAGCGGTCGAGCGCGGCCGTGAAGTCGCCGGCGGCGGCGAGAGCATCGCCTTCCCGCACCAGTGCCACCGCACGAACGTGGTTGGCGTCGTTCGCATCAGAGGCGGCAGAGACGGTGCGCAGCCCTTGCGGCTCGCGATACGTGATGCTGGCCACTGCGCCATCTGCGAGCTGCACGAGCGCGAGGGGACCAACCGCATCGCGCGGCCCCGCATCGACATCACGCGGCGTGAGCACGGTCACTCCAGCCCCGCCGCGCATCGTCCAGGCGATCTCGGTGGAGCGCGATGCCGCGAGCAGCTGCGCCTCGGTCATTCCGAGAGCGACTTCACCGCGGCCGAGCGCGGCGCAGATCGCGGGTGTGCAGTTCGCGAATGCGACGGCACTCAGCGAGTCGCGATTGTTACGGCCGGCGATCTGCGCCTCCAGTGCCTGCGTCGTTGCGGCGTCCATACCCCGCGTTGGTGCGCTGACACGATCGCCATTCCGCATCACAGTCATGGGACCTTCATCGATGCGCTTCGGGTTGGCGCACGCCGCCGCCATGAGGGCCGTGATGAACACCGTGGGCGCGAGCTGTGGAATCTTGTAGGTAGACATGGAGGATTCTCCGAGGTTGGGGTCAGAGTCCGAAGCGCGCGCGCTCGACATACTTCTTGATCTTGTGTTGGCCCACCCAGACCTTCGTGTTCGTCTCGAGGTCCACGATCGATGCATCGACCTGGTAGAACACGACGCGCTCGCGCCCGTCAACATCTTCGATGGACTGGACCTCACCGGTGAGTGCGTAGCGCGCTCCCTGCTCCTGACCCACGCGCGACCTCGTATCGGCGCGCGCATTCTGCTGCTGATCCTTCCGCTCGGCGCGCAGCTCCTGCCGCTCGCCCGATGACGCGACGACACGGGCGGCACCGGTCGTGATCAACGCGCTCTCGATGTCCTTCACGAAGGTCCCGACGGCGATATGCTCCATCGAGCGGTTGGCGAACGTCCCGACGATCACCGTTGGTGCCTCGCCGCCATGAAGGTCGGTGTACCGCTTGGCCCAGCCCGAGGCGAGCGTCTGCTCGACGAGCTGATTGGCGACCAGGCGGGAGTCCGTGTCATTCCAACGGCCGGACAGGTCCGTGACGGCGGTCGGCTCGATCCGGGTGACGCGCTTGCTGTAGCACGCGCCAGTGGAGAGGAGGAGAAGGGCGCTCGCGGCGAGACGTGCCGGAGCGGGAATCCAGAGACGAAGAGGCATGGTGGGCTCCTGGGAGTTCAATGTTCGAACACCCTGCGAGGCATCGTGTGCGCCGCATCACACACAGCCACCAACTCATTCGCCACCAACTACTTAGGATTCATGTATCCAAATCGGTGTCCCCCGTTTGGGACGCGACTGTTTCAGTTTGCGAGGACAACCCTCTCCTCGGACGATCTCGGCGCTATTTTGGACGCCATGAGCGAACGCGAAGACGAGGACTGGTCGGATGAAGATATCGAGACCGAATTCCCACTCGGCGATGGAACAGCCGAGACGGAGGCCATCGTCTATTGCCCAAGCTGCGGGGAAGCGAATGAAGTCGCGCTGGACCCGGGCGGGGGGAGCGACCAGGAGTACGTCGAGGATTGTCAGGTCTGCTGCCGTCCGTGGCTCATGTACGTGAAGTACGGCCGAGATGGGAGCGCGGAAGTCGAAGTGTACTCTTCCGACTCCTAGTTCAGCGGTCGACAAGACTTCGTTACGAGCGTACTCGGTACACTGTACTTCGGTACCGGGAATGGCATAGGACTCACGGGGAACAATCGACCCATCCCGTGCGCGGAAATTCCCCGTCGACTACGGCCGAAGTTGAACGAAACATTGGGATACAGGGTGGGCTCTATCGCTCCCCGAAGCTGGCGCCCGGTCCGGGTACCCGAGTACACCGTACCAGGTACGCCCGCAACGGTTTTTTTAGTGAGCCGCTGGTCCGTGCCCTCGCGATTTGCCTGACCGGAAGAGCAGCAACAACGGCAACGAAGCCATGAGGGCCATCCCGCTGAGCAAGTACAGCTTCGAGAACGCGAGCACGCTCGCCTGCCCCTGAAGCTGACGGTCGAGAATCGTCAGTGCCTGCTGCTTTGCGGACAGCACGTCAGCGCCCTTCGCAATCAACGCGCGCGTGAGTCCGTCCAGCCGCGACGTCGTCAGCGGATCACCGACCACGACGTGCTCGGCAAGCAACGCTCGTGATTGCGCCGTGAAGCGCGAGAGCAGCGTCGCGCTGATGGCGATGCCCAGCGACCCGCCAAGTTGACGAGTGAGGTTGAACATGCCGGTGCCCTGCGCCAGCTGCTGCGGCGCCAGCTCCGCCATCGTTGCGCCCGTGAGCGGCACGAAGATCAGCCCCAGTCCAACGCCGCGCGCGACCAGTGGCCAGAACAACTCGTGCGCGCCGCTGTCGAATGTCAGCCGCGACAGGCTCCACATGGAGAACATGAAGAAACTCGCGCCAATCGGCACCGTGACGCGCGCATCGAGCCGCGCCGAATTGCGGCCGACGAACGCCATCGTGAACGCCGACGCCAGTGCCCCGGGAAGGATGATCATTCCCGTCTGGTTCGCCGTCATGCCGTGCAATCCCTGAAGGAATACGGGCAGCACGAAGACGGAGCCGTACAGCGCGAAGCCCAGGAACGCGCCCATCATGACCCCAGCGGCAAGCTGACGGTTCTTGAGCACGCGCAGGTCGATGACCGGCTCCTTGATCACCAGCTCGCGAACGATGAGGAGCACGAACGAAATCACCGCCGTCAGGCCGAGTATCGTGACAAAGCGCGAATCGAACCAGTCCATGCGCTCACCTCGCTCGAGCATCCACTGAAGCGACCCAACGCACAGCGCCAGCAGGAGAATTCCACTCCCGTCGATCGTGCTCGCCTTCGTCTGGTGCGCGGAATCGCGGACGTAGGTGTACACCATGAACGCCGCAAAAATGCCGAGCGGGATGTTGATGTAGAAGATCCAGGGCCAACTCAGGTTGTCGACGATGTAGCCGCCAAGCGTGGGACCAATCGTCGGTCCGACCATGACGCCCACGCCGAACATCGCCTGTCCGATGCCGACTTCCTTGGGCGGAAACGCCTCGAAGAGCGTGGTCTGCGCGGTGGAGAGCAGTGCGCCGCCACCCAATCCCTGCACCACCCGCCAGAAAATGAGTCCGCCCAGCGAGCCGGCGGCACCGCAGAAGAACGATGCGACCACGAAAAGCAGAATGGATCCGGTGAGATACCGCTTTCGCCCGAAGTAGCCCGACAACCAGCTCGACATCGGGATCACGATCACGTTCGCGATGATGTAGCCGGTCGACACCCACGAGATCTCGTCGAGCGTGGCGCCGAGATTTCCCATCATGTGCGGGATGGCGACGTTCACGATTGACGTGTCGATCAGCTCGAGCACCGCAGCGAGCGTTACCGCGATGGCAATGAAGTACTTGTACTTGTATTTGTCATCGGTCGCCACCTTGACCGATGCCACGTATGCGCGCGCGGTGCCCCGCGGTCCCGCGGTGATGATTGCGGTGCCGTCAGCCATGTTCGTGTCCGTTGCCTATGGCCGATGCGTTACTTGGTGCTGACGTGCGCGAACACCGACATGCCCGGACGCAGCGGATGATCCTTGCCGCAACCCTCCGTGATCTTGATCCGCGCGGGAACCCGCTGCACCACCTTCGTGAAGTTGCCCGTGGCGTTGTCCGGCGGCAGCAGGGCGAACTTCGCTCCCGTCGCGGGACTGACACTCTCCACCACGCCCTTCGCCTGACATCCGCCGTACGCGTCGATATCGAGCTCCGCTGGCTGTCCGACCTTGAGATCGGAGAGCTGCGTTTCCTTGAAGTTCGCCGTGATCCACACGCCCGTGTCCGATACGACGGTGAGCAGCGGCTGTCCAGCCTGCACCAGTTGTCCGACCTCCACCTGCTTGCGCGACACGACACCCGACACCGGCGACGTCACCCGCGTATACGAAAGCTGAAGCTGCGCATTGTCCCGCGATGCCTGCGCGCCGGCGAGGCGCGCTTGTGCGAGTCGCACGCCTGCCTGTGCGTTCACGATGCCAGCACCCGCCGCACCCGCGGAGCGCTGCGCCGACGCAAGCTGCGCGCGAGCCGCGTCCGAAGCCGCCTGCGCGGCATCGAGTTGCTGTCGTGAAACGATCTGCTTCGCCACGAGCTCCCGCATGCGCGCGAGGTCGGATTCTGCCTTCGTGGCGTTCGCGCGGGCCGCCGCAATGTTGGCGTCGAGCGCTGCACGTTGACCCGTCGCGTTCTGCACCATCGCTTCGGCCTGCCCTTCCACGCCCCTACCTCCCGCTGACGCGCGAGCGGCGCCCAGGTCGGCGTCTGCCTGTGCGAGCTTCACCGCGAACTCGCGCTCGTCGATTCGCACCAGTGTCGAATCGGCGTGCACCTCGTTGTTCTCGGCGACATTCACCGCGGTGACGTACCCACTCACTTTCGCGAGCACGGGTACGAGGTGACCGTCGACCTGCGCGTTGTCAGTCGACTCGTGAGTTCGGCCGTAGAGCCACTGCTTCACGCCCCACGTGATACCGATGAGCGCGATGATCGCGACGATCACGAGAACGATGCGCCCGCGATTGCTCGGTGCCAATTCCGGCGCCGGAGCGATCGTTGGACGAGCAGGAGGATCCTGGGGTTGGGTTGCGGAAGCCATGGTCTGATCGAGCGTGCGAGTTGATTCGGAAACAGAAGGCGAATGAAGGGTCGGTCAGTCGATCGTGGCGATGGATCCCTGCGCCCTCGCGAGTGCCACGCGCGAGGCCTGATACGAGGTCAGTGCGTCGACGAGCTGCGTTCGCGCCGTGTTCAACGTGATCGAAGCGGTGATGACGTCCGCATTGCCGGCGACACCAGCCTGAAACCGCTCGCGGGCCTGCGCAACCTCCTGCTCGGCGAGAGCCTGTCGCTCGCGCGCGGCGCTCACGGCCTCCGCGGACGACCGGAGGGTCAGCGTGGCCGACCGAACGTCTGCTTCCACCTGGGCGCGGAGGTCACGAGCGCGGATCTCGAGGTCGCGCGCGGCCGATACCTGCTCCGTCACGCGCGCTTCGCGACGAAATCCGTCAAAGATCGGGAGCGATAGCTGAATTCCCCAGTCGTAGGTCGGCAGATAGCTGCGGCCATTGCGCTGGCTCAGGCCCTCGTCAGCGAACACGCCAATGGTGGGCAGGCGCTCAGCGCGAATCGCGTCGGCCTGCTCGCGAGCCGCACGCACCTGAAGATCGAGTGCCTGTACATCCTTGCGACTGCGGATCGAGGAGTCCAATGAGGCACCCGATCCGGCACTTGCCGGTGAGGGCAGCGAGGCGAGCGCATCGGTCAGCTCGAGGCGCACGAGCGGAAGTCCGAGCGTGCGCGCGAGGTCGATGCGCGTGCGATCACGTTCATTGCGCGAGACGATGAGCTGCGTCCGCGCGCCGGAGAGCTGTGAGCGCGCGCGCGTGACGTCGAGAATGATGCCGGTGCCCGCCTTCAACTGATCCTGCGCGATGCCCAGTAGCTCCGCGGCAAGCGTGGAATCCGCGAGCCGTGCGGTGTAAACGGCATCCGCGCGCAGCACTGAAAGGTACGCGTTCGCCGCAGCGACCGACGCCTGGTCTGCGAGGCTCGCGACGTCCGCATTCGCGGCCGCAACACCAGTGCGTGCCGTCTGCACACGTGTGCGCGCGGCGGGATCGTAAAGCGACTGCGACACGCGTGCGCGAGCATCGAAGCTGTTCACCGGACCGAGAATCGATCCGTTGGGATCAAAGAGCGGCGGCTGTCCCGGCGTCGCTGGAAAGTCGATCGGAAAAGTGGCGCTGTTGATCGTCGAGCCGCGCTCGGCGAGCGCCGCGGAGACGTTCGGCAACAGGTCGGCGCGACGCTCGGTGACGCGTGCCTTCGCTGCGTCCACGCGAGCGAGCGCTCCCTCGACGGCAGCACTCTGGCGCGCCGCCAGGCGAACCGCGTCGCCGAGCGTGAGGCGAATGGAGCTGTCGGGGGCCGGCTGCTGCGCGCCAGCGCTGCGCGCGACGAACGCGAGCAACGCGATCAGGACGGTGAGAATGGCGCCGGCGGTGATCGGTCGGCGGGGTGCATGGCAGTTCATGTCAGACAAGTGCGGAAACTCCCGTTGAAGTCGGGCTCATTGCGTTGAAGAAGAAGTCGCGGATCTGTTGGAGCAGGACGTCGGCGGGAATGTTCTGGATGTTCTTGAAGCACTGGCGCTGATGAAACCAGAGGGCGTGTGTGACGAAGAGCGCGCTGAGCATGCGCGCGCCGACCAGCGGGTCCATCCGGCGAAAGGTGCCGGCGTCCATGCCACGCTCGAGGATGCCGCACACGAGGCGTTGCGCACGCTCGATCACTTCCGTCGCGTAAAACTCGGCGAGGTCGGGGAAGTTCGTGAGTTCCGAGCTGATCAGGCGATGCATCGCTGGAAACACAGGTGAACGGAGATATGCCCAGTATCCGTCCATCCATGCGTCGAGGGACTGCCTCGGATCGCGCTCGTTCTTGAAGACGGTTTCCGCGCGTGCGATGTAGGCGACCACCGAAGTGCGGACCACTTCGCGGAACAGCTCTTCCTTGTTCGGGAAGTAGAGGTAGATGGTGCCCTTGGAGAGCCCCGCCCTCTTCGCGATATCATCGAGCCTGGCTGCGGCAAGGCCGTGCTCGGCGAACACGGCGAGCGCGGCGTCGAGGATCTGCTTTGGGCGCTCCTCTGGGAGCCTGCGCCAACGCGGTTCAGTTGTGGCTTCGGACATTTATTTAGATAACTTACTGGTCAGATATGTAAGCCGCCTCGGGGCAAAAGCGTTCCCAGGCCATGGCCAAAGTTGTTAATGACTGGTCAGTAAGTTACCGCAACTGAACGGGAAGTCAAGGTGGCAGAACACGCACCCGCGACGCGCTTCCCCCTCGTCAGTCGGGTCAGCCTTGGAAGTAGCGCTGCCCGAGTGTGACGTCCGCCTGCGTGAGGCCATGGGAGGCGGATTGCCAGGCGAGCTCTACCTCCGCCCCACCGTCGCGCAGCAGTGCTGCAAGGCGCTCGCTTCCGGCGCGCGGAATCATGGTATCGAACTGGCCCGCGCTAATGAGCACGCGCTTCCCAGTTACATCCACGCGGCTGGATGGCTCGAACGGCACCATCGCCCGGTAGAGGACGGCCCCCGCTAAAATCTCGGGGCGCGATAGCAGGACACTCGCGGCAACGTTCGCCCCGTTCGAATACCCCATGGCGTGCAATGAAGACAGCTCGAAGCCGTAGGCGGCGGACGCCGCAACGACGAAGTCCGCGAGGTCGGCCGTGCGACGATGCAGATCCTCGATGTCGAACACGCCTTCCGCGAGGCGACGGAAGAATCTCGGCGCGCCATTCTCGAGCACGTTGCCACGTACGCTCAGCAGCGCAGACCCTGGCGACAGCATGCGTCCCAAGGGCAGTAGGTCGTTTTCGTCGCCACCGGTGCCGTGAAGCAGCAGGATGGTGGGCGCGTCAGGTCGCGCGGCTGGTTCCCATTGGTGGACATGCAGGTCGAGTGCTGTGCTCATCGTACTCATGGTGAAGGGTCCGGCTGTGGTGTTGAATGATCGGCATCGAGCGGTGATCGAAGCGGGTCGTGAAGGGCGGGCAGCTTTCGCTCGATCTCGGCGCGCGATGGCTCGTGTTGCGGTGGTAGCATCAACGCATGGCCCAACTGCTCGAGCGGTTCGTCGACCGTGAATCCTGGCTGGTCGGTCGCGAGCTCAAAGAGCACGCCGCCTGGTTCCCGGAAGTAGACCGAACGGAAATACTCGCAGTCGAACACTGGGGTCGGCGCGAGCCCGAGCGCTGTGACGCCTTCCCTGAGCGACAGCTCGCTCCATTTCTTCCGTGCACGCGCAGTGCGGTCAGCGAAACTCGACGAGCGAATCGACATCGAGCCGATGAGGAGCGAACCCATCCTCTGCAGGATACCCGATCGAGACCAGCGCCGGAATACGTACATGTGCTGGAAGCCCGAGCAGCTCCTTCACCTTCTCGGGCTCGAAGCCGAGCATCGGCGAGGTCGCGAAGCCCTTCGCTTCCGCGAGAAGCAGGAGATAGCCGAGCGCGATGTTGCTTTGCCCAAGGCCCCAGCCTTCGCGCTCTTCGACGGTCTGACTCGCAAAGGTGGCGCGGAAGCTCGCCACTCCGGCGTCACGCTGCTCGCTCGGCATACCCGGATGCATTGATTCCGGCAAGCGCTCAAGCGCACTCTGCATGTCGCTGTAGATGACGATGGTCGCCGGGGCGCGGACGATCTGCTGCTGGCCGAAGGCGGCCTGTGACAGCTTGCCCTTGAGTGCCTCATCCGTAACGACGACAAAGCGCCATGGTTGCGCGTTGAACGCTGACGGCGCACGCGCGGCAAGCCTGAGCAGCTCGCGCAGGTCGGCTGTGGGAATGGGGGTCGCCTCGTACTTCCGGATGGAGCGACGCGATTCGGCCGCCGCTTCCGCCGTTACCGAGGCAGTCGAGATCTGGTCATTGACTTTGGTTCGCATTCTGTACTCTCCGTAGGAAAACTTTACGATGTCGAAATATTAGTGCCGCGAAAACTCATAGAGTCGTTCAGTCGGTGCCGGCGCTGCCCAGCTTGCGACACATGCGCCCTAGCTCGCGTTGCTCGGTGACGGTCAACGATTTCATCAGACCAGCCACGCGTTCCACATGAGCCGGAAATGCCCTTGCGACCAGCTCCCGGCCCTTCTCCGTGAGTTGCACGATCTGAACCCTGCGGTCCGCCTCGTCCCTCACTCTCGTCACCAGCCCATCGCGCTCGAGGTTGTCCACCACCGTGGTGAGGTTGCTGCCACTTCGAAGGATCTTCTGGCAGAGCTGCCCCTGCGACAGCGGACCCAGGTGAAGCAACGCCTCGAGCACCCCGAACTGGCTTTCCGTAATGCCGAAGTCTTTCTGCAGATACGGCGTCAACTTCGCCTGGAGCGAATTGAAGCTCCGGGTCAGCTTGATCACGGTGTCGAGCGCCAGCACTTCGTCGGGACTACCCTTGTAATGTGTCGGCATTGTTCGTCATCCAATCGTTTGATGTCGAAATATATAGCTCTGCTGCGCTGATTTCAACCCCCCGGCCAGACCCACTTTTCATGGCACAGCAACTCCCGATGATCGCCGAGCGCCGCTTATTTTTCGAACCATGAGAGACACTGACAATGCAACCCCGAAAGTCAGGCTCGACAAATGGCTCTGGGCAGCGCGTTTCTTCAAGACGCGCTCGCTCGCCGTGGACGCCATCGGCGGTGGCAAGATAGAGGTGAACGGCGATCACGTGAAACCGGCGAAGATGGTCCAACCCGGCGACGAGGTGCGCATCAGGTTGGGACCCTACGAGCACGTGATTGTGGTCCGTGAGCTGAGTGAGCGCCGAGGCCCGGCATCGGCCGCCGCGAAGCTGTACGAGGAGCGCCCCGCGAGTATCGCGGCTCGTGAAAAGCTCTCGGAGCAGTTGAGGATGGCGCCTGCCGCCTTCCTGTTCGAAGAGAAAGGGCGCCCGACAAAGAAGGACCGCCGCGACATCGAGCGGCTGCGCGACGCGCGACGCAACTGAGCCCCTCAGCCCCGCTGAAATCTCTCGGCGAGGGCCGCGAGCGCTCCGGCATCGATCGTGTGCCCGCCGCCGAACCGGTGAACATGGAATGCCACTCCGGCCGATGACAGTCGCTCCGCTTCACGCGCCACCGCCTCTGGCGTCACCATCTCGTCCGCGTCGCCGGCAACGAGGCTGATCGACACGCCGCGCAGGGTGCTGGCCCACATCCCGAGGTCCAGCTCGGGAGGGATGCCTCCGGACCACAGCACGAGATGATCCGCACGGAGATCGCTCTCGGCGAGCCATCGGCTCACCGTCGCCGTACCCTGTGAAAAACCCAGCACCACGATCCTCGGCGACGCGCCCGCAAGGTGATGCCGCACTTCAGCCGCGACGAGATCGAGATAGCCGACATAGTCCGAAATCTCGGCGAGGCGGTCCTCGCGTGTCATCCACGTGGCGCCCACGCGAGGGTCGCGCTGCGCATGACGCTCCGCGATCGGATCGAGATAGAAGCGCGACAGCGCTTCCGGCGCCACGATCAATCGCGTCCCATCGTCGAGCGGCGAGAAATGGCTGATGAAGCGCGCCGCGAGCTGGCCGTAGCCGTGACACACGATCCACAGCTCGCGCGGAAAGCCGTGCGTGGGACCGAGCGTGTAGTAGCGTGCGGTGCGCGGTACGACGATCGTGTGCGGAATCAACGCGCGGCGCCCGGGATGACGAGTTTCTCTGCGAAGATCACCGTGTCGGCGACGTGCACATTTCCGCGCGGATGCACGGCCCAGATCGCGCCGTCGCGCGCGATGCGGCCGGTCACGCCACCAAGCTTCGTGAGAGTCGTCTTCGCCTCTGCGCCCACGAAAGGGCTAGTGCCTCTGCGGAATGTTGCTCGCGCTGGCCGCCGTGGTGCGCGCCGCGGCGAGCAATGCGACCTGCGTGCGTGCCGTCGTCAGGAGCTGGATGGCGCGCGTGAGCTGATGGTCCTCGTCCAGCGCACGCTCCTTCGCTCCGGCGTCGCCGAGGACGAGGCGAGCGACGCGGCGATCGAGGTCGTGGTCGAGGATCTTCGTCGCGACGGGCTCGTACTTCGCGTCGATGACCAAGCCGGCGCTGGTGAGGCGACGGCGCAACTCAGTGCGCCATGCCGGCGTCACGGTGAAGTTCTTCGGCGACCCCTTCAGCTCGAACGCGTACTGGTTCATCGTCGTGAAGTACGCCTGGGCCTTCGCGGCCACGACAGCCTTGTAGAACTCCTGCTCCGGAGTGGACAGTGTGTCGTCGGCCACGATGACGTCAGGCGCAATGCCCCCGCCGCCATAGATCGTACGGCCGGCGTCGGACTTGAATGCCGGCTTCGCCTTCTTCTCCGCTTCCGTCTCGAGCGAATCCGGCTTCGTTTCGACGAGCCGTCCGTCCACCAGCTTCCGCTCGCGGTGGATGCTGCGACCGCTCGGCGTGTACCACTTGCCGGTCGTGATCTTCAGCGCGTAGCCGCCATCGAGTGGGAACACCGACTGCACCAGCCCCTTGCCGAAGCTGGTCGTGCCGAGGACGAGTGCGCGGTCGTGATCCTGGAGTGCGCCCGCTACGATCTCACTGGCTGATGCCGTGTTGCCGTCGGTGAGGATCACGAGCGGTGGCTGCGCGGCGAGGTGGTCGCGCGACGCGCGTGCGATCTCGTCGGGCGTATTCCGGCCGCGGACGTTGACGATCGGCTGGTTGTCCTTGAGGAAGAGCGAGCTCACCGCGAGCGACTGCTCCACGATGCCGCCGCCGTTGTCACGCAGGTCGAGCACGAGCCCCTTGGCTCCCTCTGCGACGAGCTTCGCTGCTGCGGCCTGCACTTCTTCCGCCGTGTTCTCGTTGAATGTCTGGAGCGGGATATAACCGATGTGATCCCCGACGATCATGGAGAACGGCACCGCGGGCACATGGATCACCGCGCGCTTGAAGGACAGCTTGATCGGCACCGTGACGCCGGGCCGGACATACGTCACGTTGACCGTGGAGCCCGGTGTCCCGCGAAGTGCGTTCGACACGCTGTCGATCTTCGTCCCGCCCGTGATGGGAAGCGTATCGACCTTGATGATCTGATCGCCCTCGAGCACGCCGCCGTCTTCTGCCGGCGTATGCGGGAAAACCCGCGCGACCGCGATGCGCGTTCCGCCCGCGACCGTCTGTGCCTCGAGCAGCATGCCGACGCCGCCATACCGCCCGCCCACTTGACGATTGAATACTTCGTTCTCCTTGGGCGGGAGTAGCTCACTGTAGGGATCGTTGAGCTCCCGAACCAGACCGCTCGCCGCCTTTTCGAAGATGACAGCGCTCTGCAGCGAGTCCACGTACCGGTTCGCCACGATCGAAAGCACCTGCTCGAACAGCCGCGGGGTCGACCGAGTCGGGCCGCCCTGGAGGAGAAACCCTCCGGCAGCCATCGGGAGCAGCAGCAGCGAAGCGACAGCCGCGGTACGTGGGCGAACCATTAGAACGACCTCGGAAGGGGGCAGCGGGAAGAGACGCGTCCTGCGTCACCCCGACAATGTAGCAAAATCACGACAAATACGGTGAGCTGGGCGGCGTTCCTACGGTCGCGTGACCGGAGTGAGCTTCCACAGCCCGTTGATCATGTCCGAAACATAGAGCGCGCCGCTCAGATATTGGACACCCCACACATACACCGCGTTGCCCCGATCGGTCAGCCCAATGCCGAGCTCGCGACCCATTTTTCGCAGATCGCACAGAGCAAGGGTGGTGTTCAGCGGCGTGGACTTTTGCGCGTCGGTGCACGTGCCGAGATCCCCCCGGACGTCGAGTGCTCGAACACCGGCATTGTAGTACGCCGCGTAGAGGATGCCGTTCGGCTCGTCGACCGAGAAGTTGTGGGTGCCGGCTCCCGTCACGGTGTAGTACGCCACCTCTCGTGGTGCTGACGGGACGCTCACGTCTACCACGTGGACATCGCCGACTGATGAGACGCCGATGGACCCCGGACCCTCCTCGCCGATGAACGCGTACTTCGTGATGCCCGTAACCGGGTCCTTCAACCACCAGATGTTGTGGACTTCGCCGTTGACCGTTTGCACGCGTCCCAACTCCACAGGATTCGCAACGGTGCCGCCCTTGCCCCCACCACCGATGTCCCAAATGGCGACGCCGTCGTTCCACAGCGCGAGATAGAGCAGTCCGTCGCGCACAAAGGTGTCGTGGACGTACGGACGGCCGATCGTGCGAGTCAGCACGGTTTGCGGCGCGGAAGGGTCGCTCAGGTCGACGACGACGAGTTGCGCCGCGATTGTGCCGCTTGGGTCTATCGAGAGAAATCCATAGAGCTTCCCATTCACGCGCCCGATCTCGGCGGTGTGAACGCCGAGCGCGACACCAGCGGTCGTTCGGGACAGGAGCACCGGCTTGCGAGGGTCGTCAAGGCTGTAGATAGCGAGTGAGCCGCTCGATTCCGTGGCGACGACGAGCAGCGTTCCATCGTCGCTCACGGCGACGTCGCCGAGCGTCCGCGCGCCGGGCACCACGACAGAGTCGACCAGCGCTGGCGTATTGCCCGCGACATCCCAGATGTAGAACGCGCTCGTCGTTCCGGAGTTTCCCCATGTGGTGGTGTAGGCCGTGCTGCCCCGGACCGCCAATTCCGCGGAATATCGGAGCGGCTTGAAATCACCGCGGCCGAGCACAGTCATGGTCACGGGCGACGAGCTCGTGAGGGGCGTAGGGTCGGGTGAAGAAGGGTCACCCGAGCATGCTGCGACAAGAAGGCAAAGCCCGGTGCGTGCACGGGCGCGAACAACGACGGACATGATTCTGAAGACGAAGGTTGTGAGTAAGACACACGGCGCGGGGCAAGACCCTCAGTGCTGATGTTCCGTGACGCCTCCGGTCATGCTGCGGATCGCGGGACCATTGATGTCCGCCACTCCGTATCGGCCCATCCGGGCGTGCGCGCCGCCGATGCGCAGGCGAATGCCGGCGGTCAACATGACAAAACGCGACGTGCCGTAGAGTCGCTCGGGAGTGAAGAGCGATTGCGGATTGCGCGGCTCCGCCGAAAGATCCGCGAGCTCGATGAACGGGGAGCCGGCGAGGGAACCGTGGACCTGCGCCGGTCCCGACACGTGAAGCGTCACCGTTCGCCACCGGGTGAGCCCATTGATGCTGAGATCCGTGCTTGGCCGGGGCGTTCGAAACGGTTCGGCGAGACGATCTTCCTCCGGGCGTTCCGACTGCTCGAGCCGCAGCGCCAGTCCGAAGGGACCTGTCCTCACAGCGCATTCGGCAAGCGCGGAGCCATAGCCAAACACGTCACGCATGCGAACGGCATCGCGTTCCGTAGTTCTCTCCCATTCGACCAGCAGGTAACGGCCGCCATCCGGCGCAATCGCGCGGGCCGACACGCTTTGCTTCCGCTGATCCAGCCCGATACCACTGGACTCCTCCGGCGACGCAACGCGAGCGTGGCTCGCTTGAAGCTCCAGGCCCGCGACGGGGATCATGGTCGCGCGCACGGACCAGGAATCGCCGAAGCGGCTCGCTCGCGGCAGCGACGACGGATACGATGGCTCGTCCCCGCCGAACGTCGCACCCTCGACGACGATTGGACCCACGCGTGCCGCGCCGATGATCGTGGCCCGCTCGAGGATCTGCGCGAGGTGGTGATTGATGGGAAACTTGACGATCGGCCTCATCATGGGATCGTCTGTGCCGGACGGCGCGAATCCACGACCTGCAGACGCGGACCAATTCACGGGCCCCGTCTGGCCGAGCCCCGAGACCATGAGCTCGTGGATGTACGTATGTGGGTGCCGGCGATCGACGAAGCCTTCGCCATAGCCACCGGTGTTGAGCTCACCGTTGGGCATCGTGATGCCTTCCGCATCGAGCGCCGCGGCGAGCGCGCCGTGCCCGTCCGCAAACGATCCGCGAAGCATGGCCACGACCTGCGACAGCACCGCCTGGGTAACAGGCGCCCCGCCGGCCGAAGGGTCGGCGCGCGTGACGAGCGGTATCGCCTGCACCATCACGTGCAAGCGCGAGGACGGGTGCGCGGCCGTGTCCGCGGACATTGCAGACATGTCATGTCCGGCGTGCTGCGCGCCTGCGCCGGCAAATCCGGACGTGAGCAGCATTGCATTGATGATGGAAACCGACCGCAGTAGTCGCATGTGAATATCTTGGTCGACTGTAGTTGCGTACCCCGAACGGACACTTCGTGCTGGCTCGCCTGCCACGCCTTCAGGAAATCTCAGCAATGTCGCGCCTGGCCGTGCCTGTGGTGCTGGCGCAGGTGGGGCTGATGCTCATGGGCGTCGTGGACACGCTCATGGTGAGCCGCGTCTCCGCAGAGGCACTTGCAGCGGTCGCGCTGGGAAACCTGTATTTCACGTCGCTGATGTTGCCGGCCGCCGGGACGTTGATGGTGCTGGACGCGGTCGTGTCGCAGGCGCTCGGCGCAGGCGATCGCGAGGCCGCGGCTCGTGGCGTCCAGCGCGGCTTCGTGATGGCCGCCGGAATCGCGATCGTCATGAGCGCGGTGCTGTACCCCTCGAGCACGGTGATGACGCTGCTGCATCAGCCACCGCGGCTAGTGCCCATCGCATCATCGTACGTGCGCATCTCCATTTTTGGCGCGCTACCCTTCTTCGCCTTCGTTGTCCTTCGCCAAACCCTCCAGGCGATGAAACGCATGCGAGTGATGTTGGTGGTCATCGTGCTCGCGAATCTGTCGAACGCGGTGCTGAATTGGGTCCTCATTTACGGTCACTTCGGAAGCCCGGCGATGGGCGCGCCGGGGTCGGCGTGGGCCACCGTCGCCAGCCGGTGGATGATGGCGCTCCTGCTCCTCGGCTTTGGCTGGAGCGCCATGCGGCCCGCGCTCGTGCCGTGGCATCGGGAAACGCTCCACGCAGCGCCGCTGCGCGCCATGCTGCGTCTCGGGCTCCCGATCGCCTTCATGCAGGCGCTCGAATACGGGGCGTTTGCGGCGATCGGTGTGCTGATGGGCGTTCTTGGCACGACGGAGATGGCGGCGCACCAGATCGCGATCAATTTCGCCAGCCTCACCTTCATGGTGCCGCTCGGCATCGGAGCAGCGGCAGCCGTGCGGGTGGGACATGCCGCCGGGGCCGCCGACGCTGAGGCTGCGCGAGAGAGTGCGCGTGCGGCCATCGTGTGTGGCGCCGGATTCATGAGTTTGACGGCGGCACTGCTGCTGATCGCTCCCGGCGCGATTGCCGCGTTCTACGCTCCTGACGCGCCCGTCTTCGCACTGGCAGCAGCGCTGCTACCTGTCGCCGGTGTGTTCCAGGTTTTTGACGGCATTCAGGCCGTATGTGGTGGCGTGTTGCGCGGGTTGGGTGACACGCGGGTGCCGTTCATCATCAACCTCGCGGGGTTCTGGCTCGTCGGCTTTCCGGTCAGCGTGCTGCTCGGGTTCCACACGCGCCTCGGCGCGATAGGACTGTGGTGGGGATTCGTGGCGGCGCTGAGCGTCGTCTCCGTGCTGCTGCTGGCGCGCGTTCGCTCGAAGCTCGGGGGTCCGATTCGTCGGAACGATGTGGAGTCGACGGTGCTGCACCTCGCAACGGACGCCGAGTAGTGCGGGAGGGGACGCAAAAGAGCCCCGTTGCCGGGGCTCCAGTTGCACTGCTCAGGGAATGACGACTCAGTTCTTGTGGCGGAAAGTGATCCGGCCCCTGGTGAGATCGTAGGGAGACACCTCGATAGTGACTCGGTCACCGGCGAGCACCCTGATCCGAAACCGGCGCATGTTGCCGCCGAGTGTTGCCAGCACGTTGTGCCCGTTGGTCAACTGCACCCGGAATGTGGCATTCGGGAGCACTTCCGTGACGGCGCCCTCGAGCTGAATTGCGTCTTCTTTCGCCATCCGTAAACTGCGCTGGTGCCCGAAGGCTAGCGCGAGCGCTCGGTGCGGCTGCGGCGACGGGCCGCGGCGGCCTTGAGCTGCCGAGCCTCACTCGGCTTCACGTAGTAGCGCTTCTTCCGCAGATCCTTGAGGATGCCTGCCTTTGCGATCTTCCGCTTGAAGGCCTTGAGGGCCCAATCGAGGCGATCGCTTTCTTCGAGGTGGATCTCGACCATCAGTACGTCCTTCCGTGGGTAATGTGTGCACGAGCGGCCGTATGGCGGTCGCAGCCCTGAATATTAGGCTGGATGCCGGTCACTGTCAATCAGCAATGGGGGATGGGGATAGGAGGATAGGAGGGCCTATCGTCCTATCGTCCTATCATCCTGCCGTTCACGGAGCGGGCTTCTTGTGCACGTCGACGTTGTTGCCGATGATGCCGCCGAGGATGCCGCCGGCCGCTGCCCCGATGATGCCGCCCTTCACGCCGTGTGTGACGCCACCGATGACGGCGCCTGCCGCGGCGCCGACCACGGCGTCACGCTTCGTGTTCTTTTCCGTGACGGTGCCGCGCGACTGCGAAGACGTACTGCCGCTGGAGCCGCTCGAAGCGGTGCGATGGCGAACGGTGCTTGTACGCGTCGGCGCGCTCGCGCGAAGTGCGGGCGCGACAGGAGCCGCCGCTATGGCTGCAGCCTTCGTACGCTCCACCGCCGTTATGGAATCAAGTGTCGCTGTCTGCTTGGCCTGTGCGGCCAAGGTGAGGTCGTTGCTGAGCGTGGCGTCAGCCGGCTTGTCCTTGCTGCATGCTGCGGCGAGTACGAAAGCGGGCGCGATGAAGAGTGTTTTGATGGACGAGCGCATTGAACCTCCAGGTGTGATCGGCGAGTGCCGAGATCAGTCGTACCCTTGTAAGGCAGGGTACGTGCCATCAACCGAAGTCATCAGCCCGCTATCGACGGCGGACTCGACCGCCTGTCGGTACGGCTTCTGCACTCCTGCCGGCATCGTCAACGGAGCAGACAGAGCATGAGCAAGTTGCTGCGCGGCCTGGCCGCTGGTTACGGGGCGAAGAAGATGGGCGGAGGATGCTTCAGCATTGTGCTCATCTTCCTCGTTCTTTGGTGGCTGCTCGGCCATTTCGGCATCTTCCACTAAGCCGGTGGATCCGGAGCAGGACCTCGCGGCGGAGCGGCGCACGCGAGGCGAGCGTCGCGATGACAGTGACGAGGCGGGACGGCGCGGCGGCGGGAAGAAGCCGACGCCGCTGATGTATGTGGTGCGCTCGCTGGGCCTGATTGTCGTTCTGCTGCTGGTGATCATCTACACCGTGATGAACACCCGGCCGATCTACTCCACGAGCGGCACACTTGGGGACGAGTTGCGGAAGCATGCGCCTGGAGTGGCGTCGGCAATCAATGGAAACGACACGTCGCACATCGCACAGCTGATGGCGTCGCCGAAGTTCCAGGCGGAGAAGCGGAACTTCTACGAGGACGTGATGCGGCTGAAGCAGGTCGACTCCGCGCGCGCGGACTCGATCGCGCAGTTCGCAGTGCGCGAGGCGTACGTGCGCGGCATTTCGCCGGCGATCATCTTCGGCGTGATGCTGACGGAGAACTCGCGATTCGTCTCGAGCGCGAAGTCGAACGTCGGCGCCGTGGGCCTGATGCAGGTCTATCCCAAGGTGTGGCTCACGAAGGAGCTCGGGTCGCTGTTCGGACGCGACCTCGCGACCGATTCGACGAACGTGAAGTACGGTGTCTTCATCCTGAGCCAATACTTCCGTCCGCGCGACAAGGCCGGTCAGACGTCGGAGCGCGACTGGCAGACGGCCCTGCTGCGTTACAACGGGTGCGTGCATGGCACCAACACGCCGCGGTGTCACACCTATCCGGACAAGGTGCAGAAGTTCGTCGAGGGATCGGCGAAGTCGATCTGCGACGGCCGCGGTTTCTACGATTGCATCGCGAAGCCGTTCATCACGGGATTGTTTGGCGCGACCAACGGGACGCAGCAGGCGAGCAAGACGACGACGTCGGTGTCCGCAGGGAACGTGGCGCCGGTGGGTGTCCCGCCGCTTGGCTCACGCCCCACACCATCCGCGCCGCCTGCGCCGGCACCCGTACCGACTTCGGCCGTCACTGCGAAGGCGGCACCGGCGAAATCGAGCGCGAAGAGCTCGGGTAAAACGTCGGCGAAGAAGGCGACCGCGAAGCGCACGACACACGATGCCGCGCCCACCAAGAAGAAAGCCAAGGCAAGCCGTAAGACTTCCGGGGGAACGAAGATCCCACCGCCGCCTGGCCGGATCAACGTCATCATCCCGTCGCCTTAGGAAGCCGGTCCCGCGACCAGCTAGACCACGCGGGACCGATCAGGCGTGGAGAACCTCACTCGCGGCACATTCGCTCTCGAGCTGCAGTGTGACGTGCGTGATGCCGAACAACTCGCGGAGCTGCTGGCAGAGGTCGGGGAGCACGTCGCGGTCGGGACGCGATCCGTCCACGGCGATGTGAGCCGAGAGCGACACGCGACCGCTCGTGATGGACCAGATGTGCAGGTCGTGCACCGCGGCCACCCCCCCGACAGACGCGAGTGAGTCGCGCACGCGATCAGGCTCGATGCCACTCGGCGTACCCTCCATGAGGACGTCCACGCTCTCACGGAGGAGCGCCCACGCGGACCAGCACACGAGCAGCGCGATCGCCACGGACGCGACCGGGTCGGCCCACGCCCACGCGAGGTAGGCGACCGCGGCACCGGCAGCGACCGTCCCGATATTTCCGAGCGCATCCGTCGCGACGTGGAGCCATGCGCCACGGATGTTCAGATTCCCGTGACGCCCGCCGCTCAGCACCCACATCCCCGCAAGGTTGATGACGAACCCGCCCGCGGCGATCGCCATCACCACGCGGCCCGCCACCTCACTTGGCGATTGCAGCCGGCGATACGCTTCGACGCAGACCCACACCGAGATCGCAATGAGGGTGGCCGCATTCGCGAGCGCGGCGAGGATTTCCGTGCGATGGTAGCCGTATGATCGCGCTGCGGTTGGCGGCTTGCGCGAGATCCATACGGCAAAGAGGCTCAGCGCGAGGGCGGCGACGTCGGACAGCATATGTCCCGCATCGGCGATGAGCGCGAGCGAGTGCGAGTACCAGCCACCGACGGCTTCCGCCAGCATGTAGGCGGCCGTCAGCAGCAGGACGACGATCAGCCGTCGTGCGTTGTAGCCGTCGTCGACGTGGTGGTGGTGCGCATGTCCCGGCCCGTGATGATGATGGTGACCCATACGGTCAAAGCTAGCATGGATTCCGGGGGCCCGTTCCCCGCTGCGCTCAGCCCTCGCGGAGCGCCTTCAACTGGCGAGCGAGCTCCGCGCGCGGCGCCGCACCGAGCCGGGCGTCGAGTGTGCTCTCGAGCTCCGCGAGGAGGGTGCTTGCCCGCTCATAGGCCGCGCGGCCGCTGTCCGTCACCGCCGCTCGAATGGTGCGCCGGTCTTCCGGATCCGCGACGCGCGAAACGAATCCGTCGGCCTCGAGCCGATCGACCAGCTGCGTGACGTTCGACTTGCCGCAGCAGTGGCGCTCGGCCAAGTGGGAGAGCGAAAGCGGTTCGGCCGCGAGAATGAGATGGCGCAATGCGCCCAGCTTTGCGAGTGAGAGTCCGACCTCGGACAGTGCGCCTTCAGCGCGCGCTTCGACGGCGCGGGCGGCGTCGAGGAGTAGGAAGGTGAGGGCACATCCAGGGGTAGAGCGGGAGCCGCTACAGTCAGACATGGTTTCGGGAGATGTTCCGCGGCATCGCGGGATTGACGTCGATCATCGATAACTTCAGCGGCAGGTGTCAACGCCGCGACGCCAATGGCGTGGAATCGGAAACTGGAGGCTTGCCGCTTGCACTGTGCTCGTGCTCGCTCCATGCGCACCGATTGCGTCCATGCGTCTCTACAATCTACCCACCGTCTCGCACATGTTCCGTCTGTTTGCCGGTCCGTCCACCATCATCGCGGCTGTCGCGCTCTCGGCTGGCCTGTTGAGTGGCTGCGCCGATAGGCCCGCGCCGGAAGCGTCTGCCACTCCGAAAGCGGCAGCCACGCGCAGCGGAGAGGTCGCCGACACCGCGTCCAGGCGTGTGCCGTCAGGTGCCGCTGAGCCGCCGGTCGCTATCGGGCCGCAGGCAACGACTCAGAGCCAAGCGCAGGCGTCAACGCAGGCCGATGCCACACTTCCCGCCGGCGGGCTGCCGAAGCGGTCGCATCGCGACAGCGTGGCGCTCGCCAGCATGACCAAGCCCGACTCGGCGCTCGACGGGAAGTGGCCCGTGAAGATGCCAGCGCCGTTGGCGGGAGCGGTCTTCCCCGCCAATCGCGTCGTGGCGTTCTACGGAAACCCGCTCGTGAAGAAGATGGGCGTGCTGGGAGAGTATCCGAAGGATGACATGCTGGCGCGGCTCGACAAGGAAGTGGCACGCTGGGCGAAGGCGGATCCGTCGCATCCGGTGATCCCCGCGCTGCATCTCATCGTGACGGTGGCGTCGGGCACTCCTGGAAGGAACGGCCTCTATCGCACGCAGATGTTCGACTCGCTCACGAACACGATCTACTCATGGGCGAAAGCGAAGCATGGGTTGCTGTTCATCGACGTGCAGGTGGGCAAGAGCAGCGTGCAAGCGGAGCTTCCGCGCCTTCGCACGTTCCTCGCAAATCCTGACGTGCACCTCGGCATCGATCCCGAATTCGCGATGGCGACGTCCGGCGCGGTGCCCGGCACGAAGATCGGAACGCTGGACGCGAAGGACATCAACTGGGCGGTGAACTTCCTGGACGAGATCGCGCGCGCGAAGCACCTACCGCCGAAGGTCCTCATCATCCATCGCTTTACGCGGAAGATGGTGACGAACGCGCGCAACATTCACCCGACGCCCAACGTGCAGGTGGTGATGGATATGGACGGGTGGGGTCCGCCGTGGCTGAAGTTCGATTCGTACCACGATTACGTGAAGGCGGAGCCGGTGCAGTTCACGGGATTCAAGCTGTTCTTCCACAACGACACGAAGAAGGGTGATCCGATGCTGACACCCGCTGAAGTGTTACGCCTGAACCCGAGGCCGCTATACATTCAGTATCAGTAGGCTGCCGCCGTCCCACCCCCTCCCCACGCCGCGATGATCATCATGGCGCGCGATTTCATCGACAGTGTCGGCGTCGCATGGACGGTCTGCGAGATCGCCAGTCCTTCGCTCGCGGGCACCCTTGCGCGCGTGCTCGAACGCGATCGGAGACGCGGCGGCTGGCTGGTCTTCGAGTCGGACGAGGGCGAGAAGCGACGCCTGACGCCCTATCCGCCCGATTGGCGAACGATGACCGGCTTCGAGATCGAGCGCTGGTGCATGAAGGCCACGCGCGTGCCGCCTGCACCCGCGCGGCGCGCCGAGGACTGACGCAGGAGCTCGTTCGCTAGAGGATGTTGACTGCGCGCGCGGCGATGAGGATCACCGTCGTGAAGGAGATGATCGCCTGAATCATCATCGCGATCTTTGCCCACTTGGAGAGCACGGGCGCATCCGTCGGTGAGAAGGCGGTACTCGTGTTGAAGGCGACGAAGAGGTAGTCCACGAAGTGCGGGCGCCATCGCTCCTGCTCGGCGATGGTGATGTCCCCGCGGGTCGGCGCGGGGAAGGTCATTTGCGGAAAGAGGAATGCGCCTTCGAGGTGCACATCACGCCGCTCGCGCGCGTTGGGGCCGCCCGCATCGAGCCGCCAGTACCACGAGGCGAACACGATCACGTTCGTCGCCCAGAGCACCGCGCCCGACCTCAGGAGCTCCGGTGCTTTCTCGGTCCCATGCAGCAGGGCGTAAAGCAGCCCCGATACGCCGAACGCGAGTCCTCCCGTCAACACGACGAGAACAGAGTAGCCGAACACCGTGTTCATTCGGTGCATTCTGCGGTAACGCGTCACGTGCGCTGCGAAGGTGAGCAGCGCGATGATGATCGCGAGGCCCCAGGGTGGCCCGAGGCGCAGTTGGTCAGGTAGCACGAAGTGGAGTGCCACGGCGGAGAATGCGGCCACGCCGACGGGCCAACGCGGCTCCGGGCGATCGATGTCAGCGAGACCTGTCATGCGTACAGCTTACGCCGCGAACGGCGTTGCGGCGAGGACTGGCGGCCGTGTTCAGGCGGGGAGCGGGCGTTTCATCCATGATCTCAGGTTCCGCCGTACCACTCGTAGCCTTCGTCGCTCCAGTATCCGCCGTTCTGCTTCGGCATGAAGACGATCTTCGTGAGGTATTTTGTGTTCTTGTAGCCGAGCTTGATGGGTGAATGCACGCGAGCCGGTGCACCATGTTGGACCCCGAGCATGTGGCCGTCCATGCCGTACGCCACGAGCGTCTGTGGATGCATCGCCGAGGCGATGTCCCAGCTCTCGTGATAGCCGTCGTCGAAGCTCTGGAAGTCGACATATCCCGCATCCAGCGTGAGGCCGGCGGCGCGTGCAATGTCGCTGACCCGAACGCCCGTCCACTCGGCGCGCGCGTTCCAGCCTTCGACGCAGAAGTGGTCGACCTTCTGCGTGATGTGCGGCATTCGCATCAAGTCGTCGAGGCCCAGTGAGAGTGGCGTGCGTACTGCGCCCGACACCTCGAGACGCCAGGCACCGCTCGCGGCTGGATCCCACACCGGCACGTGTTTCGACACGAAGTACTTTGGGAAATCCTTGCCGGCAAGCTTCGCGGACGCGGGCACCCGGTTCATCGAGTCGTGTCGAAAGAGGCTCTGCTCGAGGCCTTCATTCTTCTTCTCGACAGTCTTCAGCAGTCCCTTCGCGCGGTCGGGATTCGCGCCACAGGCAGCGATCATCGCGCTCGAGAACGTCGCGGCAGAAACCGTAAGGAACCGGCGGCGATCGAAAGTCATGGGAGCGGTGCCTCCACGTCGTGCGGTTGCGAGCGTCCAGGGCCAAACAAGTGATAGAATGGACGCGCGTTGCGCGCTTCAGGCGACTTCGCCCGGTTATACCATCCCGTGATCATGGAGCGCAGCGAATAGGGATCGACCGCGAACACCATGACGACGTGTACCACTGCGAGCAGGAGGAGCACCGCCATTGCCACGAAATGCGCGACGCGCGCCCACTTGTAGTTCACGAACATCGCCGTGATGAAGCCCAGCGTGACCGGCTTCCAGATGGCGATTCCACTCAGGACGATGATGATGCCGAACACCGGCATGGCGAAGTAGGCGCCTTTCTGGAGGGCGTTGTGCTTGCCCTGAATCGGGTGATCGCGTCGAACGAAGAGGTAGAACCTGATCATCTCGATCGCGTCGCGCGCATCACCACGGCGGGGAGCGATGTCGCGCCACTCTCCGTGCAGAAAGAGAAATCCGATGTAGAGCAATCCGTTGGCGACGAGCAGCCACATCATCGCGAAGTGCCAATGACGAGCGCCGCCGAGCCAGCCGCCGAAGGTGAGCCAGTTGGGAATCGCGTGACCTTCCCATGGGTTGAGCGGGAATCGCTCGCCCGGCCGTGCGAACGCGGGATGCGCGTTGAAGATCCGCATGCCGCTGCCCGCCATCACCACGATCGCGACAACGTTCACCCAATGGGTGAGGCGGATGACCCAGTGGTTGCGCTTGACGAGTTCCGCCATCGCTCAGTGTACTCCACGGTGGGTGTCCGTCAATAGGATTGCCGGCCGGTGATCAGCGTGCACCCATGAGAATGCGAACGGTGCGAACGCGACCGTCGTCGCGCAGCGGGATGGCGCCATCGCCAACGAGCTCTCCGTCCACGGTGACGCTGGCGACTCCCGTCGAGACGCCCCTGGGATTCTCCACGCTGATGTCATACGTCGACGAGCCGTGACGGTAGTGAATCTGGTAGCCGCTCCACGACGTCGGAATGCACGGCACGATGGTCAGCGTATCCCCGCGTTTCGTGAAGCCGAGCATCGCTTCGAGTGCCGCTCGGTAGCTCCAGCTTGCAGAGCCGGTGTACCAGGTCCAGCCACCGCGGCCGACGTGTCCGGGTGCATCGTATACGTCGGCCGCAATGACGTACGGCTCCACGTTGTAGCGCTCTGCGTCGACGCGGGACCGGGCGTGGGTGAGCGGGTTGAGCAGGTCGTACAGGTGGAACGCGAGATCGCCATCACCCATGCCAGCCGCGGCGAAGATGGTCCAGAGCGCGGCGTGCGTGTATTGCGCGCCATTCTCGCGTACGCCGGGCAGGTAGCCCTTGATGTAGCCGGGATCGTGGTCGGTGTGATCGAACGGCGGCGTGAGCAGCAGGATCATCCGGTCATCGTCGCGGACGAGATATTCCTGCACCGATTTCATCGCGATGCGCGCTCGCTCGACGTCGCCTGCCTCGGAAATCACGGCCCAGCTCTGCGCGATGGAATCGATTTTCGCTTCGGTGGACGTCGACGAGCCGAGCGGGCTGCCGTCGTCGAAGTAGGCGCGTCGATACCAGGCACCATCCCACGCGGAGCGCTCGACGGCTGCCGTATACTCATCGGCGCGATGGCGCATGCGATCGACGACGGCGCCGTCATCGCGCAGCTCCGCGTGCCGCGCAAAGCGACGCAGCGTCGCGATGAGGAACCAGGCGAGCCAGACGGACTCTCCCTTCCCCAATACGCCGACGCGACTCATGCCGTCGTTCCAGTCGCCGGATCCCATCAGTGGAAGACCATGCTCGCCGCGCGTGCACGCCCGGTCCAGCGCACGCACGCAGTGCTCGTACAGCGTTCCAGTCGTCGCGCCGACGACGGGCTTGTCGTATACCTCGTGTTCGTGCGGCTCCAGCTCCCGCATCTCGAGATACGGCGCCAACTCGTCCCACACCTTCGTGTCGCCACTCACCTTGACGTAGTGATCGGCGACGAACGGCAGCCACGCGAGATCATCCGAAAACCTCGTGCGCACACCGCGACCGCTCGGCTCGTGCCACCAGTGCTGGACGTCGCCTTCCTTGAACTGCCGCCCCGCCGCACGCAGCAGGTGCGCACGCATGACCGACGGCTCCGCGTAGACGAACGCCATTCCGTCCTGGAGTTGATCGCGGAACCCGAATGCGCCGCTCGACTGGTAGATCGCGGATCGCGCCCACATGCGGCAGGCCAGGGCCTGATAGAGCGACCACTGGTTCACCAGCGCGTCCAACTCGCGTGAAGGAGTCTCGACGCGGATCATGCCAAGGCGCTCAGTCCATTTGTCGATGCCAGCCTGCGATTCGACGCGTGCTGCGTCTGGCGCTCCGCACCGGGCGATGATGTCCCGCACCGTGTCCTCGCCTCGCGCGGCACCGAGCAGGACGACGACTTCTCTCGCCTCGCCCGGCAGCAGTGTGATCGAGCAGCGCAGCGCCGCACACGGATCAAGTCCTGCGCCCATGTTGCCGGTGATCGCATCGAAGGCGAGCGCCGCGGGTGCGCTCAAGTCGCCGTTGCGCCCGATGAAGGCCGTGCGATCGCCGCCTGCGCTCGTGACCGGCTCACTGATCCATGAGAACGCGACCTGGGTGGCGAAGTCCTCATCGTAGAAATTTTGCGCGAAGATGGCGCCCGTCTGCTCGTCGCGTCGGGTGTGCACGTGATTGCGCGTCTGCTCCCGGTCCGCGCCGAGCGCGAGCTCGACATAGCTCGTCAGCACGATCGTACGGCGTTCGGCGCCTTCGTTGTGCAGACGCAGTCGTGAGATCTTCACGGGATCCTCTCGCGCCACGCTCACTGACAGCGTGGAGCGGATTCCAGCGCGGTCGTGATCGAAGGTCGTGACGCCGGGCGCGTGAACGACGTGATAGGGCGCAGGGCCCGCCTCGTCATCCGTCGCGAGCCATGGACCCGGTGTCGGACTCCACACGTGACCGGTGTCCGCGTCCTGCAGGTAGATCACTTCACCCGCCGGATCGCTCACCGGATCGTTGAACCATGGCGTGAGGCGATAGAAGTAGCTGTTCTCGCTCCACGCGAAGCCGCCGCCGCGTTCCGTGATGCAGAAGCCGGCGTTGCGGTTGGCGATGACGTTGGCCCACGGTCCGGGGGGCACATGACTTCCGTCGACCTCGATGCGATAGTCGTCGGTGTCGGTGAGTGCGCCGTATCCGTTTCCCTCCGGCAGCGCCGGGAGTGTGATTGCGTCGCGCACCTGCATGACCGGCGCAATTCGGGCCGGTGCGGCAGCGGCGTCCGCGCGCACGGTCGCGGCGACAACTTCCCCCAGGCCGACTCCATCGCACACGACGTGTATGCTGGCGATGGAGCGCAGCAAGTCGACGTCGGCGGCCGGGAGGACGTCACTGCGCCGGATGTAGACGCCGCCCGGCACCTCGAGCATTCCGCCCTCACTGGATGACACCACCATGGCGGAGAGCTGATCCTGGAGCTCCTGGATGTACGACGGCTCCTTCGCATTCAGGATGATGAGGTCCGCTTTCACGCCCTTCGTTCGCCAGTAATTATGCGCCATCAACAGCTGGCGCACGCTCGGCAAGCCGACCTCGGCGCGGATGGTGGCCAGCACGATCGGCCAATCGCCGGAGATGCCGTGTGTCCACAGGGCAGACTGCGGGCGACGGTTGGCGGCGCGCTCCTCCTGCGGGGCGCGCATGGACTCGCGCGGGTAGATGAGCGCGCCCGCGAGCTCCTGATACAGTGCGGCCGCATCGGCGGAGACATTGAGGTCGCGCAACTCGATCTGGGCCACGGTCCACGAGAGCGCGAGCGCGCGCTCGGCAGCACCAAGGTCGTTGTGGCGATCGGCCGCGACGAGTGCTTCCTCGCGCGTTTCAGCAATGATCGTGGTGAACGACACCGTCGCGGAACGGCCGGGCTCGAGCTTGACGCGTACCCGAAGCGCGGCGATCGGATCGAGCACGGCACCAGCGGTGTTGGTCAGGTCACCGGGTGCATCGAGCGCGGCTGGTGATTGCACCGTTCGCCCGCGTCCGATGAAGACGGCGCGATCGGTCTCGCACGTGACTGTCGCGATGGACTCAGGTCCGACGGCAGCAACGTGCGTGCACCACGGGCGCCTTTCTCCCGAGGAGCGCGGACGCCGGCTCGCGAGCACAGCACACTGGTGGGGGACCCACTCGGTTTCGACGAACAGGTTCTGGAAGGCCGGGTGCGCGCGGTCGGCGCCAGCGGTGGTGAGTACAATCTCAGCGTAGCTGGTCAGCTCAATCTCGCGCTCAGCGCGCGAACGATTGGTGAGCGTCACGCGGCGAATCTCGGTGCGCTCTCGCGGCACGACGACGACTTCCGTGCGCGTGTCGATGCCATTGTCGTTTCTCGTGAACGTCGCACGATCGGCGGCGAAGGAGACGTGGTACGACGACGGAACCGCACGCACTGGCTGGTGTGTCGCGGACCAGAGCGCACCCGAGACGACATCACGGATATAGATCCACTGCCCCGTTGCGTCGCGCGTGCTGTCAGCGCGCCAACGGTATACGTCCATCTCGCCGCTGCGGCTATACCCTCCGCCCGCGTTCGTGAGCAGGACACAATACGATTGTCCACCCAGGAGCCCGACTCGCGGCTCGAGCGTGTCGGCCGTGTCGTACTCGCGCAAGGCAACGCGCACCCGCGGTGCGCGGACGAGCGGATCACTTCCGTCATCGGACTGCGCCTGTCGCGTGGTGTAGCGGCGCGGTACCCGCTCGTCGAGCAGCAGGGCCGCGGCGCGAACTGCCGCATCCCTCAGGAAGCGGCGCTGCCAGATTCCCTGCCCGCGCTCGAGGTCGATCGCGTTGTGGAGCGCGAGCATGGTCATCCCGATGTGGTGCGCCATCGACGTCCGCACGATCGATGGCGCGCCCAGTGCGTCGGGTCTCGTGTAGTCGAGCGCGTCATAGAATCCGTACGGGCCGTATGAGCCGAGTCGCTCCAGGGCGGCAAGGTTTTTCAACGCCTCGTGCGGGGACACGGAGAGCGCAAGAGCGCTGGCATAGGGGGCGACCACCATGTCACTCCCGAGGCCGCGCTTCAGCGCAAGATCCGGAACGCCGAAGGCGCGATACTGGTAGGTGTCGTGGCGATCCCGAACGTTGTAGGCGGATTCCGACACGCCCCACGGCACGCCCCGGGCATTACCGTAGGCGATCTGTCGCCGCACGGCCGCCTGGTGCGTCTGGTCGAGCAGCGAGTATGGTCGCGAGGGCATCACGAGCACCGGCATGAGGTACTCGAACATGCTGCCGCTCCACGACACCAGCGCCGTACCCGATTTGGTCGTCGTCAGCGAGCGGCCAAGGTGAAACCAGTGCTCAGCCGGTATGTCGTCCTTCGCGACGGCGATGAAGCTACCGAGACGAGCTTCGGATGCGAGGAGGTCGTACGTGGCGGCATCGAGACGTCCAGACCGCGCGTCATAACCGATGGAGAAGAGCCGCCGCCGCTCCTCATAGAAGAGCGTGAAGTCCATCGCCATCGCGAGCGCGCGCGCGCGGCGATGCACGCCAGCCAGGCGCTCCGCGGCACTTTCCGACTGTTCGGCCAGCGCCTCGCATGCGGCCGAAAGTGCAATCAGGTGGCCGGCCAGGTTGCCGGAGTCGACCGCCGACGCGTATGGCGGATCGAGGATCCGCAGATCATTCAGGTCGTACCAATTCATAAGATGCCCGCGCACCTTTGGCATGCTCTCGATGGAGTCCAGTGCACGCTCGAGGCGGTCGAGCATCTGCTCCGCCGTGATGAACCCCAGGTCGTGTGCCGATACGGTGCATAGCAGCTGAAGGCCAATATTCGTCGGCGACGTGCGGGTGGCGATGACCGGCTGAGGCGTCTCCTGGAAGTTGTCGGGCACCAGCCACTGCGTGTCCGCGTTCGCGAAATACTCGAAGAACTTCCAATGCGCTTCGGCAAAGCGTAGCGCCTCCGTCCGTTCCTCTGGCGTGAGCTCGAGATCGGCCCGGACGGTCGGTTGGCTCAACTGGTGCGCCATCTCCGGCGCGACCAACCAGCAGATCGAGAGAATCGCCAGCAACGTCCACTCGCCGACGGACCCGTGTCGCACGAGCGAGGCACTCCACATGCCCGCCAGCGCTGCGGCTGCCAGCAGCATCGCCGGCCACATGCGCGCCCACACCGCACTGCGCGCCCCGCTGCTGGCGTTCTCTTCCTGCGAAGCCGTCTGCCACTCGAGCAGCCTTCGGTGCGAGACGAAGACGCGATTGAGCGTACGCATCACGGCATCCGCGGCAACCATCGCCTGGTGCGGAAGCATCACGACACCGAGGACGAACTGCTGCACCGAGAGCGACGCATCGCGGAACAGCGCCGCGTAGTACGGCGCCCACGATTCGCCGCGCGGAGGGCGGAGGATGGCCGGCGCAAGTGGAATGGCCCACGGCGCCGCCATGGCGGCCAGCACCGAGAAGGCCCAGGCGACACCGGCGTTCGGCAGCACGGTCCATCCCATGACGAGCCATACGAACAGCGCGACGGGCGACACACTGCGCCGCATGTTGTCGAGAATCTTCCAGCGCGAGATGGACGACAGCGGATTGACGGTCGGACCATCCGTACCAGGAACGTTCGAGCGCAGCCACGGCGCGAGCTGCCAGTCACCGCGCACCCAGCGATGCAGGCGCCGACTCGCCGTCAGGTAGCGCATGGGGTACTCGTCGAACACCTCGACATCGGTGACCAGCCCCGCGCGCGCGAACGACCCTTCGATCAGGTCATGGCTGAGAAGCGCATTGATCGGGAAGCGACCTTCAATCGCGCGCTCGAACACTGCGACTTCATAAATCCCCTTGCCGGTGAACGTGCCCTCGCGGAAGAGATCCTGGTACACGTCGGACACTGCCGTCGTATACGGGTCCAGGCCAGGATGTCCCGCAAAGATCGTCGAGTAGCGCGAGCCGTTCGCGCTGGCGAGTGACACGCTGACGCGCGGCTGAAGAATGCCGTAGCCCTTCACCACTCGCCCCACGCGCTCGTCGAATACGGCGCGGTTCAGGGGGTGCGCCATGGTGCCGATGAGGCTCAGCGCTGCGTCGCGCGGAAGGACGGTATCCGAATCGAGCGTCACCACGTAGCGCACGCCGCGCAGCCACTCGGTGTCGCCTTCCGTCGTGGCGAACGCGCCCTCGTCGGTACCGAGGATGAACTTGTTGAACTGGACGAGCTTTCCGCGCTTCCGCTCCCATCCCATCCACCGGTCGTCGGCAGTGTTGAGCTGCCGCACGCGGTGGAAATAGTAGAACGGGCGACCGCCCTCGCTCGCATCGGCGGAATAGTTCTCGTTCAGTCTCCGCACGCCCTCGATGCCCGCATTCACGATGGCGTCATCGCCCGGCATCACCGCCGCACTGGCATCGAGATAGTCGCCGAGCAACGCGAAGCGAATTTGCGGATCCCGATTGGCGAGATACTGCGCTTCCAGGTGATCGAGCGCCTCTTCCACCGCATCCGTGCTGCCGAGCAGAATCGGGACAGCGACCACGCCGCGATGCACGTCCGGCACGCCGTCCTTGAAGGCCATGCGCGCGAGGCGGTCGGGCGGCAGGAGCAGCGTCACGAGCTGATTCACGGCCGCGACGGCACCGTCCGTCGCCGGTATGAGCGCCAGCAGGACGGCCGCGAGCACGCCGATGCCCTTCGCGCCCTCGACCGGCTCCAGCAGCAGCGCGAGCGCTCCACCAACACACAACCCGAGCGCAACGAAATAGAAGCGACTCGGCAGCCGCTGCGCCGTGCGGTAGATCAACTCGCGCAGTCGTGGCCGATACCCGAGCGCCCGTTCGAGCGCTGGAAGCCCGTCGTCGACCAGGTGGTAGCCCACGTGCGCGCCCCGCGAGATGGAACCGGACGACCGTTCCTCGGCTGCGGCCGCCTGAATCGCTTCCCCGGCGACGTCGTGCTCGGATATGTCGGTGCGTCGGGCGAGGCGCTCGATGACGTGGCGATAGCGGTCGCGCGTCTGGAAGGTCATGCCGGGATAAACGCCCGACGGATCTCGGCGCAGGACCGCTTCCGTCGCGCTCGCACCTTCGACGAACTCGGACCAGTCGATGCTTCCGATCTTCCGGAGACTCGCGATGCTGTTGGCCATCACGAGCTGCGTCACGGCGAGATGCTGCGTGGAACGTTGCACCGCCTCCTCGATGCTCATCACCTCGTCGGCGATCCACTGCTCGAGCCACAGCAACGGTGTGAAGTCCGCGCGCCGACTCCTGATCTGCTGGAGAAACCGCGTCAGGAAAGCGGGACTCAGCGTTGGCGGATTATTGATGAACGACGTGAGCTCGCGAGCAAGCGCGTCGCCGCCGGCATCTTCCGACCCGAGCATGCGCGTCACCCATGCGTCGGCGGCCCTGGTGTCAGCCGCGTCGGCCGCCGCGCGCAGCGCCATGTGGCGCACGTTCTCGAGGAAGCCCATGCGCAGCATCGCCGGCATGGCCCACAACTCGCCCATCGTCAGCGGCGTAATGCGCTGATACTGGGTGAGCATCAATTCCAGCATCGACAGGTCGAGCCGGCCGTCCGTGTGGGCGATCAGCTCGATCGCGATCTCGTAGACGCGCGGGTAGCCGGTGAGCGGACCATCTCCCGCAAGCTTTGGAAGCTGGTGGTAATAGTCACTCGGCAAGGTGGCGCGAACCTCCTGCACCTGCTCGAGGACGACGTAGAAGTTGTCGAGCAGCCATTCGCCAGCCGGGCTGACTTCGAGTCCCTCAGCCGCGACGGCGGCGAGCGTGAAGTGGACCGAGCGGAGAACGCGTTCCGTCGCGGCGAGGCGGGAGAGCAACGGGCCCTTCCCACGCAATGCCGTTTGCCGCGGAGCCTGCACGAGCCGCTGGGAGCGTGCGAGGTGTCGCCCATGCCGCGCAAGGCGCTCTGTCCCGAACAGCTCGCCGAGTATGATGTCACTCGGCGCGTCGGTGGACCGCATTCTGTCGAGAGCCGGCGACCGTTTTCGCCAGCCGTGTGGAAACCGCACGGTGCGTTCTGCTCCAGTGATCTGTCGAGCCTGCCATGTCGGTGACACCGCGGGAGCAGCTACGCGATGCCGAGCACGCTTGCTCATGCAGGATGGGGTCCACCGGACTCGGTTGCCGCAGGTCCCCCGCGGACGAGGTGTGGAAGCGAACGGCGTACCTTTTTGTTAGGCTTGGCGCATGCGATTTCGAGACGTGGCGCTCACAGCCTTGGCAGCAGTGGTGTTTTTCCCCGCGAGCGGTTGTTCGCAGGCCATCGTACCGGACCGTGGCGGAGCGGTGATTTTTCGTCCACGGACTCCGAGTGCGGCCGCGGCAGTGAACCGTTCGCTGCAGCTCGTCGTATTCATCGCCCCCGACTGGAGCACGACCTCTGGTACGCTCCGCCGGTTCGAGCGCCCCAGCACTACAGCGGCCTGGGCACCGGTCGACGTCGCGGTCCCCGCCGTTGTTGGTCGGACCGGGCTCGCCTGGTCCGATTCCGGGATGGCGACCGATGCGCGCCAGCCGGTGAAGCACGAGGGCGACGGCAAGTCGCCGGCGGGTGTCTTTCCGCTCGACACCGCGTTCGGATTCGCGCCTCGGCCAGAGATGTCGTGGCTGCGGATGCCGTATGTGCCGCTGGCGGCGGGCAGTGAATGCGTGGACGACGGGGCCTCCGCGCACTACAACACCGTGGTGGACCGTTCCTCCGTGGCGCGCGTCGACTGGACGAGCGCGGAACAGATGCGACAGATCGCGCAATATCGAATCGGCGTCATCGTCGGCTACAATGCCGCTCCTCCCCAACCGGGCCGGGGCTCGTGCATTTTCCTCCACATCTGGGGTGGCCCGTCGTCCACCACCGCCGGATGCACGGCGCTCGACGCCGGCAAGCTCGAGGAACTGATGCGTTGGCTCGATTCCAGTCGCCACCCGACCATCGTACAGCTTCCGGCGGCGGAGTACGCGCGCCTGCGCGACGCATGGCAGCTGCCTCCACTGTGATCGCCTTGCGCGTTCCAGTCCTCGTCACCGCGGTGCTCGCACTGGCGTCCGGCTCGTGCCGCCAGCGCGATCCCAGCAATGACTTGATTGGCGCGAAGGTCGACAGCGCCCGCGATTCCGTGGCGCTCGCGATGCAGACAGACAGCGTTCCCACACTCGTTGGCGCCGGGGACGTCGCGGACTGTGGATCGGACGGAGCCGTGCGAACCGCAGCGCTGCTCGACTCGCTGCGTGGCACGATCTTCATCGCGGGCGACGTCGCCTACGTGACGAAGG
Organism: Gemmatimonadaceae bacterium; assembly: GCA_036844565.1. Taxonomy (GTDB): domain Bacteria; phylum Gemmatimonadota; class Gemmatimonadetes; order Gemmatimonadales; family Gemmatimonadaceae; genus AG11. The sequence goes on along the minus strand of DAIUFP010000003.1, from coordinate 128,081 downwards.
AGAATCCACATCCGTTCGTCACGTGCTTCGATCCTGCGTGGGGGCGCCATCGCGCCCGTATTCGCCCCGCGGTCGGCAACCACGAGTACAGCGCCGAAGGGCCCGCGGCGTACTTCGACTACTTCGGGGCGCAGGCAGGACCGCGGCCCGGCGGCTATTACAGCTACGAACTCGGCACCTGGCACGTCATCGCACTCAACACGAACATCGCCGCCGATGCCGGATCACCGCAGCAGGTCTGGCTTCAGTCCGACCTCGACGCTCATCTCGGACGCTGCACCATCGCGTACATGCATCATCCACGCTTCAGCTCCGGATCGCACGCCGAGCGCGACAAGCTCATTCCGATGTGGCGTACGTTCGCGCGCTATGGGGTGAGTGTCGTCGTGGCGGGCCACGATCACCTCTACGAGCGATTCGCGCCGCTCGACACGAACGGCGTGCCCGATTCCGTGAACGGCATACGTCAGTTCGTTGTCGGAACGGGCGGTGCGCACCGCTCGAGCTTGGGCAGCGTCCTTCCGGGAAGTGAAGTGCATTCCACCGACAGCTTCGGCCTGATCCGGCTTTCACTCCTCGAGGGTCGCTACCGGTGGCAATTCATACCTGTGAAGGCGAAGGGCTTCCGCGATCAGGGTGAAGACTCCTGCCATCCAACGCATGCCATTCGCTGAGCGACGCGTAGCGCTGCGCGTAATGCAGTTTGGCGCGATCGCGGTCGTGCTGGCCGCCGCACCTTACAAGACCTTCGAGCTTGATCGCTTCTTCGTGCCGAAGGAAGTGCTGCTGAGCGTCACCGCGGGTATCGCGACGCTGCTTTGCGTTGCGCGCGCGAAGCGTCTCTCGCTGTCCCGCGCCGACGAGCTCCTTGCCCTCTGGCTCCTGCTCGGCATCGTCTCTGCGCTCTTCGCCACCAACTGGTGGCTTGCGGGACGAGCGGTAGGCGTCTCACTGTCCGGTGCGGCGTGCTTCTGGTGTGCTCGCACTCTCGCGCGCTCGGGCCATTCGCGCGCGCTCGTCGCTGCGCTCGCGCTCGCGGGCGTGGTGGGCGCGGCGACCGCACTCCTTCAGGCATATGGCGTGACCAGCGAGTTTGTGAGCCTGAACCGCGCGCCGGGCGGCACGTTCGGCAATCGCAACTTCATGGCGCACCTGTGCTCGATCACGCTGCCTGCCCTGCTCTTCGCCGGAGTTCGCGCTCCTTCGCGGCCAGCGCTGTTCCGGTGGTGTGGCGGTATCGCACTCGTCGCGGCTGCGTTGATCCTTTCGCGCAGCAGGGCGGCGTGGCTTGCGCTGTTCGTTGGTCTCGCCGTCATGCTGGTTGCCGGCGTCATCGCCATGCGACGCTCGGACGGTACGTTGCGTGCGCGACGTCTGCTCCTCATGCTCGTCGCCGCCATCGGCGGCGCGGCGGCGGCGCTCGTCATTCCGAACCGGCTCGACTGGAAGAGCGACTCGCCCTACGCGGACACCGCGCACAGCATCGTGAACTACAAGGGCGGGAGCGGGCACGGACGGCTGATCCAGTACAGCAACTCCCTCCGCATGACGTTGCACCACCCGCTACTCGGCGTCGGGCCGGGCAACTGGCCGGTGATCTATCCGCGATTCGCGTCGGACAACGATCCATCGTTGGGGCAGGACGGCATGACGTCGAATCCGTGGCCGAGCAGCGATTGGGTGACGTTCCTCGCGGAGCACGGCCCTGTTGCCTTCGCGCTGTTCGGCATCGCCGTTCTCGCGCTTCTCGCCGATGGACTGCGCGGCGTCACCAGCGTCGGCGGTACGGGAGAGCGGTTTACGGCGGCCGTCTTTCTGGCGACGCTGGTGGTCGTCGTCATCGTCGGCGCGTTTGACGCGGCGCTGCTGCTGCCGATACCCGCGCTCGTGGCGTGGTCGCTCATTGGGGCGCTTTCGCCTGCGTCGAAGGAGCGTCGGGCGTTCGAGCTCACGGCGCCGCACCGCGTGCTGGCGCTCGTGACGATATCTGCCATGGCCGCGATCATCGTTACGCGCAGCGCGGCGCAGCTGACGGCGATGTCGATCTACGCGACAAGCTTCAAGACGTCGTCATTGGAGCGAGCCTCGACGATGGATCCGGGGAGTTACCGCATCCACGCGCGGCTAGCGCAGCTCTACCTGAGCCGCGGCGACTGCCGGCATGCGCGGCCACATGCGACCGCGGCAAAGCAGCTTTTCCCGTCGTCGCCAATGGCGAAGCGATTGTACGCGTCGTGTAGCTGACTACTCCACGAGCCGTCGCGACGGTCGGCATGCACGTTCGGCGCGTGCGCACATCGACTCGAGCTCGGTAACCGACGCCAGGTGCCAGTCCTTGGGAATTGGCCGGAGGCGCTTCTTCCCCGTGATCGACTCGAACACGAGCCAACCGCCCGAGTCGCCCTCACTGAGCCGGAGCCTGAGCTCGTGGCGCTTCCGGCGGTCGTGGGAGTCGCGCGGCGTCAGCCGTCGCTCGCGCAGCTTGCGCCGCTCCGCCGATGTGGGGATGACTTCCCACACCTGCCACGCGACCCTGTCGCTATCGACGTATTCGCAGTGCGCCATGGCGTCCCCTTGTGCAGCTATGGGGCCACCGGACTCGTATACAGGTGTTTGCGTGTCGCAACGCGTCAGTTCGCGGCATTCATCTCGTCGAGCAGCACGGTCACGCGCTCGATCTCACCCGCGGCGATCGTCGCGCGCGGAGAGCGGCCCTCGAACTTGTCGAGAGGAGTTTCCAGCCAGACCACCGCATCGGCAGGATCGGCGAATTGCGCCGCGAGTTCGATGAGCAACAGCCGTCGTATCTGCTTTCGTCTGATGCGCTTGTTCATTTGGATTCCGTTGATTGGGTGTGTCTATGAAACGCAGTATAGGTGCCGCGATTCTTGATTGGCCGCACTACGTCAAAAGAAACATCAAAGGCGTTGTTCGTTGGCAACGCGAATCTCGCGTTAAACACGAACAACGCATTTGGTTGACTTTGAACGTTTGCATTCGCGCGCCTCAGCCACCGGACTACGCCTCACCCGGCCGGCGCCGGCGGTAACGCATACCAGAGCACCGCCGCGAAATGCGCCATGCTTCCGCCGAGTACGAACAAGTGCCAAACCGCGTGACTGTAGCGTATGCGTTCCCAGACGTAGAACACCACGCCGCCCGTATAGAGAGCGCCGCCCAGCGCGAGCCACCAGAGTCCTGCCGGAGCGACATGCAGTGACAGTGGCCGCATCGCGATCACGATGACCCATCCCATCGCCAGATAGATCCAAGTGGACAGCGCCGGAAGCCGCGCACCGAACCTGCTCTTCAAGATCACGCCAACGAGCGCGAGCCCCCAGACGAACCCAAAGAGGCTCCATCCCCACGCGCCCCGCAGGCTGATGAGGGTGAATGGCGTGTACGTCCCCGCAATGAGGAGGTAGATCGCGGAGTGGTCCACGCGCTGCCACATCTCCTTTCGCGCGAGGTCTCGAACGGAGTGGTAGAGTGTGGATGCGGCATAGAGCAACACCAGCGTGGCCGCGTAAATGCTCGCGGCGACGATGCGCCAGGCGTCCTTCGTGCTCACCGCCGCGATGATGAGCACCGGCGCCGCGACGACACTTAACAGCAGCCCGAATCCATGCGTCAGGCTGTTGGCCAGCTCTTCACTCGGCGGGGCGTGCGACTTTGATGACATTCCTCAACCTAGCACCTCAGGCAGGTGCGTCGGACACGCGAGGCAGATATGCGACGAATGTCGATCCGCGTCCGGGGGTCGTCTTCACGGCGATCTCTCCGCCCGATTGCTTGATGATTCCATACACGGTCGACAGGCCGAGTCCCGTGCCCAGGCCACTTCCCTTGGTGGTGTAGAACGGCTCGAAGAGGTGTCGCCTGGTTTGATCGCTCATGCCCACGCCGCTGTCGCTCACACTGAGTGTCACGTACTCGCCCGGTCGTATCGTGATGGCGTCGAACAGGAGATCCGTGACGACGTTCGCATCGGCGGTCCGGACGACGAGGCGGCCACCATCGGGCATCGCGTCACGCGCGTTGAGCACGAGGTTCATGATCACCTGCTCGATCTGCCCCGCGTCCGCGCGAACGCATCCGAGCTCGGCCGACGTGTCGAGCACGAGAGAGATGTCGTCCCCGATCAGCCGCTGGAGCATGCGTTCCATCTCGGCGGCCACGCGGTTGAGGTCAAGCACCTGGGGCGTCATCACCTGCTTGCGACTGAACGCGAGCAGCTGCTTGGTGAGACGCGCGGCGCGGTCAGCCGCGTTGTGGATCTCCTGCATGTCGCCGTAGAGCTCATCCTCCGGCGGCAGGGTCTGCAAGGCCATCTCGCTATAGCTGCTGATGACCGTGAGCAGGTTGTTGAAGTCGTGCGCGACGCCGCCCGCGAGCCGGCCGACGGCGTCCATCTTCTGCGCATGGAGAAACTGCGCCTCGAGCTCCACGTGAGCCGTGGTGTCCACGAGGATGGCACCCGCACCGGTGACCTCGCCGGCAGGTCCGCGCACGGGGAAATAGCTCCCCATCCAATGACGCCTGGAGCCCGACTCGGCGGTGCTGCTCGAGAGCTGATTCGTGGTCGCGAGACCAGTGGCGAGCACGCGCTCGAGATGCGATTCGGCCGTTGGCGCCATCGGCGGCATCATCGCACTGGCGGGCCGGCCGACATGACCCTCCACGGGATGACCATCCATCATGGCGAAGGCATCGTTGACGCGGACGAAGCGCATCTGGCCGTCGAACACCGCGATTCCCACAGGTGCCTGCGTCAACACTTCGTCGAGCAGCGACTGCGCCGATTGCCGCTCGCGATTCGCCGTCTTCATCTGGGTGATCGCGTCATTCAGCTCGGAATTGGCGATCGCGAGCTCGTGGGCCAACTCCTGCGACTCCTTGACTTGCGCCTCGAGCAGGTGACGATGCGTGCCGACTTCCTTGCTCGCCGTGTCGACACGCTCCGCCATCCGATTGAATGACGTGAGAAGCTCGCCCAGCTCGTCACGACGCGCGGTGCTCACACGCCGCGAGTAGTTGCCGTCGGCAAATTCCTCCTCGGCACGCGTGAGCTCCGCGATGGGACTCGTGACGTGTCGGCTGAGCAGCCACGCGCAGAACACACCGACGATGATGCAGAGCGCCGCGAGTACGGCCACATTCCGCAGCGGAACCGAGAGGCCGGCGATCGCGCTCGTGACCGGCATCTCCGCCCACGCGACCCATGGTGTGGAAGGCACGTCCAGCATCACACCAAGCTGCTCGCCGCGTTTGGCCGGGGAGTAGTGGGCCACGACACCGCGCTGCACGGCGCGCGAAGGGCCGTCCACGCGCCTCGTCAGATCGGACCATACGGGCGGCCCAGCTGCATTCCCCAGGAGGAGGCTGGCGTCTCGGCCAAGCAGACCCGAAAGGACACGCGCCGATGAACCGCTGCCAACCACGCGCGCCTGGACGTAGTAGCCGACGGTGTCGGTGGCCCGGGTGACTGGCAGGATCAGCGCATACATCACGCTGTCGCCCCACACCGACAGCGGTTGAATTCCGTAGGTTCGGGATCGCGACCGCACCTCGACCGAGGGGCATGTTGTCAATGGCGGACTCGCCGCCAGCGACCCTATCGAGGCGACGCGGTCGCACTGCGCATTCCATAAGGCCCGCGAAACCGACCGAGTCGCGTTGGGGCGTACCGCGCTCAGGAAGGAATCGGCATGCTGTTGCACGGTCGCGCGCGGCTGCGACACCATCGCGATGACCAAAGGATCCTGCGCGAAAGCGTCGCCTTCCCGCCTGACCGATCTTGCCGATTCCACGAGCAACGCCGACATGCGTTGGGCCGCGGCGACCAGTCTCTCGGTCGCCGCGGCCTCGAAGGCATGTTCCAGCTCCTCGTGAGCGAGCCATCCGAATGCGCCCACGACGGCGCACAACAACGCCGCGATGAGCAGGGGTAACTTTCGCTCCAGCGGCCAGAAGAACGCGGCTACCGGATTGGCGATTCGCAATGGCGCTCGCTGTTCGGTACCCGCTTCCGTCTATTTTTTCTTGGCCCCCGACGATCCGCGTACACGAAACACCATGTTCTGACCAGCATAGCCGAACTCGAGCCCACTGCTCTGTTCGACGAGCCGGATTGCCTGCATTCCGGAATCGAGCGACGCTCGAATCGTCACCTTCCGAAGCAGCAACGAGTCCTGCGGAACTCTAATCTCATAGCCGTACCACCGCTTCATCTGCGCGAGCGCATACTTCAGTGACCGGTTCTCCAAGGCAAGCGTGCCGGTCATCCAGCCAGATGCCTCCTCACGCTCCTCGGCAGTCGCGACGCGCATCGTGCCGTCGTCGTGAATCACCAAGCCCGCACCGGCGGCAACCGGTCGGATCACCGTTCCCTGCCGCACCTCCACGCTCCCTTCACCGACCGCCACGGTGATCTGTGGATCGCCGGGATAACCGCTCACCGTGAACGAAGTTCCGGTAGCGACCACGACGGCATTACGCGCATGAACCTCGAACTGCTGCGGCAATCCCTTCGCGACCTCGAAGTTAGTGGCTCCCTCCAAACCCACGCCACGCAGGGTTCCACTAAAGTCCTTCGGTATCGTGAGCTGGGATTCTGGCGCCATGTGAGCGGTGCTGCCGTCGCCCAGGTTGATGGTGCCTGCGCGTCCGGCCGGCGTATTGATCAGTCGCACATCCTGACTCTTGAGGGCCTTCGTCACCTTCCCCTTCGCGGCCGCCTGGTCCATCGCGAACATGCCGCCGACGATCGCGGTGATCGCCACGGCGCCAAGGATCACGGCCAGCAGGATAGGCTTCGACTTGCCGACCGCACCGATGTGGTCGGCCGCATCGTGCCGCGATGTCGCGGCGACTTCCGCATGTGACGCGGAGCTGTGCTCGCCGCCGTGCATGGCATGCTGGATGTGCGTCCACGACACGTCGGGGTTCACCTCTCCGGAGACGGCATGCGCTTCATGCGCCGCGGTGCCCCCGAATCGATGCGCGGCCGCTCGGCGGCTCAATGCCCGTGCGGCCGCGTGATGGACATCGTCGATGAGAAAGGCATTCAGCTCATCGACGGTCTTGAGCTTTGCGCGCGCGTCCCACGCACGAACGAACGCTCCCTCCACAACTTTCGGAACCAGCGCGAGCGCGTCGTCACCAAGGCCGAGTTTCGCCTCCTTGCTGAGGGCGGGATAGTGTGTGAGAAAAGCTTCTTTCAGGGCGTTTTCGTCTCCGAGCGCGGTGACTGGCATCGCGGAGAGTGCGGACGACACGTTGTCGTCGCGTGGCGGAACTGACGTCGACATGATTGTCTCCAGTCGTAATATGGGCCGACTGAAATGAACGCGGATTAGCTACTGGCTGCCGACTATACAGCGGGGGGTAGAGCCGCGCTAGAAGCCATGGCGAGCCCTAGCGGACGACGCCTTTCCTCGGCGGCGGCGCTACCTCTCACGATCGGCGCGGGTGCCTTCGGACGACGGAGGCAACTTGCCGTCGGCCTCGCCCATCTGCCGCATCATGTACGCGATGCGCGTCACGAGGATCCGCGTGGCGCGGATGTCGTAGTGGGACTTGACCCAGAGTATCGCGAGATCGCCGATGCCCCAGAGCAGGCCGGCGAAGATGATCAGCCGCACCTCTTCCGCCACAACGACACCGATGGAGAGCTGCACCGTGGCCGTGACCGCGGAAATCACCTGCACCGCGGCGAGGAGCAGGAGCAGGATCGCCATTCCCCGGAAGAGGTAGGCGACGGCGCGAATTCCCTTCACCGTCTCGATGTCATCCTCGCGCACCGCAATGCCGGCGAGGGTGGGGCGATCGTGCGAGGCGTGCCGCTGCTCCGCATCTGGATCGCCCGGCGACCGTAGTGACGACTCGAGCATTTTTCCCTGCCTGGTGACCGATCCTGGGTGCCGCTCGGCCCTATGCCAACGCGGCCTTCACCGGCCTCGTGGGTGCAAGGTTCACACCGGTTGAGCGCTTGGGCACCGCAGCACGTCCGACGCTCTCTACGAGACAGTGATGATGTCAGTTGCCGCGTCGTACGCGAGCGCACGCTGCGCGAGCGCGCGCGTCGCGGGACCCAGCGTGACCGCACCACTGCTGTCGAAGCGTGCGCCGTGATTCGGGCAGTCAAATATCTGGCCGGCGATCCGCACCTTGGTCCCCTGATGCGTGCACGACATCGAGAGCGCAAGAAAGGTCGTGGCACTCGTCCGCACCACGGCAATTCCGGACGCGGCTCCAGTCGTCGTGCTGATCTCGACGGGCTGGCCGCGCGTGGCCAGTGCTGCGTAGTCCGTTGACTTGAACGTGATCGAGCCACCGGTAATCGGGCCCGTGCCCACGATGAGGTCACTCGCACCACCGCATCCGGCCGCGATCACGGCGCCCGCGACAAGGGCAACGCGACCGAGGAAGTCACGGCGCGTGAGGCAGCGCTCGCACCCTCCGAAAAGACTCGAATCCTTCATGGATCAGGCGGGAACGAAGGCGGCAGTCCACTGCGTGGTGTTCAGGTCCTGCTGATACAGCGTGTCGACGTCCACCATGAGCGCGGCGCCGTCGCGCTTGATCGCGAGCCGATCCATGTCGCGCGTCGCACGGCCATCGATGAACTCGCCGTCCGGCTTGTAGTGCGACTTGTGCTTCGGACAGGTGAACTGCTTGTCGTCCGCATTCCATCGGAGTGCGGTATTCTGGTGCGGGCAGGCGAGCGAGAACGCGTACACCTTTGCTCCCGCCCGCGCGATGATGACGCTGTTGTCCTTGTCGAACGTCACGCCTTCCGCGGCCGGAATGGGATAGCGCTTCTCCGCGGGCCTGTCGGCTGAGTGGCTGTCGAGCGGGGAAACCTCTCGCGGAGCCATCGCGCCCGCAGACCGTGATGACGCTCCAAGCACGCCGAGCGACGCGAGCGCCATCGCTCCGGCGCGGAGGAACGCTCGGCGTTCGATGGCGGCGGGCTGGCTCATCGCATCGTGCAATGAGCACCCTCCGCAGTCGGCGTCGTCGCCGCGTCCACTCCTGGTATCGGTCATTGCCGCTCGTGAACATGTGCGAGTATCGACTCTGCCTGTTGTTACACTCCACGCGGGAGCGAGGTTCAAACCGAGCCTATGGATTGCCGACCAGCATGATGCCGTAGCCGGCAAGCGCGGCTCCCATCGAGTAGTAGGACACCTTCCTGTGATTGTCCCTCGCCTGGCTGTCGCGCTTCGCGTCGCTCGCGAGCTTGATACCGGCGTATGTGAAACCCGCGTCGGAAGCGAGCAGGAGGGCCGAATGAGCGAGGCGCCTGGTCCGGCCCACCTCGTTGTCGCGCGACTCCCACAGATTCCACAATCCCGTCACTGTCTCCAGCGTGAACACGGTGCCGATCGCGGCAGCACCCACGCTGTGGACGTTCGACGCCCAACCGGGTCGAACCCCACCGGTCCTGTCCGCCTGAAAGAGCTGATTGCCCGCCACAGACTGCACAACGAACAGCGGAATCATCGTGTACGACGAATACCGATGAATGCGCAGTCGAAGCTCATAGGCGTCGCTCATCTCGACGGCCCTGGCCCGCTTGCGCACCGGGACGGTATCGGCGGGGGAAACCGACCCGAGCGTCACGCCAATCGGCGTGAGCTCCTGCGCATGGCCGGTTTGCGCGAGAAACAGCGCGGCGCAGAGAAGTGCGGCTGGCTTCATTTGAGCGACTCGTCACGGGTCAGGGGCGAAGGATCGGGCATCGACCCCGACAGGCTCATTGACACGTGACGCATTGCGTGCCCTATGCCAGATTCCTCAACGCGGCGCGGATGGCAGGTGTGCATCCATCTGCGCGTTCATCTCGGCAACATTGCGGTCGAAGATGGCGCGCTGCTCCGTCGTCAGCACGACGCGAACCTCCTTCTGCATCTTCATGCGCAACTCCACCATGCGCCGCATGGCTTCTGCGGGATCCGTCGCGAACAGATCCCCCACCACCTTGGCCTCGGCAGAATGCTTCGCGCCGATCGAGTCGATCTTCGTCTTCTGCGCAGCCGTGAGTTCGAACCCGCCCAGGGAAGCGGGACCCTGCTTTCCGGTTGACGAGAGCGTGGACGGGCTCGCCGCGGAAGACTGCGCGTGAGCGGCGGCAGTGCCCGATGCAGTGAAGGCGATGACGCCGGCAACAATGCGAAGGGCGCGTGTGCGCATGCTTTTATGGACGCGGCGCCGACGTCACCTGGCGCACGAGCTGATCCAGGAAGTCGAGTCCTTCGTAGTACGACTTCACGCGCATCTTCTCGTCGCGGCCATGCGCATTGCCTTCGCCTGACTGCATGAAGAGACCGCTCACACCGTACGTCGGAATGCCGGCGGCGCGGAAGTACGCGCCATCGGTGGCTCCCGTCGACATCGTCGGGATCACGGGAATGTTTCCCCACATGCGCGCCGTCAGGTCGGTGATGGCGCCGAGGAGCTCCGGCTCGATCGGCGTCGGTGCACGTCCGAACTTCTGCACGGTGGTGAGGAACTCGACGTGCACGCCCGTGTCGTTCACGGCCCGAATGAGTGCCGCCTTCACCGCGTCGCCGTTCGACGTCGGCGCAACACGGCAGTTCACGTTCGCCGTTGCGGACTGCGGAAGTGCGTTGTTCGCGTGTCCGCCGGCGAGGCGTGTCGCCACGCAGCTCGTGCGGAGCATCGACGAATAGCGTGCGTCCCTCGAGAGCACGGCGTTCGCCGCGGCGTCCATTGGATTCGCGACCATCGCACGCATGGCGGCCGCCATGTCCGCGCGTGGCTCTACCTTCGCGGTCTGCTCGAAGAATCCCCTCGTGATCTCGTTCAACTCGACCGGGAACTGAAAGCGCGAGACGTTCAGGAGCGCCTGCGACAACTGGTAGATCGCATTGTCGGGGCGCGGCACGCTCGAATGCCCGCCGGTGTTCGTCGCGCTGAGCGTGAAGTCGACGTACACCTTCTCGGTGGCCTGCACGGTGTGAAGGAGTGGTGCGTTGCCGACGAGCGTGCCTCCTCCCCCTTCGTTGATGGCGTAAGCGGCGTCGATGAGATCCTTGTGCTGCGTGACGAGGAAGCTCGCCCCGTTCGATGCGCCGCCTTCCTCGTCCGCGGTGAGCGCAAGAATGATGTCGCGATCCGGGACGTATGACTCGGCCTTCATCCTCAGCAGGTTGGCCACGAAGATCGAGGCCATCGCCTTGTCGTCGGAGGTGCCGCGGCCGAGGAAGTAGCCGTTTTCCTCGTAGAGGGTGAATGGGTCGCGCGGCCAGTCGCTGCGCTTCGCCGCAACAACGTCGAGATGCGCGAGCAGGAGGATCGGCTTGCGCGCTTGCGCCCCGCCGCGCCCATGGAGACGTACGACGAGATTGCCCTTGGTCGGCGTGCCGTCCGGAATGAGGACGCGGACGTCTCCGGCGGGAAAGCCCGCCGCGCGGAAGCGGGCGGCCATCGCTTCCACCGCCGTGGTCACCGAACCGACGGAATCGACGGTGTTGGTCTCGACGAGCTGCTTGTAGACCTCGTGCGCGAGCCGTTGATGTGCATTCAGTGCCGCGGGTCCGGGCGGCGCGGATGGGGCCTGCGCCGCGACGGAGATTACGGGCGCAAGCAGTACGACAACAGCGAGGAGGCGCGAGCGTCGGGACATGTGGTCTCGGAGGGATGGCGGTCGGGGGGAGTTCACGGCGAGGCCAAGGCGCGGGCGATCGCCGCTTCCGCGAGCGGGGCCATGATGCGATAGCCGGCGTCGTTGGGATGCACACCGTCGCTGGCGAGCGTCGGCGGAAGGCCGCCGCGCGAGTCGGCCATGACCGAGTGGTAATCGAGGTAGGTCTCGCCCACGTCGTTCGCGTATTTCTTCATCCAGGCGTTGAGCGCGATGATCTTCGGTGCGGGCTCGAGGCCTGTCTTCCACGGGTAGTCGTACACCGGGAGCACGGATGAGAGGACGACGTGGATGTGGTGCGCCTTCGCGATCTGCACCATGGACATGAAGTTGTCCTCGATCATCTCGAGGGTCGACGGTCCCGTGTTGCCCGCGATGTCGTTCGTTCCGGCGAGTATGACGACCGCCTTGGGCTGAAGCGCCACGACGTCCTGCCGAAAGCGGACGAGCATCTGCGGGGTCGTCTGGCCGCTGATGCCGCGCCCGATGTATGGCTTGCCGGGAAACATCGTCGGGAAGTATCGCGCCCACCCGTCGGTGATGGAGTTGCCGTAAAACACGACGCGGTTCTCACCGGCTGCGGGCGGCCGCAGTGTGGCGTTGGCGTTGCGGTAGCGGCGCAGGCCCGCCCAGTCGTTGCGCTGTGCGTCGTTGGCGAGGGAGTCGCGGGTGCGTTGCTGGGCGGTTGCGGCGGCAGGAACAGCGACGGGTTCGGGAGCAGGTGTCGGCGTCGCGCTGCTGCACGCGGCCATCGCGGCGCATGCGGCGACGGAGAGGTGTAGGGAATACTTGGTTCGCATTGATCGGTTGGTTGGAAGAGCGCGAATCATGTCGTGGTGTGCGTGGAATCGCGAGTTGGTGGAGTGCATGGCCAACCGGATTTCGCGCGGCGGGGCGCAGTGCGGGTGGGCGGGTGTGTGCCATCAGTCGCCTCATTCCAAATCTGGAATGAGTGACGTTTCACGGCCGCACACGCCCTCGAACCAGACACAGCAGAGATGCATCTAAACTATTAAACGGCAACCTTTTACCTCGACGTAGTTGCGCATTATGTTTACCAACGTCATTGAGGGGTAGCCTCGTCCTTGAGTCGCACGCGACCGCCTTCCCGTCGCGCTGCGGTACGCCATCAATCTGGTGCATCATGTTCGCTGGCAAACTCATCCTGAATCTGCTCGTTGGTACGAGCGCCTTCGTCTTTGCTGCCGCGCACGTTGCGCCGCGGCACGATGCGTCGGGGCCGGTTCTCACCGCCGCCGTTGCGTTCGTAAGTCCGAAGCCTGCTGTTGCCGGCCCTGCCGCGACGAAGCCGGTCGGCGGAATTGCCGAGGTCACGCGTGCCGCGCTCGACGCATTCACTGGAGTTGTGCGGCCGCTCAGCCGGCCCGTGGCGCTGGAGGCCGCGTTCAAGAGCTACTTCACCTACAAGGCCGCACATCCGGAGAAGGTGCAGAAGCCCTATCTGTACTTTGTCGATTATGGCCTGCCGAGCACCGAGACGCGTGGGTATCTCTTCGACATGTCGACGTTGAAGGTCGTGGACGGGCCGTTCATGGTGGCGCATGGTCGTGGGTCGTCGACGAGCCAATATGGAATTCCGACGCGGTTCTCGAACGAATCGAACAGCTTCGCGACGTCACTGGGGTTGTATGTCGCTCAGTCGACGTACGACTTCCATGGGCACATGGGGAGTCAGGGCTATAGCTCCGTGGGGCTGCGGTTGGAGGGTGTGTCGAATGGGTTCAACGACAATGCGCTTGCACGCCGCGTTGTCGCGCACGGTGCGCCTTACGTCACGCCGAGTCGCGCTGGCCGGAGTCAGGGTTGTCCCGCGATGGAGCCGTCGCGTGCGCAGCGGTTGCTGCCCAAGCTGGCAGATGGGGGGATGGTGTTTCTTTTTGCGCCCGATACGAATTGGCTGGCGAAGGATCCCTGGCTCGTGGCGGGCAACTAGCGGGTTACGTTCAGCCTGCCTTACGGAAATGCGCGGATGAACTCCTCGCGCGCCGCGTGAATCGTCGCATTCTCGGGATTGCCCTGGCGCATGGCCACTGACGCGGAAGCTGACGTGTTCGGCGCATTCACCCTGCGCAGGAGCTCCGACAACGGGTAGCGTGCGGCGGCGAGCGAGTAGTGGAAGTCGCCGTTTTCCACGCGCGCGCCGGAGAACCACACCCGCACGGCGTCCTCATTCGCGAAATATCGAAACGTCGAGCGATAGACCAGGTCACGCAGCTGATCGATCGCTCCCGGCTGAAGCAATGGCGACGGCGAGGCCGTCCACTGCGTGCCGTTCGAGCTGCGGGCAAAATAGATCGACGTGCGACTGCAGTTGCTTCCGTCGGGATACGCCGCAATGAGCGCCCAATACTCCCGGCGCGCGGGGATGTACTGCACGTCCCAATGCCATGGCACATAGCCGGCGATCGTGAGCGCAACGGGCTCGGGCGCGTTCCATGTCATGCCGTCGCGCGATCGGCGCTGCGTGAGCGTAAGTGCGCTCGCTCGCGCGCGACATCCACCACCGGTCGCGTTCACGGCCCAGAGCCGCCACGAGCCGTCCATCTCGCGCACGACGGCGGGTGAGATGACGGCGTAGCGCGCGTCCTGCAGCACGAGCGTCGGCTCGCTCCAATCTCCGCCGGTGGCGCTTGTGCGGACGAAGATCTGATCGGCCTCGAGCGTGGTCTGCCGGTAGTAGAGGCGAATGCGATCGTGCACGGAGTCGTACGTCAGGTCCGGGTCGGAGAGGTATGCGTTGGTGACAGGACGCGCGAGCGGATTGACCACGCCCGGCAGTTCATGCCAATCGGCCGCCGAGTCTCCCGCGAATCCGGATGGGTTCTCGAAGTTCGAATTGCCGAGTGGGTAGGGCGTGGCCGCGAACCAGTAGCGATGCCCTTGCCATGGATGCGGAAAGACGAGCGCATCGGGATGGACCATCTCGCCGCTGCCGTCGTAGGTCTCGACGTGCAATCGTGCGGGCTCCATCAACGGCTGCGTCGAGACCTGATCGGCCTCGTCGACCTCGGTGACTTCGGGCACGAGCGGCTCCGTCGGCGCGACATCCTCGGGGGACGCACATGCGATCGCCACGAGAGCGATCAAGGTCATCAGGGCAGGCAGCTTCGCCATGCTGAGTTTGTGATGTTCGTGAATGGCGCGCCAAGCGCGCGAAGGCAACGGGAAGGGCTGCCATTCTACCGCGATGCCTTCATTTCCGAAAGCGCCAGTTCGCACCCGAGCGCGGGGATGCCGGAAGCATCGCGGCTATCGGTACGGCAAGGGAAACGCGCCGCTCATTTCCTCCGCACGGAGATGACGTACCACGTCGTCACGGGCACGCCGATCGGAAAAGTCCACCCGGCGGAGGACCTTGTGGCGGGGATTGGCACACCGATCGCCTTCCCCGCTCCATCCAGCGCGGTGACCGACACACTCCGCGCGCCGACGATGTCGCGCAGCGTCACGGTACCGCTTACTGGTTCGATGAGCGACGGCGGGCCACCCTGATCGACGGTCCGCGTGCGCTCCGGATTCCACCTCAACCCCGTGTTACTCACGCGTGAGCCCGCGGTGAGCAGGAGGCGGTCCGCTCGTGCAATCGGCTGGGCGTCCATCGACGAGAGCACGAGGCTCGCGAACATATTGTCGAGGTGCGCGGAAAGGTTTTTCACGGCCTTCCCGTTCGCCTTCACGAACCCGATGAGCGCTTGCGTGCGCGGCGTTTCGACCGTGACCATGCCCATGTCGCGACGCGACGTCAGCCAGGTCAGCTCCTTCGTATCGGACTTGATGTCGACCGAATCGACGGCGTCGAACTTCGATGTCGTGGCCGCATCGAACGCGCCGATCCTGCTGCCGTGCACGAGCGGCGTCGCCAGCGGGAATCCCGGCGTGAAGTATGGCTGCTCGGCGCGTCCCAACTTGCGGCTGTCGAAGGTCTGCTCGCGCGAGTAGCTGCGCGTTACGGTCTTCGTTGCCGGCTGCACGTCGCCGCGCAGGAACATCAGCGCGCCCGTTGCCATCTCCGTCATCCGGACAGGATCGAGTGAGATGTCGAATGGATCGCCGACGTACGACTTCCAGGTAGAGTCGCGCTTCGGCTCGAAGGTGTAGAGGATGATCGCATCCCAATCTTGAAGCGATCCATACGCGGCGAGAATAGGAATGCCCTCGCTGGCCCAGTCATTGGGAAAGGGATGATTGAACTCGCTCACAGTGTATGGCTTGCCAGCCACCGCGGTGCGTGAGAGCTGCACGACGGTCGAATGCAGTGGGTCGTTCACCATCGGCGTGTTCACCGGCGGCGGCGATCCCGGATGCTCCCAGTAGACGTGGCCGTCCATGATGTCGAGGTGGCTCAGCGACGCGAGCATCGGATAGCTCGAGCCCGAGTGGCTGTGATCAGCCGTGCCCGTGATCGGCACTCGGACGTGAAGCGAATCCCTGAGGAAATTCGCCATGCTGACATAGAAATTCGTCTCGACATCGCTGATGAACGACATCTCCGCCGTGTATCGCTCCTTCGGCGCCTTGCCAACTTCCGCGCCCTTCAGCCGGGGAATCGGAGTACTGCCACCCACACCGGTGATCTCGCGCAGGCGCTGCACGTCCGCCGCTGGGACCTTGCGCGTGAGCCACTCGTTGTACTGCGCGGTGAGCTCGTCGTTGTAGAACGCAGAAGGTGCATCGAAGCCCACCCACAGCGCGTTCTCATTCAGGATCTCGACGATCGCGACCGCTGGCTCATTTCGATATTCCGTTTTCGTGTATGGATTGACGTGCGTCAACAGTTGCCGCGCGTACTCCTTCTCGAGCTCGATGATGCGGGCGTCGTACAGCGTCAGTCCCTTTCCCCACCGGATGCGCTCGAAATCCGGAACGGAGTCGCCGGCCCTGTACGAACGGCCCACGTTGAGGTTCACGTCGACATAGATGCCGCGCTTCTTCAACTCGGACACCAGGAAGTCGAGCCGATCGAGTTGCTGCGGATCGAGGCTCCTGCTGTCCGCTTTCCCCGCGGCGATGATTCCGCGCGGCGCATCGAGGTCGAGGAAGTGGAGGCGAACGCAGTTCACGCCATAGCGCGCCAGCGTATTCGCCCACATCGGCGTGTCCTCCTTGGGAGGCAGCAGCACCGAGCCGCGACTCCAGTCCGTGAGGTGCACGCCCCAGAGCCTGAGCCGACTGCCGTCGGGCTTTACGAGATGCCCGCCCTTCACGCGAACGAACCCATTCTTGCCTGCTGGCGCATCGAGCAGGAACGAGACGTCCGCCGGAGACGTGGTCGCCGAGCGGTGGTCCATCACGAATGGCTTGAGCAGGCTGTCGCTCCACTGCGCTTGGACGGCGACAGGGTGGAGCGCGAGCGCGAATATCAGGCAGCGAGTTCGCATGGTTGTTCCGGGAGGGTCTGGGTACAGCGGGAGGATAGGATGATAGGAGGATGGGAAGAGCGGAGGAAAGAAGGTCCTATCGTCCTATCATCCTATCCTCCTATCGTCCCTGCTGCGGAGGCTTCCATGCGCCACGAGCGACAGCAGGCACAAACGCGTCCAGCCCCGCCGGCGGAAAATCAAGCGTGCGGCCTTCCTCGGCGCTCTGATACGCCGTCATCAGGACCTGCATCACCTCGAGTCCGTCGTCGAGCGTGAGCAGCGGAGTCTCCTTGCCGAGAAAACAGCGGACGAAGTGACGATCCTCCGCCTCGTAGCCGTACGCTGCGGCTTCGCTCGCAACCACCGGCATCAGTCCCGTCTCCGCGTTCTGCTTCTCGACCAGATCTTCTCCCGCACTTCCTTTCACCTCGCGACTGAAGAAGAGCTTCAGTCCCGAGTCGAGCGAGTTCCACGCCATCGAATACTCCGGACCGAGCAGCTCCGCGGACAACCGCAGCCCTGCACCGACGAAGCTCCACGACGTCGACACTTCTCCGAGCACCGTGTATCCATCGCTCGTCGCGAACTCGATCGTCGCGCTGGCGAAATCTTCACTCGGCGTGTTCAGATAGTCGGTTCCCGGCTGCGTCTTCGCGAGCTTGTCCGCATATGCTGGGCGGCTCCACTTCAGCGATGCGATGTGCCCGGTGATGCGAACTGGACGTACCGTCGCGAGCGGGTCGCCGGGCTTCGTGAGCAGATGCCGGACGACGAGTGCGGAGTGGCACATCATGTCGTTCAGCACGCCGCCGCCTTGAAGCTCCCCTTTCCAGAACCAGGGCGTATGCGGACCGCTGTGCTCTTCCGCGGCGCGTGCGAGGTAGGGTCGGCCGGTCGTCGCCGCACCGCGAGCCCAGAGCAATGCGCGACCCGCGTCGATCGCCGGCGCGAAGATCTGGTCCTCGAGGTAGCCGTGCTGGAGGCCGGCGCTCTTCACCAGACGGAGGACCTCCTTTGCTTCCGCCACGTTGCGAGCGAGCGGCTTCTCACACGCGATGCCGACCAGCGAGCCGCGTCCGCTGACGATGGCGTGCACGATCTCCTCGACGTTCTCGATCCGCGCGTGGTTCGGACCGGTGAGCCATATCGCGTCGATCGCCGGATCGGCGACCATGTCACCAATGGATGCGTAGGCTCGCGCAGCGCCGACGTCGAGCTCATTTGCGTAGCGGGCAGCGGCCGCAGCATTCGCGGCGTTCGGGCTCCAGACGCCGAGTACGTCGGCGTCGCGAACCCCCGTCCATCCGAGCATGTGGAATTTCGCGTTGAATCCGCTGCCGATGAATCCGACACCGAGGCGTTTGGTCACTGGGCTTGGGAGGATAGGAGGAGAGGACGATAGGAGGATAGGAAGCTTCGGAGCCGAGAGCTGGACGTTCTATCATTCTATCATCCTATCATCCTATCATCCTATCATCCCGCCGTTCTATCGTCCTGCCGTCGGTACGTCGGACAGATGCTCCTGCACGATGACCCACTTTCCATCGCGGCGTTGAAAAACGGCAGTCCAGGCGCCGGCGATGATGTGTGGCTCGCCGCGCGGGGTCAGGTGCGACACCTGGTACGTCGTGGTGAGGACGGCCGCGTCGGGAGCGAGGACGTCGACGTGCGCGGCGCCCCACGTCCACTTCGGATCGCGCATATTTTTCCCGACATTGTCCCAGAACGCGCGAATTCCGGCCTGGAGCGAGTCGCGCGACGTGGAGACCTGCCCTCCGCTGGCAGACACGACGGGGCCATTGGCAGGATACAGGCTCATGAGTCGGGCGACCGGGTCGCCGGGCGAGGTCAGGTCGTAGGCGCGCGCAATGAGCACGCTCAGCGTGTCCGCGATCGCGTCGCGCTCGGCCCGCGAAACTGCTGCGCGGTCCGGTGTCGAGCACGCGAGCATGGCGAGCATGGCGAGCATGGCGAGCATGGCGAGAATGCATGCGCCTCCAAGGGCAGCGCCGCGCGCCTGACGTGTAGTTCTCGTCATTGTCGTTCAGTCCGGCTGTTGAGAGGGCGAAGGTTGCGGGGACGCGGAGGCCAAGGCAAGGTGTCCAAAACTGGATACATTGCGCTCCCGCTGCCCAATCCTCCATCATTCGGTACACCAATTCCCCCCACCGTGCATTGGTGTCCATTCGATCGCGTTGAACCGGCACACCCAACGGGGACAGTCATGCGCACGCACTACGTCGTCATTTCGCTCTCTCTCGCGGCGGCACTCACGGCTTGCAACAAGCAGGATGCGCCAACGGCCGCACTGGCCAAGAGTACGCAGCCTGCGCCCGCAGCCGATCTCACCGTCGCGCCGCGACCGTATCAGCGCATGCGCTTTGTCTCCGACATCGAGCAGACGAAGAGCAACGTGCAGGCGCGTTCGCCCGAGCATGCGCGTCACGCGAACCACGCGGCGGCGAAGCATGACGCGCTCAGTGCGACACGCGTCGCGCTCAGCTCACGGGTGACCAGCGCGCCCGTGACCATGTCGGTTGCGTCGTCCGCTGCGCCAGCGCCGTCCATTGCCGTCGCAGCGACGCAGGCCGCTCCTCCCATGGCGATGCCGGCAGGGGCAGGTTCCGAGATGATTGGCGACCACAGTCACGGCAGTGGGCTGGGAGGCCTGATTGGCAGCGTGATGATTCGGGGCGGCGTGGGGCCGAACGGAAAGTGCGATCCTCGCAGCGACGCGCAGGCGGCTGGTATGCTTGCTGGACGGCCGAACTCCAGCATGCCGTTGATGCCCAGCAATTCGGTGTTTGGGCGCCGATAGTACTGTCGTACTAACCAGTACTTCGAGGGGTGCGCCGCCAACGGTGCACCCCTCTAGCGTTCAATCATGCTGTGTCGCGCGCGCTCCGCGCTGCGGGTACATCGTCACCCGCGCGTAGCTCGACGCATCGAGATACTTCGCGCACGCATCGCGCAGCCCTTCCACCGTGAGATGCTTCGGGATTGGCGGCGCCGAGCGAGCGCACCGTCGGCGGACAGCAGGTTGCGGGCGGGGTGTCGTTGCTGAGCCAGAACCCGGCACCGATCGAGACAAGCGCAATCGCCACGAGCACGGCGGCGGTTTCCTCGCGGCCGGAGCGTGGATTGGAGGACATCATTTGGACGAACGCAATCAGCGGATAGTCGGAATTGGAGGTCCAGCCCGCACGTCGACGTCAACGCTGGACCCCCGCAAGCCATCCGCGCTCACCTCGACACGTATGCGTCCTGGCGCGGCAGAGCGCGCGATCAACAACGCCATGCCGTTGAACGCGTGCCGATCGGGTGAAGCGAACGGCTCGAGATCGCGCAGGTTGCCGTTGTCCGTCGCGATGACTTCTCCGCCAGTCAGCCTGAAGTGCACGATGTTGTCCGCTGTCGGAACAAGAGTGCCATTGGCATCGACAATCTCGACTGTCACGTGTGCAACGTCTCCCGCACTCGAGGTAATCGAATCACGGTCAACGCGAACACGCACCGACGCCGGAGCACCCGCCGTCCTGACTTCTGTAGAGGAACACTCCTTTCCTTCGCGCTTGCCGACGGCGCGCAGCACACCAGGCGCGTACGGCACATCCCAGGAGAGATGCAGGTCGGAGGTCGTGGGCATGACCTGCGGACGCGCATAGGTGTTCCAGCCCCCGGACGTTCCCTGCCGTGGAAACTCGAGCCGCTTCTCGCCCATCGAGCGGTCGTTCAGGAAGAGCTCCACGCTCGAGCAGTTCGTGTACGCGATGACCGGAATCAGTTGCCCTTCGCGCCCCGGCCAGTTCCAGTGCGGCATCAGGTGCAACACGGGCTGCGTCGTCCACTGACTTTGATAGAAGTAGAACGCATCCTTCCGGAACCCCGCCATGTCGATCGGACCGGAGCTCGCTCCCTTGCTCGGCCACTGTGTCTCGCCGAGATAGTCAATGCCGGTCCACATGAAGTCGCCGGCGTAGTAGTCGTGCGACGCAACGAACTTCCAGAGCTGCTCCGGCCGAATCATCTGAAAGGCATAGCTCGGCTGCACGCGCGTTGAATCGGCACCGAGCGAGTACGTGCCTCGCATTCCGCCGCTGAGTGAGCTGCTCTCGGTGCCGATGGTTTTCCACTCGGGGTGATCGTGACGGTCCGCCGTGTTGTAGAGCTCGCGCCGCTCGTGCCACCGGTCGATGTAGTTGTAGCCGACGACGTCGAGCGCATTGAGGAATTCCACGCGCGCGGGACCATTGTCTGCGTAGATCTTGTCGTTGCCGGTCGTGACGAGCCGAGTGGGGTCTTCGCGATGGATGATGTCCACGAGCCGTTTCAGTATGGCCGCGCCCGCGACACTCGACTGCTCTCCGATCTCATTGCCCGCGCTCCAGAGGACGACAGACGGATGGTTCCGGTCGCGACGGACGAATTCCTCCAGATCGCGAGTGGACCAGTCGGTGAAATACTTGTGGTAGCCCTCGGGGACCTTGCCGCCCATCCATTCGTCGAACGCCTCGTCCATCACGAGGAAGCCCATTCGATCGGCCAGGTCGAGAAACTCGGGCGCGAACGGATTGTGGGAGGTGCGAATCGCGTTCGCCCCCATCTCCTTCAGCGTGCGAAACCGGCGTGCCCATACCGCCTCCGGGACGGCCGCTCCTACTGCGCCGGCGTCGTGATGCAGGTTCACGCCGTTGAGCTTCACGCGGACACCGTTGAGGATGAAGCCGCGGTCCTTGTCGAATGCGATGGTTCGCATGCCGAATGGTGTCTCGACGTCGTCGATGGTCCTGGTGCCGACGATCACGCTCTGCCGCAGCGCGTACATGTTCGGGGTGGCGGGCGACCAGAGCAGCGGATGCGCGACGGTGACCCTTAGCTCCACGTCGCTCGCCTTCGCGCCCGCGACCGCGAATGGCGTTTCGCCGCGTGCAACTTCACGTCCCCCGGCATCGACGACGACGGAGCGAAGAATGCCGTCGCGCTGCGACAGGTGGTCATTCTCGATGCGAGTGCGAATCACCACCGACGCGCCGACACTGTCCACGCTCGGCGTACTGACGACGGTTCCCCACTGCGCGACATGCAATGAGTCGGCGGTGATGAGCCACGTGTGGCGCGAGATGCCGCTGCCCGTGTAGTACCGCGAGTTCGGCTGCGCCGAGTTGTCCACGCGAACCGCGACAAGATTGCGGCCGCGGACGAGGTGCGACGTGAGATTGTATCGCTGCGTCGAATACCCGTAGGGACGGTGGCCGAGGAGCGTGCCGTTGATCCAGACGTCGCTGTTCATGTAGACGCCGTCCAGTTGCAGCCACGTCTCGCCACGCGAGGCGGTCGCCGGCGCCGTGAAGGTCTTGCGGTACCAGCCAATGCCGGTGGGAAGAAAGCCGATGCGACCTGCACCTGGATTCGTCTGGACGTAAGGGCCTTCGATACTCCAGTCGTGCGGCAGGTCCACGGTCCGCCATTGATGATCGTCGTAACTGACGGCCTGCGCTCCGGTCGAGTCACCGCGCGTGAAGCGCCACGCTGGATCGAGCGAATAGCGCTGTCGCTGCGCATTCGCGGAGGCCGCCAGGCCGATGAGGGCGATCACGAGAGCTGCTGTCCGCCAATTCGCCATTCGCATCCGTTGCTCCGAGGTTGGCCGCGGCGGAATATGTGGCGCGGCACCCGCGACGGCGACGCCGAGATTCGCGCACATGCACTTGCCTCTCGTGAATGCCCGTTAGCAATATGCGACATGGACCGACGACAATTCCTTACGCACTCCGCGGGCGCGGCATTCCTCACGCAGCTCCCTGATGTCGCTGCCGATGCGAGTCCCGCTTCGATCATCGCGTCGTTTGTCGGCGCCGAATCGCGCGAGATCCATCCGGGTGTATGGAAGATCACGCTTGGCACACCCGAGCGGATAACTCCGGTGTCGACGCGACGGCATCCTGTGGCGGCCGCTGCGCTCGCGTCGTTGCCCTACGTAGCGGCGCAGCCCGTCGCGCCGACGGGCTCGGCGAGTGAGCGCGGATACCTCGTCACACTTCCGCTCGCGCCGAACGAGATGGTCTACGGGCTCGGCCTGCAGTTTCAGTCGTTCATCCAGCGGGGCCTCAAGAAGAAGTTGCGGGTCAACGCGGATCCGATCCTCGACAGCGGCGACTCGCACGCCCCCGTTCCGTTCTACGTGACGACACGCGGCTACGGCGTTCTGATCGACACTGCGCGCTACGCCACCTTCTACTGTGGTAGCAAGCGTCGAGCGACCGATGCGGCGCCCACTAC
The DNA here is from genome assembly GCA_036844565.1 of Gemmatimonadaceae bacterium. GTDB lineage: Bacteria > Gemmatimonadota > Gemmatimonadetes > Gemmatimonadales > Gemmatimonadaceae > AG11. Next base: position 104,750 of record DAIUFP010000003.1, on the reverse strand, counting down.
TGCGCCGGCACCGTTGGACATCGCGGTCACGAAGGACGGGCTCCCCGCCGCTTACGGCAAGTACCGCTACAACGAGGCGAGCGAGGTGCTCGTCGAGGTTCCCGAGGCCAAGGGCGTCGACGTCTACATCTTCGGCGGACCGGCCATGCGTGAGGCGATGCAGCGCTACAACCTTTTTTCTGGCGGCGGTGCATTGCCACCGCGCTGGGGACTCGGTGTCTGGTATCGCTGCGAGCAACAGTTCAATCAGGGCGACGTCCTTGCACTCGCAACAGAGTTCCGCGAGCGACGCATCCCGTGCGACGTGCTCGGTCTCGAGCCGGGGTGGCAAACGCACGCGTATTCGTGCTCGTACGTCTGGGCCCCGAAGTTCACCGACCCGCGAAGCATGATCGCGACGCTGGGCGACCAGCACTATCGGATCAACCTGTGGGAGCACGCGTTCACGCATCCCTCGTCGCCGATCCATGAGGCGCTGCGCACGCATTCCGGTGACTACGAAGTGTGGGGCGGACTTGTCCCCGATCTCATCGATCCCGAGGCGCGACGCATTTTCGGCGAGTACCACCAGAAGGCACACGTCGCGCTCGGCGTTTCCGGCTACAAGCTTGACGAGTGTGACAACTCCGATTTCACAGGGAATTGGTCATTCCCCGAACTGAGCCGCTTTCCATCCGGTGCAGACGGTGAGCAGATGCACTCGTTGTTGGGGGCGCGATATCAGGACACGCTCGATGCGGTATTCGAGCGGAAGGGTGTTCGCACGTATGGGCTCGTGCGGTCGGCGGGTGCATTGGCGGCGCCATATCCGTACGCGCTCTACAGCGACCTTTACGACCACGCGACATTCATCAAGGGTGTCGCGAAAGCGGGCTTGTGCGGACTGCTGTGGACACCCGAGGTTCGACACGCGACGAGCACCGAAGATCTTGTACGGCGGCTCCAGTCTGCCGTGCTGTCCCCGATGGCACTCATCAACGCGTGGTACATCAGGAATCCGCCATGGAAGCAGGCCGATCGCGCCGAGAATAACGCGGGGCACTTCGCATCCGAGTGGGAGAAGGTCGAGTCGCTCTGTCGTGAGGTGCTTGGGTTGCGCATGCGGCTCGTGCCATATCTGCACGCCGCGTTCGTGGACTACCACCGCACCGGAATGCCGCCCTTTCGTCCGCTCGTGCTCGACTATCCCGACGACGTCCGCACCTGGGCGGTGGATGACCAGTACATGGTTGGCGAGAGCCTGCTCGTCGCGCCGGTGGTTGCGGGTCAGGCAAAGCGCGACATCTACCTGCCGAAGGGTGATTGGTACGACTTCTGGAGCGGCGCTCGCGTCGGTGGCGGGCAGCGACTGAGCGTTGCCGCGCCGCTCGAGCAGATCCCGATGTACGTGAAGGCCGGTGCGATGCTGCCACTGGCCGACGTGACGCTTCACACCGATGATCGCGCGAGTGGGGCGCTCACCGTGATGGCGTATGGGTCGTCGGACGCACAAACGAACCTGTATGAGGAGGAAGGCGAGCAGAAGCCGGCTCTGACAGAGGTGCGATTGACCTGGCGCGCGGGAGCGCCGTCGGGCACGCTCGACCGGACGGGCACCGAGCGAAGCCCGGGCTATCGCGTGAAGGACTGGAAGCGCGTCGTCTGAGTTGCGTCTATCCGTCGAGCATTCGCAGCAAAAGCGTCAACGCATCGTGCGGGTTGCTTGAGAGGCGAAGACGCCACCCGCCACCGTGTGCGATTGCACGGACGGCCGGCTCGTGCTGCGCCGCATGCCGGTCGAAGCCGGGTGCGACATCGCCGCAGAGGGATTCGACGATGACGTGCTCTTCGACGCGCTCGATCGATGCCGCGCCATCGCCGCGCTCGAGGAGGCACACCACTGCATCGTCAGCGTAGAACTGGCGCTCTCGACCCGCCATTGGTGCCAGGTCGACGACGAGACGCTGCTTGCCGTCGCCATGCGACTGTGTCTGCTGCGCCGCCAGCTCCGGGAAGTGCCGTGCCGCGTCCGGTCGCAGATGAAGTTGCAATGGCCAACCCCACACGCGCAGCGCCGGCGACTGTTGAATCCAGATGCGGTCCTCGCTCATGACCTCGAGTCCGGACGCATGTGCCAGGTATGAGAGCGTGCTCTTGCCGGTTCCGCTCGCCGCGGCGAGTACGATGGCGCGGCTCCGGCGAGCGATCGCCGCCGCATGCACGAAGTGCCGATCCCACGATGACAGCAACGCCAACGTCATCGCCTGGAGCACCTGATCGTGAAAATGCTCGCGATCCGCCACGAGCTCCGCCGTGACGTAAGCGAATACCTCACCGCGCGTCGGGTCGCTGATGGCGAAGCTGCCTGGGGAATACGCGATCATCCGCAGGTCGTCAGGACAGACGTGCACCACAGGCGCGCGACCGACGACATGCTCGCTGCCTGCGTGGACGATCACGCGCACGTGCGCCCGAGGAACTGCCGGCACCGGGCTTTCGAGCCGGACGGCGTCCCACGGCCCGAACTTCTCATTCACGAGTGCATGCACCTCGGGGCTATTCGTCTCGAAGCGCGTCATGATGCCGAGCACCGGAAGTTCGACGGAGTGCGGCAGTATGGTGCGGCGAGCGGATGCATACGCTGCTGCGCGCAACTCGGCCTCGCGCGTCATCGCCGGGCCGCCGATGAACTCTTGCGTCGACCTGACGTCACTTCGCCGTAGATCCGCTCGAACTCCGCGGCCGTGAAGTCGGCATCCTCACGGATCGCTCGCGCCTGAGCCTCGCTCGCGAGACGGAAGCGCCTCGGCTCGTCGGAGAGTAGCGATGCCACGCTTCGCGCCACTGCGTCAGCATCACCAGCTGGCGTCACAACGGCCGCGTCGGGAGCCCAGTCGCTCACCTGCCCCACGTTCGTGCCAACGGTGGGCACTCCGGCGACGGCGGCCTCGAGAACACAGAGCGGTCCCGCCTCGTGCATCGACGTGTGAAGCAGGAGATCGCACTCGAGGACGAGCTGCCGCAGCGCATCGCGCCGCAGCAGGCCATGAAAGCGGACACGATCACCAAGCTCGATCGCCGCCGCAGAGCGCTGAAGCTTGCCGCTCATGGTATCCAGACCGGCGATGTCCAGATGCACGTCGACACCCTGGCGGACGAGCTTCACCACAGCGTCGAGGAGGACATCCTGCGCCTTTACGGGGCGCAGGTCTCCGATGTGGAGCAGTCGCGCCGATATGCTCTCGTCTCGCGGCCGAGGCACGCCTACCGGCCACCGATCCAGCGCGACGCCGAGCGGAACCACCTCGGCATTGATGCCCAGCCTCCCCACGAGCGTGCGCATGAAGCGCGTCGCGACGGTGACGCGCCGAGCGCCGGCCATGGCGACGCGCAATCCAATGCGACCGCGGAGCGACAGGCGAGAACCATAGCCGATGGATTCGATCGCAACAGGCTCGCCGCCCGCGAGGTGGAGCATGAACGGCAATCGGTGTCGATGCGCAGCGATCGATGCGAGTGCGCCGACACCGCCGAAGAACGCGTGCACGACGTCGAACGGTGCGGCACGATGCGCGGCCGCAAACCTGGAAAGGAAACGAAGCCGCCGAAATCGACGGGTCCCGATATTCTCCACGTGCGCGCCGCGCAGCTCCCACTCCGCCGGTTCCGATTCCTGACGCATCGCGAAGACGTGAACATCGTGTCGCCGAGCGAGCCGTTCAATGAGCCACACGAATGCGTGGATCACACGATCCTCGCCGGATGCGTCAACCCCGCCCGGAACGACGATGGCGATCCTCATCTGGAACGCAACACGGTCTCGTACACCGAGCGCAACGACGTGCCGATCGCGTCGAAGCTGAGCGCTCGCTCGAACCGCTCACGGGCATTTGCACGTGTCGAGGTGTGATCCCGACGTGCCCACGCGACCATGGCATCGGCAAGCGCCGCGGCATCACCGACGGGCGTGAGAGATCCCGCGTCTCCCACGATGCGGCGAGACGACGGTATGTCGGTCACGAGTGGCGGCGTTCCGCAGGCGAGCGCCTCGATGATCGAGTAGCCACAGCCCTCGTGGTGACTCCCCTGAACGAACAAGTCGGCGGCCCTGAAATAGATCTCCATCTCCGCATGCGGTCGCCGGCCGACGAGGGTAACTCTTTCGCTCAGCAGGGGCGATTGGTCGATGCGTGCGCGAACCTCGGACAGCAGCGGAGCTTTTCCGAAGCAACACCAAAGTCGCGCGCCCGGCAGGCCATCGGCAGCTCGCTCGAACGGCGCCAGCACTGTAAGCGGATCCTTGTTCGCGTCGAGGTGGCCCGTCCACAGCATGCACGGATCGCCGTGCAAGCCCGATTGCGCACGGGCCAGGTCGCGGTTGCCCGGCGAGAACGTGCTCGATCCTTCGAACACCTCGTAAATGGGCATCGTCTCGCGGAGGGCCCCTGAGGCGAAAAATGGTATTGCCTGCTCGAGCGCTGTGAAAGCCATTCCCGCCACGTGCGATGTCGCATTCAGCCACACTCGGCGCCGCCAACCCTTCGCTGGCCGCGAGGCGTGATCCTGAATCATCACCGGCGTGTCTGGAAACGCGGCCACCAGATCACGTATGGCCAAGGGAAACTGCAGACCATTCACATGGAGCACGTCCGCCCTTGCGGCGCGGATTTCCTGGAGCATTCGGGGCGGCACGCGTAAGCAGCGCCTTCCGAACGCCCGAGCCAGGATGTCCGGCTCGTCCTTCACGAACACTACCTTCACGCCATCGCGTTGAATTGTCTCATCGTACGCCGCTGCTTGCACGATTGTGGTATCGACGCCAGCGCGAACGAGTGCCGACGCGACACGGATCAGTGTCGGCCACGCATCGAGAAGGATTCGAGGCTGGCGGTCTTCGGGATCCAGGTGAAAGCTTACGTGCGCCACCCGAGTCGCTATTCCCGGACGCGTTGCCGGTGCGACGATCATCTCTCCCACGTTCCGCCAACTCCCCGACGCTCTCCCGCGAGATACACCCAATGCGGACGACTCCACCTGACCTCTCCGCCTCCGTTCTCGACGATGAGCCGTCCACGGAGCTGTATGCCGAGCTCGAGAGACGCCGCAAATCGTATCTCCTCACGCACGATTCACGCTGCCTTTGGCCTGATGTGGACCTCGCGAGTGTGCAGACTGCGGCAGACGCCATCGGTCGCGCCGTGCAAAGCATACTGGGTGGCTCGCGCGGGGAGCTCGCAGCGGAAGGCTATTCCGCGGACGCTTTGGGCATCGCTGCTCTCGTCACGGGAGTTGGACCACTGCTCGGCCACTGGTCCGAAGGGAATCTGCTGGTTGCCGATGACGACATCCGGTCTGTGCTCGCCACGCATCTCCGGCATGGACGCGCGCGGTCGCATCGCATTCGCGCTCGCATTCGTACACTCGCATCCGCACTCGCCGCCCAGGGTGTGATACCTGGAGTCATAAAGGGGTTTCATACGTCGCGGGTGTATTTTCCCGAGCCAGGCACGCGCCCGTTTTCCGACGTGGATCTGGTGGTGCGGCACGATGAGATCGAGCCAACCAGAAACGTGCTGCGCGCTCAGGGCTACGTCGAACGCGAGGGCAGGAGTCGACCGTACAAACGCGCATGGAGCGTCCCTGGCGAGGATGAGCGCATACGGTCCTTCAGTTTCTGGCATGAGCGTAACGGCTGGACCATTGAGCTTTACGGAGACGTCAGGCTCGAGCACTTGCGTGGCCAGGGCGGGCGCCTCCACGAGTACACAGTTCTCGATGAGCGTTGGGACTCGACGGACGGTGTGTTCATGGTGCCCAGCCAGCCCCAACTCATCGCGCTCCTTGCCGTACACGCATCGGGTGAACTGTACGCATCGCGCCTGCTCAGGCTCGTTGAACTCGTGTTCGTTGTCCGCGGCGATACCGAGCGCGGCACCCTGGAGTGGGATGCGGTGAGCGCGTTCCTGCGGAAGGCCAACGTCCAGCGTTTTGCATATCCCGCATTCCAGCTTGTCGAGCAATTGACGCCGGGGACGATCGATCCGGCCGTTCTCCGCGAATGCGAGAACGCCAGCACCGTTCGCACGAGAAGCGTGCTCGCCGGCTTCACGCCAACCTCGCCGGTACTTCAGGCGGGCACATCGCTGTCCGAGCGATTGATGTGGTCGACGGGATGGCTCAGCACCATACGTCGTGGATGGGCCATGGTCGCTCCCACCAGAACTGTGCCCGCACGGCAAATGCTCGGCTACTACCAAAGTCGTCTCCGGCGGTTGCTGGCGGGTTCCGTCCGATGGCGGGCTCATGACGGTGACAAGGACGGCGCGTAGTCTCCTTCAAAGATCCATCGGAAGATGCCGCCATTCTCGACAAGTCGACCGGTGGACGCCATGGCGTCAAGCTGGCCGCTCAGGGCGGGATCGAGCACGCGCACCATGCCACCGCAGACGACTAGCCTGACGTCGGCATCGCACGCGTCCAGCAATGGCTCGCCGAGGACGACAAGGTCCGCCCGTGCACCAGGCGCGCACGACGGCTCCGCGATCCGCAGACGTCGCGCTGCGAGCGAGCCGATCGCGAGCTCGATGCGCTCATCGGAGAGCAGGCCCAGTGCTCGCACACGGCGGATCTCGTCCAGCAGCGAGCCGGCCCCCGTCAGAAGGGAGTCACTGCCGATCAGCACATCGATCCCGTCAGCAAGCAAGGGCGCAGGCACCGTACGGCTGAACAGAAACTCGTTCGACGTGGGACACAACACCATCGCCGCGCCAGATCCACGAAAGCGGTCGACGCCATCCCCGTCGGCGCCGACGACGTGTACCGCGATCAACTCGCTCGTCAGAAGTCCGAGCCCTTCGAGGCGACGTATCTCCTCGGCAGATGCGGCGTCGATTCCCTCAGCAAGGTGAATCGCGAACGGCAACGAACGCGGGGCCGAAAGGCCATCCTTCGCGAAGCCGAGACTGTGCATCGAATGCAGCGGCACCACGCGAAGAGGGAAGTTCCGCTCGAATTCGACTTCCCACGTGTCATGATGTACAACCGTCGTCACACCGGCCAGCAGGTTCTTCCACGCGCCGCGGAGCAGCGCCTCTCGTCGCGGCAGCGCACGCCCAACCGCGATGCGCTCCCGCTCTCGGTCCTGAATGTCACGACCCCACTCGTATGCATTCGAATAAGGTGGCGAGCCTAGTCGACCGTAGTGGTTTCGATGCAGATGATCGTGTGCGTTGATCAGCCCGGGGCGCAGCTCGCCGTCCGGTATGCGAAGAACGACATCGAATTCTCCAGTCGGCTCCACCACGTATCCGTCCGACACGCCGACCGCCGTATTGCTCGCTTCGATCAGGATGCGCATGCCATTCGTCGGAAGGCGAGCACGAGGACCAGCGCCAGACCACGCTGCGCCTCGTATGCGCCGTGCGCGCCGGCCTCCCGGTAGAGCGCTTCCACCGACGGCCCGACCACCGCATCATGCTGCGCGATGAGCTCGAGCCCGTGTCGCCCCGCGGCGGTGAGTTGACTCGCCGGCGTGTGCACGTGGTGCTCCAGCTCCATCCGCGAGCCGTTTCCATCGCGGAATGTCCGTCGGTGGCCCGCGGCGACCGCGTCGGGATGAAAGTCGGTCACCACGACATGTCCGCCGGGCGCACACACGCGCGACAGCTCCGCATATACCTGATCGTGCTCCGCCACATGCCCGATGGCGAGCCGGCACCACACACGCTCGAATAACGCAGTCGCGATTGGGATCGCACGCGCATCGGCCGCTATGAGGTCGTGACGCCGGTCGGCGTGGAACAACATCTCCGGCGTCACATCGATGCCGACAACACGCGTGCCGCCGACCTCCGCGAGTCGCCGTGCCGTGCCACATCCCACGTCGAGCAGCGATGCGTACCGGCTGGGCAACGGCAGCGCGCGCACACTCTCGTTCTCGAGGGCGCTGACCACAGTCTCACGGTGATAGCTGGGCGCCCACAGTGCGTAGCCCGCACGCGCGGACAGTGTGGTCATGCCGGCGCGGGCGTCGCGCGCGGGCGAAGGTGACCGTACGCCTGCGAATCATCAGGCTCGCGTCGCGCCAGACGCCGGAGCGCCCGAAGCGCATTCGGCGCATCAAACTCGCCGCGCTCCCAGCGGCGGTGCGCCATCACTCGTCCCAATGCCTTGCCCCAACCACGCGTGCGGTGATCATGCACGGATGGAAAGCGACTCTTGAGCACGAGCTCGAAGTCGTCGACACGCGCCTTGAGTCGGGCGTCCATCCAGGGCACGCGCGGATACTCGTGTGTCATCCACGCCACCCAGTTGGGCTCGACCCACTCCTCGAGCGTCGTCGGCGTTCCGTGGACCGCATCGACGTCGCCGTACGTGCCGCGTCGCTGCGGCGTGGGCGTGTAGAAGTAGCTGATGAGCTCCATCGACGGATTCACCGTCTTCAGCTGCCGCACGAATGCCAGCGTGTTCTCTATCTCCTGCGCCGCGTCATCCGGATCGCCGAAGACGAACGAGAATTCCGGAATGATGCCGTGCTCGCGCGACCGCGCCGCGACCTCGACGATCTGCGCGGTCGTCGTGCCCTTGTTCATGCGCTTCAGCACCGCGTCCGACCCCGACTCCGCACCGCAGAACACCATCGCGAGACCGGCACGCCTGAGCAACTGCCATGTGTCGTCGGAGAAGCGCGAGAGCGTGTCGACACGCGCCTCGCACCACCACCGCAGCGACAGCGGCATGATGCGCGATGCAAACTCGCGCGCCTGCGGCTCCGATACGAAGAAGTTGTTGTCGTAGAAGTGCACGGAGTCCATACCGTGCGTATCGACAAGAAACTTCAGGTGCGCGACGGTCCGCTCCGGCCCCTGCTGAAGCTCGCGTCGACCAAACACCGAAATCACGCCGCAGAACTTGCACCCGTGAGGGCAGCCGATCGACGCCTGATAGACGCCGGAACGTTCCCCCAGGAACGTCGGATGCAGGTAGTCCTCGACACGGATCTTGTGATACGGCGGCGCGGGAAGCTCGTCTGGTCCGAGCCACCTGCGTTCTTCACCGATGAAGTGGCTGCCGTCGTCGCGACGATAGCAGAGGCCCGCGACCGAGTCCGGATCCCGCGTGCCATTCAACACGCCGATCAAGTCGGCGAACGTCTGCTCGCCCTGCCCGCGAACCACCCAGTCGACGTACGGCGAATCGAGGACGGGGCCCGGATACAGGCTCGGAAAGTTGCCTCCCCACACCACCGGCAATCGCGGATACCGCGTCTTCAGCGCGCGAACCAGTGGTAGCGCATTCACCAGCTGCGGTCCCGGCATGACGGTGAATGCCACCGCCTGTACGGCATCGCCATCACGTCGCGACTCGACGTGCTGCACGATCGCATTCAACGGATCGGGCTCGGGGAGATTGCCGTCCACGATCTCCCAGTCGACGCCCGACGGAAGCGCCGCGCCCACGGCCATCAACGACAGCGGAAAGCGCCGGTTCGACGGACGCGTCGCGCGCGGATTGACGAGGACGATCATTGAATCTCACTCTCCCAGAGGTCGAAGCGCGACGGCGCACGTCGGCCACGAACCCGAGCGGTGAATGCGCGCGCCTCATACCAGAATGGATAGCTCACTCGATGCCGACGCCAATCGAGGCCCAACCCATCCGAGCTCGCAGACAGGTGAGCGGCGGTGAGATACTCGATGCACGGAAGCGCGAGCAGTGCGTGCGCATTCGCCCCGAACACATCGCCAGCCGTGCGCCGCTTCTCCTCGACCATTGCATCGCCTGCCGAGGCGCGCCGATAGAACGGCGAGTCGAGAATGACAACGCGACCGGTGCGACGCACGACGCGGCGTGCCTCCTGCAATGCGGTGCCGAGGTCCAGTGCGTAGTGCAGTGAAGCGTTGAACACGACAACATCTGCGCTCGCGTCGCCAAGCGGGATCGACTCGAACGATCCTGCAACACGCTCGATCCGGCCGGGAACGAGGGTCATGAACGATTCGGCGGCGCCAAGGCCGTCGACCGCATCGTCTCTCACGTCGAGGGCGATGGCATCGCACCCAGCGAGCGCAGCGCGATACGAGAGCCATCCGTTGCCGGCGCCGAGGTCCAGCACTCGCACCATGCGAGACGATCGCGCGACCATCGGCGCGAGCACCCGCCCCATGAATGCGTCGAAGGTGCGCGCGCGCACCGCCCATTGGCGCGCGAGCGGACCATGCGTCAGGTACGGCAGCGCGAGGTACTCGGCGCCCGCATAGCCCCGGCCCTCGGAGGCGCGCTGCTCCGCGTACGCCGCGCGGAAGCGCTGCATGGTTGCGCCGTCGACCTGGCTCATGACGGCTCCGTGGCCGGAAAGCCGGTGCGCACGAACTCGTGCAGTACATGGTCGCCGAGCGGAGCGAGGGCGCCGCTCACCAGTCGGTCGGCCATCTCGAGTCCGCGCAGTAGCGAGGGACGTGCGGAAATCCACGGCTCCGCGGCACTCGGCGGAACGAACACGCCAATCCCCTTGGTCGATATCAGGCGAAACCACGGGCGCATCGCGCGCTCGACGTCGGCACGCCGGTGATACCGCACGGCGAACTCCCGTCCGGAAAGTCGTGCGGTCACGTCATCGCGCGAGCGACGCCGGAATGCGGCGCGCGGCTCTCGACGCAGCAACTGCACGACCACTTCGCCAACGCAGAGTGTGCCGAATACGACCAGCACTGCTCGTCCACCCGGGCGAACGAGGCGCGCGAGCCCGCTCGCGGTGAGACCGAGGTCGCTCACGCAGTTCAGTGCAGCAAAATTCGAGAAGGCCCCGTCGAATGGCGCGCACTGTTCCGCGAGAAGCTCATCGGCCAACTGGCCCAGCGACTGCGCGGCCGCCACGCGCGGCGCGCGTGCACTGCGACCCGCCAGCTTGCGCCGCGCGATTTCGACCATCGCCGGAGAAGCATCGGTCATCATCACTTCGCGACCCTGCCCTGCGAGCCAGAGCGCATCCTCGCCAGTGCCGCCGCCGATCTCGAGAATCCGTGCGCCCACGGGAAACGCTCGAAGCAGGCGTGCACGGACCGCGCTGCGCTGGGCTGCGACGCTGCGCCATGACCCGAAACGCTCGTCGAAGGTCGGCGCGATGGCGTCGAATGCGCGTGCGGCGGGATCGAGTCCTCCCATCTCAGAGCTCGATCAGTGACGGCAGCTCGGACCGGTGAGCGTCAGCCGCATGCGCGCTGGCGGCCCACTGGAACTCGTCCGGTGTGCGAGTGCGCACTTCATCATGCAGCAAGTCCCGGATCTGGCGATAGAAGACGGTCGTGAAGGTACCCTGGAAGAGCATCGCGAGCTCACTCGTGTCTTCCCAATTGCGTCGAGCGCCGAGCTGCTCCTTGACCGCCTCGAAGAACCGCGTCCCTGGCAGAGGGTAGGCCACGGACACCCCGATGTCATCGGGCCATTCGTCGTGCACCAGCGTACGTGTCTCCTGGAGGTCGTCCCACGTCTCACCGGGATAGCCGAGCTGAAGGAACCAGCACGCGCGAATGCCGCGTTGCTTGAGGCGTCGCGTTGCACGTCGGACGTCATCCACCTCGGTCCCCTTCTGCATCGCGTCGAGTATCCGCTGCGAGCCCGACTCCACGCCGAGCCAAACCTCCTCGGCGCCGGCGTCGGCAAGCGCGCTGGCCACGTCCGCCGAGATCAGGTCGGCGCGACACTGGATCATGAAGGGAATGCGTGCATCGCGATCACTGACAGCGGCCGCGAATCGAACGATCCACTGCGCCGTCAGTCCGAAGATGTCGTCGCAGAACCACAGATGATCGGGCCGCACCTCGTGCTTCAGCCGGCGCATCTCCTCGGCGACACACTCTGGCGAGCGCTGGCTGTAGCGACGGCCGAACACCGGCTTCGCGCACCAGTTGCATGCGAACGGACAGCCTCGCGACGACACGATGTTCCACGAAAAACGTCCGTGCGCGGAATTCCATGCGTGACGATAGGCGTCGACGTCGACCATGTCCCATGCTGGAAGCGGCAACTGATCGAGCTCGCGCAACGCCGGGCGCGACGCGGAACGCGTGATCGCGCCACTCGCATCGCGAATCGCGAGGCCGGCGACAGCGAGAAACGACGCCGTGGCATCCGCGCGAAAGGCATCGGCGATCGCCAGCATCGTCATCTCTGCCTCACCAAAGATGACGGCGTCGGCGCCTGCGTCGAGGTACAGGTCGGGGTGGTCGGTGGAGTCCGATCCGTTCACCACGACGCGACATCCCTGCTGTCGCGCGGCGGCGATCATCTCGAGCGTCGCCTCGCGCATGCGCATCGTGCACATCTTCGTGAGGAAATTGAAGTTGTCCTCGAGAATGCCGACGAGCGACGGACGATACGCCGCGAGCTCCGCGCGAAATGCATCCACACCGCTGGCGAGCATCGCGTCGAAGATCCTCACGGGATGCCCCATTTCGCGCAGCAGCCCTCCCGCCAGCATCGTTGCGAGCGGCGGATAGGGCTTCATCCGCGCGAGTTGCTTGGCGTCGGCGCAGAGAAAATACGAATGTGCGAGGAGGAGCATAGTCGGGAAGCACGGCTTCGACTCTGGAACTGCGAAAACCTCGGAGCGCCCGCGTCGGCGAGGGGGGTGTAGGAACGGTGGGCGCGACGTGTAGTTGACACCAGCAGACCCGCGCGCGTCACAGTGTCGCGTTGCGCTACAGAGTACCGTAGCGCTACAGACGTGACCGCCCTGCGCACATCGGATAGCTTACGGCCAGTGATGAACTCGGCAGAGCGGACATCAGGTCAAGCGGATCGCATCCCTGCACTCGATGGGCTGCGCGGGATCGCGATCGCGCTCGTGATGTTTACACACTTTTGGAAGCCCGCACCCCCTGTGCTGCTACCAGATCGCCTGATGAACCTGGCCGCGGCGATGGGCTGGATCGGTGTCGACCTGTTCTTCGTGCTGTCCGGATTCCTCATCACGGGAATCCTGCTGGACTCGCGGAATCTCCCGGGGTTCTATCGGAGCTTCTATGCGCGACGGGTTCTGCGACTCGTGCCGGTGTACTACCTCTTTCTCGCGGCGACCTTCTGGATCGCGCCACGCCTGCTGCCGAACGACTTCGCGGTCGTGCCCTTCACGGTGCAGGTGTGGGTATGGGCGTATGCCAGTAACCTGCGTGTCTTCTCTTCGACGCGTGGACACATCCCACCCACCATCGGGCACTTCTGGTCACTCGCGGTGGAGGAGCAGTTCTACCTCGTATGGCCCTGGGTCGTGCAGCGGCTCGACGAGCACCGGCTCGCACAGCTCTGCGTAGCGATCATCGCAATTGCGCCACTACTTCGATTTGCGACGATTGCGAGCGGCGCTCCGACCTCGGTGATCTATGTGTCGACGATAATGCGTGCAGATGCACTTGCTGCAGGCGCACTTATCGCACTGGCGATGAGACACCCTCGCTGGCGCGAGTTGTTCGCGCGGTGGAGTCCCGTCGTCGCATTGGTGTGTCTTCCCCTTCTGGCAATCATTCTGCTTGTCGGCGGCACGCCGATGTCGGCCACGATGCAAGTCGTTGGGTTTTCCGTGACGGCCATCGGATTCGCTGGCTTGCTCGTGACGGCGCTGCACGAGACGTCGACATCACCACTCGATCGCCTGCTCCGCAGCCGCACCCTGCGCGCACTCGGCCGATACAGCTACAGCCTCTACGTCATTCATCCCACCGTGGTCTACCTGATGGTGCGGCACGGCATCATGTCGAATGTCGTGCCGACACTCGGAGGATCGTCAATGCCCGCCGCCCTGGCTTTTCTGGTTGTCGGCGTCGCGATCTCTGTCGCTCTGGCGTGGGCCATCTTTGCAACCATCGAACGGCCGATGCTGCGCCTGAAACGGCTTTTCCCGAGGCCGACTTTAGCGGGCTCAGCAATTTGACGCCGCGCCTACTTAACGCCTCGCCGCGTCACCGGCACCATCCTCGCTATCTATCGGCGCGGCATCCGATCGCCTTCTGCATCCACTCCGCCACGGCCCAGTGAATACTTCAATGTCCCTGTCCAAACTTCCATCCGCTTCAGTACTGCTGCTCGCCTGTTTTTTCGCGTGTGCGGGAGATGCGCCGCAGTCGACCAACAGTGCGGCGACCACGGTGGGCTCCACCCGCGACACTTCCACCTCCGCCGGGAACGTCGCGTCCTCTGCTCCAGTCACTCCGAGCGCTGAAACCGCCGCGCCGGCCGCTCCCGGTGCGGCTTCGGCCACCACCGCTGCCGTCGCCGACACGCCGGTCGATTCCCTTGCGCCGCACCTCATCCCCGGGCGCGGCAAGATGGACGCAACCAGCTTCGCCGCGACCGTTCGCGCCGGCGCGCGCGCCGGGGCGAAGTGGCCCGCCGGTCCCGCTCCCGTTGCTGGCGCACTGCTGCCGGCGAATCGCATCATCGCCTACTACGGCAACCCTCACTCGAAGAAGATGGGCGTCCTTGGAGAGTATCCCGAGGAGCAGATGCTCGGTATGCTCGACAAGACGGTGGCATCGTGGAAGGCCGCCGACGCGAGGACACCGGTCATTCCCGCCATCCATCTCGTCGCGGTCGTCGCGCAGGGCGCTCCCGGTCCGGACGGCATGTGGCGTCGGCGCGAGGACCCGTCGATGATCGAAAAGAGCTACCAATGGGCGAAAGCGCGTCACGGACTCCTCATTCTCGACATCCAGGCGTCTCACAGCACGCTGCAACAGGAACTGCATCGCCTCCTCCCCTACCTCACGCGTCCAGACGTGCACCTCGGTGTCGACCCTGAGTTTTACATGCACTACGATCGCGAGGGTCTGCGTCCCAGCTCGAAGATCGGCACGATGATGGCCAGCGACGTCAACTACGTCATCAAGACGCTCGACAGCCTCGTGGCGGCCAACAAGCTTCCGCCCAAGATTCTCGTGGTGCACCGGTTCACGTCGAAGATGGTCCCCGATGCGGAGAACATCCGGCCGACGTCGCGCGTGCAGGTGGTGATGGACATGGACGGGTGGGGACCGCCCTGGCTCAAGTTCGACTCGTACCGCGACTACGTCGTGAATCACCCAGTGGAGTTCACGGGGTTCAAGCTGTTCTACCACAACGACACCAAGAAGGGCGACGCACTGCTCACGCCCGGCGAAGTGCTCCAACTGCGGCCACGACTGAGCTACATCCAGTATCAGTAAGGGCATGCGCCGTCGGACACGCGCGACGGTTGTTGGCTTGGCGGCACAGCCCAGCTCGGCGACCAGACTCCGCTCACTTTGTAATCTGCGTCACAAAAGCACGAACCTTGCTGTTGATTGGCGCAACGTATCGCACCGCCCTGATACGCCGAATGGACCGAGCGAAGCAAGGTTGCGCGCATGCAATGCAAATCCAGGCAGAGGGAGTCAGGCATGGAGTCTATGAGCGATGGGGACAACGAAGTCCCTCTCCGTGTGTTCTGCGACGGCAAGGATTGCGCATGGGAAGTTCGTGCGATTCGCCCTCCCGACACCGAGCGGCGCGCACGGCTGCTCCCCGCGGCGCATGCAAATGGGTGGCTGCTGTTCAACCTTGGCGAGGAGCGCCGCCGGTTGGCGCCGTTGCCTCAGGACTGGCGTGCGGCCAGCGACGAACAGCTTGCGCGCTGGTGGGACGAGGCGCACCCCGTTGAGCCGTGGGTGGGTAGGCATCGGGAAAAAGGCTGAGTGGTCGCTTCCGCTCCTCCCGTGATAGCGTGATTCGGCGCGCCGCCGCGCCGCAGCGTTTTAGGCATGTGTTCTGCAGGGTCGGCGGCCATGCCGCTCAAGACGTTCGCTGCACGCAATGGAACCCCCTGGTCGGTGTGGCGGATCGAGTCGACCACCAGTCGCGATGTCGCCGGAATGCCGCGCGCGTGGCTCCTGTTTCAGGATGAAGAGGGAACCGAACGGCGCAGGCTCGTGGACTTTCCGGCCGCTTGGGAAACGCTCAGTGACGAACGGTTGGAGCAGCTGTGCCGCATAGCGACACCGGCAAGGGGATGGAGCCGACCCTCGCCGCCAGGCGGAGTCGCCAGTATCGACGACCCCGCGGGCATGGTGGCAGACAATAGCCAGGGGCGGAAGCCATCGTAGCGCGACCGCCCTCAGCTCACACCGCAAGATCATCCCATCAGCGGAGTTTGGCGTCCTCGGCCCACGGATGAGCCGGCATATTGGCGACGAGCGTGACCGGAAATCCTCATCGAGAAGGGCACCCTGACATGATCGGGATGCCCCTTTTTGCGCTCGACGCGAATCGTGCAATGGCGAAACGCTATCGCGATGCCGTTGGACCCTGGAGAAAGTATCTGCCGGTGTTGGACCGCTGACCGCTGATTGTACCGGTGTGCTTCCAGTGAGGGCGCATCGGCCACAGTTTCCACCACCGCATCCTCACCATGTTCACCTCACCGCGTGCTCCGATGACCGAGAACCGCCGCCTCCGCGTCCTTCTGGCAATCACCTGCACGTGGGCCGCGTGCCGAACTCCGTCGAGCTCATCGCCCGATCCCGTTCCACTTCAGCGACGGCCCGCACTCGCGTCGCTCGGCGCGCACGCGGTGGTGCCTGCGCCGAGCAGCGTCAGCTCTGGCAGCGGCGCGTCGTTCGTACTGGGTGCGACGAGCACGATCGTCGTTCCCACCGGGAATGCAGATGCGGCGCGAGTCGGCGAGGGACTCGGCGCTCTGCTGCGTCCGTCGACGGGATTTCCTCTGCCGGTGAATGCTGCTGACGGCGCAGTGCCCCGCGGCGCAATCGCGCTTCGACTCGGTGGAGGGCCGGACCTCGGCCAGGAAGGCTATGAGCTCACCATTGCCACCGATTCGATCAGGATTGTCGCGGCGGCACCCGCTGGGCTGTTTCACGGTGTGCAAACGCTACGGCAGTTGCTCCCGACCAGCATCGAGGCGGAGTACAGTCTCGGCCGAATGGCGAATGGGTGGTCCGTTCCTCCCGGAACAATCGTCGACCGTCCGCGCTTCGCGTGGCGCGGCGCGATGCTCGATGTCTCACGGCATTTCTTCACCGTCGCAGAGGTGAAGCAGTACATCGACCTGCTCGCGATGTACAAGCTCAACACGCTGCACCTGCATCTCGCGGACGATCAGGGGTGGCGCATCCAGATCGACAGCTGGCCGAAGCTCACGACGTTCGGTGGCACCACGCAGGTCGGCGGAGGATCCGGCGGGTTCTATACGAAGGACGACTACTCATCCATCGTGCGATACGCGCAGGATCGCTTCATCACCGTCGTGCCGGAGATCGACATGCCGGGCCACACCAACGCCGCCATCGCCGCGTATCCCGAGCTCGGCTGCAGCAAGCCGACGCCGGGCATCTACGGCGGTACGCAACCCGCCGGTCTCTACACCGGAACGGAGGTGGGCTTTAGCACTTTCTGTCCCGACAGCGAAGTCACCTACAAGTTCGTCGACGACGTCATGCGCGAGCTCGCGCTCATGACGCCCGGCGCATACCTGCACATCGGTGGCGACGAGGTGCATGCGCTTCCGCGTGAGCAATACGTACGCTTTGTCGAGCGCGTGCAGGACATCGTCTACAAGCATGGAAAGACGATGGTGGGCTGGGAGGAAATCGGCGCGGCGCGCCTCCGGGCGACAACTATCGCGCAGCAGTGGAAGAGCGACAGCGCGCTGCTCGCACTGCGTCAGGGAGCGAGGTTGATCCTGTCGCCGGCGACGAAGACCTACCTCGACATGAAGTATACGGCCGCGACGGAGCTCGGTCTCGAGTGGGCCGCGCGCGTCGAGCTGCGCACGGCATACGACTGGGATCCGGTCACGTACCTGAAGGGTGTGGAGGAGGCGTCCGTCGCCGGAGTGGAGGCGCCGCTCTGGTCCGAGACGGTGCAGAACATCACGGGCGCCGAGTATCTCGTGATGCCGCGGTTGCCGGCGATTGCGGAGGTCGGGTGGAGTGCGACGAGCGTGCGCGATTGGGAGTCTTTTCGGCGCCGCATAGCCGCGCATGCGGCGCGGTGGCGTCTGCTCGGCGTGAATTACTATCCGTCGCCGCAGGTGGACTGGACACCCTGATGCCGCGAGCGCGGCGGCTGAACGAATTCACGTGATGCGCGCGCGTAGAGAGTCCACATCCGGATCAAGAGCACTGGAGCGCCCCAGCTAACCTGCGGGCGAATCAAACAAAAGGCGAGCGCAGCGAGCTTCCAATAATCGCCCGACAGGTTCAGCGCACGTTATGTGAGCGCCGCCTGTGGCATATTGATGCAGGTCTTTTACAGCCCGAGACACCGCCGGCAGATGCCGTCCGATGCATGCGCTTTGCACGCAGCCAATACCGCTGCGGTCGTCGGGGGAGGTACCACTCGAGCGACCTCCGCTTTCAGTTCAGAGCACATTCCTGCCGCCTCGTTCGCGGTGGGCTCTGGTTGCATGAACGCAAGAGCACCGGCTCGACCGACGGACACATGAGGCCCGCCATCGTCGACCTTCAACTCCGCCCAGTCGTCTTTTCGAAAGAGACGAAGCGCCGCGCCGTCATCTTGACTCGGTCCTGCGGCGAAGAGCGCGACTTGACGCTCGCGTGAATCAAGCGTGAGCGCGACGGATCCGGAGGTATTGAAAGTTACGTAGCCTCCACGCTCCATTCCGGTGTGATCGTAGAGCAGCACGCCAGCCGCCACGTCGCCGCGCGGCAGCCTCCTGCCATGTAGTACTGCGTCTGGCAGGTTGGCGCCGATACGGGCACGCACAATGCCGTCGGTGTCAACCACGATCAACTGATGCACACGTAGTGAGTCGAGCGTGGCTTGCATCGGCGAGCTCGGAACAGTGAAACCCGTCAACACAGCGGCGCCCAGAACACCGAAGCTTAGCACAGCGAGGCCGAGCGTTCGCCGGAGGCGAGTGATCTGACGCTCACAGGCGATGAGGCGAGCATCCAGGGCTTGATCATCCATGTGTAGACTCCGTTACCGGGGTAAAGAGAATGGCACGGCTGCGTACGTAGTGAGCGGTGTCACTGTGCTGGCTCGGATAACAGTGTCTATCGGTTCGCGAAGCATCCACGATGCATGTGGTCACATAGCGCGCGCTACCTCGCGCGCGCCCGTCGCAGGTTGGCCGACGGTGGCACCGTTCCGATTTCCTGCTTCGGGCGCGCGGTGGCGCTCACTGGGAAATTGCTGCGCTTGGCCCACTGCAACACCGTCAATCGATGAGTGCGCAGCCACGTCGGGTCGAGATTCGCGTTGACGGAGGCGGCCAATGCACCGGTCGATGACGAAGAGGTGCCGTCTGGCGTCGGCAGCGGTTGTGCGTCGCCGGCAGGGGCAGTGCCGAACTGCATGACCTCGTTGTGTACTTCGCTCGCGGGAAGAACCATCGCTCCGCTCGTTTCTTGCGACCCCAGCGGGAAGAGTAGTTGCGCCGTGCGGTGCGTCTCGTCGACAAGAACGGCGTCGAGCAGGCTCCGCCCATAGGGTCCGGACATGAGCGTGGCGCCGGCATTCGAGATCATGCGTACGTGCAGCGCCACCTGCGCATTCGGCGCGGCACGCACATCATCAACGTCGACGCGGATGCCGGGCCGAACAGCGGTAGCGCCCCGCTCGAGCGCCAGTGATCCGACGATCGTTGCGGCCGTCGAGATGATGTTGCCTTCGACAGTCACGCTCGAAACGTCCTTTGTCGCGAGTGCCGACTGCTCGGCAGGGAGCTGCAGCGTGAAAACGCTGATATGTCCTGGTGCCTGGGCACTTGGTGACAGCGAGATTCCGCCGCCCACAGGGACATCGGGCTCCGTCAAGAGCATGCTTCCGTTGTGAATGCTCAGTGAGAAATGCTTGCCGTCAACGAGCTGTATGGTCGCAACTGTCGGAGTGAACTCAATGCGCTCGCCGTGAGGCGCACTATCCACCGCAACACGCACCTCAAGAATCGCGTTGCCCCCTGGGACGTGCCCGAGCGGTCCCAGCTCAAAGTGGAGCGCAGCCCTGTGAGCGGGGGAGGATAAGGGATCGGCGACGGCCGTTGGGAGCAGGGATGCGGCGACGACCGTGTATGCGGTACATGCGACCACGAGGAAGGCAACGATCCAAGTGCGACGCCTGGTATCCCGCGTTCGATATAGCGCCGCAACGAAAATGAGGCCTCCAAGGAAGGCAGCCGCGCCGACGCCGGTGCGCGCGCTTATCGACATTGTTGGCGCTTTGGGAATGAACAGATTCGCTGCCAGCACCAGCGCGATCGGCGTAGCGATCAAAACGAGAATGAACGTGCGAATGTCTGGAGTGATGGCCGAGATCACGAGCGTCAGCAGCAACCACGCGCCGTAAATGAGGGCTGCCGCCACCAGCAGCCGGACGACGGCGGAACCGGCCGGAGCCAGCACCGAAAGCGCTGCGTATTGTCCTGCCAGAGCCGGCACCACGATGACGATGGTCCCGAGCACCAGTTTCGCGCACATCACCGCCAGGGGCCGGTGGGGATGCGTGGCCCAGAATGCGTCGAGTCGCGTTGGCGAGTCGGCCTGAACGAGCGAGGCAAGCAGGAGCATCCCTGTAGCGACAACGAGCAGCATTCCACCTTCTAATGAGTGGCTGGTCCCCAGCCAGCCAAGGGCATTCACGGTGCCGAACACGACCACGGTCAGGTATCCGCCAATGACCCAACGCTGCTCGCGGGCATCCTTGCGCATGATGTGCGCAACCTCTCCGCCCCACGTCATGCCGCCGCCTCGCCGCGCGCGCGGTCGTTTCGTACGAGCGTGACGAACACTTCGCGCAGTGTTGCCTCGCGCACGTCAATGCGGCTGGCGGCTGGATAGCGCGCCCGCAACATGGCATCGAGTCGCGCAGCATCCATGTGCGACGTGATGAACGTCGTCAACTTTCCCGCACGCTCCACCGACAACCACTCGGCGGGCGCCGTGACGCTTTCATCCGTCACGATCTCCACACGCTTGAAGCGGGCGTGCAGCGATTCCATCGTTTCAGAAACGCGCATGGAGCCGCCGTCGAGAATACTGACCCAGTCGGCCAGCGCTTCCAGCTCCCCGATGTCGTGAGAGCAGAGGAGCACCGTCCACCCCTCGCTGCCCGATGCCTCGAGCAACCCTCGCACGAGTTCGTCCTTCACCAGCGCATCCATGCCTGTGAATGGCTCATCCATCAGCAGCAGTCTCGGACGTGGAGCCAGTGCGCACAGCAGCGCCGCCTTCATGCGTTGACCACGCGAGAGTGTGCCGACGACCTGACGCGGATCGAGCTCGAACCGTTCGCGAAGGCTCGCTGCGAGGGACGCATCCCATCGGTCATACAGCGGAGCGAGATACGACTCCAACTGTTCAAGGCGCATCCACTTGGGCAGCTGCTGCCCTTCCGCGATGTAGGAAATCTTCGCCCTGTCGCTGACTGTCAGCGTCGAACGCTCCTTGCCCAGCACCGCGACGCGACCGGCGTGCGGACGCCGAAGGCCCATCAGCAGTTGAAGCAGCGTCGTCTTTCCCGATCCGTTGGGTCCGAGGAGCGCGTAGAGCGCGCCTTCCGGCACGACGAGATCGAGGTCCGCGAGCGCCGGTCGTCTACCGTAGCGATAAGTGACGTGGCTGACATCCACTACAGACATGGCGCGCCTCCTGGACTGACCGAGAATGTCATTCGAACAGCTCCGTCCATCGCGCAGCGACGGCGTCCAGGAGCTCGTTCTGTCCGAGGCCGAGCCGCTTCGCTTCGACCACGAGTTTTTCCACTTCTGTCGACAACAGCTCGCGTCGCTCCGCTGCCGAAGCACGCGGGCTTTCGATCACCACGGTCCCAATGCCCGGGCGCACCTCGATCAGTCCGTCTCGTGCCAGTTCGGCGACGACCTTCTGGGCGGTGTTCGGGTTGATCTTGAGTGCCTGGCTCAGCTCTCGAACCGACGGGAACGGCGCGCCCACGGGCAGCTCGCCTGACAGGATCGCGCGTGTCGCCGCGTAGACGATCTGCCGGTAGGGCGAATCGCCTGAGCGGAGTGTGATGGCAAAGGGGAGCACCGGTCAGTCCGGAGCGAGCGCGTACATCATGAGGTGTACTATTGCACATAGTACACCAGTCGTCAAGGGGCGGCACCCTTGAGATTGACGTGGCGACCGATGTCGATTCGGGGCATCCAACTTCGTCGTGAAGGTACGGGGCGCTCCGCGTACCCCCACACATCAAACTCATTTTCGGAGACGACCACTAATGAAGTACATGCTCTTCATCAAGCACACCGAGGACTACCGCGCACACCTGCCTCCCCAGGGTTTGATGGACGCCATGGAGAAGTTCGTCGGCGACGGGCTGGCACGCGGCATCCTCCTGGACACCGCGGGCCTCAAGCCCACCTCCGACGCCAAGAAGGTTCGGCTCCAGGGAGGAAAGCTGAGCGTGATCGACGGTCCTTTCACGGAATCGAAGGAGATCGTCGGCGGCTACGCCCTCATCGATGTGAAGTCGGACAAGGAAGCCCTCGATCTCGCGACCGAGTTCATGGAACTGCATCGCGTGCACTGGCCGGAGTTCGAGGGCGAGAGCGAGGTGCGTCCGCTCGAGGATTACGAGGCCCCACACGCGTAAGGCGAAAATGACAGATGCTGAAGTGGGGCGAACAGCACATTATGTTCGCCCCAGCCTGTCGAACCAACTTGCGCTCACGAGACGACCATGCCGGCCCACAACGACGCAGATCTCATCATTGTGGGCGCCGGGCTGGCTGGCCTCGTTGCCGCCGCAGAAGCGGCAGACTTGGGCCGCACCGTACTCCTGGTCGACCAGGAGGGAGAGCAGAATCTAGGGGGGCAGGCCTTCTGGTCGCTCGGCGGACTGTTCTTCGTCGACTCCCCCGAGCAACGCCACCTTGGCATCCACGACTCGCGCGAGCTCGCCCTGCGCGATTGGATGGCCACTGCTGGCTTCGACCGACCCGAAGACCACTGGCCGCAGCGATGGGCGGAGGCATACGTCGACTTCGCGGCCGGCGAGAAGCGTTCGTGGCTTCACCGGCAGGGAATGCGGTGGTTCCCCGCCGTCGGATGGGCCGAGCGCGGCGCGGCCGGCGCGAGTGCGCCGGGGAACAGTGTGCCGCGCTTCCACGTCACCTGGGGCACCGGACCGGCGGTGGTCGAACCGTTCGCGCGCCGCGTACGCGCTCATCAGGCAGCAGGCCGCGTGCAATTCCGCTTTCGACATCGCGTGCGCGAACTCGTCGTGACCAACGGCGTTGTGCAGGGTGTTCATGGCGATGTGCTCGAACCCACCGAAGTTGAGCGGGGCGTGAGCAGTTCCCGTCGCATCGTTGGCGAGTTTACGCTGTCGGCGCAGGCGGTGATCGTCACGTCCGGGGGGATTGGCGGCAACCACGAGCTGGTGCGGCGCTTCTGGCCGGTCGACCGGCTCGGCGCCGCTCCCGCGTTCATGCTTTCCGGAGTTCCTCAGCACGTTGACGGTCTGTTCCAGCAAGTCGTGCACGACGCGGGCGCGAGCCTCATCAACGCCGATCGGATGTGGCATTACACCGAGGGCGTGCGAAACTGGAATCCCATCTGGCCTGGTCACGGCATTCGCATTCTCCCTGGGCCCAGCAGCCTCTGGCTCGACCCCACAGGGCAACGGCTGCCATACCCGCACATCCCGGGTGCGGACACGCTCGGCACGTTGCAGCACATCACGTCACACGGCTATCCGTACACGTGGTTCCTGCTCAACCGCGTCATGATCAAGAAGGAGTTCGCGCTGTCGGGGAGCGAGCAGAACCCCGACCTGACCGGCAAGAGCATACGCCTGACGCTTCGACGCATTGGGAAGGCAGTGCAGGCGCCGGTGCAGGCGTTCATGGATCATGGCGCGGACTTCGTCGTGCGCGATACGCTGCGCGAGCTCGTCGCGGGCATGAACGCACTGATCGGTGACGACCGGGTCGACTACGCAACCGTCGAGCGGCAGGTGCAGGATCGCGACGCGCAGACGCGAAACGCTGCCGGCAAGGACCCGCAGCTCGCGATCGTCCGCAATGCGCGACGGATCCTGAGCGAGCGAATCGTCCGGGTGGCGAAGCCCGCGCCGATCCTGGCCGCCGCGGATGGTCCCTTGATCGCCGTGAAGTTGAACGTGTTGACGCGTAAGTCCCTGGGCGGCCTGGAGACGGACCTGAACGCGCGCGTCTTGCGCGCTGATGGACAGCCCATGCCGGGACTCTTCGCGGCAGGCGAGGTCGCAGGCTTCGGGGGAGGTGGCGTCCACGGATATCGTTCGCTCGAAGGAACGTTTCTCGGAGGCTGCTTATTCAGCGGTCGGATCGCCGGGCGCGCCGCGGCCGCCGACGTCGGGTGGTGAATCCGCGATTCCCGTAACGGAGCAGGACAAATCACTAGGCTGCGCTACGTATCGGAAGGAAAGCGCGGCAACGGTCCGCGACGAGGCGACTATCATCGTCAGCGACTGCGTGCGGTCCCGAACATGCACTCTGTGGTGTCGTTCCGGCTGACGCAGCCGCCTTCCCTTCTGGTCGCCAGGCGCCCGTGCGCGCTTGCCGCTCCCCGAGTGACCGCGATTTCGTCGGCGCCCTCCACGAATTCGTGCGTAGGAGCGCTATAATGATTTCCGCCAAAGTTCCAACCCAAGCGGCCGTGGCGTCAGGGACATCGTCGCCAACCGGCACTCTCGCCTTCAGCGGTGGCGAACCCAATCGCACCCGGAGGCCATCATGAACCGCCACACAGGCGTCCGCGCGCTCATTGCGGTCCTCGGACTAATCGTGCTCCTCGTCGCGATTCGCGGCTGGCGCATGTCCCGCCGTCAGTTCGACGCGACCGGCGAACCCCTCACGCGCGTCGATTCGGGCGCCGTGTCTGCTGAGGTAGTGGACAAGGGCCGATTGATCTTTCATGGCCCGGGTACCTGCGCGCTCTGTCACGGGCAGAAGCTCGAGGGCATCGTCGGCCCAACGCTTCGAGCGCACGCGTGGAAGGACGCGAAGGACGGCTCCCTCGGCGCAATCTTCGGGGTCATCACGCATGGAGTTCCGAGTACCGCCATGGTCGCGCATCCGGGCGGAATCACGGACGCGCAGGCAACGCAGGTGGCGACCTACATCTGGGCCGTGAGCCACGGCAAGGCCCAGCCGTAGATGACAACCAGCACTCATGAGGCTCTCGCCACGAACCGCACCTGCGTCTGACTGCTCATCCAAGGCGCTTGCCTTTCCGTTGCGGCAACGGCACGGTCTACCCGTACACGTGGATCGCCTACTGACGCGCTCACGGCGTAAACGCGCCGCTGCGGCCGGCCCCCTAGTTGATTGAGATCATCGCCGAGTCGGACGATGATCACGCCGGGGGGTGGCCCGGCCTTGCCGTGCGACCCATAATTCTACATGGAAATGACGGCCCCTGGCGCAATCGACTCGCCTGCCCTTCAGGCCCTGCGCGCTCGAATTGCGCAGCGTTTCGGCCTCGTCCCGTCGTTCTTCATGATGGCGCGTGCCGAGCCGCCCATCGTCGACGCGATGTTTGGACTGGTGGAGTTCGCATACATCGATTCTCCGTTGCCGGCGCTGTTCAAGGAGCGGCTCTTCACCTACGTCTCGCGATTCTGCCGCGTGCCGTACTGCATGGCGCGGCACTGCGCGTTCCTTCTCGGATGCGGGAATGTCGCGGGCGATCCAGGGGCCGACGGCATTTCGGTTGAGGAAGCCGTGATGCTGATCCGGACCCCATTTCCGGACGCAGCGCGCCGGGACGCGCTTCTGGAAAAGCTTCGCGCGGCCGGCACGGACTTGGCGCGCTGGCCCGATCCGAATACCGACCTTGCGGAGACCGTCTTCTTCGCAGCCGCCGTTGCCTTCGTAATGCCTCAGGAGCACAAGCCATTGCTGGCGCAGCTCGAGCGCGTACTTGGCGCTCCTCGCTTCAACTACCTCATGCTGTTCCTCGGCTTCATTCGTTTCGCGCATTTCTGGACCGAATCGCACCAGGAGCTGCGCCTCGAGGACGACGTCGAGCAGCTTTTCGATGAACAGCGCACGCTGGCCGTATGGGTGGCGGCATATCCGGACGAGGCGGACGGCGAGCTCGCCCGGGCAAAGGCCGAACTTCGAGAGATGGAGCTGCTGCGTGAACGATCGGAAAAGAGTGAAACCACCGTCGCGGAGCTTCAGGTGGCGGTCGCGTTTCAGACGCAAGCTGCCCGAGTGGCCGAGGCGGAGAGTCAAGCCAAGGCAACCTTCATGGCGACCGTCAGTCACGAGTTGCGGACGCCGTTGAACGCAGTACTTGGATACGTCGGGCTCCTCGAGGCTGGTCTTGGCGGCGAGCTGGAAGAACAGGCCAAGCGCTATATCGGCCGGATCAAGTCCACGGCGCGCCACCAGCAGCAGATCATCGACGAGATTCTCTCGTTCTCGCGCCTGGAAGCCGGGCGCGAGACGGTGCGAAACGGGTTCGTATCGTTGGAAGAGCTGCATGAGGAGGTCAGCGCAGTCATTTCTCCCTTGGCGGAGGCGCGCGGGCTGTCGTTCACGCTGGCGTTCCCCGACGCGCCGGTCGAGTTCATCACCGATCCCGGCAAGCTGCGCCAGGTGCTCCTGAACCTGCTGGGCAACGCCGTAAAGTTCACTCCGGCCGGCCAGGTCACGCTGACGGTGGCGGAGTCGGGCGAATCCGTGGTGTTTACCGTGGATGATACGGGCCCAGGGATTCCCGCCGGCGACCGCGAGCGCATCTTCGACGCGTTTACGCAGTTGGATGCAGCCGCGACGCGCGAGCAAGGAGGCACCGGCCTCGGGCTCGCGATATCCAAACGACTCGTTTCCCTGCTGAACGGCAGCATTCAGGTGAGATCAAGGGAAGGAAGCGGGTCATCCTTCGTGGTTACGCTTCCCTCCCGCGGCAGCCCCGTCAGCTGAGCTTCGTGGCTTCCGAAGCGGGCACTGTCACTCCGCGATCTTCAGTCCCAGCGAAACGAAGCGACTGAAGTGTGCGGCGTCGCTCGTGGCGACGGCCGCATCGAAGCGCAACGCAACCGCCGCGATCATGCAATCGGTGAGCGATCCTCGACGACGTCCCGTCGCGTTGAATAGCTCCGCAGCGCGAGTCGCGTCGTCCGATGTGAACGGCTCCGGCTCGCCCACAAGACTGCGCACTTTCGGCTCGGCGCCCGGTTGCAGCGGACCGCAGAGAAACTCCACCCATGCCACCGCCGACGTGCCGAGCGGTCGCCCGTCCGCTAACCAACGGCGCAGCAGCCCATCCTCGCGGAAGGAATTGTGCGCAAGCCCAACGAGGAAGTTGGTATCGAGATGGATCACTGCTCAGAGCTTGTCCCAGGGGTTCACCCACGAGTGCCGGATCTCGTAGCTCTCTCGCTGCCACTGCTCGACCTGCTCGGGCGTGAGATTCATGATCCGCTGGTAGTCGTCGAGCGCCTCGAGCTTCCGCTTCACCTCGGCGTCCTCCACCTCGGACGCGCCTTGGTTGATGAGCCGAGCGAGTGCGTCGGACTTGGACGTCTCCCACTTGCGCGCGATTTCCTCGAGCTTGCGCACCGTCGGCTCATCGAGCGAATAGGTCGCCTTGATCTTTGGTATGGCCATACTTGCTAATGTATGGCCATACGCGGTTGGAGGAAGGCTCATGACAGCCCCTCGCCGACCGTTTTCACCACCACAAGGCTTGAGCTTGCCAAGCGACCCCCGTCCGCACTTCTCCCGACACAAGATCAACACTTACCACGACAGAAGTACTTCACACGTTAGGCGATTCTTGTATCAGGCAATCAACGACCCACAAGCCCGTCTCGATCACTCACAGGAGTCTCCAATGATTCGCATTCGCCTCGCCGCTCTGGGTTCGTTGACATGTGCTCTTGCGCTCGCTTCGCCCGCCATCGCGCAGGACGCCACTCACGCGCCCGCCACACCGCATACCATCGTCGTCAATCTCGTTGAGCGCGCCGGCCCCATGCCGTTCGCGTTCGAACCGGCGACCTTCTCGGCCCAGCGTGGTGACACGCTCCGCTTCGTGCAGCTCGCGGCCACGATGCACAACGTGCATTTCAAGACGATGCCGAAGGGCTCGAAACTGGGATCTGCCGCGATCAGCTCGTATCTCACGGCGAAGGGTCAGTCCTACTCCCTGGTGGTTGACTCGCGCTTCGCGGGCGGGAACTACGAGATCGTGTGTGATCCCCACGAGTTGATTGGCATGCACGCCATCCTCACCGTGACTGAGCCGAGCGCCGTCGTTGCCAAGCAGTAACGGTCAGCCCCAAACCACCTGCGTGGCGAAGCACTCCCGTGACGATTGTTGTCCGCGGGTCCCACTGGGATCAGCTCCTGCAGTAGGAGCACTATCGCAAGCGCGCATTCCGCGCGCTTGCGCAGGCCATGTGCAGTTTGAACGAAACGAGCCAATAATGATGCCAACCAAAGCCCAGATGCATCTGCGTAGCGCGGTCGCCGCTTTCGTCCTCCTGGGAGCCGTCCCGTTCGCGAGCGCCGAGGCGACAAATGGGTCCCCATCGCGGGCCCACGCAACTGGCGATTTCGTGATCAAGGGCGTGCCCGCCAACCGCATGATGATGTCCCGAGCGCTGATGAACGCGATCTCCGCTGCTCGCGCGGTTCCCGCCTTCTCGCGGCAAACCGGCATGCCGTGCAGCTCGTGCCACAATCAGTTCCCGCAGCTCACGCCGTTTGGACGGCTGTTCAAGCTGAACGGGTATACACTCACTGGTCTTGCCACTATTGGCCAGCCCGGCGACTCCGTTGGCAAGGAGTCCCTCAAGCTGCTGCCCATTCCCGGCATCGCGGCGATGCTCGTGTCGTCAGTGACACAAACGAGCAAGGCTGCACCTGGCACCCAGAACGGGACCGTCGCACTGCCAGACCAATTCAGCATCTTCGCGGCGGGCGCGATCACGCCCAAGATTGGCCTGTTTTCCCAATTCACTTACGCGGCACTCGACGGCTCGTTCGGCATCGACAACGTGGATCTCCGCTTCGCGGATCATGGAACGCTTGGCGAACATCAGGTCATCTATGGCGTCACGGTGCACAACAACCCCACCGTGCAGGATGTCTGGAATACCGTACCGGCGTGGAGCTTCCCGTTCATGAGCTCCTCGAGCGCTCCATCATCCATCGCCAGCACGTTGATCGACGGCGGGCTCGGGCAGCAGGTCGTGGGGCTCGGCGCCTACTCGCTGTTCGACAACCTGCTCTATACGGAATTCACCGCCTATCGCTCGTCGCTGCAGGGCTTCGCATCGCCGCTGGATTCGACGGCGGTGAACACCGCGTCTGGAGTGATTCCCTATTGGCGCATTGCGCTGCAGCACGAGACACCGACGACGTCGCTGATGCTCGGCACCTTCGGGTTTGATGCGCACCTGTATCCAACAGGCGTCTCCGGTTTGACCAATCACTACACGGATGTCGCCGTTGACGGGCAGATCGAGCAACGTCAAGGAACGGCGTCATGGATTGGCCGCGCCAGTTTCATACACGAGCGCCAGCAGCTGACGGCGACGCAGGCGGCCGGCGACGCGGACAACATCGACCAGAACGTCTCCACGGCCCGTGCCAGCCTCGCGTACCTGCCCAACATGCGGTACAGCATGACACTCGGCTATTTCCAGACCACGGGAAGCACCGACGCCACGCTGTACGCGCCGGATGTCATGGTCGGCAGTCGATTGGGGCTCCCGAACACCTCGGGCGCCATTGGCGAGATCACGTACAACGCTTGGCAGAATGCCCGCATTGGCCTGCACTACACGGCGTACAGCAAGTTCAACGGCGCATCCACCGCGTATGATATCGCGGGCGGGCGGAACGCATCGGACAACAATACGCTTTACCTGTATCTGTGGACTGCCTTCTGACGAGTCCCGGCTGAGCTCAAGCCCGGGCCCAAGCCCGGGCTGAGGCTCAAGCTCTGGCCGGAATAGCCCACGCCCGCGCCCGTGGGACTACTACCCGGGGAGGACCCGTCTCACCGGGATCCATTCACCCTTGTGCTTCGCGCGCCAGAACTGCCGTCCGTTCACGGCACGCGTGCCCACGATCGCCTTCGCCGCTGCTCGTAACGACGGGTAAAGGGAGCCAGCGTACGCCACCTGACCGTCTTTCCTGAGGCGGGCCACGTACTTTGTGCCTTTGTAGCTTGCTCGCAGAAATATCAGGCGCGGCACGGCAGCGACCTTCCTGGCATCGCTGCGCTTCCGCCGCTTCTCGAGCGAAATTGCCGCGCGTCCGCCAAGCATTTCTGCCCGGCGCTCCTCGTCGCGCCGCGTCATGGCTCGCTGAAGGCCGGGCAAAAGATTCTTTGCCGCGCGCAAGCTACCACCCACTCGATTTCCTTGCGGCCGGATGATGCGGAGAAGGAGTGCCTCCAGCTCGCGGATGTGCGCCTGTTCAGGACGAGCCGTGAGATAGACGCTGAAGCGATCCCAGAGGCCCTTGTGACGGTCACGCACATGGTTCTTGAGCCGAGCCATCATGTTTGACGCGAGGCCGACGTAATACAGCTCGTCACCGTCATACAACGCGTACACACCACTCCGCCCCTTGATCATGTCGCGCAGGAAGTCGCTGTAGTGTTCCATCGCATCGTAGCTGATGCGCTCCAGGTGCTCCTCGAGGATCGTCGCGAACTTCCTCATGCGTGGCTCACTGCGGCACCTTCTCGAGCGTCGTCAATGAGGAACGGGATATCGCTCATCTTTCTCGCCATGGCGAAGCTCCAATGCCCGTATCGTCCGTCGGCATTCACCGCAGCGCACCACCGCTGCGCAGCAGCCTCTTTCACTTCATCCAGCGGGTCGTAGCCCTTGGTCTCGAGGATCAAGTGCCGCGCACCAGCATTGGACGCCATTCGTAGAATGAAGTCGGGTATGTAGTCGTGCGTTTGACCATCGTGGAGATACGGAATCGCAAAGCCCAAACCCGCGTTCTTGACGTACGCTTCAACAGATTTATGACGCTCGATGTAGTAACCGGCCTGCTGCTCCCATTTCGTCGTGTCCGCAACGAGGTAGTTCACGTGGCTCTTCTTCGTCTCGCGCACATCCTTGCTCGTCCAATAGTCCACATCCGCCGTCGAACCCTCGGCGCGCTGGAGCTCGAAACGCGGTAGCTCGGGTGCTTCACCTGCTGATTCATCCGGGACGATGTGCTGGACCAGACGTTCAATCGCCCATCCGTAAAAGGGCGCGCTGAAAAGCCGCTTCAGCGTCGCAGTCGGCGAAAAGGCGACATGATGCTTCACGAAGCGATCGACGATCGGGACGAGTTGCGGGAAGAGCACGTGCGCGGGCACCGCGCCCTGCGACTGTGAGAGGTAGCTCTGCGTTAGTCCAGCAGCCATCTGGAAGACGCCCTTCTGCACGCGTAGTCCCTCGTCGTACGGCTGCATTGTAAGCTCGCGCGATCTCCCGGGTCCCTTCCCACCCGTTGTCCCTGTGGCGTCGATCGAATACGGACGCGTATCGACGAACGTGGGATATTTCTCGTCATCGATGCGCAGCGTCGGCATGGCGGTCCAGTCGCGCACTGTCACACGATTGCGAACACCCTGCGTGTAACCTTCAACGCGTGGAAAGCGGATCTCGTACTGGCTCCGCGTGTCGAGCGCGACGACGTGAAATCGCTTCGGCTTCGGTGCCGCCGGACCATCGGTGCCCTTGAAGGGGACGATCTCGAACGGAACGCCGAACACCTGCGCGATCTCCTCCGGGAAGCGGCCGTTCTCACCAAGGTCGTGGCTCGCGCGGCGCAGCCCGCGTCCAACCACCTGCTCGCACAGCAACTGCGACATGAATGGCCGGATGCCGATGATATGCGTCACGGTATTCGCGTCCCATCCTTCGGTGAGCATGCCGACGCTCACGATGCAGCGAATGTCTCGCCCCGGTGGATGCAACGGACGCTCCAGCTTGTTGGCGACCTCCTCGAAGCCCGGCGGATAGATCGACCGACCCTGTCGATCCCTCGGCCAGCTCCGACGCCCGACGGTATCGAGCGTGAAGCGCATCCACCGCGCCTCCTCAGCCTTCGCGCCGCCGCCACTGACACCGCCGTCACTCTCGGCGACAACCTTCGTGTCGACGCGAATGGTGTTCTGGGCTCCATCCGTGTTCCGCAGCTCCTCGATCGCGAACGGCGCAATCTCGAGCGACTGCTTGCCCTCGGCGATCCAGTCGAAGACCACCTTGGCGATCTTGATGTCCTTGCAGACGAGGATGAATACCGGCGGCCGAGCGTCTTCGTGCGACTTCCATTCGTCGAACGTCTTGCGCCACTCGCCGGCAAGCATGGCGATGGGCTGCGCGGCGTGCTTGAGGACCGCCTCCGGCTTCGGCCCGGTCTGACCGCGTCCCTTTTCGGACGGAGACAGCCGGTCCATCACGAACTGCCACACGTTGAAGTAGAGCGCGCGCTCGTTGCCGGACGCATCCGCGGCGGCGAGCTGCGGAATCTTCACCAGGCCGCTCTCGATGGCGTCCACGAGGCCAAAGTCACTCACCGTCCATGGGAACGGACGTCCCGTATCCCTGCCCGCACGCGCGAGAAAGTACGGTGTCGCCGAGAGGTCAACGCAGAGGTTGATGGCGCGGTGCTTGTGGATGCGGTCGAGCCCTTCAACCCACACCGTGGACTCCCGCGCGAGCACATCGTCGTCCTCGGCCGTTCCCGTCAGCGCTTCGTCGTCGCTCTCGGCATCCGAGCCCTGGAGGATGCGATAGGCGTGATGCGCCTCGTCGTTGAACACGAGGAGGTTCTGCTTCTTGCCGATGTCGCGTCCGAGCACGCGTTCGAGCAGCGCGGCGTCGCTCTCCACGTAACGACGGAAGAAGACCTTCGCCTTCGTCACCGTGCCGTTCTCGTCCCGGCTCTCCTCGAGGACCGTGAAGACCTGCGCATCGGCGCGCTTGAGGTATTCGTCCATCGTGAGGTACGAACGGCCGCGGGCGACCGTGACCTTGTCCCCGATGTAGATGTACGCGACTTCCTCTACCGGCACGCCCGCCTTGACGACGCGCGCGCCGTCATCGCCGACGCGCGCCATCTGCTGCGGCTCGAAGATGTGCCAGTTCGTCACCAGCACCCGGCCGCGGCTGAGCAGGGGCATCATCTCGGCAGGCACGAGATCGCGCGTTCGGTAGACGGACGCGTCGCCGGACGCCGGGTCGAGCTCGCGCAGGCGTTCGCGAATGGTGAGGTTGGGGCAGACGACGAGGACGGCATCGGAGAACCGACCATCGGCGCGCGACGTCACCTTGTTGAGGATGCTCCAGGCCGACAGCATGGCCATGACCGTCGTCTTCCCGGCCCCCGTCGCCATCTTGCACGCGTAGCGCTGAAACGCCGTGTGGCCCTCGGCGAGCATCGTCTCGCTGAGCGTTTCGCGCGGGACGTCGATCCCCTGGAGCAGGTCCTGCCGCGCCTCGCGGAGGAAGATGACCGTCTCCGCCGCCTCGAGCTGCGCGTAGAAGAGGCGTTGGTCGCGTCCGTCGCGCCGCCACCATCGCAGCAGCTCGAGCGTCGTGCGAGACACGCCCGGGTAGCCTGCGCCGCGCCATGCCGCGACGCGCGCACGAACGCGGTTCACGAGTGCGAGCTCGTACGCGTCCTCGTAGTCGTTTCCCTCGGCGTCGTGCTTGTACGGGCGGAGCGTGCCGTCGGAGAGATCCCAGCCTTCGCGCCTGCTCTTCGGTCCGAAGACGAACGCATCGCGACGCCGCTCGACGACCTTCGGGTCGCGGCCGCGCTGAATGTACCAGTGCTTCGATGGTTCGTCGAAGGGCGAGTTCTGGATTGGCTCGCTGACTTCGTACGTCATGCGGTCAGCGCTTCGCCAACAGTCTTCACGACCATGAGCTCATTGCCACGGGCGTCGATGACTTTCACGGCGATCTTCGTATCCACGGTCGCCTCGAAGGACGCACTCTCCGCGCCGTTGAGGTGGTCCCACACCGACTCCTCGTAGTCCGCGCGCAGTGCCTTGCGGAGGTTCTCCCACGCGCCGGTGCGGGGGAAGAACGCCTGCGACACATGGAAGCAGAGGTCGTTGTACTCGGTGTCGAGCAGCCAGCAGGGGACGTCGTTGCCTTCGACCGAATCCACCAGATTCGTGGTGGGATCGAAGACGTCGATGCCGAGGAGGCGCACGACATAGCGTTCCGGATCCGTCTTGTCCTTCTTCGGGACCTTCGCGACCTCGATATCCGGCAGGCCGCAGACGGAGAAGATCTGGCTCGACCGCAGGTTCTTGAGCAGGTCGCCCATCATGAGGTCGGGCGTCATCTGCACGTAGGTCGCCGCGATGCCGAGTCCCGCCTCGGCGCTCTCGATCATCTCGCGCGCGTTGGGCTGGATGGCGAACCCGATGACGTAGAGGTGCGAGTAGTTGCGCGCGTTGGCTTCCTTCGCGGCGTTGAACACGAGCTTTTCGCTGACGGCGCCGTTCTCGGGTCCGAACGCGATGGCGACGGGCTTGCCGGAGAGCGCGAGACGATCGCCGCGCTCTTCTTCGTTCCTCTCGATGACGTCGATGAGTGACGGATGCTGACCGACCGCATTCACGTCGACGAGAGCTTGCGCGCTAAGAGCGAGGGACCTTGCCGGCGGACGGACGTTGCGGAGAATGACGGTCTTGCCTGCGCCAACGCTGAGGTTCGGGCTTCGGCGGAGCACGTCGAGCATCCGTTCGACGAATGATGCATGCTCGGTGGCGATGGCCGCAGTGGAGTCGTCGACGCCGTCGCCGTCGAAGTCCACCGGCGTAGGAATCGTGGCCTCGACCACGAACGGCCCGCTCACACGAGTGATGCTGTTGACCTGCTCCGGCCGGTCGACGAGGACTTCCTGCCTCGGCGGTTCGTCGTTGGCGATGGACTTCAGCGTGATGTGCGGGACGATGCCGCCGACCTCCTCACCTTTGTTGTTCTGCTTCCGCTTGTAAACGAAACCACCGGCGGGGCCGCGCTTGTCATCATTAAGATCGTACCAAGAGAATGTTGCCGTCAAAATGCGTTGACGGGCGAGTGCGAGGGGGACGCGCGAGGTGTCGATGGTGATCCAGCGCCGGCCCCACTGCTCTGCGACGTATGCTGTAGTGCCGGAACCACACGTGGGGTCGATGACGAGATCGCCTGGATCGCTGGTCATGAGTAGGCAGCGCTCGATCACTGTTGGACTCGTTTGCACCACGTAGAGTTTTTTGTCGGCAAAGCCGGAAATGACAGTATCGGTCCACAAATTCGTGAGTCCCACTGCCGGGAAGTCATTTAGAAATCGCACATACCGCAACGAGTTGCCGACAACCATCAGGCGTCTCGCCGTAGCCAGTCTCGTAAGACCCTTTTCATCTGTCTTGAATGTTCCCCTCCCAGGGGTATAGGGGCGCCCCTCGAATTCGAAACTACGAAGATCAGTCCCGCCAGCTGGTCGCTGGCTCGTCAAGTTGTCGTGCGCGAACGGCTTTGTGCCGGGAGGGGCGTCATTGAAGCGGTCTACCGATCCGTAGTTTTGTCGTGAACCGTTGGGTTCCTCACCCCAGACGTATTGAGTGGCACCCACACCTCCGAATTGCTTTGCCGCGTAGAGTGAACGGATCTTAGTCGCTGATCTGTCGCGTCCGTACCACACGAGGTAGTCCGCGACGCTTGCGACCTCGTCTGACGAGCTACTCGTTGTCTTTTGAAAGGCGATTAGGCCGCAGTTGTTTTCCGCACCGAAAACCTCATCCAGCAGTTCTGTAACGTGATGAAGATTTGCGTCTGAAATCTGCACAAAAACACTTCCACTCTGTGTCAACAACTCTCGCGCCACGAGGAGCCGATCACGCAGATACGTGAGATACGAGTGCAACCCCAGCTCCCACGTGTCACGATACGCCTGCACCATCTCCGGCTCGCGCGTCATGTCGCCGTCGTCGTTGTGCTTGACGTCGCGCTTTCTTACAAACGGCTGGAAGTTCGAGCCGAA
The DNA here is from genome assembly GCA_036844565.1 of Gemmatimonadaceae bacterium. Taxonomy (GTDB): domain Bacteria; phylum Gemmatimonadota; class Gemmatimonadetes; order Gemmatimonadales; family Gemmatimonadaceae; genus AG11. The sequence goes on along the minus strand of DAIUFP010000003.1, from coordinate 68,761 downwards.
CTTCACCCCGTACGGCGGATCGATGTAGATCATCTGCACCTGCCCGCCCAACCCCTCGTACTCGAGCAGCGAATTCATCACCACGAGTGAGTCGCCGAGGATCATGCGGTTCACCCAGCGGTCCTTGTGCTCGTACGAGCGCAGCACCTGGTCGGTGATGCTCCGCTGCGGATCGCCGAATAGGTCAAGCGTCGCCTGCTGGTCCTTCTTGTGTGACTTGAGCGTCTCGAGAATCGCCTTCGTCGAAAGTCGCTCGTGCACGAACAGCGGCAGTGTCGGCACGTCGAAGCTCAGTCGCTCCGCCTTGCCCGCCCAGTTCAGGAAGGGTTTGGAAATCCGCGCCAACTCTTCGGCTGCCGCTCGCGCATCCTCCAGCGATGTGGCCGAAAGTATTCGCTGGATGAGTGCTTCACCCTGCTCCCGCGCGTAATTCTGCCCGTCCCAATCCAGTCCGGGAGAAAGGGACGAGTCGAACTTGTAGGTCTTCGGCTGCTTCTTTCGGCGGAATTGCGCCTGGGTGCCTATCTCCGGCCGGCTGGAAACCTCGGCCGAGGAGTGGGTGTAGGATTCCGCTCTCGCTGCCCGTGCGGGTGTCGCCGTGGCGCTTCGCGTGCTCTTCCGTGCAGCCATGCGTCCTTGATGGGAGCGTGTCTTACCGACTCGCGGTTGGCGCCGCGCAGGAGCCGCTATTATGGCGACCGTACAGGCCTGCTTCAACCAAATGGAGAAATCTCGGCGGAGTCAGCGGCCGTACCGCCCTTTTGCGGTGGGTCGCATGGGCATTCCCGTCACCGACCGCGTAATCAGGAACCAGTCGGCCGGGTTGCGCGGGATCGCTCCCCAGCATTCGCGACGCGTACGCTTGCACCGGCACGCGGTTCGGTATATCTTTGGTAGCTTGCATTCACCGATAGCTTAGGCATATGAGACTTCAGTATCACCAGGAACGAGCGACGCAGGCCGCGGCTCGACTACTGAAGCTGCGTGGCGGACGGATGGCATACATGAAGCTGCTGAAGCTTCTGTATCTCACCGATCGTAAAGCGTTGCTCGAGCACGGGCGCCCGGTAACGCATGATCGCTTCGTGTCCATGGATCATGGGCCGGTGCTGAGCCAGACGTACAATCTGATCGTTGCAGAGGAGTCTCCGGACGTCCACAGCTATTGGCGTCAATTCATATCGGAGCCCTCGAACTACGAGGTGAGTCTTCTACGTGACGCTCCGAATAGCGAGTTGTCGCGTGCGCAGGAAGATGTCATCGAGTCCGTGTTTGCTGAATTCGGGCATATGCGTCGCTGGGAGCTCGTGGACTTCTGTCATACGCTCCCCGAGTGGATTGATCCAAAGGGCTCTTCCATTCCTATATCGCTGAGTGACGTGCTTCGAGCTGGCGGCATGGAAGCCGAGGATATCGACGCCGTTGTAGAAGCACTCTCCGCCGAGGACGCGCTCGACCAGTTGCTGGTCTAGCCGAAAGCCTCGCGGGCGTGAATTTTATCCAGGCCGGGCGCACTCTCATCATCCGCGACCGCCGGAATGGGCACGCATCTGTGGTTCATCCTCACAGACCCGGATCCCGAAACGCGCCTTCTCGTCATGGCCGCGTTGGTGACCGAGCGCGCGCACACGGAGCGGACGGTGCGGCTCGATGTGGGCGATCACGCTTTCATCAAGCACGCCTCGAACGTGGACTTCGGGTCAGCGAAGTACGCGCCGGCCGCCAAGCTGGAGGCGGCGTTGGCCGCGCAACGCGCCGTACTGGGCGAGGATATGTCGACCAGTCTGCTGGCACGCGTCCGCGATGGCATCGTGACGTCATCCCACACGCCCAACGAAATCGCGGCGTATTGCCGCAGCAAATTCGAGGGGTAAATGTGAGTGAGCAAGGCTGCGGGACCGCCCAATAGCGCGGTTTTCTACACTATAGTGCAATTAGCGGCACTATAGTGCAGGTCGCGCCCAGCACGAGTGCTTGATCGTGGGCCGCGAATGAGAATCGTGTCGACCGGCACGGTCTATCGTAAATTCATTGCACGCTCTATCGTAATTCGACCGCCGTTTCAGCGAAGCCCTATCGTAACTTACCCGTAAGTGCTTGCCGGGAAGCATGATGGGCGTGCTGGCGCTCGAGCATGAATGCACGCTTCCAAGGTTCCTTTTCAAGTGCCTCGCGCAGCATCATCTTATCGAGCGTGAGATCGGTGACCACCCCCTTCAGTCGTCGACCCGCTCTCCGCTTGCCGCATCGTCTGGAGGATCTGCTTCGGCGTGAAATTGCTCTTCCGCATTTCGGCCTCTTGTCTCTCCCGAGAGTTTGGCCTCGTGTCCTCACGCTATCAAAACGGGGCGCCGCCTGGACTCAGATTCGGGGACCCAGGCCCCCGCTACGTCACCCGACGATCCCGCATCGAGATGTTGCGATAGCCTTTAACCGTCAGCGGCTGCTAGGTGGACGATGCCCGTTGGTGGTCACGACGATCGCGCCGTTCGCCGCAGCTGAATCACGCGTGAGCCGCATCGCCGCCGTCGGCACGAGACGCTGGAAATTGACTATCGTGTCCGCGTGCCCCACCAGCGCCATCATGTCTTCGAATCGCCGCACGGCGCCGTCGATGAGTATCACGGGCTTGTGTTCGAGTGTGGCCCAGAGCTCCGCCGTTACGGCCCAGCCGCCGCCAGGCAGGTCGCCGAGGTGTTCTATGTCCGGCTGTGGCTGAGGCGGCGTCGGGCTGACTGGCGTCTTCCTCACACTCACGTGGTGCCCAAAGTCCGCCGGGCCGCCGCGGCCCGGGAGCAGCGTCAGCAGGTTAATGTAGACGCCGTGAGGCGGCAACATCTCGGGCGTGAGGAAAATGTCATCGACTTGCTGGAACGCGTGCGGGTCCGCGCCGAGGAATTGGTCATCCGGCGACGTGCCACTCAGCGAGTCGTATGTGAACTCGCGCGGCAGCACGATTCGCATGCCGAGCACGGAGCGTGTCGGAATCTGGCTCACGAACATCGTGTCCTGATCGGCCTGAAACGTCGTCCGCTCGGCAGCGACGCGTGCGTTGTCGCTCGCGGGCGCATTCTTGCCGTAGCTGTACGCCGCGAAGTCGAACGGAAACGGCGCGTCCGTGGTGTCGGCTCCAATATCCGCGCGCGACCGCGCGACGGCGCTCACGATGCGGCCGTCGCTGCTCAGGTAGAGCGAGACGAACGCCAGCGAGCTATCGCCGGTGAGCACGCGCGGATAGTAGCGCGCGAGCGCGGCGCGCAGCCATGCAGTGCCCGCGGCATCCACCGTATCTATGCGCACGATGCGGGGATAGTACTGCTGCTGCGCGATCGCCGTCCGCGCGAACTGCGCCGGCAACGGCGCGGACTGCGCCGAGCACGCGATCGCGACGCAGAGCGACGCGGCGGCCGCGAGGGCAAGGGCGGGAAGCAGCCGGCGCGGCGCGCGCGCGGCGCGCATCGCGAGAATGTGCTGCTCGAGCAGCGACCGCCGCTCGACCAACGCCCGGGCGAACATCGTCATCGTCAGCATGCGTTCGCGATCGACACGATAGAAATCGCGTGAAAAGACGATAGAGCGCGCCGGTCGACACGTTATCAATGAACGACTTACGCGAATTTACGATAGCATTCGCTGAGAATTACGATAGAGCGCGCGTCTGTCGACTCGCGGTTTCTATCGTAATTCTGTGCGCGCTCTATCGTAATTTCGGCCCGCGCTGAGCGGCCCCCCAATCGTAATTCGCTACCTGGCCCACCACAGGGCCCATCCGGCGTTATCTCAGGCGCGCACCGCCTCCTTGCTCCGCGCCCGGGCGCCTGGTATACTCAGTAGTAGTTATACACACACAAGAGTATACCCTTATATGAGTAATATACCAAGGAGAGCGCTGGTTGACCGGGCGCAGGAGGTCGCTGGCCTGCGGGCGCTGCTGATTCGAGGCACCCCGCAGCTCGCGCTGCTATACGGGCGACGGCGTGTCGGGAAGACTCACCTCCTCAACCATGTGTGGCCACCGGGGCAGGTTTTCTACTTCACGGCCGCAGAGACGACGGAAGAGCAGAATCGCGAGACCTTGGTGCGGGACCTGGCCGACTGGCTCGGGCAAGATCTCCACGTCGAGGATTATCCCACTTGGCGTTCAGTGTTTCGGCTGCTGCTGGATGCACGAGCACCGGGGCCGCTGGCGATCGTGCTCGATGAGTTTCAATACCTAGGCAAAGAAGTGGAGGACCTCTCCGGCATCGCGTCGGAGCTCAACGCCGTGTGGGAGCAGCCCCGTCCCCCGCGGCCACTCGTGCTGGTGCTTTCGGGATCGGCAGTGAAGGCCTTGGAAGCGTTGAATGCCGGAGGCGCGCCACTGTACGGACGGTTCACCTGGACTGCCAAGATTGAGCCGTTCAATTACTGGCACGCCGCGGAAATGGCGCCGTTCCGATCTTTGCGCGACCGAGTGAGACTCTACGCCGCGTTCGGTGGTACTCCACGCTATCTCGCCGCTGTGGACCGCACACAATCCGTCGACGAGAACATTGCGCGCCTCCTCTTGCACCCACGCGGGGAGGTGCGCGGGTTGGTCGAGACGGCGCTGGTTCAGGAGCGTGGGCTTCGAGAGGTTCCCAAGTATCAGGCTATTCTCCGGGCGATCGGAACTGGGAGCACCGAGTTCTCGGAGATCAAAGACAAGGCCGGATTGCGAGAGGACGCCGACACCGCAGTGCGGCGGATGCTCGAGAAACTGATCGAACTCGGGTATGTGCGTGCCATGCGCAACATCGGAGCGCACCCGACCGCGCCGTATCGCTACCGCATCGACGACCCGGCATTCGCGTTTTACTACGAGTTCGTGACGCGCTTCGAGGCCGCGCTCGTCCGCAACGACGCGATGAAAGTCTGGGAACGACACATCGCCCCCGTTTTCGACGGGTATGTGGGCCATGTCTTCGAGCGTGTCGCCGAACAAGCGTTCACTCGATCCGGACGCCCCGGACTACCGATGGTTAACGAGTGGGGCCATTGGGAGGGACGGGATCGCGATCGGCAACCCCTTGAGATGGACATCGTCGCACCGCTCACCGATGCACGCGTCCTTACCGGCGGCGTAAAGTGGAACGAGTCCCCGGTGCCGGCCAAGTGGCACTTTCACCACATGGAGATGCTGCAGCGGCTCGCGCGGTCAGGTGTGAAATGGGCCCATGCGGCGCTCGAGCCAGAGTCCCCACTGATCTGGATAGCGGCTGGCGGGTTCAGCTCGGAGTTCAAGCGCGCCATTCAGTCGGAACGCAAGGAGGTGTACCTCTGGGACTTGAAGATGCTCTATCCGCGCCGACTGTCGACTTCTCGCACCCGACGTCTATCGTAATTCCGTCGGGATCGCAGGCGTTTGTGGTGGTAACTGGCGCGTCTGGAAAGCGCCATCTCGCCCCGCGTGCTCTCGGCTCGGGAGCGGGAGCCGATATTTCGAGAGCAAGCCCAATGGTGGAGGTCATCGCGCGCTATCCCATCGCCAGCGACTGGTTTTAGGGACCAACGATGAGCCGGGCGCGACCGCCATGCGCCACCATTGCGCTCCCGCTGCCCAATTGCCCATTAGGGCCTGACGGCGTCCGCTAGCGGTCGCGCTCGCTTCTTGGCGTCCGTTCGATGGTACGGGGCGGGGGTAGTGTAGACGCCGCGGGAATGGTAGCGTTGCTGGCGGGGCGATGGTATCGTATGTTATGCGGGATTGGTAGTGTATACTGTGTGGGGCTAGTAGTGTATTTTATGTGGGAATGGTAGCGTAGTCCTGCCTGAGGCGGCCGCTTCGTCTACCCTCCAGCGCTACCCCGTTCGATCATCCCTCTCCCGTCCTCGGCATGGCGACGCAGACTTCCTACGCACCCCGCATCATCGACGCGGAGCTCGACGAGCTCGTTCCTAGCCTGGCGGCGCTCGCCTTGGATGGGCCGAAGGGCGTGGGCAAGACAGCCACGGCCCTGCAACGGGCGCGGACCGTCTATCGCCTTGATGACCGAGCGCAGCGCCTCGCCGTTGAGGCCGCGACCGACGTCGCGCTCCGCGCCGACGCCCCCGTGCTCTTCGACGAGTGGCAGCGCTACCGTCCCATCTGGGACGCCGTGCGACGTGCCGTGGATCGGGGGGCGCGTCCGGGGAGCTATCTCCTGACCGGATCGGCGGTCCCGGAGCACGAGGACGACGCAGGACCCATCCACTCGGGGGCCGGCCGGATCGTCTCCCTCCGGATGCGCCCACTCTCCTTCGCCGAACGCGGACTGGGGCCCGGCACCGTTCGCTTGGCTGATCTCCTCGCGGGCATGCGGCCCGACGTGGCCGGGACAACGACCGTCGATGTGTCCGCGTACGCCCGAGAAGTCGTGTCCTCGGGGTTCCCTGGGATCCGCGGCCTCGCAGGGCGGGCTCGCCGCGCCCAGCTCGACGGGTATCTGACCCGAGTCGTCGACCGCGATTTCGAGGAAGCCGGCCACAAGGTGCGTCGGCCCGAGGCACTCCGGCGCTGGATGCGGAGCTATGCCGCTGCGACCGCCACCGCGGCCACCTTCGAGAAGATCCGCGACGCGTCGACGAGTGGCGAGGGCGAGACCTTGGCCAAGACGTCGGTGCTTGCCTACCGCGACGTGCTCGAGCGCTTGTTCCTCCTCGAGCCCCTGCCAGGGTGGCTGCCGAGTCGCAATCACCTCGGGCGCCTGTCCCAGGCCCCCCGACACCACCTGGCCGACCCCGCCCTGGCCGCGCGCCTCCTCGGCGTCGACGAAGGGGCTCTGCTCCAGGGGGCGCTGTCGCCGTTGTTCGACCCGGCCGTCGGACCGCTCGACCGACGCACGCAGATGCTTGCCCCCCGCGACGGTACCCTCTTCGGTCAGCTCTTCGAATCGCTGGTGACCCAGTCGGTGCGTGTCTACGCCCAGCCGGCCGAAGCCACCGTACACCACCTGCGCACGGAGGAAGGGCGGCACGAGGTCGATCTTATCGTCCAGCGCGGCGACCATCGTGTCGTGGCGCTCGAGGTCAAGTTGAGCCCTGTCGTCGAGGACCGCGACGTGGCGCACCTGCTCTGGCTGCGCGACCTCCTGAAGGGGGACCTCCTCGACGCCGCAGTCATCACGACCGGACAGCAGGCGTACCGACGCCGTGACGGCATCGCCGTTATTCCGGCGGCGCTCCTTACGGCCTAATCCGCCGTTCACGGACACGTCCGCCTCCGCCGACCCGCCGTCCGAGTCAAAGCCGGGAGTGTGTCGACTCGCGGGTTCTATCGTAATTCCGTGCGCGCTCTATCGTAATTTCGGCCCATTCGGAGCGCCCCGGCTATCGTAATTCGCCACTTGGCCCATCTGGGGCCGCATCGCGGCTTCAAGTAAGGCGCACGCCTCGCTCAGCCTCCCTGCTCCGCGCCCGGCGTCATGTGGACTCCGCAGGTCGCGTATTTGATTCGCGGAACCCCTCGGGGAAGTCTGCGGGACAGGCCGCCGGAGAGAATGGCGCAGGATCTACGATTGGAGCACCAGAGCCTTACGGCAGATGCACGAGCAAGAGTCGCTCAACCGTCTCGGCGGCCGCATCGGCATCGTACGACACGCTATCGGCCAGCACGTCGCGCAGGTCGGCCCTGAACCGCGCCAGGCCGAGCTTGTAGCGCAGCTTGCGACCGTACTCCTCGCCGCTGACGACGGTGCCCTCCTGCGCCATGTAATGCTCGAAGGCCCGCACCACGCGCTCAGGCTGTACGGTATGTGGGTGACCCGGCACCGCGCAGCGTTCGAGCACGTGCGCCAAGTCGAACAAGTCTCTTCCGTGCTCGCGCTGCAGAAGAGCGCGCATCTTCGTGCCGAGCATCTCGTCGACGTCGTACGTCATCACCTGCACCGGTTGGGCACCCTCCGGAAGCAGTGGCGCATAAGGCACGTGGACAAGATCGAACAACGGTTTCCGCTCCGTCACGTTGACCTCCACCTTCAGCGCCATCGTCGTATTGGGCTGGTCTGTTGGCGTGTAGTTCCAGACGAGCCGCATCACGCGCGACGGTTTGACCGTGTTCCGGATGGCGAGACGCAGCGTTTCCATGAGGTCCGTCGCCGGACCGCCGCCCATGATCGGGTTCAGCACCCGCAACAGGGCGAGTCGGATGTCACGCTGCGGCCGCTTCCCGACGGCCACCAGGTCAATGTCCTCGCTGTACCGCGCCGCGGGCGCGGCGTGGAGCTTGTGGAGCATGGTCCCGCCGCGCATCGCCACCTGGCTCGCGAGGAAGCGATCGCTGAAGATGGCGACCATTGCTCGGGTGAGGAGCAGATCCTGCTCGACCTGCGTATCCGTCGCCCACGGCGCATGGGCGCGCCAGGCTGCGATCTCACGTGGTGTCAGCATGCGATAGGTCAGAGTGAGACGTCGGGGGTCGCGTTGAGCACCAGCTTCCACGCCGGGTCGATCGGAGTGTCATCCGCCGTCGGATCCGCAGGCTCGAGGACGACCAGCCGATGCGGGCGATCTGCCAGCCATGCCCGGCACGCGGCAGCGCCCCTGCGGTCGCCGACGTGTGTCAGCAGATACCCCAGCCGCTGCGTGCTCGGACGATCATCCATTGCGTCGAATGCGACACGCCATCCGTCCGGCGTGAAATGGTCACGCATCTGACGCAGGGCGCCCGCGACGTTCGAGAGGCCGCCCGCCTGCTCCCTGAAGCGCACGAGGTCCAGCGCCGTTGCCTCCGGCGTGCTGACCCGCAACGCCACCGGGCCACCCGATACGATCTGGCGTGTTGGCACGCGCGCGATGTCTCGACGGAGCACGAACCGGACTCGCTCACGTCCGAGCCGCAGCGGACTGAGCTCCCGCGAACTCGCCACCTGCAGCACCTGCAGCGCGTAATGCGTCGCGCCGTACATGTATGCCGCCGAGAGCAGCGTCACGTAGTAGCTGGCATCCAGGGCGCCCATGATGTCGTCGAGCACCCAGCTCACGGGCGGCGCCCCCATCGTCGCATATTCGGCCGGTACGATGATCCAGATGCCGCGCCGATGCCCGAGCTTGACGAGGCGACCCGACGCGACCAAGCGCGCGAGCGCTCCGCGCCTCGCACTGGGTGTCAGACCGAGCGCGGCGACCTCGCCATCAGTGAGCACATAGCGTCGTGCGGCCTGATGGCGATCGGCGAGATGGCCCACCGCGCCCCACGCTCGCGCGGGCCCTGCGACTTGCCCAGCCGAGGCGTTGGACGAGGCGCTGGGTCCCTCTTTTCGATGCAATGCGTCGGCCATAATCTACGTAATATGTAGAGTATTGCCGACGCATTGCAAGTATCCAATGTTCGGATCGTCTTCTCCTCCGTGCCGTGGCGGCGAGGCTCTTGTCAGGTAGGGCCTCTCTGCTGTCCGTGGCTCACACGAAACGTACGATAGAAACCGAGCAATATTACGATGGATCTCGCCGTGGAGTCACGATAGCACGCGAAGATTGTCACACGTGGGCCGCGAATGAGAATCGCCGGACAGCGCGAAGGCCGCCCGGCGATTCTTGCAATTGACTCGGGAGTCGTCGGCCCTACTGCACCGCGTTGATCATGTCGAAGATCGGCAGGTACATGGCCACGACCATACCGCCAACCACCACACCGAGAAACACGATCATCACCGGCTCCATGAGCGAGAGCAGGTTCGACACCGCGGCATCCACCTCTTCATCATAGAAGTCCGCGATCTTCGACAGCATCTCGTCCAGACCACCGGTCTGCTCGCCGACCGCGATCATCGAGATGACCATCGGCGGAAACACGTTCGACTTCTGCAGCGGCGCCGAGATCGTCTCACCGCCGGCGATCGACGTCCGCGACTCCATGATCGCATCCGAGATCACGCGGTTGCCCGCGGTCTTGGCCGTGATCTCCAGCCCATCGAGAATCGACACCCCTGATCCGATCAGCGTTCCGAGCGTCCGCGTGAAGCGCGACACGGCCGACTTGCGGAGCACGTCGCCGAGGACGGGCGCCTTCAGCATCAGCTTGTCGATCACGAGCTTGCCGCTGTTCGTGGCGTAGTACTTCTTGGTGGAATACACGGCGACGAACCCCGCGACGACGGTGAGCACGCCGCCAATGCCGCGAAGGAAGTTCGACATCGCGATCACGACGCGCGTCGGCAGCGGCAGTGGCAGGCCCACGTCGCCGAACATCTTCTTGAACACGGGAATCACGAAGATGAGCAGTACGCTGATGGCGATGAACGCGACGCTCGAGATGACGCCAGGATAGATCATCGCGCCCTTCACCTTCCGCACGAGCGCGTCGTTCTTTTCCATGAACGTCGCGAGTCGCATGAGGATGGTGTCGAGAATACCACCCGCCTCACCGGCGGCAACCATGTTCACGTACAGCTCGGTGAACGCCTTGGGATGCTTGCCGAGTGCGTCAGCGACCGTGTGCCCGCTCTCCACGTCGAACACGACGGCGTGGGTCACCTCCTTGAGCGCGGGATTCTCGCTCTGCTTCGCGAGGATGTCGAGCGCCTGCACGAGCGGCAGTCCGGCGTTGATCATCGTGGAGAACTGGCGCGTGAAGATCACGATGTCGCGCATCTTGATCTTGCCGCCGGCCTTCTTCTTCTTCGCGACGGCGGCTTCGTCGATCTTGACGACGTTGAGCCGCTGCTTCCGCAACTGCGCGACGACGTCGTCCCGCGTCGGGGCCTCGATGGTCGCGGTGCGCAGGTCGCCGTTGAGCGCGCGCGCCGTGTAGGTAAATGCTGGCATTCGAAAACCTCTGGGTTGTTGCTATCTCTTTCCGGCCATCGCGCCGCCGGGCGCACCAGGCTTCTTCGCCTCATCTTCGGGCGACTGGCCGATCATGCGAAGGAACTCGGTGGGATCATGCGACGAGCGCAGGCAGTCGTCGAGCGCAACGTCGCGATTCATGTACAGTCCGTACAACGCATCGTTCATCGTCTGCATGCCGAACTTCTTGCCCGACTGCATCGTGCTGTAGATCTGGTGGATCTTGTCGTCGCGAATGAGGGCGCGCACGGCGGGCGTGACGACGAGAATTTCCGCCGCCATCGCGCGACCCCTGCCCTTGGCCTTCGGCAGCAGGGTCTGCGTGATGATGCCTTCGAGGACAAACGCGAGCTGCGCGCGCACCTGGCTCTGCTGGTGCGCGGGGAAGACGTCGATGATGCGGTTGATGGCTTCGGCCGCACTGTTCGTATGGAGCGTGGCGAACGCCAGGTGGCCGGTCTCGGAAATCGTCAGCGCCGCCTGGATGGTTTCCAGGTCGCGCAGCTCGCCAATGAGAATGACGTCGGGATCCTGACGCAGCGCATACTTGAGACTCGCCTGGAAACTCTTCGTGTCCGTCCCAACCTCGCGCTGGTTGACGATGCAGTTCTGGTGGCGGTGGATGAACTCGATCGGGTCTTCGACCGTGATGATGTGTCCGCGGCGATCCTTGTTGATCTTGTCGATCATTGCGGCAAGCGTCGTGCTCTTCCCCGACCCGGTCGGACCCGTGACGAGCACCAGCCCGCGCGGCTTCTCCGCCATCCGCCGGATGACGTCCGGCAGCTTGAGGTCGTCGAACGTCTTGATGTTGAAGGGAATCTGCCGGATCACCATCGACACGCAGCCGCGCTGCTTGAAGCAGTTGCCGCGAAAGCGCGCGAGATTCTGGATGCCGAACGAGAAATCCAGCTCGTCGTCCATCTCGAAGCGCTTCTTCTGGTTTTCCGTCAACACCGAATACGCAAGCTGCATCGTGTCCTTCGGTGACATCACGAACTCGACGTTCGAGTTCGTGATCTCACCGTCGATGCGCAACTTGGGACGCTCGCCAGCGGTGACGTGAAGGTCGGACGCGTCCCGCTCGATCATCTCCTCGAGGAGCACACGGAGGTTGACGCCGGATGTAGCAACTGATGGTGCGGTCATCAGGGGGAGTTGAAACGTCCATGGTGCAGTCCATCGCTACGTGCATGACGAGCGAGGGGAGCTCAGAGCGACAAATCAGGCGGATGTTTCCCGCACGACCTGTTCGAGGGTGGTGATGCCTTTCATCACCTTCATCCAGCCATCCATCCGTAGCGTCAGCATTCCCTCGTCGACCGCGGCATCGCGGATCTCGGCGGCTCCGACGTTCTGAAGAATCAGCTTGCGCAGGTTCGGGCTCATGGGCATCACTTCGTACACGCCCTGGCGCCCTTTCATCCCGCTGCCGCCGCAAGTGTCGCAGCCCTTGCCCCGGAAGAACGGGAGACTCTGGACGAGCGTGTCGAGGGTGATGTCGTGAAGGAACGGAGCCGCTTCCTTCGTCGCACGGGCCTTCGCATTCTCGATAGTCTCGGACGTGAAGCGCAGATCCCTGAGCGTCATGTCCGGCTTCACCTTGGCGACGTCGAAGTCCACGTCGCTCGGCGTATACTTCTCCTTGCAGTTCGAGCAGATACGGCGCAGCAATCGCTGTGCGAGCACCAGGTTGAGCGCCGATGCCACGTTGAACGGCTCCAGGCCCATGTCCATCAGGCGCGTGACCGTTTCAGGCGCCGAGTTGGTGTGCAGCGTGGAGAGCACCATGTGGCCGGTGAGCGCGGCCTTGATGGCAATACCGCCGGTCTCCAGATCGCGGATCTCGCCGACCATGATGATGTTCGGGTCCTGCCGGAGGAACGCCTTCAGCGCGGCGGCGAACGTCATGCCGATTTCCGTCCGCACCAGCACCTGATTCACGCCGTAGAGGTTGTACTCGACGGGATCCTCGGCGGTCATGATGTTGACGTCGATGTTGTTGACCTTCGACAGCGCCGAGTAAAGCGTGGTCGTTTTTCCCGATCCTGTCGGGCCGGTGACGAGCACCATGCCGTAGGGATTCGACACCGCCTCCATCAGGTCCTTCTCGGCCTTGGGCTCGATGCCGAACTTCTCGAGGTCGAGCGTCAGGTTGCCCTTGTCGAGGATGCGGAGCACGATCTTCTCGCCGAAGAGCGTGGGCAGCGTCGACACGCGGTAGTCGATGACCTTCTTGCCCATCTTCAGCTTGATGCGTCCGTCCTGCGGCACGCGGCGCTCGGCGATGTTGAGCTGCGCCATGATCTTGAAGCGCGAGATGAGCGCGGCCTTGAGCTTCATCGGCGGCTTCATCACTTCCATGAGCGCGCCGTCGATGCGGTAGCGTACGCGGATGTCGTGCTCGAAACATTCGAAGTGGATGTCCGACGCGCCTTTCCGCACCGCGTCCGTGAGGATCGCGTTCAGCAGCTTGACGACGGGCGCGTCTTCCATCTGCGCCGTGAGCAGCGCGGCGCTCTGGTCTTCCTCCTTTTCCTCGACGACTTCGACATCGCTCTCCATGTCGTCGATGACGGAGAGGAGGTCGTTCACCTGCGTGTCGGCGGACGTCTCGTACAGCTTCTCGATCGCCGTCTTCAGCGTGAACTCTCCCCCGATCACGGGGAAGATGTCGTAGCGCGTGATGAACTTCAGGTCGTCGAGGACGCCGAGGTTCGTCGGGTCCGCCATGGCGACGGTGAGGGTGCGACCGTCGCGCTTGAGCGGGAGGACGAGGTGCTTGATCGCGAGGTCGCCGGGGATCAGCTTCGCGATTCGGGGATCGACCTCGAACTTCGAGAGATCCACCGCCGGCATCTTGTACTGGCGGGCGAGCATCTTCGTGAGCTCGGTCTCCTGAATAAAGCCGAGCTTGACGAGATTGTAGCCGACGCGCGTGCCGCTCTGCCGCTGTTCCTGCAGCGCCTTTTCCAACTGTTCACGCGTAATGAGCCCCTCGCGGACGAGGAGGTCACCAAGGCGTTCGGCTGCGGCGACCGGTGCTGCCATGAACGGGGAACGGAGAGGCGTGGAGGCAGGAAATGCGAGCAAGACGCGGTGGAGAACCGGCGTCTTCCAAGGTCGCGTCCGGCTTTGTGGCTGTCAAGAAATCTACTGCCTGTAGCGGACGCCACCGTTCACATATATGCGGACAAATGCGGACACCTTCTTCACGGTGTGTCTTCCGCGCTAGGCGGAATGCGTCCGGGGATCGCGCGGGGAAGTGTCAACGTTAAACACGCTCCGTTGCCCGGAGTGCTTTGGGCAATGAGGTCGCCGTGCATCGCCCTGGCCAGTCCGCGACTGATCGCGAGGCCCAGCCCAACACCCGCCTGCGCCGCGAGCGAGCCGCCGTTCAATTGCATGAAGGGGCTGAAGATCTCTTCCAGTTTCTCGCTGGGAATGCCAATGCCCGTGTCGCACACCAGAATGGTGACGTTCTTGTCCGAGGCGGTGCAGCCAACCTGAATTCTACCGCCAGGCTGCGTGAACTTGAGGGCGTTCGACAGGAGATTCACGAGGATCTGCACGACCTTGTCGCGGTCGGCACGGGCGACCACGTCCCGCTCCACCGAAGTGTCGTCATACTCCATGAGCCGCTGGAGGATGAGCGGCGCGACGACTGCCCGGCTTGCCTCGAGGACCTCGGTGACGTCGATATCACGGATGTTGTAGATCATCTGGCCGCCATCGACCTTGGTCAGGCTGAGAAGATCGTTGATGAGCCCCGTGAGATACTTCTGGTTGGTGCGAATTCGCGCGAGGTCGGTGTGCTGTGCCTCCGTGACCGGCCCGTGCAATTCCATGTCGATGAGGTCCACATATCCGCCGATGGCGTTGAGCGGCGTCCGCAGCTCATGACTCATCATGCCGAGGAAGGTGCTCTTGGCCTGATTGGCGGATTCGGCGTGGATGCGGTGAGCGATGGCGTCGGCGTAGAGCCGCGCACGCTCGAGAGCGGCCGCGCTTCTGTCGGCGAGCTCCTGCGCAAGCTCGACGTCTGCCGGGGAGTACGGCGTGCCGAGTCGATCGGCGACAAAGGTCAGTGCACCCATGAGGTGCTCGCCCACGATGAGTGGCACCGTGAGCGAGGGTCCCGCGCCGAGTGCCCGCAGCGCCGCGACGATGTCACGGGGCTGCGGGGACTCGGCGAAGGCCGTTTCCAGGTTGGCTGCGATGGCTGTGGTTGCCGTGCTTTTCAGCGCGGCGGGAAGGCCGAAGGCATCCCCGATCGCGGGTGTCCATCGCCCTTCGAGCGTGGCAAGGAGCGCCTGCTTCTCGGGTTCCGGATGAATGACCGCAAGGCGGTGCATCGTGTGGTCCTCGGCGAGGATGTCCACGATGCACCAGGCGCCGAGATAGGGCAGCCTGGTGCGCTTGATCGCGCCGATCGTCTCGGTTTCGTCGAGTGACTTTCCGAGGCGGCGGCTCTCGCGTGCGAGGTAGGTCGCGCTTCGGCTCAACTCCTCCGCACGTTCGGCGGCACGCTGCTCCCGTAACACGCTCACGAGCAGTCGTTCGGCGACCTGTCGCTGGAGCGAGAGGCCGATCTCCGCGCCTGTGGAGGGGCGGAGCTCGACGAGCATGTGTTCCGTACCTCCGGCGGAATTCACGGAGGGCCAGATGCTGCACGAAATGGGAAAGTCCGATCCGCCGCTGTCGATGGGGCAATTGCGCGCGGGGAGGCCGGAGCGATAGGCACGATCGAGGATCGCGAGAAAGGCAGCGGAATCACGGGACGCCATGATGTCCGTCACGCACGCACCCAACCTGATCTCCGCGATTCGGTGGCGCAGATTGCGAAAGGCGGTGTTGGCATACGCGAGCGTGTGCTCGCGGCCTACGGTAAGGGCAAACGCGGACGCAAGACGATCCATCGCCTGAGCGAGAGCTCCCTCGGGCCGATATGGCTCGTCGCCGGTGCTCAGGCGCTCGCCCTCGACTCGTCCGCGGAGGGGCCGAGGCAGGAAACCTTCACGCTATCCATTCGTGGCGACGGCTCGATATGTCCCCGAGTCGGCTTCGACCGCATATCCGAGCGCGACGAGGCGGATGAGTGTTTGTGGAAGATCCGACCGGTGCTGACCAGAGCGATCAGCGAGCAGCACAGCAGAGGCCGTTCCGAGGCGTACGAGTGTCGAGAGCACCATTTCCTCCCGCTCGGTCAGCCCAGGGTGTGCCTGCATGGGGCGAAGCTCGATCTCCGGCACGCCGGTCATGATTCCGCGGTAATTCCTCAGTGGTCCGCCAATGACGGCTCCGTTGGAGGTGACCTCGTAGGACAGGAAATCGTGACTGTGCTCGCTGCCTCGCATCTTGTGGATCGCCATCACCGTACGGAGCACGCCGTCAATCTCGACGAATCGCTGCACGATGATGTCGTCGGTGATGAACGAGACCTTCTCGGTCGTGAACCGGATGTGGGGATAGTCCCCGACGACCTCCGTCGTCATGAAGAGAGTCACGCCCGTCGAGGTGAGCGCGCCGACGAGGCGGTAGAGGGACTCCCGGAAGTCCTCGCGGAAGGTCGGCGCGAGGGCGACCTCGAATCCAGACAGGGAATCGATGATCACGCGCGTCGCCTCGAGTGAGCCGGCGGCCTCGAGAATCTCGGCGAGGGTTTCGTCGACGGACAGGTCCAGTGGCCGAAGGTACATGATGCGCAGCTTGCCGGCGGCGATCCCGCGCTCGAGGTGCTGGTTTCTCGCCTTCGCGCGCGCCAGGTATTCCTCGGGGTGCTCCTCGAACACTACAATGATGACGGCTTCACCCTGCCTGAGGCCTTCAGCGGCGAATTGCGTGGCGAACGTGGTCTTTCCGCTGCCCGCGGGTCCGGCGAGCATCAACGCATCTCCGGCCGGAACGCCGCCGCCGATCAGGTCGTCCAGACCGGGTACGCCTGTCGTGAGCCGGCGCATCACCTGCGGGTGCCGCTCCAGCTGATACTCTGGAATGCGTGGAAATATCTGGACGCCCTTTCCGGTGAGGCGGTAGGTATGCAGGCCTGGCATGGGCGCCCGTCCGCGGACCTTCACCACCTGGACCTTCCGAACGACCGAGTTGCGGTCGGTCACCTGCGACATCCAGAACACCCCGTCCGCGACTGTGAATACGGGGTTGCGCTGCTCCCTTTCGGAGTACTCACCAATGAGGAAGGACGTCACCTCCCACGTGGTGAGATGGAGGGCGAGGCGCTGGATGAACTCTTCAATGTCCATCTGGCGCGCGCGGGACGACTCTCCATCTCGTCCCGTTAGCGTCCGGAAGGAGTCCACGACGACGATGGCGGGCTTTAGTCGCTCCACCTCCGCGATCATGCGCACCAGTACGGCGTTCAGATCGGGGGCCAGCGCCTCTTCACTGAGGTTGACGTAGTGGATGGCTGTGCCGACGAGCGAGGGCTCATAGAATGCAAACTCGCGCTGGTAGCGCAGCATCTTGAGCGCAGGTTCGCCGAGCACGGTGAAGTAAAGCGCGGGAGACTCGGCCGTGGCGTTCGCGAAGATGATCTGCTGCGCGAGGGTGGTCTTCCCCGATCCGGGGCTGCCCGCGATGAGGTTGAAGGAGTATCGCGGTAGTCCACCGCCGAGGATGGCATCGAAGCCGGGCACTCCCGTGCTGAGACCCTCGATCCTGTTGGGGCCCGTGCCAGACTGCGTGGGGTCCCTGTCTTGCCGATCGTCCGTCATCTCGATTCCTCGTACGCGTGCATTTTGGCCATGGTGTCAGGCTCGACGAGTCTCGCCACCAGATCGTCGCCGATCAGCCGTCCCAGCAGGGTGAAGATGCTTTCCAGTGCAGCGGCGAGACCTGCCGCGACGGCCTCGGGCCCATGCTTTTCGACGAGGGCGGGCACATCGCCGAACACCGGCTGCGCGTTCGAGTTCACCCGAAGATCGTTCAGCGCGGGATGCGCACCTGCATTCAGGGCAAGAGCGCGCCGGAGGAGGACGTTGAATCCCGGAGCGCCAAGGCTCAGGGAGAGCTCCTCGCAAGCGAGCTCACACGCCGCCAATATCGCAGGGATTTGGGCGTCGGATTCCGTCTTGCCGTTACCAGCGCGGCTTATGAGGCGCCGAGTAAGTGCCCGGGCGCTAGGCGGCTCGGTCGGCATCCTGCGACCTGTGAATGAGATCGGCCACGCGAAGCGCAGCCCCAGCGTACGATACCGTACGCATGCATTCCGAACATACTGGTTTACGCTCTCACCAGCAATAGATCATGCTCGACGCCCAAGGCACAGCGCCGAGCGCTCTCAGGTCTCGGGTCGCCATGCGGGGTCCGTCGCACCGCTGAGGCTGAAGCAGAAGCGCGTGCCTTCTTCCGGCGAGCTCACCACGCTGACGGAGCCGCCATGGCTCTCGACAATGCCCTTCACGATGAACAAGCCCAGCCCTGCACCGGTTCGCGACGCCTTCGTCGCCTTCCAGAACCGGTCGAACAGATGCGGGATGTGGTCGGGTGCAATGCCAGCGCCTGAGTTGTTCACCGTGAACTCGATCCTGGAGCCCACACGGTGGCCCGTCACGCGAACGACGCCCTCCGCCGGCGTGAACTTCACCGCGTTCCCGACGAGGTTCGAGAACACCTGCGCAATACGACCGCGATCAGCGGGTACCTCCGCATCGTCGCCAATCCACTCGTGCTCGAAACGGATTCGCTTCGCCGCGACAAGCGGTTCGAGCTCGATGACCGCATCGTTGAGCAGGCCCTCTGCGCTCGTGAGCGACAGCTCCACCGCAAGCGTCCCCGACTCGATACGCGAGACGTCGAGCAGGTCCTGGATGAGCGCATTCGCTCGTGCGGTGGCGCGCCGGATCAACTGGAGCTGCGGAATGACTGGAGCAACCGCGCCGGGCTCGGAAAGCACGTCGAGCAGGAACGATGTGCTCATGTGAATCGTGTTCAGTGGATTGCGCAGGTCGTGCGAGACGATGGCCAGGACGTCGTCGCGCGCGCGCGTGGCCCGCTGTGCCTCGCCGTACAGCAGTGCGTTGTCGACGGCGACCGATGCGCGCCTCGCCAGGTCCTCCGCGAGCAGCAACGCCTCCGGCGATGTCGCGCGCGCCACATCGGCGCTGAGGAACTGGAGAAATCCGAGCACGCGCTGTCGAGCGATGAGGGGGATGACGAGGAGCGCGTACGGTCCGGTCCTCCGAAGCTCCTCCAGCAGAGCAGGATCGCGGGCGACGTCGCGCAACGCGTCGTCGTCCGCACTTATGGCGAGATGAACGGCGCTCTCGTCTATCGCGCGCCGCGCGATGCTCGACATGACCGGCTCTTCCGCCCCCATCGTCCCGTCGGCAACCGGAGGAATGCCGGCGAACCCGTGCACGGTGTCGACGCGCTGCGGTAGGC
Organism: Gemmatimonadaceae bacterium; assembly: GCA_036844565.1. GTDB lineage: Bacteria > Gemmatimonadota > Gemmatimonadetes > Gemmatimonadales > Gemmatimonadaceae > AG11. The sequence goes on along the minus strand of DAIUFP010000003.1, from coordinate 49,579 downwards.
CGGCAGGCCCGAGGAGATCGACCGCGCAGATGTCGGCGAAGCGAGGCACGATGAGGCGCGCGAGATCGCGCAGCACACGGTGCACCTCGAGCGACGACGACAGGAGCTCCATCGCTTCGGCGAGAAATCGCGCGCGACGCTCGGCATCTCGAACGGCCTCGCTGGTACGCACCAGGTCCGAGTAGCTCGACACCAGAAGCTCGAGGATCTGCTCCTTCGTGGCGGTGATCGTGAAGGGTGTGCCGAGCAACTCCACGGTGAATGGCTGTGGATGCAGCACCTTTGGCAGCTTCGCGCGCTCGAGCACGAGCCGCACGCGCGACAACAGGCCTTCGGGATCGTACGGCTTCGTCACGTAGTGATCGGCGCCGGACTCGAGCCCGCGCACGATCGCCAGCGGATCGGTGAGGCTCGTGAGCAGCACCACGGGAATCTCCGCCCACTCCGCCACCACCTTGATGCGGCGGCAGAGCTCATAGCCATCCATGCCGGGCATGAGCACGTCGCTCAATACGACGTCGACCCGCTCCGAGGCCAGCAGCTCCAGCGCCCGCTCCGCACGACGCGCAACGACTGTCTCGAAGCCTTCCCGCTCGAGCAGGACGGCGAGTGCCGCGGCCTGCGTCGCGCTGTCCTCGACGATGAGCACTCGCGTGGCGGCGGTCGTCATTGCGTGAGCTCGACGAGCTTGCGTGCGACGCCGTTGATGCCGACGGTGACGTCGACGACACCGGCGCGTGCGGCTTCGCGCGGCATGCCGTAGATGACGGACGACGCTTCATCCTGCGCGATGATTCGGCCACCGCGTGCCTTCAGGACGCGCAGTCCCGCCACGCCGTCGTCTCCCATGCCGGTGAGTATGACCCCGAGAGCCGCGGCGCCGAGTAACTCGGCAACCGATTCGAAGAGATACGACGCCGATGGCCGGAATGCGCCCACCGGCGGAGCGGTGCTCAGGAGTATGCGGATGTCGCCGTAGGCATCGAGCTGGCAACCAAACTGCCGGTCGTCCGGCGCGATGTAAACGGTGGCCGGTGCGAGGCGCTCGTTGAGCTCCGCAACCTTTACCCGGAGCGGCGTATCGCCACCGAGCCATTGCGCGAGGCCTCGCGTGAACCCGTTCGCGATGTGCTGCACGATGAGAATCGGGACGGGAAATCCCGAGGGTAGATCGGAGAGGACCGTTCTCAGGGCGGCCGGGCCGCCGGTGGATGCGCCAATCGCCACGACGCGCACCGGAGTGCTGGTGCCAGCCGCGGCCGGGACCATGGTGAATGCTGGTCTCGACTGAGGCGTCGACCGCGCCGTGAACGGCGGCGAAGCGCCGTGCCGGCGCACCACCTTCACCTGGGACATCGCGCGCACCATGCTGACGAGCTGGCGACTGTCGGATGCGAAGCCGGGCGAGTTCGGACCCTCCGGCTTCGGAAGCACCATCAACGCGCCGGCGCGCGTGGCCTCGAGTGACAGCGCGACCTCGTCGCTGCGCGCCGCGCTCGAGACGATGATGATCGGGCGGGGCGAGCGAGCCATGATCTCCTTGGTCGCCTCCAGGCCGTCCATCTCCGGCATGTGCACGTCCATCGTGATGAGGTCGGGCAGCAGTCGTTGGGCCATGTCGACTGCCTGGCGCCCCGTCGTCGCCTCACCGACAATGTGCATGTCGTCCTCGGCGGACATCATCGAGACGAGGAGTGCGCGTGCCGTTGGCGAGTCTTCCGCGACGAGCACGCGTATCATGAAGGCCCCGACGAGCGGCCGATCAACATGCGAACGGTGTCGAGCAGCGTATCCTGATCGAAGCTCGACTTGGTGATGTACGCGTCGGCGCCGGCCTCCATGCCGCGCTCGCGCTGTGCGGGTTCGTCGAGCGACGTGACGAGAATCAAGGGCAGCGTGGCTGTTCGTGCCGTGGCGCGGATGCGCTGGCAAAGGCCGATGCCGTCGAGGTGCGGCATCTCGACGTCACTCACCACCAGCGCGAACTCCTGCCGTTCGATAGAAATAGCTCTCGCCCACGGTCAGCTCGGCAAGAACGGCCTCGCGGGCCTCGCCCGGAATATCGAAAACGCGCAGCAGCTCAGACGGGCTGCTCACGTGCAGGGCACTCATCGCCCGACGCATGCCGGCCTCTGCGGACGGCTGCCGGTTCGGCGGAAACACCAACCCGGCGAACATGTGCGCCAGCTCGGCGACGCGTGCGAAGGCCGGATCGCTGTAGCCCGCCGCGCGCTGCGATGCCGAGGACTTCGTGGGATGCAGGACCGCTTTCACGACGGCACGGGTCCGCAGGCGTCGAGCGCTTCTCGCTCGGCCTGGGTCAGAAATGCATCGGCGTCGTAGATGACCAGCGCACCGTCGGCGGTGGCGGCCACACCGGCCAGTCCCTGAAGCGCCGGCGAAAGCGCCGCGAACGTCTCGACATCGACGCTTTCCACCTCGACGACGTCGTCAACGTCGTCGACACGCACCGCGATGACCCGGTCGGACGTCTCCAGCAGCACGAGGAAGTGCTCGGGCGCGTTGGCCGACGCGGCGAGCCCGAGACGGCGGCGCACGTCCACGACGGGGATGATGGTCCCGCGAAGATTGATGGCTCCCTCGATCACATCCGGCGCCCCGGACAGCGGCGCAATCGCGACCGACCGCAGTATCTCCCGGACAGCATTCGCCGAGAAGCCAATGCGTGTGTCGGCGAGTCGGGTGAGGAGGAGGGGCGTGGAAGCGGAAACTGGGCTCACGTTAGCCGACTGAGGTGCACGAACAAGGCCGTGCACCGAACCGGCCCGCATTCAGGGAGGATTCGGGCTGCCCGGTGGACGGCCCCCGAACGTAATCAGGGGTGCTAGCCGAGCGAGCGATGCGGGACCCATGCCCTTCACTCTCTTCAGGCCGGCGAGGGACCCGAACGGTCCGAGTGAGTCGCGATTCGCAACGATCCTCCGAGCGGTGGCTGGCCCGACACGAGGAAGCGCCTCGATTTCCGTGGCTGTGGCGTGGTCGAGGTCGATCGTGCCGGTGGGAAGCTTCTTTCCTGAAGCCGTCGGCGCGGCGGGCGCGAGCGCGTCGATCCGGAGGCCGCGCGTGTCGGTGTCGATGCGTGGACTGGGCTCGCGCGCCGACCGAGCCCGTCCTGCTGCGCCGTACGGCACGTGGCCAAACGGCTGATCGGGCCGGGCGAAGCTCGGCGGAACGCTCGCGACGCCACCGACGACGTGCGAGAAGGTGTCGGCGGACGCACGTACAGATTTTCGCTTGCGGCCCGCCTTGCCCTGCTTTTCCGCGCTGGCGGCGTTCTCGGTGGCGGCAGCCTGAGCGGCAAGACCTTGCTGCTCGGCGGGGGTGGCTGGGGCGGTGGGTCCGGCTCTCAGCACGCGGACCGCCCCGCCCAGCAGGATCACGATGGCGACGAAGGCAAGGGCCTTCTGTTCGGATGGAGTTGGCATGCGCGGAAGTTGTGCGCGCCTCGCGCTGCGCCATCACCGATTCATTGCCGTCCGTAGCGATTCCACGCCGGTTCTGTGCTCCGCCAACCGTATGCTGACGCTGGCGTCGTGAGTTGCAGACGCTCGGCGCGGTTCGAAGCTCGCGAAGAGCACAGCTCACGACGCCAGAAGCGGAATACAGACGGCGCATTGCAGTGGAACTCTGGCGAGTCCTGGTGGACAAGGTCAGACCTTCTTACGACCCATGCGTTGAAGGCCGAAGCACAATCTCGCCACGTGATCGGTGCGGGCAGAGAGGTCGTCAAAATCGATTCGACGGGATCGAATCCGCTGCACGGAGTATCTGCGCGCGCATGCCCGGATGCGCCCGGAGGGAGCCCATGGGAAGCAATCGGTTCAAGTCCGATGCTAGCTCCCGTGATTTCTGCCATGCCTCGAGTCGCCTGAAGTCGCCCATGACTCGAGGATATGCCGCGATGTTCGGATACCGACATCTTGGCGACGCGCGCTGTGTCGTTTTTCCGCAGCACAATTTTCCGCGCCTGCAAGCCTCAGCCGCATCTGATCGAACAGGTGAGGACTCACGACACCAGAAGCGGGAATCCAGACGGGGGACGCCACAGGGAACATACAGACGCTGGTTCTGACGTCAGCTAACCGTATTCTGCCTCTGGCGTCGTGAGTTGCAGACTCCAGGCGCGGTTCGAAGCTTGTGAAGACCACAACTCACGACACCAGAAGCGGAATACAGATGGCGGACGCCAGAAGGACCCATCACAGCCGCGCTTCGCTTCGGGCACACAAGGGCTACCCGTCCATCAGCAGGCCGAGCGCGACGTCTCCCACGATCTGGAAGCTCTTCACCGAGATGTGCTCCATGGTGTCCTGAAGCGTATGGTGATAATTCGGTGAGGCGTGACCGTCGGCACCGGGCGGGCCATACTCGATGTCGAGCACGTCGATCACATGAAAGCCCTTGTTCAGGAAAGGGATGTGGTCGTCCGTTATGGCGCTCGAATATGTCTGCGCCAGGAAGTACTTGCTGTAGCCATACTCCGCGGCCTTCTGCCACACGCGCGTCACCACCTCGGGGGCAGCGCGCACCGAGTTGGGCTCCTGCGTGATGTCCAGGTTGGCGTCGGCGATCATGTCCCAGAGGACGCCGTACATCGGCTTGTAATCGGGGCTTGGCAGGTGCTCGACGAAATACTGCGAGCCCAGGAGCACATCAGAATACGGCGGGTCCCAGTTGCTGCCGTAGTCTTCGCCGTCGACGAAGAGGAGGTCGACCCCGATTCCGGGGGGCGTCTTCTTCAGCGCATCGCCGAGGGCGATGAACAGGCCGACTCCGGATGCGCCGTCGTTTGCGCCGAGGATGGGATCATGTCGATTGCCGAGGACCGGGTCTGCGTCGGCCATGGGACGCGTGTCCCAGTGCGTGATGTAGAGAACGCGTTGCGTGGCGGTCGGGTTGAAGCGAGCAAGGATGTTGCGAAGGGGAATGGAATCGCCCTTGAGGGTCTTGTACATCCAGCGCTGCTCGGTGACCACGGCGGCGCGTGTCTTCATCATCGCCACGATCCAGTCGCCCGCCTTTTGAGCCTGGGGCGTACCCGGAACGCGGGGGCCGAACGCGACCTGCTGTCGCGTGTACGAGAATGCCGAATCGGCGTTGAATGCGGTGTGGGGACGCATGGGAAGCCTGTCGCAGGCGCCGGCCGACGCGAGCAACAGGGCACTACAGAGAGTCAGCATCCGCACAGGCGCAGGACCTTTGGTAGCGAGAGGGGTAGCCGCTGGAGCGGTAACACCAGCAGCAAGTCTGACGTAGAGCCGGCTCCGGCGCGAGTGCCGGAGAAGGACGTGAAGCGCCAGACTTGAATTTCCGCGTTGACGGTGTGGAATTTACAGGGTGCGATGCACGCTCCAAACCGGTGCCGCTCCTGCACTACCGCGTGCCATACGCATAACGGGCTCACGATTGAAGATCATAAGTCGCTACGTCGTTCGAGAGCATCTTGGGCCATTTGCGTTCGCGCTCATCGCGCTGACGTCGCTCATGCTGCTCAATTTCATATCGCGGCAGTTCGGCGAGCTTGTCGGAAAGGGACTCCCGTGGTCCGCGATCGGGCAGTTCTTTCTCCTTTCGATTCCGTTCACGCTCGCGCTGACCGTTCCCATGTCGGTGCTGGTGGCGGTGCTGTATGCGTTCAGCCGTCTCGCGTCCGAGAACGAGGTGACCGCAATGAAGGCGAACGGCGTGAGCCCATGGCGGCTCGTGATGCCGGCGTTGGTCGGCGGCGTGCTGATGTCGATCGGCCTGCTCGCCTTCAACGATCAGGTGCTGCCAGAGGCCAACCACCAGCTCAAGACGCTCCAGGATGACATCTCGCAGACGAAGCCGACGTTCTTCCTGAAGGAGCAGGTGATCAACCCCGTCGCCGAGGGGAAGTTCTACCTCAAGGCGGACAAGGTCGATCAGGCGACGGGACGGATGAAGCAGGTGGTCATCTATGATCTTGCCGATCCCTCACACCGCCGCACGATCTATGCGGACAGCGGGCGCATCGCGTTCCGCTCCAACATGGTCGACCTGGACCTCTACCTGCTCCACGGCCAGATGCAGGAGATCGCGTCCGACAAGCCGACGCAGATCAACCGGCTGTTCTTCAACGAGGACCGTATCCGCATCCCCAACGTGGGGAGTGGCGGCTTCAAGGCGAGCAAGAGTGACTCGTCCATGAAGGGCGATCGTGAGATGAGCGTGTGCGAGATGCAGCAGCGCCTGTGGCGCGCGCAGATGCAGTACGAGGTCGACCTGAAGGAGCTGGAGGTTGCGAAGCACCCGCCGGTCCCCACGAAGACGCCGCCGCCGCGGACGGTCGCGACCGAGCCGCACGGACTCGGCTGGATCTACTGTGGAATGCTGAAGGCGATCGGCGGCGTGAAGACCGCGCAGGCGGCCGAGGTCGACGTCGCCGCGCTGCATGCGGTTGCTGCCGCGAGCGACACGATCACCGATACCCTGACGCGAAAAGGGTCCGTCGTCACGCCGTTGGATACCACCGGCGTGTTGCGACGCGTGTCACCCAAGGACAGCGCCCCTTCGCTCGACGTCCTCCGTCGTGAAGCAGCGCGCATGAAGGCGCTGCGCGGGCCCACGGTGCGCGACACCAACCTTGTCCGCTTCGAACGGGAGCAGCAGGCCGCGCGCGTGGCCGCGCAGATGCGCAAGGAGAACCTGAAGGTCTCCATTCCCTCGGAAGGCGACTCGAGTGCGATGAACTCTCGCGTGAGCGAGGCGAAGCTCCGGTTGGAGATCTCGCAGCGGGCGCGCGACCGCTACGTGATCGAGATCAACAAGAAATTCTCGCTCGCGGCCGCGTGCCTCATCTTCGCCATTCTCGCGCCGCCGATTGCGCTGCGCTTTCCGCGTGGCGGCGTTGGGCTCGTGATCGGTGTGAGCCTGCTCGTCTTCGCGCTCTATTATGTGGGCCTCATCGGCGGTGAAGCGGCGGCGAACAACGGATTCGTGAATCCCTTCTGGGCCATGTGGGGAACGAACACCATCATGACGCTGGTCGGGGTCGTCATGCTACTGCGCATGGGGCGCGACACAGGCTCGGCGAGGGGTGGCGGCATACGCGAGTGGCTCGACGAGCGACGCTTCCTGCGCGATGAGAAGCGCGCGGCGGCCAACCGCGTGTCGACATGAAGCGCATCGGTGGACCGCTCGACCGCTACGTGTTCGGGGAGTGGATGAAGATCTTCCTCTCGACGGGACTGGGGCTGCCGATCCTGCTCGTGATCATCGACCTCACCGACAACCTCCAGAAGTACCTCAACCGCAAGCTGCCGCGCGCCGACATCGCGTTGAGTTACGTGTACTGGATGCCGCAGTCCATGTTCCAGGCGCTGCCGGCGGCCGTGCTGTTCGCCACGGTGTTCTCGATCGGCGCGTTCACGCGCCATTCCGAGGTGACCGCGGCGAAGGCGAGTGGCGTGAGCTTTTACCGTCTGATTGCGCCCATCCTGTTCGGCGCGCTCCTCGCGGCGGGCATCGATCTCGTGGTTGGCGAGCTGGTCCCGATCACGGACGCGCGACGGCAGGATCTCCTCAAGGAGGGCACGGTCCAATCGGGAACGGTGCGAACCAACTTTGCGTACGCGGCGGACTTTGGCCGGGTCTACGAGTCTCAACAGCTCGACGTGACCACTGGGACGCTCGACCACTTGCAGATCGAACGAAAGGGGTCGGGTCCGGATTACCCGACGGTCGTCGTGTCGACCGGCGGCGCGCGATTCTCGGACACCACGGGCAAGTGGACGCTGGCCAAGGGTGAGATGCACGTGATCCGGGATTCGCTCCCGAGCTTCGACATCAGCTTCGAGAAGATGACCGACCGCCTCATGAAGGAGAAGCCGAAGGACCTGATGGCACGGCCGCGCAGTCCCTCGGAGATGCGATACGGAGAGCTGTCGCGCTTCATCACGTCGTTGGAGCGCTCCGGCGGTGACGCGAACCTCCTACGCGTGGAGCGCGGCTTGAAGATCGCGATTCCCATCACCTGCCTCGTCATCGCGCTCTTCGGCGCCCCGCTGGCCACGAGCACGCAGCGGGGCGGCACCGCGTACGGAATCGGCATCAGCCTGGCAATCACGGTTACGTTCCTCATGCTCATTCAACTCACGAAGGCGGTCGGGAAGGGAGGATTCGTGTCACCCGATGCGGCGGCATGGATGCCTAACGCCCTCTTCGCGGTGATCGGACTGGTGCTGCTCGCCCGCGTGCGTACGTGACGGATCTCGATCAACCGAAGGACAAGCGGCCGACCGAGCCCCTGGGCCAGCAGCCCACGGAATCGTTCCCGATCGTGCAGCGGGGCGGCATCGTCTTCTTCCGGCGGGTCACGCAGAGCTTCATCAACTTCTTTCGCCAGGTCGGCGTCCGCGGATACTTCCTTCGCGACATCGCGCGCGCGCTCGGCGACCCGGCGACGTTCGTGCCGGAGACCATCCGGCAGATGCGCCGCATCGGCGTCGACTCCATTCCGCTCACGGTCATCGTCGCCGCCTTCATCGGCGGCGTCATCGCGATCCAGACCCGCTATCAGCTTTTTCCCGGCGTGCAGCTCAGCATCATCGGGTTGTCCACGCGACTGATGGTGGTGCTGGAGCTCGGACCGCTCCTCACGGGCCTGGTGCTCACCGGTCGCGTGGGCGCGCGCATGACGGCGGAGATCGGGACGATGCGCGTCACCGAGCAGATCGACGCGCTCGAGACGTTGTCGTATGATCCCCTCGCGTTTCTCATCGTGCCGCGGCTGCTGGCGTGTCTCGTGATGCTGCCGGCGCTCGTCATCCTTGCCGACTTTACGGGCTTGGCGAGCGGATATGCGGTGTCGGTCTACGGCACGGACGTCACGCCGCAGGACTTCATTACGGGCGTGCGACTGGGCTTCGGGACGTTTCAGGTCGTGTACTCGCTGTTCAAGGCGGTTCTCTTCGGCGGGGCAATAGCATTTGTCTGCTCGTACGAGGGGTTCGTGACGGAAGCCGGCGCGGAAGGCGTCGGCCGCTCGACGGCGAAGGCCGTCGTGATCACCTCGGTGTCCATCCTCGTGCTCGATACGTTGACGGCGGCGCTTCTCGCCCCTTACCTACAGACATGAAACGGCGCGACGAAGTCCTTGTCGGTGTATTCCTCATGGCGGCGGTCGCCATCGGCCTGCTCGGCACACTGTGGCTGGTGCGCGGCGGATTGTCGTCGGGCTATCCACTGTACGTGAAGTTCGCGTGGGGACAGAACCTGAAGCCCGGGCAGCCCGTGCTGCTCGCGGGCGTGAACGTCGGCGGCGTGCGCGACGTAAAGCTCCGCGACGACGGCTACCTCGACGTCATCCTCCGGGTGAACGACGGCATCAAGGTCCCGAAGAACTCGGTCGCCAGCGTGAAGCCGATCGGCATCTTCGGCGACGCGGCGGTCGCGCTCACGCCGAAGGGTCCGAGCAACGTGTCATACGCCGAGAACGACACGGTGCCGTTGGGACCAAGCGACACGGACATCCAGGCGATCATGAATCGCGTGGACTCGATCGGCGCGACGGTGCAGCTGATGACGAAGACGCTGAACGCGGAGCTGATCGCCTCGGGTGGATTCAAGGACATGCGGAAGACGATGGCCAACGCGGCGGAGCTGTCGGCGAACGCGAGTCGCTTGTCGGTTCAGTTGAACGCGATTGCGGCGGAGCAGAACCGCAACCTGTCGCTGACGATGGCGTCGTTTCGCCGTGCGGCGAGTGCGGTGGATTCGGCGCAGATCGATTCGACGCTCAAGAATTTCCGGACGTCGAGCGCGAGTCTCACGCGCATCGCCGCGAACCTCGACTCGACGACGAAGAAGGTGAATGGGCTGGTGAGCGGGATCGAGCGTGGCGAAGGAACGGTCGGCAAGTTCATGAAGGACACGTTGCTCTATCGCGATCTTCGCGGCCTGGTGACGCAGGCAGATTCGGTACTGGCGGATCTCAAGGCAAATCCGAAGAAATACATCAACCTGCGCATCTTCTAGCGCGCCTTGGTTTTCGGCATTCGTCGCGCCCGTCCACTCGACGATCGACTCAAAAGCAAGGACTTTGGCTTGAAAGGCGCATGGAGGCTTATGCGCCTTCGGAGTAATTCGCGTTGATTCTTTGAGATTCGCATGATTCGCGATGCCTCCGGTCAACGTTTTTCTACGCTGTTCCGCGACGACGCCCCACGGTGCCGTAGTAGACTGGGATGCCGACGAGGATGATTCCCAGCACCGCCAGCGTCGGCCACCGGCTCGTCGGATCGACGATCGCATTCCCGAGCAGGAACAGGGTGGCGAGAATGAACATCCACGGCACGATCGGATACAGCGGCACGCGGAAGGGCGGGTCGTAATCGGGGCGTTTCCGCACCACGAAGATCGCGCCCACGGCCAGCGCGTAGAACGGCACGATCGCCGTCACGAACGTGTCTGCCAGCTGTTCGAAGGTGCGCAGCAGCACGAAGACGATGCCGAGTGCGGTGACGAGCAGAATCGACACGTAGGGCGTGTTGTACTTCGGGTGCACGGCCGCAACCTTCTTGAAGAACAGGCCGTCGTCGGCCATCGCGAAGAACACGCGTGGCGATGTGAGCAGCGTTCCGTTCAGTGTGCCAAACGTCGACAACATCACCGTCGTCGCGACGAAGATCACGCCGGGCGCGCCCATGAGTCGCTGCGCGATGTCGGCGGCGACGAGCTTGGAGTGGCGGATCTCGTCGACCGGCATCACCGCGAGATAGGCCATGTTCGCCAGCAGATAGATGACGATCACCGCCAGCGTGCCGATGATGATCGCCCTCGGCAAATTCCTGCGTGGGTCCTTCACTTCGCCCGAGACGAAGCTGAGGTCGGCCCATCCGTCGAATGCCCACAGCACGGACACGAGCGCGAGCCCAAACGCTGCAATGTGATAGGAGCCTGCTGGCGCGGCGGGCGTGTAATGTCCACCGGTCTGCGGCAGGCCGAGCGCGAAGGCGAGCATGATGATGAACAGCAGTCCGCCGTACTTCGCCGCAGTGGTGAGGTTCTGAACGAGCGAACCCCACCGCAAGCCGACGTAGTTGAACGTCGCTGTAAGGGCGATCGCGACCGCCGCGACGTAGTGCGTGTAATCGCTGTACGGCTTCACCGACGGATCATGTCCCAGCACGCGCAACAGATATTCGGCGAACGTGGTACTGATGGCGCCGAGTGATGCGGCGCGGATGAGCACGAGCTCGGACCAGCCGAAGAGGAATGCCGCGAGCCGGCCCCAGCCCTCGCGGATGAAGACGTAAGCGCCACCGGTGTGCGGGTAGGCGCCGGACAGCTCGGCGAGTGTCAGTGCGCCGCAGAGAGCGAAGAGTCCACCGGCGACCCAAACGCCCATCATTGGCAGAGGACCGGGCAGCTTGTCCGTGACTCCGGCCGGAGTGCGGAAAATACCCGACCCGATCGTCGAGCCAATGAGCACGGCGACGGCGCTCCACAGGCCCAGTTGTCGTTTCAATCCGGGCGCGGAAGGCTCGTGTGTCGCAGGGGAGGTCGCCATTCGCGAATGGTACGTCGCCGCGCCTTCCGTCGCGAGACCGTAGGAGTTCTCCCGGTTGACCCCTGCCCGGCGGATGGTGACCTTTCGTTCCACGCTCGTCACCCCCATGTCGCACATGCATTCACTCTTCGCCAATGGACTGTTCTGGACGTCCGTGGCGTGCTGCGCTGTCGCGCAGATCTTCATCATCCGCTCGGTTCGTGGCGCTCGCTACGTGCCTGAGCCAACCGCGGTGATGCCCCGGTCGCGCTATGCCGTCGAGATGCTGTGGGCGGTACTGCCGGCAGTCGGCCTGGTCGTGCTGATGCTCTTTACCTGGCGTGCGATTCAGGCGACGTCGGCATCGCGGTCGCGCGTTCCTGCGTCCTCTGCGACTACGTCGACATGAAGGCACTGCGACGCTACTCGCTGTTCGCGTTCGGCGTTGCGTGCGCGCACCTGATCTTCGGTGCGATCGTGCGGATCTCCGGATCGGGCATGGGCTGTGGCGATCACTGGCCGCGCTGTTATGGCTCGTTCTTTCCGCCCCTGAATCGCCCCGACCTGATCATCGAGGTCTCGCATCGGTACCTCGCGTCGATTCTGCTCCTGTCGCTCATCGGGTTGGCGGTTGCCGCTTATCGTCGTCGTGCGGAGCCGGGCGTTGGCGGACCGGGCGGAGTGCTCCGCAGCGCCACACTCGCCGTCGCGCTCGGGTTTTCCGCGGCGCTCCTCGGCGCCATGACCGTGAAGCTGGGTAACGCGCCGTTCGCGACGCTCGCGCATTGGACGGTGGCGATGAGTCTCGTCGCGACCGTGGTGGCGACGGTGATTCGCTCGGGCGGATTCGGCGGCGACGTCGCACGATCGGCTGCGGCGTCGGCACGCACGCAACGCGCATCGTACGCGGCGGCGGGCATGGCGCTGCTCGCCGTGATCATGGGCGGACTGACCGCGAAATATCCCGGTGCCGCCGTGGCGTGCCGAGCGTTTCCGCTGTGCGGGCCGAACCCGGATGTCGTCGCAGGGGCAGTTCACATTCAGCTCACGCATCGCGTGCTCGCGATGCTCCTCATTCTGCATCTCGCATTCGGCGTCGTGCTTCCGATGCGTCGCCGGCGTGAGGCGCCGCTGTTCCGTCGCGCGGCACTCATCGCGCTTTCGCTCGGGATCGTGCAGCTGCTGGTGGCGGGCGCGATGATCGGGATGCACCTGCCGCCCGTGCTTCGGTCGGTCCATGAAGCCACGGGCGTCAGTATATGGATCGCGACGTTTGCGCTCGCGTACCTCGCGCGCATCGCGGGCGATCCGATGGGTGTGGGGGCGCGGCCATGAGCGAGGTCGTCGTGGACGCGACCGCTCGACGCAGCTTCGCGAAGGATCTCGTGGCGCTCACGAAGCCGCGCATCATCTCGCTGCTGCTCGTCACCACCATTGCGCCGATGTACGTCGCCGGATCGCCAGAGTGGACCCTTGTGCTCGCGGTGTTCGTGGGCGGGTACCTGATGGCCGGTGGTGCGAACGCGGTGAACATGTACATGGACCGCGACATCGACGACCGCATGGCGCGCACGCGGCTTCGTCCCCTTCCGAGTGGTCGGATGCAGCCGGAAGCGGTGCTCGCCTTCGGCATGTTGTGCGCGACCACGGCGACGTTCCTGCTCGCCCGTGCCGCGAACGTGCTCACCGCCGGTCTCGCGCTCGGTGGATTCTACACGTACGTGTTCATCTACACCCGATGGCTGAAGCGCAGCTCACCGCAGAACATCGTGATCGGTGGTGCAGCTGGCGCGTTTCCTCCGCTCGTTGGATGGGCGGCCGTCACGGGGCGTGTGGACCTGATGTCGATCTACCTGTTCCTCATCATCTTCTACTGGACCCCGCCGCACTTCTGGGCCCTCGCGCTGAACAAGCAGACGGACTACAGCCGAGCGGGTGTGCCGATGGCGCCGCTCGTGTGGGGTGAGCGGGAGACGATGCGGAACATGCTGTGGTATACGCTGATCCTCATTCCGCTCACGCTGCTCCCGACGGCCTTCGGCGCGCTTGGGATTCCGTACTTCGTGATGGCCGCCGCGCTCGGTGCATGGTTGCTCGTGGGCGTGCTGCGCGTGATGCGCGCGACGGATTTCGTGAAGCCCGCGTGGGCGCTGTACAAGTTCTCGCTCCTCTATCTCGCGTTGCTGTTCGCGGCGATGGTGGTTGACCGGGCGTTGGCTTGAGCGACAGCTCGGCGCGTGAGCTTCCGCTGCTGCTCGGCCGCCATGGCGATCAGGCCGAGACGCTGCTGCTGATCGGTGTGCCGGACAGCACCGGGATCGTGCATGTGCGCGGCTGGTCGGCGGAGGATTGGAGTGCGCCGCCTGGCGCTCGTGCGGAGCGATCGGTGTCGCTGCTCGAGTGGCTCGAGAGGCAGGTGTCGTCGGGTCGAACGATGAATCAGTCGCTGTACGCGGTGCGACTGTGGCTGCGGGGCGAGGGGGTCGCTACCCGTTGAACGCCATGCGTGGTTTTGCCACGCAGGCCGAGATTGTGGTGAGCCGTTGACGGGTTCAGTCGGCGAGTTTGGCAATGTGCTTCCCAACCCCATCGCAGCGCTCAAGCAGCAACTTGCCGATGAGATTCTCGCGAGTGTCGCGCGGCTGAATGTTACGATCGCTGCGATGGTGCTCGAGATCGATAGCTCGCGTCTCGCGGACCTCCGGCACGGTCGCGTCTCACGCTTCTCGGTGGAGAGGCTGATACGCATGCTTGCCACCGTCGACCGTCGAGTGACGTTGACGGTCGCCAATGTGGGCGAGGAGAATATCCGGTGGTTCCGCGCGGGGCGGGCGAAGAACGTGTCACCATCCGCTCCGCGTATGAGGCGCGCTTCGAGCGACGAGTAATGTGGTCTTATCCCCTATGGCGCAGCACGTGTTGTCGCCCGCGACGAGGTCGGCAGCCCGTTCGCGCCGACCTTCTCCTGCCAGGCGCGGTGCACCCTGGGGTCTCTCCATACTTGCTCCGGCCAAATTTGGCCGGAGCGTCGTAGTGGGCACGTCGCACGTCGGCCGTATGCACGGTGACCTTGGCTACGAGACGAGAATCGCTACCGGCTAGCATTTGACTCCCACCCGGGTGCGTCGCGGGGCGTCGGCGGTTGAGGTGAGCGCAACTGCTCTGTCAAACCCCCACAGCGAAAGGGGGAACGCGGATGACGCGGATTGAGCGGACGAACGCGGAGCGGCCCTACGACGATTGCGTGGCGAGACACCAAACGAACCGGAAAAGAAAACAACGTTGGCCTTGGAATGACTGCGGAGGCAGAATGGCGTTGGTGAAATCCGCCGTATCAGCTAAATCCGCGTCATCCGCGTTGCCCCAGTGTCTGAGGAGCCGTCCAGAGCGGCTTTTAGAGGCTACTTCCCATCGAGCACCAGGTCGACCTTCACCGCCCCGTTGGCGCCAACGTCCACCGACTGCGTCGCCACAGGAGCCCGATCATGCCACGCCTTGAGCGTGTACTTGCCAGGCGGTACGCCATCGATCGTGAACGCGCCATTAGCACCGGTGACCGCATAGTACGGGTGATCGAAGACAGCGAGCCACGCGTGGGTCCACAAGTGCCCAGCGTCGCGCACCGCGACCATGCCCGGCGACTTGAAGGGCAGCTCCGTCGGGATCACCTGCTCGCCGCCGCCAAGCAGAATCGTCGCACGCGGTGCCGTCTCGCCGCCGGCCAGGAAACGCAGGTGTTGACGAAACTCGTCATGGCCCAGGATGTTTACCGCGCTCCCAGTAACCGCGGCCTGCATGCGCGGCGTCAGCTTGCAGTTCGTGCTCTCGAGCTCCAGGCGCCGCTCCAGACCGAGCGGCTTTCCGGCGCGAACTCCCTCCAGCCACACGACCACGCCCGCCGCCCCGCCCTGCGAAGCGCCGGCGTCCTCGACAACCGATGGACCGCAGATCGCGGAATCCGCGCCGGTCGACACCGCCGCCGCCGCCGGGAGCGCGGCCTTGAACGTCACCGTTCCACTCACGGTCGCCGGCGCAGACACGGTCGCGACTGCGTACTTGCTCGATGGAGCCGCGATGATCACCTCACCCGGCGACTCGACGGTTTCGCCACCAGCAGAGGTCGCGCCCGCTCGGCGCGGCGTTCCTCCGGTCGCATCGCCCTTGCAGGCGAGTGCCATCAGCAGCGCACACAGCGCAGTCGAAGAGAGTCGGATGGACATGGAGGAGATTGCGGCCTGCGGCACGTTGGTCGGGCTGAGATGGCTCCAGCGGATCACAGGCAAGCCGCGAGCCGCGGGCAGGCAATCACACGACGATCAGGTCCCGCTGGTAGGCCTTCGGCGTCACCACCGCCTGCCCTTCTTCGATGTACACGTTCACCTCGCTCCGCATGCCGATCTCGCCCGGCATGTAGATCCCCGGCTCGATCGAGAACCCGATGCCCGGAACCAACTGCCGCTCCTCCCGCGTCTCGAGGTTGTCGAGATGCGGCCCGGAACCGTGCAGCGAGACGGAGTCGATCGAATGGCCGGTGCGGTGAGTGAAGTACGGTCCGAATCCGCGATCCGTGATTACCCCGCGCGCCACGTCGTCGACCTCGGCGCCGCGGAGCGGACGTCCCGCGCTTGCCGCATCCTCAACAAGCGCGATGGCAGCATCGCGCGCATCGCGGACGGCTGTCCAGATCTCCTGCGCGCGTGCGGACGGCGTGCCCACCGTGGCCATCCAGGTCTGGTCGGCGTAGACACCGCCCGCCTCCCTGGCCCACAGGTCGATCAAGAGTACGTCTCCCTCGACGATCAGCCGCGGAGTGCGCCCGGAAGGCTCGTAATGTGGGTTCGCGGCGTTCGCACCGGCGCTCACATTCGGCCCGTGGTCCGTCGACAAGCCCTCAGCCGCAAACCGCTCCTGTATCCACGCCATCAGCTCATGCTCGGCGATCGGATGGCCCGAGCGAGCACGCACACCCGCCTTGATGAGGGCAGCGTGCGCAATCGCAGCGATCGTCTCGGCGGCGCGAACATGCGAGTTCGTGTGCGCGGCCGTCCACGACGCATTGAACCGCGTCACGAGCTCACCGCTGGACGCGATCGACGTCGCGCCCGCAGCACGCACCATCTCGATCACGCCCGCGGGAACGCGGTCGAGGTACGGAACTGCGTCGCCAGCGGAGTACTCCATCGCGATGCGCTTGCCGCGCACCATGCCACCCACGATGTCCTCGAGCGTGTGCCACGAGCTGTACACCGACTTCTGCCACGCGCCCGGCCAGGCATGCCACGGTCCAGGCTCGATGGCGTGCCCGAGCGCATGCGGCACACCGGAGCGTGGAATCCACACGAAGACTCGCCGCGAGATGAATCCCTCGAGACCGAGCACTCCGTGCGCGATGGGGTTGGTGCCCTGGAAGTCGAAGAGGAGCCAACCGTCGAGCTCCGCGGCGGCAAGTGCCGCCTGAAATTCGGGGAGCGACTCGAGTGTCAGCATCGTGTGACGCTAGCGCGCGTGAGAGCGATCGGCGCCACGCCAATCCGCGCGCCACTCGCATGAACCCTCGCCGCGACCCTCGCACCGCGTGTGCTCCACCGAGCCCGTCGCTCCGACGAGCAGCCGCAGCACCTCACGCAGCGATGACTCGTAGAACGAGCATCCCGTGCTCCCAGGCGCAACGCCGAGTGTGATCGAGCGCGGCACCTCGAGCAGGATGAACTGACCCACGCGGCGAACAGTCCCATTGAGATAGCGCTGCGCGATGCGCCGCGTCTTCCGGAAAGCGAGGGGGCGCGAAATCATCGACGGCATGACCCTCAGCACACCGCGCGTGACGGGCGACACGGTCATGTACGCCTCACGCGCGAGGAACCGGCCGGCGGCGCGAAGCACCGCCTCCGCGTCGGGGCGTCGGCCGATGAGGCGAGCCAACGCAACCGTCTCGTCCTGCGCCGTGCGCTGATTGCGCCGCACGGACTCCGTAAACCGCTGGATCTGCGTGTACACGGTGTCGCTGAGTCCGAATCGCTTGTTGCGGAGCTCGTCGACGAATTCCGCGTCGAGCAGTCCCTCCGGTGTGTCGACGTCGCGAACGGCTTCGAGGAGACTGAGAGGAAGAAGGGCGTCGACGGTGGCGAGCATAGAACCGCGTGGGGACAGCAGGGCAGCAGGACGTGCGGGGCAACCACTCAAACTAACCGCGGCGGTGGGTGCTCTCAATGCCTCGCGCTCCCGCGAGCGCGCATTTCGCGCAGGGTGTCACCCGCGTACGCGGGAGGTTAGCTTCGCGCGCCAATGCCAGACGGCGTCGTCCACTCCCCAGTCTTCCTCCGCGTGATCATCGGGCTCGTCCTGGCGGGCGCGATTGCGCTCGTGGCGCGACGCGCCGGATCGCTCTCCACCTCCGGCGCGCTGGCGGCCACGTGCATGGGAACCGTCTGCGCCGCGGCAGGAGCGGGCTGGGGCGCTCTGCTGATCGTCTACTTCGTGGCCGCGAGCCTTCTCACGCGATATGGGCGTCGCGAGAAGGAGCGACTGACCGACGGAGTGGTGGCCAAGCCCGGCGCGCGCGACGCCACGCAAGTGATCGCCAATGGCGGCATCTACGCGGCGTGTCTCGTGGTTGCGGCGTTCTGCCCCGAGCGCATCGCGACCGTCATGTACTTCGCGGCGATCGGTGCGCTCGCCGCGTCGTCAGCGGACACGTGGGCAACGGAAATCGGAACGCTGCACGGCGGAACACCGCGTTCCCTGTTCACACTCAAGCCTGTTGCGCCGGGAACATCGGGAGGAATCAGCGTCGTTGGGAGCGTGGCGATGCTGGCGGGTGCCGCGTGCGTCGCCGTCGTCGCCATGCTGCTCGGACTTCCATCGGTGCCATGGGCCGTGACCATCGGCGGCTTTGCGGGTGCAATCGCGGACTCCGTGCTGGGCGCCACACTTCAGGAACGTCGCTGGTGCTCCACTTGCGCAACTGCATCGGAGCAGCGGGTGCACACCTGTGGCACAGCGACAACGCACGTCGGTGGCGTCGCATGGCTGAACAACGACACGGTCAACCTCCTCTCCACGGTCATCGGTGGGGCAGTAGCCGCGCTACTCGCCAGTCTCTAGCCTTGTTCGAATGACGAAACGCGCGGGCGACGGGCGATATGACGCGATCGTGGTCGGCGGAGGTCCAGCTGGCTCATCGTCCGCGTTTGCGCTTTCTCGCGCCGGTGCGCGAGTCCTCGTGCTCGACCGCGCCACCTTTCCGCGCTCGAAGCCGTGCGCCGAGTATCTGAGTCCGCAGGCGTCGCGGTTGTTGAGCGAGATGGGAGCGCTCGACGCCGTCGAGGCCGCCGGAGCGGCGCACCTGGATGGCATGATCGTGCGCGCGCCGAATGGCGCAGCGCTCCGCGGCGATTTCGTCGCCCAGCACGGCTACAGCGCATTCCGCAATCGCGGCCTCGCCCTCCGGCGCGTGCTCCTCGATGCGATTCTCCTCGACTGCGCGAGGACAGCGGGCGCAGAAGTTCGTGAAGGTGCGCGGGTGGCGGATCTCGCATGCGACGCAAACGGACGCGTGACAGGCGTGCGACTCCTCCAGGACAGTGGATCCACGCGCGAGATCACGGCGCCGCTCGTCGTCGGCGCCGACGGACTCCGCTCCGTCGTGGCGCGCCGACTCGGCGTCGCACGCACGAGCCGCTGGTGGCCGCGCCGCATCGCACTGGTTGCCCATTACGAGAACTTTGGCGACGTCACCGACTGGGGCGAGATGCACGTCGAGCGAAAGGTCGGGTACGTGGGCCTCGCATCGGTGGAAGGCGGCCTCACGAACGTGGCGATGGTGGTGCCCGCGGCGTACGGCCGCGAGATCGCTGGCGACCGCACTGGTTTCTTCGAAGCCTGGCTTCGCGCTCGGCCTCAGCTCGCCGGTCGCGTGGCCGGCGCGCTCCGCGTGACGCCAGTCGTCGCGACCGGGCCATTTGCGTCGCATGCGCGTCGTGCGTGGGCGCCCGGCGCCGCACTCGTTGGCGACGCCGCTGACTTCTTCGATCCCTTCACGGGCGAGGGCATCTATTCGGCGCTGCGCGGTGGAGAGATGCTCGCGCCTTTCGCCATGCGTGCGCTCGGTGCATCGTCAACCGCCGCTGCCGATGCGGAGCTGCGCGCATACGACCAGGCCCGACGAGCAGAATTTCGCGGCAAATGGATCGTGGAGCGCCTCATCAACGCGGCCGTCGGTTTTGCGCCGGCGATGAACTACTTCGCTCGCACACTCGCCGAACGCAAGGACATGGCCGACCTTCTCGTCGGCGTCACCGGCGACTTCGTTCCCGCGAGCGAGGTGCTGCGCCCCTCCTATCTGTTGAACCTGTTCCGCACCCCAGTGCGGCGACCCATCGTCGACGCATGACTCTCGACTCCGATTCCTTCCGCAGTGTGCTCGGCAGGTTTGCCAGCGGCATCACGATCATCACGTCCATCGACGCCGAAGGTCGCGATGTGGGAATGACGGCGAGTGCATTCTCGTCGGTGAGCCTGCAGCCGCCTCTCATCCAGGTGTGCGTCGATCGCACGGCGTCGATGTTCGAGGCGCTGCTGCATGGTGATCGCTTCGGCGTGAACGTGCTCGCCGCAGAGCAGGAAGCGTTGTCGCGTCGCTTCGCGGCGGTCGAATCCTCGCATCGCTTCGAAGGCATCGGATATTCGCGTGGTGACAGCGGTGTCGTCCTGCTCGACGACGCGCTCGCGCACATCGAGTGTTGCATGGCGTCGCGAATGGAGGCGGGCGATCACATGATCTTCATCGGTGAGGTGGAGCGGGCCAACGCACGCGACGCCAGGCCCCTGCTCTACTATCGCGGCGGCTACGCGCAGCTGGAGCGCTGAGGCGCGTGATCACGCCAACGCGGCGCCGCGGATTCGAGCACCTCGACGATCCGGGCACCCATCCGGCGCTGCGCGAGCGGTCGCTCCGCGACGTCCGCCGCGCAAACACGGTGCTCGGCGGCGCCAATGCGGTACTCGCGGAGGTGCGGCGGCTCCTTCCTTCGCTTGGCGCGAGTGCCACCTTGCTCGACGTCGGGACCGGGCTAGCGGACATTCCGCTTCGGGCGCGCGTGCTGGCGAATCGTTTGGGTGTCAGGTTGATCGCCGTCGGTCTCGACGAGGCCGCGTCGCTTGTGGCCTTGTCCGCCGGGGTGCTCGACGGCAGCGTCTGCGGCGACGCGCGCCGGCTTCCGTTCGCGACGGCGAGCATCGATGTCGTGACCTGCTCGCAGGTGCTGCATCATTTCGAGGATCATGAGATCGAGCTCGTGCTCCGCGAGATGAATCGCGTGGCGCGCCGAGCGGTGATCGTGAGCGACCTCAGGCGCAGTTGGATTGCTGTTAGTGGGTTCTGGCTTGTGACGTGGCTGCTGGGATTTCACGCGGTTACCCGCCACGATGGCGTGGTGTCGGTGTTGCGTGGCTTTACCAACGACGACCTCGCGACGCACGTCCAGCGATCTACCGGGCACATCGCTACCATTCGACGTCACCTTGGCTATCGCCTCACCGCAACCTGGTCTCCATCTCATGACTGACCTTCCAGCCCTCGAGCTCGGTCCGATGCCGGCGTCGCGGGAGATGGCCATCGTCGATGAACGCCTCGTGCATGCGCCGCTGGCGGCGATCTTCGCACTCGCCGTCGACGTGGAGCGTTGGCCCGCCATCCTCCGGCATTATCGATTCGTGCGCTTCCAGGAACGACGTCGCGACGGCGGGGGTATCGTGGACATGAGCGCCAACCGTCCGTTCGGCCTGATTCAGTGGCCAACGTGGTGGCGGTCGAAGATGCAGGTGCAGATGGCGAAGCCTGGGTCGCCGAGCATCCGGTTCACGCACATCGCGGGTGTGACGAGCGGGATGGAAGTGGAGTGGACATTCGGTGAGACTTCAGCCGGAACGCACGTACGGATTCTGCACTTGTGGAACGGACCGTCGGTCCCGGTGGTTGGAAGTGCGGCCGCAACGATGGTGATCGGCCCCGTCTTCGTGCATGGCATTGCCAGTCGCACGCTCGAGGGGTTGGCGAAACACGCGGAGCGCGGTACGATCGGTACCGTCACCAGACAGCAGGCCTGAGGAAGAATCGAGTGAGCGAGCGTCGGCGGGTTGCGGTAACGGGAATCGGGGCGGTCACGCCAATCGGGCTCGGGCGGGAAGGGCTGTGGAACGGCATCCGGCGGGAGAAGTCGGCTGTTGCCACGGTGACGCGCTTCGATCCATCGATCTGGCGGAGCCACAATGCCGCGCAGGTCGACGACTTCGATGCGCTCGACTTCTTCGAGGCGAAGAAGGCGCGTCGGTTCGACCGCTTCAACTCGTTCGCCGTGGCGAGCGCACAGCAGGCGGTTGCCGACTCGGGGCTCGACCTCGCCAGCGAGGACAGCGAGCGCGTCGGCGCAATGATGGGCAGCGCGCTGGGCGGAATCCATTTCGCGGAACAGCAGCTCCAGGTCTTCCTCGATCAAGGAGTGAAGGGCGTCGATCTGTCGCTCGCGCTCAACGTCTTCACGGGCGCCGCGAGCTGCAACATCGCGATCGAGTTCGGGGCGCAGGGGCCGAACGTCACGAACGGAATGAGCTGCGCGTCGGGCACCATCGCCATCGGCGATGCGTTTCGCGCCATTCGAGACGGCTATGCCGACATCATGTTCGCCGGCGGCGCCGAGACGCCGCTTGCGCCGCTCTGCTTTGGCTCGTTCTCGCTCATCCGTGCGATGTCGACCCGCAACGACGATCCAGCCGGTGCATCGCGGCCATTCGACAAGGATCGCGATGGATTCGTCATGGGCGAAGGCGCGGCGGTGCTGATCCTGGAGGAGCTCGATCGCGCGATCGCGCGTGGTGCGCACATCTACGCGGAGGTCGTGGGATTCGGAACCTGCAACGATGCGCATCACATGACGGCGCCGCGGCCGGACGGCTCGCAGGCTGCGCGCTCGATACGCATGGCGCTGCGCGACGCAAAGTTGAATCCGAGCGAGATCGCGTACGTGAACGCGCACGGGAGCTCGACGCCGCTGAATGATCCCACGGAGACGGTCGCGCTGAAGCAGGTTTTTGGCGAACATTCTCCTCGCCTACAGGTGAGCAGCACCAAGGGCTATTACGGTCACGCGCTCGGCGCATCGGGCGCGATGGAGCTGGCGATCACCGCGCTGGCGCTCGACGCGAAGTGGCTTCCGCCGACCCTGAATCACGACGCGCCGGCCGTGGGCTGCGACCTGGATTACATCCCGAAGCACGGGCGCGATGCGGACGTGGAGTACGCGCTGAGCAACAGCTTCGGCTTCGGAGGCATCAACGCGGCCGTCATCATGAAGCGCCACGACGGCGTGTGAGCCGCCCCACTCGAACAACGGAACAGCATGCGTGACGCGTGGCGTCATTTCGCCGCCGAGTTCATCGGCATCTTCGCGTTCGTCTTCGTCGGTGGCGCGACGATCATGTCGTCGACCCTGGCGAACATCAACCCCATGGTGCCTGCCGCCATCGCGCACGGGCTCATTCTGGCCATCATGGTCACGGCCACGATGCGGATCTCGGGGCATCTCAATCCCGCCGTGACCATCGGGTTCATGGTGACGAAGCGCATCGAGCCGATGATGGGCGTCGTGTACATCATCGCCCAGCTCCTCGGCGCCACGGTGGCCGCGTATGCATTGAAGGCCACCTTTCCGCACGCCGTGGCCGAAACGACGCGCCTTGGCGGACAGATGGTGAGTGCGGATACGTCGATGGGTCAGGCAATCCTCTGCGAGGCCATCGCGACGTTCTTCCTCGTGTTCGTCGTGTTCGGCACCGCGGTCGATCCCCACGCGCCGAGGGTCGGCGGGTTCGCGATCGGGCTCACCGTCACCGCCGACATACTCGCCATTGGCTCGAGGACCGGAGGATCCATGAACCCGGCACGGTCGTTCGGACCCGCGGTGGCGTCTGGGATACTTGAGGGTCAGGTCGTTTACTGGGTGGGACCGATCCTCGGCGCGATTGCGGCGGCGGTGTTGTATGACCAGTTGTTCCTGCGTCGCGGCAAGGAGATGGTCGATCACGGTGCCATCGAGCCGAACGACTGAGTAGCAGAAATGCCGGAGCTCCCCGCGAGCTGTCGCGGACCGATACGCTTTCGCTCCTGATGTCCCCATGGCACGAGAGCGACTCGCCGCGCTGATGCTCCTCGTTTGCTTTGTGCCTTAAACTTAAAGCGACTTCCGCTCATTCCCGTGCGTCGCTTTCTGGGGGGCCTTTCGTCGATCCTTGCGCTCACGGAGCGCGTGCTTCGTTCCGTACGTCGTCTCGTATCGCTCGACGGACTCCAGCACGATGCGCGAGGCCTCGTCGCTCTTCCCCCAGCCCATGATCTCCACCCGCTTCCCCTCGAGATCCTTGTAGGTGCGGAAGAAGTGCTCCACCTCCATCAGCAGGTGCTGCGAGATGTCGGCGATGTCGAAGTGCTCGCGCTGAAACGGATCGTGGAGCGGGACGCCGAGGATCTTGTCGTCGGGCTCGCCGCGATCGAGCATCTTGAGCACGCCGATCGGCCTGACGTCGATCTGGCAGCCCGGAAAGGTCTGCTCCTTCACCAGCACGAGGACGTCGAGCGGATCGCCGTCCTCGTGGAGCGTGCGCGGAATGAAACCGTAGTCGCCCGGGTAGTGCACCGCCGAAAAGAGCACGCGGTCGAGCTTGAGCATGCCGCTCACCTTGTCGAGCTCGTACTTGTTGCGGCTGCCGGACGGAATCTCGATCACCGCGGTGACGCACTCGGGAAGGTGCAGACCGGCGGGAAGATCGTGCCAGAGGTTCAGCATTACACGTTCGTGTGGGCCGGAGTGGCCGGCCGTGAAATGGGATTGCGCGCGTCCTGAAGGTCAATGTTCGCGCCATCCGTCCGCGTCATGGCTCCCTTGTATTTCATCGCGTCTTCCTCGATCCCGAAATTCACGACGTCGAGCTCCTGCACGCGTGCCAGCTGCTCGGCCGAGAGCTCAGGAAGCTCGCTCGCCTCGGCAAATTCGGCCAGCTGCTCCGCATCGTAGATGTTCGGCAGCGCCGTGACGACGAGCGGCTCCGCGAGCAGCCACTTCAATGCTGCCTGTCCCAGGCTCACGCGTGCACTCATGAGGAAGTCCAGCGTCTTTACCTTCTCCACGCCATTCACGAGCCAGCTGCGCGGCCGGTGCTTCCGATGGTCGTTCTCCGGAAAGACCGTATCCGCCGTGTACTTGCCCTCGAGCATGCCGCTGGCGTGCGGGACACGAACATTGAAGCAGCAGTTCGGCGCATGTCGCCGAGCCGCTTCGATCATCGCAGTGCCGGGGTGCTGCTCGAGGACGTTCCAGATCATCTGGATGGTGTTGATGGCGGGCTCGCGCTCGACGAGCTCCACAGCCTCGTACAACCAGCCGATCGCGGGCCCGAAGGCGGCGCCCCATGTCTTGATCTTTCCTTCCTGTTGAAGTTCGCGCAGCGTTCCCCACAGCTCAGGATCGCGCACGTGCTCCATCTTCGCGTTGTGGATCTGGAGGACGTCGATGACCTCGGTCTCGAGCCGCGTCAGGCAGCGCTCCACCGCCAGCCGCAGGAACGCGCGATCGGTGCGCATCGGGAGCTCCTGCTGCCCGCGGCGATTCGCCTGTGCCGGTTCGTCGTAGATGTCATAGCCGACCTTCGTGCCGATGACGATCTCATCGCGGCGACCCCGAAACGCCTCGGCGATCTGCCGCTCCGCGCGACCGTTGCCATACGCATCGGCCGCATCGAAGAACGTGACGCCGTGGTCGTCGAGCGCCGAGCGCATCATGGCGACCGCTTCGGCGTCGGTCTTGTCGCCCCACCAGCCGGTGGAGAGGGTCCAGGTGCCGAAGCCGACCTCGCTGACGTGGACGTCGGTGTTGGGGAAAGTGCGATACTTCATACTTCGGGATGATAGGATGATAGGAGGATAGGAAGATAGGACAGCGGCAAGCATTCAGGAGGGCAGGTCCTATCCTCCTATCCTCCTATCATCCTATCCTCCCCAGGGCTTTCCTATCCTCCCCAGGGCTTTCCTATCCTCCCCAGGGCTTTCCTATCCTCCCCAG
>DAIUFP010000003.1:0-23838 GCA_036844565.1 Gemmatimonadaceae bacterium | reverse complement strand
GCTCTTCGCGGCTTCTCTCGCGAAATAGGTAATCACAATATCCGCCCCCGCGCGCCGAATACCGATCAGGCTCTCCATCATCGCGCGCTCGAGGTCGATCCACCCGCGCTCCGCGGCCGCGTGAATCATTGCGAACTCACCGCTCACCTGGTACGCGGCGAGCGGGTAGCCGGTCTCCGTCTTCACGCGTGACACGATGTCGAGGAAAGGTCCGGCGGGCTTCACCATCACCAGGTCTGCGCCCTCCTCGATGTCCTGCAACGTCTCGCGTATGGCCTCGTTTGCGTTGGCGACGTCCATCTGGTAACCGCGCCGGTCTCCACTCTGCGGCATGCTTTCCGCCGCCTCGCGAAACGGGCCGTAAAAGGCGCTGGCAAACTTGGCGGCATAGCTGAGGATGGCAGTGTTCTGAAATCCGCTTTCATCGAGCGCACCGCGAATCGCGCCCACTCGGCCGTCCATCATGTCGCTCGGCGCCACGACATCCGCGCCCGCTCTTGCGTGCGCCAGTGATTCCTTCACCAGCAGCTCGAGCGTCGCGTCGTTGTCGACGTCGCCATCGCGAAGGATTCCGCAGTGACCGTGATCCGTGTACTCACACATGCAGACGTCGGTGATCACGACGAGTTGCGGCAGCTCCTTCTTGAGCGCGCGCACCGCTTGCGGAACCGGACCGTCGTCGTCCCATGCGCCGGAGCCTTCCGCATCCTTGGTTGCCGGAATGCCGAAGAGCAGCACACCGCCGATGCCGAGGGCGGCGGCTGCCCGCGCATCGACGAGGAGCTCGTCGACGGAAGTCTGGTCGACCCCCGGCATGGAGCTCACTGGTTGCCGCACACCTGTTCCAGGACGAACGAACAGGGGCAGCACGAGCTGCGACGGTGTGAGGATCGTTTCGCGAACGAGCGCACGCAGCGCAGGTGTCCGACGCAGTCGGCGTGGACGATACTCGGGATAGCTGGGCATTCTACTCTGGCTGTGGCGACGGAAGATGATTCGCGCGACGGAGGCCCTCGAGGATGTCGCTCGCCCCTTCACCGCGAAGCTGGTTGGCGAGACGGATGCCTGCCAACTCGGGATCGGCATCGTCGATGAGCACGGATCCTCGAACGACGCGTGTCCCATTCATGTCGGCGATCATCCCGTGCAGCGTCGAAACGCCGTCGGTTTCGATGGCCAACGCTCCGATGGGTACCTGGCATCCTCCCTCGAGTGCCGCGAGGAATGCGCGCTCCGCGCTGACTGCGCGCATCGTCGGAGCGTGGTTCATTGCTTCGACGAGCGCGCGCATCCGCTCATCGTCGACGCGCGTCTGCACGGCGATTGCACCCTGCCCGGCCGCCGGGAGCCATGCCGGTGCGTCGAGATAGCAGGTGATGTGCTGACGGGCGCCGAGCCGGTGGAGTCCCGCCGCGGCGAGGATGGCAGCGTGGACGCGACCTTCGTCGATCTTCATCAATCGCGTAGGAACGTTGCCGCGCAGCTCGGCAACCTCGAGGTCTGGTCTTGTCGCCAGCAACTGAGCTCGTCGCCGCAGGCTGGACGTGCCGACCCTCGATCCCGGCGGAAGTTCGTTGAGCGACCCAGCGAGGACGCGCCCGTTCACCACGAGCGCATCGCGTGGATCTTCGCGCTCGAGCACGGCGCCGACGCGCAACCCCTCGGGCGATTCCGTGGGGAGGTCCTTCAGCGAATGGACGGCGACGTCGATCTTCTTTTTCAAGAGCGCGGTTTCGAGCTCCTTCGTGAACAAGCCCTTCGCTCCAATGGAGCTCAAGGGCTCGTCGAGCCGCTTGTCGCCGACGGTCTTGAAGGTGACGAGCTCGCTCTCGAGTCCCTGCGCACCCAGCGCGGCCTGAACGAGACGCGCTTGCCGGAGCGCGAGCTCCGAGGCTCGGGTGCCGATGCGGATGGTCGTCGGGGGCGTTGTCACACGGGTAACTTAGCCGCGCCCATCACCCTTCGCCCATTCGCGCCAGCAGCGCCTCGGCGAGGCGCGCCGGCGCCGCCGGATTCGCACGCAGAAAAAGGTCGGGCTCGATGAGCTCGAGCTCCATCAGCACGAACTGTGCGTCAATGACGCATCCGTCCACGCGCGCATACAGCGAGCGCGAGCGTCCACGTTCCGCCTCGGTAAGCGCGCGACCCGCCGCCTCGATCACATGGTCGTCCGGCTCCCGAACTTCGGAACCGCCACCGTGCTCCACCTGCACGCGGAAATCACCGGGCCTCGGGCGCTTCAACACACCGTGGCTGTACGCTCCACCGTAGAACAGCAGCGACCATTCGCCGTCGGCCGCGATGACATCGAGGTAGGGCTGCACAAGGACGCGACCGCGTGCCACCATCGCGCGAAAGCGACCCTCCGAGGTGATGGCCGCGCTGGCGGTTACTCGCCACGTATCGTGTGCCGATGCCGAGATTGCCGGCTTCACGACGACCTCTGACCAACGTTGGTCGCGCAGGATGGCGTGAAGCGGCTCGACGTCCCCGCGCTCGACCCACCGCGTTGGCACAACAGTCACGCCGTGCGCCGAAAGATCGCGCAGGTAGGTCTTCTCGGCGTTCCACCGCACGAGCGCCGGCGGGTTCATCACTCGCACACCGGTTGCCTCCAGTCGCGTGAGCCACTCGAGGAATGCATCGTGGGCGAGGTGATAGTCCCAGCACGATCGGATGACGACAGCGTCGTAGTCGCCCCAACGCTGGGCGGGATCGTTCCAGATCGCCGCCACGGCGCGAATGTCCCGTGCAGCCAGTTCATCCACGAGCAACCGATCGTCCGCGACCAAGTCGGCGAACTTGCTGGCCGTCGCGAGAGCGATGCTTCGCAGAGCACTCACGGACGACCGCGGTCTGGCACGCGCTGTGGCGCGCTACCCGTCATCCGGCGTCGTCCGCGAAGCGACGAACCGCGCAGTCGCATCCGCCAACGCGACCACGGACGCTTCGGACGCCTCGGCACCGATGGGAATGCCGGCTGCCCTTAACGCGTCGCTCGTGATCGGACCGATCGAGACGCCAGGAACTGCTCGCGCCCATTCCGCACCAACGGCATCCACGTAGCCACGAACAGCCGATGCCGACGCAAAGGTCACTGCGCTAACACCACCGGCGGAAAGTGCGGCGCGGAGCGCGTCACTACCCTCGCCATCCGATACCGAGCGGTAGACATGCACCACTTCGACCTCACAGTCCATCTTGCGCAGCCCCGAAGGCAACACGTCGCGCGCGCCCTCCGCGGCCAGGTAGAGCGCGCGCGTGCCGCGGACGTCATCACGAGCGCCCATGGCGTCCAGCACCCCTTCGGCGACATAGCGTTCCGGGACGATGTCGGCCTCGATACCTCGACTGCGCAGCGCATCACGGGTTGCACTACCCACGCACGCGAATCGGCACTGCGCAAACGCGCGCGTGTCCTGGCCGCCGGCGAGAAGTGTGTCCCACACTATCTGCACGGCATTCTGGCTGGTGAAGATCACCCACTGGAACTGATTGAGCTGCCCAAGTGCGGCTCGAAGGGGTGCGTCATCCAGCCGCTCGATGCGAAGCGCCGGAACTTCCACGATATCGGCGCCGAGCGCTGACAGTGCATCGCGCAGGCCGGTCGCCTGAGCGGACGCGCGGGTGACCACGACGCGCTTGCCGAAGAGCGGCTTGCGGTCGAACCAGGTGATCTCGTCGCGAAGGGACACAACGTGACCGATGATCGTGATGACTGGTGCGCCGAGCCCTTCGCGAGCGATTGCATCAGTGAGTGTGGCGACGGTGGCCACGACGGTGCGCTGTCGAGCATGCGTGCCCCATTGCACCGCGGCGGCGGGCGTGTCGGGCGACATGCCGCCGCTCACGAGCGCAGCGGTGATGCGCGGCAGCGACCTCACGCCCATGTAGAGCACGATCGTTCCACCCGCGCGCGCGAGCGCCGTCCAGTCGGTCTGCGTGTCGGGCTTGGATGGGTCCTCGTGTCCGGTCACGAAGGTCACCGAGGTCGCGACGCCACGATGAGTCACCGGAATTCCCGCGTATGCTGGCGCGGCAATGCCGGCGGTCACGCCGGGCACGATCTCGAACATCACGCCCGCGGCGGCAAGCGCCTGTGCTTCTTCGCTGCCCCGCCCGAACACCAGCGGATCGCCGCCCTTCAGCCTCACCACCCGCTTCCCCGACCTGCCCAGCTCCACGAGCAACGCATTGATGGAGTCCTGACTGGCAGACGCACTGCTGCCACCACGCTTACCGACGGCGAGAATCTCGACGTGGGGATTCGTCAGGCGCGCAGTGGCGACGATCGCGGGATTCGCCAGCGCGTCGGTCGCGATGATGTCGCATGTGGCAAGCAGGTCACGTCCACGGACGGTAAGAAGAGCCGGATCGCCGGGCCCCGCGCCCACGAGGTAGACGATGCCTGTCGTCGGCTCGCTCAACTTCTCCCACCGTGGGGCTCGGCCAAGGCCTCACTGCGCGCGGCGAGTCGCCGCATCCGCGCTCGAAGCGTGAACGCATACGTCAGGTAGATGAGAGCCGCCGCGATGTACGCAGCCGTCGCATACCCGCCATTGTCTGGTATCATCGTTCGTTCTCCCTGTCAGCGACGAAGTCTCGCAGCGTTGCCACGCGGTAGCGCGCGCGGAGCAGTCCCGCGAACAGCAGCGTAAACGCGCCAAAGGCCGACAGGAACGTCACCAACATGACCGGTGGCATTGACGGTGCGCTCGGCTTTAACACGATCGGCATCGGGTGCATCGTGCGAAACAGGTAGACGCTCAGGTGGATGAAGGGGATGAGAAATCCCGCGAGCAGTGCAAGCACCGCCGAATAGCGCGCGCGCATTCCTCGCTCGTCGATCGCCCCGCGCAGCACGAGATATCCGACGATGATGAACCACAGGAAAAGCGTCAGTGTGAGACGCGCGTCCCACGTCCACCAGGCTCCCCAGATCGGCTTACCCCAGAGCGGGCCCGTGATCAGCACGACCGTGGTGTACACCAACCCGACTTCCGCCGCGCTCTCGGCGACGCGGTCGAGCTTCTCGTCCTTGAGCCAGAGATAGAGCGCGCTCGTCAGCGCCATCAGCGCGAACGCGAGATAGAGCGCCACGAAGGCCGATGGCGCGTGCACGTAGAGGATGCGCTGCGCAGGGCCCTGCGTCGCTTCCGGAGGCGTGAACAGGAAGGCGCGAACGTAGACCGCCGCGACGGACACGAATCCGGCGATGATGAGCCAGTCCGGTCCGCTGGATATGGTCGGCGCAGCAACCGCAGCAGGACGAGAAGATGATGAGGTCATTCTTCCAGAGTAAATGGAAACGCGAGCGTACACGCGACACCGAACACGATGTCGAACGCGACGAGAATGCGGAGCCAGGGCCATGCCTCCGCGAGTGGACGTCCAGCGAGCAGCTTCGCCGACGAGCCTGCGGCTGCCATCACGATCGGCACGAAGAACGGCAGCGACAGCATGGGCAGCAGCAGCTCAGCAAGGCGCGTGTTCACCGCCATCGCCGCGAAGAGCGTCCCCACGGCGACGAGACCGATGGCGGCCAGCAACGCGATGGCCGCAAGCGCGAGCGTAGGCCGACCGAAGGGCAGGTTGTACAGCAGCGTCACGGCCGGAATCGTGAGCGCCTCCACACCGGCCACGAACACGAGATTCGCGATCGCCTTGCCGAGATAGATCGCCTCGCGATCGACCGGCGCGACAAGCAGCGCGTCGATGGCGCGGTCGGCCTGCTCCACTCCGAAGGATCGCTGGAGGCCAAGCAACCCTGAAAAGGTGAAGATCACCCAAAGCACGCCCGGTGCGAGATCGGAGGCTGCGACGGCGGTCGCATCCCACGCGAAGAAGAATATCGTCGCCGCCAGGAGCGCGAACACCAGCGCGGAGAGGAACGCCGTGCGCGTGCGGAACTCGATCGCGAGGTCCTTTCGCGCGATGAGCCACGACGCCCGTAGCATTCCGGGTGGCGTTGATTCCATCACGGAGACGTCAGGCATCCGCCGTCACCAGCTCGCGATACTCGGACGCATAGCCATCTGGGTCAACGTCCGATCGCGCTTCATAGCGAACGAATCGACCACGCTGCATCACCGCCGCATGCGTGGCGAGCACGAGGCCTTCGTCGAGATTGTGTGTCACCACGAGCAGCGCCGCGCCACTCGCACGACGCTCCTCCAACGCGGTCGTGAGCGCCGCACTGCCTGCAGCGTCCAGCCCGGTGTACGGCTCGTCGCAGAGGATGAGCTGCGGCTCGTGCACGATCGCACGCGCGATCGAAACGCGCTGCTGAAGCCCTCGGCTCAATGCCCGCACCGGCGTGTCGGCGCGGTCCGCGACGCGCATTAGCCCGAGCGCCGCCTCGGCCGCCGCGCGCGGATCCGCGAGCCCATACATGCGCGCCGTGAACTCCAGGTTCTCTCTCGCCGACAGAGCGGCGTACAGCATACTCGAGTGCGAGATCAATCCGACACGGCCGCGCGCGGAGGCTCCCTTGCGCAATGGTGCTCCACCGATTCGGCACGTGCCTGACGTGGGCGACAGCAGGCCCGCCAGGAGCCGCAGCAGTGTCGTCTTGCCGGCGCCGTTCGGACCAAAGAGCGCCAGACATTCGCCTTGGCCGAGTGTGAAGCTCACGCCGTCCACAGCTCGTCGACCGCTGAAGGCTCGCACGAGCGACTCGGCGACCATCACCGGGTCGGCAGGGCTCTCGGTCGAGGGGAAAGTGGGTGCTGGCATTCCTGAAAGATACGACCCGAACTGCCGGCAAAAGAGGGAAAAATGCCGACAGCACACGTGTCGTCGCCGCTCCCCTCGCGCAGAGGGTCGCGCGTCCCCATCCTTTGCGCGACCGTGTGCTCCCTCCACCGCATGATTCCGACGTGAAAACCACCGCAGTCACTCCCGCCGACCTCGCAGCATCCGTCTTCGCGGTGCCGCCCCTTGCGCGACATTCGGATCTCAGCCTGAATCGCGACGCCAATCGCGGCATGATCCGCTATCTCGAGGATGGCGGCGTTTCGTCGCTGCTGTACGGCGGAAATGCCAATCTGTACAACGTCAGCGTTCGCGAGTTTCCGGAGCTGCTCGACCTGCTGGAGGGCGAAGCGGGCGCCGACACGTGGATGATCCCGTCGGTGGGCCCCGATTTCGGCAAGATGCTGGACCAGGCGGCCGTCCTCGCGGGACGTGACTTTCCGACCGTGATGATCCTGCCGCTCGTGTTTCCGTCGACGGACGCTGGCCTCGCCACCGGTATCCGGCACTTCGCGGAGCGTTACGGAAAGCCTGTCGTGATGTACATCAAGTCCGACAACTATATCGAGCCCGCAACCGTCGGCGCGTTGGCGGCCGATGGCCTCGTGAGTGCGGTAAAGTACGGCACGGTGCGCAAGGATCCGTCCGTCGACCCATATCTTCGCGCGTTGCTCGACGCCGTGGATCCGGCGCTCGTCGTCAGCGGCATTGGCGAACGGCCGGCGATCATCCACCTGCGCGACTTCGGGCTCAGCGCGTTCACGTCGGGCAGCGTGTGTGTGGCGCCGAGAAGCTCGATGCGCCTGCTTCACCTCCTGACGGAACGGCGCTACGACGAGGCGGCAGAGGTGCGGGCTGCCTTCATCCCGCTCGAGGACTGTCGCGACGCATTCAGTCCCATTCGCACCCTGCACGACGCGGTGACGCTCGCCGGCATCGCCGACATGGGCCCGATGTACCCGATGCTGTCCAATCTCGGCGCAGCGCAGCAGGCGGAGGTTCGAGCCGCGGCCGTCGCGCTCAAGGCGTTCGACGCGCAGGTCGTGACGGCGTGACGTCGACCAAGAGGAAGAAGCCGGAGGAGCTTCGCAGCCACCGCTGGTATGGCGTGAACGATCTCAGGTCGTTCGGCCATCGGTCACGCACCGCGCAGATGGGCTATCTCGCGTCCGACTATGCTGGAAAGCCGGTGATCGCGATCGTGAACACGTGGAGCGACATCAATCCGTGTCACAGCCACTTCAAACAGCGTGTCGAAGAGGTGAAGCGCGGCATCTGGCAGGCTGGCGGATTCCCGGTGGAGATTCCCGCGATGACGCTCGCGGAGACCTTCCAGAAGCCCACCACGATGCTCTATCGCAACCTGCTCGCGATGGAAACGGAAGAAATCCTCCGCTCCTATCCGGCCGACGGCTGCGTCCTCATGGGCGGCTGCGACAAGACGACGCCCGCCCTCATCATGGGCGCGATCTCGATGAACCTTCCGACGATCTTCCTTCCCGCGGGCCCCATGCTTCGCGGCGACTGGAACGGCGTCGTGCTCGGCAGCGGCTCGGACACGTGGAAGTACTGGGCCGAATTGCGCTGCGGCAATATCACCCAGGAGGAGTGGAGCGGCGTCGAGAACGGCATTGCGCGGTCGGCGGGCCACTGCATGACGATGGGCACCGCCTCTACCATGACGAGTGCCACCGAAGTGCTCGGACTCACGCTCCCGGGATTCTCGTCCATTCCCGCGCCGGATTCGCGTCATGCCCAGATGGCGACGCAGACCGGCAAGCGCATCGTCGACATGGTGTGGGAGGACCTGAAGCCGAGCGACGTGTTGACGGAAGCGTCGTTCGACAACGCGGTGACGACGGTGCTCGCGCTGTCGGGGTCGAGCAACTCCGTCGTGCACCTGATCGCCATGGCGCGTAGGGCGGGTCTTACGCTGGATCTCGATCGGTTCGACGCCATCGCTCGTCGAACGCCGGTGCTCGCGAACATCAGGCCCGCCGGGAAATACCTGATGGAGGATTTCTTTTACGCTGGCGGCCTGCGTGCGCTGCTCGTGCAGTTGGGCGACCTGATCGACGGATCCACGCTGAACGTGAACGGCAGCACGCTCGCGGAGAATATCAAGGGCGCGAAGGTCTTCAACGCCGACGTGATCCGCAGTCGCGCCGAGCCGCTGGTGGAGTCGGACGGGCTGGTGGTGTTGTATGGCAACCTCGCGCCGCGCGGCGCCGTGATGAAGCCGCCGGCCGCAGAGCCGGCGCTGCTTTCGCACACTGGACGTGCGGTCGTCTTCTCCAGCTATGAGGACATGTCGCGCCGAGTGGATGATCCTGATCTCGACATCGACGCCTCATCGGTGCTCGTGCTTCAGAACGCCGGCCCATTGGGAGGACCTGGCATGCCCGAGTGGGGACAGCTTCCCATTCCGAAGAAGCTCCTCGAGGCTGGCGTGCGCGACATGCTGCGCATCTCGGACGCACGCATGAGCGGAACGAGCTACGGCGCGTGCGTGCTGCATGTGACGCCCGAGGCATTCGTCGGCGGACCGCTCGCGTTCGTTCGCGACGGCGACCTCATTCAGCTCGACGTCGCCGCACGCACGCTCTCTCTACTGGTGAGCGACGAAGAGCTCGAGACAAGACGCGCCGCGTGGGTCGCGCCGCAACCGAAGTTCGAGCGTGGCTTCGGACTCCTCTACTCGCACCATGTTCTCCAGGCTGACCTCGGATGCGACTTCGATTTCCTCGAGACGAAGCGCGACGTCGCGACGCAGGCAGAGCCGGAGATTCATTGACCGAGTTGGCACGCGAGTCCGTCGTCGCTGCGGTGCTACGAGCGAAGCCGACGCGCGCCCGCTACACCATGCTCTCGCTGCTCTTCCTCGCGACGACGATCAACTACGTCGACCGGTCGAATCTCTCGATCGTCGCGCCGTTCCTGTCGAAGGAGCTTGGACTCGGGCCGGTGCAGATGGGATTGTTGTTTTCAGCATTCGCCTGGAGCTACGCCATCGCCAACCTGCCAGGCGGATGGCTCGTCGACCGATTCGGCTCACGCGCCATCTACGGCGCCGCACAACTCGGCTGGTCGCTGGCAACGCTGGGACTCGGCGTCGCGAGTGGATTCAGGGCCCTGTTCGGATTGCGCTTCGCGGTCGGACTCGCCGAGGCGCCTGCGTTTCCCGTGAACAATCGAGTGGTGACGACGTGGTTTCCACAGCGCGAGCGTGGTCGCGCGACGGCCACCTACGCGACAGGCCAATACATCGGATCAGCGGTGCTGTCGCCGCTGCTGTTCTGGATGGCGACCACGCAGGGATGGCGGAGCGTGTTCTGGGTCACGGGCATTGCCGGCGTGGTCAGCGCGGTCACCTGGATGGTCATCTATCGTGATCCACAACGCTCGACCCGCGCAAATGCCGCCGAGCTGGACTCGATCACGGCAGGCGGTGCGCTCACCGAAGCACCGACGAAGGAGCGCGTGACGCGTGAGCAGATCGCCGCGCTTCTCCGTGAGCGCCAGGTGTGGGCACTCGGTGCCGGCAAGTTCGCGATCATGTCGTCGCTCTATTTCCTGCTCACCTGGTTCCCGACCTATCTCGTGAAGGAGCGTGGCATGACGGCGCTCAACGCCGGCTTCGCGACGTCACTGCCGTACATCGCCGCGACAGTCGGTGTGCTCTTTGGCGGCGTGTGGTCGGACTGGCTGCTGAAGCGCGGCGCAGACATTTCGAAGGCGCGCAAGATCCCGATCGTCAGCGGCTTCCTCGGCGCCACGAGCATCATCCTGATGAACTACACGTCGAACAATGCGATCGCGCTGGTGATCCTCACGATCGCATTCTTCGCGCAGGGGGTGTCGTCGAACTCGTGGTCGATCATCGCCGAAGTGGCGCCGCGGAAGCTGATCGGCGTGACCGGCGGCATCATCAACTTCACGGGCCACCTGGCCGGCATCGTGACGCCGATCCTGATCGGCTTCATCATCAAGGCGACGGGCTCGTTCGAGCTCGTGCTGGCGTATGTGTCGCTGGCGGGGCTTGCGGGGGCGCTGTCGTACACCGTGCTGCTCGGGCGCATTCACCGCATCGAGATTTGAGCGATGGACGGATGTCCTTCAGAGCGATGGCGCGGGATTGTCGCGACGGTCATATTTTCTGCATGCCAGAGACAGACGTCGGGCTTGATGCGGTGGTTGAAGCCTATAAACGTGACATCGACCGGACACTCCTCAGGGAAAACCTGAAGAAGTCTCCGGAGGATCGATTGCGGTCATTGATGGCACTGCAACGGTTCGCGCTTGCCGCGCGGGCGGCCGGCCGTGCGGCTCGCGCCGCGTCGTGACGGACCTGGAACGGCTGCTCGAAGTCCTTTCGCGCGCTGACATCCGGTTTGTGATCGTCGGAGGCGTTGCGGCGACCATTCATGGATCAAGTCGCCTCACCCAGGACCTTGATTTGGTGTATGGCCGGACCCCGGCCGATCTCCAGGGTCTCGCTTCGGCGCTCGCTCCATACCAGCCCTATCTTCGCGGCGCGCCGCCAGGACTCCCGTTCGAGTGGTCGGCCAGAACGCTTCAGCAGGGTTTGAACTTCACGCTGACCACACAGTTAGGCGACGTCGACCTGCTGGGGGAGATCATCGGCGGCGGCGGCTATGACGACGTGATTCGGCATACAACGCAGGTGACCATGTTCGGACGCTCGTACGCTTGTCTCGACCTCGAGTGGTTGATCCGCACCAAACGTGCTGCAGGTCGCCCACGTGATCTCGAAGCGATCGCCGAACTTGAAGCACTGCGCGACGAGACACGATAGCCAAGACAGCAGTCTTATCAGGCGCCGCAGGCATCCCGTCCGCGTTGACGCTCATGGCTGTCGCGACCATAGCAGGATCACGCCGCTCGCGTGCCGCCGTACTCGACCGGGACCTCGGCCGCGCTGCGATAGACCTCTATGGCTTCCAGGTTGCTGATCAGCTCTGCGTTGAGGTCGAAGGCGCCGACCCAGGCTGGCGGAGGATGGTGCTCCTGCGTCACCACGACGCCATCGAGCACGACCTGATACGCGCACTGCATGCGGTTGTTGAACGCGAACCGCATGCCGGGGGGCGGATTTGAGCAGTTCTTGCCAGTGCATTTCATGGGAGTGACGAGCGAAATGCCTGGCAGAGCTGCAAACAAGTCCTGAAGCTTCGGATGCTCGTTCTCGCGGAGGAACTTCGAGTCAAGGAACTTGCCGAAACCCATCGCGCGCCGCTCCTCGAACGCCGCGTAGCCTACGCCGAGCCTCGTTCTTTCAGCCGTCGGGGTCGAGTCGGCTGGTCACGCAGCCGCTGCCGGCATGGCTCCCGCGTCGACCAGCCGCTTGGTGACAGGGTCGACGACGAGGTTCAGTCCTTCAAGCGTGCGGGCACCCAGGAGAATCAGGTCACCGGGTTCGGCAAAGACCACGTCATCAGTTGCGGTCGCACCACCGGCGTAGACGAAGGCGGGGCCTGTCCATCGCTCGACGATAACACCGGTGGCCTGCCGAAACCTTTTCAGCTGTCGACGGCCGATACCCAGCGACTCCAGCACTGGCGCGGGGCACCACGACAACTCCGACCCCGTATCGACAAGAGCGGCACGCACGATCTGTCGCATGCCCGGTTGCGCGGGATTCTCGAACTCGATGTCAACACGAAATGTTCCCATGTCGTCCATGATAGTCCTCCGTGTTCAGGTTGGCCCATCATCCCGCCGCGCCTCGAACCGTTTTTCCGCACGCATCATTCGCGCAAATCCGAAAAATCCGCCTCATCCGCGTTCCCCCTTTCGCTGTGGGGCCATTCGGGTGTGCACTTTCGCCCCCTCATCGACCAAAATCAGCCGTGATGTCCACGTCCTTCGTCTCCTTCAAGAAGATCGTCCCGATTACCAGCGTGACGACCGCGATCACGACCGGATACCACAGCCCCGAATAGATATTTCCCGTCGACGCCACGATCGCAAACGCCGTCGTCGGCAGGAATCCGCCGAACCACCCATTGCCGATGTGATACGGCAACGACATCGACGTATAGCGAATGCGCGTCGGAAACATCTCGACCAGCATCGCCGCGATCGGCGCATACACCATCGTCACGTACAGCACCAGGATCGTCAGCAGCACGACCAGCATCGGGATGTTCATCGCCGCGCGGTCCGCCTTGGCCGGATATTTCGCGGCCGTCAATGCCGCACCGAGCTCCGCGTCGAACCGCTTGGCGTCGTCCTTGGCAGTCGTCGCAAGTAAGCCATAGGATTGCACCTCGGTGGCGCCCACCCTGACGACCGCACCCGCGCGCGCAGAGCCGGCAGCCGACGTCTCATTCGTATAGGGCACGCCACGCTTCACAAGCGCCGCCTTCGCCACATCACACGGCGACGCGAACTTCGACTTCCCGATCGGATCGAACTGCACCGAGCACGCCGCCGGATCCGCAACCACCGCAACCGGCGCCGTCGCCTGCGCGGCCTCGAGCGCCGGATTCGCGAAGTGCGTGATCGCCTTGAAAATGGGGAAGTACGTCAGCGCCGCGAGCAGCAACCCGCCCATGATGATCGGCTTCCGCCCAATCCGATCCGACAACGAGCCGAACACCAGAAAGAACGGCGTCCCGATCAGCAGCGATCCGGCAATCAACAGGTTCGCCGTCTGCGCGTCGACCTTGAGTGTCTGCGTCAGAAAGAAGAGCGTGTAGAACTGCCCGGTATACCACACCACCGCCTGTCCCGCCGTGAGCCCGAAGAGCGCCAGCAACACGATCTTCAGGTTGCCCCACCGCGCGAACGACTCCCTCAGCGGCGCCTTCGATCCCTTCCCCTGTGCCTTCATCTGCCGAAATAGCGGCGATTCGTTGAGCTTCAATCGAATCCAGACCGACACCCCCAGCAGGACGAGCGACACCAGGAACGGAATCCGCCATCCCCACGCCTCGAACTGCTCCGACCCCAAAGCCGTCCGACACCCGAGGATCACCAGCAACGACAGGAACAGCCCTAGCGTCGCCGTCGTCTGGATCCACGACGTATACGCCCCGCGCTTCCCGTGCGGAGCATGCTCGGCGACATACGTCGCGGCGCCCCCATATTCGCCGCCGAGCGCGAGCCCCTGCAGCAGCCGCATGACGATCAGCAGCACCGGCGCGGCAACGCCGATCTTCGCATACCCTGGCAACAGGCCCACCACGCTCGTCGACAGACCCATGATCACGATCGTGAGCAGGAAGGTCACCTTCCTCCCCACCATGTCGCCGATCCGGCCGAAGACGATCGCACCGAATGGCCGCACCGCGAATCCCGCCGCGAACGC
The DNA here is from genome assembly GCA_036844565.1 of Gemmatimonadaceae bacterium. Lineage (GTDB taxonomy): Bacteria > Gemmatimonadota > Gemmatimonadetes > Gemmatimonadales > Gemmatimonadaceae > AG11. Next base: position 9,752 of record DAIUFP010000003.1, on the reverse strand, counting down.
CATCAGCGCAAAGATGAACGCAGTATTCGCGTTGCTCACCCCGGCGAAGAACTGCTTGCTGATGATCGCGGCCAGCGAGCCGTAGAGGTAGAAGTCGTACCACTCGAACACCGTCCCGAGCGACGACGCGAAGATCACGCGCCGGATCTCGGCCGCCGAAAGCTCGATCACACCCGTACTACCGCGCTCAACGCCCGCTGCTGATGCCATCGATCCTCCATGGGGGATTCGCCAAGGCGCTTAGGCTACCGTGTCGCCTGCATTCGTCAAGAGTTGCGGGCGGCCGGGTTGCTTCCATGACGCCAGCAGGTCAGAATCCGCAGGTACCATCTTCCAGGCCTTACCATGTCCGACATTGACGTGCTCCTCCAGGAGCACCGGAAGTTCGAGCCCGATTCCGCCTTTCGTGCGCTCGCCAACGTCTCCTCACCGGGCATCTACGCCTCGGCAAATGCGGACGTCGAGAAATACTGGGCCGAGCAGGCGTCGAAGCTCGAGTGGAGCACGCCATGGCGGCAGGTGCTCGACTGGAAGCCGCCACACGCGCAGTGGTTCATCGGCGGCAAGCTCAACGCCTCGGTCAACTGCGTCGACCGCCACATCCGCTCCGCACGACGCAACAAGGCCGCCCTGATCTTCGAGGGTGAGCCCGGCGACCGTCGTACGCTCACCTACTGGGACCTCTACGTCGCGGTCAATCAGTTCGCGAACGTGCTGAAGTCGCTCGGCGTCGAGCGGGGCGATCGCGTGGCCATCTACCTGCCGCTCATTCCCGAGGCGGTGATCAGCATGCTCGCGTGCGCGCGCATTGGCGCCATCCACTCGGTGATCTTCGGCGGATTCTCGCCCGAGTCCGTGCGCGACCGCATCAACGACTCGCAGTGCAAGGTCCTCATCACCGCCGACGGCGGCTATCGCCGCGGCGCGATCGTGCCCCTCAAGCGCAACGCCGACAAGGCGCTCGAGGACACGCCTTCCATCCAGCACGTCGTCGTGGTGCAGCGCCGCGCGGGCGCCGTGAGCGGTGAAGCCGGCGCCGAGATGACGGAAGGGCGCGACAAGTGGTGGCACCGGCTCATGCGCAACGCGCCCATGTGGTGCGAGCCCGAGCAGATGGACGCCGAGGATCCGCTCTACATCCTCTACACGTCGGGAACGACCGGAAAGCCGAAGGGCATCGTCCACACGACCGGCGGCTACATGGTCGGTGCGGCGTCGTCCACCGAAATGGTGTTCGACCTCAAGGAGGATGACGTCTACTGGTGCACCGCGGACGTCGGCTGGGTCACGGGCCACACCTACCTCGTGTACGGTCCGCTCGCGTGCGGCGCCACGTGCCTCATGTACGAGGGCGCCCCCGACTGGCCCGAGAGGGACCGCTTCTGGGAGCTGTGCGAGCGCTACGGCGTCACCATTCTCTACACCGCGCCAACCGCCATTCGCGCGTTCATGAAGTGGGGCGACCACTGGCCCGCCAAGCACGACCTCTCACGTCTGCGCCTGCTGGGCTCCGTCGGTGAGCCGATCAACCCCGAAGCGTGGATGTGGTATCGCGAGCACATCGGCGGTAATCGCTGCCCGGTCGTCGACACGTGGTGGCAGACCGAAACGGGCTCGATCATGATCTCGCCATTGCCGGGGATCACCGCCGCGACACCCGGTAGCGCAACGCAACCCCTGCCCGGCTATTCCGTTTCGCTGCTCGACGCCAACGCCAAAGAGATCAAGGTCGGCGGCGGATTGCTTGCCGTCATGCAGCCCTGGCCGTCGATGCTGCGCACCATCTGGGGCGACGACGCCCGCTACGTCGAGACATACTTCACCAAATGGCCGGCCCGGCCCGACATCTACTTCCCCGGCGACGGCGCCAAGCGGGACGATGACGGAAACTTCTGGATCCTCGGCCGCGTCGACGACGTGCTCAACGTCGCCGGTCATCGCATCGGAACCATGGAAGTGGAGAGCGCCCTCGTCGAGCATCCGGCGGTCGCCGAGGCCGCCGTCGTCGGCAAGGCACACGAGTTGAAGGGACAGGCGCTCGCTGCGTTCGTTACGCTTCGCGAAGGATTCTCGCATTCGTCAGGGTTGCGCGACGAGCTCCGCGATTTCGTCGCTCAGAAGATCGGGGCGATCGCACGACCGGACGACATTCTGTTCAGTGCCGACTTGCCGAAGACGCGGTCGGGAAAGATCATGCGCCGGCTCCTCCGTGACATCGCGGAAGGCCGCGCGCTCGGCGACACGACGACGCTCGCCGATCCGAACGTCGTGAATGCGCTGAAGGAGATGTACGAGGCAAACGAGAGTTGAAGCGCTTCCCCTTACCAGGTATCCGAATGACCCGCACGATCCGGCTTTCCGCTGCTCTCCTCGCGCTCGGCGCATCCGTCGCGTGTCGCTCGCATCCGGCCCCCATCAACGACGGTTCCATCCGCGCCGTCGCGTTCCTGCTCGATTCGGCGGGCAGGGAGGTCGGGCAGATTCATCTGACCGAAACCCCTGGCACTCCGGGCATCACCTACACGATTCAAGTGGATCGTGGTGCGACCACGGGACAACACGGCATTCACTTTCATACGGTCGGCGTCTGCGACGCGGCGACGAAATTCGCGGGTGCTGGCGGCCACTTCAATCCGGGCGCTCGGCGGCATGGATTGTCCTCGGCTGATGGCCCGCACGCGGGCGACATCGAGGCACTGACCATCGACTCGTTCGGGCACGGCATCTTTACCGCCATCGATCCGCGCGTCACCCTTTCGCCGGGACCGAACTCGCTGCTCGATGCAGACGGAAGCGCCATTGTCCTGCACGCGCTGCCGGATGATCAGAAGACCGACCCAGCGGGAAATTCCGGCGCGCGGGTGGCGTGCGGGGTGATCGTCAAGGTCTGAGCTGGGACGCCAGCACGAGCTCGAGCGCGAGCCTCCAGCCTTGAGCATACTGAGCCACCTGCACGAGCTTCAGCTTGAGCTCGGGCTCCGGCTCGAAATGCTCATTGCTCGAAGCTCACGCTCGAGCTCGTGCTGGCGTCAGGCTGTGGCTCCGGCTTTTCTTTCCGCCGAGAGCTCGGCTACCGCGCGAACCCGTGCCGCTTCGTCAAACGCATTTTCCGACCGCGCCACCACGAGCGTAGCCGCCCCATTCCCGATGAGGTTCGTGATCGCCCGCGCCTCGCTCATGAAGCGGTCGACGCCGAGCAGAATCGCCACCCCCTCCACGGGCACCACGCGCATGGCCGTCAACGTGCTCGCGAGCACAATGAACCCCGATCCCGTCACGCCCGCGGCGCCCTTCGACGTCAGCATCAGCACGCCCAGCACGCTGAGCTGCTCGAAGATGCCGAGATGAACCTGGAACGCCTGCGCAATGAAGATCGTGGCCATCGACAGGTAGATCGACGTACCATCCAGGTTGAACGAGTAGCCCGCCGGGATGACGAGACCCACGACCGATCGCGCACAGCCGTAGCGTTCCATCTTGTCGAGCATGCGAGGCAGTGCCGGCTCGCTCGAAGACGTGCCGAGGACGAGCACGATCTCTTCGCGGATGAACTTGAGGTACTCCCAGAGCGAGAAGCCGTAGCGTCGCAGAATCAGGTTCAGCACGACGAAGATGAAGATCGCCATCGTGAGGTAGACGTCGAGCATCAGGCGGCCGAGCGGCAGGAGGCTTTTCACCCCGAATGTGCCGACCGTGTAGGCCATCGACCCGAACGCGCCGATCGGCGCGACCTTCATCACCAGCGCGACGATGCGGAAGAAGACCAGCGAGAGGCGGTCGAGCATCTCCGTCAAGGGCCGCCCTTTCTCGCCAAGGTAGGCGAGTGAAACGCCGAACAGCACGGCGAAGAAGACGACCTGAATCACCTCGCCGTTCGCGAACGCCCCAACGACGCTCGATGGAATGATGTGCGTCACGAAGTCCACGAAGGTGAGCCCCTTGCCCGCCTCGGCGTATTTCGAGATATCGCCCTTCGCGAGTGAGCTGACGTCGAGCCCGGCGCCCGGCTTCGTGACGTTCACGATGAACAAGCCGATCGCCAACGCGAACGTTGTGACGATCTCGAAATACAGGAGGGCCTTTCCGCCTACGCGCCCTACCTTGCGCAGGTCGCTCATGTTGGCGATCCCGAGCACGATCGTGAGGAAGATCACGGGCGTGATGATCATCTTCACGAGGTTGATGAAGGTGTCACCGACCGGCTTCATGGCTTTGGCAGTCCCCGGCGCGAATAGGCCAAGGAGCACGCCGAGCGAGATTGCGACGAGCACCTGAAACGTCAGATTATTGTGTATCCGTCGCATGAACGCAGTTCGTTTGGGGTTGCAGTCCTGTCCGACTGTCAGACTGTCCGACTGTCCATCTGCTGTGTGGTATGTTCCCTGCGCTACACGGAGCCGCCTCAACCGGACCGAACGACATGTGGAGCTTCCTGAAGCGCCTGTTTCCTGAAAACCTGTTCTCCCGGAAGATCGACCCGAGCGCGGAGCGCCGTCTGCGTCTGGCCCAGGCTCGTGGAGAGGAGTCCATCATCCGCACGCATGTCGACAACGCCCTCATGTTCGTCGATACGCTCGCGGAAGACCTCACCTTCGACCGCGCCATCGATTCGTACATCCGGATCATGTCGATTCCCGAGCCGCTCGCCAGCACCGTCGCGACCCGGACGCTCGTCGTTCTCGGTCAGGACCTCGTTCCCTACCGTCGCCGCTCGCGCGAAGAGTCGTCGTCTGCGGCAGTTGACGAATCGCGTCCGCCGCTGCGGATCGGCGAGTCGTCAGAGGCCAAGCGCGGCGTCAAGCGCGCGTAGCCGACCGCCCGCGCGCCTTTACTCCTCTGGCTCTACGGCGCGCAGGCTCACTTCGGCGGTGTTCCTGATCTCGCGGCCGTAGCCTGAACCGCGCAGCTCCGCACCGAGCACGTCGCCGAACGACGCCACGTCGCGCAGATCCAGCACGCTGATCACAAAGAGAGCCGTCGCGAGTATCGCCGAGATCACGCACCACTGGCAGATCGCGCGGATCACGAAGAACTCGAGGTACGTGAGCCAGAGCGAGAACAGCACGCCGAACCCCGTGAGCCCCACCAGCAGCCGCGACACCGAGATCCGCTCGGCGAGAGCCGGCGAGAGTCCCGCAAGCGACAGGGCGAGCACGGTCACGTAGTAGCCGACTCCCCACATCCCCACAGGCATCCCGAGGAACGTCGCCCATTTCGACGTCTGCACCGTCTCGCAGCTTCCCACGGCGCAGACCAGCGTGCCGATGTAGCCCAGCTTGTAGAGCGTCAGGTAGAGCGCGACGAACATCCCGGCGAGCGCGACGAGCGCCGCCAGCATACGCTTGTTCACTTGCCCTTGACGGCTGGAACCAGGGGCGCCGACTTCGCTGAATCGGTCGGGATGGCGGCGGCACCTGCCGGAAGCTTCGCCAGCTCTGCGGAGACGAGCTTGTTGATCTGGTCGAATGGGAGCGCGCCGGGATAGAGCTGCCCACCGATGATGAACGACGGGGTGGAATTGACGCCCCGCCGCTCTCCCTCCTGTTCATTTGCCTGGATCTGCGCCTTGTGCGTTTCGGCATCCATGCACGAGCCGTATTTGGTCATGTCCAGACCGAGTCCCTTGGCGAGCCCCTCGAGCACCTTTCGTGGGTTGCTTGTCGCCTCGCCGTTCCAGCGGTCCTGGTTGGCGAAGATCTGGTCATGCATCTCCCAGAACTTCCCCTGATCGTTGGCGCACGCCGCCGCCAGCGATGCAGCCCACGTGTTCTTGTGCATCGACAGGGGCATGTCCAGATAGCGCACCTTCACCTTTCCCGTGCTCACCAGCCGGTTCCGCACGTCCGGCTCCGTAAGCGTGGCGTACTGGCCGCAGCTGGGGCACTCGAAGTCCGCGAACTCGGTGATCTCCACCGGCGCTGTCGGGCTGCCCATGATGTAGCCTTGGGCCTTCATGGCGGGGAGGGACGGGTCGATTGCGCTCGACGTCGCTTTGGGTCGGGTGGCCACCCAGCTCAGTGCGCCTATTCCCAATACCGCCACGAGACCGACGGCGATCCAGAAACCCTGGCCAGGACCCGTCCTTCGGGCAGCTCTCACGACAGGAGCCCGGCCTGCGGTCCCGCGTCCCTTCGGTTCAACCTTCTTCGCCATGCGTTTCCTCGTGGAGTGAACCAGCTGTGCGCGCGAAAGCTACGTCATTCGCTCCACCGCCGGAATCCGTTGGCCACGCGCGCAGACCGCCGCGGCGCGGGGCGTGCACTGCAATTCGGCGCCTTGACCTGGCCGCGGCGGGGGAGCTACGTCCCACCGCGGTCGAATCGCGCCACCTGTCCAACCTGCGGAGGAAGTACCCATCGACGCTGATCTGTTGCGCCTTCCCGTCGGGCCCGGCTCGATTCACGTCGAGCGGTATGGGCACGGCGGCGCCCCTGTCGTGCTGCTGCACGGGTTCGGGACCTCGAGCTTCGTGTGGCGGAACATCGCCCCCGAGATCGCCCTGGCGAACCGCACCGCGTTCGCCGTCGATCTCTTTGGGTATGGCGAATCGGACCGCCCCTTCGACGCCGACTTCGGCATCGCCTCGCAGGCAGAGCTCGTCGATCGTGCCCTCACCGCGCTCCGGCTACCGAAGGCAACGGTCGTCGGCCTGGACTTCGGCGGTGCGGTCGCCATGCGGCTTGCATTCACCCGCCCCGAGCGGGTGGAGCGGCTCTTTCTCGTCAATCCGGTCGGTCTCGATGAGATCCCCGCTGGGGACATCACCGCGCTTCAGCGAAACACCGCTCGTCTCGCCTTCCGCGTGAGCAGGGGAATTCTCGGCGCGGCGCCCGTCCTCGGCGACGTGCTCCGGAGAAGTGTGGCTGACCCTGACCACATGCCGGACAAACTCATCGCGCGCTACCTCGCGCCTTTCGTCGGGGAGGAAGGGATGAACCAACTGCTCCTTCTCGCCCGCTCTGTGGACGAGGAAGACATGGAAGACATCGACCTCGCCACGCTGGCCCAGCCGACCCAGATCGTATGGGGAGACCAGGACCCTTGGGCCACACCGAAGTTTGCGGACAGGCTCAGCGCCGCGATTCCGGGTAGTCGGCTCGTGCACCTTCCTGGCGTCGGTCGACTCGTGCCGGAAGAGGCACCGGACACGCTCGTGAACCTGCTGCTCGAATTCATTGGAGCGACCGCGCTGCAGAGCTGATTCCGCGCTCTCGCACCTGTGAGAATGCCCCTCGGCGAGTTATATTCAAGGCTAGGTCTTTAACCCCAATCCGAATTCATGGCCAAGCCGCAGAGAAATACAGGAGCACGTCGATATGCAGGTCCCGTGGAGCCTTCGCCGTTCGAGCAGGCACGCGACGAGCTGTTTCAGCACATTATGCGTTGCGGTGTCGTTGGTGCAGACGCCGCGCATGTCGAGGAGTGGTTCGCCGAGACGATCAAGTACATGACGGAGCGTTTTCCCGAGTTGAGTGAGCAGCAGATCACGGAGCTCAAGACCCTCGGAATGCGTTTCGCTCAGCCGCCCAAGGCCCGTATGGAATCCGACGCCGCATCCGCAGCCTGATCGACTTTCGTACGAACGGTGGAAACGACGCGCCTCCAATAGTTCTTGGAGGCGTTTGCGTATCTACAACTGCCGGGCCCTGGGCCCTGGGCTAACTACTGGGCTTGAGCAAACGGGGGCTTGGGCCTGGGCTTGGGCTTAACTGCCAGAATCGCGCATTGCACGCGCCCGTGCCCCGTGCCGACAGCCTACCGCCCAAGCCTTAGCCCGTAGTTGGCCCAAGCCCCGCGGTTGTGCCCAGGGCCCGGGGCTTCTGGCAAGCCCAGTTGTTAGGCCCGAGCCCGAGCCCGAGCCCAGGCTTCTGTTGAGCCCTTACCGTGTGACCCGCCCACCCCATCTCAGCGCCGCCCCGACCCGCACTCCGCCTCCAAGCCCCAGCTGGAACGCGGGCGAGATTCCACCGGGGCTCCGCTGCCCCTCGAGATCGATGACCGTCGCGAGATAGGGTCGAACTCGGTCGCCAATCGCCGCGCGCACGCTGACACCCGCGCCGGCCGAGAGTCCCCACGCATGTTCGCGAAACGGGTCGAACAGGAATCGCCCGATGACATCCAGTCGTCCGCTCATGCTCCGATCACCGGATTGCACTGGCGCGCCGACGGCACCGATCACCCCGACTCGCGCATAGTAGCCCGCGGGAATCTGAACGCCTCCACCTGCGTACAGCACGGTCGCGCCGCGCGACGTGATCGCGTCGACACGCACTTCCGGCTTCACACTCGCGTCCAGCATCGCCTGCGCCCGCACGACCGAAGTCAGCGACACCGAGAGCAGCAGCGCCGCCATCACATCGCGGAGCATCACGCCGCGCGTGCCCGCCACAGCGCGAGCGTGTAGTCGGCAATCGCGAGCAGCGACGTCATTCCAACCGCCGCCAGCAGCAGCGGTACGACGGAGGGCGCCACCAGAACAGCCGCAAGTGTGAAAAGCTGCAGCACGGTGACCGCCTTCCCAAGGATGCGCGCCTTGAACTCGACGAGTCGCAGCCACGGGATCACGCGCGAAACCAGAAAGCCCACCGCGGTGGCAATGTCGCGCGACAGGAGGATGAAGTACGCCGCCGTGGACAGCCGCCCGGTGAACAGGAACGTGCAGACCACCGTGAGCACGAACACGCGATCGGCGAGCGGGTCGAGCAGCGCGCCCCAGCGCGACGTCGCGTGAACACGACGCGCGAGCCATCCGTCGAGGAAGTCCGTCGCGGCCGCGACACCGATGAGGCCAACACGCGTGTCGAGAGCACCGGTCGCGACGAAGCCCGCGGCAAGCACGAGCCGCGAGCAGGACAGGAGATTCGGAAGGCGACCGAGCGCGCGGCGAGACGTGGACATTTGCGAGATGAAAGATAAGCAGGCCGCGCCCGCGGCGACCTTGCCCCACCCAATCACCATCCGTAAGCTCTTGGGTTGATCGCCGAGCCCGTCATCCCTGGAGCTGCATGCCCGACACGATCGCGCTGCTGAAGAACGTCGCCATATTCAAGGATCTCGATGACGGCGAACTCGCCGAAATCGCGGAGGTCTGTCGCGAGGAAAAGTTCGTCAGTGGCGAGTACATCTTCCGCGAGGGCGAGCACGGGAACCGTCTGTACCTCATCTGCGAAGGCGAGGTGCGCATCAGCCGCGACGTGCCCGGCAGCGGTGAAGAGGCGCTGGCCATTCTCAAGCTCGGTGCCCTCTTCGGCGAGATGGCCGTGTTCGACCGCAGCGAACGCTCCACGCATGCAATCTCGAATGGCGGCACGACGGTACTGACCATCGCACGCCCGGACTTCGAGATGGCGCTCGACTTCAACCGCGAGCTCGCCTACAAGGTGCTCTGGGCGGTCACGCGCGTGCTCTCCGGTCGCCTGCGCAACACGAACGATTCGCTGCGGTCGTTCCTCGCGATGTCGATGTTCTGATCGTTCGGCGGTCGGACTGGCGTGGCGAAGGGCGTTGTTCGTTGGCAGCGCGAATCCGGCGAATCTTCACGGAATCCACGCGAATCGCTCAACGCGAGACGATCTGGCCCGGCGCGGTGATCTCATTCGCCTCGCCCAAAGAAAAGACTCCTCCTGTTTTCGAGGGCTTGGGCCGAACTTGGCGCCCCGCCCGTCATATCTTTGTGGAGTTATTCGCGTTGATTCGTTGGTGGTCTCAACCGGTGAATGCAACAGCTTACAGCACATTCATCGGAGAAGACA
>DAIUFP010000002.1:282177-336730 GCA_036844565.1 Gemmatimonadaceae bacterium | reverse complement strand
GTACCAGCCGCGGGCGTCGGTGGTGACCACGACGGGCGCGAGCCAGCGCCCAGGCGCTCTGCGCCGCGCGGCGCCGCAGATCCAGTCGAGTGTCGGCGACCCACTGGTCGAATTCTGGTGCGACGTCGGAGGCGAAGAACCCATCGAGAAAGTCACCGCGGTACAGCTTCAGCGCCGCCTCGTGCCGGCCCGTATTGGCGCATTCCAGGAAAGCGACGGCGTCACAGCGCACCACCTCGCGGTTCACCGCGATCTCCTCCTCGCCGCGCGCGATCATGGAGTCCTCGCCCATCAACCGGCGCAGCGAGTGCAGCGCCTGGCGCATCGCGCCGCGGGCGTGGCTGGTATCGAGCTCTGGCCAGAGGTGGGCCACGGCCGAGTCGCGCCGACGAAAGCCCGACGAGTCGTCGAGGGCCAGGTAGATCAGCAGCGCGAGCCGCTTGGGTTGCACTGCGAGCGGCAGGGCACTCTCGCCCTCCGACGACCATAGATCCGCTCCGCCAAGAGTACGAAGTTCGATCATTTGTCCCGCGGTGACGCCTGAATAACGGGTGAGCTACGGCCGCAACGTAGCGATGGAGGACAGGGGCGCAATGGCGCCGCTTAATACTCATCCCGGAGACACCATGTACAACAGACTTCCCTGGCGATCGGCGTTCATCCTTCTGGCGTTGGCCGGCTGTGCCGCCGCGGATGCGACCACCGCGGCACCGCGCCAGCCGTCACTTCAGAGCTCGACGTCGTGGGGGCCAGAAACGCCGCCGTTCAACGATGAGATCATCCTGCGCGGCGACGGGTTCGGCCTGGTCAAGTTCCGCCAGCCGAACGACGGCAATCTCGTCGTCTACCTCGACACGTGGGTACGCGACCTGGCGCCCAACACCGCTTACCTCCTCCAGCGCGCCGTGGATACGAACGTCGACGACGACTGCACCAGCTCGAGCTGGCTGACGCTGGGAAAGGGCACCACCCCGCAGGCGATCGTGACCGACGATCGCGGAACTGGTCGCGAAGAGCTATTCCGCAACCTCAGCGCATTCCCACCCGGTACCAGGTTCGACATCCATTTCCGGGTGATCAACGCGGTAACGTCGGCCGTGGTGCTCACGAGCACGTGCTATCAGTGCAGCGTGAGCCAGTGAACGCAGTGAACCCAGTGCGGCGAGCAGGGGAGCGTTCGGCGCCTCGGCGCCGCGCGGTACTCCGCGTCGAGATCGGAATGTCGTGCGGCGATCAGAATCGCACGGAATACCCGGCGAGCACTGGGTAGCGCGCCAGGTCGTCGCCGCCGAACAGGTTACGCTCTCGATCGATCAGGCTGCGCGAGAAATTCTGGGCGCAGCCTGATCGGCACGCTGAGCGTCACATCATGCCGGCCGATGCTGGTTTATTGCCGCGCTTTGTGTCGATCCTTCGATCACGGTCCGTACACATCCCGTCGATTGCCGACCTTGACCACAACGACGCTCAGGACGCGGTCGGCGATACTACAGGGCTGTTCCATCACCCGCCAGGAAGCGCAGGCAGACGGGAGCCGCCAGATCGACGCGTCGGGTCGTGGCTGTGAGACGGCCAGAGGTCACATCGCGGCTGAACACCGTAATCGATCCCGATCGCTGGTTGGCGACGAGTAGCCAGCGCCCACTTGGGTCGAGCGTGAAGTTGCGCGGCCAGTCTCCACCCGTGGGCATCGTCTGCTCGAGCGTGAGGTGTCCGGTGCCAGCGGCGATACGGAACACCGCAATGCTGTTGTGTCCACGATTGGACACGTACAGCGTGCGACCGTTGGGCGCGACGTGAATGTCGGCAGGAAAGTTTTCGCCGGCGGCGCCCGAGGGAAGGGTGGCGACCGATTGGGTGATCGTCAGCGCGCCGCTGTTCGGATTGCACCGCATCGCCGACACCGTGGAGTTCAACTCGCCGGTGACGTAGCAGATCGGCAGTGTCGGATGGAACGCGAGATGGCGCGGCCCCGTGCCGGGTACCATGACCGCGTCGCTTTGCTCGATGTGGGTCAGCGAGCCTTGGCTCACGTCGAGCCGGTAGATGAGCACGCGGTCGGTGCCAAGGTCCGCCACCAGGACGAAGCGGTTGGACGGGTGGGGAATGATGCAGTGCGCATGCGCATGCTCCTGGCGCGCGGCAATCTTCCCGGTGCCGACGTGCTGCACCACGTGCAACGGCGCGGTGAGGGAGGCGTCTTCACCGATGCCCAGCGTCGCGACCGTGCCGCTGACATAGTTGGCCACCATCGCCACACGGCCCGTACGATCCGTGCTGATGTAGCACGGCGACGCCCCCGCCGATATTCGTGCGCTCACGGCGGTGATGTCGCCGGAGCTCGCATCGATGGTAAAGGACCGCACCGACCCCGTGACGTCGCCGTCGATGTCGTTCACCTCATTCACGACGTAGAGGGAGCGACCGTTGGGGTGGAAGGTGAGAAAGGATGGATTGGAGCCGACATCAAACGTCGACGCCAGCCGCACCGCTCCGGTTGTGGGGTCGAATCGCAGCAGGTGAAGACCCTCGATGCGTCCGGCCTCGGTGTATGTGCCGGCGTAGAGCCACGGAGAGTCCGCAAGGCTCACAGCGCCCCGCATGAACCCGAATGCCCCGATGGCGCTGGCGGCGATGAACTGACGTCGCGAGAGGTGATCGTCGAACGGCATCTTTCATTTGTCCTGGCTGGTGGTGATCGAAGACAATAGCCGCGCGAGAGGGGCGTCAAGGTGACTGGGGGATGACCGGGCACTGACCGCGTAGTAGTAACCTTCTGGCGGTGCCTTTCACGTGCACGCGGAGAGGAACCGTGACGACGATCACGATCCGCCCCGCCGTCAGCACCGCCCTATCTGATCTGTTCGCCAGCGCCGCCAACGCCCAGGTCGGTGGAGGGGAGATGATATCCAAGGAGAGTACGGTGCCCCGTGCATGACCAACCTGTAAGCCGCCGAGCGTTCTCGAAATCGGTGGCTGCCACGATTGCCGCGCTCACGACGCTCTCTGCCGTCGTGGAAGCGTGTGCCACGCTGCCGACGGCAGAGTCGATCCATGGCGAGGTCACTTCAGAGGGAACGAGCCGGCGCGCCGAACTGTCGAGTGCCACCTGGACCACGTGGCGCGCGATCGCAGACCTCGCCCGGCTCGCGCCAACGCCACACAATACGCAGCCATTCCGAATTCGGCCGGTCGATCCCTCTACAGCGGAAATCGTTGCGCTGAGCGAACGTTTTCTTCCCGAGGAAGATCACGGAAACCTCTACGTGGCGAGCGCATTTGGCATTTTCGCGGCGACCATCGAGGTTGCCGCTGCCACACTCGGCGTGCAGGTCAGGATCACCCCCGCCGACTCCATCGACGTCGCGGGATTGCACCGCGCGTCGGTGCCCACGACGCTCGGTACCGCAACGATAGTCGGGGACATGGTGCCCTCGATCGACGCGAGCCTGTTCGATCTCCGACGTACGTCGCGCATCCCGTATGTGGATCGCCTCGTCGATGCTGGCGTATGGACGGCGCTCCGCGCAATCGCCGAGTCACGCGGCCATCGGCTCCTGGAATACCACGCTGGCGACGTCGTGGATGCTACGCTCAGGCTCAACGTCGACGCGCTGATCGACAATCTCGGGCTGGTTCGCGAGCGCGAGGAGATCAGACGATGGTACCGCACTGGCCCGACACCGCAATTCGGCGACGGCCTCTGGGAACGACCGCTGAACCAGAGCGCGTTCGAGATACGAACCGCGTTCGGATCGCCCGGACTCTTCCATCTCCCCGTCATCCGGCAGCTCGCAACGCGCCGGTACCTCGAAACACAGCGCGGCACGCGTCACATCGTCCTGCTCTGCGGTCCGTTCGCGACGTGGCCTGAGCTCGTCGACGCAGGTCGGGCGCTCTTCGGCATCTGGGTCGAGATGGCTCGGCAGGGCGTGTACATGCAACCCATGGGCTCGATGCTCACCAATTCCGCCTACGCGGCCAGGATCGCACAGCGCTTCGCGGTGCCGGATTGCTGGCTGGTCATGCGAGCGGGCTATAGCGACGTTCCGCCGCGGGCTCCACGACTCGAATCCATCCTCCTATGAATGCACTCTTCGACAGGGCGTTCGGCTTCGTCGCAAGCAAGACCGGTGACGTGACCAATGCATCGTGGCTCGGGTACCGGATGCTCTTCGCGCCCGGCATGTTCGGGCCGGTGCGAGGATGGATCAGTCGCCATCGCGCGGCGGCAGCGTTCTACAATGCGCGTGCGCGGGTGCCGGCGTACCAGGAGTTTCTCGCGCGGCACGGCGCCACCGATCCGCGTTCGTTCGACGAGATCCCGCCGATGGACAAGCAGAACTACATCACCCAGTGGCCGATCGAGATACTCTGTCAGGGTGGACGCCTGCCGCTCCGCGACGCGGTGATCGACGAGTCCTCCGGCTCGAGTGGGACGGCGACGAACTGGGTACGCGGCTCGGCAGAGCGCGCAGCCACGCGACGCTTGATCCAGTACTCAACGCGCGCGACGCTCGGCGACGAAGGATTCATCCTGCTCAACTGCTTCGCGCTGGGACCGTGGGCAACGGGGATGAACGTGTCGATGTCATTGGTCGACCGTTGCATCGTCAAGTCCATCGGCCCCGATGCCGGAAAGGCGCTGGCGACGCTGAAGCTGTTTGGCCCGAAGTACAAGTACGTGATCGCCGGCTATCCACCCTTTCTCAAGTCATTGGTCGACATGGCCGACTTCGATTGGGCGCCGTACGATGTCTCGGCCGTCGTGGGAGGCGAAGCGATGTCCGAACCGTTGCGAGCGGCGCTCAACAAGCAGTTCCGGACGACGATCTCGTGCTTCGGTGCGTCGGACCTCGAGATCAACCTTGCGGTCGAGACGCCGTTCACCGTGGCACTGCGCGAATCGATCATGTCGGACGACCGCCTCGGCGGCGACATCTATGGCAGCGAAGGCGTGCCGATGGTCTTCCAGTACGATCCGCTGAACACGTTCGTCGAAAGCGACGCCCATCGCAGTCTCTTGTTCACGATCAATCGGCTGGAGAACGTGAGCCCCCGGGTCCGATACAATCTCCATGATCGCGGCATCGTCCGCACGGTCGCCGAGTTGGAGCCGATCCTGCGCGATCACGGTCTAAGCGCGCAAAAGATGGGGCTCAGGACAGCATTGCCGGTGATGTTCCATTGGGGCCGCCAGGATTCATCGGTCGCCTTTTTTGGATGCAAGATCACGCCGGAGGATGTCCAGCACGTGGTGATGCACCTGGCACGGACGCTGGGGTCGGTCGCCAACTTCGCGCTTCATCCGTACGACGACGCCGACGCGAACAAGCGCCTAGAGCTATGGCTGGAAATGGATAGCGGTGTGGCACTACCGGCCGATTGCGACGCGGCGACGTCGGATGTATTGCGGGAGCTGGCGGTGGTGAACCAGGACTTTCGTGAATCCGTGAAGATGATCCGGCCAGCGCTCAGGCCGACCGTGGTATTCCATCGCTTCGGTGAGAGTCCGATGTCGGGCCAGGACCTCCGGATCAAGCGGCGCTACATCATGTAGTGTTACCCCCCCGGTGGCGACGCGGCCTACTCACGGTTGTATGGTCTCGGACTGTTGGATCCACGCTGGTGCGGAGATCGCTATGAACGGCGTGACGCGCGACCTCGCCACGCTATTCCGATATTCACCAGAGCGATGAGTCGATATTGTATTCACGCCTCAACGCGGTGGGCGCGGTGCCGTATGCGCCTCACCACCATTCGGATCGCCCTTACCTCCGCCGAATCCCGAGCACCATCAGGGCGGCGCCGAGCACCGCGTCGGCTGGACGCAGGATCTGTGGCGCTCCGAAGCTGACGTCGCCCTTCCGCTCCTGGTCGGTGAACACCACGGTCGTGTGCCACGCGCCGGTGAGCGCCGACCACCAGCGCAGGCCGGCCGGTCCTGACTTCGCCGTTGCCCGCGAGTGCAGCGCGCGCGCGACTGCCTGCGTGAGCGTGCGATCATGGTGCGCCAGTTGATCCGGACGAAGGCCGAGCGCCGAGAGCACCTTGGGATCGGTGCTCAGGCAAAAGCTCCCGTGTCCTCCAGCGTTGCCTGACTCGCCATTCTGGCCTCCCGACGTCTGCAACAAATATGTTGCAAAGCTGTCCGTGAGGCAAGAGGCGTTTGCGCTCCGATGCGGCTTGCATCCGGCGCCGCCCGCTCCTACGTTGAACAACAGTGCAATACGCGACGGCGCCCGTTTCCACGGATACGCCGCAAGCTCGTCCCGAGGAGAGCGCGGATGCCGGGAACCAAGCTCGCCGAATCCATTCGGCGCCAACGCATCATCGCCGCGGCGTACGACATCGCGGCGACGAAAGGGCTGCGCGCCGTCACCATCCGAGACGTGGCAGCCCGCGCCGAGATGAGCACGGGGCTCGTACTCTTCCACTGCAAGAGCAAGGATCAGCTCATCCTGGAATTGCTGGACTGGGTGCTGGCGACGACCACGACCCTGCAGGTGGCGGGCGAGATCACGGCCATCGATTCCCCGCTCCAACGCCTCGTCGCACTGCTGGGGCAGGAGATGAGGCGACTGTCGTCCGAGCCGGCGCGACTGCGCCTGTTCTTCGAGTTCTGGGCCGCGGGACTGTCGGACGCCGGCATCCGTCCGCGCATGCGGCGCGAACTCGACCGGTACCGCGAAGCGTTCCGCCCTATCACCGAAGCCGCGCTCGCCGCGGAACCGGACCGCCTTTCGCATACCACGCCCAATGGACTCGCCGCCGTCGCGGTCAGCTTCATCACGGGGTGCGCCGTGCAGTCGATGATCGAACCCGGTCTGGACGTCGGAGAATTTCTCGCCGCCGCCGAGGCGTTGCTCCGGGGGCCCTCCAGCAGGAGCGTTCCGGCGTGACGAGGGAATCCAATGGTTTCGCAAATGCAATGGCGCATGACGAGCCTCGCACCAACCGCTGACCCATCTCTCCGCACCATTCCGACATGCAAATCACGATTCGACAGGCGGCCACCTATCTCGGCGTACCCGAGACGACGGTGCGTCGCTGGATTTCGTCGGAAGGACTTCCGGCGCACCGCGTCAACGAGCAGCTCCGCTGCAACGCGATCGAATTGTGGGAGTGGGCGACCGCGCGCGGACACCCGGTCTCCAAGGCGCTGCTCCTGGATGCCCGTCAGGCGCCCGACGTGGTGCCGCCGCTCTCTCAACTGCTGGAAGCCGGCGGCATTCACCGGGGCCTCGAGGGCGACACGAAGCCGGGAGTCTTCCGCGCGGTGGTCGACGCATTGCCCCTTCCGCCCGATATGGACCGGGACTCCCTCCTCAGCGTCCTGGAGGCGCGCGAGGCGATGGGATCGACGGGCATCGGCGACGGCATCGCCATTCCGCACGTGCGCAATCCGATCCTGCTGCACGTGGACCGGCCGTTCGTCGCGCTCTGCATGTTGAAGCACCCGATCGATTTCGACGCGGTCGATGGCAAGCCGGTGGGCGCGCTCTTCGTGGTGGTCAGTCCTAACGTGCCATCGCACCTGCAGATCCTCGCGCGACTCGGCTTCATGCTGCGTGATCCGGGGCTTCGCGCGCTGCTGCGCGATGGGGCACCGTCCGTCGAGATCCTGTTCCGCATCCGGTCGATCGAGGCGGCCACTCCAGCGGGCGGAGTGGCGGCCCAGTCACGGACCGCGCGTTGACCGCTCTCGCGCTCGCGCTGGCCTGCTGGACGGTCGGCGCCATCGGCGCGTGGCTGCTCCGGCGTCGGGAGGCCGGTACCTGGCTGGGTGCTGGCGGCGCGGTCGCGGGCGGAACGGCGGCCGCCGTGGCCGCGCTGCAGGAACTTTCGCGCGCGTCGGCGCTGGTGTGGCGCGGCACGTGGAGCGTACCCGGCGGAGCACTTGGCCTCCGGTTCGATTCCCTGGCCGCGTTCTTCCTCCTCCCCATCGCGGTGATCGGCGCCCTCTGCGCGATCTACGGCGTGGAGTACCTGCGGCACCATTCACACGGACGTCCGGTTGGTGGCGCGCTCGCCGCGTACAACCTCCTGGTGCTCAGCATGGCCGTGGTCGTCACGGCGAGCGACATGGTGCTCCTGCTCGTGGCGTGGGAACTGATGACGCTGAGCTCGTGGGCGCTGGTCGTCCACAGCCATGAGGAAAAGGCGGTCCGCCTGGCGGGTCTGGAGTATCTCATCGCCGCGCACCTGGCCACGATCGCGCTGTTCCTGCTTGCGGTGTTCTTCGCGGGAAGGAGCGGCAGCTTCGCGATCACGGCGCTCGTCGGCGACCAGGTGGTGCCGCGCGGCCTCTTCTTCGTGCTCGCGCTCATCGGATTCGGCACCAAGGCGGGCATCGTGCCGATGCACGTCTGGCTTCCCGATGCGCATCCCGCCGCGCCGTCGCACGTGTCGGCGTTGATGTCGGCGGTGATGATCACCATGGGCTTCTACGGCCTCGCGCGGTTCCTCCCGCTGTTCGGCGCGCCCGAACTGTGGTGGGCGTACGTGTTGCTGGCGCTGGGCGGCATGGGCGCCGTTGGCGGTGTGCTGTTCGCGATCGCGCAACGCGACGTGAAGCGCGTGCTCGCCTATTCGACGGTCGAGAACGCGGGCATCGTGACGATCGCCATGGGACTCGGACTGCTCGGCACCGCGCTCGGCCAGCCCACACTCGCCGGCATTGCCTGGATGGCCGCGCTGTTCCACATCTGGAATCATGCCTTCGCGAAGGCGCTGCTGTTCCTGGGATTCGGCGCCGTGGCGCAGGCCGCGGGGAGCCGAAACCTCGACGCCCTTGGAGGGATGCTCCGCCGGTGGCGCGTGGCCGGTAGCGCGCTCGTGGTCGGCGCCGCGGCGATGGCCGCGATGCCCGGTCTCAGCATTTTCACGAGCGAGTGGCTGCTCCTGCGCGGGTTGTTCCTGGGTGTCCTCGCGCTCGACGGCATGCCGCAGGTCGCGATGCTCCTTTCCATCGCCGCGATCGCGTTCACGGGGGGCCTTGCCGTCGTGTGCTTCGTGCGGCTGATCGGCATCGGCCTGCTCGGCAACCCGCGCACTGTTGCAGCGGCCGACGCGCCACCGCCCGGCTGGGCCATGCGAATGCCGATGCTGGCCTTCGCCGCGGTGTGCGTGGTCATTGCCGCGATGCCTGGCCAGATCGGAACTGTGCTCGCCAGCACGGCGCTCCTGGTAGCGCCGGCGGCCGAGACTGGCGTTGCGCGCGCGGCGCTCGAGGCGCTCGCGTTCCTGCTTCCAATGATTGCGGCGAGCGTGCTGCTGATCGTCGCGCTGCGTGGCGTGGCGACGTCCGCGCTGGCGCGTCGCCGAGCGGCGACGTGGGGCTGCGGCTTCGACGCGCCGACGGCGGCGATGCAGTACAGCGGCACGTCGTTCAGCGAGCCGCTGACCAGCGTCATGCATCCGTTGCTCCAGACGACGACGTCGCTCGAGGGCGCCTTTCCGACTCGTGCCGGCATGGGTGCGGCTCGCTGGACCTCCTTCACGGAGGACACCGTGCTGGCGAACATCTATCAGCCGCTCTTCGCGCTGGTCGGGCGCGCGGGCGCTCGCTTGCGCACGCTGCACCGGGCGCACGTGACGAGCTCGCTGCTCTACGTCGTGGGAACCGTGCTGGCGCTGCTCGCGCTCTCGCTCCTGCCTGGTGTGCGCCGATGACACTCGTGTGGAGCGCGCTGTCCTTGATCCTGCTCGCGGGCGTCGTCGCGCTCGTGCGCATCCCGAAGCCAGGGCTCGTGGATGCGGCATACCGTGTTCTCGTTCTCGCCGGGTGTGGCGCTGGTGTGCTGGCCGCGGTCGGCGCACTGTCCGGTGGGGCGGTGTCGGTCGTCCGGTTCGCCGGCCACATGCCCGGCGGCGATTGGGAATTCGGCCTCGACCCGCTGTCGGCGGTCTTTCTGCTCGCGATCTTCGGTGTGGGCGCGGCGGCGGCGGTCTACGGCGTGACCTACCAGTCGCGCGAACGCGCTCGAGGCCCCGTGCGCTTGGCGCATGCGCTGTTCACCGTGCTGCTCGCGGCGCTGGCGCTCGTCGTGACGTCACGCGCCGTCGTGCCATTTCTCGCCGCGTGGGAGATCATGGCCATGGCGAACTACTGCCTGATCGTGTTCGACTCCGAACGTCGGGATGTCCGCCGCGCGGGCCTCCTCTATCTGGTCGCGACGCATACGAGCATGCTCACGCTCCTCGCGTTGTACTCCGTATGGGGCGAAGGCGCGCGCGATCTCACCTTCGCGTCGCTGGCGCTACGGGCGCCGGCACTTCCCGCGGGTGGCGCGGTGGTGCTCGTGCTCGCGCTGATCGGGTTCGGGATCAAGGCGGGCATGGTGCCGCTGCACTTCTGGCTTCCCGAGGCGCACTCCGCCGCCCCGTCGCACATCTCCGCGGTCATGTCCGGTGTCGTGATCAAGATGGGCATCTATGGGTTGATGCGCGTGGTGGTGATGATCGCCGTGCCGGCCGCGTGGTGGGGATGGGTGGTGCTCTCGCTTGGCGCGGTATCGGGCATTCTCGGTGTCGTGTGGGCGCTGGCGCAGCACGACATCAAGCGACTGCTCGCGTTTCACAGCGTGGAGAACATCGGCATCATCCTGTTGGGTATCGGGGCGGGCTCGCTCGGCATGGCGTACGGGCATCCGCTCATGGCGGCGCTCGGATTCGCCGGCGCCGCGTTGCACACGCTCAATCACGCGCTGTTCAAGAGCCTGCTCTTTCTCGGCGCCGGCTCGGTGGTTCATGCCACGGGGATACGCGACATCG
The DNA here is from genome assembly GCA_036844565.1 of Gemmatimonadaceae bacterium. Classification (GTDB taxonomy): domain Bacteria; phylum Gemmatimonadota; class Gemmatimonadetes; order Gemmatimonadales; family Gemmatimonadaceae; genus AG11. Next base: position 325,954 of record DAIUFP010000002.1, on the reverse strand, counting down.
ATCGGCTTGGCGGCCTCGCGAAGCGGATGCCGGTGACGGCCGCTGCGTTCCTCGTTGGCTCGGTGGCGATCGTCGGCCTGCCGCCGCTCAATGGCTTCCTCAGTGAATGGCTGGTGTACCGTTCGCTCATGCAGGGCGGCATTGCGGCGCACGGCGGGCGCGCGGCCATCCTGTGGGGCGCGGCGCTCGCGATGATCGGCGCGCTGGCGCTCGCGTGCTTCGCGAAGGTCGTCGGCGTCATGTATCTGGGCACGGCCCGCGATGCGCGCGTCGTGGCCGATGCGCATGAATCGCCGAGCGGCATCACCGGTCCGCTCATCGGGCTGTCGCTCGCCTGTGTGGCGATCGGCCTGCTTCCGGTCGTGGTGGTGCCCGCGCTGCTGCGCGTGGGCGCGAGCATGGCGGGGTTGAGTCTGCGGGATGTCCAATCCGCGATCGACCCGGACGTCACGGTCCTGACGGTGTTCATGGTTGCGCTGGCGGCGGCGATGGGTCTCGGCTGGGGAGCGCGCGCGCTGCTGCTTCGCCGTCGGACAGAAGAGCGCGCGGGCACGTGGGCGTGCGGCTTTTCGGCGCAGACGGTGCGCATGCAGTACACCGCGTCGTCATTCGCCGCGCCGCTCCTCGTGGCCTTCAGTCCCGTGGCGGGCGTGCAAGTGCACCGGGGCGCGAGGTCGTTCGCCACGCACCCCATCGATCCGGTGTTGCGGCGCGTGCTGCTACCGGCATGGGAGGGCGTTCGCGCGGGCGCCGGGCGGCTCCGTCCCATTCAGCAAGGGCGCGTGGGGCTGCAACTGCTCTATGTCGCGGCCGCGTTGACGGCCCTGCTCTTCTACCTCATCCTGGCCGACTGATGATGGTCACATGGAACGCGCTCGCGATGCTTTTCCTGGTGCTGGTGATCTCGCCGGCCCTGCCGGGCATTGCGACGAAGACCAAGTCGTGGCTGACGGGCCGGCAGGGCGCGCCGGTGCTTCAGCTCTACTTTGACCTGGCGAAGCTCCTCCGGAAGGACAGCGTCTACAGCACCACGACGACGTGGGTGTTTCGCGCCGGCCCCGTCGTGGTGCTCGGGGCGATCCTCGTGGCCGCGCTGTTTCTCCCGCTCGATGGGCGCGTCGCGCCGCTTCGGTTCGAGGGAGACCTCGTCGCCTTCGCTGCGCTGTTCGCGCTCGCTCGCTTCGCGCTCGTGCTCGCCGGTCTCGATACGGGATCGAGCTTCGAGGGCATGGGTGCGAGCCGGGAAGTGACGTTCGCGACATTCGCGGAGCCGGTGCTGTTCCTGTGCTTCACCGCGCTCGTGCTGGTGACGGGCCAACTGTCGCTCAGCGGCATGCTCGGCGCTCCGCTGCTGTCGGCATGGCCGCACGCGGCCGCACCGCTGACGCTGGTGGGCATGAGCCTGTTCGTGCTGCTCCTCGCGGAAAACTCGCGCGTGCCAGTCGATGACCCGATGACCCACCTGGAGCTCACGATGATCCACGAGGTGATCGTCCTCGATCACAGCGGGCCGGATCTCGCGGTGATCCTGTACGCGAGCGCGGTCAAGCTCGGGCTGTTCTCCGCGCTGCTGGTGTGCGTAATGGTGCCGCGAGCGGGCCTGTCGGAACCGGTGTCCGCCGTGGTGCTGCTGCTCGGACTTGGCGCGACGGCCATAGGGGTCGGCATCGTGGAATCCACGATGGCGCGTCTCCGGCTCACCCGCGTTCCGCAACTGCTCGTCGGCGCGGGAGCCATGGCGCTCTTCGGGATCATCCTTCTTCTGCGATGACGGGAGTGGCCATGCAGACCGTTCACACGCTCCCGGAACTGATCCTCCTGCTCGTCGTGCTGACATGCTTCGCCGTCCTCGGGACCACGCGTCTCAGCACCTGCATTCGCGGACTCGCGGTGCAGGGGTTGCTGCTCGGCATGCTGCCGTTGGCGCTGGCGACGCGAATGTCCGTGCACGTCGTGATCCTCGCGGTCGGCACCATCGCCGTGAAGGCCGTGATCCTGCCCTGGTTCCTGGCCTGGGCCATTCGCGAGGCGGCGGTTCGGCGCGAAGTGCAGCCGTCGGTCGGATTCATCGCGTCGCTCGTGCTGGGCGCGCTGGCGGTCGCACTCGCCTTCGCGATCGCGGCGCACCTGCCGACGCTCGTGGCAGCCGATCCGTTGCTCGTGCCGGTATCGATCTCGACGCTCATGATCGGTTTCATCGTCATGACGAGCCGACGCAAGGCCATCACGCAGGTGGTGGGCTACCTCATGATCGAGAACGGGATCTACGTGTTCGGCCTCACACAGACGGAGAGCGTGCCCTTCCTGCTCGAACTGGGCGTGCTGCTGGACATCTTCGTCGGCGTGTTCATCATGGGCATCGTGGTGTTCCACATCAATCGAGAGTTCGACTCGCTCGATTCCGGCCGCCTCACGGAGCTCACGGACTGATGCGGCTTCTCGCGCTCTGGATCCTTCCGATATTCGCGGGCGCCGGTGCGTTCGCGATCCCCACGGCACGCCTGGGACGGCGACGCATCGCGGTGCTGATCGCCGTGGCGGGTATTCACCTGGGGCTGGTCGCGTCACTGTGGACCGATCCCGCCGCGCCGGCGCTCGAGGGATGGCTCGCGGTGGACGCGCTCGGCCTGGTCGTGCTGACGCTGACGAGCGTGCTCTTCTTCCTGACCTCGCTGTACGTGGTGGGGAACCTCGACCGGAGAGAGCCACGGGGCGGACGGGTGTTCGTCACCTCCCTGCTCTGTTTTCTCGCCGCGACGTCCCTGGTGGCGCTCAGCCAGCATCTGGCGCTGCTCTGGGTCGGGATGGAGGCGACGACGCTCGCCGTCGCGCCGCTCATCTTCCACCAGAACGATCGCCGGTCGCTCGAAGCCGTGTGGAAGTACCTGCTCATCTCGTCGGTCGGCATCGCGTTGGCCCTGCTCGGCACATTCTTCCTTTCGACGGCGCAAGCCGATGCACCCGGCAGGGCGCTCCTCCTGCCCGATCTCATCCAGCATGCGCGGGCGCTGCACCCGGCGTGGCTGCGGACGGCGTTCCTGTTCCTGCTCGTCGGCTACGGGACCAAGATGGGCCTTGCCCCCATGCACACGTGGAAGCCGGACACGTATGGCGAAGCGCCGAGCCTCGTGAGCGGCCTCATGGCGGGCGCATTGACGAGTTGCGCATTCCTCGGTGTCGCGCGCATCACGCAAGTCACGATGGCGGCGGGACTGGGCCCATTCGTTCAGCCCGTGCTCATCGGCTTCGGCCTGCTCTCCCTCGTGGTCGCGGCGACGTTCATCATCGGACAGGGCGACCTGAAGCGGCTGCTCGCGTATTCGAGCGTCGAGCACATGGGATTGCTGGTGCTCGGTCTCGGATTCGGCGGCATCGGCGCGTACGGCAGCGTGCTGCACGTGCTGAACAACGGATTGTCCAAGGGCTGGATGTTCCTCGTCGCCGGCAACATCGTGATCGCCACCGGCAGTTCGGCCGCCGCTGACAACCAGGGCCTGTTGCGCCGAATTCCCATCACGGGCGCGCTCCTGGTGCTGGGGCTGTTCGCCATCACCGGCTCTCCGCCATTCGGTCTGTTCCTCAGCGAATTCACGCTGCTGCGCGCCGCCATCGGCTCCGGGCACCCGTGGATTGCCGCGATCATGCTGCTCCTGCTCGGCGTCATCTTCATCGGCATGGCGAAGCTCATCCTGGAAATGGCGCTTGGCTCACCCTCGCCTGACGCCGAGCCGGTGCACGAGAACCGGTGGCAGCTCGTTGGGCCGATCGTCCTCGCGGCACTCGTCCTCGTGCTCGGCGTGTACATCCCCGCCTCGCTGCAAGAGGTCCTGGCGCACGCGGCCGCTTCGCTCGGAGGAACGGCACCGTGAAAGACCTGCACGAGTTGGGGCTCCGGAACAGACGCGCCGTTTCAATGCGCGACGTACCCGAGGAGCCGATCGACGACTTCCGCGAGACGGTGATCCAGACGATTGCGTCCGGATGGCGGCTCGTCACGTTCTTCGGCATGCCCGAGAACGGCGACACGACCCGATTGCTCGCCATCCTCGCCGATGACGCGCGCGGCCAGCTTGGCGCGGTCACCACGGTGGTTGGCGAATCATACCCCGCGCTCACGCCCGACTGCGCGCAGGCCGAGGCGTTCGAACGCGAGATCGCCGAGCAGTGCGCCGTGCTCCCGGTCGGCCATCCGTGGCTCAAGCCGCTGCGCCGGCACTTGCCGGACCACCGCCCCGAAGGACGGAGCAACGTGGTGCTCGATCCGGAGGCGTATTCATTCTTCCGCATCGAAGGCGACGAAGTGCACGAGGTCGCCGTCGGGCCGGTGCACGCCAGCATCATCGAGCCGGGCCACTTCCGGTTCCAGGCGCACGGCGAGGAGATCCTCTTCCTCGAAGTCATGCTTGGCTACCAGCACCGCGGCGTCGAGCGATTGCTCGAGACGGTCTCCCCCGATCGCGCGGTACTCGTCGCGGAGTCCATCGCGGGCGACACGGTGATCGGTCACACCGGAGCCTACTGCGGCGCGATGGAAGCCCTGGCTCGCTCGCGCAAGACGCCGCGCGCGCAGAGCATTCGCGGCATCGCGCTGGAACTGGAGCGTCTCGCCAATCACATCGGGGACCTCGCCGCGATGGCGGGCGATGTCGCGTACCAACCGGCCGCGGCGTTCTTCGGCCGCATGCGCGGGGAGTATCTCAACCTGCTCATGACGCTCTCGGGCAACCGGTACGGACGCGGCCTCGTGCGCACGGGTGGTGTGGGCTTTGATCTCCCCGCGGCGATGGCGAGCGAAATGCGCGGCCGGCTCGAGAACCTCGTTGCCGACCAGAACGAGGTCGCGGAACTCATGTTCCAGAGCGCCTCGGTGCAAGGACGTCTCGAAGGCATCGGCGTCGTATCCGCGGACACGTGCATCGATCGCGGATTCGTCGGCCCCGTCGCGCGCGCGAGCGAGGTCGTGCGCGACGTGCGGTATGATCATCCGTACGGCATCTTCCGCTTCGCGCACATTCCGGTGTCCACGGCGCGGGCGGGCGACGTCTATTCACGGGCGTTCGTGCGCTGGCTCGAGATCAAGCGCTCGTTCGAATTCGTCATCGATCAACTGGCCGCGTTGCCGAGAGGCGAGACGCGTGCGGCCATGGGCGCGTTGCGGCCGGACGAACTCGTCGTTGCGCTGCAGGAAGGATGGCGCGGGGAGATCGCGCACGTGGTGATCACGGACGGGACGGGCGCCATCCGGCGATACAAGGTGACCGATCCGTCGTTCCACAACTGGAGTGCGCTCGCCGTCGCGCTGCCCGGCAACCAGATCTCCGATTTTCCGGTGTGCAACAAGAGCTTCAACCTGTCCTATGCGGGTCATGATCTCTAACGTTCCGGGGCGCCTGAGCCCCGCCGAGGTACACCATGCTTGACCTGCTCCGCGCTCGCATGCGGCAAGGCCTGCGCACGTCGTCGTATCCGGATGGAGGCGCGGACTTTCCCGAGCGCTTCCGCGGATTGCCGGTGCTCGATCCGAATCCCGCCGAGCGGCCCGAGGAACGAGAGATGGCGTCGGGGACGCTCGTGCGGAGGGCGGAGGACGGGCGACCGGTGCTCGATGCCGGCTCCTGTCTCTTCAGTCCGGAAGATGCGGTGGACTGCGGAACCGCCGGAGCCGTGGTCTTCACTCGCGATCACCGGATGGCGACTGCGACGCGCCACGACCTCGTCAGCGCAACGGGCGAGGTGGAGCTCGCGCGGGCGCTCGATGCCAGGATGCTTCGGCTCTTCGGCCGCTCGCTCCGGCTGCGCTCCGTGGTCACCGGCAGTTGCGGCGGATGCGAGGCGGAGCTCAACGCGCTGAGCAACGTCGTCTTTGACATGAGCCGCTTCGGCATCCAGTTCGTGGCGTCGCCGCGGCACGCCGACGGCATCGTGATCACGGGCGCGTTCAACCGCAACATGCGCGTCGCGCTGGAAAAGACGATCGAGGCGACTCCCGCGCCCAAGCTCATCATCGCGGTCGGAGCGTGTGCGATTTCAGGCGGGCCGTTTCGAGGCAGCCCTGAAGTGTCGGACGCAGACGCCGCCGGCATTCACGTCGATCTCTACGTGCCCGGATGCCCGCCACATCCACTGACGATGCTGGATGGATTGCTGCGCCTGCTCGACCGCTTGCCGCCCGGCGCGATGGCGGGCTCACCCACATGAAGATCGACATCGCGGACGTCGCGTCAAGGCGCGCGACGGAGTCGATCATCCGTGACCTGGTGTCCGCGGTGCAGGCGGACTTCGGCAAGCTGGTGCTGCTGGAGCCCGGCGGCGACGCGTTCTTCGCGTATGCAGGGATCGGATGGAACGAAGAAACGCTCGAGTCGGCGCGCATCCCCGTCTCGGATCGCACGCAGGCCGGCTACGTCGTCGCCACGCGCGGCGCGGTCCTCTTCGAGAATCTCCCGAAATCCACGCGCTTCCGTGATGCTGAACTGCTCCTGAAGCACGGCGTGGTCAGCAGCATTGGCGTTTCGGTCCGCCATGGCGCCACCGCAGTCGGCGTGCTGAGCATACATACCCGCGTCGAGCGGACGTTCACGAGCGAACAGATCATCCAGGTGGAACGCGCAGGGGAGGCGCTTGGCGAGCTGTTAGGGAGGGCGTGAACTGAAACCTCGTCGCCCCACTCGGGCATGGTGGCCCGCTTTCACGTTGCATGCGGATCGCCGCTCGTCGATGACCTCGAAGCTGGTCGCGGTACTCCTCGCCGATCTCGGCGTGACGAAGACGCGACAGCTAGGGCTTCGTCCAGATGATGCTCAAGCCGCAGGGGCTGGGACCGTATTCCATCGGATAGACCGGCGCCGCCGGATACACTTCGATCGCGCCGATCTCGACCGGGGGCACGTCGTTGATCTCGAAGTACCTCGCCCCGTCGACCACGATGTTCGCTGGGCAAAGCGTATTGAAGGCTTGGCCACGAGCGTCGACCACCTTCGCCTTGGAGCCCGTGCCGACGATCCGAAAGCCGGGCATCTTCGCGATGATGTCGCTCGCGTAGTTCGCGTGCTGCATGTCGATCTCTCCTGGGCGTGCGCGGATGCGGCAACGCATAGTGTGAGTGCGATGATTGCGCGGAATCCCGGACGCGTCGAATTGTGAAAGGCGTGCATGTCGGCCACCCGGGGCTGTTATGGAGTCGACGCTGATGCCGGGACGGCGCGCGGACGAACGCGCACGGAATCTCCGACGACGAACGACATCAGGTCCTCGCCGACGACCAGCGGACCGCTGTAGATCGCCGTCGCGCGCGCGAGCACGGTGGCAAGTGGCGGTGGCGCGAATGCGGCATCCGTGGTGAGGAGCACGACGTGCGTAAAGACTGCCAGCTTCGGATGCACTTGCTGGAAGACGTGCGCCGCGTCTTCCGGCGACGAATGCCATCCCAGGATGCGGCGCGCTACCGGAGCCGTCGGGGAATGCGTCAGCAGATCGGGGTCCGTCGCGGCGACTTCATGCACCAACAGATCCGTGCCGGCCGCGAACTTGATCAGGTTTTGACTGTATCGTGTGTCGCCCGAGACGACGACGGAATGCCCGGCGTAATCGACGCGATACCCGAAGGCCGGCTTCAGCAACCCTCCATGGTCGACCAGGAACGCGGTCACCCTCACACCGTGTCGGTTGAAGACGACGCCCTCATGAATCTCGTGCGCCACCAGCTCCGCGCCAGCGACGGGAAGCCCTTCCTGCTGCGCGCGCACCCGAAGGTCCCAGGCGTACGCCGTGCGAAGGCCCGCGATCATCCCTCGCGTGCCGGCCGGTCCCCACACTTCCAGTGGCGCCGCACGACGACCGTACGGCGTAGGCAGCCATCCGGTGAGCCATAGATCCGGAATGCCGACGGTGTGGTCGGAGTGCAGGTGGGTGAGGAACAGGGCATTCAGCTGACCGAGTGGAACCTTGAGCTGCCACAGCCGCTGGCTCGCGCCGCGTCCCGCGTCGAATAGCAGTCGCTCGCCGCCGGCTTCGACGAGCGTGCTCGGCCCGAAGCGATCGATGACGGGATCGGGACGGCCGGTGCCGAGCAATGTCACCACGAGCGATGTGCTCTCCTGCGCTGTCGCGACGGACGCGATGGCGCACAGGAAGGTCGCGGCGGAAAGCAGAGTGATACCGGCGCGGACGTGCGATGATGTCGCGTAACGTGTCGTGAGCATGCCGGTCACGTCAGGGAAGTGGATCGTGCGCCACGGACAAGGCCTGAGCGCTAAGGGACGAACGTACGATCGCGCCGCGTACCTCCGCAATCCATCTCTAACGGCGCCTTATCCGCCCGGTCACCGCGGGCGCCTGCCAGCGGATCGCGGCTTGAGGTCGATCTCCTTCAGTTGCTTCAGCTCGAGACGCAGCGCGCGCAACTGCTCGTCTCGTTCACGCACGTCTGTCTCCAGCCGCGATGCACTGCGCCGCGACGCATCGCCCTGCGCCTGGGCCGAATCGAGTCCCGCGCGCAAGCGCAGTTGCTGGGCGGTGAGCTCGGCGATGCGTGCCTCGAGCTCGCGGACGCGCGCGATGCTGCTGCGCGCCTTCAGCACCTCGTCGAGCAGCGCGACACGATCGATCGCGTCCGACGCATGCTTCGAATCGGGGAAGGTGGCCAGTAGTCGCCGAAAGAGCATTCGCGCACGCGCGGGGTCGTACGTTGGCCTCGAGGGTGAGCCGAAGAGAACGCCTGCCTGATAGAGCGCACCTTCGTCGTTGGCGAGTGCGGAGTCGGCGGCGAAGAGCTGCGCCGCATCAGCCCAGCGCTGCTCGGAGAGCAGTCGATCGAACGGACGCGAAGCACATGCCCACATCGACACGATCGCGCCCATTGTCGCGATGACGCGAGTGCGTGTTCGCGTCACGCGACCGACCCACTGCCGACCGATCCGCTCGCCGTCGTCGTCACCGGTGCGAAGCGCGAATCCGATGCGGCCACGGCGCCCGGCAGCAGCACGCAGAATCGACTCCCGCGCGGCTCGTTGTCCGCGACCCAGATCGCGCCGCCATGCGCCGCGACGATCTCGTGACAGATGGTGAGCCCCAGTCCGACACCCCCGCGCCCGCGCGCGGCTCGCCCCGCCTCTGCCTGATAGAACCGCGTGAACACGCGCTCCTTCTCCTCGTCCGGAATGCCAGGCCCCTCGTCGGCGACGACGAGCAGCAACGCGCCGCCAGGCACGCCGGCACGTTGCACCACCTCCGCGTGAGACGCGGCCACGTCCGCGTCTCTCGACCCAGAAGACCACTCTGAAACGCGAACACTCACCAGGCCACCCAACGGCGAGAACTTGATCGCGTTCTCCACCAGGTTGTCGACGACCTGCGTGATCGCGATGTCGTCGCCACGGAGGAGCAGCCGATGCTCGGGCTCCGTGAACTGGATATGGAATGCGCGCTCGGTCCGCGCCGCGTCCGCGCGGTCGATGCTCCGCCGCACCAGCTGCGCGACGTCGAGCATCTGGAAGTCCGGCTGCAGACCCGCCTCGATGCGCGAGAGATCCAGCAGCTTGGTGAGCATGGCGGACAGCCGGCGTCCGCTGTCGAGATTGATCTCGAGCAGCTGTCGCTGCTTTGCCGAGAGCGGGCCGGCGAGCCCGTCGAGTAGCACGCCGATCGTCTCCTGCATGCTCGAGAGAGGCGTCTTGAGATCGTGCGAAACTTTCGCGACGAAATCCTGCTTCATGCGATCCAGCTCATCCAGTCGTTCGGTCATCGAGTTGAAGTCGCGCGCGACCTGCGTGAACTCGTCGCTGCCGGTCGACTCCAACCGATAGTCGAACCGGCCCGCCGAGACCTCTCGCGTGCCTTCGGCCAGCCGGCGCAGCGGCTCGACGATGGAGCGCACGAGGAGCGCGGAGAGCAACAGGCTACTCACCAGCACACCCACACCCGCAAGCCAGGAGAGCCGCTCTGCCTTGCGCGCCGCCTGTTCGGATGCGTCCAGCTCTTCGCTCATGGCATCCTGCGATGCCATCGCGAGGCGGCGCGTGCCGTCGCGGACCTGGTCGAGCGCCGTCTGCAACTGCGTGACCGTCGCGCGACCCGTCTCCGGTGATTTGCTCGCGACGCCCGCCAATGGTCGCACCTGCGCATCGACGTTCGCCCAGTCGACGACGAGAGAATCGAAGGCCCTGCGTTCGCCGGCGCTCAACGGGTGGCGGTCGAGACTCTGGAGTCCCTTGCCGAATGCCTGCTCGGAATCGAGGAACTTGTCGAAGTAGCCCTTGTCGTGCGTGACGAAGTATTTCTCCGCGTCGCTGCTCATCTGCACGAGCCGCGTGGTCTGCGCCGTGGAGCTGACACGAAGGCGCGTCGAGATGATCGTGAGCGCACGACCGCTGTCCACGGCATGTTGCGTCGTGCGCACGTGATACACGAGCACGGCCGCGAGCAGCGTGATGTAGAAGGCAAACGCACTGCGAAGCCGCGTGCCGACCTTCATTCGTCGCGGCCGTAGGTCTTGAGCTTGTTGCGAATCGTCTTCACATCGAGCCCGAGCTGCCGCGCGGCCTCCGCCTTGTTGTTCCCCACTCGCTCCAGCGTTTGCAGGATGAGCAGACGCTCCGCCTCGGCGAGTGTCGTGCCCGCCGGCACCGTGAGCGTGGGCTCGCTGCCCGGCTTGAGCATCTGGAGATACGGCGGCAGATGGCGAGGCTCGATCCATCCGCTTCTCGCCACGATGGTTGCCCGCTCGATGACGTTGCGCAGCTCGCGCACGTTGCCGGGCCACGAATGGCGCTCGAGTTGCTCGCGCGCGGCGTCGCCGACGCCGTCCACGTCGAGCTTGTGCTTGCGCGAGAACTCGCGCACGAAGTGCTGCGCCAGCACGGCGAGATCCTCGATCCGCTCGCGCAGTGGAGGAAGCAGCACTTCGAACACGGTGAGGCGATAGTACAGATCCTCTCGCAATCGTCCGTCGCGAATGGCCTGTGCCGGCGCACGATTCGTCGCGGCGAGCACCCTGACGTCGAACTTGATGTCCTTGGTGCCGCCGAGTCGGCGAGCCTGACCCTCTTCGAGCACGCGGAGCAGCTTGGGCTGGAGCGCGATCGGCATCTCGGCGATCTCGTCGAGAAACAGCGTGCCTCCGTTGGCCATCTCGAACACTCCGGGCCGCGACCGCGTCGCCCCTGTGAACGCGCCCTGTTCGTGACCGAACACTTCGCTCTCGACCAGCCCTTCGGGAATCGCCGCCGTGTTGATGGCGACGAACGGCTTGTCGCGTCGGTTGCTGGCCGCGTGAATCGCGCGCGCCGCCACCTCCTTGCCTGTACCGCTCTCGCCGGTGAGAATGGCGGACGCGTCGCTCGACGCGAGCGACTCGATCGTCCGATGCACCTGACGCATCGCTCGGCTCTGGCCGATCAGGCCGTTCGTCCCCGGGTCGCCCGTGCCCCCTTCATCCAGCGAGAGGCCGACTTGGCGCTTGCGGACGTCGCTCGCCGTGGCTTCGAGCAAGGCGAACAACGCAACGGTGTCGAGCGGCTTCGTGAGAAAGTCCGTCGCACCCAGCTTCATCGCTTCCACCGCGCCGTCGACATTGCCGTGTGCGGTGATCATGACGACGGGAAGCTGCGGGTCGCGTCGCTTGACGCGCTTCAGCAGCTCCATCCCGGAGCTGCCGGGCAGCACCAGATCACACAACACGAGATCCGGCCGCCTTCGCTCGATCTCGCGCTCACCCTGGGCCGCGTCTTCGACGGCGCGAACGTCATACCCCCAGTCTGCGATGCGCAGCGACAACACCTCGCGCAATGCGGGCTCGTCGTCGATCACCAGGACGGAAAGGCGTGGCGGTTCCATGTCTACAAGTTGCTAGGCATGGCGCCCTGTATGAAAGGCTCGAGCCCCGGAACGCTGTCTCCAGCGTTCCGGGGCCGAGGTGCGCATCCGTCGTGCGTCAGGAGCGAACGATGATCAGGAAGCGCGAGTTCTTCCAGAACTGCTCGGGCTGGTTGATCGTCAGCGCGCCGAGGATCTTGCCGTCCTTCTCTGCGGCCGGCGCCGCGTAGGCGACGTTCTGGCGAGAGAGGATCTCGTACTCGCCGCCGTCCGGCAGCACGATCGTACGGTTGGCGAGCCGGTCGATCTTCGTGAACTTGCCGGGATCGAGCTCGCGCGCTGGTGCGAGGGTGCGCGATCCGACGAGCAGGAAGCGCCTCGATCCTTCGTTGGCGAGGATGCCCTGCTTGATCAGCTCATCCTTCGTACCGACGACATAGTACACCGTGTTCTTTTCCGTGGTGAGCTGGCCGACGGTATCGGTCAAGGCCGTGCGCACCTGGTTGAGTGTGTCGACCTGGGTGTTGAGCTGTGCGATCTGCGTCGTCTGCTTGTCGATCACCGCCTGGAACTCGCCGCGCTGCTTCTCGGCGGCTTGCTGCAGATCGGCGATGCTCTTCTGATAGGTCGCGACCTGCATCATGAGACCCGAATCCTGCTGCGAGAGCTTCTGCGCCCGTGAACGGGTGCTGGCGAGCCGCGTCTGCATGGAGTCGAGCTTTGCGACGAGGCGGCTGATGCGCGCGACGACCACCTTACGATCCTCGTTGGCCATTCTTTTCTCGCCGTTACTCATCTTCATCGACTCGAGCTTCGTGTCGGCCTTGCTGGTGATGGAGCGCGCCTTGGCGAGCTCGGTGTTGATTTCCGCCACGAACTGCGTGGACGTCATCACTTCGTCGAGGAGTTCCTTGCGGACGCCAGCAAGGGAATCCACGTGCACCGAGTCAGCGTGCGAGACGGTGGCGAGCTGCTGTTTCGCTTCATTGTTGCAGGCCGCGAGTGCAACCGCGGAGAACACTGCGATGGGAGCCAAGCGAGCGAATCTCACGATATCACCTTCATCGTTCGATGTGAGCGGGTGGACGCGGAGCGCGAATAACCCTGGTTGAGCTGCGTTGGGGACTGCGACCCTGACCCAGCGCTGCATCGTTCACTTTTGCATGGACGGTGCTCAATCGGTCGAAATTCGCAAGACTTGCCACAGCAACGTGTTATGGTCCACGGCACCGACGTTTGGGCGACGGCCTATGCCGGGAACGGGGAAATTTTCCCCGGGCACGAATGGTCGCTCTGAAATGTTCCGAGTTTCTTCCCGAGGCGCGCCTTGCTGATGGTGCGGATCTGGTCCACTGCGATGAGACCTTCTGCGACAGATATTCAGCGTCACCATATCGCCTGGCGGCGAATGGAACCTCGGCACCTGGCAGGCCGACGAGCGAAGCGCAACGCACCGACGCGGGCGGAAACCCCTGACACCGATCTCCGTCCGGCGACATAACTTTCGGCACTGGACACACCGTAGAACTCATGACCGCACGCCGAGCCCTCCTCGCGATCATCGCCCTCACGGCATGTCGCGCGCAAACATCGAACACCATCGAAGCCACCGGTTCCCTGGAGCTCGTGGAAGTCGACATCACACCCCAGGTCCCTGCGCGCGTGCTCAAGGTCTGGAAGCAGGAAGGCGACCTCGTAAAGGCAGGGGACACCCTGCTCACGCTCACGCAGTCCACACTGCCGGGTGACATCCAGGCCCAGCAGGCGGGCGTCGCCATTGCCCAGGCGCAGCTCAGCGACCTCACCGCCGGTCCGCGCCCCGCAGAAACAGCAACCGCAGACGCGAACGCTCGCGCCGCGGAGGCCGAAGCGACGAAGACGGCGCAGGACCTCGCTCGCCTCACCCCACTCGCCGCAAAGGGCGACATCAGCCAGCAGCAACTCGACGCCGCTCGCGCTGCCGCACACTCCACAGCCGATCGTCGCGATGCGGCCGCACAGCAGGCGCGCCTCGTCCGCGATGGCACGCGTCCCGAACAGGTCGCGGCCGCGCGCGCCCGACTCGCGTCCGCTCGTGCGACCCTCTCCGCTGTGCAGCAGACAGCACACGATCTCGTGCTCACGTCGCCCGTCGGCGGTGCAGTCCTCAGCCGTCATGTGGAACCAGGTGAGATGCTTGCGCCCGGGGTATCCGGCTTGACCATCGGCGACATCACCCGGCCGTTCGTCCGCATCTATGTCGACCAGCTCGTGATGCCGCGCATTCGGCTCGGCGATACGGCGTCACTGACCATCGACGCATTCCCCAACCGCCAGTTTCATGGTTTGGTCGTCGCCGTCAGTGACCGCGCGGAATTCACTCCCCGCGTCGCGCTGACGAAGGACGAACGCGCCGACCTGATGTTCGGCATCAAGATCCAGTTGACCGATTCCACGAGCACACTGAAGGCGGGGCTGCCCGTCACGGTGCACCTCACGCCGCACGCCGCGCCGTGACCCTACCCGGCGCGGCCGTCGTCGCCGTTCGCGCCGAACATCTACGCAAGGCGTTCGGCAATCTTGTCGCAGTCGACTCGCTCGATCTCACCGTCAACACGGGCGAAGTCTTCGGCCTGCTCGGCCCCAACGGATCGGGGAAGACGACCACCATCCGGATGCTCTGCGGCCTCGTCAAGGCGACGTCAGGTTCGGCGAGCGTCGCCGGCTTCGATGTGACGGCCGAGCCCGAGAAGGTCAAGCGCAACATCGGCTACATGTCGCAGAAGTACGGCCTTTATGACGAGCTCACCGTCGACGAGAACCTGCGCTTCTACGCGACCGTGTATGGGCTGTACGGCGAGGAGCGCGCGCAGCGGCTCGAACGGATGCTCGACGATCTGCACCTGCGCGCTCGCCAGAAGCAGCGTGCCGGAACGTTGAGCGGCGGATGGAAGCAGCGCCTGGCGCTGGCCTGTGCGACAGCGCATGAACCGCCCGTCCTCTTTCTCGACGAGCCCACGGCCGGCGTCGATCCCGCCTCGCGACGGGAATTCTGGACTCGCATCCACAAGCTGGCTGGCGAAGGCAAGACCATCATCGTCACGACGCACTACATGGACGAAGCGTCCCAGTGCGGACGTCTCGCGTTCCTCTCGCGCGGCCTCCTCGTGGGGCTCGGCACGCCGCAGGAAGTGATGACGCAGTTCAACGAGCCGACCATCGAGGATGTCTTCATCAGCCTGCAGGCGAAGGACGAACGATGAAGTCGACGATCTGGCCCATGCTCTGGAAGGAATTCATCCAGATGCGCCGCGACCGGTTCACGCTCGCGATGATGTTCGGAATCCCCGCCATTCAGCTGATGCTGTTCGGCTACGCCATACGCATGGAAGTCCGGCACGTGCCGATAGTGGTGATGGATCAGTCGCAGTCGCAGGAGAGCAGGGCGCTCATCAACGTCCTGCGCAACACCGGCAACTTCGACGTCGTCGGTGCCGTGACCTCGCGACAGGAGATCCAGCACCGCATCGAGACCGGCTCGGCGCACGCGGCGCTGGTCATTCCCGGCGACTACGTCGCCGCGCTCAAGCGCGGCCGAGGGGCGCAGGCGCAGATCATCATCGATGCCGCGGATCCCTTGTCCTCCACCGCCGCGATCAACGCCGCCGCGCTCGCGTCCACCGCGACCGCCCTCTCGCTCCAGGTGGCCGTGCAGGGCGGCAACCGCATTCAGCCCCTCGAGATCCGCGTCAGGCCCTGGTACAACCCAGACCTCGACAGCTCGACCTTCATCGTACCAGGCATCATCGGTGTGCTGCTGGCGATGATGCTGATCCTCATCACCAGCATGGCCATCGTCCGCGAACGCGAACGAGGAACGCTCGAGCAACTCGTCGTCACGCCCATCGGGAAGACGAGCCTCATGCTCGGCAAGATCATTCCCTTCGTCGTCGTCGGCTACGTGCAGATGACGGTCATCCTGGTGTTGGGGAGGGTGCTGTTCCACATCCCGATCCGCGGAAGCCTGCCGCTGCTGTACGGACTCACCTTCTTCTACATCGTCGCCAACCTCGCCCTCGGCCTGCTCGTCTCGACGCTCACGAAGACCCAGGTGCAGGCGATGCAGCTCAGCTTCTTCTTCATCCTGCCCAACATCCTTCTCTCGGGCTTCATGTTCCCGCGAGATGCGATGCCGCAAGTGGCGCAGTGGATCGGCGACCTCGTGCCGCTCACGTACTTCCTCGTGATCCTGCGCGGCATCCTGCTGAAGGGCATCGGCTTTTCCGAACTCTGGCGCCCGACCGCAATCCTGGCGGCGTTCGCCGTGGTGTTGATCTCCCTGAGCATCAAGCGCTTCACGAAGACCATAGGCTAGCCGGGAGCTGCAGGGACGAGCGAGGCGCGCAATACGCGCGGTCCTTTCCCGTCGCCCCCGAACAGGTTGCGCCTTGGCAAAGCGGTACCTCTAGGGATCACTTGATCGCGGGGTCACAGCACGGGGCACATAAAGGGATAAAGGGATGGTACATAAAGGGAGTCGTGACTACCTTTCAGAGTGCGCCAAGCCGAGGAGGTCCAATGCTGTCGCAACAGCTCGCCGTACTGCTGAAGCAGGCACGAAATCAACTCGATATGAGCCGTGAGGAGTTGGCGTGGCGTGCCGGCGTCAGCGTGCGTCTGGTCGCAGAGCTCGAGCGCGGTCAGCGTCAAAACGTGAGCCTGGAGACCGCGCTCAAGCTTCTGGGCGAAGTCGGAATCAGCATCACGGCAAGGGCACCAAGTGGGGAGGTTGCCGAAGTCCAGGGCGCTGGAAGTGAAGAGCGCGAGCGGCTCGCGCGCGCAGCGTATCGACGAAAGAACTGGACGGGGAGCGTCGCTTCGCTGCACCAGGACGACCAGGATCCTCAGCCGCCGCGCTCGGCGTCGCAGCGCTTCGCGGCGGTATCGGAACTGTCGAGGCACGCTTACGCGATCGCTGCGATGAACAGAGTCGACTCTCCGGCTGTGGAAAAGACGGCGCGGCCGACCCCAGCCGCACGGAGGCAAGTGGGTCGGAAGAGCGCCGTCGCCAGTCCATCGCGCCGCACGCGTACCGGATAGTGCGGCGGAGCACGATCGGAGCAAACAACGACATGTTGTCGCCGGATCTGCTCGACTTCATTGTCCTTTTGAACGAGTGTGGCGTCGAGTGCGTCCTGGTCGGCGGGTACGCACTCGGTGTACACGGAGTGATCCGTGCGACGGGAGATATCGATTTCTTCTTCCGCCGCACGAGGAAGAATGTTGCGCGATTGTGTCGAGCGATGGAGGCCTTTGGCGCGCCTGAGGACATCATCGATGCCGAGGTGCTGTTGACACCTGAGATGATCGTGCACTTTGGTCAGCCACCAAATCGAATTGACCTCCTGAATGCCATCGACGGCGTCAGCTTCGAAGAGGTTTGGGCGGGTGCCTCGATCAACGATTTATCAGGGCAGCAGCTCCATGTGATTGGACTCGGGGAGCTTCGCAAGAACAAGCGTGCGACGGGGCGTACAAAAGACGCGGCAGACCTCAAGCGGCTGGCGACCTTGTCGCGCAGGAAGAGGAGATCGTAATTGGCGCGTCCCGACGGTCCTTCAGCGTCGCCGGATGCCGAGGACGGTTAACGCCTTGCCGAGTACGGGATCCGATGCGTGCAGGAGTTGTGGTGACCCGAAGACCACCTCCTTACTTCGTTCGTGATCGGTGAACACGACGGTCGTGTGCCACGCACCCGTGAGCGCCGACCACCAGCGCAGCCCGGCGGGGCCTGCGGATGCGGTGGCGCCCGCGTGAAGCGCGCGCGCGACGGACTGCGTGAGAACGCGGTCGTGATGCGCGAGCTGGTCGGGCCGCAGTCCGAGCGAGGAGAGGACCTTGGGATCCGTGCAGTCGGGAATGCGCGCCACGAGTGATGCGGCGAGCGTTACATCGACCAGCGCGAGCGGATGTCCTGTCTTTCGCAAGTACGACTCGTGGAACTCGGTACCGCGAAAACCACTCAGCGTTTCCGCGATCGCGTGGTCCGGCGTTTCGGCGAGGTAGCGCGCGGGCGGCGCGTCGTTCAAGTCAAAGCGCCCAACTCGCTGAGCGGGGACAAGGTACGAACGAGAAAAAGGCGCGCCCTCCGCCGCGTCCTCGTCCCAGGGAAAGCACCGCCACGTCTGCCGGTCCGCGCTCAGGCAAAGACCCCGGTGCGCGCCGCCTGCACAGCCGCCATCACTCCAGTGACGTCGCCTTCCGCGAGGACGTCGAGCGGACGTCGGTCGCCGAGGTGGGGGTTGCTTCCATGCAGCCAGCCGGAGACCGCTTCGGGCTCGTAGATGGCAAGCAATGTGGTCACGATCGCCGCGAGGGCCGCGAGCAACCAGCCCGCTTCGCCGCCGATCTTCTGTCCTTCGGCGGCGCGGGTGATCTGGCTCCGGTGTGTTCCCACCCACGCAGCGAGGGCGGACCGGCTGCCGAAGGCCATTTCGCCCGCGTCAACGGCTGCGCCCGCCATTACGGCGCGATGGTCCTCGAGTGTCGACTGTCCTGCCATTCCCGCCTCCAAATACTGTCTGCAACAAATATGTTGCATGGCTTGGGCGCTGCGCAAGTGAACGAGCATGCAGCGGCTGGCACGCTGTCCCGCCGCAATCGCCTGAGCACGCCAGGGGATGAAAACGCGTAGTGATGATACGCGGGTTGCACGGGTTAGGCTGCACAGAGGACCTGATCCCGTTCGAGACGTACAACTGAGGGCCAGTAAATGCCTGCTCGCCATCACCCTGCAATTGGAAGACATCTCTCCACCTCGCTGCGGCGGACGATGCCGCTGCTCCTCGTCGCCGCCGCGTGTTCTTCGGCAGTCGAGCCACTGTCGAACGTGACAATCCTGGTCAGGAACGGCACGTGCGATCCCGGACCATGTCAGGCGATTCGCGTCCTCGCTTTTCCGCAAAATCAACCCGACACACCCGGAGGCCTATGGTCAATCGATCTCGGAGTGGTCACCGGAGCGACGACGTGCCTGGCCATTCCGTCTACGGCGAGGTTCACCGTGACCGATGCAGGCACGGGTGCCGTGGCGGTCACCACGTGGACGACTAGCAACTCGCTGTCACTCGGGCCGTGGCCGCCGTCCGACGCACGCTTTACGGCGAGGCCGTCGACGACGTCCTTCGTCCCAGGAACCGCGAACTCGTGGAGCGTGGCACTCCCGGGCGCCGCGGCGCCCGTCGCCGCGAACGGCTGTATTCCGTAGCGCCAATGCGCTGCGCGAGAGAGAGCCGCAGGGCTGTGAGTGACATCGGGTGGTCTGGGACGTTACGCGGCGTCGGCAGTACTCATAAACGCGCAACGTGCATGCGTCATGCCCTCACAGAAGACCTTGCGAGCAGACGGGACACGTCCTCGAGTCGACGGCAGCGGTGACCACGCTCGAGCGCCTTGGGTTGAACAGGTAGAAGGGGATCACCAAAAGGAGCTTCATGAGAATACGGCATCAGTACCTTCTGCTTGGAGCGTTGTTCGCGCTTGGCTGTTCCGCGCTGACATCACCGGGCTCTCTGGATGGTGCCTGGAAGCAGGACATTACCATCCCCGGGAACAGCCTCCTCTTCACGCTCACCACGAACGGCGACGCCGTTGCCGGCAGCGGGACCTGGTCCGGTGAGGCGTGTTGCGACGGCGCAGTGAGCGTCACGGGTGATGCGACTGGACCCGACGTGAGCCTCACCTTCGCATTCGTCTCCAACCGCGATGTCGTGCCGCCCCGCACCTCCCAGTTCACCGGAAGGATGACAGACGCGAATACGCTCTCGGGCACATTCGTCTCCAGTGGATTCTCGGCTGACGTCGTCTTTCACCGAACGCAGTAGCAAAGCATCCGAGCGCTCTGAAAGAGAGGCAACCTCCACGCAAGAAGAGTCTCGGAACGTCAGGCGGAGAGATCGAGGTCAGTTCCTACTCCGAGCTCACACGCCCTCTCGTTGCGTCATGAGTTTGTCTGCGCGCTCGCCATCGAGGTCATGCAGGAAGACGTGCTGTAATGGTCGGATGGCGTCCAGTGCGCGCACGTGCGGCAACGCCTGGGCGCCGCAACCGATGATGGTGAGCACCCGCGCGTCGTCACGACTCAGGTACTTCGCCGCCACAGCGGATGCTGCCGCGGTACGCAAGCATGTGATCTCGATCGAATCCAGAATCGCGAGCGGAACACCGTTCGTGGCATCGAAGAGCGTGATGACTCCCTGAATCGTCGGCAAGCCTCGCCGGGGAGGGTTGTCAGGGAAGTTGGCGTTCACCTTGGCCGCGTAGTATGCGCGACCACCAGCAATGCCCGCGGCTTTGACGTGGAATCCGCCACTAACGACGTGCGTGCCGAGTACACCGGGCCCCATGCTCGCACCCGCCGCATGCAAGCGAAATGCAGCCTCCACGGCCTCAATGCACGTCGGCACGTCGAGCAACTCCCGAACGTGGCGGCGAGAGAGGAAGCGGATCGGAGCCTGCGCGTCTCGGTGCATGATTCTGATTGCGTAGTGCAGTGCCCTTCTTCGAGCGCGTTCGGCGCCGGGTCCAACAAATGATGATTCATCTGTGATACAAATGCTAGTGCTCACCAATACCGCTCAGCCATGATGCGTGCCAATGACTGCTGGTTGCCAGGATTGCATCTCGCCATTAGAGATGATGCGGTTGCGATACATCACGATGCCAATGCACGACGCGCGAGAACATGGTGCTGGTGAAGCCGGCGGCGCGACGCGCCGGCAGCTCCTGCCGACCTCGGACCGACGCGCACGACTCTTGACTGTGTCCTCATCATGAAACGTCCGAGTGGTATAGGGGCGGCACTACTGGCGGCGATGCTGTTCGGCACGAGTGCCCCGTTCGCGAAGCTCCTCCTGCGCGACGCGACGCCGCAACTGCTTGCGGGTTTGCTCTACGCAGGCTCCGGGCTGGGACTGCTCGCCGTGTGGCTCGTTCGCCGGAAGCAGGACACGACGAACGAGCCTCGGCTCACGCGGGAGGACGCGCGCTGGCTCGCCGGCGCGATCGCGATGGGCGGAGTCGTAGGACCGGTGCTGCTGATGACGGGGCTCTCGCGCACTCCCGCGTCGGCAGCGTCCCTCCTGCTCAACCTCGAGGGCGTGTTCACGGCGCTCCTTGCGTGGTTCGTCTTCAGAGAGAACTTCGACCGGCGCGTCGCGTTGGGCATGGCGGCGATTCTCGTCGGTGGCGTCTCGCTCTCATGGGAGGGGCGGCTCGCGTGGGGCGGCGCGACCGGTCCGCTGCTCGTCGCGGGGGCGTGTCTCGCGTGGGCCGTGGACAACAACCTCACGCAGAAGGTCTCCGCCGGCGATCCGGCGCAGATCGCGATGATCAAGGGGCTCGTCGCAGGCGCCGTGAACACCGGCATTGCGCTCGCGCTAGGGGCGCACCTGCCAAGCGGTGAGCGCACGGCGGGCGCGATGCTCCTCGGGTTCTTCTGCTACGGCGTGAGCCTCGTCCTCTTCGTGCTGGCGCTCCGCCAGCTCGGCACCGCTCGCACGGCAGCGTACTTCTCCACGGCGCCGTTTGTCGGAGCGGTGGTGTCGCTGATCGTATTTCGCGAGCGGCCGACGGCGGCGCTGCTCACCGCGGCCGCGCTGATGGGGCTCGGGGTCTGGCTGCACCTGAGCGAGCAGCATGAACACGAGCACCATCATGAGCCGATGGAGCACGAGCATGCTCACGTGCACGACGCGCATCATCAGCATTTGCATGGACCGGACGACCCACTCATCACGGATCCGTCGCCGCACTCACATCATCACCGGCATGATGCGATGGCGCACACGCATGCGCACTATCCCGACCTGCATCATCGGCACGGCCACGAGCACGCAGGCGAAAACCGTGGCGAAGTAGCGTAGCCTACCGCCTCGTCGGAAGGCCGCGGGCGTTTCGGCGATGCTCCATTCAGCTCTTCTTCGACTTCGTCTGATCCAGCGCGGCGCGGAGTCCTTTGGCGAGCGTAACGGCGTCGTCATTCGCCCAGAAGTGCATGAAGTACAACCGAGGACTCTCCTCGAGCATGTGACTGTGCACCGCGGTCACCGCGATCCCGTGACCGCGGAGTGCGCGAATGACAGGATTCACCTCCGAGCCTTGAAGCACGAAGTCGCCGGTAATGGCCGCTTTGCCGCCACCAGTTGGCTGGAAGTTGATCGCCGTCGCCACGCCCATTGAGGGAGGCACCTCGGTTCCCATCTCGGTGATCTTCTCGCTTCGCGGGACGCTGACCTGATAGACCACGCCATTCAACTTGCCGGCGATGCCAAGCTCCCGTGCGATCCCAGCCGTGTCGAGGTCGGCGGCGGATGCCGCGGCCGGTGCCGACGGGGCACCAAGCGGCGTCTTGGTCTGACCTAACGCGTCGTGAATGGTGCGAGCGATCTTCGCCGACTCACCGTGCGCGAAGATGTGCATGTACATCACGCGTGGTGATTCATTCAGCACGTGATTGTGCAGGGCGGTCTGCTCTACACCACCCGCCTGAAGCGCGCTCATGACGGGACCTACCTCGTCCTCGGTCAACACGAGATCGCCCATCGCCATCGCGCTGGCATGACCAGCTTCCTTGAAGGCGACCCATCCGCCGAGCGCAAGCGCGGGCTTGAGGGTCACACCTGCCACAGTCACGGACAGATCGCTCCGCGGAAAGCTGAACTTGATGACGTTGCCTGGCTGCATGGCACCCTTGCGGCCGAGGGCGTCTTCGACTGCGGTCCACGTCGCCGAAGTGGGAGGCGGCGCTTGCTGAGCCATCAGCGGAAGGCCGAGCACGCAGAGCGTGAGGGCCGACGACAGGATTCCCGACGATCTCACCGTGATGCGCATGCCAGTCTCCGTACAGAATGTGATAGAGGAAGAAAACGAGGTCTCGAGTCAGAGCGGCTCGGAAACGGTCTTGAATTCAGTTCCCTTCATTAGCGTGATGTCAGCTGTTGGCTGGCCATTCTTCGTCGTCGCGATGGCGCTCACTGCCGTGTAACCCTTGTTCGTCGCGAGAGCCTTTGCGACTGCAGATGCGAGTGATGACTTGGCCTTGGCAGACGCGGCGCTCTGTGCTTGCGATGCCTTGAGATCGTCGCCCTCCGTGATCTTCTCGGTCTTCTCGACCCTTCCCGTGCGCGGGTTGACGAGCACTTCAGAGAATTGTCCGCCCTTTTCGGTGTACACCGATAGCAGCAGCTTCCCACCTTCGTACTCATACTTCGCCGAGATCGGTTTGCCCTTGGCCGTCACGGCCGCGATGCCAGTCGTCAACGGGACGTGCTTGCCATGCAGCGCGGTTGCAAGCTCAGCCTGAGTCTGTGCCGATTCCTGACTCAGCATCGGAGTGGCGGATACCAGTAGCGTGCCCACGACGGCGCCTCGAACCATCCATGACATCATGCGCATTGTCTCTCTCCGGGTGGTTGAATGTCGCGCGGATACTAAATTCGCCCGCGTCCGCTCCGCGACACGAATGATGCTTCACTTGTGATGTGTAGGCCAGTGGGCGTGCGGCACGATTGGTGACACTCCACGTTCCGCAGTCGGGTGCCTCGGGTTGAGCTTGTCATGATGTGACGATACAGTTGTGATACACATGGCAGTCGACCCTCCGGCCGCGAAGCGATCGCACCGGGTGCCGCCTGGACAGAAAGCAGCATCAGTAGCAGACGCGTCGTCAAAAGAGCCGACGACTAAAAAATGCGTCATCGGCTCTATTTGTGTGTTGTCGACATCTCGACATCAAAGCTCGCGGCAGATTGCCTGATTCGCGCGCCTTGACATCGCTTGACATCTTCGTCCATTCGCTTGATCGATCGTAAACGCATGTGACAGTGCACCGCCGTCACCTCGCTGCGTCGATCGCTGCGCGCAGCCCGCGCAGCAGATCCGCGAACTGGCCATCTGCCCAGAAGTGGATGTAGTAAAGCGCGGGCTGTTCGCCGATCAGGTGACTGTGCACGGCAGTGGCGGTAATGTGGTGCGACGCCAGCGCGTCGACCACGCCTTTGACCTTTGCGCCGAGGACGGCGAAGTCCCCCGTCGCCACGGTACGCGACGAGTCCACCATCTGGATATTGACCGGACTACCGTAACCCAGCGCCGGCACCACAGTACGCCCGTGCATCGTTACGCGGCCGGGCACCAGTATGAAGGAAAGCTGCGCGATGCCCCCGTCTGCCTTGCCTGACGCGCCAAGCTCGTGGAAGACGGCCGCCGTATCGATCGTGACCAGCTTCGGAGAGGAGGCGGCCACGGGGCGTGGCGTCGACGTAAGAGCGAGGACGTGATCGAGGCGCGCCGCGAGTTCAATGGCGTGCCCCTGCCCGTGAAAATGAATGTAGGTGATACGCGGTTCTTCGCCGCTGAGATGATTGTGGATCGCCGTCACGTCGAGTCGCTGCCGTGCGAACTCCGCGAGTACGGGCTTCAACTCAGCGTTAGTCAGGACGAGGTCGCCCATCATCACCGCGTCGGTCGGCGTACCGCCGAAGCCCGCCCACGCACCCAGCGCTAGCGACGGCGCGATGGTCACGTCGCCCATTCGCAGCGCGATGTCGCGCCGCGGCAAGTTGAAACGGCGATAGCCCCCGGTGAGCGTACCTGGCGCCTGGAGGACTCGGCCGACGGAGTCCCACGCAACGTCGGCCTTTGCCTGCGCGCCAGAAGCGTGGGATGATGCGACCGCGAGCAAGGCGGCGAGAAGACAACGAGAGATTGACATGAGGGCACACCTAGAGTGAGGAGGCAACATCGTTCATCTTCGAGTGGTCGATGATCAACGGACATCCTGGAGTGGCACTCTCTCGCTCTCCAAGAGAAGCTGAATGATGGTTCACCTGTGATGTCTCGTCTAGTGGTCTCACGAGGCGGGCGCCGAAATTCGCTTCAGGGCGGCTATTTGGTGCACCAGATTGATCTTCGCCCGATCCGACGATACAGTTGTGATACACATGACCAAACACCCCACCGCGGTAACGAAGCGATCCCTCCGGAAGCTGCCTCGACGGCAAGCCGCCCCGTCGGGCAATTTGTCGTCCTCTGCGCCGCGCTGGTTGTTGCTCATCCATCAGATTCCCCCAAAGCCGGACTACCTGCGCGTCAAGATCGGCCGGCGGCTTCAGCGCATCGGCGCGGTTGCCATCAAGAACAGCGTGTATGTCCTGCCGCCAAGCGCGGAGTCTCTCGAAGACTTCCAGTGGATCGTGCGCGAGATCGAAGAGGGCGGGGGAGACGCCTTTGTATCCGACGCGTCGCTTGTCGGCGAAGGGCTCACCGACGACGCGGTGCGCAACCGCTTCGACGCAGCTCGGAATGAGGAGTATCGCGCGATCGGCGCGGACGCACGCTCGCTGCTCAAGATGGCGCGACCGCCGGAACGAAAAAGAGGCCGAGCGAAGAACGATGCGAAGCCCGCGGGCACACCCCAGAGACTCGAGAATGAGCTCGCCAAGCTCCGCCGCCGGTACGACGCGGCGAGCGCAATTGATTTCTTCGGGGCCTCGGAGCAGGCCGCAACGGCCGAGCTGCTCTCCGAGATTCAACGCGAGCTGCGCCGCCGCGCGGCTGATGTGCCGAAGCGCTCATCGAGTCGTGCAATCGAAGGAGCTACGTGGGTCACTCGCCGCGACGTCCACGTCGATCGCATCGCGAGTGCCTGGCTGATTCGCCGGTTCATCGATCGGCATCCGAAGTTCCGGTTCGTCGACCCGCTCAGACACGCACATCGCGACGGCGAGCTTCGCTTCGACACGTTCGAGGCGGAGTACACGCACGTAGGCGACGCCTGCACCTTCGAGACGCTCGTTGCGACCTTCGCGTCCGAGGACAGTGCGCTACGGGAGATCGCCGAGATCGTGCATGACGTCGATTGCAAGGACGACAAGTTTCGGCGTGACGAAGCGCCGGGTCTCGCCCGGCTGATCCTCGGCATCGTCGCACTCCGTGAGAAGGACGAGGATCGTATCGAAGAGGGGGCTGCCTTGTTTGACGTTCTCTACGCCGCGTTCGGCGGCGCGCCGCGCCCATAGTGACCGCGACGATGGCGGTAGCCGACAGCGCTCCGGGAAATAGCGCACCACTTCGCGGATTGCTGCGATATTTCCTGTGGCTTGGCACTGTGGGCTTCGGCGGTCCAGTCGTCCTCGTGGAACGCATGCGTCGTGATCTTCAGGAGGAACGGCACTGGTTCACGCCGGATGAATACAAGGAAGGACTAGCGCTCGCACAGCTCGCACCGGGTCCGCTCGCGGCGCAGCTCGCGATCTACCTCGGCTGGGTGCGCGCCGGTCTCACCGGAGCAACCGTTGTCGGTGCGGCCTTCATCGGCCCGTCGTTCGTGATGGTGCTTGCCTTGTCCGCGGCGTACCTGCGCTTCGGCGGATTGCCCTGGATGCGCGGCGCCTTCTATGGAATAGGCGCGGCCGTAATCGCGATCATTGGCTACAGCGCCTCTCGCCTCATAAGGAAGACTGTCGGTCGTGATCGTTTGCTTTGGGCCATCGTAGCGGTGAACGCAGTCGTAACGGCGTGGACGCAAGCGGAAATCGTGTGGCTCATCGCCCTATGCGGACTTCTCACACTCGCGGTGCGGGAGGCGAGTCATACGAGTGGCACGATTGCGGTTGCACTCGTCGTTCCACCGTGGCTTCTGACTGGCGTCCATGGCGAGGCGTCCGGAGGTACCCTCCTCGGCATCGCCGGATACTTTGCGAAGGCGGGCGCCATCGTCTTTGGATCCGGCCTCGCCATCGTGCCGTTTCTGCACGGCGGCGTCGTGCAGCGGATGCAGTGGTTGAACGAGCGTCAATTCCTCGATGCCGTCGCTGTCTCGATGATCACTCCGGGGCCGGTGGTCATCACCGTTGCGTTCATCGGCTATCTCGTCGCCGGTCCGCTCGGCGCATGTGCGGCTGCGATCGGCGTCTTTCTGCCGGTCTATTTCGTCGTCGTGTTCGTCGCGCGATGGTTCCATCGACTTGCGGCCAACCGTCGGTTGCGCGCCGTCATTGATGGAGTGACTGCTGCCGCCACCGGAGCGATCGCTGGTGCCGTGCTCGTGCTCGGCCGGAGGGCGATCGTTGATGTTGCAACGTGGGGCATCTTTGGAGCGACACTGTGCGCCGCGCTCTTCGCCAGGAAGATCCCCGAGCCAGTGCTCATTCTCTCGGCCGGCATCGTTGGAGTGTTCCTGAAGGTGGTCGCAACTTGAGCGCCGGAGAGTCGAAGTGAGACGCCAGCGACCTCACCGCCAACCCCATCGTACCATGATGCTCTCGCGCACTCTTCCGGCGATAGCCGGTTGCTTGCTGCTGCCACTCTTCGCCGCGGCGCAGTCCGCGACGCCGACGTGTTACGCTACAGTGGCGTCGATGACCCCCGCCACGTGGCGAACGCCCGCCCGCGCGCCGCAGTCGGCCCCCAAGCCGGGGCTCACGCTCGTGCGGGAGGTACCGCTTCCTGGGCCGGCCAATCGGTTCGACTATCAAAACGTCGATGCGGCGAAGGGTCGCATCTATATGAACCACATGAACGCCGGGCGCACGATTGTCTTCGACGCAGACAGTGCGAAGGTGATCACGGAGATCATGGATCTTCCGCGCGCCACCGGCGTCTGGTCCGTCCCCTCGCATCATCAGGTGTATGTGTCGGCCGCCGGCGCGCACGAAGTCGCGATCATCGACGACAGGACGCTCAAGGTTACGTCGCGGGTCGGCGACATCGTATTTCCCGACGGCATCGCGTTCGCGCCCGAGGTGGACAAGGTCTTCGTGTCGGATGAGCGGGGCGACGCCGACGTGGTGATCGACGCGAAGACAGGCGCCAAGCGTGCGACCATCGCGCTGGGCGGCGAGGCTGGCAACACCCACTATGACTCGGTGTCGCACTGCATCCTCGTCGCGGTGCAGACGAAGAACCAGATGGTGGTGATCGATCCCGTGAGCGAACGGATCGTCCAGCGCTATGATCTTCCCGGATCAGATGGGCCGCACGGTTTCACCTTCGACGAAATCGGACGGCTTGCCTTCATCACGAGCGAAGGAAACGGCGTACTGCAAGTCGTCGATCTGCGGACGATGAAGACCATCCAGACCCTCAGGGTGCCTGGTGGGCCGGACGTGCTCGCCTGGGACCCAGCATGGCGACGGCTGTATGTTGCTGCGGAATCCGGAGCGCTTGCCGCGTACTGGCTCGACGGCAACACGTTGCGGCCAGTCGGTGAGCTACGCATCCCCCATGCGCACACGGTGTCGGTCGATCCCCGCACGCACTTCGTGTATCTCCCGCTCGAGAATGTGGACGGGCGTCCGCTCCTCCGCGTGTTCAAGCCGATGCCGTGACCCGCGGTTGCGAACACGCCACAAAGTGCGCGTGGAGAAAGCGGTGGCGGGCGCGTCAGATGTGCTGACGATCCCAGCATTTCATTTGCGACTGAGCTGCTTCAGCCTCGCGAGGCCCATCGACGCTGGCGGGAGCTTGCCGTGAATTGGCGCCAAGGCCCGACCGAGGACCATCCGGTCGGGCTTCTGGCGTTTGGCCGCCTAAAGGCGCGACTACTGCCGCGTGACGACGTACGTGTAGGTTGCGCCCTGCACGACCGTACCGGTCAGCGTGCTCCCATCCGCGCTAAGCGTCCCCGTGAGCGGCAGGGATCCTTCGCCATTGGAAACTAGTCCCGTGAATTGCGTCGCCGAGACGAGGGATCCGGTGAGGCGCAGCGTGGAGTCGAAGATCGGCGCGCCAAAATGCGCGCTCCCCGACAGGCTCGTGCCGGACACGGAAATGCGCAGACTGAATGCGCCATCGCCGAACGGGGTGCTGATCGTGCCGGCCCAATTCCCAGCCACAGACGTCGCCTGCGTACCGCCGCCGCCACCGCCACCACCGCCGCCTCCCGAGATCCCGCCACTGGCGTTGGCGGTGGCGATCGGGCTAATCGGCGAGATACCCGTGGCCGAGTCGGCGCACGCGGCGAGTCCACAGAGGGCAATGAGCGCGCTGAACGCGCGGAGGTGCTGGGACATGATGGAATGCTCCGGGTAAGTGGCAGCTCCTCGACTCGCCACCGCGGCGGCCTCGTGAGCGACGACTTACAAAGCAAGGCGCCGGCCCCGCCTTCGGATTCGTTCAAGTCGCTATTCACCAATCGCTTAGGATGCCGCTGCGCGCCATGTCGTATCACTTCGTTCTACCGCTGCATCGCCACGGTGCACGTGCGCGATGGCGTCCGGGGAGGGAATGCTACCGTCGCTGAAACTCCGGTGCGCCGAGCGCGAGGCCCAGCAGCTCGGTAAGCGTGGGTGGACGCCTCGCGGGTGACGCCGCCACGCCGGCACGACCGGCCAACGGGTTCGACCCTGACATCAACACGCGATGGGTGTCAGCGGACATCTCACCCTGAAGAATGGCGGCGCTGATCGCGTCGACTTCCTGCTCGAGTGACGCGCCAGGCGGCAACGAAGGAGGGGTCCACTTTCCTGCGTTGATCCCGACGACACGTCCCGCCGCGACATTGCTGCCGAAGTTGATGCGCGACAGCACGGCGCCGGTGTTCATCCACGCTTCGGCTTCATCCGGCCAGCCGTCGGGCGTGAGATGTCCATAGAGGGGTTGGCCGAGTGTCGCCGCAAGCTGAACAGAGCGCCCCGCGGTATCGGGCCGCGCTTGCATGACGCGATACGTGCTGGCGACGAGCTCATAAGGCGTCTTCACCTTGGAGCGCATGGACGCCTTGGTGTAGAACTCCGGGCTCGCCACGATGACGGCGAGTACCTGGCGAATGTCGCCATCGGTTGTCGTGAAGGCGGCGGCGGCGCGCTGCACCAACGCGGGCGGAGGGGTGTCCGACACAAAATGTCGAACGAGCTTGGTGGCGATGAACAGCGCTGTGCTGTGGTGACGCGCGACGATATCCAACACTTCTTCACCGTCTTCCTCTGCACGCCCCGCGGGCAACACGTGCCCGAGCACGATCTTGGGCGTTGCGTCGTGTGCGGACGAATCGAAATGAAAGCCGCCCCCTTCGCGTGGCGTCTGTAAAGTCCATCCCGTGAGCGCGCGCGCGACGTTGATCACGTCGGTCTGCGTGTAGCCGCCGTCCACACCCAGGGTGTGCAGCTCCATGAGCTCGCGACCGTAGTTCTCGTTGAGACCACCGCGACGCCTGAGGGCGTTAGCGCGAATGCGAGCCGTGTCCGCGGCGGTGCGCGCCTTGGCCAGATTCCTCCACGCGGTAAGCGTCATGTGCGCGGAGTCGGCGGAGCTCTGGTAGTTGTCGAGGTAATAGAGCATGGCCGCACTGTGCGCGACAGCGCCCAGCAGGTCGCGGAACTTGCCGAGTGCGTGCGGACGAATGACGTCGCGGTCGTATTCCAGCAGCGTGAACTGCGTGGGCATCTTGCCGCGGAAGACGGAAAAATGATTCTCCCAGAAGTCGGTCATGACTTCCTGAAGCTGATGGTCGCTCGTGACCGCCCGCATCAACTTCGCGCCGAGGATCTCCTGCACTCGGCGATTGCCAAGGTTGTTCATGGTCTTGAAGCGCGCGCTGTCGTTCGCGGTCATCGCATAAGGGGCGTTGGCGGCGAGTCCGAGCTCGACGCGGCGGCGGCGGACGAAGACGTCCTGCTGCGGGCTCGAGTCCACGAGCGCCTTGATGGGCATCGAGATGACGGGAAAGTTGGCGAGAGCGCTGTCCGCTCCGCGATCGGGCCAGTTTTCCGGCGTCAACTGCTGCACGAGCCATTGATCGAGTCCCTCGCGCGTGACGGCGGCGGCTTCCCCGGGTCGCGCGCCATATGTCAGCCGTTCGAGCGCGTGCTTGGCCTGTTGATCGACGGCCAGCTCGCGTGGCTCGTCGTGCGCGGGCAGGGACGGTTCGGGGATGAGGTTCGGACTGGTGCGCGAGCAGGCGGCGAGCGCTACCGCGAGCGCGCCTGACGCAATGATGCGGGCGCGGATGTGAGCCTGAGAGCCATTGCGCGTCATGCGCGAGGCCTGGCCTGCGTATCCAATCGAGGTCAGCAAAGACCGCGTTACGGCAGGCGCCGGTTTCCGCCCGCTGGCACAGATACGCCGACGCTGCGTCGGTCAAGCGGACCCAGGCGAGTATCGAGATGCGCGGGACCGCCCGCACAGCGCGACTCGGCGTTCAGCTGCAGGAGCGACATCCCGTCCATCATCTCATTGTACGCAGCGCTGCTCATCCCGGCGTTCACGGGCCAGAGTCTGCCGCTGATCTCTTCACGAATCGCCGCAAGGCGAAGCTGCGCCCGGGTGGTCTCTGCGCGTGTCGGTCGATGCATGAAAGGGGAGCTTGCAAGATCGTATCCGTGTATTGCGTTATTCCGGCCGGCCCCGTGTTGTCGCGTGTGTACGCTTCCGCACACCCCCCTGAACATCTAACACGCGTTGGCCAAGCCGCGGCGTGTACTGAAGGCCGCTCTATAAACGTCTGAGTGCACCTCGATGCGTCAACGAGCGGTCAAATAAGCGTTTGTTTCGCGAATTTATACATTTGTTTCACTAATTGGCACAAATGGACACACTCTTGCCATGCGATCCGGTGCGGCCGATGCCAGTACGGTGACGGACGATTCCCCTTCGGGGAACGATTTACACGTAGTACGCAGGAGTTCAGATGCACGCAACACAAATCACCAAGTCCCCATTCCACACGCTCCACCACGTTCGATTCACGTCCGCACTCAGCGTCTGTTCCGTGCTGATCCTCGCGGCGTGCGGAGCGGATGCGACATCCGGTCTCAACTCACCGGCGTCCGCGCCCGGGAGTGCAAGCCACAGCTCAGCGCAGCTCGGCATCGGTCCGGCGCCGGTCGGCTTGGGCACCGCTGGTACCTTCGCGATCCTGAGCAAGTCCGGGATCACCGACGTGTATGCGTCCGCGGTCAACGGAAATGTTGGAACCAGCCCCATTACCGGTGCTGCGCTCCTGCTGTCATGCACTGAAGTAACGGGGAGAATCTTCGTGGTTGATGCAGCTGGTCCGCCATGCGCGACCAATGACGCCACCTTCCTGACCGCGGCGGTGGGGGACATGGAGACCGCCTACCTCGACGCCGAGGGACGCGTTTCGCCCAACCAAACCGAGCTGGGAGCCGGCGAGATTGGGGGGCTGACCCTTACGCCTGGTCTGTACAAATGGGGCACGGGCCTCTTGATCACGAACGACGTCACGCTCTCGGGCGGTCCGAACGATGTCTGGATCTTCCAGGTGGCGGGAACGCTGAACGAGGGCAATGGTGCGCGCATAACCCTGACTGGAGGTGCGCTACCCAAGAACATCTTCTGGCAGGTTGCCGGCGCCGTGACCATCGGGACGACCGCTCACTTCGAGGGCGTCGTGTTGGCGAAGACGATGGTCGCTGTGAATACGGGAGCATCGGTGAACGGGAGGCTCCTCGCACAGACCGCGGTCACACTCCAGATGAACGCGATCACGCAGCCGGCCCCGTAAGAATTTGGGTCAAGGGAAAAACAGAGGGCCCGGGCGATGAGCCCGGGCCCTTTTGCGAGCACCGCCCGTTGCATTTGGAGGGCGGCGCGGCGATGCGGTCGGCCGCAGACGGGCTACGAGCGCAAGGTTCCCCAACTAGAAAACAAACATGCCGATGGCCGCGGCGAACATGACAAGAGTGGTAAGCCCGACCACGACACGGCCCAGCCATGGGCTCGGCTGATCGTGCATGAGCTGTCGATCGGATGCCGCGATCAGGATGCCGACCAGCAAGAACGGCGCGAGAACGCCATTGATCACCGCCGTCCAATAGAGCGCTGACACCGGATTCACGCGGGCAAAGTTCAGCCCAACGCCGATCGCCACCGAGACGATGAACGCCGCGTAAAAGCCCGGCGCGCGGTGGTACGGCTCGTCCATCCCTTGTCTCCAGCGAAAAATCTCGGCGAACGCATAGGCGCCTGCTCCCGCGAGCGTTGGAATGGCGAGCAAGCCTGTGCCGAGCAGTCCTACGGTATAGAGCAATGTGGCGAACCGTCCCGCGAGCGGCGTGAGTGCTGCAGCAATCTCCCGCGACGTCTGGAGCTTCGTGATGCCGGCGCGGTGGAGCGTAAGCGCGGTCGCGAGGATGATGAAGAACATGGCGGCATTGGAGAAGAATGTGCCCGCCGTTATGTCGATCGCGCGCGTAGTGATTTCGTATGGCGCGGCACCGATGCGATCTTCGACACGCCGCCGACCGAGTGCCTTCTCTTCCTCCACCTCCTGCGACGCCTGCCAGAAGAACAGGTACGGTGAAATCGTCGTGCCGAGTATGGCGACGATGGTCGCCCACGCGCCTCCAACCTTCGGCACGCCTGGCACGAATGTGTCGTGCGCGACGGCGTGCCAATTCGGGCCGATGTAGAACGCGGTGATCGCGTACGCCACGAGCACGACCGCGAGCCATTTGAGGATGCGCGCGAGGAGCGCGTACCGAAGGCGAATCGTGGCGGCCGCGATGCCGGCACCGAGCACGATGACCCACACGTGCGAGTTGACCCCGCTCAGCATTTCGGCCGCGTCAGCCATGCCTGTGAGGTCTGCGCCGACGTTGATCGTGTTGGCGATGAAGAGTGCGACCGCCGCGACAACAAGCACCGGACGCGGAAATTTGTGGCGCAATGCGCCGGCAATCCCCTGACCGGTCACCATTCCGATGCGCGCGCACATGGTCTGGACGGCGATCGTGAGCGGCCACGTGAACAGCGCCGTCCAAAGGAGGGCGGTCCCGTACTGGGCGCCCGCGACAGAGTAGGTCGCTATGCCTGACGGGTCATCGTCCGCGGCGCCGGTGACGATACCCGGACCCACGCGCTTCCAGAATGCACGGAGACCAACGGGTCGGGGCACTTCGCGATCGCTACTCCGGCGCTGGACCTCCCGAGCATCGACCTTCGGGGTTTGCGTCATTGCTCCCGTCTGGACACGGCGGTGGGACACCGATCGAGCTTCATCCGGCCGGCGACCAAGTGCTTCCCGCTACTGAGACGGGCCACCTCGAGAGGTGACCCGCTCAGTACCACGCACTTGGCGACCTTTGTGCCGTCGCGGACTAACGATGCACAAAGATGCCGCTTCTTGTCGTAGGCCTCGGCGAGCTTCAAGTGCTTGATGGCCTCGGCGATCATCAGATCACTTCGATTTCGACGGCACCGTCGAATTTCCCGTCGCCACGTAGGTGATCGCGAACGGACCTGTCCCGCTCACCTCCACGACGGTCAGTCCCGACGCGCGCGCGTAGTGGTTCATCTTGGCGGCCACATTCGCCGTCTCTCCGGCCTTGAGCGTCTTCAGTTTCTTTGCGTCGAATGCATCTCCCATCCCGATCTTGAACGCGCCCGACTTCACCTCGAGATGCTCTTCCGTCGGATGCTGGTGCGCCGGGAAGGTGTAACCACTCGGCATCTTGAGCTGGAGCGCGAACTTTCCCTCCTTCATGGGATCGCCGCTGACGACGGCCATCTTCGCGCCCGCGGGGAGGAAGGGCGGCACGGGTCCCCACGTGAGCTTGGCGGCCGGTTTTTGCGCGCCGGCCGATGCTGCGAAGGATGCGAGCAGCACCAGCGCAAACAGGCGGGACATACGGGGTAGATTACCCATCGAGACCTCCAGAGGGGTTCGTTTCGCCGGCAGCGTGATGCCGCCGGTCACCTAATATGCGAAAGCGGGAAGGGAGCGCAAATCTGCACGCGGGAAGGTATCGTCAATGATATGTTCTTGAGTTTCGCCACGGGCATGTCGTTGGACGAGCTTAGCGCCATCTGCGAACGGCGCACACAATGCCCGCGAGTCGAGCGGAACCATTCACGACAACAGGCACCTCGATGACGTCGATCCTCGCACAGCTTTCGGGTCCATGGCCCTGGTACGTCTCGGGCCCCGTGATTGGCCTCATCGTGCCTGCGTTGCTGCTCGTGGGTAACCGTTCATTCGGGATCTCGAGCAACCTGCGTCACCTGTGCGCTGTCGTGCTGCCGGGTCGCGCAGACTACTTCCGCTACGACTGGCGTGCGGTGGGCGCCTGGAATCTTGCCTTTGCCGCGGGGATCGTCGTGGGTGGAGTGTTCGCCACGCATTTCCTCATGCAGAGCAACGTCCTCGCGATCTCACCGGAGACGCGGAGTCAACTGGCCGCGCTCGGGCTGCACGACATGAGTGGTTTGGTGCCCCGCGAGCTGTTCTCCTGGAGCGGACTTTTGAACGCGCGCGTCCTCGTGGCGATGCTGGGAGGCGGTTTCCTCATCGGATTCGGAACTTCCTACGCTGGCGGATGCACCTCTGGTCACGCGATCAGCGGGCTTGCGAACCTTCAGCTTCCGTCGCTCATCGCCGTCATCGGATTCTTCGCCGGCGGAGTGGTCTCGACCTGGGTGCTGTTGCCGCTGCTGCTCGGAGGCACGCGATGACTGCGAAAGCCGTTCGCGGGTTGATCGCCTACGTCGTGCTCGGGATCCTCTTCGGGGTGATGCTCATAAAGTCCGAGGTCGTTTCGTGGTTCAGGATCTACGAGATGTTCCGGTTCCAATCGTTCCACATGTACGGAATCATCGGGTCCGCGGTGCTGACGGCGGGTATCTCGTTGCAGGTCATCCGGCGGATGGACCTGAGGACGGCGGACGGCGAGCCGATCGCACCTCCATCGAAGGTCCTCGGCCGCGGAACGAGCTATTGGGCGGGGGGCGTGATGTTTGGGCTGGGGTGGGGAATTGTCGGGGCGTGCCCGGGGCCACTCTTTGCGCTCATCGGCGCGGGAGTGACGGTCATGATCGTGCCGCTGTGCGCCGCGCTTCTCGGCACAGCGGCATACGGGCTGATGCGGTCGAGGCTGCCGCACTAGTCCCTGGGCACCATCTATGCCCGGTCCCGATGACGTTGCGTCATAACATGCCTCGGCGCAGGTTCTCTGGACTGGCCGCACCCGGTGACGCGACGCGGGGTGGTTGAGTATGGCCGTCTCCTGGTGCCCGAGGTGTTGAAGATGCGTGCGACCGCCCGACAACTTCGCCAATGTTCAGCAGCGCGAGTGTCGCGCGGGTGCCTTGTCGTCGTTGCGTCATGCGGAGTGCTCGCCAGTTGTCGCGTCGAGGGACATTCCTCGCGCGCGCAACAACTGCTCGCCGAACTGACGCCAATTACTCTCACGCAACCGTTGCTCGATGCGCGACGCGTGCTACCGGCACTGCGTGTCCACCATTCCGGCGACCGGTGGACGACACAATTCAGCCCGGATTCCGCGCGCCCGTTCCTCGCCGGCGTGATCGTGACTCCAAATCCCGCCGCCGGCGACTCGGTGTCGCCGGATGCCGTCGTCGAAGGCGTCGAGTTCCTTCTGACGCCGACACAAGCCCGCACGCTTCGGGCACGCACGACATCGTTACTGGGTGAGCCGACGTCGCTTGCGTGTGCCGGCCGATCGGTGTCGGAGACGGACAGTGTGATCACCTGGGCGCGAGACGTGCGCGGCGGCGTCCTCCTCACCATGCCGCAGCAGCGGCTGAGCGGAGAGCCTGCCGTCGCCCGCCTGTTCGTGTACGCGAGCGGCTGGAACCCGCAACGAGCGCTGTCGGGGTACGGCGTGATGACGTGCGAGGGATAGAGAGTCTCGTTATCACTCTTCCGCCGCCTTTTCACCCGCCTCGCCGCGCTTCACGATATCGCCGGTGGTGAAGAGGATGGCCTTGAGCGTCTCGCGCCATTTCGGCTTTTGGCGAATGAGGAACTCGAGATCCATCCCGAAGTGCTTCATTTCTTCGTGCTGCGCATTTCGCATGATGGCCTTCGCGGCCTTGTCCTTCTCCAGCGAGATGCGCTGCTCGTACCAGCCGATGGCCTCGGCTTCTTCGGTGAGCGACGTGATCATCCGCGCGAACGTGCGGGTGGCTGCCGAGAGCTCTTCCGGCGGCTCGTGATACTGGTCGAATCCCATGTCGGTGTCAGGTAGAGGTGAGGTGCACGACCATCGATCAATCGTTGCAACCGCGACTGCCGACTTCATCTGCAAATGAACGGCCGGGAGGAATCTGCATCGAGGCGGTTCTCGAGCGGCGAGGGTCGTGTCGCCTCAGTGCGCATCACACCGCACGCCGCTCGGTCAATTGCTCGGCCGCGGTGAAGAACGTGCGCCGATACCACAGTGCGACGACGACGGACGTGATCGCCACCGCGCCCGCCAGCATGAACACGACGACGATCTGATAGCGCACCGCGGTCAGTGGAGACGAACCGGCGATGACCTGTCCCGTCATCATGCCGGGAAGCGACACGAGTCCGACGACCATCAGCATGTTGAGCGTTGGCATCATCGACGCCACGAGCGCGCGCCGCACCGCTTCGGCCGACGCGCGAGCGGGTGAGGCGCCGAGTGCGAGATACGCCTCCACCTCGCCGCGACGAAGCTCCATCTCGCTGTTCAACCGCTCGGCCGCCAAGGCAGCGCCGTTCATCGCGTTGCCGATGATCATGCCGAAGAGGGGAATGAGGTACTGGGGATCGTACCAGGGGCGGAGTCGCAGAACGACCGCGTCGACGTACGCGAGGGTGAGCCCGGCGCCGATGAGCATGGCCGTTCCACTGATGACGAACAGGCGCACTCGTCCGCGCTTCTGTCGCTCGGTGGCGGTGACGGTCGCCGCGACCAGCATCACGAGGAGCGTGAGCAGTATGAGATACGGCTGTCGCGTCGACATCAGGAACGCGAGGACGTACCCCACCGCGACGAGCTGCGCCACGGCGCGCACGGCGCCGATGGCGAAGCCACGCACGAGACCCAGTCGCTGCCAGGCGGAGATCGCCATGGCGACGAGCACGAGTGCACTGGCGAGCGCGAGGTCGAGCCAGCTCAGTGCGAGCATCGACCCGGAGGCTGTCGGGGGCGCGGCAATCATTCTCGCGTTTCTCGGACGAGGTACTCACGCGTGCGCGCCTCGTGCGGCGCCGTGAACATCATCTCGGTGAGACCCGACTCGATCACGCGACCCGCCTCCATGAAGACCGTATGCGTGCTCACGGCCCGCGCCTCGGCGAGACGGTGCGTGACCATGACGACCGTGAGACGCAGTGTCTCGGCGAGCGAACGAATCGTCGCCATGACGTGATCGGCGACGTCGGGATCGAGCGCGGACGTCGGCTCATCGAGGAGGAGCGCCTCGGGGCTGCTCATCAGCGCGCGCGCGATGCTCACGCGTTGGCGCTCACCGCCCGAGAGCGACTGCGCGTCGCGCGACGCGAGTGACGGATCCACACCGGCGAGGCGGAGCGCGTCATCGGGTGTAAGCGCGCGGGCCGGCGCGCCGTCTGTCCGCATGCTGGCCTGCGAGAGGGCGCGCGCGATGTCGAGGTTGTCGGCGACCGTACCAGTGAACATCACCGGTGCCTGGAACACGAAACCAACCCGGCGACGCAGCTCGCGCACGGGAATGGACGCGATAGGGGAGCCGTTATATGTCACCTCGCCACTCGACGGATCATCCAGCCGATCGAGCAATCGGATGAGCGACGTCTTGCCCGCACCCGACGGGCCGACGAGCGCCACGACTTCGCCCACCGGGATGTCGAGGTCGATTTCCCGCAGCGTTTGAGTGCCTCCGCGAACCTGCTCCACGTTCCGCAGTGAAAACGCGGCGGGCGGACTACTGCTCGATTCTTCTGGATTCG
The DNA here is from genome assembly GCA_036844565.1 of Gemmatimonadaceae bacterium. Classification (GTDB taxonomy): domain Bacteria; phylum Gemmatimonadota; class Gemmatimonadetes; order Gemmatimonadales; family Gemmatimonadaceae; genus AG11. The sequence goes on along the minus strand of DAIUFP010000002.1, from coordinate 287,445 downwards.
ACGGCATGGCCGGGATTGCGGTTGTTCGAACATAGATCGAGCGATCGGCGGCGGGAATCCGTCCCTGCTGCGGTCACGAATCGTGCCGGTGGACCGGGCGCGAATGCCGAGGTTACTGCGCCCAGAATTGCGATTGGGCGGCAGGGCATGCCCTGCCGACCCTCGGAGGAAGACCGATCATGAAAGAGAAATCCGTCCCCGCGCTACCTCGTCTCGACGCATCGTCCTTGAACGCGCCAAGTAGCCGACGCGACTTTCTCGCTCGCGCGTCCGCGCTCAGCCTCGCCATTCCGGGCATCGGCACGGCCCTCGTCGCGTGCGCCAGCGACCGAACCGGCGCGGATACGTCCAAGGCGATGCGCGACACTGCGCACGCACCCGGCGCGACGACCATTTCACCAAACGCCAACCAGAACTCCGATAGTCGCCTCGACACGATCGTGCTCAAGGACGTGAAGCATGGCCAGACAACGGCCACCGCTGGCGCGGGCCAGGGGGCGGCCAGTACGCCCTTTCACCGTATCGCTCCCGAGCTTCCACCACTCCCGACTGGCCACGTGCAGCGCCTGCACTGGCACGCGAAGCAGGTGCCCGTGCGCATCTCGGACGACACGGTGGTCGCCGCGTGGACCTTCGAGGGAGATACCCCGGGACCCTTCGTGCACACGCGTGTCGGCGACACCGTGGAGTTTACGCTGACGAACGATTCCGACATCCCGCACTCGATGGACTTTCATGCCGCGCAGATCGATCCGAAGATTGCGTTCCGCTCGGTGGTGAAGGGTGACTCGGTCACCTTCACCTTCACACCGAAGTACGCGGGCGCCTTCATGTACCATTGCGGAACGGCGCCCGTGCTGATGCACATCGGGTCCGGGATGAACGGCGCCATCATCGTTTCTCCCGCGCAGCCGCTTGCCCCTGCGAGGGAATTCGTCCTCGTCCAGAGCGAGTTCTACCTGGCCGAGGCTGCGGCGGGCGTGCGGGCGTTCGATTACCAGAAGATGCTCTCGACGCTACCCGACTTCGTCTGCTTCAATGGTCGCCCCAACCAGTACATCAAGGAGCCCATTCGGGTAAAGCGCGGCGAGCGTGTACGCTTCTGGCTCGTCAACTCCGGTCCCACGCATCCGTGCAACTTCCACGTGGTGGGCGAGCAGTTCGACACCGTGTATCTCGGCGCGCCACCAGGCTCGCCCGTCCGTGGCGTGCAGACGTGGGGCGTGCCACCAGGGGGCGGCATGTGCTTCGAACTCCAGTGCGACGTGGCCGGTGAGTTTCCCTTCGTGAACCACGGTTTCGGTCACGGACAGAAGGGGACGATCGGAATTCTCCTCGTCGAGGCCTGACCACGCGGGGGGCACGCATCGTCATAGGGGAACCCCTGACGGGAGAATCCCGCGAGTCCTCGTGAAACCTCCCTCACACGTTCGGTAAACAGCCCGACACAGTGAACGGCGCGCTGAAATCATCATATCAGCATGCACAATTCACCATCGTTGGCGCGCTAGGATGCTCTCCCGAACCGCAGGGTACGCGGTGCGCGCCGTCATCGTGCTCGCCCGCGCACACGGTGAGCGAGCCGTCAGCGCCGAGGAAATAGCTTCGATCCTCGGCGCACCGCACAACTACCTGTCGAAAACGCTCAATGCGCTCGCGCGGCGCGGCGTGCTGACGAGTGTGCGCGGTCCGGGCGGCGGGTTCGCGCTCGCGGTTGCGCCCGATGTGCTCACGGTCGCTGACATCGTGGAGGTGTTCGGGGACGCCACCGTCCACGGTCCCCGATGCGTGCTGCGCGATTCGGAGTGCGATCCGGTGCATCCATGCGCAGCGCACCAGCGATGGACCGAGCTCACCCTCGACGCGCGCGAGCCGCTGCTGCGCACGGCAATCAGCGAACTCTGCGGCGTGAACCGCCCGGCTGTCGCCGCGGCACGATCATGATGCCGCGCGAACCAGTGGAAACCATCTCAACCAGGACGGAGATCATGCAACTACATCGGTCACGCACATTCTGGCTCGGCGCGAGCATCGCGACGGCGTCCCTCGTTGCCTTCGCATGCAGTCGAACCAGTCCCACCACGTCCAACCTCGTGAGCGGCGACGCCGCGCAGCGAGTGTACGTCGCTCCCGGATCGAAGGACGAGCTCTACTCGTTCATGTCGGGCGGCTTCAGCGGACAGGTGTCCGTCTATGGATTGCCATCGGGGCGCCTGCTCAAGGTGATTCCCGTCTTCTCGCAGAATCCGGAGACCGGCTGGGGCTACAACGAAGAGACGAAGCCGATGCTCCAGACGACGTTCGGCTTCATCCCGTGGGATGACACACACCACACCGAGCTCTCGCAGACGGACGGCGTACCGAACGGGAAGTGGCTGTTCATCAATGGAAACAATACGCCACGCATCGCGCGCATCGACCTGACGCGCTTCGAGACGGACGAGATCATCCAGATACCGAATGCCGCGGGCGGTCACGCATCTCCGTTCACGACTCCGGACGGCAGGTACGTCGTCTCGGCCACACGCTTCAGTGTACCGATTCCCAACACGGACGAGCCGATCGCCGACTACAAGGCGAAGTTCCGCGGCACGCTGTCGTTCATCACGGCCGACCAGCCGGGCAAGATGGACATCGCGTTCCAGATCATGATGCCGGGCTACGACTACGACCTCGGCCACGCCGGCAAGGGTCCGTCGGAAGGCTGGTTCTTCTTCACCTCCTACAACAGTGAGCAGGCCAATACGAAGCTGGAGGCGAACGCATCGCAGAACGACAAGGACTTCATCGCCGCGGTGAACTACCGGCGCGCCGAAGCATGCGTGACCGAGGGCAAGGCGAAATCGTTCCCGTCCGAGTACATGCACAACTGGATGGACGAGAGCAGTCGCATGGCGAAGTCCGAGACGAAGACGAGCGTGAAGATGCTCGACCCGCGTGACTGCACGGGTATGGTGTACTTCCTCCCGACGCCGAAGTCGCCACATGGTGTCGACGTGGATCCCACGGGCGAGTACATCGTCGCTGGCGGCAAGCTGGCCACCGTGATTCCGGTGCACTCCTTCACCAAGCTCCTGAAGGCGATTGCCGACAAGGCCTTCGACAAGGAGATCGACGGCATTCCCGTTCTCAAGTACGGGTCGGTCATGGCCGGCGAGGTACAGAAGCCGGGTCTTGGCCCATTGCACACCGAGTTCGACGGAAAGGGCTACGCCTACACCTCGATGTTCATCTCGTCCGAGGTGGTGAAGTGGAAGCTCGGTACCTGGGAAGTCGTGGACCGCGCGCCCACTTACTACTCGATCGGGCACCTGATGATTCCGGGTGGTGACACGAAGAAGCCGTACGGCAAGTACCTCGTGGCCATGAACAAGATCACGAAGGACCGCTACCTCCCGACGGGACCCGAGCTGTTCCAGTCCGCGCAGCTCTACGACATCTCGGGTGACAAGATGAAGCTCCTGCTCGACTTCCCCACGATCGGCGAGCCGCACTACGCACAGGCGATTCCGGCGGCGCTGATCCAGGACAAGCAGGTGAAGTTCTTCAAGCTGGCCGAGAACACGAATCCATACGTGGCACGGTCGGAAAGCGAGGGCGGTATCGTGCGGAACGGCAAGCGCGTGGACGTGAAGATGATCGCCATTCGCAGCCACTTCGCGCCGGACAATCTGGAAGGGATCACGCTGGGTGACACGGTCTACTTCCACGTCACGAACATCGAGCAGGACTGGGACATCCTGCACGGATTCGCGGTGCTGGGCGCGCAGAACTCCGAGCTGGTGCTCAACCCCGGCGACACGAGGACGATGAAGTGGATCCCGACGCGCGTCGGTGTGTTTCCCTTCTACTGCACCGACTTCTGCTCCGCGCTCCACCAGGAGATGCAGGGATACGCACGCGTCTCCGCGCCGGGCTCGAACGTTCCGATGACGGCCAACGTCAGCGCCAAGACGAAGGCCCAGTTGAGCAAGGCCGGACTGTGACACCGCTCTCCGTTCGGTCGCGGGCGCTCACCGCCTTGGCGGCGCTGCTCATGCTCGTGCTCTTCTTCGTGCCGCTGTGGCGCATTCAGCTTCAGGCGCCACAGTATCCCGAAGGGCTGGGCATGCTCATCCGGATCAACACGATCACGGGGCTCGCGCCGACGGACCTCGACAATATCAACGGGCTCAATCACTACATCGGCATGAAGGCGATCGAGCCCGCCGCCATTCCCGTGCTGCACTACATGCCCTGGGTGGTTGGCGCGCTTGTTGTCTTCGGGCTCGCGGTCGCGTTGGCAGGACGGCGGGCGTTCCTCTGGGCATGGATCGCCTCCTATGGCGTGGCCGGCGCGGCGGGGCTCGCCGAGTTCTACGCGTGGTCGTACGACTACGGTCACAACCTCGCGTCCGATGCGGTCATCAAGGTACCGGGGATGACCTATCAGCCGCCGCTCATCGGCAGCAAGCAGCTGCTCAACTTCAACGCCTCGTCGTGGCCCGCAGTCGGCGGCTGGCTAGCGGTGATCGCCTTCATCGTGGCGGTGCTGGCACTGCTTCCTTTCCGGCTTCGTGTGCGAGCGGCGGCGGCGAGAGTGCTCGCGCCCGCGCCCGCGCACTCCATCGCGGTCCTGATGGTTGCGGTCCTGCTGTCAGCTTCTGGGTGCCGACGCGCCGATCCCGCACCTATCGCATACGGCCGCGCCGACTGCGACGTCTGCCGGATGCGCATCAGCGATGACCGGTACGGTGGCGAGCTCGTCACGCAGACAGGAAAAGTGCACGAGTTCGATTCAATCGAATGCCTCGCGCACTACTCGCTGACGCCCACGGCTGAGCGCGACGTTCGTTCATTGTGGGTGAGTGACTTCGATCATCCCGGCCACCTGATGCTAGCCACGACTGCGCGCTTCATCTCGCGAGGTGGTCCCGGGAGTCCCATGGGGGCAGGGTTGCTCGCGATTGGCCCCGCGACGGATGTCGCGGCGACGGTCAAGCGCTTCGGCGTGGCGCCGATGACCTGGACCGAGGTTCGTGTGCGTGTCGAGCAGGATCGCGTGACCGCGCGGCAATCGCCGAGCGAGAGAGATCATGCTTCGTAGAACACTGCAGTGCCTCGCGGTCGCCCTCGCGCTCGCACTCGGCGCATTGCTTTCACGAGCCGCGGCACAGGGTACTCCCGAGGTCGTCGTGACGGCATCGGGACCCGTGCGGAGCATCGGACAGGCCCTGCGGCTCGTGCGCCCGGGCGTTCTTGTGGATCTGAACCTCGCAGCAGGCCTCG
>DAIUFP010000002.1:0-282167 GCA_036844565.1 Gemmatimonadaceae bacterium | reverse complement strand
CATCTACCGCGAGCAGGAGATCGTCGTCGATCGGCCGGTGGAGATCGTCGGCCGCGGCCTGCCCACGATAGAAGGCGACGGCGCGCATGCCATCATGACGATCACCGCGGACGATGTGACGGTGCGCGGCATTCGCCTCGCGCACGTGGGCACGAGCTACGTGGAAGATCGCGCCGCGCTCCGTGTGCAGAATGCCCGCCGGTGCAGCATCCTCGACAATCGCGTGGATGATGCCTTCTTCGGCATCTACCTCGCGAATGTCACGGGCTGCCGGGTCGAGCGGAATATCCTCGTCGCGTCGCATCGCACCGAGACATCATCAGGCAATGGCATCCATCTCTGGTCATCGCGCGACGTCGTCATCGCCGACAACAGCGTGCGCGGCTTTCGTGACGGGATCTACTTCGAGTTCGTGCACGGCACGATGGTGTCGCGCAACCTGAGCGAGGGGAACCTTCGCTACGGGCTGCACTTCATGTATTCCGACGACTGCCGATACATCCAGAACACCTTCCGGCGCAACGGCTCTGGCGTCGCCGTGATGTACACGCATCGCGTGCAGATGATCGGCAACCGGTTCGAGAACAACTGGGGCGCCGCCGCGTACGGCCTGCTGCTCAAGGAGATCAGCGACGCGCGCCTGGAGCACAATGTGTTCTATCGCAACACCACGGGACTCGTTGCCGATGGTGCCAACCGCCTCGTGGCCGACCGCAATGATTTCATCGAGAACGGATGGGCGGTCAAGCTCGACGCGAGCACGGGGGACGGTGCGATGACGCGCAACAACTTCATCGCCAACACGTTCGACATGGCCTCGAACAGCCGCGACCCGTCCACGGTCCTCTCGGGAAACTACTGGGATGCCTATCGTGGATACGACCTCAATCGTGACGGAACCGGCGACGTGCCGTTCCGTCCCGTGCGGCTCTTCTCGATGATCGTCGAGCAACACGAGCCGGCGCTCATCCTGCTGCGCAGCGGATTCGTCGAACTGCTCGATGTGGCTGAGCGTGTGCTGCCGGCCCTGACGCCGGCAACGCTGGCCGATGCGCGCCCTGCCATGAGGAGGTTGCCATGATTGTCGCGCGAGGACTGCGGAAGCGGTTCGCTACGGTGGAGGTGCTGCGCGGCGTTGATCTCCATGTCGCTCGCGGTCGCGTGACCGCCATCGTCGGTCCGAATGGCGCTGGCAAGACGACGTTCATCAAGTCTGTGCTCGGTCTTGCGCGTCCGGACTCCGGCACGCTCACGTTCGACGGCGCGGGAATCGGCGACGACGACGCGTATCGAGCGCGCATTGGCTACATGCCACAGCTCGCCCGCTTTCCGGAGCACATGACGGGAGAGGAGCTCATCCACCTGCTGCGCGACCTTCGCGGCGGTGCCGCGGTGAACCAGGAGCTCGTGACGGCGTTCGGGATCGAGAGCGAAATGCGGAAACCGCTCCGCGTGCTCTCCGGCGGGACTCGGCAGAAGGTAAATGCCGTTGCGGCGTTCCTGTTCTCGCCCGAGCTGTACGTGCTCGACGAACCCACCGCGGGCCTGGATCCGGTGTCGTCCGGCATCCTCAAGGCGCGCATTCGTCGTGAGCGTGCGAACGGCCGTTCGGTGTTGCTGACATCGCACATCATGAGCGAAGTCGACGAGCTCACCGACGACGTGATCTACCTGGCGGACGGGCGCGTGCGCTACAGTGGCGCACTGGCTCATCTCAAGGCGTTGATGGGAGAGATGAATCTCGAGCGTGCGATCGCCGCGCTGATGCTGGGCGCGGAGGCCGCATGAGCGCCGGCGGAATGGCGGTCTCCCTGCCGATCGCGCAGGCGGGTACGGCGGTGCGGGTGCGCTTCGCGTCCGTTGTGCTGAAGGTCGCGCGCTACCAGGCGCGCGACGTCCTCAGAAGCCGATGGCTCGCGATGTACGGCATCTTTTTCCTTGCCGTCACCGAGGGGCTGCTTCGCTTCGCCGGCGGAGACGCGCGCGCGATCCTCAGTATCGCCAGCATCGTGCTGTATGTGGTGCCGCTCGTGACCCTCGTGTTTGCGACCGTCTATCTGTACAGCGCACGCGAGTTCATCGAGCTGTTGCTCGCCCAGCCTGTGGAGCGTCGGCGACTCTTCTTTGGGCTGTATCTCGGGCTCAGCGTACCGCTGGTGGCCGCGCTCCTGATCGGCGTGAGCGCACCCTTCGTGGTGCACGGCTTCGACGACCCTGCGCAACGCGCGATGCTCGCTGCGCTGCTCGGCGCGGGCGCGGCCTTGACGATGATCTTCACGGGCGTCGCCTTCTGCATCGCGCTGTGGTGCGAGGACCGGCTGAAGGGATTGGGCGTCGCCATCGGCGTATGGATGCTGTGCGCGATCGTATACGACGGCCTCGTGATGGCCATCGTCGCCGCGTTCGCCGACTATCCGCTCGAGCGAGCGATGCTCGCGCTGACGCTGGCGAATCCCGTCGACCTCGCGCGTGTGACACTGCTGCTGCAGCTGGATGTGTCGGCACTGATGGGCTACACCGGTGCCGTGTTCCAGCAGTTTCTCGGCGGAGCAGTGGGCACACTGGTGGCGGCCGGCGCCCTGTCGCTGTGGGTCGTCGTGCCCATCGCGCTGGGGCTTCGTGCATTTCGACGGAAGGACTTCTAGCAACGCGTTGCCCGTGCTGCGGTTCGCAGGCGGGCCCCACTCTCACTCTCGAGGATTGTCTCTCATGTACGACTTCATCCATCGGCGCGGCATCATGGCGCTCGCCATCGGCGTTACGCTGGTCACGGCCGCGTGCGGAAAGGACACCAAGAGCACCAGCGACGACAAGGCCGCCACCGCGGCGCATAAGTCCGGCGACAAGGAGGCGGAAGGGGGTAAGGCCATCGTCGTGACGCTCACCAGCGACGCCACCGGCAACTCCTTCACGCCGAACGAGATCGTGGCGGAGAGAGGCGACACGGTGCGCTTCACCATCGGCGTCGGCGTGCACAACGTGAACTTCCTGCCCGATTCGAACCCCGGAAAGACCGGACTGCCCAAGACGAGCGACTTGCTCCAGCTGCCTGGCCAGACATATGACGTGCCGGTGACCTTCGCGGCCGGACGCTACTACTTCCAATGCGACCCGCATGCGCTGCTCGGCATGAAAGGGCATCTCACTGTCAAGGATTGATTGGTGCATGACATGACATGGGCTAAAGAGCATCCGCGCATCATCCAGGGCGGCATGGGTATCGGCGTCTCCGGCTGGCAGCTCGCCCGCGCGGTGTCGCGCCTGGGCCACCTCGGCGTCGTCTCCGGAACAGCGATCGACACCGTGATGATTCGACGCCTGCAGGACGGTGACGAAGGCGGTCACGTACGACGCGCGATGGGCGCCTTTCCCATTCCAGGCGTGTGCGACGACCTGCTGCGTCGTTACTACCTGGCGCCCGGCGAGCGAGGCAACGCGCCGTACAAGCTGCTGCCAATGTTCAGGAAGAGAGTGAACCTCGCGCGCCAGCAGATCACGATGATGGCGAACTTCGTGGAGGTCTGGCTCGCGAAGGAAGGGCATGACGGCATGGTGGGCATCAACCTGTTGACCAAGGTGCAGATGCCGAATCTCCAGTCGCTGTACGGCGCGATGCTCGCCGGCGTGGACTACGTCCTCATGGGCGCCGGAATTCCTCGAGAAATTCCGGGCGCCCTCGACGCGCTGGCGCAACATCGGGTCGCGCGCCTCAAGCTGGACGTCGAAGGACCCGCCGGCGCGACACCCGATGAAATCGTGTTCGATCCGCGCGATCACCTGGGCGGCGAGAGGCCGCCTCTTAATCGTCCACGCTTCATTCCAATCGTATCCGCCAGCTCGCTGGCGACGAACCTGGCGCGCAAGGCGTCGGGTCGGGTCGACGGATTCATCGTCGAGGGGCCAACGGCGGGTGGCCACAACGCGCCGCCCCGAGGCGAACCACGCTTTTCCGCGGATGGCGAGCCGCTGTACGGTGAGCGTGACGTCGTGGACCTGGAAAAGATCAAGGACCTGGGTCTGCCCTTCTGGCTTGCGGGCAGTGCGGGCACGCCGGATGGACTGCGGGCCGCGCTTGCTGTCGGAGCCGCCGGCGTGCAGGTGGGAACGCTGTTCGCCTACTGCGATGAGTCCGGGTTCGCGCCGGAGCTCAAGGCGCAGGTGCTCGCCGGCATTGCGGCCGGCACCGTGCGTGTGCGAACGGACTCCCGTGCGTCGCCCACGGGCTATCCCTTCAAGGTCGTTCTCGTCGAGGGATTGCAAAACCAGGACGATGCGCGCGAGCGCAATTGCGACCTCGGGTACCTCCGCACGGCGTATCGCACGCCGACCGGCACGGTGGGCTACCGCTGCGCCGCCGAGCCTGTCGATCAATTCGTGGCAAAGGGGGGCGACATTGCCGACACCGTGGGTCGCCGCTGCCTGTGCAACGGATTGACAGCGAACATCGGCCAGCCGCAGCATCGCGACGACGGCGACGAGCTTCCACTGCTCACGAGCGGCGACGATCTCGTGTCGCTCGACACGTTCGCCCGCGGCCGCACGCGCTACTCGGCGGAGGACGTGGTCAACTATCTGTGCTCGGCGTCGTTGGCTGAAACGTGAGCATGCGAGACGGCGTCAGAAACGCTCGCCGCCGTCCTCGCGGACCTTGCTGCCGACCGCGCGTATGCGGGACCACATGTTCGCGAAGAAGGTGATCAGCCCGGCAATCTGCGCGAGCCCCGCGACGACGACCAACCAGCGCAGCCACGGCGCCTCGCTGCGCGAATGCAGGAGCTCACCCACCACGCGGACTGCCGTTCCGCAGGCCAGCATCCAGTACGCGGTCTCCGCGAGCTCCGGACGGTAACGCAGGTCGCCCTTGGCGGGGCGGGGAAACATCCAGAGCGCCACGCCGAGGATCATCATCATCACGAAACCGACCAGGATAGCATGCGTGTGCGCACTCACCACATACGGTGACGCGACGCGGCCGGAGAGTTCGCGCCCAACGATCATCCATCCGCCAATCGCCAGGCCAACGGCAAGAAAGAGGATAGCCGTCTTGAGAAAGCGCCGCACGAGCGACGTCATGCGATGGGCAGCGCTTTTGCCGAAGCGTTCGCCGCCGTCCGCGCGCGCGCCTCGGCCTTCCGCAACGCGGAGGGTCCGTCGATGGTGCGCCAGATGATGTAGACGAAGACGTACGCGCCGAACGCTGAGAGCGTGCCACCGGTGGCCAGCACCACGGTGCCCATGCCCGGCCGCAAAACCCGCGTCGCGAACCCACACACCATCATCGCGAGCCCGATGTTCGACAGCCACCAATGCATGCCAGCCGCACGAGCGCTATGCAATCGGTGTCCGGTAAATCGCGGGATGACATGATAGGCCACACCGTAGATCATCATGGTGACGAAACCGAGGAGCACCATGTGCATGTGCGCCGGCAAGTACACCGTCCACAAGGGGTGCGCAGCCATCGCGACGCCCAGCGTGACGCCGAGCGCGAGCCATGCCAGGCTGGCCTTGAGAAACGCGCGAACGAACCACTCCATCAGCGACAGCCGCAGCCGCAGGACTTCGCCGGCTGCGCTGCATCCGATGCCAGCGGCGCTGAGGCTGGCGGTACCGCCGCCAGAAGTGCGATGAGAGCGGGCAGATCGGCGTGCGCCTGCAAGGCCGCTTCGCCGAGCGACGCGCGGCCCCCGCAGCACGTGTCGATGTTGGAGGCGTTCAGTATGGAGGTAGCGGCAGACGACCGCGCGATCACCGCGTCCACCGTACAGTCAGCGGTCATCCAGGAGGTCTCGCATTGGGTCAAGGAGTCAGTGCTCATGGCGCTCGTGTGAAGGGCGGGTGATGATGCAGTCTTTCCCATGAGAATATTACTCTCCGCGGGGCCCGTCTGTCGGGTGCCTCGCCGACGCTGTGTGGGGAAGGTCACCACCCGTTTCCCTTGTCGCGATCCTGCGGCCCGTCCGCTAAACGTCGCTACCGGTGCGCCTCCAGCAGCGCGTTCATCCGCGCGAAGCGACCCGCCATGTAGTCGCTCGACGCCTTGATGAGATCAGCGCGTGTCTCGACGGACGGTCGAGCCAGGCGACCCGGCCAGAGCGCACCGCGACGTTGTCCGCGCCAATGCGCGCGCCGCCTTCTATGACGTACGCGAACCCATTGTCTGACGCCGGTAGCTCCTGCGTAAACGTGGAGCCAGCGTCGAGACGGATGTCGAGCAGGGTAACCGGGAGGTGATTGCGTGTCTTCGAAACCGCCTCGCCAGACGAGCCGCTGTAAACGCGAACGTCCGCGCCCGCTGGTCCAGGCGCCTGCGCGCCGCCAACAGCGGGAGGGACGAGCAGGATCATGACGAGGAGCGGGCATCGCATCACGGATCTCCTGTGGTGGGAGGACGGCTGCAATTGGGCAACATCAACACCCAAAACGCGCTCACGGGTCTGGGGAACGGCGCCGAGCTCGCTTCCTGTCGCATTTTACTTCCATTACGGGTATGATGAAGTCGTGATGCAGACCCGTTCCTCCGTCTCCGTGGTTGGCCGCATTCTCCTTCTCGTCGCGCTGGTGGTGGCGACCGGGCTGGGGAGTGCGGCGCGCGCGTCGTGCGCAGAGCACGGGTTGGGAGGTCTCGCACTGGTGGGGCATGCCGCACCAGCGGGTGCGGCGACACATCACGCAGCCCACCACGGACATGGTCACTCAGGGAACGACCATTCCGAGGGCTGTTGTTGTGCTGGAGAATGCGCGGGAGTCGCACAGCTTGCGACCCTGCCGCCGTCGATCACGATTCGCGTCGCGGTGTCCGTTGCCGAGCCCGCGCGCGCATTCGATCTCCGCACCGGGCAAGCGCCCGTCGCGGATCCCGATCGACTCCTCCCGTTCGCGAACGGGCCTCCCGTAGCAACCTCCGTCTAACAGCGCTCCCCAGGAGCGTTGCTTCTGCGCACCGCCGGTCGAACCGGTCGTGTATAGCGCATGACGGAACCTCAGCAGCGAAGCAATTCATTCGAGCCGCGCGCACTGCGTCTGGCTCCTCGTGTGGCAAGGCGGCGCGCTCCGTTCACGACGGCGCTCGGATGTCGGCGCGCGAGTTCCATCGTTGCACTACTGGAATCGAGCCAATGAAGGTCATTCTGCTTGCCACAGCCGCGTCGCTCCTCGGCGCCTGCGCGGCGCACGCGCAGGACAGCACTGCGCGCGCGCCAAGGCGCGACACTCTTGTGACGCTCACGCGTGTGAACGTCACCGCCAAGGTCGAGGACAGGTCCGCGGTAAAACCAATCCAGCTGCTCACGCTTCCCGTCACTGTCAGCATCACGCAACAGCGCGCCGAGGAAACCGTGAACCTCGTCGATGCGGAGGACGCGGTGAAGTACCTGCCGAGTGTCTTCCTGCGGAAGCGCAACAACGGGGACACGCAGGCCACGCTCGCCACGAGAGTCTGGGGCACGAGCTCCAGTGCGCGTAGCCTCATCTTCGCGGATGGCGTTCCGCTCACCGCACTGATCGCCAACAACAACACCATCGGTGGTCCGCGCTGGGGGCTCATTGCTCCCACGGAGGTGGAGCGGATCGACATGATGCTCGGGCCTTTCTCGGCGGCCTATGCCGGCAACTCGATGGGTGCGGTCATGGAGATCACGACCCGGCTGCCGAAGAAGCGCGAAGGGTCGTTCAGCCAGACACAGTCGCTTCAGTCGTTCGATCTTTACGGGACGAAGGCCAGCTACATGACCTCGCAGACCGGTATCAGCGTCGGTGATCGCTTCGGCAAGCTCGCCGTCTGGACGAGCGGAAATTATCAGCGAAGTAACAGCCAGCCCCTGAGCTATGTGACGAGTGCATCGTTCCCGACCGGCACCACGGGTGGCGTGGCGGAGAAGAACAAGCTCGACGCAACCGCCAACGTGCTCGGAGCGAGCGGCCTGCTCCACACGCAGATGGCGAACGGAAAGGTGAAGGCGGCGTACGACTTCACGCCCACTCTTCGTGCGGCATACACGTTTGGTTATTGGCAGAACGACGGCAATAGCGCGGTCGATCCATACACCACGGCGTCGGGTCAGCCGACGTACGCGGGGCAGGCCGGCTTCGCGAGCGGCTTCTACAACATCCTCGAGCAGCACACATCCCACTCGCTCACCATTCGCACTGATCGGAAGCAGTCGTGGGACGTCGAGCTCGTGGGATCGACCTATCACTTCAACCATGATCGTCAACGCAATCCCGTGAGCACGCCTTCAGGCACGTCGTTCAGCCCGGAGGGACGCGCCGCGGTGCTCGACGGAACCGGATGGGAGACGCTCGACCTCAAGGGGACGTGGAAGCCGTCGGGGCAGATCTCCGCGCATACCATCAGCGGGGGCGCGCACTACGAGCACTACGTCCTCAAGAACACGACGTACAACACGCCCGATTGGACAAACGACGATGTCCGCTCCGGCGTGTTCACCGAGGGCGACGGCAAGACGCGGACGCGCGCGCTGTGGATGCAGGACGCGTGGTACATCACGCCGGAACTCAAGTTCACCTTCGGTGGACGCTACGAGGATTGGCGTGGTTTCGACGGGTTGAACATCAGTGGCACCACCTCGGTCGTGCAGCCCACCGTTTCGGGTACGAAGTTCTCGCCGAAGGGAATCCTCGCATGGTCCGCGTCGGACGTCTGGTCACTGACCGCCGCAGTGGGGAAGGCGTACCGCTTTGCGACGGCGGCAGAGCTGTATCAGCTCGTGTCGACCGGTGCGACATTCTCGTCGCCGAATCCGGATCTCAAGCCGGACAATGTGCTCTCGACGGAGCTTCGCGTGGAGCGCAAGTTCGACCGTGCATCGGCGCAGCTGTCGCTGTTCCAGGACGACGTGCACGACGCGATCATCTCGCAGTTCAACACGCTCCCGGGATCCACGCAACTGTATTCGTATCTGTCGAACATCGACCACGTGCGTGCGCGCGGCGCTGAGCTTGCGCTGGGCAGCAGCGGTGTGCTGCTCAAAGGGCTCTCACTGTCGGGCAGCGTGACGTATGTCGATCCGCGAACGCTGGCGATGTCCGGGCGGGCGAGTGCGACCGCCTCACCCGATGCAGCAATCGGGAAGCAGCTGCCCAACATCCCGAAGTGGCGCAGCACGGCGACGGCGATGTACCGCCCGAACGACAAGCTCACCTACACACTCGCCGGCCGCTACAGCTCGCGGCTCTACACCACGCTCGACAACATCGACGTCCGCTACAACACCTATCAGGGCTTCGCCGAGTGGTTCGTGATGGACACCCACCTGCACTACAAGGTGGACGCCCACTGGAGCGCCTCACTCGGCGTCGACAACCTCCTGGACCGGAAGTACTTCCTCTTTCATCCATTCCCGCAGCGCACGTTTCTGGCGGGTGCGAAGTACGGGTTCCAGGAGGCTCTCGACTGGAAGCCGTAGATCAGCTGATCGTCACAACACCCGTGGTGGCGTCGTACGAGGACGCATAGGACTGGAGGCTCGATGTAGGTTGGCCTCCGTTCCACGTTCCATTGGCCGTGAACTGGGCGCCATGCACGGAGCAGAGAAACCCGCTGCCGTTCTGGTTGACCTGTCCGCCCTGATGCGGGCAGATGAGCGACAGGACGGCGACGGTCGAGGTGCTCGTGCGAACGAGGGCGACACGTGTTCCGCTCAGCGTCGTCACAGCGATGCCTCCGACGGTCGCGAGCGCGGGATAGTCGGAGAGCTTGACCGTCGTATTGAGCGAAGATGGCGCCGTCTCACTGCTGAGACCGCACGCGGCAAGCGCGAGCACTGCCGCAGCGAGCACCGAGTTGGAGAGGAAAGTACGCCGGTCGAGCAGGGGGCAATCATGCTCGCACGGCGCGACGATCGATGGCTTCGTTATGGGCATCGTGGAGAACCTCATGGGTGAGTCGAGTCATGCAGATCTACACATGGAGAACCCGCGAAACACGCGGTACCCCATCTGATGTGTGTGACGTGCATGCTCGACTGTGTTACCCGCGACGGTCGGGCGACTACGGCTTCGCGGCGGGGCGCGAGAAGCGGAAGTCGTACTCGAGCTTGATCGTGTCGGCGACGCTCAGCACCACGGGCACCTTCGGCTGGTCGAGGTTGATGTCCTTGAAGGTGAACGCGGTGGTTGCCGTTCCGGCGACATCTTGTCCGTCGGCATGGGCGGTCACCTGCCAGACGGCCGGATGCGTGCTGCCGTGAACCGTGAGGTCACCGAGGAGCTCGAACGTCACTGGGCCCGACGCGGGCAGCGGACCCTTGAAGCCGCGAACGGACGTCGGGACGAATTCGACCGTCGGATACTTGTCGGTCTCCATCGTGCGACGCTGGACGAAGCCATCGCGGCGGTCCTTGTCGCTCTTGAGGGTCGTGATGTTGACGACGATGCGCGAGCTGTCCTTCACGATGCGTCCGTCGGCATAGGCGAGGATGCTTCCGGTCACCTGCGTCGTGGTGCCGATGGCGTCGTTCGGGAGGTTCGCCCCCAAGAGCCGCTCGCGCACGCGATAGCGAGCTTCGTTGCCGGTGGCGCTAACCACGAACCGCATTGGCAGCTCGGGCTTCGGGGCGGGCTTGGCAGCCGCCTTCTTTGCGGCGGGCTTCTTCGCGGTGGACTTCGATGCCTGCGCTCCGGCAGACGGCGCGAACATGCAGGCAGCGGTCAACAATGCGGCGAGTGTGTGGACGCTTCGTGCGGACGTTGGACGGAACTTCATCATCGAGCAACTCCTGGTGGGTGGGGCGCGGCCGAAGCGTGAGGCCGCGCTGTCATGAGGTGGGACGCAACAGCTACTCTACTAGTAAGCGGACTCACACCGCGTTGGTTCAATGGGAATTTCCTGAATGCTTGCACATGCAACTACTGCGATAGCACTGCCACCGTCGGATCGAGCTCGCCCGTATAGTAGGGCATGAGGGCATCCTGGAATGCCAGCGCATTCCGCGCATTCACGACCGACGTCGCTGCCTGGAGCTGGCTCGCACGAGCCTGGGTGAGCTCGAGCAAGGTCGACGTACCCACCGCATACCGCGCCTTGGTCGTCGACACCGCCAGGTCAGCGGCCTTCTGCTGTGCCAGTGCAACGGTGAGCTGCTGGCGCGTAGACTCGAGGGTGAGGTACGCCCGGCGAACATCGAGCGCGATGGCTTGACGCTGGTTCGCGAGCACGAGACGAGCGTCCTCCTCCTGCAGTCGCGCCTGTTGCACGGCGGCGGTCGTCGTTCCGCGGTCGAAGATCGGGAAGGTGAGCCCAAGGCTCACCGATCCGCCGCGATTCTGGTTGAGCTGGTCGGCCAGTGTGGTGGCACCCGCTGAGTTGGCGCTCGCGTTGTAGCTCGTGCTCACCGACACACTCGGCAGCCGGCTCGCCTGTGCCGCCCTGGTGCCGAGCGCGCTCGCGTCAACGCGAGTCTGCTCCGCGGCAAGGTCGGATCGCGACGCGAACGCGCGAGTGAGGAGACTGTCGAGGTCGTTGTGCTTCGCGGTCGACGAGAGGTCGCTGACCTGCGGTGCCACGAAGTCGTAAGTGCCGCGTGGGTCGAGCTGGAGCGTCTGGATCACCGCGATCTTCGCCAACTCCACATCACGCTCGGCGGATACCACACCCGCGCGCGCACTGGCCGTGTTGGCCTGCTGCTGATACAGATCCGAGATGCTCCGCGCGCCAGCCTTCACGAGTTTCTGGAGTTGTGCCTCTTCCGCCTCCAGCGCGGCGAGATTTTCACGTTGCACGCCAGCCAGCCCCACTGCAGTGGCAAGCGTGAGATAGTTGGAGGCGACGGTGAACACGACGGTCTGCCGCGTGCGTGCGAGGTCGCTGGTGCTGGCATTCACGTCGAGGCGTGCCTGGCGCAGTTCATTGATGTTGCGCAGGCCATCGAACACCACGAACGATGACGTGATACCCGCGTTCATCGATTGCGTCGAAGAGCTGCCGCCGATCGATGTGGTGCTCGCCCGTCCGAGGCTTTGCGCGGTGCTGGTATTCAAAGAGAGCGACGGAAGCAGCGCGCTCTGTCGTCCGCCGACGACCGCGTTACTCGACGCGACGGCGTTCTCCGACTGCCGCACCGAGACGTTCTGCCGAAGCGCGATCGCGACGGCGGACTGCAGGTCGATGGGTTTCGTCGTGGCGGTCGCCGCGCTCGGCGTGACGACGGTCGATTGCGCACGGGCGGGGCGGGCGAGCAGTGAGCCCGCAAGTGTTGCGGCTGCGATCAGTGCCCGAAGCGACGTGCGCGGGACGACATATACGTTCATGGTGGGCCTCTCTGTAATGCGTTCCCGCGCTACTCGAAGCGCAGGGCCTGAATGGGATCGAGCGCCGCCGCTTTGCGGGCGGGATAGAATCCGAAGAAGATTCCAACTGCCGCCGAGAATCCAACGGCGAGAAACACGGCCGACACCGGCGTCGCGATGCTCCAACCCGTGACACACTGGCTGCGTGTGGGCACGCTGCGAACGCTGGCAGAAGGGAAGCTGCAAACCAGCAGCGGGGACGTCCTGGGCCAGTCATTGCTGCCCATGCGGGACCTGCTCACGTACCGGCTGCGCGCGGAGCAGGTGACTCTCGTCGGGAGAATGTTGCACCACACGCCGAGCAGCGCTGACCGGTCCGACGCGAGCGCGGACGATTCCGGCGACATGCGCTTCGCGCGAGGCTTCATGCTGCAGTCGGCGAGCGTGCTACGCTACCTGCGCGAGACCGAGGGCGATGCTGCCATATCCGACCTTTTCGGCGCCTCGATGAACGGAATGCCGGTCGATGCAATTCTCGCTTCGCTTCCGCACCCGATGATCATTGCGGACCTCGATCGCGATTGGCGCAGCTGGGTCGCTCAGCGGAGCGCATCCGCGGTCGCGCCGGCCGTAAGATGAGTGAGTACGTCCTTCGACCGCGAGCCATCGCCCCGCGGCCGGCGCCGCTTGCCCAGGCTTCGCTCCGTGGCCGCGCGCACCGATGCGAGCGCCACGGAGTCCGACACGCGATGCTGGGAGGCGAGTGCGTGCGCCTTGGTGAGCCGCGCGCGATACCGCGCCTGCATCTCGTCATCCGTGCGTGAATCGCGATACCGCTCGAGCAGGTAGATCTCGTCCTCGAAGCGGCCCAGTCGCCGGTACAGGACGGCCAGCCGTCCCACCAGGAACGTCGGCATTTCTGATCCCGTTGCGAGCGACTGGCTGAATGCGCACTCGTACAGGGCGGCCGCTTCCTCCGGCCGCCCCTCCGCATCCCGCTCCGAGGCGTCGCGCACCACGTCGGCCACGACGCCGACGACGCTCTCGGACAGTGCTCGATATCCGCCCATTTACTGAAACGCCCTCTTCAACGCATCCGCGGCGTACGCTTCGGCCTCCTTCGCCTTCTGGTGCACCGCACCCAGGCCGAAGAACTCGTGCGTCACGCCATCGTACGTCTTTTGGTCGGCGACGCCACCGGCTGCGCGGATCTTTGCGGCAAGCATCTCACCGTCGCTGCGCAACGGATCGATCTGCGCGTTGATGATCGTGACCGGCGGGAGGCCGGCAAGGTTGGCGCCGACGAGGTTGATGCGCGGATCCTGGCCGTCGGCCGCCGTGCGCTCGTACTTGTCGAAGAACCAACTCATCATCGCGCGGTTGAGCGGCTTCGCATTCGCGTTCTCGGTGTACGACGGCGTCGTCGTATCTCCGCCCGCGATCGGATACACGGAGATCACCGCGAGCGGCGCCTGAAGTTCCTTCGCTTTCGCGGCGATGGCCGTGGCGACGGCAAGGTTGCCACCCGCGCTCTCGCCCGCGAGCGCCAACTTCTTCGGATCGCCATGAATGCTCGCCGCGTTCTTCAGCGCCCATTCGTAGATCGCGAGTGCATCGTCGTGTGCCGCCGGAAACTTGTGTTCCGGTGCCACGCGATAGTCCGCAGAGACCACGATCGCCTTTGCGTTGATGGCGAGCGCGCGTGCGCCGCCGTCATACACGTCCTTGTTTGCGATCACCCAACCGCCGCCGTGATAGTAGACGACGACTGGAAACGGACCCGCGCCGTCCGGCGTGTAGATGTTGGCCTGGAGCTGACCTGCTGCTCCTGCAACCGTCCGCGTCGTCATCGTGGCGCCCGGCGGCGGCATGGTCGGCTTTCCCTGCTTGGTCAGCAACTGCTTCACCGCGTCGGTTGGCGTCGGCTGCTTGCGCGCTTCGTTCGCGTCGAGCGTCTCGATCGGCTTGCCATTGGCGGCTGTCGCCGCCGGCGCAGCGACCGCGGGAGTATCGGCCATCTGGGAATTCTTGTCCTTCATGCTGCACGCTCCTGTCATCGCCGCCATGCAGAGCATGGCGACGACTCGGGGTGACTTGGCGCACGTGACGACAGTATGCCGCATCATGTCACCTTAGAAAATGTTCGGAATGAAGAACGGCTGCACGATGGCGACGACATCGCCGCGGTCCAGGGGCTCGTCGAACGCTTCCTGTGCGGCCTCGAGGCCGAAGGACGCACCGCTGAGTGAGCTGACATCTATTCCCGCGTGGGTCGTGTTGGCTTCCGACGGAGCGGTCGACGCGCTCGCGCCCGCGCCGTAGATCTTGTTGAACGCGGCGGTGACAGCAGCAGAGTTCGTGCCGAGATCCGTCGCACCGGCCGCCGCTGCATCACCACCGCGAACGGTGCCGCTCCAACGCACGGTCGCCGGTGCCGCAGCTGCTGCGCGACGCATGCGACGAATGCGCGAAGCGTGGCGAGCTTCCACCGAGTGAATCCGGAGCGCTCCCTCGAGGATCGTGAGGCTACTCATGAGATTCGCCGCCTGACCCTTGTAAGCGCGAACGCTCGACCTGGTAAAGCCCGGTGACGCGGAATCGGGTGCGTGCATTCAACCACGCTACCCCCCCCTCGATACCCCTCGCGCTCATGATAGCGGAGCACTGGGCGCGGTCGGCCTCCGTCGAGGACGACGCCCGGGCGGCCTGGGGAAATTCTGTCATTCGACTCACTCCTCGCCTAGCGCGGCTTGTTGGCCGCAGCCCGGTCCCAAAGCAGAACTTGCGCCTCTCACTCATACCGTACCGATGACGGCGACCTCGTGGTCATGTATCCGCGGGACGTCGAAGGTTATCCACCCTGACTTGGCCGTCGCGCGCGCAGACTGCTGAGACACCAGGAGTCGAACGGGAGTCATCTGACTGCCCGTCGGTAGGCGAACGGAGACACGCATCGGACCCACCGGGATCACCTCGTCGACCGGCGCGCGCCACGTTCCGGGATTTGTAAGATTCACCAGGTGCAACACGAGGCGGTGCGCCTGCCGATAGAGGTGGCAATCGATGAACCCGGCACCCTCGACACGCAGTGGCATGGTGTCGCCGGCCGCCCAGCGAACGGCGTTGGCGAGAAGATCGCCGTGGTCGGGGAGGTTCTCGCGCCCATAGCGTCGGTCGACGTCGGCGGGAATGAACGCCACCTTACCGCGCCCAGCTGCCTCGTTCACGATCACGCCAGGAATGTTGGTGCGCGGCTCGCGCATCCAGCTGTCTTCGGGCGGAAAGACAGGGAACGGCGGGATGTACGTGGCCAGCACGATCGCAGTGCGGTCCACGCGGAGTGGCGAGAGTACGCCCCCGAAGGGAAGGATGTCGGTCTCATTGAAACCGCGCAGTACAGGATGCCGCTCGCCGACCGCCGCGGGATCGCTCGCGGCCTTCGGTCCATCGACGCGCGCGCGCAACTCCGGCGAGAGGCGGAGGTAGGTGTGTCGTGTTTGAGCTGCGGACGCACGCGCGAACGGCGTCGGCCCGGAAAGGTGTGCGCCGAAGAGACCGCCGAGTCCGAAGTCGGGTCGTGGGTCGCCCCACTCGTCGAACCTGCTGCTGTCCCCGGTGGCGACCAGATTCCCTCCGCGCGTGACGAACGCCTTCACGGCGTCGAGCTGTGCATCAGACATCGCTCCGAGGTCGGGCAGAATGAGCGTCTTGATCTCACTCGCGTCACGCGCAATGTGGTCCACGTGCACGGGCACATACTGCACACGCGCACGCACGAGCGCGTTCACCCAGCCGCGCCACGGGAGGTCGACGACGTCATCGGCGGCGTCGCGTCCATAGTAGTCGACGTTTGGTTGCGACCACACGAGCCCCACTGTGGCGACGGGGCGGCGATTGATGAGATACTGCTCATTGGCCGCATGCCACCGCATGATGGGCTCGGCGGTTCGCAGCATGCGGCGATCCTCCTGCGCGGCGCCGATGTGGTGCCACCACGGTTGGATACCACCGGCAAATCCATCCAGCATCCAGAGCTGCGCCTCGAGCGTCGGCTTGCTCGACAGCCGAAACTGATTTCGCGAGTTCTGGTACATCGACATGCTTTCGGGAACGAGCTTGTCCCAGCCGAGCACCCCGTGCACCAGCTTTCCGGCTTCGGCGTTGCTCTGGAAGCCTGACGAGTCGCTTCGTGCCTGGTGGTCGAGGAGCACAAGCTCCGATCGTTCCAGCACGGCCTTCATGTCTCGGAACGCGCGCGCCTGTCCGGTGATCGAGCCGCTGTTCATGCCGATCCAGAGACAGTCGGTGCCGCCTGCTTCGCGCGTGACGCGATTGAAGAGATCCCAGATCTCCAGCCGCCGCGCGTAGTTCCACTGAATCCACTTCCGGTACGTGGTGTCGTCCCAGTTCCTCACCGTGGGAAGCGCCTGACCGGCGACGTCACGAAAGCGTCGTGCGCAGTTCGCGCAACGGCAAATGGTGTCGCGGCCGAGTCCATTCCAGTTATTGTCGGCGAAGCCCTCGGGGTGCGAGCGGTCGATGATCTCGCGCAGCACGGAAGGGATGTACTCGTCGTAGTACGGACTGTTCACGCATGCGACGTAGAGTCCCGTGTTCAGGTAGGGCTTTCCTTCTGCGTCGGCGGCGAACCAATCGGGGTGTGCGCGATAGAAGTCCGCGTGCGCGCGATTGGAGTCCATTCGCGCGACGACCACGAGTCCATCGGCGCGCGCGACGGCCGCCAACTCGCCATACAGGTCGCGATCACCAAGCCCGGAGGCGCGGTGGTGGAGGGGGAATTTCGTCGGGTAGTACGCGACGATGCCCCCGGCGTTGATGATGACGGCCTGGGTCTTCGTGCGCTTCCACTGCTGCCGCCACCATGTGACATCGTAGTCCGGCGGGTCGACCTCGCGGATATTGGTCTGTCCCCAGCGGAGGGTGCGCCGGTACCAGGGTACGGCGCTCGGCTGAACGGTTTGTTCAGCGTCTTTGCGGTTTGATTGAGCGCCGAGCCCCGAGAGATCAAGCGGGCCGAGCGACGCGGCGGCTGCGAGGCCGGAGCGGAGAAAGTCGCGACGAGAGGAGGACATGCGGAGAGTATGTCCGCCGCGCTGCGCAGCGGGAAGGAGTGTGCAACTGCGTGAAGCCCAGACTACCGCGTCGCCGTTCAGCAGTTCTTCAGTGCTTCAGTCTCGCGCCGGAAGCCGCTATCGTTTGCGCCTACTGCCCGATCCAGTAGTTCACCTTCACCTGAAACACGTTCGTCGGCCGGTCGCGGAAGAGGGCGGTGCGCTGGGTTGTGAAATCGAATGCACCGATCGCGTCGTATCCCCTGCGCTGCTGCGTCCACACGAAGTACACTGTGGAGCCCGGCCGATACTCCCAGCGCAGCACCGCGTTGCCGATGAACGAGCGAATCGTGAAGTCCGGATTCGCGAACGAGAACGCCTTCGCCGGACCTGCTCCGTCCGGGTCCACCGTGTACGTGCCGCCCGACCCCGCCGGGTCGGCCGCATAGCTGATGGTCCCAACGTCCGTGCCGTACACGAGCTTCTGCACGCTGCGCGAAGCGGCGAACTCGCGGAAGTTCTGGTACGCACCGCTCGCGATGAACGGTTGCGCATACAACTGAAGCGTCAGGTCAGGCGTGAACGTCCAATTGATGCGCGTGTCCAACGACAGCGTGCGTGATTTCACGAAGCCGAACACGTAGCGATTCCCGTAGAACGCCGTCGCCGTGGGATCACTCACCGTCTGGACATACTGCGCCACATCCTCGTCGGCATTGAACGACGGCGACAGGCTCACGAACACGTTGGTGGCCGGCTTCAGCGCGATACCTGGGCTCACGCTCAGGCTGTGGGTATTCGCATCGATACCGCGCAACCCCGACACCGAGATGTCGTAGACCGCCTTCTGCCGCGCATCCGTGGAGATCTCACCCGAGAAATAGTTGTATCCAGTGCGCTTCACGACCGGACCGCCACGCGTGAGTCGATCATCGTCCAGCGTCGGACGACGAATCGTGAACGCGCGGACGTTCCAGTAGCTCGGCAGCTCCATCGATCCGAACACCTGTCCCTGAAGATCGGTGCGATCGCCGTCGTAGTTGAACTGCTGTTGACCTCCGGCGAGCAGCGCGACGCTGCGATACCAATTGGTCGGTTGGGTCCACTGCCGGATGACATTCGCATTCATCCACTTGTAGTCGGCTCGATCGAGGAAGGAGAGATCGTTCGTCTCGAAACCCGGGCTGCGCCAGTTCTGCGCTGTCTCCCAGAGCCAGTTGCCGTTCTGCTTTGCCACGCGGGTGTAGAAGCCGTAACCGCGTAGCGTCGTCGCGGACGTATTGAACTTCGTGTCGAAGAGACCGTCGCTGGAGACGGCGCGGTCCGGACGCTGGAAGTAATGCGCACTCGACTGCTCGGTGGCCGTGATTGCCGTTGGCGATCCACCAACGTCGGACAGGAGCGTGGTACCCATCCAGCTGTATTCTTGATTGTGCCAGTAGTGCCGGAAGTCGATTCCCGTCGCCTCTGCACGGCTGCGCAGGCGGTCGCTCAACACGGTGTCCCTGAGCTGGCGTGCGGTTGACGTGAGCACCATGCCAACCGTCGTGTTGCCGGCGTTGAGGTCCTTCTTCATCCGGCCCACGAAGTAGTTGGCGTATGGCTCGACTTCCTGGGTGCGCTCGAGCCCCGATCCGCCGACACGATACGTCGCGGTCTCGCGGTTGGTGACCGCATCGAGCAAACCAATCGTATAGCCGCCCGCGGTGCGACCCGTGATCTTCGCTGCACCGAGGATCGAGGTGTTGTCAGGGGTGTCGTCATACTGCGCAAGGTTGTCGACGAATCCGTTGAGCTGCGGCGGCCGTCCGATGCGACGCGAATAGAAGGCGCTGAGTCCGGAGGTGTTGCTGCAGAAGTTGCAGTTCATGCCGCCGAAGCTGAACGCACTGCTGCCGGCGATGAAGAAGGGCCGCTTCTCGTCATAATAGGTCTCGTAGGCCGAGAGATTGATCGTTGCCGGGTCGACTTCCACCTGGCCGAAGTCGGGGTTGACCGTCGCGTCGAGCGTAAGGTTCGACGTCAGCAAATATTTGACGTCGCCGCCGGCGTTCACGCGGCTGGATGCGGTCTTGTGATAGGGGTCGGTTGGCGCGGCGAACTTGAACTGCTCGCGCGAGACGACATATGGAAGGAGCTCGAGATGACGTTGCTGCGCGCCGATCTCGATACCATTCAGCGTTCCGAAGAACGCCGGGCCGCCTGACTCGTTGCGGCGCCAGAATGACCACATGTCGCGCTCATTGAGGCGATCGGCGTAGCGCCACACCTGCATACCCCACGTCTGCACCGAATCGCGCGAGAATCGGAGCTGCGAATAGGGAATGCGCATTTCTGCGGTCCAGCCGAGCGAGTCGACATGCGTGGCGCCGCCCCAGATGGGATCCCAGGACGGGTCGCCGTTGAAGTCGTCGCCCCGTGCACCGGCGGGATTGATCTCGAACCAGGCCCGGTCGATGTGATTGTGATAGGTATCGAAGGCGACGGCGAGTTTGTCGGTCGTGAGCGAATTGAACGAGCCGTTGTTTCCGTTGCCGTCGAGCAACTGATCGCGCCGCGCGAGAGGCGCGCGAATGCCGCTGGCGCCGAGCGAATCGTAGAGCCGCGCACCGATGTAGATGGCCTGGTCATCGTAAAGGATGCGGACCTCGGTGCGCTGCGACGCACGCGCTCCCTCAGTCGGCTGAAACTGCCGGAAATCGGAGATCACTTCAGCCGTCTTCCACGCATCTTCGTCGATGCGCCCGTCCACCACGATCGGACTGGCACGGCGCACGGCGTTGGCGATTGGGCGCGCCACTGTGCCGACGGTCACGGAATCGGGGCGTTGCGCGAGAGCCGCGGGCACGCCCACGCATGCGTGCGTCGCGAAGGCGAGGATGGAAGCAATGCAGCTGGTACGGAGCATGTCGTCGAATTCCCGGTGAGTAGGCACAGGTTGGATGCCGCGAGGCACCCACTGGTTTGAATCGGCATTGCTGGTCGAGTGCGTCCTCGCCCGCCGACGTCGTACCTACGCGCGGGTTTAACAGGAGGATTCAGCGAGCACGACGCTGGCGCGGCTGCGTGGCCCTGCGCACGTTGTGGCCATGAAAGTATCGGCGATGCATCTGGGGCTTGCGCTCGCGGCGCTGTCGGTCAGCGTACCCGGCGCGGCGCGCGCGCAGGGCTCCACCAGCGGTCCGCGTATCTTCGACGGTGCACCCGAGGCCGCCTGGATCGCGCCGCCGGGAATGTCCCCCGATGCGTTCGGCGTGTTTCACGCGCGCCGCACGCTCGATCTCGCGACGCGACCGACGCGCTTCATCGTTCATGTCTCGGCCGACAACCGCTATCGACTCTACGTGAACGGCACGCAGGTCTCGTCGGGTCCACAGCGCTCCGACGTCCTCCGCTGGCGGTACGAGACGGTCGATCTCGCGCCGCAACTGCACGCGGGGTCGAATACCATCGCGGCGGTCGTCTGGAACTGGGGAGCGCATCATCCCGTCGCGCAGCACAGCCTGCGTAGCGGATTCCTTCTCCAGGGCAACAGCCCTGATGAAGCAGCCGCCAACAGTGGTCCCGGATGGAAGCTGCTCCGCGACTCGGCATATGCCGAAGTGCGCGTCACGGCGCAGGATGTGCGTGGCGCGTACTATGCCGCGCCGCAGGGCGAGCAGGTCGATGCGGTGCGATATCCGTGGGGTTGGGAGAGCGCAGGCTATGGCGACGACGATTGGTTCACCGTTCCCGCGCCGAGCACGCGCGACGCGACCGGAGCTGGGTCGATCGTCGGTCAGGTGCATCTGCATGCCGCACCTGGTCGCGGGGGCTACGGCGACGCGAGCGGATGGCAGCTCGAGCCGCGCAACATTCCGCCGATGGAGGAGTCGGTCATCCGCTTTGCGAGCGTGCGACGAACCGTCGGCGTTGCGCCTGCTGCTGATTTCGTGAAAGGCACGAGTGACATCGTCATCCCCTCGAATAGCCGCGCGTCGGTCCTGCTCGATTACGCGAGGACGACGAACGCGTACACCGTGCTGGAGACCAGCGGCGGAGCATGGAGCATCATCACGACGACCTATGCGGAAGCGGCCGTCGATTCAGCAGGGCGCAAGGGCAATCGCAACGATGTCGCGGGACGCATCATCCGTGGCATCCACGACCGCTTCCGTCCGGACGGAGGAGCGCATCGGCGCTTTCAGACGCTGTACTGGCGCTCGGGGCGCTACGTGCAGGTGGACGTCGAGACGGCTGCCGAGCCGCTGCGTATTCATGACGTCCATGGAATCTTCACCGCATATCCTTTCGTGGAGCGTGGACGCTTCACGAGCGACCTGCCGTGGCTCGCCGACATGTGGAAGATGAACTGGAATGGCGCGCGAATCGGTGCGTTCGAGACGTACATGGACACGCCGTACTACGAGCAGCTCCAGTACATCGGCGACACGCGCATCCAGGCGCTCATCTCGCTCTATGTCGCTGGCGACGACCGGTTGATGCGGCAGGCGATCGCGCACTTCGACGACTCGCGGATTCCCGAAGGCATCACCGCGAGCCGCTATCCCTCCGAACTGCGGCAGCTCATCCCGCCCTTCTCGCTCGTGCACGTCGCGATGGTGCACGACTACTACATGCATCGTGATGATCCGGCGTTCGTGCGCCAGTATCTTCCGGGCATTCACGGCATCCTCGCGTGGTACGGCCGCTACGTGGACAGCACGGGCATGCTAGGCCCCATGCCGTACTGGAACTTCGTCGACTGGGCAGACCGCTGGCAGCGCGGCGTTCCCGCCGGCGCGGACGACGGCCACTCGACGACGATCAGCCTCTTCCTCGCCTATGCCCTCGACCGCGCATCGATTCTGGAGCGCGACATCGGCGTGCGTGGTCTCGCGGACTCGTATCACGCGCGTGCTGACTCGCTACGCACGGCGACCCGTAAGCGCGCATGGGATCCCGCACGCAAGCTCTTCCGGGATTCGCCCGATTCCGCCGCGTACAGTCAGCAGACGAATGTGCTCGCCATTCTCGCGGACGCGTTGCCGGTCACGGAGCAGCGCGCGCTGATGGAGCGGGTGCTCGCTGATACCACACTGATTCCGTCGTCGTACTATTTCAGTTTCTACCTCCTCGAGGCGCTACAGAAGGTCGGACTCGGCGATCGGTACATCGAGCAGCTTGCGCCGTGGCGGACGATGCTCGCGCTCGGCCTCACATCGGCACCGGAGAAACCGGAGCCCACGCGCTCGGATTCGCATGCGTGGTCGGCGCATCCGAATTACGGACTGCTCGCCACCGTGCTCGGGGTTCGTCCAGCGTCACGCGGCTTCCGCACGGTGCGTATCGAGCCATCGCTCGGCACGTTGCGCACTGCGGGTGGGCGCGTGCCGCATCCGCGCGGTGACATCGACGTCACGCTCGCGAGGGAGGGCGTGAGCGGGCTGCGCGCGAGCGTGACGCTGCCCGCGGGCGTCACCGGTCGTTTCATCTGGAGGGGGCGAAGCTTTCCGCTCACCGGCGGACGTCAAGATCTCCGGCTTCCATAAAAAAGCGGGTCCGGCCGACTGGCCGGACCCGCTTTCCTCACCGCCATGTTGATGGCTAGAAACCCGCCGTGCCGTTCGGCGTGCCGTTTCCTGTTGGGCCGTCAAACCCGGCCGCCGCTGTGCAGAGATAGGAGCCGCCGCAGCTTCCGTTGCTGCCAGACACGACGTCGAAGAACGACGACAGGTGACTGTACGAGAACGAGCCGTAGTTCAGCGAGCCCGCGTTGGCGGCCAGCGCATAGACGGAGCCGATGATCGGTGCGGAAACGCTCGTGCCGCCGAATACCAGCCATCCACCCGGGTGCAGGCGGTACGTGTCATAGACGGACACGCCCGTGTTCGGGTCGGCAACGGCCGAGACGTCCGCCACTGTGCGCCGGGCGCAACCGCCGTCCACCTGCCAGCTCGGCTTCGTGATGTACGCGCTGCAGCCGCTGCCCGCGCCGCTCCACACCGTCTCGGTGAAACCGCGCGTGCTGGAGTTCCTGCTCAGGGTGGTGCCGCCTACCGCGGTCACATACTGCGACGCCGCAGGAAACTCGACACCATAGCCGCCGTCGCCAGAGCTGACCGTGATCGCGACGCCGGGGTGGTTGTAATGCGCCTGGTCGGTCACTTCACTCGAGTACTCGCCCCCGCCATAGGAATTCGAGATGACCGTGGCCCCGAGTGCGGCGGCGCGGTCGACGGCGGCGGACAGGTTCGCGAAGGAATTGGTCTTCGACTCGACGAGCAGGATCTTGCAGTTCGGGCAGATCGCGCTGGCCATGTCGAGGTCGAGCGAGATCTCCTCGGCCCAGCCCATGTCGCCTCGCGGATAGGCTGTGCCGCCGTTCTGGTCGACCTTCCGGAAGCAGCCGTTCGACGTGGTGCAGGCCGGAAGTCCGAATTGGGCCCGGTAGACGGCGAGATCGCTCTCCGCGTTCGCATCGTCGTACGCGTCGACGATGGCAATCGTCTGGCCGGCGCCACCGCTCGCCGAACCCAGGTTGTACGCGAGCCGCAGGTCGGCCGGATTGTATCCGGTCGGTCCCGAAGTGGCCAGCGGTGCGGCCGCATCATCCACTCGTACGAACGAGTGGCAGCGAGCCTCTCCGGGTGCAGCACTGGGGCAGACGCGCGCGTGTACGAAGCGCGCGCTGAGGCCGGTGGGACTGGCACTGAGGGCAGCATTGCCGCTCGGCGCGGCGGTCGGTGCGATGCTTTCTGGTGAGCAGGCGGCCAGCGCGGCCAGCGCGGCAATGCCTGCAAGCATCCGGGGCTTCAGTGTCATGGCAATCTCCTACGAGGCGGGTGACGCTCGACGCCAGGTAACGTCGGGCGCAGTGGCGGAAGCCGCGGCATCGCGGCGGAACCGGCGCGCAGTCCACGCGCCAAGCTCGCGCCGCAAGAATACGACGCGGGGCAACGGTTGACAATGCGAACAGTTGTCTAACGAATGGGCTAGCTCATCATGATGTCTGGGCGAATGAAGCGCAGACGACACACCTCTCGCCGTGGAGTCAGCCTGAGCGACCGCGTCCTTTCCCCACTCCCTTGCCGCTTCCGCTCCCAGAGCCGACACCGCCATTCGGGAGGCCATGCGTTCCGCCACCGAACGTGTTGGTGAGCGTCGCGTCCGAAGAGCGGGCGCCTACGTGATTCAGGTAGGGAAACGCGGTGCCGAACCCCAACGCAAAGCTCCAATTGGGCGCCGAGCCGCTCATGCCGTGACTCACGTTCAGGTTCAGCGTGCGACTTCCACCCACGACGAACGAGGCTCCGCCTTCCAACGACATGGACCGTCCCAGCGTCGAGTCAACGGCGCCGAGATCGGAGCTCAAGCCTCCACTCACCGAGACGCGATCGTTCATCGCGTAGCCGAGGCTCGCGTCACCCCACCCGGTGCCGCTGCTGAAGGCGGCCTGTGTGGAAAACCGCGTGAGCGATCGCCCCGCGCCGGCGTACAGGGAGAAATGCTCGGCCGGTACGAGACCGATCCCTCCGCTCATGGAATAGCCCATCTCCCCGGAGCCAAGCCCAGAAGCGGTATCGCCGACCGGGAGCGTTGCGCCGAGGGACGCGGAAACACTAGGGCTCAGTGCGCCCGAGAAGCTCTTCGACAGCGTCGCCTCGATCGGCATGTCAGTGAGGCCACTGCGCACGACGTCGGCCGACGCGGCCGTGAGTCCCGCCTCGCGCGCGCGAACGGTGGTGGGTGTGATGGAGAGCGAGACGAATCGTACCGGCAACCACCGGAACACGACGCCAATTGCTTGTTCACTTCGGCCGGCGCCGTACTGGAGTGCACCGGCCGCGAGACCGTATTGCAGGCGCGGTTCCTCCGGATCGTCCTCCGCGCTGGTGTCGGCCGGCGCAACTGTCGCAGGAGTGGCGACGCCGGGCGAAGGGCGCTTCGTCGAAGGCGCGTTGACCTGCGCCGAGACCGTCGTGCCCAACGATATGAATGCAGTAAGCAGCAAAAGTCGCGCGATCATTTCAATACCGTGGAGGAAGAGCCTTCGCGGGTATACATAATGAATGATGGCAGTAGTCCGCGAGGTGATGCCGGTCACGTGCGACAAGAAATGCGCCAACGTCTTCACTGCACGACGTTCATACCCGGGAGTCAGCGCAGGTGTCCGATTGCGAATCGAATCAGGTACGTGGTCGCCGCGATGCCGATCGCAAGGATGAGTAGCAACACGAAGATCGCCGCGAGGACGACAAGTCGATTGGCCGTTCGCGTCGTGCCCGGACTCTCCATGTGCCGCTCGATCAGCGCCACGTTGCGGTTGTTCGACTTCCAACCCGCATCGAACAAGTCGCCGAGGATTGGAACAGAACCCACCAGCGTATCGATGGCGATGTTCGCGAGCATGCGCACCACACCGGAGCGCGACACGCCCATCCGGACGCCGGCGAGCACGATGTATCCGGACAGCACGGCGCCGGCGAGATCGCCCAGCCCGGGAATGAGTCCGAGGACGGGATCGAGACCGAAGCGGAACGAGGTGCCGGGAATGGCCACCGCACTGTCGAGCGCACGGGCGAGCGTGCGCACGCGAGCCAGGCGGGGATCGTCGAGTGGTGGTTGACCGGTCATGCCGCCTGTAAATGCACAGTGCGTTCCGCGAGTGCGCGCGCCACTTCGATTACGGCGACTGAATCGCCGGCTCGCGCCCGTGAACGAGTGCATCGAGCCAGGCCGCCGACCGCACCATGAAGGCCCGTTCGGATTCCGGCGTCGCGAGATTGTTGTGAGGCGAATCCACCATGGGCACCGCTTCCTTCGCGCCTTTCACGCTGTTGAACACCGACCAGATTCCCGCCGGCGTCGCGACGTCGTCGATGAATCCCATCGCGACGAGCGCTTGCGCCGTGATGCGATCGGCGAAGTTGGCTGTGTCGAAGTAGCGGGCTGTCTCGTGCACCTCCGGAAGCGCCACGTTCCAGTTCGGATAGCTCGAACCTCGTCCATGCAGCGTTGCCGTAACGTCGGCGCCAGAGGGCACATTCACGATGAGCGTTGTCACTCGCGGGTTGAGGCCGGCGGCGGCGAAGCTCTGTTGTCCGCCCATGCTCGTGCCCATCACGACGATCGTTTTCCCATCCCAATCGGGGCGGGTGGCCATGTACTCGATCGCGCGATATGCGCCGAGGTACATCTGGAGGAAGTGGCTGTCGTCGCGGCTGCGTTGACCGATGAGGTGATAGTTCTTGACGAGCGCCGGCAGCGCATCGTAGAACGCCTGCGGCATGTCGACCGGGACATCATGCGGCTCGACGTTCAGCGCCAGCCACCCCTCGGCCGCGCGATCGGTGACCCACGACTTCTGCAGCGGATAGGGTGGGCTTGCCCACTGATAGATGAGGAGGGCGGGGAACTTCCCGTCCCGCGCTGGTTTCGCGAGCTGGCCGTAGATATGCGCGCCGTTGATGTTGTTCATCCGCACGGTGGACCACTCGACCCCGGCCTTGTTGCTCTCGCCGGGCGTGATCACGGGACTCATCGGGATCGCGTTCAACATCGCGATCTTCGCGTTCCAGAAACTCTCGAAATCCGCAGGCTTGGGCTCCGCGGCGCGTATCCCCTTCGGGTCGACGGCGGCGCCGAGCAGCACCCGTCCTGGTCCGCCGGTGCCGCGGGTGCCGAAGCTGCGATCAGCGACGGCTGGCTTCACCTCGACCACGAGCATCGTCGGCTCGTTGCTGCTGGTCTCGATACGGGCCGGTCCGCGGGAGAGGTCGATCGCGCCCGAGGCGAGTACGTCGCCGCCGTTGCGCTTGACCGTGTACGTGAAGTGGCGAGCGGCCATGGTGTCTTCGCCGGCCGCACCGGAGAACGCCACAGTCCACCCGATGCGCTCACCCTTCGCATAGATGCCGTTCGCATGATCCGGTGTAAACGTCGGCTGCTCTGCAGCGGGCCGCGACGTCCCTTGAGCGGGCAGCGGCCGTACGACACCGAGCGCCTGAGAGACGAGGCAGGCGACGAGCAACGTGACGCGCGTGGACAGCTGCATGATCATCCTTGGAGTGGTAAACGCGCACGGCCCGGACAACGGCCGTCAACGGTGTAATGAATGAAAGGGTCGTGCGAAAGCCTCGTCGACCAGTCCCTCTGGCGCAGCAACCGCCCTGCGTCCTCATTTACCCGCGCCGGGGCACGACCGTTCACGGTATCCTGGTCGAGTTTGAACGCCCACTTGATGAAGCGATGAATCCTCTCGTGCTGCACGCTCTCAGGTCGCTGACGTTCGCGTCCACCCTCTCGACGCTACTGCCCGCGATGCTGGAGCCGCCGTCGCATTCACTGTACATGCCGCGTGCGGTCGCCAAGGCGTATCGCAGCGGCACCCGGTCGCCCGACGGCCGCCCCGGCAAGAACTACTGGCAGAACCGGGCACGCTATTCCATCAGCGTCGTTGCGATGCCCCCGGACCGCACAGTGCGTGGCACGGAGCAGATCACGTACTTCAACAACAGCCCAGACACGCTGCCCTCGCTCAACTTCAAGCTTCTGTTGAACATCCACAAGCCGGGCGCACCGCGTGGTGGTGGCGCCAGCGCGGACTACCTCACGTCGGGCACCCACGTCGACGCGTTGACGGCGAACGGCGTGCAAGTGAAGTGGACGGACGGTCCCGGCACGTTCACGCAGGCACGGGTTCCGCTGCCGTCGGTATTGCTCCCGCACGACTCCGTCCGGCTCGCCATCAACTGGCACTTCGAGATCTCGCGCGAGAGCGGGCGCGAAGGGATGATCGACTCGACGACATGGTTCCTGGCCTACTTCTATCCGCGGGTCGCCGTCTACGACGACTACAACGGATGGGACACCATGACGTTCACCGATCAGCAGGAGTTCTACAGCGACTTCAACGACTACGACGTCTCGCTGACGGTGCCGCGAAACTACGTCGTATGGGGAACCGGCACCCTGACCAACGCGGAGCAGGTACTACAGCCGGTGGCGCTCAGCCGGTTCCGCGCGTCGTTGACCTCCGACGCGACCGTTCGCGTAGCGACAAGCGCGGACCATCTGGCGAAGTCTGTCACCACCCAAGGCACAACCAACGAATGGCGCTTTCACGCCACCAATGTGCCCGACATGACGTTCAACGTCAGCGACCACTACGACTGGGATGCCGCGAGCGTCGTCGTCGACGATGCGAACGGGCGCCGGGCCAGCGTGCAGGCGGCCTACAACGACTCATCGGCCGACTATCACCACATGGTTCAGTTTGGGCGGCATGGGCTCGAGTGGCTTTCGCACAACTGGCCCGGCGTACCCTATCCGTACGAGAAGACCACTATCGTGCAGGGTTTCGCGGGCATGGAGTATCCGATGATGGTGAACGACGAGAGCTATGCGGACACCGTGTTCTCGCGCTTCGTGGCCGAGCACGAGATCGCGCACACGTACTTCCCCTTCTACATGGGCATCAACGAGAGCCGCTACGCCTTCATGGACGAAGGCTGGGCGACGACCTTCGAATACCTTATCGGCGTCGCGGACCTCGGCAGCGACAGGGCCGGCGCGTTCTTCAGGCAGTTCCGGGTCGGGCAGTGGATTGCGGATCCTTCGCCACTGGAGGACCTGCCCATCATCACGCCAGCCGACGGTATCCAGGGGGTGCCGTATGGCAACAATGCGTACGGAAAGCCGGCACTGGGATACCTCGCGCTCAAGGATCTCCTCGGTGATGTCGCATTTTGGAAAAGCCTGCATGCGTTCATGGACCGGTGGAACGGCAAGCATCCCATTCCGTGGGATTTCTTCAACACGGTCAATGACGTTTCCGCGCGCAACCTCGACTGGTTCTTCGAAAGCTGGTTCTTTCGGAACAGCTACATCGATCTCGCCATCGAGTCGGTGAAGCGCTCCGGTAAGTCGTACATGGTCTCGATGCGCAACGTGGGAGGAATGCCGGCCCCGGTTGACCTCGCGGTCACGTACGCGGACGGAACGTCGAGCGTCGTGCACGAGACGCCGGTGATCTGGGAGAAGAACCAGGAGCGGACGACGGTGGTGATACCCGCGACGAAGCCTGTGACGTCGATAGAGCTTAAGGGCGGCATCTGGGTAGATGCCGACAGTACGAACAACCGATGGAGCGCTCGAGGCGCCGTACGATGACTCGAATTCCTAATCTTGCGAGCGCGCTCACCATCTTCTGTCTGGCGTGTGCGAGCATGGGCCAACAGAGCTCGACTGCATCGTCTCTCGGGACCTTCACCGGCCACGACGACGTCGGCATTCCGTCCGTGATTGGCCCTGGGTCAGCCGTGTACGATGCCGCAAGCGCGACCTACACCATCACCGGGGGCGGCGAGAACATGTGGGGAACCGCCGACCATTTTCATTTTGTCTGGGTGAAGGTATCCGGCGACGTCGCCCTCGAGGCGGACGTCGCGTTCGTTGGGACGGAGCCGAGCGCCGGCGTGCCTGATGGGCATCGGAAGGCGTGCCTCGTGATCCGCCAGTCACTGGACGGCGATTCCCCATACGCCGATGCCGCGACACACGGAGACGGCCTCACGTCTCTGCAATGGCGGGACGCAAAGGGCGCCGTAACGCACGAGGTGCAGGCCAACATCGTGCGGCCCTCGCGCCTGCGCGTCGAGAAGCGCGGCGACTATGTCTCCATGTATGTCGCGACTGGCAACGAGCCATTTCATCCCGCCGGTGGCGCTGCGCGACTGGTCCTGAGCGGCGAGTACTACGTGGGTCTCGCCGTCTCCGCTCACAACACCGCTCGTCGCGAAACGGCACGGTTCTCCCGCGTCGCGCTGAGCCAGCCGGCACCGCTCGGCACCGCGACGACGCTCGTCAATACACTCGAGACGATCAGCCTGCGGTCGAAGGATCGGCGTGTGGCGTACGTCGTGACGCAGCCGCAGCGGATCGAGGCGCCGAATTGGTTTCCCGATGCGACCAACACGCTCTACTTCAACACGCGCGGACGGTTCTACAAGGTGCAGGCGGATTTGCCGGGCCAGCCTCTCAACGCCAATCGGATGGCCACTCCACAACTCGTGGACCTCGGCATGCTCACCAACATCAACAACGATCACGGCCTGTCATTCGACGGAAAGAGCTGGGCATTCAGCGACCAGTCGGCGCTCGTCGACGGCAAGCATCCGTCGCTCGTGTACAAACGACCGGTGGCCGGCGGGGACGCCACGAGGGTGACGGCGATTGGCCCGTCGTACTTCCACGGTTGGGCGCCCGACGGACAGTCCGTCGCATACTGCGCCGAACGCGGAGGCAACTTCGATATTTATACCATTTCCGTCGCCGGTGGCGTCGAGCGACGCCTCACGACCAACGCCGGCAAGGACGACGGGCCCGAGTTCTCGCCAGACGGCCAGTACATCTACTTCAACTCCGACCGCTCCGGTACGATGCAGATCTGGCGCATGCATCCAAATGGGTCGGCGCAGGAGCAGATCACGAACGACGAATGGGACAACTGGTTCCCTCACGTGTCACCCAACGGACAGCTGCTCGCGTTTCTATCGTATGAGCGGGGCGTGGGCGACCATCCGGAGAACAAGCACGTGCGACTTCGCGTGATGACCCTCGCCACCCGTGCGACGGACGAGCTGGCGCGCCTGTTCGGCGGGCAGGGCACCATCAACGTGAATTCGTGGGCTCCGAACAGTCAGTATCTCGCCTTTGTGAGTTATCAGATTGTTCCGGCGGCGCCCTGACGTAAGGGCGGAAAGGCTTTTACCACAGAGGTCACAGAGGACACGGAGGACCGCATTGACACTCGCACGAAGCCATTCGCCGTTCCGCCCTCCTCCGTGATCTCTGTGTCCTCCGTGATAAATGCTCTTACGAAGTTCATGAACAGCCAGCTATGGCACGGCATAGCCTAAAACACCTCTGGAGAAACGCGATGCGGATCGAAGCACTGCTATCAATCGCAGCACTCACCTTGACCGCTCGAATCGCCGTCGCACAGCAGCCGAGCACCGACGGCCCCTACAAGGTCATCAAGGCCGCGCGCGTGGGCGGTGAAGGTGGCACCGACTACATCTACGCCGACGTCGTCGGACGTCGACTTTACATCCCACGCGGCGGTGCACGTGCCGTGGCGGCCACGGATAGCACGCCAGCCAAGCCCGCCATACCTGGCCGCATCACCATCTTCGATCTCGAGACCATCGCGCCACTCGGCGAGATTCCCGGAACCGGAGGCAACGGAGTCGCCGTGGACCCGAAGTCGGGACATGGGTTCTCGAGCAGCAAGCCCGTGTCGATGTTCGACACGAAGTCGATGACACTCATGAAGACCATCGACGTTGGCGCCGCGCAGCCGGACGGTATCCTCTTCGATTCGTTCAACGATCGCATCTACATCTTCAGCCATCCCACGAAGGACGCCACCGTCATCGACTCGCACGATGGCACCGTGCTCGGCACCATTGACCTTGGCGGAGTGCCGGAGCAGGGCGTGGCCGACGGGAAGGGAATGCTCTACGTCGTGATGCAGGATGCGGAGGGAAGCGTCACCGCCGTCGACGTGAAGGCCATGAAGGCGGTGGCGCACTATCCCTTCGGCGACAAGGGCGGCTGCAACGGTCTCGCCATGGACGTGAAGAACCACGTGCTCTTCGCCGCCTGCGCCCGGTCCGGAAATCCGCCGGCGCAGCCCGCGCAACCAATGATGGTCGTCCTGAGCGCGGACGACGGACGCATCCTTGCCAACCTGCCGCTCGCCGGTGGCTCCGATGGCGCCGCCTTCAATCCCGCGACGATGGAGGCGTTCAGCACGCATGGCAACGGCACGCTCACCGTGGTGAAGGAGAACAGCCCGATGAGCTTCGTTGTCGAGCAGAATCTCCAGACGATGAACGGCGCGCGCACGATTGCCTTCGATGCGAAGACGAATCGGATCTTCGCCATGAGCGTCGAGCGCGGCCCGGCGCCGCCGCCTCCGCCGGGCGGCGGGCGTGGGGGACAGGGAGTGCCCGTACCCGGCTCCTTCACCATCCTCGTTATCGGACGCTAAAGCAGTCGAGAGGGCGCGGACTAATGGCATGACGTCTGCGCTTGAGCGGATGTCCACTCGCGCCCAACATCACGATCATGGCAGTGCATGCGCCGATGCTTGCCTCTCCCGCACCCGCAAGACTCTCGTGATGCTCGGCACGCAGCTCGCGCCGCTCGTGCGGAAGACGTCGCCGTTCGTCGCCGTGCCCAAGGCAGGAATGAGTGGGTCGATCTGGGTCAAGCCGAAGCTCGTCGCGCAGATCAAGTACAACGAGATGACCGGGAGCGGCGTGCTCCGCCAGCCGAGCTATCTCGGACTACGCGACGACAAGCAGGCACGCGACGTCCGCCTCGAAGCAGACACCTCGGCCACCGCAATACTCGATGCCCTCAACTGCGGCTCGTAGAGGTGGCGTTCAAGCCGCTGTCGCGCGCTCGGCGATACGGCGAACCACATCGATCATGGCGTCGATGTCCGCTTCCGTCGCACGATGGTTGACGATGCACGCGCGCAACCAGAACTGGCCGCGAATGACGGTGCTCGACACGAACGCTTCACCGCCCAGCTGCATTTCGGCGAGCACGTTCCGGTTGAGTGCGTCGAGCGACTGCACGTCGCCGCGCATCGATTCGGGCGCATAGCGAAAGCATACGATACTCAGCCCGCGAGGCTTGAGACACTCGAAATCGGGTGCTGCGTGCAGCAGCGACGCGAGATGCGCGGCCAGCGCCAGGTCATTCTCGATCATCGCGCGATAGCCGCTCACGCCGTGATACTTCAACGCCATCCAGACCTTCAGGGCCTTGAAGCCGCGCGTCTGCTGAATGCCGAACTCGCTGAACCACGGCGGCCCGAGCACTCCGTGCTCGTCGCCATCGATGCGCAGGTACGGTGGAACGAGGCTGAATGTGTCACGCATGGCCTTGGCGTCGCGCACCAGCACCAGTCCTGCCTCCACCGGCACGTAGAGCCACTTGTGCGGATCCACGGCGAGGCTGTCCGCGCGCGCGATCGGCGCGAGCTCGTCGCGATACTGCGCCGTGATGATGGCCGGTGCCCCATACGCTCCGTCAACGTGCAGCCACACGCCGTGCTCTCGGCAGATATCGGCGATGGCGTCGATCGGATCGATGGCTCCGGTGTTCACCGTGCCGGCACTTGCAACGACCGCCATTGGAATGAAGCCGGCGGCGATGTCGGCACGGATAGCCGCGTCGAGCGCGGCCGGCGAAAGCCGCAGCTCAGCATCCGACTCCACCACACGCAGGTTCGCACTGCCGATGCCCAGCAACTCCACGGCTTTCTGACTACAGCCGTGACCTTCCGCGCCTTTGTAGACCACGAGCGACCCTTCGCCCGATTGGAGCCCATGCTCGCGCACGTTACGCCCTCGCCGCGCCAGCGCTACGTGTCGCGCGACGGCAAGACCGGTCAGCGTGGCCACCGACGCGCCACTCACCAGCAGTCCCATGCCCTCGACCGGGAAGCCGACCAGCTCCTTCATCCACGACACCACCTGCCGTTCAACGTGCACCGCAGCGTGATTGCCACCCGCGACGCTCGGATTCATCGCGGCCGCGAGTGCCTCGGCGAAGATACCGATCGGCGTCGGCGGAGAGTTCACCCAGCCATAGAAACGCGGATGTCCATTCCCGAACGGAAACGGAGCGACGTCGCGCGCGAAGTCGCTCAGCACATCATTCGCCGACTGGCCGACCTCCGGCAGGGGTGAATGCGCCATCGATTCGGCGAGCGCCCGCGGAAATGCACTGAACACCGGTCGCTCCGGCATCGACACAAGATGCTCGACGATGAGATCCACCGCGCGATAGCCCACACGCCTGATCTCGTCGGCGGACCACGCCGCCGCGCCGTTTTCAGGCTCGTCTGAGTCGCTCATCGGTATACTTCGGGTTGGCAGCGTCATCGGTATCCAGCGTGGAGCGAGCGAATGCAGCAGTGTTACGAAGGGCCGTTAGCGACAACCTATGTTCGGGAGTGACCGGGGCCAAGGATGGCCGACGAGCGCGTCGTCGACTGTTTTCGCTGGCGCCGTGAGTCTCGCATTCTCCTGCTTCCTGACCGCGAATGGCAACTGAGAAGCCGCGTACCGGCGACGCCGTAGAGGCCAGAGTGAACGATGGGCGACGCAGAGTCGGCCTCCTGACACTCGGATCTGCGGCGGTGCTGACCATCTATTCGGCCGGTTTCGTACGCACGCGAGCAGCCGCCAACAGGGTTGCCGATGCCGAGACTGCTCGACATCCGAGTGCCGAGCACAGGCGTGCGGCGCCCGACAGCCCCACAGTGCCGAGCGTCCTTGGCCCCGCGTCCTCCGCGCGCGCGGCCGTTGATTCCGTCGCGGTGCCGATGCTGCGCGCACCTGCCCGCGCATCGGCCACGCCGGGGGGATCTACCGCGACAGCTCCCGCACGCGGAAATGCGGACTCGGCCAACATCGTCGTTGCGCAGTCCGTCGAAGCGACGTCGCCACCACCCGCGACTACGGAGAGCGCTCCCGAGCCGGTCGCCCCGCTCGCGGAAGAGCAGCCACAGCCCGTACCACCACCACAGCCGTCGCAGGAGCAATACAAGGACGGTAGCTATGCCGGATGGGGAACGTCGCGGCACGGCGACATCGAGGCCACCGTCGAGATCAAGGCCGGGCGAATCGTGTCCGCCGAGATCACGCAATGCCGGACGCGATACTCGTGCTCGCGCATCGCTTCACTCCCGCCGCAGGTGCTCGCAAAGCAGAGCGCAGAAGTGGACTACGTCTCGGGTGCCACGCAGAGCTCGGACGCGTACTACTACGCCGTCGTCGAGGCGCTGAAGAAGG
Organism: Gemmatimonadaceae bacterium; assembly: GCA_036844565.1. Lineage (GTDB taxonomy): Bacteria > Gemmatimonadota > Gemmatimonadetes > Gemmatimonadales > Gemmatimonadaceae > AG11. Next base: position 246,988 of record DAIUFP010000002.1, on the reverse strand, counting down.
CACAGTGAGTGAGAGTGATGCGCACGTGCGCACGACCGCGCTCATGGGAACCGTGGTGCGGCTTGAAGTCATCGGCCACCCCAGAACCGATGCCGAGCGTGCGCGTCGGGACACGGCGACGGACAAGGCGCTCGAATGGTTTCGTGCGGTCGAGAGCTGTTGCTCCCGGTTCGAAGCGAACAGCGAGGTACGAAGCCTTGCCGGGCGCGTCGGCACGCAAATGCCCGTGAGTGGGAGCTGCGGCCTCTCGGCAACTTCGCCATCGATGCGGGCGGAGACCTGTACCTCTCCGCGCTGTATTTCGCCTTCTTCATGATCACCGATCCGCCGACGTCGCCACCCAAGCCGAGGGACCAGCTCGTGAACGGCGCGCTTGTCGCGCTGGTGAGCTACCTGGTCTTCGAGTTGGTGGGCGCAGTGTATTTTCTGCTCGCCGGGCTCCTCGTGGCCAATGTATTCGAGGCATGGCGGCGGCATCGCCGCGCCTGACTCCGTTCTCATTTCTTCCCACACCGCGGACGTTCCGTCAGATTCCTCGTCGTGACTACGCTAAACCAACCGGGATTCAGGACTCAGATGATCAGGTCTCGGCCCCAGAGCACAGGAGATCAAGGGGGTGCGGCGTACATGGCGCATCGCGCAGTGATGCGCGCCGGAGCGTTGCAACACGCGATCACCGCGCTCATGCTCCTCGCGGCGCTTCACGCGGCCGAAGCCCAGTCCACCGGGCTTGCCGCCACGCCTCCCATGGGGTGGAACAGCTGGGACTCGTTCGGCACCACGGTGCGCGAACAGCAGGTGAAGGCGAACGCGGACGTCATGGCGCGAGACCTCGCCCGCTATGGCTGGACGTACATCGTCGTCGACATCCAGTGGTACCAGCCGAATGCCGAGGGGCACGACTACAAGCCCGGCGCTGCGTTGACGATGGACCAGTTCGGACGCCTTACACCGGCGGTGAACAAGTTTCCGTCTGCCGCTGATGGCTCAGGCTTCAAGTCGCTCGCCGCGTACGTGCACGGCAAGGGGCTCAAGTTCGGCCTCCACCTCATGCGCGGCATCCCGCGACAGGCCGTCGACGCCAACCTGCCGATCAAGGGCACTTCGCTCCACGCCGCCGACATCGCCGACAAGGAGAACGGCTCTCGCTGGAATCCGGACATGTGGGGCGTCGACATGACCAAGCCCGGCGCTCAGTCGTACTACGACTCTGTCGCGGAGCTTTACGCCTCGTGGGACGTGGACTTCCTCAAGGTGGACGACATGGGGAGCCACCTCTACCAGCCCGCGGAGATGAAGGCGCTGCGCCTGGCGCTGCGAAAGACCGGCCGACCGATCGTGCTCAGCATCTCTCCCGGGCCGGCACCCGTTTCGGAGGCCGCGTATTTCCAGAAGTACGCCGACTTGTGGCGCATCTCCGACGATTTCTGGGACGACTGGAAGCTCCTTCGCCGCCAGTTCGACTACATGCGTGAGTGGGTCGGCGCTCCCGGAAAGAACAACACCTGGCCCGACGGCGACATGCTGCCACTCGGCAGGCTGCGCCTTACCGACAAGGCGGGGAAGGGTTCTCCCACGAAGTTCACGCCGGATGAGCAGCGCACGATGATGACGCTGTGGAGCATCTTCCGCTCGCCGCTGATCTTTGGCGGCGACCTTCCGAGCAACGACTCGGCGACGACTGCACTCATCACCAACGAGGAGGTGATTGCCGTCGACCAGCACAGCACCGGCGGACGCGAAATGCTCGACCGCGGGGGAATCCGGGTGTGGCGCGCGGACGTTCCCTCCAGCGGCGACAAATACATTGCTGTCTTCAACCTCGCGGATGCGGCCCAGGATGTCCTGCTCGGGTGGAAGGAGGTCGGCGTTTTGTTTCCGCAAGCGAGCGTGCGCGACCTCTGGACCCGGCACGACATCGGTGTCGCCGACAGCCTGCGCCTTCGACTGCAGGCCCATGGCAGCGCGCTGTATCGCGTCTCGGCGCGATAGGCAGCGTTCTTTCGCCGTTGTGCGTCCAGTCCTATGATGGGTCGCGCGATCCAGTGCGTCCGCTACGGACGACAGGCGTCGCGCACTGACGAACCTTCTGGAGACGGATCATGAAACTGGCAGCAGCCCTGCTGAGCGTCGCCGCGCTCACGATGACGGCGCCGAGCGCTTCGGCGCAGGCGAAACCGAACTTTTCCGCGAAGTGGACGATGGTCGTCGATCCGAATGCCGCACCCGCTGGTGGACGCGGTATGCGCGGTCTCGGCCAGGAAGCGACGATCGTGCAGGACGCCAACACCTTGACGGTGGTGCGTACGGGTCCGAATGGTGAGATCAAGTCGGTCTACAATCTCGACGGCAGCGACAGCAAGAACACGATGACCTTCGGCGGCAATTCCATCGATCAGGTCTCGAAGTCCAAGTGGGACGGCGACAAGCTCGTCATCACGACCACGTCGAACTTCAATGGCAACGCGTTCGAGACGACGCAGGTACTGTCCGTGGACGCGGCGGGAAACCTGGTCGTTGACACCACGTCGCCGGGGCGCGGCGGTGGCGCTCCCACGACGACGAAGATGACCTACAAGAAGGGCTGATTCACCCGCGAGGCGCGCGCCTCGGGCTCGGCTTGATCGCTCGCACGGAGGCAAGTGCAGCCGAGTCCGTCCTCGCGTGCTTCTCGGTGAGCGCGCGCGCCTTCGACAGCCGGGCGTCGAAGCGGGTGCGCGCGTCCTCATCGGTCTGCGAGTCGCGATATCGCTCCAGCAGGTCCAGTTCGTCCTGATAGCGTCGTTCGCGTCGATACACGGCGGCGAGCCGTCCGCAGACGAATCCCGGCATCTGCGGCCGTTCCGCGAGCGACTCGGTCAGCGCACATTCGTAAAGTGTGATCGCGCCTGATCGGTCACCTGTTTCCTCGAGCGCCGTTGCCTTGCGAGCGCAGTCTGCCGCAACGCCTGTGATGTTCGCCGGCACGGTTCTGAAGCCAGGCATCGACATCGCGGTTGGAGTCAGCCCACGGCACCTCGAAATGCGCTGCCGGATGCGGACTCGCGGCAAGCACATGCACGACGGTAGACCGCACCGCAGGTGTTTGCGAGCAAAGAAGGAATTGAGGGAACGATCGTTACTCAGTACAAAAGCGTACTGAGCCCACCGTCGTACATGGTGTCAGCGCTTGGTCTTCGGGCTCCGCAAATGTTGATCGAGGAGCAGGTTCGCCACGATCTCCTTCAACTGGTGGTTCTCCTCGAGGCCAATGCCGCACGCTAACCGCGTGCGGCTAATGGTCCCGGGGCAATGTCTCCCCCGAGTGGCCTACGGCTTTGGGACCGTTGGGGCGATGAGCAGACGGAAGATGGCGCGGCGGTTCGGCGCTTCACCCGCGCGTCCCGGACCGTCGGTGGCCACCTGCACGCGCTCACCCTTCGACTCGAGGATCACCCGGTTCGCGTCGATTCCCTTCGACACGATGTACGTCTTGGCCGCCTCGGCGCGGCGTTCGCCGAGCGCCATATTGTAGGCGTCGCTGCCGGCCGGATCCGTGTAGCCGAGGATCACGATGCTCAAGTCCGGAATGGAACGAAACACCGCCACCTTCTCGTCGAGCAGCGCCTTCGCAGAGTCGGTGAGCTCGGAGCTGTTGAAGGCGAAGTGAATGGTCGCCTCCAACACGGCCGTGGTGGCCGGAGTCACCACGGGACTGATGTTGGCCAGCGAGTCCCGCAGCATTCGGAGCGCCAGGTCGCGCGCGCGCAGGCGCCGGGTCTCCTCCGCGCTGACCGAATCGGCGTGCTGCATCATCATCGGCGCCGACATCTGCATTGTCGTAACAGTGCGACGCTCCGGATGACGGAAGACGCTGAGCCCGACGCGCACACTCTTGTACGTCTTCCAGTTCTCGTTGGCGAGCCAGTCGAACACACCATCCACGCGCAGCGCCACGTTGTCCGTCATCGCGTACTTCGCGCCGACGAGAGCATCCACCCCGTAGGTGTGCAGGAAGTTCGTTTCCGTCGAAATGCCAGCGCCGGCTCCCAGCAGCAGCGATAGACCGCCCGAAAGCACCGGCGCAGCCACGAGACGACCGGACAGTATTCCCACGTTGACGTCCTTCAGCCCACTGGGACGACTCGCCCGCATCTCGGCGTCCTCGAACTCTATCACCCACATGCGGTCGAGATACATGCCCACCCGGCCCCCTCCACCGTATCCGGTGTTGAGGGTCAGGGCCTTGTCGAATGACGCGGCGCTTCCAAAGGCGCCAAACTCCATGGTTCCCCGTTCCTGTGCGCCAGCCGGCAGGGCCAGGACCAGCGCCGCACTGCCAACGGTCAATACTCTGAGCAACATGCGTGTCTCCAGTGAACTGCGTTGCCTGTCTGCCATGGTGGCGACGGGGATCTCACTCATCGCCGACCTCATGGAAGTGTGATGACGTTGTTGGTGCCGAGCGTGACTGCACCGTTCCGCGCCAGGGCGCGGCCGAGCAGTGTCGCGTTGTCAACCAGCGTGATGCTCGACAGGGCGACGATGTTGCCCTGCCACTTGGACGCCGTGCCGATGGTGGCCGACGAGCCCACCTGCCAGTACACGTTCTTTGCCTGTGCGCCATTGATCAGGACGACGTCGCCGGCGGTCGTGAGGCCGCTCCCAGCCTGGAAGACGAAGACTGCATTCGGATCGCCGCCGCCATCGAGCGTGAGCACGCCGGTGACGCCGATGCCGCTTGCCGTGCAGTAGACGCCCGCGGGCTTCGTCGTGCCGCCCAAGTTGGCGACGATGGCATTCGACGCCGAGCAGGGAAGGCCCGCCAGTTGGTTGTACGCCGTCGTGAGGTCGATCTGCGCCTGGGCCGCGATCGCATCGGCCAGGTGCTCGACGCCAGTGATCACGCAGGGCGGGAATCCGGTGACCGTGCTACCGGGACTGACGCTCACGTCGGCGTTGATGATGCCGAGCGAGATGCAGGTGACTGCCGTGCCGGCCATGATACCGTTCGGAGCAGCGGCTCCCAGCGGGATGAAGGGCGCCACACCCGCGGACACCGTGACGGTCGCTGAACCTGAAACAGCACCGCTCGACGCGACGACCGTGTTGACGAAGGTCCCGGTGACGTTTCCAGCGGTGAAGATCCCGGTGACCGCGTCGATCGTGCCACCGCCGCTCACCACCGACCACGTTGGCGTGAAGGGGAAGACGTTGCCGTTTCCGTCTCGGCCAACCGCGGTGAATTGCTGCTGTGCGTTGGTCTGGACGTTCGCCGGATTCGGTGTCACCGTGATGGTGGCCAGCGAAGGTGCGGATGCCGACACGATGACGGTCGCGTTCCCTGAGATGGCACCGCTCGTGGCCTGCACGGTATTGGCGAATGTTCCTGTCACCGCGCCGGCGGTAAAGACGCCGGAGGCGGAGTTGATCGTGCCGCCGCCGTTCACGACCGACCACACTGGCGTGATGCTCACGATGTTGCCGCTCGCGTCACGTCCCACGGCGCTGAACAGCTGCGCGCCGTTCGTCTGTACGGTGGCCGGATTCGGGGTGACCGTGATGGATGCGAGGGCACCCGGTGTCACGTTGACCGTCGCGAAACCCGTCACGCCGCCAACGCTGGCGCGCACGGTGTTCGTGTAGGTGCCGGTCACTGAACCAGCGGTGAAGAGGCCGGACGCGATATCAATCGTTCCGCCACCTGCAACGACCGCCCAGGTAGGCGTGATCGCGACGACGTTGCCGCTGCCGTCCGTGCCGACTGCGGTGAAGGTCTGTGTTGTGCCGGTGCCGAGTGTCGCCGGATTCGGCGTGACAGTGATGGTCGCGAGTGCGCCGGCCGTCACCGTGACGGTTGCCGTACCCGACACGCTGCCGCTCGTGGCCGACACCGTGTTGGTAAAGGTTCCCGTGACCGCACCGGCTGTGAACACGCCGGAGCTCGAGTTGATCGTGCCGCCGCCGTTCACGACCGACCACACTGGCGTGATGCTCACGATGTTGCCGCTCGCGTCACGTCCCACGGCGCTGAACAGCTGCGCGCCGTTCGTCTGTACGGTGGCCGGATTCGGGGTGACCGTGATGGATGCGAGGGCACCCGGTGTCACGTTGACCGTCGCGAAACCCGTCACGCCGCCAACGCTGGCGCGCACGGTGTTCGTGTAGGTGCCGGTCACTGAACCAGCGGTGAAGAGGCCGGACGCGATATCAATCGTTCCGCCACCTGCAACGACCGCCCAGGTAGGCGTGATCGCGACGACGTTGCCGCTGCCGTCCGTGCCGACTGCGGTGAAGGTCTGTGTTGCGCCGGTGCCGAGCGTCGCCGGATTCGGCGTGACAGTGATGGTCGCGAGTGCGCCGGCCGTCACTGTGACTGTTGCCGTACCCGACACGCTGCCGCTGGTCGCCTTGACCGTATTCGTGAACGTTCCCGGCGTATTGCCCGCCGTGAAGACGCCCGCCGCGCTGATCGCGCCGCCGCCCGCGACGACCGACCACACTGGCGTGATCGCGACGGCATTGCCGTTCGCATCCTTGCCGGCGGCCGTGTAGGCCTGCGTTGCGCCAGTCGCAAGCGTCACCGGATTCGGCGTAACAGTGATGGAAGCCAGCGGACCCGCCGTCACGGTGACGGTCGCCGTCCCTGTGATGCCGAGGCTGCTCGCCTGAACGGTGTTCGTGTAGGTGCCGGCCACGGTCCCCGCGGTGAACAGCCCCGCGCCGCTGATTGCGCCGCCGCCCGCTACAACGGACCACGTCGGCGTGAACGCGACGACATTGCCGCTCGCATCCTTACCGACCGCGGTGTACTGCTGCGTTGCGCCTGTCTGGAGCGTGACCGGATTCGGAGTGACGACGATCGTCGCCAACGGACCCGCCACGACGGTGACCGTCGCGACCGCGGAGAGGCTGCCGCTGGTCGCCTTGACCGTGCTCGCGAAAGTTCCTACGCCGACGCCGGCCGTGAACAGCCCGCTCGGAGTGATCGTCCCGCCGCCCGCGACGACGGAAAAGGTCGTCGTCGCCGAAATGGGTGTCCCCGAGGCGTCCAGCCCCACCGCGGTGAACTGCTGCGTGGCTCCAACGGCGAGCACCTTTGGGTTGGGCGTAACGGAGAGCGACGCGAGACCTCCGGGCGCGCTGACACCATGCACGTCGCACGCGCTCATTGAAAGCGCCGCACACGCCACGACCGCCAGTACGCCAGACAGGCGCCGGCGCCGCTGTGCCGTCATCGTTAGGCGGCCTCCACTCGTATCACTCATCACGCGTCTCCCCACTATGCATGTGAACGCGACGAAACCGCGGATGCGGTCGCTCGCGAAGAACCTCGATGATCGGGGCGGACGACGTCGTCCGCGGCGAACCAAGACACCCCAATGCAAAAAGCGCGCGCGGGGATGCACTGACGTCAGTGCACATCATTTCACTCACCATCGCCAGAACGGGTGAGTCGGCGGTCTACGTCTTTGGGGGGAGAAGCGAGCGCAGCTACGTGCTAGTCGGCCCGATGGTGGGCGTACGCCGCGATCTGGAGACGTGAGTGCAGCGCGAGCTTGTCCATCACGTTCCGCACATGGCTCTTCACCGTGTCCGTCGCGATGTTCATCTCCTGGGCAATCTCCTTGTTGCTCATGCCGACGGAGATGTTCGCGATTACCTCGCGCTCGCGCTGTGTCATGCGGACCGCCTCGAGCGCCGCCGCTTCTCCGCGCTCCAACGCCACGCGAGCGATCTGCGAGAACAGCGTGCCCGTCATGCGGGTGGGCAGCACCCGCTCGCCGCGCGCCACGGCACGCACGGTCTCCACGAAGACGTCGAGCGACGCGTCCTTCAGGATGAAGCCCGCGACGCCGGCATTCACGAACTGCACGACTTCCTCGTGCGCCGGAAGCAGATCCATCACGATGACGTGCGTGCCCGCCATGTCCCGCTGCACGGTTTCGGCGAGCCGGAGACAATTCTCGTCCTCGAGGCCCACGTCGAGCAGCAGCACGTTCGGGCGCGCGCGCTTCAGGAGCGCCACGTCGATGTTCGTGGCGCAGAAAACCACCTCCACGTCCGGAAGTTCGCCGAGCATCTGCGAAAGCCCCTCGCGCACAAGGCGATTGTCTTCTATCAGTGCGAGCGTGATCACGGCAGGTTTGGCGGAGGAAACGTGTGGCCGCCACAGAATGGAGCGCGGATCGGTGCGGTGGTCCAAGTCCGTCCACAGAAATCAAGCGCCTTGCTCTTATGCGCGCTACCGTACATCCATGGTGATCCGGGTCGGACCTTCGCATCGTCGGCACACCCATCGGTGGAAATGGTCGTGCCTCGAGTGGGCCGCTCGCCGTCAGTCGTGGCCGCATCATCCACTTCACCATCGCGCCGCTGATCTCGGCGAGCTCGGTATCGATCCGGTAGGCTGATGGAGAGAAAGACGTTCGTCGATGTACTTGGTACGGAGTGGGAAGTGTGGGAGGTGTATCCGCGTCTCGTCGAGCGGCGGCTCATGCGCGAGCGTCGGGCTTCACGTCGCGGATCCGAGGAGCGGCGACACGTCCCCGTGGGTCGACCGACGCTTCCGCGACAGATTCTCGGCGGATGGCTGGCCTTTCAGAGCAAGCACGAGCGCCGCCGAGTGCTCCCGGTTCCCGACAACTGGGAGGACCTCGACGATCGTGATCTTCAGGCACTGCTCGCTCACTCGAAGCTGAGCAGCAAGCCGCACCGCCGGATCGCCTGATACTTCCCGACCGCGCTCGCAGCACCACACATTCCCCCTGAGTCACGCACGAGTCGGCGTGCCTTCCCTAAAGATGGAGTGTGTCATGAGCCCGGTCCACCAATTCGAGACGCCGTATGCGACCACCGCATTCGAGCTGCCTGGATATCGCATCACCCGCACGCTCGGCGTCGTCCGAGGCATCACGGTTCGCTCGCGTTCCGTCATTGGCCGCATCGGCGTCGGCTTTCAGGCGTTCTTCGGGGGAAACATCACCTTGCTCGTGAATCTATGCGAACAGGCGCGAGCGGATGCTTTCCAGATCATGATCTCGCATGGATCCGAGCTCGGAGGCAACGCGATCATTGGGCTACGCTACGACGCGACCGAGCTGATGCCCGGCATCACCGAAGTGCTCTGCTATGGAACGGCCGTAGTGATCGAGCCGGTCTGAGCCACACCGTTGCGCCGCCGGTGGCCGCTGGATTTCGGGCCGCTGAAACCCACTTCGCCTCTCCCGTGACCGATTCGCTGACTCCCGATTCCGCCCCCGACGCACCCTCTGCGACGCCCGAGAAGCCTCCCTCTCGGTGGGAGGATTTCATCGACATCTTCTACGCACCGGCGAGCGTGTTCGCGCGCCGCGCCACCTCCGGGTTCGGCCTGCCGATGCTCGTCGTGAGCGTGCTCGTCGGCTTGATCGTCCTGGCGGACATGGGCGTCCTGTCGCCGATCATGGACGCCGAGTTCGCGCGCGGTGCCGCTGCGGCCCTGAAGAAGAATCCGCAGCTCACCGCGGAGAACATGACCCAGATGCGCGCGTTCGGCGAAAAGTTCGCGCCCATCGCCGCGTTCATTGTGACGCCGGTTGCGATCTTTTTCATAGGCATCATGGTGTGGCTCGTGGGCAAGTTCTTCGACGCGAAAGAGAGCTTTGGGGCCGCCCTCATGGTGGCGTCGTACGCGTACTTCCCCAGGATCCTCGGTGCCTTCGCGGGAGGCGTCATCGGCTTCCTCGCGGACCCCGCGACCTTGAACGGCACGTACAGGGCGAGCGTCGGCGTCGGATACTTCCTCGACCCCGATGCCACGTCGCCCGTACTTGTCGCGCTCTTGGGGCGGCTCGACGTGTTCACGATCTGGGTCACCGTGCTGCTGGCCATCGGTCTGTCGGTCACGGGGCGCATTCCTCGCTCGAAGGCTGCGATCGCCGGAGTGATCATCTGGGTTCTCGGCGCACTCTTTCCCGTTCTGGGCGCCCTTCGCAATCAGGCCTGATCGGGCAGCTCCGGTGGAACCACGCGTTCTCCCGTAGCGGGCGCGGGGCAGGGATTCCGATGAACGACCCGCTGCGTGTGCACGCGAACGTCGGCGTCCTCGAAGCTGGCGATTCGCTGCCCGCAGCGCCGGCAATGCGGAAAAAGCGCGAAGGTGTCGCGGGCGAATTGCTCCAGGATTGGGTCGTCGTGCCGACCTGAGATGGGCATTGTGGGGCGTTGCGGCTCTGGCGGACAAAATGTCGCACGTGAACGCCGGTCGTCGTACCTTACGGTGAGGTGGCGCGCCGTTGCAATGGTCACACTCGCGCCCATTTCCATTTCCCCCTAGATGGTCCTCACGACAATTCTGTCGATCGCCGCGCTGTTCGCGCAGTCCGGCGTCGCCATCCTCATCGCATTGGTGCTGGAGGGGCTGCGGCGTCGCTACTGGCGTCCCTTTCTCCTGCACTGGATCTGGAGCTGGATTGCGCTCGCGGTGCACGCGGGCACGGGTGCCACCGCCGTCGTGCTCGCCCAATGGCTGCCGATCACGCAGCCGTTCCGCCTCGGCCTGGCCGTCACAGCGGGCATTGCCGGCTACCTCCAGATCGCGTGGCTGCTCCTTGGCACCACTGAGCTTGCGACCGGCCGAGCGCTCTCGAGCCGCACAGAGCGGTGGATCATCGCCGCCGTGAGCATCATCGGCGCTTCGCTCGTCCTCGCGTACTCCGGGGACGCGAGCCGGAGCGACATGCATTTCTTCTTCCGCGTGTCCGTTCGCCGCGTCGCTGCCGCCGTCGCATTCCTCATCGGTGGAATCGCGATCAGCCGCGCACCGCGCATCGCCCGCGGCATCGGACGCCGAGTCGTCATGGCGGCGTTCTTCGGCTTGAGCGCACAGCAGGTTCACTTCCTGGTCGTCAACTCAATTCCCACGACGCATCCCGCGCGCGCCATCTACCTCTCGAGCCTGGGGTTCGTCGACGTCGTCATCTACGTGGCGCTCGCTCTGGGTCTGGTTATCTGGCTGCTCGAGGAGGAGCGCCAAGCGACGATGGATGCGGCGGCGCGCATCGAACATCTCGCCTACCACGACTCACTCACCGGACTCCCGAACCGCCAGCTCTTCCTGAATCATCTCGGAACGGCGATCAGCCACGCGCGTCGCAGCAACACGATGTGTACCGTCTTGTTCCTGGACCTCGACCGCTTCAAGGTCGTGAATGACTCGCTCGGGCATGCCGCGGGCGACACCGTGCTCCAGACCGTGGCGGAACGCATCCGCACCACGATTCGTGGCGAAGATTCCGTCACGAGGCTGGGTGGCGACGAGTTTGCCGTGCTCGGCAGCGAAATCCTGGTCCCCGAGGGCGCACAGCTCCTCGCGGACCGCATCATTGCCGCCGTGAAGGAGCCGATCGTCATCGATGGGCAGGAGCTGTTCGTCACCACCAGCCTCGGCATCAGCCTCTTCCCCGCGGACGCGAGTGACCCGGAGACCCTGCTGAAGACCGCGGATGCCGCGATGTACCGCGCCAAGAGCCAAGGCCGCGATTTGGTCGAGCGGTACACGCCGGAGGTCGGAATGGCGCCGCTGGAGCAGCTGGGCCTTGAAAGCAACTTGCAGCGCGCGCTCGAGCTCGACCAGCTCGTTCTCCACTATCAGCCAATCGTCCAGTCGCACACCGGCGTACTCACCGGCGTCGAGGCGCTGCTGCGCTGGAACCACCCCACGCGGGGGCTTCTCCCGCCGCTCGAGTTCATCTCGCTCGCCGAAGCAACCGGTGCGATCGTCACGATGGGCGACTGGGTGCTTCGCACCGCGTGCGCGCAGGTGCAGCACTGGCGCGAGCGCGGGCAGCCGCAGCTGCGGGCCGCTGTCAATTTTTCGGTGCGCCAACTTCAGCAACCGGACCTCGTGCTGCGTGTCGAGCAGATCCTCCAAGACACAGGGCTTCCTCCGGACCGCCTCGAAATCGAGATCACGGAGAGCATCGCCATGCGCTCATCGGGTCGCGCGGGCGACAGCATCCGCGCGCTGAAGGCCAGCGGCGTCCGAGTCTCCATCGACGATCTCGGCACCGGCTACTCGTCGCTCAGTGCCCTCCGCATGTTCCCAATCGATTCGCTGAAGATCGACCGCAGCTTCGTTCAGGGCGTGCCGCACAACATGGACGACAGCGCGATCGCCGCCGCCGTCATTGCCCTCGGCCTGACCCTCGGGGTGAACGTGATTGCGGAGGGCATCGAAAACGCCGACCAGCTCGCTTTCTTCATCGAGCACGAGTGTGCGGAATGGCAGGGCTACTTCCTTGTGCGGCCCGTCACCGCGGAGGAATGCGAAGTGTTGCTTTTTGATCCGGCTCGGATGGCCTTGCTGGGGACCCCCGCTGCTCGCCTCGCCATCCGATGAAGTTCTATCGGCGCTTCCTGCGTCGCGTAACACGGAACCCTATCGCCCGCTTTGGTTTACAATTCGTCACCGGGGATCGTCCGTCTCGTGTGTCTCTGATCGTGCACGACCATCAGGTAGTTCTCACCCTCCGGATTCGCAAAGCACCCACATGAAGAGTGCGGTCAAGAACTTTCGCGTCGCTCATCTGACTGCGGCGATCGGCATGCTCACGATCCTTCTCCTTGCCGGATGCAAGAGCGACGGCGTGACGCCCCCCCCCAATACTGACTTCATTCCCAATCCGCGCGGTCCGCTGAACCTGGGCGACGTGATCACGCTCAACGTGAACGGCACCGTGTCGTGTTCGAGCCCCGTGTACCACGGGGTCAAGGTCGTCGCCATCGGGACGCATGCGATCATCCTCAACGATACGCTGAACCCGAAGAACGGGTTCACGGCCGCCGACTTCGCGCGCTATGCCGCGCGCTTCGATACGCTCGTGTACCCGCTCGACGTCGCGAACTTCGGCGAGCCGACGGACATCGACAAGAACGGCCACATCGCGATCCTGTTCACGCGCGCCGTGAACGAGCTGACGGGAACGCGGGCGGCGAGCTATGTCGGAGGATTCGCCTTCTCGCGTGACCTGTTCCCGACGACGAAGACGGCACGCGCGCAGGCATGCCCCACCAGCAACGAGGGCGAGTTCTTTTACATGCTCACGCCCGATCCGTTCGGCACGATCAATTCGAACGTCCGGACTACCGGATTCGTCGACTCGGTCACCACCGCGGTGCTCGCGCATGAGTTCCAGCACATCATCAACGCCTCGCGTCGGCTGTATGTGAACAACACGCCCGCGTTCGAGGACAAGTGGCTCGACGAAGGGCTGGCCCATGTGGCTGAGGAGCTGCTGTACTATCGCGAATCCGGATTTACGCCGCGCTCGAACCTCGATCTTACCGCCGCAAGAGCGACGACCGCTATTCGGGTGGCGTTCAACAACGACATGAACGGGAATGCCTCGCGATACCGCTCGTATCTCGAGAAGCCCTTCGGGAACTCACCCTATTCTCCCGACGACTCCCTTCCCACGCGCGGAGCGGCATGGTCGCTCCTGCGCTACGTGGCCGACCGGCTCAATGCGACGGACGCCTTCACGGCCGGACCCGGGCAGGTTGTCAGCGGCAGCGGCACCACCACTGTGTCGTCTGGCGCCACTGACGCGGAGTATTCACTGACAGTCGTGAACACGTCGGCGCAAGGCGGTACGTCGTCGAACTATTCGCTCACGACCAGCCCTGCGGTCGTAGCCGACGTTGCGCCGCCGATTCCCACGGTGATTCGCGCCGCGACCTTGCCGCTCATGCCGGCTGCCGTACCGACCGGACCGCAGCTCGACGTCGGCTTCGAATCGCGGCTGCGTGATCGCGAGCGCGCCGATCTCACACCGCTCATGGGCGCGGCACGACACTGGTATGCGAGCCAGAACATGCGTTCGCCTTCGGTTCGGCAAAATAGGGCGCTGCTCTCGAGCAGCACGTTTGCCGGCACCGACGCCGATGTCTGGTTCAAGCTCGTGAACAACCAGACCGTGGGGGTTGCGAACCTTTCCTCGCTCGTGACGGATTTTCCCGGCATCGTGCGCGACTGGAACGTCTCGCATGCGATCGATGACGTCGCGGCCCCGTCGACGCAGTATCAGCAGCGCAGCTGGAACTGGCACAGCATCTTTCCGGGGCTCACAGTGCCGGCCTCGCCATATCCGCTGTTTGTGCAGACGATAACCACGAACGCGGTCGTCACTGGTGCCTCCGTCACCGCCGGAGGCGCCGCGTTCTACAAGGTTTCGGTGCCCGCGGGCGGCTCGGCCAACTTCGCGCTGAGTACGGGGACCACGCCGGTCGCGAGCGTGCAGTTAGTGGTGGTCCGGACCAAGTAACGCCGCCCGGGCTCTCCTCTCGGAACGAAAGGTGAGGTTGGCCCGATATCGGAATCGTCTTCCTCCGACCGTTGCCGCGTCACGCCGGCAGGGCGGCGGCGTGGCTTCACTGGGCGCGCGGATCTCGCCGCTAGATTGCCGTCGTGAGCGACGCTCAACCCATCTGGACGCCAGCCGCTGACGCAGTCGCTGCCGCGAACCTCACCCGGTTCATTCGGCAGCTCGGCGCGCCCGGCGTGCACGACTCGCCGTCGCTGTACCGCTGGTCGATCGACCAGCCCGAAGCATTCTGGTCGGCGGTGTGGCGTTTCACCGGAGTCGTCGCGGAGGAGCGTCCCAACACGCAGCCATGGGACACTGTGCTCACCGGCGGCGACCGCATGGCTCCGCCGGATGCGCAAGGTCCGACATGGTTTGCCGACGCTCGCCTGAACTTCGCGGAAAATCTCCTCCGCTATCGTGACGACCGCGACGCGCTCGTCCTCTGGAACGAGCGCGGGCCCGCTCGGCGACTCACCTTCGCGGAGCTGGCCGACGCGGTCGCGCGCTTTGCGCTGTTCCTGCGCGGCCGGGATGTCCGTGTCGGCGATCGCGTCGCGGGCTTCGTGCCCAATGTGCCGGAGGCCATGGTCGCGATGCTTGCAACCGCTTCAATCGGCGCAATCTGGTCGTCCTGCTCACCGGACTTCGGACCGCTGGGCGTCCTCGACCGCTTCGGCCAGATCGCGCCGAAGGTGCTCGTGATAGCGGACGGCTATCGGTACGGCGGTTCGAACTTCGATTCGATCTCGCGCGTTCGCGAATTTCTGCCAAGCCTGCCGAGCATCGAGCAGGTTGTGGTCGTTCCGAACTCCGCACACGGGAACGCTGTGGGCGAGTTGATCGATCTCGGCAATGCGCTCTGGTGGGGCGATGCGCTCGATTCTGGAAGCCAAACGACACCGCTGCACTTCGAGCGACTCGCGTTCGATCATCCGCTCTACATCATGTACTCATCGGGCACGACTGGCCTTCCGAAATGCATCGTGCATGGTGCGGGGGGAACGTTGCTACAGCACATGAAGGAGCTCGTGCTGCATACGGACCTCACGCGCGACGACCGCATCCTCTACTTCACCACGTGCGGCTGGATGATGTGGAACTGGCTCGTGTCGTCGCTCGCCGTTGGTAGCACGGTGGTGCTTTACGACGGTGCGCCCGTCCTTCGCGGTCGGCCGATCATGTGGGACATCGTCGCGGAGGAGCGCGTGAGCGTCTTCGGGACGAGCGCGAAGTGGCTGGCGCTCACCGAAAAGGAGGGAGCCGTTCCGCGGGAGACGCATGATCTCTCGCATCTTCGTGCGATCCTCTCCACCGGAAGCCCGCTCGCAGCGAACAGCTTCGAGTATGTGTACCGCGCGGTAAAGCCTGACGTGCGACTGAGCAGCATCAGCGGCGGAACCGACATCATCTCCTGCTTTGCGCTCGGCGATCCCACGCTGCCTGTCTATCGCGGCGAGCTTCAGACACGTGGCTTCGGCATGCGGGTGGAGGTGTGGAACGAGAGCGGCGAGCCCGTTGTCGGCGAGCCGGGCGAGCTCGTTTGCACCGCGCCGTTCCCGAGCATGCCCGTGGCGTTCTGGAACGACCCGGATGGCGCGCGGTATCGCGCCGCCTATTTCGAGAAATGGCCGGGCGTATGGAGCCATGGCGACTGGGTGGAGCTCACGGCGCACGGCGGTCTCGTGATCTACGGTCGCAGCGACGCCACGCTGAATCCGGGAGGCGTTCGCATCGGGACGGCGGAGATCTACCGTCAGGTGGAGCACATGCCCGAGGTGCTCGAGAGTGTGGTAATCGGGCAGACGGTGACGACGAAAAGGGGAATCGACGATCGCATCGTGCTATTCGTGAAGCTCCAGCCGGGGCTGTTACTCGACGATGCGCTGCGCGATCGCATCCGTCGCCAGATCAGGCAGAACGTCACGCCGCACCACGTGCCGAAGAAGATACTTCAGGTCGCGGACATACCCCGTACTCTCAGTGGAAAAATTACCGAGCTTGCCGTGCGCGATGTCGTGCATGGGCGAGAAGTCAAGAATCGGGATTCGCTGGCTAACCCGTCGGCGTTGGAGCTATACCGCAATCTTCCTGAGCTGAACGACTGAAGAGCAAGCCCAAACTCCAGACTTGTAGTACTCGGGTATCTCAGTACCAAGTACGGAGTACCACTGCCCTTCGGAAGGTGGTTTTGTGGCGGTACCAGCTTTCCAGAAGAGCAGGGATACTTCGTACCAGGGTACTGAGGTACTCGGTACTACGAGTCTGGGGTGTGGGCTTCCGCAGTGTGGGCTTGGGCAGTGTGGGCTTAGGCAGTGTGCCCTTCCGCAGTGTAAATTCTGATCATCACTAGCTGGAGTGCAGCGTATGGCCACGTCGACACTGGAACTTGATCCGCAGGTCACTGACACCTTTCCGATCAACGGTACCGACTACATAGAGTTCTATGTCGGCAACGCGAAACAAGCCTCGGTGTTTTATCGCGCCGCCTTCGGCTTTCAACTGGTAGCGTACAAAGGCCCCGAGACCGGCTGCCGCGATCGCGCCAGCTACCTGCTCCAGCAGGGCAAGATCCGGTTCGTCTTCACGACGGCCATCCGCCCCGAGCTGAGCTCCGACGCGGAGCGCATCTCCACGCACGTGCAGAAGCACGGCGACGGGGTACGCGACATCGCCCTCTGGGTGGATGACGCACGCGATGCCTTCGAGAAGGCAGTCGAACGCGGCGCGGAGCCCGTCGACGAGCCGACCGTCCTGCACGACGACGACGGCGAGATCGTCATCGCGTCATTCAAGATCTATGGCGAGACCGTCCACTCGCTCGTGGAACGCAAGAACTATCGCGGCCTCTTCATGCCCGGCTACCGCACGGTGCAGCCGCACTATGCGCCGCCGGATGTTGGGCTGAAGTACGTCGACCACTGCGTCGGCAACGTCGAGCTCGGGAAGATGAATTACTGGGTCGACTTCTACGCGCACGTCATGGGCTTCCGGAACCTGCTCACCTTCGACGACAAGACCATCAGCACGGAATACTCGTCGCTGATGTCCAAGGTGATGGCCAATGGCAACGATCGCATCAAGTTCCCAATCAACGAGCCGGCAAAGGGCAAGCGGAAGTCGCAGATCGATGAGTACCTCGACGCGTACAACGGTCCCGGCGTCCAGCACATGGCGCTGGCGACGGACGACATCATCCGCACCGTCACCACGCTTCGCAATCGCGGCGTGGAGTTCCTCACGGTGCCTACGACGTACTACGACGAACTCCAGGGACGTCTCGGCAAGATTGATGAGGATGTAAGCTCCCTCGCGGCGCTGGGAATCCTCGTCGATCGCGATCCGGATGGCTACCTGCTGCAGATCTTCACGAAGCCCGTGCAGGATCGACCCACGGTCTTTTACGAGATCATCCAGCGCAAGGGCGCCAAGAGCTTCGGCGCTGGAAACTTCAAGGCATTGTTCGAGGCCATCGAGCGCGAACAGGGCCTGCGCGGCAACCTCTAGACCGAAGGGCGCTATGCCATACTACCACACGCTGGGACAGATCCCACGCAAGCGCCACATCGCGATGCGCAAGCCGGATGGGGGATTGTACGCCGAGCAGCTCATGGGACACGAGGGTTTTACGGGCACATCGGCGCTGCTGTACCACGTCCACCCGCCGACGACCGTGAAATCGGTGAACCGGCTGGGCGAATTGAAGCTCGAGGCCGACGACGACAATACGCTGAAGCACCGGCACTTTCGCACCTCGCGGATGAAGGCGGGAGGAAGCCCCACGCTGGATCGCGTCCCGCTGATGTTCAACGCCGACGTCGCGATGCTCTACGTCGAGCCCACGAAGGAAGACGAACACTTCTACCGCAACGCGCAGGCGGACGAGGTCGTGTACGTCTCGAAAGGGAAGGGCACGCTCGAGACGCAGTTCGGCGACCTCCCTTTCGGCGAAGGCGATTACCTCGTGATTCACCGCGGCATCATGCATCGGTATCGCTTCGATGAAGGGAGCGAGCAGGCGAAGCTGCTCATCATGGAAGGAAAGGGGCACATCAGGCCGCCCAAGCGCTACCGGAACGAGTTCGGGCAGCTCATCGAGGGCGCGCCCTACTCCGAGCGCGACATCCGCATCCCGCGCGACCTCAAGACCCATGACGAGATGGGCGACTTCCGCATCATCGTGAAGCAGTACGATGGACTCAACGAAGTCATCCTGGATCACCATCCGCTGGATGTGATTGGCTGGGATGGACAGTTCTATCCATGGGCGTTCAACATTCAGGACTTCGAGCCGATTGTCGGCCGCGTACATCAGCCGCCGCCCGTGCACCAGACGTTTCAGGGCGATGGATTCGTCGTGTGCTCCTTCTGCCCGCGTCCCTTCGACTTCCATCCGCTGGCCATACCCGCGCCGTACAACCACAGCAACGTGGACTCCGACGAGGTGATCTACTACGCGTCGAGTGAGTTCATGAGCCGGAAGGGCATCGAATTCGGCTCTATCACGCATCATCCCGATGGAATTCCACACGGCCCGCATCCGGGTCGCGCCGAGGCGTCGATGCATGCGAAAGGAACGGATGAGTATGCGGTCATGATGGACACGTTCCGCCCGTTGAAAATCGCGAAGGCGGCGCTGGCCATCGAAGATCCCGCCTATCACCGCAGTTGGGTGGACACCCAACACGAGGCATTCAACCCACCTACCACTTGAGTCCGGTTGCGTTCGTGATATCCGTTACAGACTTTTTGTTTAGAAAGCATATATTGCCCCTCCAAGTCCCCCTGCCCGTTCGACTCCCCGTCCGTCCAGCACCCGCCTGACTGCGGGAGCGGTGGCCGCCGATATTGGCCGCCGTCACCGATTCGTCTTCAACCCTCCTGATCCGCGGCATGCTGTCGTTTCGCCGAGGAATCCGTTCACCGTCCAGACTGCACCGCCTACTCACCATAGGCGGCGCGATGGTGCTCGTGCTCCTCAGTTGCGGCCGCGATCAGTCGACTGGTCCGATGCGCGCGCAGGGCGGCATCGCGCGTGGCCTCAGCTTCAACGCGGTCTTCCCGTCGCTGGTGAACACGGCCGCATTCGCGCCGTTCATCGACTTCGATCGGGTACGCGTGCTGCTCCATCACACCGATGGTACGGTCGCGCTGGACACGACGGTGGCGTTTCCCGCCGGCGCCGACGCCATCACGCTGAGCGTCGATGTCATCCTCGCCGCCGGGGCGCCTGCGGCCGGTGAGTTGATGTCGCTCGACCTCGCCTACGTCAACGCCAAGGGTGATACGGTATTTCGCGGTGGTCCGGTGCAGCTGCGCGCCGTGGCGTCGATCGAAGGGGTGCCGCCACCGCCCCCGGTCTCAATCCCGGTCATCTACTCCGGACCCGGCGCGTCGGCGCAGACCGTCCGGATCTCGCCACGCACCCTGACCGTGAATGCGAACGCACCGTTCGCCTTCACGGGTGTCGCCTCGAATGCCGCTGGTGTGGCGGTCCCTGACGCTCCGATCGGCTGGGGCACGCCCGATCCCACGCTCGCGAACATACCCGTGCTCACGGTCGGGTCGGGAACGGCCAATGCGTCGCGTGGCACCGCACGCATCATCGCACAGTTGCTCAATGGCGCCACCGACACGGTCACGCTGAACGTCATTCCCGTGCCGACCGGCATCGCGATCGTCACGGGCAACAATCAGGTCGGCGTCATCGGCAAGCCGTCACTCCAGTCGCTCGCGCAGCCCATCGTCGTCCGCGTGACGGCGGCGGATGGACTCGGTGTCCTTGGCGTATCGGTCACGTTCGCGGCGTCCAACGGCGGTTCCGTAAGTCCGACGACGGTCGTCACCGACGCTGCCGGCCTCGCCCAGACGTCGTGGAGCCTTGGCACTTCCGCAAGCGCGCAGACCGCAACCGCGACGGTCGCCGGCCTCGCCGGTTCGCCCGTCACGTTCAACGCGACTGGCGCCGCGAAGCCCGCCACGAAGCTCGCGCTGACCAGCGGCCCGGTTGCGGGCGCCGACATACCATCGGGCACACCGACGCCACTTATCATTGCTGTGCAGGACGCGGACGGTGATCCTGCGGTTGGCTTCACGGGGAACGTCACCGTGGCCATCGCGACCAACCCGTCGGACGCCACACTCGCGGGCACCACGACCGTTGCGGCTGTCGCTGGCACGGCGTCGTTCCCATCCATCAGCATCGTGACGCCGGGCGCCGGCTACGTGCTTCAGGCAACCTCGGGCACGCTCACGCCTGTTTCGACGAACGCCTTCAACATTGTCACCGGGCCTGCGGCGAACCTCGCGCTCGTCTCTGGCGGCGGACAGACGGGTGAGGCAGGCGCAGCCCTGCAGCCGATCAAGGTCCTGGTCACTGATGCCAACGGAAACCCGAAGGCTGGGGCGACCGTTGCCTTTGCGCCGCCGGCCGGCTCGGGTTCCGCAGCGCCCGCGAGTGTCGTCTCGGGCGCCGATGGTACCGCGACCACTGTTTGGACATTGGGCGCAACGATCGGAGCACAGACCCTCGGCGTGACAACAACCGGTGTGACGCCGCTGTCCGTGAGCGCGACCGCCGGGTCGGTTGTCCGGAACCTGGCAGTGACCACGCAACCTGCGGCCTCGCAGGTTGCGGGGACGCTCACTCCCGCCATCGCGGTCGCGTTGAAGGATGGATTGGGCGCGGTCGTGACGTCATTCAATGGAAGCGTCACCGCGACCATCGCATCCGGTCCATCGGGCGCCACGCTCGGAGGAACGACGACGATCACGGCCGCGAGCGGCGTGGCCACCTTCTCCGACCTCAGCCTCACGAAGTCGGGCTCCTACACCCTCGGCTTCGCCGCGTCGGGCGCAGGTGCGGCGACGTCTGATGCCTTTGCGGTGGTCGCCGGCGCTGCCGCGACGCTGTCGGTCCAATCGGGTGGGTCACAGACCGGGACATTCGGCGCCATGCTGGGGGCGCCGGTCGTACTGAAGGTCACCGATAGTTACGGCAATCCGGTATCGGGGACGACCGTGACGTTCGCAGTGACCGGCGGCGGTGGCGCCGTGGGCACGCCGAGCGCCACCACCGATGCGAGTGGACTCGCGTCCACCACGTGGACGCTGGGTTCATCGGGGACACAGACGATCTCCGGATCGTCCACCGGCCTGTCCGGTTCACCGCTCACCATCTCCGCGACGATCGCGAGTGGCACGGTCGCCCAGACGGTCGTGACACCGCGCAGTGACACGCTCACGTCACTCGGCGCGACGGCCTCGCTGACCGCGCAGGCGCGTGATGTGTCGGGTAGTGTGGTCGCCGGCAGCTTCAGCTGGGTGAGTCGCAATCCGTCGATCGCCACCGTGAGCTCGGGCGGCGTCGTCACCGCCATCGCCAACGGCTCGACCTATGTCGTCGCCCTCGAGATCGGCGGCACGCGGGACTCGGCGCTGGTCGTCGTGCAGCAGCGCGTCGCGAGCGTGAACATCACGCCGGGCGCGCGCGCGCTGTACGTGACCGGCACGTTCGCCTACTCCGCGGTGGCGGTTGACGGCCGCGGGAACGCCATGTCCACACAGCCGACCTTCACCTGGTCCTCGACGTCGCCATCGGTGGCATCCGTCGATGCATCGACGGGCGCGGTGTCCGCGCTGGCCATCGGGACGACGCAGATTCGGGCGACGGCGGGCAGTACGGTCGGTGTCTCGCCACTCACGGTGCAGACCCCGATCAAGCGCATCGTGGTCTCGATTGACACAGGCTCTGTCGCCGCGACAGTCCCCGACACCTTCACCATGACGGCCCTTGGCCTGCGCCGAGCGTACCGTGCGGTCGCGCGTGATACCATCGACAACGTGATGTCGGGGGTGACGTTCACCTGGAACTCGACGAACGCATCGGTTGCAGCCATCGACGCGCCTGCCGCCACGACGGCCGGTGCGATCTCGGCGGCGAACGGCACACGAACGTTCAGGCCATCGCGCAGGGCGTGACGGGCAGCGCGACACTATATGTGGCGCAGGTGCTTCGGAGCATCGAGCTCACGCCGGCCACGGCAGCGGTCAGCATCGGCGGCAGCACCGCATTGGTGGCGCGGGGCAAGGACTCGCAGCTTCGATACATCACGGGCGGAGCCTTCACGTACACGTCGAGCGACCCGGCGTTCGCAACGGTGAACTCGTCGACCGGCGTCGTCACGGGTGTTGCGAACGGAGGCGTGAACATCACGGCAAAGTCCGACACCATCGTGTCGAACAATGCCGCCATCACGGTGAGCAATACGGGCGTGCCGGCGGTGATCAGCTTCGGCCGCGACACCATCGGGGTTGGCCGCGGAACGAGTATCTCCGTGCCGATTCTGCTGAGCAAGCCAAGCGGAGCGGACCTCGTCGTCACCCTGTCCGCGGCGGACACGAACGCGTATTGGTCCACGCCGACGGTGACGATCCTCGCCAACGCGACCTCCGTGAACGCCACGCTGTATGGACGCAATGCGGGCACCACACGCGTGACGGCCATTGCTGATGCCACCGCCGGCTACTCCGGTGACACCGCGGTCGTGGCCGTGCAGGCGAACATGCGCCTGACGACCACCTCCTATTCGATCAACGAGACAGACCAGGTGGCAACGCAGGTGCTGCTGTCTGACCCATCACCGGCCGGCGGCACGTACGTCACTTTCGGCTTCGGCACGGCTGGAAAGGCGCAGGTCTCGCCTGATCCGGCGTTCATACCGCCTGGTCAGTTGGCGGCGGACATCGTGATTCGCGGCATCGCTGCCGGCACGACAACCCTAACACCGCTCGCCACCGGTGTGAGCGGGACGGGGGCCACGGTGACGGTGGCTGCCGCGGTTCTCAACATCCCGTCCTCGACGCTTCTGCTGGGTGCTGGCCAGTACGAGACGTACCTGTACGTCGTGGTGCCCAACTACTTGAGCGCGCCGCTCAGCGTGGCGTTGACGAGTAGTGACACGTCCGTCGCAAGTACGCTCCCCAACATCACGATTCCGGCGCAGAATAACTACGCGTACTTCGAGGTCGACGGTCGTGCGCCGGGGTTGGCCCGCATCATCGCGACGGCGACTGGCTGGACGCCGGATACGCTGCTCGTCACGACGTCGTCGCCGGCGCTGAGAGCCTGCTGCAGCTATACGGTCAACAGCACGTCGCCCGCACAGAACCTGAGCATCTATTCGGCAGATTCCACCTTCAGCGCGCACCCGCGGCTGAGCAGCTTGGCCGTCCGCTTGACGTCGAGCGACCCATCGGTCATGAAGGTGATCGATACGCTGGCCACCATCAACGCCGGTACGTACTACGCCACCACAGCGCGCGTCATCCCGGCTGGCATCGGCGGAACGGCCTGGATTCGCGTCACGGCGGACGGACACCGGCCGGACTCCGTGATGTTCACGGTGGTGGGCCCGGCGTTGAGCTTTAGCCAGACGTCGCGCAAGATCGGAGTCGGGCAGGTCGACGCGAACACCACGTACATCACGATCCCCAACCCGATCGCGACGCCGCTCGTCGTGACGCTCGTCAACTCCGATTCGACGATCGGGGCGACCGACCCGACGGTCACGATCCCCGCCGGCTCGAACTACGCGTACTTCGCAGTGCGCGGCAGGGGAGTCGGCAGCAATACCATCATCGGCACGGCAACCGGATACATCGCCGATACGCTGTACAATCAGGTGACGACGCCGATTCTCCGGCTGCCGAATAACGGCACGCTCAACGCCTACTCGACGTACACGACGAACGTCTATACCGAGGATACCGACGGCAACGCGCACAACCGGTTGACGGATCTCACCGTCTCGATTCGCTCGAGTGATCCGTCCGTCGTGACGGTCGATACGTCGGTGGTGGTGCCGGCGGGCTACTACTACGCGCCATCGGGTATTGTGGTGACCGCCGTCGGTCCCGGTACCGCGAAGATCTACGTGACGGCGCCGGGGCATTCGCCCGACTCGGCCACCTTCACAGTGAATCCGGCGCGCGTGGCCTTGAACTTCGTGAACACTGAACTTGGGGCGCGCCAGCACCAGCCCAACAACAGCTCGTTCTACGTGTACATCCCCAATGCGCGCAGCACCAGTGTTCCGGTGACCCTCACGCACACGAGCCCCACGGTTGCGTCGCTGTCGCCGGCGTCGCCAACCATCCCGGCCAACGTCACCTACACGTATTTCGATATCGCGGGTCTCACCCCGGGTCTCGACACCGTCATCGCGACCGCATCGGGCTACCTCCCGGATACGGCGTATGTGCGCGTCTCCACACCGCGCTTCGTCATCGCCTCGTTCCCGAGCTCGGGCACAACGACCAATCCGGCCGCCTCGGTGATCGTGTATGTGGCCGATTCGAGCGGAACCGTGCACTACGCCAGCGACACGGTGGTGGTGCACGCGGTGTCGAGCGACAACAACATCATCAAGCCGACGGCCGATTACTTCCGCGTCCTCAAGGACGCGTACTACGCCAATCCGGGCTTCCAGTTCGTCGGACCCGGCACGGCGACCATCACTTATTCCGATTCGGCCAACTCTGGATATCGCTCCGTCACCTCGAGTACGGTGACGGTCACGGGCCCGTCACTGACCATCGGCGGCTCGAACCCCGGCATGCTGGGCACCGGTCAGCATACGTCGGTCGGCTCGTACTATATCTCGCTACCGAACATCGTCGGTGCGCCGCTCACGGTCTCGCTGGTGAGCACTGATCCGCGCGTGGCCACGGTCGACAGCAGCGTCGTTGTCCCGGCGGGACAGTCCTACGTCTACTTCACGATCACGGCGCAGGACACCATCGGTACGGTCCAGATCCAGGCGACCGCGACCGGCTACACCGCATCGTCGACCAACATGCAGGTCACGAAGCCCACGTTCATCTTCAACACGCCGCTCTCGGTCTACCAGACGACCCCACCCAACAACATCATCGTGTACGCGGCGGACGCGAGCGGGAACGTGCATCTCGTGAACTCGGATCTCGCCGTGACGCTCCTGTCCTCAGCGCCGAGTGTGGCGTCGATCGACTCCAGCAAGGTCGCCATTCTGGCCGGGACCTACTACAGCAGCGTGGCGCGCTGGACGCCGGGCTCGGTCGGGACTGCGCAGCTGACTGCCTCGGACGAGCGCGCCATTCGATATCCGTACAGCGTGAGCACCGTGAACGTGACGGTCGCCACGCCGCCGGCCTACCTCTCGATCGGTACAACGTCGCTTGGCATCGGCCAGTACTTCCAAGCCTACACCTCCATCCCGTATGCGCCGACGACCGCGCTCACGGTGCCGCTCACGCACGCCGCGAACGCCACCACCTCGACGCCATCGAGCGTGACGATCCCGACGAACAACAACTACATCTACTTCCGCGTGCTGGGAACGGCGATCGGTTCGGATACGATTACGGCGTCACCGCCCAATCATACGCCGGCCACCGGCACGGTGAACGTCGGGCTCGGTCGCATTGACGGGTTGGGCGGATGGACGACCACGCTGAAGCAGGGCGATTCCACGCTGGTGACGCTGTATACGCGGTCGCCGGATAACAGCAGCATCAACTACGTCGCCGCGGCCACCACGTTCTCGCTCGCGGCGGACAGCCCGATCCAATTCGCGGTCGCTGGGTCCACGGTCACGTCTGTGACGGTCCCCGTGGACACCTACTACGTTCAGTTCTACGTGAAGGCCGTGTCTACCGGCACGGCGAGCGTCACGATCACCAACACGAACTACCTCACGTTTACCAGTTCCATCTTGGTGAGCCCATGACCTTTGCGCTTCCGGCTCGTACCCTCCTGGCACTGGCGGCGCTGACGCTCGCCGGTGTCGACTCGGTTGGTGCGCAGGCCCCGCAGGTGCCACCCCCGCCGGCGGCCACGCGAGCGGCCGTGCCCGTGCTGCTTCCCCCGCCGGCGTTGGCTCCCACGCCTCCAGTGCGCCGCCCACTGCGGAGCCTTGCCTCGGTTGGCCCGAGCACCCTGGCGACACCTATCGCTGCGCCGGCTGGAAGTCCGCTGCCGGATTCGATCACGCGGGGTCGTGCCCGGATTGCCCTCGTCTCGCCGGCGCCGCTCGCCCCGGAAGCGCCCCGCCGGCGCGTCCGGGAGTTCGGCGTTGTGCGCAACGATGTCGCACGCCAACCGGCGCCCGTTGGTGCCACCGGACGGTGCAGGGACGGCACCTACCTGACCACGCCCCCCAGCGAAGAGGCGTGCGCGGGAAAGGGTGGGATGTCCGTTCGCATGCCGCCGACTCAGGCGGCGCGACCGACACCACCGAGGCGCCCATAGCCTCCCCGGAGAAGATGGCGGCGTCGCTCCGCAATCTCTTCGACAGCAACCGCGCCTGGGCCGAGGACATCACCCGGCGCGATCCCGAGTTCTTTCAGCGTCTCTCTCGGCAACAGGCGCCGCAATACCTGTGGATCGGATGCTCGGACAGTCGAGTGCCCGCGAACGAGATCGTCGGGCTACTCCCTGGTGAGCTGTTCGTCCACCGCAACGTCGCCAACGTGGTGGTGCACGGAGACCTGAACTGCCTGTCCGTCATCCAGTTCGCTGTCGACGTGCTCGGCGTCGATCACATCATCGTCTGCGGCCACTATGGTTGCGGCGGTGTGCGTGCCGCGTTGCGGGACGACAAGCTCGGCCTCGTTGACAATTGGCTGCGGCATGTCCAGGACGTTCAGCTCCGCCATCAAGAGCAGCTCGATGAACTGCTCACCGAGGGCGAGCGGGTCGACCGGCTGTGCGAGCTGAATGTGGTGGAGCAGGTGGTGAACGTCGCACAGACCACCGTGGTGCGCGACGCGTGGGCGCGCGGGAAGTCGCTATCCGTGCACGGATGGGTCTACGGACTTGGCGACGGACTACTCCGCGACCTCGACATCACCGTCGGGTCGCCGGAAGAGATCCAGGTCACCGCGGACGCCGCGCGCATGGCCAGCTGACGCGGAGCTTGCCGCGTTGCGCGGTCAGCGTTCCCTGAACTTCGCGATCGCCGAACGTGTGAATTCGGAGAGCACCAGCGAGCCGGACATGCGAGCCCGTTCGGCCAGCAGGGTGTCCCACGCCTCCGTACCTTCCCAGAAAACCTGCTTCATCGCCGTCATCGCCTCGGGATTCGATGCCGCCAGCGCGCCGGCGAGCCCGTTGATCGCGGCGTCCATCGAGGCGACATCATTGAAGATGCGGCTGTAGAGGCCGTGTCGCTCGCCCCAACCAGCGTCGCGCCAATCGGCGTCGACGGCCATCGCCGCGTAGGGTCCATATCCCACACGCCGCTCGATCACCGGGCCAACGACGAACGGACCGATGCCAACCGTGAGCTCGCTCAGCTTCACCGACGCCGTCTTCACGGCGAACGTGTAGTCGCCCGCGGCGGTGATTCCGACGCCTCCACCAGCCGTCCGTCCGTGCACGCGCACGAGCACGAACTTGGGCGCACGGATCATCGCGAGGATCACGCGCGCGAAGCCGCTGAAGAATTCCTCGCCCTGCTCGGCGTCGCTGATATCCAGCAATTCGTCGAACGAGGCACCGGCGCAGAATGGGCCGGTCCCGTCGCTTCGCAGCACGAGGACGCGAGCCGCCGCATCCTTGCCGAGCCACTCGATGGCGTCAGCCATGCGCTGCAGCAGCGCGCCGGGAAGTGAGTTCCCCTTCGGATGGCAGAAGGTGATGGTGCCGATTCCGTCCGAGATCGTGACGGAAACGTCGCCACCGGCGACAGTGGTTCCAGGTACGGCTGGCCTTGTAAGCATACGAGAAAAGATACACGAATCGGCGCGGACGTCGATTGTCCGAATCTTTCGGAGCGGTGTACCTTTTATCTTCCGGCGACGATCACGGCGCGCCGGGGTGGGCGGATCCAGCTGTCGAGCCTGCCGTGGTCACCCCAGCTTCCGTCGTCCATGAGCCAGAGCCGCACGACCAACTCCGCACCCGCCGAGGACCCGGCGCTCGTCGCTGCGTTCGAGGCGCGTATCGCGGCGGGGGAGAGCATCGAGCCGAAGGACTGGATGCCCGAGAAGTACCGGCGCCAGCTCGTTCGGATGATGTCGCAGCACGCGCACTCCGAGATCGTCGGGATGCTGCCGGAAGGCAACTGGATCACGCGCGCGCCGTCGCTGCGTCGCAAGATCTCGCTCATCGCGAAGGTGCAGGACGAAGCAGGCCACGGCCTCTACATCTACTGCGGTACCGAGACGCTCGGCGTCGACCGCGCGGAGCTCATCCAGCAACTCCTCGATGGCCGCGCGAAGTACTCCAGCATCTTCAACTATCCCACGCTGTCATGGGCCGACATCGGCGTCATCGGATGGTTCGTCGACGGCGCGGCGATCGTGAACCAGACCATCCTCGCGAAGGCGTCATACGGGCCGTACGCGCGCGCGATGATTCGCGTCTGCAAGGAAGAGAATTTCCACAAGCGCCAGGGCTATGAGATCGTTGCCACACTCGCGAACGGCACAGCGGCCCAGAAGGCCATGGTGCAGGACGCGGTGAACCGCTGGTGGTGGCCGTCGCTCATGATGTTCGGTCCGAGCGACACTGACTCGCCGAACACGGCGGAGCTCATCCGGTGGAAGGTGAAGCGCAAGACGAACGACGAGCTTCGCCAGCGCTTCGTGAACCTCACGGTTCCCCAGGCCGCGGCCGTGCACCTCACCCTGCCCGACCCCGACATGACGTTCAACGCCGAATCGGAGAACTGGGAGTTCGGCGCGATCGACTGGGAGGAGTTCCATCAGGTCGTGCGCGGCAACGGCCCTTGCAATCGCGAGCGCCTGGAAGCGCGAAATGCGGCGCACGACGAGGGTGCCTGGGTGCGCGAAGCGGCGAGCGCGCATGCTGCGAAGCAGCGTGCGAAGCAGGCGGCGGCGTAGGTCGTGGCCAGCACGGTGACGAACCAGGACGTGGTGTCGGAGCAGGCGGACGCCATCGCGCCGGACAGCCAGTGGCCGCTGTGGGAGGTGTTCACGCAGAGCGAGCAGGGCGCGCCGCACGAGCACGCGGGCTCGCTTCACGCCACCGACGCGGAGCAGGCGCTCCAGAATGCGCGCGACGTGTATGCGCGACGAGGCGGCGTCATCTCGCTCTGGGTGGTGCCGTCGACCGCCATCACCGCATCGACGCCGAGTGAGAGTGGACCGTTCTTCGATCCCGGGGTGGACAAGGCGTATCGGCATCCGCAGTTCTACAAGGTGCCGCGCGGCGTGCGCGGCGTATGACCGCGCCCTCGGTGGTGCCGGCGCCGCGCGAGGCGCCGAATGCGCTGTTCGAGCTCCTGCTGCGCCTCGGAGATGATCGTCTCGTGCTCGGACACCGGTTGAGCGAATGGTGCGGGCACGGCCCCATCCTCGAGGAGGACATCGCCATTTCGAACGTGGCGCTCGACCTGCTGGGTCAGGCGACGATGTTCCTGCGGCTGGCGGGCGAGGTGGAGGGGAAGGGTCGCGACGAGGATGCGCTCGCGTACTTTCGCGAAGTCGTGGAGTTCCGTAACTGTCAGCTCGTCGAGTTGCCGAAGGGCGACTTCGCCTTCACGATCGCTCGGCAGTTCCTGTTCGACGTCTACTCCGTGGTGCTGCTCGATGCGCTGTCGCGGAGCACTCACGCCGACGTGGCGGCGATCGCGGCGAAGTCGCTGAAGGAGGCGAAGTATCACGTGCGTCACAGCGGCGAATGGATGCTGAAGCTCGGCGACGGAACGGCCGAGAGTCATCGTCGGGTGCAGAAGGCGGTGGATGACCTGTGGCGATTTACACCGGAATTCTTCACCGCCGACGATGTTGACCGCGCGATGCTCGACGCAGGCGTTGCTCCCGATCTGGCGGCGCTGAAGACACAGTGGGAATCGTTGGTGCGCGAGGTCACCGATCGCGCAACGCTCACGTTGCCACATGACATTCCGCGCGCGGCCAACACGCGCGGTGGACGCGCGGGTGCGCACACGGAGCACCTGGGACACATGCTGGCGGAGATGCAGATCATCGC
This sequence comes from Gemmatimonadaceae bacterium, assembly GCA_036844565.1. Taxonomy (GTDB): domain Bacteria; phylum Gemmatimonadota; class Gemmatimonadetes; order Gemmatimonadales; family Gemmatimonadaceae; genus AG11. The sequence continues at coordinate 216,667 of DAIUFP010000002.1, read as the reverse complement.
CCGTTCGCATCCGGGGGCGACGTGGTAGCGCACGCGCCGGCCTCGCGCGACGAGGTCCTCGCGATCCTCGACACGGTGATGGACCCCGAAGTGCCCGTCTTGAGCGTCCGCGAGCTCGGCATCGTGCGTGATGTGTCGATCGATGCGTCGGGCGTGGTGACGGTAACTGTGACACCGACCTATTCAGGCTGCCCCGCGATCCGCGTCATCGAGGACGACATCACGTCGGCGCTCCATGGCGCTGGCATTGCCTCGGTGCGCGTCGTGACGACGTACGCACCGGCGTGGACGTCCGACTGGATTCCGGAATTCGCGCGCGCGAAGCTGAAGGCGTATGGCATTGCGCCGCCTTCGCGTTCCGAGTCGGGTGGCGGTCTCGTGCAGCTCCTCCGTGCGCGCCCCTCCGCGCAGTGTCCCTACTGCGATTCGCGAGAGACCGAGGTGCGGAGCGAGTTCGGGTCGACGGCGTGCAAGTCGGTGTGCTGGTGTCGAGCGTGCGGGCAGCCATTCGAGGAGTTCAAGGCTATTTAGGTACGGGCCGCGGAATTTGGGTTTGGGGTTGTTCGTGGTTATCGCGAATCTTTCGAATCATGCGAATCCACGCGAATACTCCGTCGCCCCGGAACCAAATGATTGATGGTGACGCCGATGGAACCGGCGCCGTCATCGGAGCCTTCTACGCTGTCTATAACACGCTCCGATATGGTTTTCTCGAGAGTGTCTACGCCAGTGCCCTCGAAATAGAGTTTCGCGAGCGAGGCATCAATTACATCCGCGAGATGCCGCTGGTCGTGGAATACAAAGGTCGTGCGATTGGGACCTATCGAGCCGATTTCTTCGTGAACGGCAAACTCGTGGTTGAAGTGAAAGCCACAAACAAGCTTGCTGACACGGACCGAAGGCAGCTTCTACACTACCTCCGCGCGACAAACCAGGAAATCGGCCTTCTGCTGCACTTTGGACAGAAGGCCGAGTTTCATCGCATGGTCTATTCGCGCGAGGAGTGATTCGCGCAATTCGTGAAGATTCGCGTTGCCAACGAACAACGCATTTCCCGCCCCCCGACTTCAAACGACCCGAGTCTTCCACCCGCCACGGCGAAACAAGAGAGCGCTCACCACAGCCAACAACGAGAACGCCAGTGTGGCCGCGAGAAACACACCCTGAGGCCCGAACCCAAATGTGTGAGCCAGTATCCAGGCGAGGGGAATCTCGAACGCCCAGAACACCCCGAGGTTGATGTACGTCGGCGTCCGTGTATCACCGGCGCCGTTGAACGACTGCGTGATCGTCATCCCATACGCGTAGAACAGGAAGCCACAGGCCACCGTCCGCAGGGCGGCTGTGCCGTCGAACGCCACGCCGGCCTCTTGCGTAAAGAATCCCACGACGGGCCGAGCAAAGATCACGAACAGCAGCCCGATCGAGCCGAGGAACACCGCGCTGTATTTGCCCGCCGTCCACACGGCCGCCTCGGCGCGATCAGGTTTCTTCGCGCCGAGCGCCTGGCCGACCATCGTCGCGGCGGCGTTGCTCAACCCGAATGACGGAAGCAGCGCGAAGACCACGATGCGCATCCCGATCGTGTAGCCCGCCAGCGCATCACTGCCGAAACTCGCAAGAATGCGGACCAGCCCCACCCAGCTCGCCATGCCGATGAACACCTGGAACGTCGCCGCCGACGAAAGGTTCACGACGCGCGCGATGAGTGCCGGATCGAACGCGAAGTGTGGACGTCGAATACGGATGCGTGAGCCCTCCTGGAACAGGCGGGTCAGGGCGAACAGCGCTCCCGAGCTCCGGCCAATCGTGGTCGCCACCGCGGCGCCCACGATACCCAGCTTCGGAAATGGCCCCCATCCGAACACGAGACTCGGCGCAAGGACGATATTGATCGCATTCGCCAACCACAGCACGCGCATCGCGATGGCCGCGTCGCCAGCGCTGCGGAATACGGCATTCACCAGGTAGAGCATCACCACGCTGGCGTTGCAGCCGAGCATGATGCGCGTGAACGCGGTGTTGCGAAGTACGCCGCTGGACGCGCCCATCGTGCGGAGCAATGACGGCGCGCACAGCGCACCGATCACGCCGATCGAGAGCGAGACGAATAGGCCGAACAACAGCACCTGTGCCGCGGTATGCGCCGCGCCGTCGGCATCCTTCTCGCCGATGCGGCGCGCGATCATTGCTCCCGCTCCGATGCTCAGGCCCATCGCCAGTGCATAGAGAATCGTCATGAACGATTCGGTGAGCCCCACCGTCGCCACGGCGTCGGCGCCGAGGTGCGCGACGACGAACACGTCGACGATGGCGAAGACGCTCTCCATGCACATCTCCAGCACCATCGGCACGGCGAGGATGAAGATCGCGCGGCCGATGGGTCCTTCGGTGAAGTCGCGTCCATGTGCGCCAGCCAGCGCCTCGCGAATCGCCGACCAGACCGACGGTGTAGTTCGCCAGTGGGGCAGCACGTTTTCTGCTTGAGTGCTCATGGGTCCTGATCTCGAGTTCGCCACGCAATGCGATGGCGTGATGGTTGAGACGAAATCGCCCCGCCTGCGGGGCTGCGCAGGCGGGGCGAGTTGCTCGCTCCTGGAGTCGACGGCGAACGAGTCGCTACATCGAGTCCACGCCTGCGCGGTCTGCGACGACATCCAGACCCAAGACGAACGTGGCCGGACCGAAGTCCGTCGCGCTGGCCGGGGTGGAGAGGATGGCGGAGACTGCGTGGCGCATCAAAGGGCTCCGAGAGAGTGTCGTGCTGCGTTGCCGAGTTTAGGAAGGCCTGGAGAAATAGTCAAGGCCTGCGCTCAAACAGGCCTGCGCTCAAACCGCAAGCAGCGCTCCGATCGCGTCGCCGATCTTTTCCGCCGACGGAAGCACCGCGTCGAGCAACACTGGGTGATACGGCATCGGCAGGTCTTTTACCGTCAGTCGCTCGACTGGCGCATCCAGATACCAGAACGCCTCGCGCCCGAGCACCGCGGCGATCTCCGCGCCGAATCCCGCTGTCGACGTATCCTCGTGCACGATGAGGCATCGTCCCGTGCGGCAGACGGATTCGAGCACCGCCTCGCGATCCCACGGCGCGATCGTGCGAAGATCGAGGAGATCGACGTCGCCCTCGAACGCGGCGCACGCGTCCACACAGCGATGGACCATCGCGCCCCAGCTGACCACCGTGATGCGCTCGCCTTCGCGCAACCGGTTCGCCTTCCCGAATGGAATGACATAGTCGTCGCCGGGGTAGCGCGCGCTGCCTTCGCTGGTCATCAGCAGCGAACGATGCTCGAAGAAGATGGTCGGATTCGCGCCGCGCATCGCTGACCGCAACAGGCCGACCGCATCCGCCGCATTCGCCGGCATCGCCACCTGCCAGCCGATCGCATGCGCCCACGTGACTTCTGACGACAACGAGTGCCACGGATCACCGACGTCCTTGCCGAACCCACCGGGCAGCCGCACCACGATCGGCGCCGCGAAACGGTTTGCCGTCCGCCATCGCAGCGTGCCGGCGTTGTTGAGCTGTTCGTGAGCAGGGTCCGCATACTTCCGAAACTGAATCTCCGCGACGGGCATCAATCCGTTCACCGCCATGCCCACCGCGCGACCGATGATGCCCTCCTCGGACAAGCTCGTGTCGAAGACACGTTCGGTGCCGAATCGCTTCTGCAAGCCCTCGCTGACCAGATGTACGCCACCTTTGCGGCCAACGTCCTCGCCGAAGATGAGCACCTTCGGATTGGCCGCGAGCTCGCTGGCCAGCGTGCGACGCACGGCTTCGGCGAGACGCACGATGTCGCCATCGGTCGACGGTTCTCGACTGCCACCGAGCGCCGCACGCTCTGCACGCGTCAGCCCGCCGTAGGTCGCAACGTCGTTCTCGCGAGGTGCTTCCTCGTACACGAAGCGCGAGATGCCTGCAGGATCCGGCGCGGGACGCGCGCGCGCTGCTTCCACACCCGACACGACGTCGGCAGCGACTTGCGCCTCCAGCTCGGTCCATTCCGTCTCACTCATCAGCGACGGCACGAGGTATGACCGCAGCTGCGGCAAGGGATCCCGCTCGAGGTCCGCCGCAATCTCGGCTTCGGTGCGATAACCCTTCTGGTTGTCGGGTCCGGAGTGACTGCTCAGTCGCGGAACCGTAAGATGCACGAGCGCAGGTCCCACACCGCTCCGCACGTGGTCGACGCACTCGGCAATGAGTGCAGCGGCGCCTCCCGGATCACACCCGTCGCCGTCTCGAATGAAGAGATTGGTGAACGACGCAAGGTTCGCCGCGATGTTGCCGCCAGGCGTCTGCATCCCTCCCTTCACCGAGATGCCGAGCCCGTTGTCTTCGATGTAGAAGAGCATGGGCAGCTTCAACGTCGTCGCCATCGTGAGCGCCGACCAGAAGCCGTTCGTCGCTACACTGGCCTCGCCGCCGAGCGCCACGCCGATGGCGCCCGACCAATCGCGCTCCTTCATGACGGTGCTGCGATACACCGCGGCCTGCGCCCACCCTGCAGTCGGCGTGTATTGCGATCCCACGTCGCCTGACATGGGAAGCACCGTCGCGCCCGTCCAGCCAGGAAGATTGCACACCACGCCAATGTCGCGTCCGTCGCTGAACCCACCAGCGCGCCCGAGCGGGCTGCCGAGTGCGTCGTCGATCTCGAGTCCGAGCGACAGGAGCAGCGGTCGGGACCGGTAGTATGCGCCAACGCCGTCATGCGGATGGTCGAGCAGCGATCCGAGGATGCACTGCGGAACGTCGTGACCGCGCGCCGAGAACTGGTAGAGCACGAGATGCTCGCGGGGAACCGAGTTGCGGTTGCGGTTCGTCGTCTCCTCGAGGTCATCCAGCGCGCGCGACACCAGCACGTGGTACGCGATGCGCTTCCAGTCGAATCGCGAATCGACTGTGGGGATCGTGGAGGTCCGAGCGTGCCTCGGCTTCGCGTGCGTCTTCGTCATCGGGTCAAATCTGCGCTGCGCGCCAGTCGAATGGCAGCGGGGCTCGGCGGTATATTACGGTCTCTGATGGCGCAGGCGGCGGCTCTCGGTTGTTTTCAGCCAACAGGTGCCAGTGCCAGCGACGCTTCCCGAATGCATTGTGCGGTATAGGCTCATGCTCGACTGGAAACTGATCGCTGATAGCTGACAACTGATGGCTCTGCGGTTGCTGTTCCGCCGTTTTGCCCCAGGCTGCAAGGAACGCCGACATTCAGAGACGCACACCCCGATGAGGCCATGGATACCATTCTTTCGGCTGTGAACGAGGGCGTGATGACCATCACGCTGAATCGGCCCGACGTGCTCAACAGCTTCAATGGTGCGATGGCAGCCGCGTTGCTGGCAGCCCTCGATCGGGCTGCGAGCGATGCGACGGTGCGCGCCGTGCTCCTGACCGGCGCGGGTCGCGCCTTTTGCGCCGGGCAGGACCTGGCCGAAGTGCTGCCGTCGGAGGGTGGCATACAACCAGATCTCGGTGAAGTGGTGCGCCGCCAGTACGCCCCGATCATCCGCGCCATACGCACCCTCGAGAAGCCGGTGGTCTGCGCCGTGAACGGTGTCGCCGCGGGCGCCGGCGCGAACATCGCGTTTGCCTGCGACATCACGATTGCCGCGGAAGACGCGACGTTCATCCAGTCGTTCTCGAAAATCGGATTGATTCCCGACAGCGGTGGGACGTACCTGCTTCCCCGGTTGATCGGCCTCCAGCGCGCGGCCGCGCTCACGATGCTCGCGGACAAGCTCGATGCGGCGAAAGCGAAGTCGTGGGGACTCATCCTCGACGCCGTTCCGCACGCTGCGCTCTCCGATGTTGCCATGGGGATTGCCAAGCGGCTCGCTGGCATGCCCACTCGTGGTATCGGCCTCACCAAGCGCGGCTTCAATGCGGGGTTCAACAACGACCTCGATGCGCAACTCGCACTGGAGGAATCACTGCAGCGCGAGGCAGGTATGACGGAGGACTACGCGGAAGGTGTGCGGGCGTTCGTCGAGAAGCGGAAGCCCGTTTTCCGCGGGCGGTAATGACGTCGGCTGATCTCGTCGTCGGCGTCATCGGTGCGGGCGCGATGGGTGGCGGCATCGCCCAGGTCGCCGCTGCCGCCGGTCACCGCGTCGTGCTCGGCGACGCGCGCTCCGGTGCGGTCGCGCATGCGCGCATGTCGATCGCGAAGTCGCTTACTCGCGAGGTCGAGAAGGGCAGGATGGACGAGCCGGCAGTCTCGGCGCTCCTTCGCCGCATCGATGATGCGGGCGACCTGTCGCGTGACTACGCGTCCTTTGCGGAGTGCGGGATCGTCATCGAAGCGGTCCTCGAGGATCTCGCGGCCAAGGCAACGCTGTTCGGCGCACTCGAAGAGGCGGTGAGCGCCGAGTGCGTCCTTGCGACGAACACCTCCTCGCTCAGCGTGACGGCCATCGCGGCCGGATGTGCTCGTTCGGAGCGGGTCGTCGGCCTTCACTTCTTCAATCCTGCGGCAGTGATGCCTCTCGTGGAGATTGTTTCGGGACTTGCTACCTCGCTTGATGTCGTCGAGCGCGCCGTGTCGCTGGTCAAGAGCTGGCGGAAGACAACCGTCGTCGCATCCGATACGCCGGGCTTCATCGTCAACCGGATCGCACGGCCGTTCTATTCGGAATCGCTTCGCCAGCTCGAGGAGGGAATCGCCGATGTCGCCACGATCGACTGGGCCATGCGCGAGCTCGGCGGCTTCCGCATGGGACCATTCGAGCTGATGGACTTCATCGGAAACGACGTGAACTACGCGGTCACGACCAGTGTGTTCGATGCGTTCTATCACGACTCGCGCTATCGGCCGTCGATGATTCAGCGTCGTCTCGTGGACGCCGGCTGGTACGGCCGGAAGAGTGGCCGAGGCTTCTACGACTATCGAGGGGGGGCCGAACGTCCCGAGCCGACGCAAGATGAGTCGATCGGATGGAGAATTGTCGATCGCACAATCGCGATGCTGGTCAACTCCGCAGTGGATGCGCTGCACATGGGCGTGGCATCCGCGGCGGACATCGAGACGGCCATGACCAAAGGCGTCAACTATCCAAAGGGCCTACTGGCGTGGGGCGACGAGATTGGCGCCGCGGAGATCCTCGGCCGACTCGAAGAGTTGCAGCTGACGTTCGGCGAGGAGCGCTATCGTCCCAGCCCGCTGCTCCGGCGACGCGTGCGCGAACACGCGCCATTGCTCGGATGAGCGAACTCAGAGACGCTCCCGCGATCGATGCAGTCACCAGGGTGGTCGATCACATGCTCGCCAACGACGCATTCACGAGCTGGCTCGGCGCCGAGGTCGTGCAGGTCGGAATCGGCCTCTGTACGCTGCGGATGACCGTCCGTGCGGAGATGGTGAACGGCTTCGGCGTCGCGCACGGCGGCATCGCATATTCCTTCGCCGACAGCGCCATGGCATTCGCGTGCAATTCAGCGGGGCGTGTCACCGTCGCGTTGGATACGTCGATGTCCTATCCGGCGGCCGTACAGGTTGGAGACCAGCTCATCGCGGACGACACCATCGTTGGTCTGTTCCGCGGAACAGTGTACCGCACGCAACGCATGCACGACCTCGATTCACCTGAAGCAGGATCATGACTGACGCATACATCCTCGACGGAGTTCGCACGGCCGTCGGCAACATCGGTGGCCAATTGAGTGAAGTGCGCGCCGACGACATGGCGGCGCACGTCATCAATCGCCTGGTTGCACGACACCCGTCGCTCGACACCGCTCGCATCACCGACGTGATACTCGGCTGCGCGAATCAGGCCGGCGAAGACAACAGGAACGTCGCTCGCATGGCGGCGCTCCTCGCGGGGCTGCCGGTGACCGTTCCGGGCGAGACGATGAATCGGCTGTGTGCATCGGGCATGAGCGCCGTTGCCAATGCCGCGCGCGCTGTGAAGCTTGGCGAAGGAGACCTTTTCGTCGCTGGTGGCGTGGAGAACATGACGCGTGCCCCGTATGTGATGAGCAAATCGGGAAAGCCCTACGGCCGCGACGTCGAGCTCTTCGACACCAGCCTCGGTTGGCGTTTCGTGAATCCCGCGATGCGCGAGCGCTACGGTACCGACTCGATGGGACAGACCGCCGAGAACGTCGCGCAGCAGTACGGCATCAGTCGCGCGGATCAGGATGCATTTGCGGTGCGGTCGCAGCAGAAGGCGTTTACCGCGCGTGCCGCGGGTCGATTTGCCTCGGAGATCACGCCGATTGAAATCCAGCAGAAGAAGGGTGCGACGAAAATCATCGACACCGATGAATTCATCCGCGGGGACACCACTATCGAGATTCTCTCGAAGCTACGGCCGGCGTTCCGCACGGACGGCAGGGGATCCGTCACCGCCGGCAATGCCTCCGGCCTGAATGACGGCGCTGCAGCACTGCTGATCGGATCCGAGAGTGGCGCTCGTGAGATTGGCGCCACTCCGCTCACTCGCATCGTGGCCACCGCTGTCGCCGGCGTGGAACCGCGGCTCATGGGGATGGGGCCCGTTCCATCGTCGAAGCGCGCGTTGCGGCTGGCGGGCATCTCGCTCGACGACATCGACATCATCGAGCTGAACGAAGCCTTCGCCGCGCAGTCCCTGGCCTGCCTTCGTGAACTCGGCATCGCGGACGACGACCCGCGCGTAAACCCGAATGGCGGCGCCATCGCGCTCGGGCACCCACTCGGCATGAGCGGCGCGCGACTCCTGCTCACCGCGTCGCGGGAGCTCGAGCGCACGGGCAAGCGCTATGCGCTCGCCACGATGTGCATTGGCGTGGGGCAGGGCATGGCGACCGTGCTCGAGCGCGCGTGAGCATCGGGTAATGTCGAGTATCTACGCCTTCGACGATTTCATTCCGGTCGTCGACCGAACCGCGTTCGTGCATCCGAACGCGACCGTGACTGGCAATGTCGTCATCGGTCGTGACGTGTATGTCGGACCGGGCGCGGCGATTCGCGGCGACTGGGGCGGCATCGTCATCGAGGACGGATGCAACGTGCAGGAGAACTGTACCATCCACATGTTCCCCGGCGTGATCGTGGTCCTGGAGCGCGGCGCGCACATCGGACACGGTGCGATCATCCACGGTGCGCGCATCGGCGCGAATGCGTTGATCGGCATGAACGCGGTGGTGATGGACAACGCTTCCGTCGGCGCCGGCTGCATCGTGGGCGCGCTGTGCTTCGTCCCCGCCGAGATGCACATTCCGGATCGAAAGGTGGTCGTTGGCAATCCGGCGAAGATCGTGAAGGACGTCAGCGACGAGATGCTCGCATGGAAGACGGAAGGCACTGCGCTGTATCAGGCGCTGCCCGCTCGCCTTCATTCGTCGCTCGTTGCATGCGAGCCATTGTGCGAACTGCCCGCGGGCCGTGCCCAACAGCAGATGAGCTACAAAACGTGGAGAGAGACCAGATCGTGACGCGTCTTCAGAATTACGCACTCGGCGAGTGGGTCGACGGCGGCGGCAAGGGAACGACCCTGCATAACGCCGTCACCGGCGCGGAAGTGGGCGTCGCGTCCAGCGAAGGACTCGACTTCAAGGCCATGCTCGACTACGGCCGCACGGTCGGCGGACCACCGCTGCGTGCACTGACGTTTCATCAGCGGGCGCGCGTGCTCAAGGCGCTTGCCCAATACCTCACGGCGCGGAAGGAAGAGTTTTATCGGGTGTCCGGCTGGACGGGAGCAACGAGGGGCGATTCGTGGATCGATATCGACGGCGGCTTCGGGACACTGTTCGCCTACGCGAGTCGCGGACGTCGTGACTTCCCCGACGAGACCTACTATGTGGACGGCGGACCGGAGGCGCTGAGCAAGGGCGGCACGTTCATCGGCCGCCACATCTGCGTGCCGATGGAAGGCGTCGCCGTGCAGATCAATGCCTTCAACTTTCCCGTGTGGGGAATGCTCGAGAAGTTCGCGACGTCCTTCCTCGCGGGCGTCCCAAGCATCGTCAAGCCAGCCACCGTCACGAGCTTTCTCACCGAGGCTGTCGCGAAGGCGATGGTCGAGTCCGGGCTCCTCCCGGCCGGCACCTTTCAGCTCATCTGCGGAAGCGCGGGCGACCTGCTCGACCACCTGAACTGCCAGGACTCGGTGGCGTTCACGGGCTCGGCGACTACGGGGCTCATGCTGAAGAGCTCCAGGGCCATCCTCGGCAACAGCGTTCGGTTCAATCAGGAAGCCGACTCGCTCAACTTCTCCATGCTGGGTGCGGACGCCGTTCCGGGCACGGAGGAGTTCGACCTCTTCATCAAGGAGGTCGCGAAGGAGATGACGGTGAAGGCGGGCCAGAAGTGCACCGCCATCCGCCGCACCTTCGTGCACGCGAGTGTCGTGGACGCGGTAACGAAAGCGCTGAAGGTGCGACTCGCTGGCGTGAAAGTGGGCGACCCCGCGATCGAGGGCGTGCGAATGGGCCCGCTCGCGGGCAAGGGTCAGGTGAAGGAGGTGGAGAAAAGCGTCGACCGCCTGCGCCAGGCGACGGAGCTCGTGTTCGGCGGACTCGGAACGCTCGACGTCATCGGCGCCGATGCAGACAAGGGCGCCTTCTACCCGACGATGCTTCTATACAACGACCGGCCGTTCGAGCGGAGCGCACCGCACGACATCGAGGCGTTCGGGCCAGTGAACACCATCATGCCCTATTCGTCGGTGGACGAGGCCATCGCCCTCGCGAAGCTCGGCAAGGGAAGTCTCGTCGGATCGTTGTTCACGGCGGACGACGCGATTGCACGTAAGGTGGCGCTCGGCACCGCCGCCTATCACGGCCGACTGATGCTCGTGAACCGCTTCAGCGCGAAGGAGTCGACGGGACACGGCTCACCACTTCCGCACTTGGTGCATGGAGGGCCGGGCCGAGCTGGCGGTGGTGAAGAGATGGGCGGCGTGCGCGGTGTGCTTCACTACATGCAGCGCACGGCCATTCAGGGGTCGCCGCAGACCGTTGCTGCCGTGACACGCGAGTGGAGCCGGGGTGCGAACGAGCTCCGTGACCGCGTGCACCCGTTCCGGAAATACTTCGAGGAGCTCGAGATTGGTGAAACGCTGCTCACGCATCGTCGCACCGTCACGGAGAGCGACGTCGTGAACTTTGCGGGCATCTCCGGCGATTTCTTCTATGCGCACATGGATGACATCGCCGCGAAGGACTCGCTGTTCGAGCGGCGTGTCGCGCACGGTTACTTCGTGCTGTCCGCGGCAGCGGGATTGTTTGTGGATCCCGCGCCCGGGCCGGTGCTGGCGAACTATGGCCTGGAGGGACTGCGCTTCGTGAAGCCGGTCTATATCGGTGATACGATCCAGGCGCGGCTCACCTGCAAGCAGAAGACGGCCAAGGAAGACCGGGAAGGACAGATTCCGCAGGGCGTGGTGCATTGGGACGTCGAGGTGACGAACCAGAATGCGGAGCCGGTTGCTGTCTACACCATCCTCACGCTGGTGCGCCGCGAGGCAGGCGCGGGTGTCAAGGCGTCAGCGGCGGTGGTGTCGCAGGCAGTGGCTGCCGAGGCTCCGGATGCGTTGCGGGCAGCCGAGGTGATGGAGAAGACGCAGCCCGGCTCTGCGCCGGCCCGGGTCGCGTGAATCAACGCTGAGCGCACGCCCATTACCGTCATATCGGCGCGGTTTCCATGGCTGAATCTGCCCCTGCGGCAGGAATGGCGAAGACGGGTCAGAGTGAGGTTGGATTATTCCCGCTGATTATAATATGTTTACGCTCCCGCCAGCCGCATCTCCGCGGACGCCGGCCACGCCCGTGATTCGTGTGGCCGAATAGCCTCAAGGCTGCGTTCGCTTCCTGTTTCGCCTGTTCCAGCGGATTTGTGGCCGCAGTTGGAGGGGCGGGGTCTCTCGTAACATCAGGGTTTGGACATCCCGTCCGCGCCCAGTCGGTCCGTATCGTACTTGGAGGCGATGTGAGGAAGTTTGTTACGTGGGTCTGCGCGCTTCTCCTGACGTTCTTCGTCAGCCGCGAAGCTTCGGCGCAGCGCCGTATAACAGGGCGTGTGCTTGGCAGCAGTGGCGAAGCGCTTGCGAGCGCCAGCGTCAGTGTTCAGGGCACTGCGCTCGGCGCGTATAGCGCCGATGACGGCCGGTTTGTCCTGACCAATGTGCCGAATGGCGCACAGGTATTGGTCGTCCGCCGTATCGGCTACCGCCGAGTGAACCAGCCGTTGGCCGCGACAGCGGACAACATCGAGATCCGCCTCGAGCGCGACGTGCTCGAGCTCGAGCGACAGGTGGTGACGGGAACCACCACCACGATTTCATCGGCGAATGCGGCGAATGCCGTGGCGACGGTGAGCGGCGAGCAGTTGAATCGCGCGCCCACGCCGACCATCGAGAACGCGCTCCAGGGCAAGGTTCCGGGCGCCGTCGTGTCGACCAACTCGGGTGCGCCGGGTGGTGGTGCGCAGGTCCAGCTCCGCGGCATCACGTCCATCAACGCGTCTTCGAGCCCGCTGTACGTCGTCGATGGCGTGCTGGTGAACAACACGGCGCTGCTCTCGGGGCTGAACAACATCACCAACGCGGGTGGCGGCATTACCAACTCGCAGGACCAGCCGGTCAATCGCATCGCGGATCTCAATCCCGCCGACATCGAGAACATCGAAGTCCTGAAGGGGGCCTCCGCCGGCGCGATCTACGGATCGAAGGCGTCGAACGGCGTCATCATCATCACCACGCGCCACGGCACCACGGGCAAGCCGTCCGCCAACATCACGCAGCGGGTGGGCCAGTTCACGCTGTCGAAGAAGCTCGGACTGCGGTGCTTCGGTTCGGCCGCAGAGGTGACCGCCGCCGGCTTCGATGGGGCTGACTATACCGCCAATAACGGCGCCTGCAACGACTTCGAATCCCAGTACTATGGCGGGAATCCGCTGTCGTACGAGACGGATCTGTCGCTCCGCGGTGGAAGCGCCGGGACGACGTACTACGTGGGCGGGCTGGCCAAGCGTGATAACGCCATTGCGCGCAATTCCTACTATCAGAAGCAGTCGATCACGGCGAATCTGAACCAGCTCATCGGGACGCGGCTCACGGTGCACGTCAACAACGAGTTCGTGCACTCGCTCACCGATCGCGGCATCTCGGGCAATGACAATGCCGACATCGTGTCGCCTGGCGATATCTTTTCCGCGACGCCCACGTGGATCAACCTCCAGGCGGGCGCCATCAATCCCTACCTGAGCTCGGGCTCCAATCCGTTCCAGAACGCGGATCTCGTCAGGAACCCGGAAGACGTCTACCGCTACATCGGAAGCGTGAATACCACGCTGTCCGTGCTGGCCACGCAGCGCCAGACGCTCGACTTCACCTTCATCGGTGGTGCGGACGCCTACTCGTACAACTCCAAGCTCGTGTCGCCTCCTGAGGCGTATTTCGAGCCGAACGACGGCCTCCCTGGAACGCTGGTCACGAACAAGACGCAGAACATCAATGCGAACCTGAACCTGTCGGGCGCGCACAAGTACATCGCCGATCCGTTCACGGCAACCACGTCATTCGGCCTGCGGCAGGAGCGGAGGCAGATCAATGGCGTCGTCAATGCCGGACGCAACATTCCGTCGGGCGTCACGAGCGTGAACTACGGCGTGGTCCAGACGGTGCAGGAAAACCAGTTCCTGGTGAAGGATTTCGCCTATTTCGCGCAGGAAGAAATTCTCGCCCTGAACGAGCGGCTGCTCCTGACCGGCGCGGTGAACACCGAGCGGTCCAGCGTGAATGGCGACGACGCCAAGTTCTATCCGTACCCCAAGGCCGCTATTTCGTACCGCCTGCCATTCCTTCCGCGCTTCACGGATGAGCTGAAGCTGCGGGCCGCTTGGGGCCGTGCAGGCAACCAGCCACCGTACGGGTACAAGTTCACCACGTTGCCGATTTCGGTGTACGGAGGGCAGCTCGCGGCGCGCCCGTCTACGATCGCCGGATCACCCAACATCAAGCCCGAAGTGTCGGAAGAGGTCGAGGGCGGTGTGGACGCGCAGTTTGCCAACGGCCGAGTGGCGCTCGACGCGACGGTTTTCCGCAAGCGCGTCAGCGATCTCATTCTGTCCGCCCAGGTGGCCAGCACGTCCGGGTTCACCACCAAGTACATCAACGGCGGATCGCTTCAGAACACCGGCACGGAGCTGGGCCTCAACGTCACGCCCATCCAGTCGTCGTGGTTCAGCTGGGTCTCGCGCACGACGTACGCGAATGTCGACGGACGCATCACGCATCTCGACGTGCCCTGCTTCAACGGCGGCGCCTACTTCGGCACCGCGTACGGTGCACCGTATGTTTGCGAAGGGTACTCGCCCTCGACGGTGCAGGCGCGTAACGGCTTCGATTCCACCTTCGTGAGTGGTGTCTACCAGAGCCGCGCTCGCCGTATCACCGCCTTCGAAAGCGCCCCCAATTACACCATGGGCTTTTCGAACGAGTTCACGTTCGGCGCGTGGCGCGCGTACGGGTTGCTCGACTACCGCAACGGCGGCAAGGTGGCCAACCTGACGAACGCGTACTACGACTTCGTCTCGGCGGACGGCACGGGGTTCCTGGCGGATACCGCGGCATCGCATGCGCGGTACACCAACTACGTCACAAACGGTGGCTCCTATCTCGAGGACGCCGGCTTCCTGAAGCTGCGCGAAATCTCCGTCTCCTACACGCTGCCCAAGGTGCTCACGCAGAGCGTGTTCTCCAGCATGGCGCAGGATGTTCGCGTCGAGCTGAGCGGCCGCAACCTGAAGACGTGGACGTCGTACACCGGTTATGACCCCGAAGTCTCCAACTTCTCGAACCAGAACATCGGACGTTTCCAGGACGTCACGCCGTATCCGCCCAGCCGAAGCTTCTTCCTGTCGCTGAGCGCCAACTTCTGATCATCATTCGAGGACATACTTCCTAATGCATAAGCGATCACTGGCGCTCCTCGCGGGTCTCGGACTTGCCGCTACGGCGTGCAAGGACTCGACTTCGGTGGGCGACCTCAACAACGTTTCTGCCGAGGCGCTCTCGAGCGGCCTCACGCGGTCTTCCACGAATCTGCTCGTCACCGGACTGCTCAACTCCTCCCGTGGTGAGCTCGATTCGCGGTACATCGTCTTCACCGAGACCCTGGGGCGGGACTTCTACCGCCTCGACAATGCGGAAAACCGCTACATCAACGAGCTGATCGGAAAGTTTCCGGCCGACTACTCGGCCTTCACGGGCGGCGGCGCGTTCACGAGCATGTACGTGACGCTCCGTTCCGCGAACACGATCCTCAATGCGCTGCCGAGCGCGGCGGGCCTCTCGCCCGCAGAAGTGTCCGCGACGAAGGGTCTTGTCCAGACATTCAAGGCGCTCGCCTACTATCGGGTGCTCGAGACGCGCGATTCCCTCGGCATCGCGCTCGATGTGAATCACCCGATCGACGATCCACCGGCGAACTTCGTCTGCAAGCCCAACGCGCTGGCGTTCATTTCCGCGCTCCTCGACAGTGCGAAGACGAACCTCCAGGCGGGGGGAGCGGCGTTCCCCTTCACGCTGCCTGGGGGATTCACCTCGAACGGCGCGTTCGATACGCCGGCGAGCTTCGTGAAATTTACCCAGGGCCTGAAGGGCAAGGTTGAGCTGTACCGCGGCCTCAGCCATCAGAAGCCCAACGCCGCCAGCTTTGCGGCGGCGATCACGGCGATCAACGCATCCTTCGCCGATCCCGCTGGCGCGATGGATGCTGGCGTGTACAACACGTTCAGCACGGCCGCCAATGAGACGACCAACCCACTGGCCGATGCAAACATCTACCTGAATCCGTTCGTGGGTGACAGCATTCAGGCCGGTGACAAGCGCGCCTCGAAGATCTTCATCGTGGCGAGCAAGACGCTCAATGGCGTGACGTCGAAGTACAAGTCGCCGCTCACGGATCCGGCTGGGTTGTCGCGGCCGATTCCGATTCTCAAGAACTCGGAGCTGATCCTGCTGCGGGCGCAGGCGAGAATCGAGAGCGGTGACCTCCCCGGCGCCACGGTCGATATCAACGCGGTGCGGGTCGCGGATGGCGGATTGACGCCCTACGCGCCCTTCACCACGAAGGCGGCGGCCATCGCCGCCGTCCTGTACGAGAAGCGGTACTCGCTCCTCGCGGAAAGCGCGCAGCGTCTCGTCGACCTCCGGGCCTACGGGTTGGTCAATGCCGCCGCGGGTCCGGGTGCCCCTGGAGATATCTTCCAGACAACGCTCCCCATTCCGAAGCCGCAATTCGACACGCGTAAGGTCACGACGATCACACCGGATTGCCCCTGACGTGACCCAGATCGGCACGAGGTGATAGGGCAAATGACCGGTTCCGGCTCGCACCGGAGCCGGTCATTCTCGTTGTTCAACACTTCCCGGAGGCTTTGCATGCGTCTCCCACGTTCCCGGTTTTGTCTCGTCGCGGTCGGGCTGCTGAGCACCACGCAGCTCGCCGCGTGCCATCAGCAGTCTGCGGAGCAGGCCGCGGCGAACTCGTCACTCAACGTGATCACGCAGGAACAGATCGATTCCACGAGCGCGACGAGCGTCTACGACCTCATCGTGCGACTCCACGCGGACTACCTCAAGGACCGCGGGGTGATTTCGATCAAGACCAATACGCGGGAGCGCGCGGTTGTCTTTCTGAACGACCAGGAGTACGGAATCCCGGAAACCCTGCGGAATATTCCACCACGCCGATTTTCAGAGATTCGGTACTACAGGGGCACAGACGCGGTCACGAGGTTTGGTGCGCAGTACGGTGGGGGGATCATCCAGCTGATCTCGCGCGGCCAATAGCCCTCCGATGCGCTCGTCTCTCGCCCGCGCGCCTGACGTGCAGGTTTATCGATACCCTTTCGCCTGCATCTCGAACAACTCGGCGTAGAGTCCACCACGCGCCACGAGGGCATCGTGCGTTCCCTCCTCCAGCACCTTGCCCTCGCCAAGCACCACGATGCGGTCCGCCATGCGGACGGTCGAGAAGCGGTGTGAGATCACCACCGCCATCCGGCCCGCCATCAACTGGTTGAACCGCACGAACACCTCATACTCGGCGCGCGCGTCCAGCGCGGCAGTGGGCTCGTCGAGAATGAGGAGCTGCGCGGCGCGCATGTACGCGCGGGCGAGTGCGATCTTCTGCCACTCGCCGCCTGACAGGTCCACGCCGTCATCGAAGCGGCGGCCGAGCATCTGTCGGTATCCCGTGGCGAATCGTGGTAGGAGGCTCGATGCCAGGGAGCGCTCTGCGGCATCGACGAGCGCCGGCGGCGGCGCTTCTCCGGTTCCGGGAGCGGCGTCGCGCACCTGCGCGAGATAGTCGGTGACGCCTTCGATCTCCCCGACACCGACGTTCTCGTCGAACCGCATGTCGTACCGCACGAAGTCCTGGAAGATGACGCCGATTGCCTCGCGCACCGAGGCCAGGTCGTACTCGCGCAGGTCCACGCCATCGAGCAGCACCCGTCCTTCGCTCGGCTCGTACAGCCGCGCGAGCAGCTTGGTGATGGTCGTCTTGCCGGCGCCATTCTCGCCTACCAGCGCAATACGCTCACCGGGCGCGATGCTGAGGTTCACGTGCCGGATCGCCCAGCGATCGCTGCCGGGATACTGGAAGCCGACGTCCTCGAAAACGAATCCGGTGCGGATCGGCATCGGCACTCGTGCCGCACCCGGGCGCGAGCGAATCGTTGGCACCATCTCGAGGAACACGAAGAGGTCCCTGAGATACAGGCTCTGCTCGTAGATGTCGCTCGCGGAGAGCAGGAGGCGCTGAATGAGGTCGCGACTGCGGCTGAACGCAGCAGCCAGAAAAGTCAGCGTGCCGAGGCTGATGGCACCGGCGACGGCACGCAGGAGAATCGTCACGTACGCGCCGTAGTAACCCAACGTCCCGATGAGCGACAGGAACGCACTGATGATGCCCTTCCTGATGCTGAGCTGCTTGTTCTCCTCGTAGTAGCGAGCCGCGAGAGCGGCATAACGGTCCGCGAGCCATCCCGCGAGGCCGAACATCTGGACTTCCTTCGCGGTCTTGTCGCTCGCGCCCACATAGCGGAGATAGTCGAGCTCCCGGCGCTCGGGGGTTCGGCGAAAGAGCAGGGAGTAGCTCAGGGCCGCGAAGTGCGTCTCGCCGAGGAAGCTGGGCATGATGGCGATGGTGAGCAGCAGGAGCAGCCACGGATTGTGCACGACGAGCGCTGCGGCCAGGGTGGCGAGCGTGATGCTGTCCTGTGCCATCGAGAGCAGCATGGCGATGAGGCCGATGCGCGCCGTGGTCTGCCGCCGCGCACGTTCGAGATGATCGTAGAACTCGGGATCCTCGAACTGCGCGAGGTCCAGCGTCGCCGCATGGCGCATGAGCCGAACGCTCATGGTGTTCGAGAAGAGGTCGCCGAGGAGTGATTCTACGAGAGATGATGCGCGCGCTAGGAACTCCCCAAACACGACGACCGCCAGTTCGATGGCGACGACTCGCCAGAGTGGCGTGAGGGACGCCCCCGGCGTCTGGGCGATGCGCACCACCTGGTCGATGATGAGCTTCGCCACCCAGAGCGACACGACGGGCGTGAAGGCACGCAGCAGCCGCAGCGCCACCATGGCCACGGTGTACGCGCGGTGCGTCTGCCACACCAGGCCGAGGAGTGCAGGGAGATAGCGAAGGGCGGCGAGGCGCGCGCGCCATCCCTTGGGCCGGTCCTCCTCGGGGATCGGCGCCGCGCCACGGGTTGGAATGGTGGAAACAGACATGACGTCAAGCTAATTCGCGTTGCTTGCGGTCCGTTCGCGCGGCACCTTTGCCGAATGAAGCTTGCCCGCTCGGTCACGACGCTGTCGCTGGTGTTCATCCTCTACTTCTGCACGTCCGGCGGCGCCTTCACGACGGAGACGCTCGTCAAGTCGGTCGGGCCTGGCCTGGCGCTGCTCATCCTCGTGCTCGTGCCGCTCGTCTATTCGCTTCCCGAAGTGCTGATCGTGGGCGAGCTCGCGAGCATGCTTCCCGAGGAGGGCGGCTACTACAAGTGGGTGCAGCGGGCGTTCGGCCCGTTCTGGGCGTTCCAGAATGGGTGGCTCACCTGGATGTACTCGCTCGTCGACATGGCGATCTATCCCAAGCTGTTCGTGACGTACCTTGGGTATTTCATGCCGGGGATATCGCCAGCAATGATCTGGGTGGTCGGCCTGCTCGTCATCTGGGTTCCGACGTCGCTCAACCTCATGGGGTCGAGACGCGTGGGTCTGAGCTCGGTGTGGGCGGGAACGTTCATCGTCGCAGGATTTCTGGCGCTTTCCGGCGTGGCGCTGACGCATGCGACACACGCGCCGTGGCATCCCTTCGCGGCGCCGGGACAAGGCGGTGCGAATGGCATGGCCGTGGGCCTTTCGATCGCGCTCTGGAATTACATCGGCTGGGACAACGCGTCGACCGTGCAGGGCGAGGTTCACGAAGCGTCCCGGAGCTATCCTCGCGCACTCGCGTTCGCGCTGCCGCTCGTCGCCGCAGGCTACCTCATCCCGCTACTCGCCATGCTCTCGGCCACGGACTGGTCGACATGGACGGAGGGCGGATGGCCCGCGATCGCGATCGCGGCAGGCGGTCGTGCCGGCCCAGTCCTGGCCGCCTGGATCGCCGTCGCCGGGATGGTGAGTGCGCTGGCACTCTTCAACGCGCTGCTGCTCGCCTATTCCCGAATCCCGTTCGTGATGGCTGCGGACGGTCTGCTCCCCGCCCGCCTGGCCCGCACGAACGAGAGCGGCACGCCACGCAACGCGGTCATCTTCGCGGCCGTGTGCTACTCTCTCTTCATGCTGTTCCCGTTCTCTGGGCTCGTCGTGGCCGACGTCCTGCTGTACTCGCTGGCGCTGATGCTGGAATTTCTCTCGCTGATCGCACTCCGGCGACGCGAGCCGGAGCTGCGCGGTTCCTTTCGCATTCCAATGGGGACGGGCGCCGTCACCGTGTTGGCGGCACTGCCACTCTGCGTCCTGGCGCTCGTGGTGGCTCTCAGTTTCCAGGACGGTGAGTATGGATTGCCAGCAGTTGCGGGAGCCGCGATGGCGATCGCCACCGGACCCCTCGCCTACGCCTTCGCGCGACGAACCAGTCGGCGATGAATGATGGCGCCGAGGAGGCAGACCGCTGCGGCCGGCGAGAGTTCAGCTTCGGCTAACGCTGGCGTCCGCCGGCGCCGATACTCAGGGCACGTCGACGTCGTTTCCTCACCCTCGACAGACCATTGCACGGAACCGAACCGATACGATCCGACGGGCGCTCCACCCCGGTAACGTCTGCCGACGTACACCAATTCTGGCGTGAGAGTCGACTGCGCGGTGCCGCACTCGTCTGCACGATCCTGCTCGCGGCACAGAGCACCGGCCTCCTGCTGAGCTGGTATGGCGTTGGCGCCGCGCCGTTCAACCCGACGGTATCGGGAGTCCCCTTCAACGCGGCGCTCTGTTTCCTCCTCCTGGCATTGTCCATCGCCGGAGTCGCGACTGGCCGTCGCGGGCTGGCCACGATCGCGGCGACAATCGCGCTCGTGCTCTCCAGCGCGACGCTGGTCGAGCACCTGACCACGTGGTCCCCGGGATTCGACGAGATCGCGTGGCACCTCGGCGCTCGTCGCGAGACGATGCGCGACGCGATCGATGCGGCCAGGGTCGTTCCGATGCGAATGGCGGCGAACGCATCCCTCGCCATCGCGGTCGTCGCTATCGGGCTTCTCTCAATCTCCTTCGGCCGGATGAACCGCTCGCGCCTCGTGGTCGGTTCCCTCGGCTCGCTGGTGTCCACGCTTGCGGGCTTCATCGGCGTGTCTGGAGCGCTGGTCGGGTTGCCAAGCCAGTACGTCTGGGGCAATACGCCGGCGATGTCGCCGTGGACGGCCGTCGCGCTCATCGTCGCCGGTCTCGGAGTGCTGTGCTCCGCCGTGCTCCTCGCGCGGCGCGAGGGCGTGTACACCGGCCGCATCGTGCCCGGCGTCGCCGCGACTACCGTCATCATCTCGGCGCTCCTGATGTGGGAAGCCCTGATCGATCACGACCGGCGCAACTTGGCAACCGTAGTGCGGCACGAGGCGATCGCCATAGGGGCCGAGCTCGAGCGGAGTGTGGACGACCGCGCCAGAGTTGCTGATCGGCTCGTGCAGCATCGCAGCATTTCGGGGAGCGAGTCGCCTGGCTCGCGCAGCGTCCCGTCGTCCCAGATCATTCGCGACTTTCCGGGCATCACCGCGATCACGTGGCTCGATTCGGTGGGCGTTGTCACGTGGCGGATGGCCGAGACGGCCGCGAATGATGAGGTCATCGGAAGTGAGTTTTCGCGGACGCCGATGCGGCGCGACCTGCTGCGTGAAGCGCGCGATGTCGGTCATGCGGTCATCTCCGAACCGATCATGCATCACGGCCGCAGCGCGACGGTGTACATGGCGGCTCCGACGTCGAAAAGCGGCGGAGAGTTGAGCGGCTACGTCATCGCCGAACTCATTCCAGAGAGCGTCGTCACCGAGACTTTGCCGGAGCATTTTGACGACGTCTATGGCTACACACTTCGTGATGCCGGCTTCACGCTTGCGTCGCACGTCAAGGGCGAAGAGCTGACGAATGCGGAGTCGGCGGCGATGATTACGGTGGACGCACGGGGTCGGCAGTGGCAACTCGCTGTCTTCCCCACCGACAGGACCGTCGCCGAATACGCGTCTCCCCTGCCGACGACTTTCCTGATCGCGGCACTCTTCTGCGCGGCACTCGCCGCGCGCATCGTATGGGCAGCACAGATCGCAGCCGAACAGTCGGAGACACTGGCACGCACTGTCGGGAGCCTGGATGCGGAGAACGAGGCACGACGTCGGGCGGAGTCGTTGCGCGACGACAACGCCGATCTTCTCCAGGTGCAGGCGGCGGAGCTCGCGATCCAGTATCGCGAACTCCAGAGCACGACGGACGTCCTCGCCGCTCAGCGTGATGAGCTCAGCCGCGCACACGAGTTCAGTGCGGCGCTCGTGCGATCGACCGTCGATGCCGTCGCGGCGTTCGACAACGAAGGGCGGGTGAACACGTGGAACCCGGCGATGGCCGCGCTCACCGGCTGGCAGCATGGTGACCTCGCCGATGCGCACATCGGCACGCTGCTCCCATTCCTGGGCCAGGGTGAGGAGACGCAGCTCGTGCAGGATGCGCTCGCGGGTCGCGTGACGACCAGGAATGCGATGCGTGCCGCGCATGCGCTGTGGGGTGACAGCGTCTACCTCGATCTTACCGTGACGCCGATGCGCACGCCCGACGGCGTCGTCGTGGGTGGGTTGCTCGTGGCGCGCGATGTGACGGAGCAACACCGTGTGGCCGAGGTGGTGCTCGCGAGCAAGGAGGCGGCGGAAGCGGCCAGTCGGGCGAAGAGCGACTTCCTGGCGCGCATGAGCCATGAGCTGCGCACGCCCCTCAACGCGGTCATCGGGTTCACGAATGTCATCCTGCGCAATGCCGACAACTCCCTCGGCAAGGTGCAGCTGACGTACCTCGACCGCATACGCGCGAACGGCAAGCACTTGCTCGCGCTGATCAACACGGTGCTCGATCTCACCAAGATCGAATCAGGTACTGAGACGGTAGACATGGCGCCAACGTCCGTTTCGATTCTCGTGAGGCAGACCGTTGCCGAGCTCGAGGTGAATGCCACCACCGCCGGATTGCAACTGCACGTCGTGTCACCGCCAGCAGCCTATGCGACCACGGATTCGGCAAAGCTCAAGCAGGTGCTGATCAATCTGATCGGGAACGCGATGAAGTTTACCCCGCGCGACGGAAGCATCGTCGTGCGCGTGGATGCCGACGAGCGCACTGGCCAGGCGATACGCATCGACGTGGAGGATACGGGCATTGGGGTGCCCGCGGACCGGCTCGAAGCAATCTTCGAGGCGTTCGAGCAGGCTGACGCGCAGACGGCGCACGTCTACGGCGGAACCGGCTTGGGGCTCGCGATCTCGCGCAAGCTGTGCACCCTGATGGGCCACGATCTCAAGGCGACAAGCTCGTTGGGGAAGGGATCGTGCTTCAGTATTGTCTTCGGTGCAGCGGTGAAGGGATGATAGGATGATAGGATGATAGGATGATAGGATGATAGGAGGATAGGAGGATAGGATGATAGGAGAGCAAGAGCCGCAGTTTCTATCATCCTATCCTCCTATCATCCTATCCTCCTGCTGTCATCGGACCACCACGCCACCCTTCATGACAAAGCTGACGTCGCGCACCGTGTGAATATCGGCGACCGGATCGCCACGAACGGCCATGAGATCGGCGAGCAGGCCGCTGCGGATGCTGCCGATCTGGTCCTCCATGTGCAGTAGTCGCGCGTTGGTGCTGGTCGCGGCGCGCAAGGTCTGCAGCGCCGGAAGGCCATAGTCGACCATCAGCTCGAGCTCTCGGCCGTTCTCTCCATGCGTAAACACGCCGACGTCGCTTCCACTGCACATCGTGACGCCTGCATCCATGGCGGCGCGCATGCTGGCCCGCTTCTCCGTGATGCGTGCCGGTTCGGGGTCGCCATGCTTCCAACCACGGTAGCGCAGGATCGCGTCGCCGGCAGCCACGGTGGGACACAACGCCACGCCGTGCTCCTTCATGAGCCGGAACACTTCAGGCGTGCCGTTGTCACCGTGCTCGATTGTCTCGACGCCGGCGAGCACGGCGCGACGCATGCCTTCCGCGGTCGATGAATGTGCGGCGACGGGCCGCCCCGACGAACGCGCGACGTCGACGATCTGCTTCAACTCCTCGAGCGTAAACGTGGGCCGAGTCTCTCCGTTCGGTCCCCATCGATAGTCGGCGTACACCTTGATCCAGTCTGCGCCGTGACCGATCTGGTCGCGCACGACCTTTGTCAGGTTCGACGCATCCGCTTCTTCCGCACCCTGGGGAAGGTCGACGTCGCCGGTGTAATGCGGACCGTAGCTGCCCGTTGCGACGATGGCGCGCGTCACGACGATCATGCGAGGTCCGGGAATGATACCTTGCGCGATGGCGCGCTTGAGGCCGACGTCGGCGTATCCCGCGCCCTCGGTGCCGAGGTCGCGAACGGTCGTGAAGCCAGCGCGAAGTGTCTCGCGGGCGTGGTTGGTCGCACGCGCCACCCTGAGCGCGAGCGGCTCACGCAGCACCTGGTCGTCCCAGCTCGTCTCGTTGTACGGGTGCAACAGCAGGTGGGAATGCATCTCGATCAGGCCGGGCATCAGCGTGGCGTCGGCCAGTGTGACGCGCTTGCTCCCCGCCGGAACGGTGATGCCCCCTGATGGTCCGGCGGCGACGATGCGCTCGCCCCGCACGAGCACACTCCATCCGTCGTGCATCGTCATTCCATCGAAGACGCGTGCCGCCGTGATGAGCGTGGCGGTGGAGTCCGCGAGCTTCGGCGCGACCGTCTGGCCGGCGGAGTCTCTCGAGGCCGCGCCGATCAGCGCGACCGTGGCAGCGACAATGATGCGCATGCGTGGCGAATGAGGTGTGGGCAGTTCGAAGACCAAGGGGATCTCGTGGAAGCGGAAGCCGGCGCGATGATGTTCATGGAAGATGGCATCGAGATGAACACGACGCTCGATCCCAATAAGCAGGGCGGGGGCGTGATGGGAAAGCTCTTCGCCGGTGCGAAGCGCGTGCTGTCGGGCGACACGTTCTTCGTCACGACGTTCATGAACGCAGGCCGTGACCGCCGTCGCGTCGGCGGCGGCCGACAAATGCAGGAGGGCAGCTCGGCGCTGGGTGTCGTTGGCGGCGCCGTGCTGGGCGGACTGCTGGGTGGTAGGGACGGCTGACGCCGGGATGATAGGAGGATAGGACGATAGGATGATAGGAAACCCCGATCCTCCGATCCTCCTATCCTCCTATCGTCTCGCTCCTCAGGCGGGCGGGCGAATCACCTCATAGATTCTCGCGCGTGAACGCAATCCGCACGCGTAGCCTCAGGAAGGTCTATCCGCTGTCGCCTCCCAAGCGCCGATCCGGCCCCCCCGCCTTCGGTCCGCCGGGGGCGGGCGCGCCCCCTGCTATGGTGCCTGATGGCGCACGCGAGCTCGTGGCGCTGGAAGGGCTGGACCTCGACGTTGCGTCGGGGGAATTCTTTGGCCTCCTCGGTCCGAACGGCGCGGGCAAGACCACCACCATCGGGATCCTCACCACACGAGTGCTCGCGAGTGCTGGCAGCGCCAGCGTCGCCGACGCCGACGTCATCAATGATCCTGTCGCGGTTCGCCGCAGGATCGGCGTCGTGCCGCAGCGCGCGAATCCCGATCGCGGACTGAACGTCCTCGAGAACCTCGTCTTTCATGCAGCGTACTTCGGCATCGCGCGTGGCGAAGCGGTCCGGCGTGCCATGTTGCAGCTCGAGCAATTCTCGATGCAGGACAAGGCACATGGGAAAGTCGATGCGCTCTCGGGCGGGCAACAGCAGCGCCTCATGATCGCCCGCGCGCTCATTCACGAGCCACAGGTCATCTTTCTCGACGAGCCGACCGTCGGCCTCGATCCGCAGGCGCGCTTGTCCCTCTGGGAAGTGCTGCGCGACCTGCACCGGCAGGGGCGCACCATCGTCATGACCACGCACTACATGGAGGAGGCCGAGCAGCTCTGCGATCGACTCGCCATCATTGATCGCGGACGCCTACTCGCCCTCGATACCACGGCAGCGCTCAAGGCCAGGGCGCCCGGCGGCACACTCATCGAGCTCACACTCGATGCGCTCGCGGGAGACGCAGCCGAAGGTGTCCGGCAGGTCGAGCACGTGAGTCGCGCCGACGCCGTGGGCGACATCGTGCGCATCCAGAGCGCCGCCGGCGGACGGGTGATCTCCGCCGCCATCGAAGCCGTCGAAGGCGCGGGCCGACGGGTCCGCAACATCACCTTGAAGGAACCGAGTCTCGAGACGCTGTTCATCGAGCTCACCGGGAGGAAGCTCGATTGAGCGACACTGAACTCGCGACGGCGCCGGCCGTGAGTGCGAGCACCGTTTTCGTCGCGCTACTGCGACGCGACATTCGCGTCGCGATAAAGGAACTTCCGTTCTTCCTCCTGCGCACCGTCATGCAACCGGTGCTCTTTCTCATCGTCTTCGGATTCCTTTTGCCGAAGATGGGAATGCTGCGCGGCGGCTACCAGACGACGCTCCTGCCCGGCATCCTCGCCGTCAGTCTCGCCCTCTCTGCGATCCAGTCGGTGGCGCTCCCGATGGTGCAGGACTTCGGCTGGACGAAGGAGATCGAAGATCGGTTACTCGCACCCGTCGCCACATGGGTCATCGCGGCGGAGAAGATCATCTCCGGCGTGATCCAGGGCATCATCGCGGCGCTCTTCGTCCTGCCGCTGGCGCGCCTGATCATGGGCCCAATTCCGAACCTCACGTTCGGACACTTCGGCGACGTCCTCGTCATCACCGTCCTCGGCGCCACCGCATTCTCCGCACTCGGCATGTGGCTCGGCACCGGCATCGCTCCGCAGCAAATCGGATTGATGTTCAGCGCCATCATCGCCCCGATGATGTTTTTCGGATGCGCCTATTATCCATGGCGCGGCCTCGATGCGGTTCCCGCGATGAAGTATGCGGTGCTCATCAATCCACTCGTCTACGTGGCGGAAGGAATGCGTGGCGCGCTCACGCCGGACGTGCCGCACATGCCGCTGCCCGCATCCATGGGCGCGCTCCTGATCATCTCGGCGCTCTTCTGGGCAGCCGGCCTGCGGAGCTTCCGCAAGAGGGCGATCGGATGAACGACACTGTCGCGCACGCCGAACCATTCGAACGGTTCACGGCATTGCTCGCGGAAGCGGTGGCGCTCGGCGCGCTGCTCATTCCCGAGCCGACCGCCTTCGCCCTCGGAACCGTCGACGAGGCCGGGCAACCGTCAGTGCGGATCCTCCTGCTCAAGTCGGTGGACGAACGCGGATTCGTGTTCTACACGAACTACGAGAGCCGGAAGGGCCGCGAGCTGCTCGGCCAGCGCAAGGCCGCGATGTGCTTCCATTGGCAGCAGATGGAGCGGCAGGTGCGTGTCGAAGGTGATGTCACCGAAGTGAGCTCGGACGAGGCAGACGAATATTTCGCGAGCCGCGCTCGGGGCAGCCAGATCGGCGCGTGGGCGTCGCTTCAGAGCGAGCAGATCGTTGCGCCCGGTGACCTCGAGGCACGGGTTGCTTCCGTCGAGCAGCGGTACGCGGGCGGTCCGGTTCCGCGCCCACCGCACTGGTCTGGATTCCGTATCGTACCGAACCGGATCGAGTTCTGGCGGGGAATGCCGAGCCGGCTCCACGAGCGGAACATCTATCTGCGTGACAGTCGCGGCTGGCGTACCGAGGTGCTGTACCCGTAGCGGCGACGGCAGTCATTATCTTCCGCGCATGGCAAACAATTCGTCGAGCTGGACCATCGAAAAGGCGCGCGCCCTCTACAACATCGAGGGTTGGGGTGCCGGTTTCTTCGATATCGATGATCGCGGACATGTCGTCGTGCGTCCGAGCAAGGAACATCCCGAGCGTCAGCTCAGCCTCCACGATCTCGCGTCCGACCTGGAGCAGCAGGGCGTCGCGCTACCGGTGCTGCTCCGATTCTCGGACATCCTGCGCTCGCGCATCGAGGCGCTGAGCGAACGGTTTGCCAACTCGATGAGTGAGTACGAGTACACCGGCGGCTATACCACCGTGTACCCGATCAAGGTGAACCAGCAGCGGCACGTCGTCGAGGAGATCGTACAGTTCGGCGCGAAGCACGGCGTAGGGCTCGAGTGCGGGTCGAAGCCCGAGCTGCAAGCGGTGCTCGGACTGTCCGAGAGCACCGAGCATCTCATCGTCTGCAACGGATACAAGGACGAAGAGTTCATGCGTCTCGCCCTCATGGGCCAGAAGCTCGGACACCAGGTCTTCATCGTCATCGAGCAGCTCAGCGAGATCGACGTTCTCCTGGCTGCGGCGGAAGAGCTCGGCGTCACGCCCACGGCTGGAATTCGCATCAAGCTCGCAAGCACGGGGTACGGACGCTGGAAGGAAAGTGGCGGCGAGAAGTCGAAGTTCGGCCTCAACGCGGCGCAGCTCATGGAGGCGGTGGACCGCCTGCGCGTCGCGGGCCGGCTCGACATCATCAAGCTGATTCACTTCCATCTCGGCTCGCAGATCACCGACATCCGTTACATCAAGGCCGGCCTCCAGGAGGTCGCGCGCTTCTACGCGGAGCTCCGCGCGCTCGGTGTTGACGTCACGCATGTCGATGTCGGCGGCGGGTTGGGCGTCGACTACGACGGCAGCAACTCGACGTCGGACGCGAGCGTGAACTACTCGCTCCAGGAGTACGCGAACGACGTCGTCTATACACTCGCCGAGTCGTGCCGAGATCTCGACTTGCCGATGCCGCACATCATCAGCGAGTCGGGTCGCGCGCTCACCGCGCACCATGCGCTATTGCTGCTCAAGGTCATCGACGTCGAGTCGGTCGTCGAGGTTCCCGTCCCGACGTTGTCCGACGACGACCACGCCGTGCTGCACGAGATGGCGGAGGACCACGAGGCCATGATGGCCGTGGATGTCTCGCGCCGGAAGGTGAAGGAAGTCTTCCACGACGTCACGTTCGACAAGGAGCGCGCACAGCAGCTTTTCGCGAGTGGTGTCCTCTCGCTCCGCGGACGAGCCTTTGCCGAGCAGATGTATCACGCCACGATCAATGCGATCACGAAGATTGTGGTGATCGATCGCGACGAATACGAGGACATCATCACCGACCTCGATGCGGTGCTCGTCGACCGCTATTTCTGCAACTTCTCGCTCTTCCAGTCGCTGCCGGACAGTTGGGCGATCGACCAGCTCTTTCCGATCATGCCGATTCATCGGCTCAACGAGGAGCCCACGCGGCGCGGCACGCTTCAGGACATCACCTGCGACTCCGACGGCAAGATCGATCGGTTCGTCGGCGAGAAAGGTGGCAACCCCTCACTCGAGCTACATGAGTGGAAGGACGGCGAACCATATATGCTCGGCGTCTTCCTCACGGGCGCGTATCAGGAGATCCTCGGCGACCTGCACAATCTCTTCGGCGACACGAACGCGGTGCACATCCGGCTCGCGGGAAGCGGCTATGAGATCACGGACCTGGTGCACGGAGACACGGTGACGGAAGTGCTGAACTACGTCCAGTTCCGCGCGTCAGACCTGCTCCAAACGTTCCGGAGGAAGGTGATGCAGGTGAAGCACCTGAGCCGGACGGACGCGAACGCCTTTATTGCAGACTATGTCGCAGGTCTGGAGGGATACACCTATCTCGAGGGTGAAGCGGCGCAATGATCTTGGGTCTGACGGTCTGACAGTCTGACCCGCCGGCCGCTTCGCGGCCGCTCGTCTGACAGCGGGTCAACTGACTGGTCAGACAGTCATGATCTACGCAACCGGGTTGATGCGCCGCTTTTGCCACTAGCCGGTCCACACATCGGCACCAGCCACCCCAGGGACCGAGTTGTGTAGGCAATAGCTGTCAGACTTCAGTTGACCCGCTGTCAGTCGAAGGGGGCCGGCGGATGCCGGCCCCCCTGGGTCAGGCTGTCAGACCTCAGACTCTCAGAGTCCTTTGCCCACCTCGGCCCAGTTCACGACGTTCCACCAGGCCTTCATGTAGTCCGGCCGGCGGTTCTGGTACTTCAAGTAGTAGGCGTGTTCCCACACATCGAGCCCGAGGATCGGCGCGCCCTTGCCGTCCATTAGTGGGTTGTCCTGGTTCGGTGAGCTCGTGATGGTCAGCTTTCCGCCATCGTTATTGAGCCACACCCATCCCGAGCCGAAGCGAGCCGCGCCAGCGGCCGCGAACTGCTCCTTGAATTTCTCGACGTCGCCGAACGACGCGTTGATGGCGTCGGCGAGCTTGCCCGTGGGCGTGCCGCCGGCATTCGGTGCCATCCACTTCCAGAACTGCGAGTGGTTCCAGTGTCCGCCGCCGTTGTTGCGGACCGCCGTACGAATGGCTTCTGGCACTGCGTTCAGGTCACGCAACAACGCCTCGAGAGGCTTGTCCGCGAGTTCCGGTGCCTTCTCCAGCGCCGCGTTCAGGTTCGTGACGTAGGCATTGTGGTGCTTTCCGTGATGGATTTCCATTGTCTGCGCATCGATGTGCGGCTCGAGCGCGGCGGGAGCGTAAGGAAGCGGCG
Organism: Gemmatimonadaceae bacterium; assembly: GCA_036844565.1. Lineage (GTDB taxonomy): Bacteria > Gemmatimonadota > Gemmatimonadetes > Gemmatimonadales > Gemmatimonadaceae > AG11. Next base: position 186,515 of record DAIUFP010000002.1, on the reverse strand, counting down.
GAAGCGTGTGCGCCATGGTGTTCTCCGTGTTGGGTCGGTCGTGCGGAAGGACGAGTGACTAGGCCGGCGTGGCGCGATTCCGTTCCCGCGCCCACGTGATGATGCCCGGCAGCAGCGAGAGGAAGATCACGACGAGGACAATCTTCGTGATGTGGTCTTCGACGTGTGGGATATAGCTGCCGAGGAAGTAGCCGATGAACAGCATCGACCAGATCCACAGCACCGCTCCCAGCACGTTGTAGGCCGTGTACGTCTTCAGGTTCATGGCACCGAAACCAGCCACCACCGGGACGAAGGTGCGCACGATCGGCATGAAACGCGCAATGACGAGCGTCTTGCCGCCGTGCTTCTCGTAAAAGGCCTGTGCGTGGAACAAATGTTTCTTCTTGAAGAGCAGTGAATCGTCGCGCGTGAAGAGTCGAGGGCCAGTGAACCGGCCGATTGCATACCCGAGCGAATTGCCAAGGACGGCCGCAATGGTCAGCAGCACACCGAGCAGCCACATGTTCAGCCCGAACTGCGACTGCGTTGCCAACAGCCCCGCTGTCACCAGCACGGAATCACCCGGAAGGAAGAATCCGACCAGCAGCCCGGTCTCGGCAAAGATGATGGCGGTCAACCCGACGTATCCCGCTGCCTGCACGAGCACGCGAGGATCCTGGAGCTGATGGAAGAGGTCGAGAAGGGTCTGCATGATGATCGGCGAGAGGCGGACAAGGTGAGCGCAGGAAGTTCGACAGACGCTCAAGGTGGGTCAACCGGCGCGTTCGATCACTTCCTGCATCTTGTCGAGGGCGCATTGCGCTTGCCGCAATCCCCGGCGAGTCGTTGGCACCGTGCCGGCGTCACCCAGGGTACCGAGCGGATGCTCGACATTGGCGGCGGGGCGGTAGTCCTGCTTCTCGCCATCGGCTGGGCATGGACGATCGCGACGACGAGCTCCCGTCAGATAGCCGGAGGCCCGAGCGCGGCATCACAGGTGGCAGCGGCGCTCACGAACGCGGATGCGCCAACCGCGGCGTATCTCACGGACGCGTCGCTGAGTGCGCTCTCGGGCGACCTCCGTGGCGCGAGCGGAAAGCTTCGGGCCGAGATCAAGCCGGCCGGCGCAGCGCTGACCGCGAATGGTGTTCCTGACGGTGGAACGCTCACCGTGCCGGAGTCAGAGTCGAGTGGTTCAGCGGTCGCCCCGAAAGCCGGCATCTGGAGGCTGGCGGTCGCCATCGGCAATGCGATCAAGCCGATCGCTGACTTCAGCCTGATCAGCATGCGTCCGCGCAGCGACAAGCAGAACGGCAAGGTCGGCCTGTACTACATCGGCAACTGGCCGGGAGAAACCGGTCCGGTTAGTGCACCGAAGAAGGCGCCGGCAGACCGTTACAGGCCACCGTCGGGATTCATCGAAGTCACGCAGGAGAACGCGGACACGCGTCTTTCCGATCACTTCAAGCTGCGGGATTTTCTCACGCACGATCAACCGAATGTCTGGCCGAAGTACATGGTCATCGAGATGCGCAACGTCGACAAGCTCGAGTTGATCCTTACGGACCTCGCGTCGCATGGGATCAACGTGAATGGCGTGCACGTCATGAGCGGGTTTCGCACGCCGCAATACAACAAGGGTGGCGGGAACACGGGCGGACGAGCTGGACTCAGCAGGCACATGTATGGCGACGCAGCCGACATCTTCATCGACAATGATGGAAATGGTGCGATGGACGACCTCAACCACGACGGGAAGGTCAACATCGAGGACGCGCGCGTGGTTTTGCAGGCCGAGGACCGGGTAGAGGTAGCACATCCGGAGCTCGTTGGAGGCGGAGGCGTGTATCCGGCTGAGTCCGGGCACGGACCTTTCATACACATCGACTCGCGGGGCTACCGTGCCCGCTGGATCGGATCCGGAGGAGGATCATGAGCGAACAACGGCGGACGCAGGATAGCGTGGCCACCCCACCAAAGGGGCCGATGGACAGGTTGGGCAAGGCACTCAAGCCGGAAGACGGAGTCATCGAGATTCCCGGCATCCGCCAGAGCGACCTGGAGCCGTATGTAGGACTGCGGTACCTCTCGAAGCTGTTCAAGCTCATGGGAGTCATTCTCGGCCTGCTGCTGGTCGCGGAGGTCGTGACCGGCGTGATGGCGCAGGGAAGCGCTGCGCTCCCCACGCTGCTCGGTGAAGCCAGCAGGCTCATCGTCCTGGCGGGCTTGCTCTGGGGTGTCGGCGACCTCGCCATTCTCATGATCGACGTCGGTCACGACGTCCGCGCCGCGCGGATTCTGCTCGCACGGCAGACGCGGGCGCTGCACGGTCCGTCGGTCGAAACGCAGATCCCGGGTGCTCCGCCGGATTACATAGAGCGGGCTCCACGGCCCTAATTGAAGAGCCCGGGTACGATCGTTGCCTTGCAAGCCGCACAGTTGCAGCACTCACTTCCAAATGAGGCCCGACCCACATGCTATTCACTATTGCAATCGTCCTGCTCGTTCTCTGGGCACTCGGCTTCTTCGCGTTTCACGTGGGGGGCGGGCTCATCCATGCGCTGCTCGTCATCGCGCTCATCGTGATTGTGTATCGCCTTGTGACTGGACAAAAGGTCGCCTGACGGTCCGTGTCTGGTGGGTACGAGGGGCGGCACGCGCGAGCGAGCCGCCCCTTCGTGCGTTTCACGCAAACCCAGTCAGCGCGCAGACGCAGTTCGGGGTTTGAGGGGGAAGATGGGAGCGCAAAGGCAGAAGGTGTCAGCTGCAGGTATGAGCTCAAGCCCCCCTCAAACCTCCAGCTGACGGCTCCCCGCTTACTCCTCCTCCCTTCCGCCTTCCCTCTGCAACAGTTTGCAGCTCTGACCCGCCCGTATCCGCCGGTGCAAGGTCTAACTCGGAAACCACGGAATGAAATGCCAGCAGGCATCTCCGATCTCTACGTCGTCACCCATACCCATTGGGATCGCGAGTGGTATCACACCGCCGAAGCGTTCCGACAGCGCCTCGTACGGCTGATCGATGAGCTGCTCGACGCGCCGCCCGTCGATGATGCCAGCTTCCTTCTCGATGGTCAGGCCGTCGTGCTGGAGGACTATCTCGCTATTCGTCCCGAACGCGCAGGAGAGCTGTCGCACCTGCTACGCTCGACCCGGCTCGAGGCCGGACCCTGGTATGTCCTCGCCGATAACCTGATTCCCTCCGGTGAGGCACTGGTTCGGAATCTCCTGTTTGGGCGCCATGTCGTGCGACGACTGCGTGGTGAGCCGCCACCTGTCCTGTATTGCCCCGATTCCTTCGGGCATCCAGCGATCCTGCCCGATCTCGCCTCAGGATTCGGATATCCGCTCATCGTGCTCTGGCGAGGACTCGGCGGACGTCGTACTGCTGTATCCGATGTGATGCGCTGGACGGGTGCGGCAGGGGGGTGCGTAATCGTTTTTCACCTGCCACCAGACGGATACGAGTTCGGGAGTAGTCTCCCGGTCGACCCGGCACTCGCGCGCGCACGGTGGGAGCGAATTCGAAGCGTGCTCGCACCGCGATCGCGCGCCGGCGTGACGATCCTGCTGAATGGGGCCGATCACCACGCGCGCCAGAATGCCGGCGTGACAGCACTTGGCGTCCTCGCGGAGGCAGCCACTCCGGTGCGCGTGCACCAAAGCTCGCTCGCGGCGGCAGCGCGGGCACTGCTTGTATCGACGGAGAATACGCCGCTTCCCGAGTTGACCGGTGAGCTTCGAGACTCGTACGGCTACACCTGGACGCTTCAGGGCACGCTCGGCACGCGTGCGTCGCAAAAGCGCCAGAATGCACTCGCAGAGCGTCGTCTCGTGCGCGATGTGGAACCGTGGATCGCGCTTTCGCCCAACGGCGGAGATGGTGCCACCCGCGCCCTGCTCGACACCAGTTGGCGCACACTGCTTCAGGCCCATCCGCACGATACGCTCTGCGGAACGTCCATCGACGCGGTCGCCCTCGCCTTCGATGCACGAGTTTCAGCCGTCGCGGTGGAATCACGCGGACTTCGCGATGCTGCCCTTGCCTCACTGTTGCACCACGACGCCGAGCGTGCGCGCGAGTCGTTCACCGCATGGCGACCAGCGGTGGTCGTGCGAAATAGTGTCGCGCGCCCACGAGCGGGAGTGGTCGATCTCACGTTGCGCTCCACCGTCGCGGCGGTTGCCGTCGGTCCGGGCTCCGCGGAGAGACCGGCCGTGCGGCAGCCGCAACGCGCATGGGCCGTGGATGGCGTTCCACTTCAGCTTCTCTCCGAACACGAGCGAGTCGAGTTGACCGAGTCGCCGAGAGCGTATCCGAGGGCGGACGTTATCGTCGAAGCGAGAGCGGTCGGATGGCTGGACACAACGGGCGGCCTTGAAGTACGGACGCTCGAGCATGTCGCGAGCGCCGTTCCGAACGTGCTTCACCCGGTTACGGCAACAGCTGATGCGCTCGACAATGGACTCGTGCGCGTCGAGGTGAGCGGCGATGGCCGCATCACCTTCAGTGACGTCGCGCTCGGACACCGGATCGAACGTGTGCTCACCATCGAGCGAAGGCAGGACGTCGGCGATTTGTACACGCCTGCGCTTCGCGACGCACTGCCGGTGCGACCGTCGCGTCGGGTTGGTCAGGTACACGCGGGACCGTTGCGCGGCTCGATCGCCGTTGAGCTGGACGCCGGCGAAGCTGGACTCGCGAACAGCGCCGCCAGGATCGAGCTGGAGCTCGACGCGAATGCACGCTTCGTTCGCATGCGCATACGCGGCGACAACCACCTGCTCGATCAGCGTACGCGTCTCTGTATCAACACCGGTTTGGCGGCAGGCGATACGCTCGCAGATGCGGCGTTCCATCCTGTCGTGCGCGTTCCGCTCGTCGCTGATCCGGAGGATGAAGTGATGGAGCACGTCGTCCCGACGGCACCACTCCATCGCTGGGTGGCGCGCCTCGGTGGCGACGTCACTGCGGCAATTGTATCCGATGGTCTTGCCGAGTACGAGAGCACAGCGGACGGCGCGATTTGCGTTACGCTGGTTCGATCGGTCGGCGAGCTGTCGCGTTGCGACCTGCCGGAGCGGCCCGGGCACGCGGGGTGGCCAGCGCCGACGCCCGCCGCGCAGTGCCTCGGGCCATACCAAGCATGCTTTGCGCTGCAGCTCTTCGGACCTGATTCAGCTGAAGTGCGTGACGAGATTGAAGTGTTCGCCGAGGATGTGCTGCTTCCGCTCAAAGGCGAGACGCTCCGGTCCAATCTTCTTCCGTCGCAGCGTGCCGGCCAGCTCGAGCTCAGTGGCGCGGGCTTGGCCTTCAGCGCCGCACTCCCCGCGCGAACGGCGGGATGGATCGTGTTGCGGTGCGTGAATCGTCGAAGCACGCCAGTGCAGGGGACCTGGACCCTCGGCGTACCGGTCTATGCCGCCGCAATCGCAAGACTCGACGAAACACCGCTCGAACCCACACCGACCGCGAACGGCATCATCACGTTCACCGCTCCGCCGCGCGCGATCGTCACGGTGCTGGCGCGCGTTGCCGAAGATGTTACCTTACCTAGCCTGGTCAGCGCCGATCGCCTGCGAGACGATCGCGCCATGCGTCACCCAGCAGCGTCGTCGCGAGCACGGTGACGACGAGTGCAATACCCGGCGCGAGTGAAACCCATGGAGCCACCACCAAGAGATCGCGACCGCCGGCGATCATGTTGCCCCAGCTCGGCGCAGGCGGCTGAATACCGAGTCCGAGAAACGAAAGCCCGCTCTCGAGCAGCACCGCGTTGCCGACGCCGAGTGTCGTCGCCACGATGGCTGGGCCGATGGCATTCGGGATCACGTGCCGAAGCAACACTCGCCATGGGGAGGCGCCCAACGCTGCGGCGGCCGGGATGAACGGACGCTGTCGAACGGCGAGGACTTCGGCCCGCACGAGGCGCGCAATGCCCATCCATCCGGTCAGCACGAGAACGGCTACGATCGTGCCAACGCCCGGTTGCCACAGCGCCACGCCGACGAGCAGCAGCACGAGCCGCGGCAGCGCGAGAAGGACGTCGGCGAGCGATGTCACGGCGCGATCGACAAGCCCTTCACTCCATCCGGCGAGCGCACCGAACGCGGTGCCGAGCAGTCCGGCGGCGAGTGAGCCTACGATGCCGACGAGCAGCGAGAGGCGGCCCGCCAGCATCATGCGAACAAGCATGTCGCGACCGAAGCGATCCGTGCCAAACAAGTGCCACGTTCCATGCGCATCGCGACCGAGTGGCGGAATGAGCCGACGCGCGAGCACGTCGTCGATGCGGAGTGGGTCGCGAGACGCCATCGCCGGCACGACGACTACCGCCAACGCCAGCGCGCACAGTACGGCGAGTGGAATCCATCCAGCGGACGCAGCTCTGGGACGCGATGGATCGCTCACGCGCGAACCCGCGGGTCGGCCCAGGGCAGGAGCGCCTCGGCCGCCAGGTTCGCCACGATGACGATCGCTCCGAATGTCGCTGCACAACCGAGGACCACCGGGTAGTCGCGCGCGATGATCGACGTCACCATGAGGCGACCCATGCCCGGCCAGCCGAAGATGGTCTCCACGAAGACCGAGCCCGCGACGGTTCCTGGAAGCGCGAGCGCCAGCAGCGTGAGCAAGGGCGCGCGCATGTTCGCGAGCAGGTGCCGCGCGAACACGCGCTGCTCGCTCGCACCCTTCGCGCGCGCGGTGCGCATCCAGTCCGCGCGCATGATGTCGAGCGCGCCGGTACGGACGTAGCGCGCCACGCCTCCGGCACCGATCGCCGCCAGAAGTGTCAGCGGAAGTATGGAATGCCTCGTGAGATCGGCGAAGTGCGCGAGCCCATGCAGCTCGGCCCCGGGAGTGTTCATGCCGATCGCCGGAAGACGAAGTGCCACCGGAAAGCTCCACGATGACGCGAGGTACGTGAAGCACGCGATCGCGCCGAGCCCCAGCCAATATGCAGGGGAGGCGACGAGTACCACGCTGACCACCGTCAACGCCGCATCGGTGCTCGATCCGCGTCGTGCAGCCTGTACGAGGCCAACCAGCGTGCCGGCAAGGAACGACAGCATCAGTGACACGCCGCCGAGTCCGATCGAGACCGGCAACGCATCCGCGATGACCGACGTCACCGCGCGTCGATCGACAAAGCTGGTGCCGAGGTGACCGCGAAGCGACTCGCCCAGCCACCGTGCATATTGCACCGGAATGGACGCATCGAGCCCCAACGTCGCGCGCACCTGCGCCACCTCGACCGCACTGGCGCCCTCGCGCACGAGGAACGTGGCGGCGTCGCCAGGTGCGAGCCGCAGGAGCACGAAAGTGAGCGAAAGCACGCACCAGAAGAGCACGATGGCGCGAAGCAGCGCGCGCCCGAAGCTGAAGGATTGCACGCGGTGATATCGCATGGGGCCGCATCGGCGTCAACGCTGCGGTGGACGCCGACCGTGCGGAACGCTCTTCTCGGGCTGACGGTCTTGTCTGCGTGCGTTCCGCCGCAGCGCGCGCCGGACACCGTGGTGATGGCATCGGGAGCAGATCTCGAATCGGCGAATCCGCTCGTCACGCTGCACCCGCTGTCTCGGCAAGTGCAGCGCTACGCGTTGTTCGTGACGCTCACTCAATACGACTCGGCGCTGAATCACTTGCCGTACTTCGCCCGCTCATGGCGATGGACCGACTCCGCGCGAACACTCACGCTCACCCTTGCGCGCGACCTCCACTGGCACGACGGAGCGCTCACCACCTCGAGAGACGCGGCGTTCACCTTTCTGGCTGCGCGTGATCCTGCAACGGGATATCCACGCGCCTCGGAGCTCGCAGCGTTGGACACTGCGCTCGCCTCCGACGACTCGACGCTCGTGCTCCGTTTTCGCACGTCGCAACCGCGATTGCCGGCACTGCTTGCCGAGTTGCCGATTGTGCCGCGGCATCTTCTGTCAGGTGTTCCACGAGCCAGCATGCGCACGGCGCCATTCAACGACGCACCCATCGGTAACGGGCCGTTCCGCTTCGTCTCCCGCCGGCGTGGCGCGCGGTGGACGTTCGCGCGCAACGACGCCTTTCCTCGATCGATGGGTGGTCCGCCGGCACTCGCGGGGTTCGTGATTGCCGTTGTCGACGAGGCCACAACGAAATTCGCCGGCCTCGCGAGCGGTGAGCTCGACGTCGCCGGGATCTCGCCGACGATGGCCTCGCTCGTCCAGCGTGATGACGCACTCCAGCTGATTACTTACCCGGTGCTTTTCGGAACGGCCCTTTGCTTCAACACCCCCCGCGAGCCGTTCTCGGATGTCCGCGTTCGACGCGCAGTCGCACTGTCCATCGACCGCGGACGTATCGTCGACATTGCGCTCGCGGGCTATGGCCGGCCCTCGTCGTCGCCGATTCCTCCCGACAGCCCACTCGCGAGCCACCTATCGGCACAGCGCGACACCGCACACGCCGACTCACTGCTCGATGCCGCGGGTTGGCGCCGCGGTGCGAACGGCCGTCGCAGTCGAGCGGGAAAGACTCTTGATGTCGAGCTCATCACCGTCGGGAGTGGCGACAACGTTGCGGAACAGCTCATTCAAAGCGATCTCGCGGAAAGGGGAATTGCCGTCCGCGTTCGGCAGACGGAGCTTGGCGCATTTTTCACTGCGGCCCGTGCGTCCACCAAGTCGTTCGACATGCTTATCGCAGGCATTCCGACAGATCTCTCCTTCTCGAACGTGTCCGCGATGTTCTCGTCCGATCAACGCGGTGGCACGCTCGACTACTCCGGCTACCACGACGCAGGACTCGATGCGCTGATTCGTGCTGCAACCTCCGCGGCTGACGGACCGCTGCGACTCGGAGCCTGGGGCAGGGTGCAGTCGGCACTCGATACGCTGGTGCCGGCGACGTGGGTTTATCATTCGCGCGGACTGCAAGGCCTTTCGCGCCGGTTGAGCGGAGTGCGCATGGACGTCCGGGGCGAGTTGGCATCGCTCCATGACTGGCGTATCTCGGCCGGTTTACCTGGCCGATGACACTACTCGTCACCAGCGCATATCTCCGTGAGCGGCGCGATGTTGCTCGCGGTCCGCTGGCGGCGCTCGCGATTGGCCTGCGCAGCGAGCTCGCTCCACTGATCGACCACCCGGTCGAAGTGCCGCGTGAGAAGGCTCTTCTCAGCCGGAAGGGCGGCCGCTGCGACGTCGACGGAACGCTCCTCGCGTTCGATCCGTTCGACGCCCGACATCGCTGTCCAGCGTGCGGCCGCGAATACCGCGGCGAGCTCCACGACCGGTTTCGTCTGTACTGGTATCAGCTCTGGCTCGCCGAACGCGCGCTGCATGCGGCCCTCCTCGGCGCTCTGACCGATGATGCTCCCGCGCGCGCGCTTGCCAGGAACATTCTGGAGCAATACGCCGAGCAGTATCTGCACTATCCGAATGCCGACAACGTGCTCGGGCCTTCGCGGCCGTTCTTCAGCACCTATCTCGAATCGATCTGGCTGCTTCAGCTCACACTTGCGCTGTCGTTTCTGGAATCGACACCGTCCGGGCAGTCGAATGCGCTCGGAGCTGGAGTGCGCGAACGACTTATCCTGCCGAGTGCCACGCTCATCGCGTCGTACGACGAGGGGATGTCCAATCGTCAGGTCTGGAATAACGCCGCCCTGATGGCAGCTGCGCGCTTGCTCGAAGACCGAGGGATGTTCGAACGCGCGGTTCACGGCCCGAGTGGACTGAACGCGCATCTCGGCCACGCACTTCTCGAGGACGGCAGCTGGTACGAAGGTGAGAACTACCATTTGTTCGCGCATCGAGGGCTCTGGTACGGCGAACGGCTCGCGAGCTTCGGTGGCGAGTTGCTCCCTGCAGATCTGGAACGACGGTACCGCGACGGCTTCATAGCGCCGTTTCGCACGATTCTTCCCGACCTGACCTATCCGTCGCGACGCGACTCGCAGTACGCGGTCAGCATACGGCAGCCACGGTTTGCGGAGTCCTGTGAGCTCGGCCTCGCATACGGCGACGACGAGCGACTCACCAGCATGCTCGCCCGGCTCTATGATCCGTCCGTCCCTCGCGGCGAAACTGGGCGACGAAGTTCATCGGCTGACGTCGAGCGAAATCTTCCGGCGACCGGATTGCAGCGCACGGACCTCTCGTGGCGCACGCTGCTTTGTTCGCGCCCAGAGCTTCCGTCGCTTTCGCCTCTGCCACTTCGGTCGGACCTGCTGGCGTCGCAGGGCATCGGCGTCATCCGTCGCAACGGGGGGGACACGTACGTCTCCCTCGACTACGGTCATTCAGGTGGCGGACATGGGCACCCGGACCGGCTGAACCTCACTTTGATGGACAACGCGACGCGGTGGTTCGACGATCCAGGCACCGGTTCGTACGTGGATCCCACGCTGCACTGGTATCGGAGCACCCTGGCGCACAATGCGCCGATTGTCGACGGACGCTCCCAACCGCGCGTGGACGGAACACTCGTCGCGTTCGAGGACGACGGAGAAGCCGGATGGATCTCGGCGCGCGCTTCGCTTGCACCCGGACTGGTCGTGACGCGCAGCGTTGTAGTGCTCAATGACTACCTGGTCGACAGCCTTCAATGGGAATCCAACGAGTCGCACGAGATCGGTTTGCCGATGCATGGCGTAGTACCAACAAGGGAGCGGCTCGTCGAGCCAAAGGTCATTCTCGGCGGCGACGGACTCGAGGACGGTTTCGACTTTCTCGAGGATGTTGCGCGCGTCGTGGTACCAACAGAGACCCAGGTGACGTTTCGAGGCGACTCGACGGACGGGCGACGACTGGATGGATGGACTGTCAGCTCGGCGCCCGCGAACCTGTGGACAGCGACGGCGCCCGCTCCACCGAATGCGGTCGGCCGCCGACCACTCGCGCTTCTCACGCAGACACGTCCGAAGGGAGGCTTCGTTTCAGTCTGGTCTTGGACTGGCGCAGTTCTCAGCGTAGCCAGGAAAGGCGAGACAGTGGTTGTCGATCGTGCGGATGGTGAAACGCATCGGCACTCCTGGAATGGCGCGACGTGGACGATCGACGGCAGTCGCGACCCGCGTGTTGTCTTGCGCGGTGATCCCGCGCCCAAGCCCGAGCCCGAGCCCGAGCCCGAGCCCAAGCCCGAGCCCAGCCCCTGGCTTCTCCCCGCGGACTTCCAGCTTGTTGAGCAATCGTATCGTAAGTCCGAACTTTCATGGAACGAGGCCGGCACACCGAAGGCGGAGCTCTCCATCACTCGCCCCGATCGTCGATCCGTATTGGTGAAAGTGGACGTGCTCGAATCACGCCGGCACTTCATCCCAGTTGACACGAAGAACGAGTTCGATAACGAGCCGGCGTCCATCAACGGCGACAGCGTGCAACTCTACGCCACGACATCCGTGAGCGGAGCGGCGCTCCTGCTCGTACCGAACGGCTCGGACGTGGACGCACGCCCCATCGACGGGTGGCTCAACACCATGAACGTGACAGCGGCGTGGACGCCGACAGAGAGCGGCTATCGCCTCTCCGCACTGCTGGACGTGGGAGCTGACGTGACCGAGTTGTACCTCGACGTCATCGTCAACGAGACCGCACCCGGGCGCGCCCGTCGCCGAGGGCAGCTCGTCCTCTCGGGCGCGAATGGTGAATTCGTCTATCTTCGTGGTGACCGCCACGACCGATCGCGACTTCTGCGTTTTCTGCTGCCCAATGATTGACTCGCGTCTCAGCCAGTTATCCGTCGTCCTCTTCGAGCCGCAGAATCCGGTCAACATCGCGGGGACCGTGCGCGCGATGAAGAACATGGGGATGTCGTCGCTGCGCCTCGTTCGCCCGTGCTTGTACGATCCCGTGCGACTCGAGGGCATTGCGCACGACACGTGGGACATCATCAACGGCATCCAGCATTTCCAGGATTTCGACGAAGCGGTCGCTGACTGTGTGCGCCTCGTCGGTTACACGGCTCGTCGGCGCGCGGCCAAGTGGCGCATCCTCAATCCGAAGGAAGCCGCCGAGGACGCACTCGGATACGTCGACGCGGGGCGTGTGGGCATTGTATTCGGGCGCGAGGACCATGGACTGCCCAACGAAGTCCTCGACCGGCTGCACGCGGTCGTCACCATCCCGACGACCGAGCACGCGTCGCTCAACCTCGCTCAAGCGGTCCTGATCGCGCTGTACGAGTTGCATCTCGCGTCGGGCGACGCCACCCGCGTCCTCCCCGGCCCGCGGAAGGATGCTCCAGTCCCAACCACCGATCTCTTCGAGCGCTACTTCGTGGAGCTGCACAACGCGCTCGACTCCATTCAGTTCTTCAAGACGCGCTATCCGGAGCACATCATGCGCTCCCTGCGTGCCATCACCTTTCGCTCCGCGCCCGACGAGCGCGAGCTCGCGCTGCTGCGCGCGATGTCGCTGGAGATCGTCCGCTTCCTCGAGCGCAGCGGCACCATCGAACGCAAGCTCCCCGACGACGTCTCGCCACGTCCACCGCGCCACATCACCGGTCGCGACACCAGCGGTCGCGACTAGCGGCCATTGACGCGGTCATTCGACCACACCCTTTTTCGACATGCCTCTCAAGCGCTTCTTCGGCCGCGGCCGCGACGACACGCCTCAACCCGAGCCCGAGGCGGAGATCGAAGCCGCCGAGGAGAACGACGCGGATCAGACGTACGAGGGCGAAGAAGAGGTCCTCCCGGAGGAAGCAGCCGAGCGCAGCTGGCTCCATCGTGCGGAGGCGGTGCTTCCCACGGGCGCGTCCACGGGCAGCAAGCGCATGGACGTTCTCTACGGATCCATGGTTGACGACCTGCCGTCGCACTTCGCGGCGGCGAGCGGAGCACTGATCACCGACGTCAACGGCTATGAGTATCTCGACTGCACCATGGCGCTCGGTGCCGTGTCACTCGGCTACGGGGAACCGCGCGTGACGCGGGCGGTCATCGAGGCGGTGACGTACGGCAACGTCTCCGCGCTGTCCGATCGACGCGAAGTGGAGCTCGCCGAGCGGCTGTGCACGATCATTCCTTGCGCCGAGCGTGTGCAATTCCTGAAGAGCGGTGCAGAGGCGACATCGGCAGCCGTGCGACTCGCGCGCACCTATACCGCGCGTGAGCACGTGATCGCGTGCGGCTACTTCGGGTGGCACGACTGGTGTTCGGATTCCGCTGGCGTGCCGGCTTCGGTTCGGAAGACTGTCTCCTGGGTGCCGTTCGATGAAATTGGCGCACTGGAGCTCGCGGTGACTGCGGCGGGATCATCGCTCGCCGCGATCATCATCGAACCCGTCGTCGAGCAGCTTCCGTCGCCGGAATGGCTCGAGAAGGCGCGCGCGCTCTGCGACGCAAGTGGTGCAGTGCTGATCTACGACGAGATGAAGACCGGCTTTCGCGTTGCGCCGGGCGGTTATCAGGAGGTTTGCGGTGTCACTCCAGATCTCGCCACATTCGGCAAGGCGCTCGCGAACGGATTTCCCCTTGCCGCGTGTGTGGGTCGCGAGGCCATCATGAACGCGGCGCGCGATACGTGGATTTCGTCGACGCTGGCGAGCGAATCGTCTGCACTCGCGGCTGCGCTCGCGGTACTCGACTGGCACGATGAGGCCGACATCTGCGCGACACTCGCCGAGACGGGGCGCGAGATGCGCGCGTCGGTCGACCGCGCGATTGCCGCGAGCGGCATCGACGGCGTCACCACGGTCGGTATCGACACGATGTGGCTGATGCGATGGGCGGACGCGACGCGGGAGAATGAGTTCATCGCGCACGCGATGCGCTCGGGCGTGTTGTTCAAGCGGGGAGCATATAACTTCGCGGCCATCGCGCACGACGAAGCCGCGTTGCGCGACATCGAGAGTGCGGCGAGTGCCGGCTTCGTCGCACTCGTCGAGAACGAGCGCTCGTGAGCGCTGAAGTACCACTCGGTGGCACCGCGCCACTCATCGATGCGCACGCCCACTTCTATCACGCCGGGGCAGGGCGTGCCGATTGGGAGCGTGTGAATGCCGCCCGTTTCCGCGCCGGCGATCGCATCGGGGTCTCATACCACGTTGCCAGTGTGCTGGGATCCTATGGACACACGTCGCCGACGTATTTCCCCTCCCCCGCAGATGTGTCGTCTGGCAACGACGCCATGACCGCGATCGCTCGCGACGAGCCGGAGCGTGTGCGGTGGTACGTGGCTGTAAATCCGAATCACACCGCACATGCGTTGGCGGAGATAGAGCGCGGAGTCGCCAATGGAGCCATCGGTGTAAAGCTCCTGGCAAGCCGTCGCGCGGATGATCCGCTCCTGGATCCGGTGTGTGAGCTGGCAGGGGAGCTGCATCTGCCCGTGTTACATCACATCTGGCAGCACCGCACCAGAGAGTGGCCGAATCAGGAGATGTCCGACGGAGCCGATCTAAGCCGCCTCGCGCAGCGGCATCCGCGCGCGGCGTTCATACTCGCGCACCTGGGCGGTGGCGGGGACTGGGCACACACGCTTCCTGCCGTTCGCGAAACTTCGAACGTCTATCCCGACCTCTCGGGCAGCGGAGTCGATCGTGGCATGCTCGACGCCGCGTTCGATGCACTCGGCGCACAGCGACTCCTGTGGGCGTGCGATCTCACGATGGAGACGGGACTCGCAAAGCTGCGCGCAATGAGCGTGATCGGTCTTTCGGCTGACGACGAAGCCGACGTGCGGTGGCGAAACGCGGCGCGATTGTTTCCACCCGGATCCTTTCCGCGGTGCGCCGCGTGATCGACGTCGCGGCGTTCATCGGCCCATATCCGTTTCGGCACTTGCCGCACCCCGATCCTGAGGTGCTTGCGCGCGTGCTGCACCGCGAGGAGCTCACGGGCGCGTGGGTCGGATATCTCCCATCCGTCTGGCAGCGTGATCCAGCGCCCGGAAACGAGGCCCTCTTCGCGGCGCTCGCGCCGCATCCAACGCTCCATGCGGCGCCCGTCGTGCGGCCTGATTGGCCCGATTGGCGTGCGAGCCTGGATGGACTGCTCGCGCGAGGTGCCGCGGCAATCCGCGCTTACCCGATGCACTGGGGCATGGGGCCGCATAGCACCTCCATGCGCGAGCTGGCCGTCGTTTGTGCAGACGCTCGCATTCCACTGGTGCTGACTGTGCGATTCGAGGACCTGCGCCAGCGCTCGCCACTCGACACCACTCCCGATCTCACCGCCGCGCACATTCGCGCGCTCGCGCGCATCGATGCGCCGTTGTGCCTCGTCGTTACCGGTGCCGGCCGCGAATTGCTCGAGGAGACACATTGGGGTCTGACGCCGGCGGAACAGCGGCGCGTTCATTGGGATTTCGCGTGGATCTGGGGCCCGCCGGAGGACCACCTCGCACATCTGTTTCGCACGATCGGCGCGGAGCGCTTCGTCTACGGCACGCACTGGCCGCTTCGACTCACTCAAAACTCCCAAGCGAACCTCGACCTGCTTCCGCTCGAATTGCGCGGCGCCGGTATCACCGATGCAAGGACCCTCGCCCACTCGGCAGGAAAAACGCCGACTTGACGTTTATTCTGTGGTCCGGGACTTTCCCCGGTTGCGGTACCACTGGTTGTTCAATCAAATTGCTGGCCGTAATGCTTGTGAATTCGTTCACAAGCGCTCGCTCCTGTTTTCCTCGACCCCATCGCGATGACGCAGCGAAGGAAGTGGACCGCGATACCAGGACTGCTCGTCCTGGCTATCGGCGCCGTCATGTTGTCTGCTTATAGTGGCGCCTCATCTTCGCAGGGCAATGGCCCCGACCAGCCGATCAAGTTTCCGCACCCGCGACACGCCGGACCAGTGTCGAAGGGCGGCCTCGGCATGAACTGCCTCTACTGCCACAACAACGCCAACAAGTCCGCCGACGTCGGCATGCCCGCCGTCAATACCTGCATGGGTTGCCATGCATCGGTCGTGGGCACTACCGACGTCCAGAAAGCGGAGATCAAGAAGATCGTCCAGTACGCCGACTTCGCCGCTGGTGGGAAGAATGCAAAGCCCATCCCGTGGGTGCGCATTCACAAGGTGCCGGAGTACGTGCACTTTCCCCACGTGCGTCACGTCAACGCTGGCGTCACCTGCCAGACCTGTCACGGACAGGTGCAGGGCATGGAGAAGGTCTATCAGTACTCCTCGCTCAACATGGGCTGGTGCGTCAACTGCCACGTGAACGGTTACGATCCAAAGGAAGGCCAGAAGGCAGCGGGCTATGACTCGGTGCCACCCGCGAACTACGCGGGCGGCGTTCCTTACGGCACGCCGGGCTCTTTCGCCGGCATCATGACGACGGGAGCCACGTCCGCCGCATCGGCCAGCGGTTCCGCGGCCACGCCACCGAAAGATCCTGGCGCCGTTCATCCCGCAGCGACGCCGTCGACCGAGCGCCGACGCGCTCGATACGACTGCGCCGCCTGTCATTACTAGACGCTTGAGGACGAGCCGCACATGAGCAACGACACGGAGTCGAAGGGCGTCAAGCGCCGCGACTTCCTCAAGGTATTGGGCGCTGCGGGCGCAACTGTCACCACGGTCGGCTGTTCGTCCGACGGTGTCTCGAAGTTGATTCCGTATCTCGCCCACCCGGACCAGACGGTCTCTGGCGTCTCGACGTACTACGCCTCGACCTGCCGCGAATGCGCGGCCAGCTGCGGTATCATCGCCGAGACGCGCGACGGACGCACCACGAAGCTCGAGGGCAATCCGGAACATCCGCTCAATCGCGGCGCGCTCTGCGCTCGCGGACAGTCCGCGCTCCAGGGGCTCTACAACCCCGATCGCATTCGTGGGCCGATGGTGAAGGAGAACGGCGCATGGAAGCCGGTTCCGTGGGACACCGCGCTCACACTGCTCAGTCAGAAGCTTGGCGAGGTTCGCAGCCGCGGCGGCGCGGCCAACGCGGTGTTTCTCAATCAGCACGAGACAGGCAGCTTCCCCGGATTCCTTGATGCGTGGCTCGCTGGCTTCGGCATGCGCCCGCATCTGAGCGTCGACTTCGAGGCCGATAGCGCCGCGATCGAGGCCAACCGGCGCACTTACGGTGTGTCTTGGCCGAAGCTCTCGTTCGCCGACGCGAAGCTCATCATCTCGTTCGGCGCCGACTTCCTCGACAATTGGGGCATGTCGGTGCCGCAGCAGCTCGACTTCGCCGATGCTCGCGCGAAGATCGAGGGTGCCCCCCGATTCGTGTACATCGGCGCTCGGAGATCTCTGACGGGATTGAACGCTGATCAATGGATCGCGTGCAAGCCGGGTTCGGAGCTCGCGATTGCGAATGCTCTCGCGGGGAAGGGCTCGATCGCCGACGCAGCCACACAGAGCGGCGTGGCCGAAGCCACGCTGACGCGGCTTCAGCAGGAGCTCGCGAGCGCGAAGCCTGCACTCGTCCTCGCTGGGTCTTCGAGCTCCAATGCGCTTGACGTCGCTCTCGCAGTAGCCGCGATCAACCAGGCGAGCGGCGCCGTCGGTACGACCATCCGTCCTGCCGAATCGCTCAGCGCCTTCGACGGTGCGGCTCGCTACAGCGATGTCGTCGCCGTCACGGAGCAGATGCGTGCGGGGCAGGTGCCCATCGCGTTCGTGCGCGGCGTCAATCCGGCCTACAACCTTCCGGCGACCGCGAAGTTCGCCGAGGCGTTCGCGAAGGTGCCGTTCAAGGTCAGCTTCTCGATGTATCCCGACGAGACGACCGAGCTGTGCGACCTCATCCTGCCCGACTTGCACTCCCTGGAGTCGTGGGGCGATGCCGAAGGCGGGAAGGGCGTGATTTCACTGCAGCAGCCCGCGATGGATCCGGTGTTCACGGGCACGCGCGCAACCGCCGACGTCCTCATCCAGGCGGCGCAGAAGGATCCGGCCAACGCGGCGAAGTATCCGCAGAAGGACTATCGCTCCTGGCTGATCGGTCGCTTCCCCGGCGGCGTGGGCGCATTCACGACAGCGTTGCAGAAGGGCGTCGCCGCGGGTGCAGCGGCCCCGCGCACCGCGCCGGCAATCGCCAGCCAGCAGGCGCCCGCCGCAGCGATCGACCAGACACAGGGCGACCTCTTCCTCGTCACCTATCAGTCTCCCGTACTCGGCGACGGACGCGGTGCGAACAAGCCGTGGCTCCAGGAGCTTCCTGATCCCGTCACGAAGGTGCTCTGGAGCTCGTGGGTCGAGATTCATCCGGAGACCGCGAACAAGCGCGGCATCGAGCGTGGCGACATCGTCGAGGTGAAGACCGCGAGCGGCACCGTTCGCGTGCCGGCCTATCTCTACCTCGGCATTCGCCCGGATACCATCGCCGTCGCCATCGGGCAGGGGCATACGTCCGTCGCGAAGCTCGAAGACCACAGCGGCAAGAACGACAAGAACGTCCCCATGCAGTGGGGATACGGCCGCTACGCCAGGAACCTTGGCGTGCGCGCGCACGATCTGCTCGTGCCTGGCGCGAACGCCGCGGGCGGCTTCGCGCTCACGAGCACGAAGGCATCACTCGCGAAGACCGCCGATCACGAGACGCTCATCTCGACGGAAGGCTCCGCGCGACAGCACGGACGCGGCATCGCGCAGGCCATTCCCATTGCGGCACTTCTTGCGGGGGCCAGCGGGGCTGAAGGCGCCGATCAGAAGCCGTCAAACGCAGTAAAGGTCGCAGGGAAGGAAGGCCCGGGCGCGCCCAAGCACGAAGAGCACGTTGCGGGCGAGGCGAGTCACGCCTTCCTCCCCGGGCTCCGGTCGCCCGAGGCCGCCGATGCGCAGGGCCAGTTGGGAACCACCAGCGCAGACCACGGCAAGGACAAGGGGATGTACGCCCCGAATCACTGGTCGGGCATGGCGAGCCGCCGATGGGCGATGACCATCGACCTCGCTCGTTGCACCGGATGCTCGGCCTGCGTCACCGCATGCTACGCCGAGAACAACATTCCAACGGTGGGCGCGTCGTGGCAGAACGCGACGATCTACGCGGTCGCGAAGCCGGGATTCAACATCACGCGCGGTCGCGAGATGAACTGGATGCGCATCGAGCGGTATTTCGAGGGCGCAGACGAAGGACAGTTCACGGAAGACTTCGAGGCGCGCTTTGCGCCGATGCTCTGCCAACACTGCGGCAATGCGCCCTGCGAGCCGGTGTGTCCGGTGTATGCCACGTACCACTCGCCAGACGGGCTGAACGTGCAGGTGTACAACCGTTGCGTCGGCACGCGCTACTGCAGTAACAACTGCCCGTACAAGGTTCGCTACTTCAACTGGTTCGGCTACGGTGAACCGGATCGCAAGCAGTACGCCTTCCCGGAGCCGCTCGATCAGCAGCTCAACCCGGACGTCACGGTTCGCGGCAAGGGCGTCATGGAGAAGTGCACGTTCTGCGTGCAGCGCATTCGTGAGGCGGAAACGCGGGCGAAGTCCGAGGGTCGCGAGCTGGCGGCGGATGAGTTCACCGTCGCCTGCGCGCAGGCATGTCCGTCTCGCGCCATCGTGTTCGGTGACGCCGCGGATCCTCGCTGGACCGTGGCCTCACTCGTCGACGACAAGCGCGCGTACCACGTGTTCGAAGAGCTCAACACCTACACCGCCGTGGTCTATTTGAAGAAGGTAAACCATCCGGGACCGGCCTCGCCGGTCAAGGCGTAGTCATGGCGACCATGGCAACGCCGCGCCCCGGCAAGGAGCACCTGCGCGGTCCCAATGTCGCGTCCGCCGGCAATCGACTGCCGGGCATCGCCGACTACGAGCAGGTCGATCGCGAGATCCTTGGCACACTCCAGCCGACACTCGGCTGGTTCGTTTTGCTCGGCATGGCGATTCTCGCGCTGCTCATCGGCGCCCTGTCATGGACGTATCAGATTCACGAGGGACTCGGTGCCGCCGGATACCAGCCGCCGGTGATGTGGGGCGTCTATATCGTCAGCTTCGTTTTCTGGGTCGGTATCGGTCACGCCGGCACGTTGATCTCCGCCATTCTGTATCTCTTCCGCGCCGGATTCAGAACAACGATCTACCGCGCGTCCGAAGCGATGACGGTGTTCGCCGTCATGACGGCGGGCCTCTTCCCGATTCTCCACCTCGGGCGGCCCTGGAAGTTCTTCTGGCTCATCCCGTATCCGAACTGGCGCCTCATCTGGCCGAATCCGAAGAGCCCGCTCGTCTGGGACGTCTTTGCCATCCTGACGTACCTCACGGTTTCGGCGACGTTTTTCTGGATCGGTCTCATTCCTGACCTGGCCGTGTTGCGCGACCAGGAGACCAACCCGATCCGTAAGCGGACCTTCGCCATTCTTTCGCTCGGCTGGCGCAACTCGGACAACGAGTGGCGTCACTTCACCCGCGCGTATCTCTTCCTCGCTGCGTTCGCCACGCCGCTCGTGCTCTCGGTGCACTCGGTCGTGTCGTTCGACTTCGCCATGTCGCTCGTGCCCGGCTGGCACGCGACGGTCTTCCCGCCCTACTTCGTTGCGGGCGCCATCTTCTCGGGCATCGGAATGGTCTTCACGATCATCATCCCGATCCGGAAGTTCATGAAGCTCGAGCACTACGTGACGATCAACGATCTCGACGCGGCGGCGAAGCTTTGCCTCTTCACGTCGTGCGTCGTCGGCCTCGCCTATCTCACGGAATTCCAGGTTGCCTGGATGTCCGGCAACAAGATCGAGCAGGAGTACTTCTGGAACCGCGTGTTCGGTCAGTGGACATGGGCCGCGTGGATCATGCTCATCTGCAACATGGTGCTGCCGATCTCGCTGTTCTCGCAGAAGCTGCGGCGCAACACCACGTGGCTCTTCATCCTCTCGATCTTCATCAACATCGGGATGTGGTTCGAGCGCTTTGTCATCGTCATTCCGTCGCTCTCGCACGAGTTCGAGCCGTGGCAGTGGGGCGGCTACCACCCCACCTGGGTGGACTACGGCATTCTCCTCGGTTCGTTCGGCTGGTTCTTCATGTGGTTCCTCCTCTTCATCCGGCAGATGCCCGTCATGGCCATCTCCGAGATCAAGGAGATCCTGCCGCCGAAGATGCGCCACGCTCATGTGGAAGCGCATCAAGCGGCGCACGGGACCATCGGTCATCCACTGCCGACCGACGGGGGGGCGCACTGATGCAGGGTGTCATCGCCGCTTTCGCCGAGCTCGACTCGACCGTTCATGCGATCGAGGATCTCCGCAAGCAGAACTTCCGCGACATCTCCGTCTACAGCCCGGTGCCTCGCCACGAGTTGGAAGTGGCCATCGCCGCGCCGGAAAGCAAGGTTCGTCGCTTCACCCTCATCGGCGGCCTGTGCGGCGTCACCTTCGGCTACTGGATCCCCATCTGGATTTCGGACTACTGGCCGCTCGTCATGGGTGGAAAGGCCATCGCGAGCTGGATCCCCTATACGATCATCGGCTTCGAGCTGATGGTGCTCATCGGTTCGCTGTCGACCGTGTTCGGCATGTTCGCGCTGTCCCGCATTCCACGACTCACGATGACCGTTGGCTACGATCCGCGTTTCAGTCACGGCGACTTCGGCGTGTGGGTCGCCGCCGGACCTGATCGCGCGCCTGAAGCGAGCGAGCTGCTGCGGCGCCACGGCGCGCTGGAGGTTCGCAATGAGCGCTAACACCTCCGTCATGGGTGGAACGACGCTCCGTCGCCTCTCGGCACTCGCGCTTGCGGCGACCCTCGGCGCCTGCTCGTGGTTCACGGACTTCAAGGAGCAGCCCAAGCACGATCCGTGGGAATCTCCGAGCGACACTGTCCCGATGCGCGGCAATCCGCAGTTCTCGGTGCCCGTGTATGGCACGCTCGCACCAGGCTACGCGGTGTCGCGCTTGGCCTTCCCCGGCACGATCGACTCGATGTCCACGATCCAGAATCCTGTTCCGGCCGACGCACGTTCGCTGCACAATGGCCGCATGTACTACCAGATCAACTGCGCCGTCTGCCACGGTGATCTCGGCAAGGGCGATGGACCGGTCACGAAGAAGGGCATGTTCGTGCTGCCACTGCTCGGGGCGTCGGCGGAAGGCAAGACTGATGGCTACCTCTGGGGCATGATTCGCAATGGACGCGGCGGCATGCCGTCCTACAACCGCATCGAGGAAATGGATCGCTGGGACGTCGTGAACTACGTGCGCGGTCTCCAGGGCAAGTATCAAGTCGCAACGGGTCCCGTTGGACTGCCCGGAGAAACCGGCGACAAGGTTCCCGGCTACTCGCAGATGGGACCGACGCGCCCGTCCCCGTACTACAAGCACGCGGGCTCGCAGGCTGACGGAACGCGCGGCTATGCATTCCCGCGCGCCGAGAGCGTGATGCCCGCGGCAACGGGTGCGCCGGCTGCGGATTCGACCGCGGCGTCGAAGACGCCTGTGACTGCGCCGACAACGCCCGCGACCGTTCCGCCCACCACCACGACCCCGAAGACCGGAGGCGAGCGGTGAGCCTGCATCCTGTTCCTGTCCCGACGCGCGAAGAAGTCATCCGCGCGTACACCAAGCCAACGCCAAAGGCGCTGTCGCTCACGCTGCTCGTCCTCGCGGCGATCGGCACGCTCGCGTTCATCGTCGGCCTCATGTCGGATCCGGACCGGGCCTGGCGCGCCTACCACGTGAGCTGGCTGTTCTTCACGTCGCTCTCGTCGGCTGGCGTGCTGTTCGTTGCCGTGCAGCGCATCACCACCGCTCGGTGGTCGCGCGCGATCATCCGCTTCGAGGAAGGATTCGTCGCATTCCTTCCGGTGGCGTTCGTGCTGCTGCTGCTCAGCGTGTTCGTCGGGAAGAATCACATCTTCCCGTGGACGCACGAGGCGCCGCCGGTCTCCGAGAAGGTGCTGTGGTACAACGGCGGCTTCCTCACCGCGCGCGTACTGATTGCGTTCGCGGTCATCACGCTGCTGTCGCTCTGGTACATCTACACATCGGTGCGGCTCGACGTCGGCCTCATCCCGGAAGCGGGCTCGAAGTGGGCGGCTGGATTGCGTGCGCGCATGCGCAATGGATTTGGCGACGAACGTCGCGAGCTGCACAGCACGCATTCGCTTCAGGGCAAGCTCGCGGTGTTTCTCACGATGTCGTTCGGCTATGGATGGACCATCCTCGCCTTCGACTTGTCGATGGGCCTGTCGCTCCACTTCCAGAGCACGCTCTACGGCTGGTGGTTCTTCATGGGTGCGTGGCTCTGCGCCCTGACGCTCTTCACCCTCCTCGTGATGGCGTGGCGCCGCTTCCTCGGCGTCGAGGCAATGATCGGCGAGAACATCTTCCACGACCTGGGAAAGCTCTGCTTCGCGTTCACCGCGTTCTGGGGCTACCTCACCTTCAGCCAGTTCCTGATCATCTGGTACGGCAACATGGGAGAGGAGACGCACTGGCCGAGGCTTCGCCTGATCGATCCATGGGTGCACTTCTCCGAGGCGGCGGTGCTGATGGTGTTCTTTGCGCCGTTCTTCGGGCTGCTGTCGCGCGCGGCCAAGGTCTTCCGTCCGACCCTCGCGCTCTTCACCATCATCAGCCTGATCGGCATGTTCCTCGTGCGCTATCTCGAGGTGTATCCGTCGCTGTACGGTGAAGCGACGTCGAACCCGTTCGGCCTCTGGGAGATCGCCATCATGCTCGGCTACGCCGGCATCTGGGGCACGTGCTACCTGGCGTTCATGAACGCGTTCCCGCGCATGCGCGTGGCGATGCTGACGAGTCCTTACCGTGACGAGGTGCAGGTGCCCGTCGACGCCGGGACAATGGAGCCGCTGCCGGCGCACGAATAGCGGGATGATAGCGGGATGATAGGATGATAGGATGATAGAAACGGCACATCGCTCAAGGAGACGATGTGCCGTTCTGGTTTCCTATCATCCTATCTTCCTATCCTCCCGCCGTGAGGCCGTCAGGCCTCAGGCGTCAGCCGTCAGGCCAGCATCGCTCGCAGTGTAGCCAGCGGCACGGCTCCCGCCTGACGCTTCACCTCTCGACCGCCGATGAAGACGATCGACGTCGGAATCCCGCGAATCTGAAATTGGCCGGCCGACCGCTGCGCCGCGTCGGTGTCGAGCTTTGCGATGAGCGCCTTTCCGGCCGTCTCCTTCGCGAGCGCCTCGATCGACGGCGCCATCATCTTGCAGGGCCCACACCAGTCGGCATAGAAGTCCACCAGCACGGGGACGTCGCTCTCGGCGAGCACGCGGTCGAAGCTCGTGTCGTCGAGCTTCACGGGCCGGTCGAGCGAGATGGCCGTACCGCAGGATCCGCATTTCGGGCCGTTCGCGGCCATGTCGGCGCGGATCCGGTTCCACTTGCCGCACGCCGGACAGGGAAGGGTGACTTTCTGGGCCGTCGCGCTATCGATTGTCGGCATGGTCGCTTCTCGCTCCTGTCGTCGTTCGTTAACTTCCCTTCTGCAAGATTCGGGGGCGTTAGCTCAGCTGGGAGAGCGCCTGGTTTGCAACCAGGAGGTCATCGGTTCGATCCCGATACGCTCCATGCCCCGATCCCTGCCGCCGCTGTCTGGTCGCGGTGAGCGCAGGTTGCCGGAACTTTCGGCGGCGTCGCGTCCTTGGTTTCCTGTCGCAGATGTGCGTTCCAAACCGCTTGACGCGCGCACGTTGCGATGGCACTATGAAAGAGCCTCAGGTGTGCGGAAAGCGCACAGGCCTCCCGAAGCCCATATCGAACAATGCCGTTGTCGAACGACTCGAATCAGCAGCGACTGATCCGCCCTGACCTCCAGTGGAGACCAGGGCCGCCCTCTGCTGCATAGTATCGCAGCAGTCAACGAGATCACTCTCGACGCGGCCCCTCTCCACACATTGAGGGGCCGTTTTTCTTGGAAAATCGATCGGACTGGAGAGAGACCATGCGCAAGATCAACACTCGCAACTTCCGGTTGGCCACGCGATCGACACCGCGTGACGTCAACCGCCGCATCGTGCTCAATCTCATCCGCGAGTACCAGCCGATCTCGCGCGCGGAGCTCGCACGACGCATGAGCGTGCGGCGCGGGACGCTCACCACGCTCGTTCGCGAGCTCGTGGAGAGTGGCATCGTGTTCGAGAAGGGAACGGCGGCCGCTGCGCGCGGTCGACGGCCAACGATGCTCTGCGTGCGAACGCGTGGACGACTCGTGGTGGCCGTGGATGTTCGGTCCGGACGCTCCTCCATCGCGCTCAGCGATGTGGGCGGACGCATGCTGGCGCGCGAAACGTTCGACACCCCAGCCTCACCTGACCAGCTGGCCGACCTGCTCGCGAGTGAGGTAACGCGCCTGCTCCGGCAGCACGCGCCGAATGGGACGGAGGGATGCCAGGGCATCGGCATCGTCCTTCCGGGAATGGTCGATCGCAAGACGGGTCGTCTCCTCTACGCCCCACGCCTCGGCTGGCGCGACGTCGACCTCCGCGCCAATGTCTCGGCGCGCATCGGGATGAAAGTCTACATCGAGAGCGCGCCGATCGCGTGCGCGCTCGCGCGGCTCTGGCTGGAGCCCGAGGCCACACGTTCGGTAAACAGCTTCGCCTACGTCAGCGTCTCCGAAGGCATTGGGGTCGGCTTGGTGGTGAATGGCGAGATGCTCCGCGGTGAAACGCATACCGCCGGCGAGTTCGGACACGTCTCACTCGATTCGTCCGGTCCCGAGTGTGTATGCGGACGCCGCGGATGCTGGGAAGCGCTCGCGTGCAATGCGGCCACGGTCGAACGCTACGCCGACGCGATTTCCGGCGTGACGCGAGGCGACGGCAAGACACGTCGCGCGCGGAAGGCCTCATTCCCCGGGATCGAAGAGGTCATTCGTCGCGCACGCGGTGGTGAAGTCGCGGCGGTGCAGACACTCGTGGAAACCGCGGGACACATCGGTCGCGGCCTCGCGCTCATCGTCAGCGCGTTCAACCCCGGACGCATCTACGTTGGCGGAGAGATCACCGAGGCCTGGGACCTCCTCGAGGCACCGATGCGCGCGGCGCTCGTCGCGGGCACCATACCGGGCACCGCCGGTGCAACGCAGGTCGTCCCGGACAGCAGCCTTGCAGAGTACCGCCTGCTCGGCGCGGTCGCGCTCGTGACGGCTCCAGGCTACGCGGCGCTCGCGGTGGGCTGAGCCAGCGAATCTCTGTCATCGCGCCGTAAGGTTGCGCCAAGGCTCATCGCTTTGGCGTGCTGGCGCGTATCTCATCGAAGCTATTCCATCGATTGACGGTAGACGAACGTCGCTACCGCAACGGATTGCCATACGCTTCCGAGAACTTCAACTCGTCGTCAGAATCCTTGCCTGTCGTACGACCACCACCACCAACGGATCCATGCGAATCCGTTGAATGACGGCGGCCGCAGTTCTGAGTGACGATCTCGGTGACTGCACAGAAAAAGTGCCCCGTGGTTTTATTCACAACGCAGTCATTCGACGGATTCGTGCAAATCCGTTGGTGGTCGTGCCTCGACAGTAGTAGAGGATTCTGACGCCGGTTCGCGGGCGTGCGGAAGCGTGAAATGTCAGTTGCAGTTCAAGGGCAATTTGTGCGCAAATGCGTGTCCACGCCGTCAAGAGGGCGTCAAACGCTCCACAGATAGACGATCTAAATCACCCCGTCGACATGCTGCTCGAAATTCTCCAGATCGCGTTCGCCTCGCTGCGCGCCAACAAGCTCCGCTCGGCGCTCACGATGCTCGGCATCGTGATCGGAATCGGCTCCGTCATCGCGATGGTCGCCCTCGGCACGGGTGCGCAGAAATCCGTGCAGGATCGCATCGCGAAGCTCGGCACCACGCTATTGCAGATCAATGCGCAGCGCATTGCCCAGGGTGGCGTGCAGCTCGACAACCCGAAGCGGATGACGATGGACGATGTCGCGATGCTCGAGGAGCGCGCGAAGCGGCTCACGGCCATTCAGCCCCAGCAGGACGCACGACTCATGGTGCAGTGGGGGCGGCAGAATTCCCTCAGCTCGGTCACCGGAACCACGTCGAACTTTCTCGAGGTGCGCAAGTACACGCTTGCCGCCGGTCGCATGTTCACGAGTCAGGACGACGCGGCGCGACGCCGTGTGACCGTGCTCGGTAACACGCCGCTTCAGAACATGGGCATCACCGACCCGTCCGCGATCATCGGCGAGCTCGTCCGCATCAAGGGCCTGCAGTTCGAGGTCATCGGCGTGCTCGCGCCGAAGGGACAGGTCAGCGGCTTCGGCGATCCGGATGATCAGGTGCTCATTCCCTTCCAAACCGGCCGGTGGCGCGTCTTCGGCACCGATCGCCTGAACGACATCAACGTGCTCGCCATGCACGAAGACAGCGTGAATGCCGCAATGGAGGAGATCGCGTCGATCATGCGTCGCTCGCACCGGCTCATGCCAGGCAAGCCCGACGACTTCATCATTCGCAACCAGGCCGATTTTCTCAACACCCTCGGCGCCACGACCGAGGTGTTCACCTATCTGCTCTCGGGAATTGCAGCGGTGAGCCTGCTGGTCGGCGGCATCGGCATCATGAACATCATGCTCGTCTCCGTCACCGAACGCACGCGCGAGATCGGCATCCGGAAGGCGTTAGGCGCGACGCGCGCAACGATCCTCATCCAGTTCCTCGCGGAGGCGATCGCGCTCTGCCTGCTCGGTGGCGTGATCGGCGTGGCGGTGGGAATCACGACCGCGTGGGTGCTTCGGACATCCTTCGGCTGGAACAC
This sequence comes from Gemmatimonadaceae bacterium, assembly GCA_036844565.1. Taxonomy (GTDB): domain Bacteria; phylum Gemmatimonadota; class Gemmatimonadetes; order Gemmatimonadales; family Gemmatimonadaceae; genus AG11. The sequence continues at coordinate 158,926 of DAIUFP010000002.1, read as the reverse complement.
GGTGATCGTGCCGTCGTCCATCCTGATTGCGTTCGTCTTCTCCGGTGCGGTCGGCGTGCTCTTCGGCGTCTGGCCCGCACGTCGCGCGTCGAGTCTCGATCCCATCATCGCGCTCCGCTACGAATAGCGGAGGCGCGCTTCGTCAGGAAAGCGCGCTGATCTGCTCGAGCAACTCCGCATTCGTGCGCTTTTCGCTGGGATTCTCTTCTACGTGCACCCAGCGGAGGATGCCGGCCTTGTCGATGAGGAAGTACGCGCGGTTCGAGTAGAAGCGATCCTCGAGCAGCACGCCGTACTTGCGAGCCACTTCACGCTTGAAGTCGGAGAGAAAATCGGACTTGAACGAGTACTTTTGCTTGAACTCCTTCAAGGTCGGGGTCGAGTCCACGCTGATCGGAATGACGACCGTGTCCTCGGTGGCGAATCGATCCCAGTCGTCTCGCATGTCGCACAGTTCCTTCGTGCAGGTGCTCGTGAATGCGAGGGGAAAGAAGGCGAGCAGGACATTTTTTCCGCGAAGGGCCGAGAGCCTCACCGTGCTTCCGACAGTGGATGGAAGCGTGAAATCCGGTGCTTCGCTCCCGGTGGCGGGTACTGAGCTGGTCATTGTCGTCGCGGTTGAGGTACGCGGATCAACGCGGAAAGGTACGCAAGAGGTTCCCATTTCGCAGTTGGGAGCCAAAATCTCGTCGGTCATCTTGTCGTGTCGGACATTTCGTCCTAGTTTGAGGGGCGCTGCTCATTCCTGGTGACCACCTGCCGACAACGCCCGCTCGCGCTTTAGAACCGCGAGCTTCCCTCATCGAGCCCGATGCGCCTCCTTCGGCGGCTGACGGCGAACGCTCCCTCCTGCACGCGGTGGCGCAAATCGCCGCGGCGCTCGCGGCGCGTGAAGCACCTGGTGACGTCCTCGCTGGCGTCCTGGAACGCGTTGGCGACACAGTCGGCGCCACCAGTGTCTCGCTCTGGCTCGGCGGAGAGGCGGACCTGCGCTGCGAAGCCCGCGTAGGCGCAGTGCCGCCGAGCGCGTTGCTGCTGCGCGCACAGCTCAACAGTCAGTCGGTGAGCAATGCCGCGGGTTTCGTCGTGGTTCGCCTGGATGCGGCGCACCATGCGCTCGGCGCCCTCGTGCTCGTGCCGTCCGGCACCCTCCGTCCAGACCAGCGCACGTTCCTCGCGACGGTGGCGGATATCCTGGCGCCCGTGCTCCGACAGGCGGCGTATGCGCAGCGGCTGGAGAGTGAGGTCATCGAACGCACGCGGCAGATCGACCGGGAGCGTCGTGTCACCGAGCGGATCATCGACTCGCTGCCGGTCGGGTTGTATGTCATCGATCGTGACTATCGCATCTCCGTCTGGAACCACAAGCGTGAGACGGGAATGCAGGGTGTGTCGCGCGAGGAGGCCATCGGTCGCACGATCTTCGAGATTCTGCATCGTCAGCCGGCCAATGTGCTGCGACGCGAGTTCGACGAAGTGTTTGCCACGGGACGGCTCCAGATCTTCCAGATGGAGTCGATGGGCACGGGGGACCTGCGCACCTACCGCATCTCCAAGATCCCGATGCGGCTCGACAATGGCCCCGTGACGCACGTCATCACCGTGGGTGAAGACGTCACCGAGTGGCGCGCCGCTCAGGACCGCTTCGCCCAGGCAGAGAAGCTTGCCGCGATCGGTACCCTGGCCGCTGGGGTGATGCACGAGATCAACAATCCGCTTGCCACGATCGCAGCGTGCTCCGAGGGCCTCGAGCTTTCGCACGAAGATGCGCCTGAGGACATCCTTGACGGTTTCCGGCTCATCCAGAGCGAAGTCCAGCGGTGCAAGGGCATCATCGACTCGCTACTGGATTTTAGCCGGCCGAAGGCGGGCGACAAGGTGCTGTGCAACGTCAACGACGCCATCGAGCGCACGCTCTACGTCCTGCGGTATCACACCCGCTTCAAGAAGCTCACGGTGCAGGTGGAGCTGGATCGCACGCTGAGCGCCGTCGTGCGCGCGAACGCGGAGCAGCTCATGCAGGTGTTCATGTCGCTGCTCATCAACGCCATGGACGCGATGCAGGACAACGGCACGGTCACGCTCCGCACGCGATGGGGCGACGACGCGCGGTCGGTGGTAGCCGAGATCATCGATCAGGGGGAGGGCATCCGTCGCGCCGACCTGCCGAAGATCTTCGAGCCGTTCTTCACGACGAAGCCCCCTGGCCGCGGAACCGGACTGGGTCTTTCCATCTGTTATGCGATCGTGGCAGAGCATGACGGCCGTATCGAGGTCGACAGCGCGCCCGGCGAGGGAAGCGTATTTCGCATCATTCTTCCACGAGCGGACGAACCCGAGGAGAAGGCGTGAGCGAGTCGAAGATCAAGGTGCTGGTCGCCGAGGATGAAGTGCACCTCGGGCAGATCCTCACGAATTTCCTGAATGGTCGTGGGTACGCGACGCGCACGGTGACCGACGGTCGCGCTGCGCTCGACGCGCTGCGCGCGGAAGCGTACGACGTCGCGTTGCTCGATATTGTCATGCCCGAGCTGGATGGCCTGGAGGTGCTCAAGCAGGTGCGCTCCGAAGCAGATCCACCGGAAGTCATCATCATCACGGGCAACGGCACCATCGAGACGGCGATCAGCGCGATGAAGCTGGGCGCCTATGACTACATGGCGAAGCCGTATCGCATGGCGGAGATCGACGTCCTCGTGCGTCGCGCCTGGGAGAAGCGTCGCCTGGCGCGCGAAAACGTGCTGCTGCAGTCGCAGCTCAAGCGCGCCGGTGGCGCGCACGAGATCGTGACGCAGTATGCGCCGCTGCAGGCGGTGCTCGACATGGTCGCCAAGGTTGCGCCAAGCGACAGTGCGGTGCTCATCACGGGTGAGTCGGGGACCGGAAAGGAACTCGTGGCGGCGATGCTGCATCGCCTCAGCGGTCGCACCGGCCCCTTCGTCGACGTCAGTTGCGCGTCACTCAGTGAAGGCATGCTCGAGAGCGAGCTGTTCGGACACGAGCGCGGCGCGTTCCCCGGAGCGGAGGAGCGGAAGCTCGGCCTCATGGAGCTCGCCGCCGGTGGAACGCTTTTCCTCGACGAGATCACCGAGCTCTCGCTGAAGCTGCAGAGCAAGCTGCTGCGCGCACTCGACCAGCGGAGCTTCTACCGCGTCGGCGGAACGCAGAAGGTCGAGGTCGACGTCCGGATTCTCGCTGCATCGAACCGCGATCTCGCACAGCGCGTGACCGAGGGCCAGTTTCGCGACGACCTTCTCTATCGCATCAACACGATCGAGATCAAGCTGCCGCCGCTGCGCGAGCGCGCGGTCGACATCCCGCTCATCGCGCGCCAGTTCATCAAGCAGTATGGGAAGGCGACGCCACCCACACTCGCCCCCGATGCACTCGAGGTCCTTACGCGCTACCAGTGGCCCGGCAACGTGCGTGAGCTGAAGAACGTCATCGAGCGCGTGGTGCTGCTGTCGCACGGGCCGCAGATTCGCGGCAGCCAGATCCCCTTGCAGCCGCACGGTTCGCAGCCCACGCCGTCGTCGAGCGCGCCCTCCATCTCGCTCGCCGAGCTCGAACGTCGCCACATCGAATCGGTCCTGCACACCACGAACTGGCATCAGGGGCACGCTGCGTCCGCGCTGGGGATCAGCTCGAAGACGCTCTACCGAAAGATTCGCGAATACGGGTTCGTCCGGCCGAACGACGCCGAGTAGCGGATGCGCATCCTGGTCATCGAGGACGACCCGACGGTGGGTCAGTACGTGAAGCGCGGTCTCGAGGAACATCGGTGGGCAGTCGACCTCGCGACGGACGGCGAGGAGGGAGAGCGGCGCGCCAGCTCGGAGGCGTATGACTTGATCGTCCTGGACATGCGCCTCCCCGGGAAGAGCGGGCTGGACGTGCTCCGGACCCTCCGCGCGCGCGGGTTCGAGCGGCCGGTGCTCGTGCTGACCGCGCAGGACGCGGTCGACGCCAAGGTCGCGACCCTGCGCGCCGGCGCCGACGACTACGTCACGAAGCCCTTTGCGTTCGAGGAGCTGCTCGCGCGCGTCGAGGCGCTCGCGCGTCGGCCGCGCTCCATCGCTTCGCAGACGAGCACGGTCGGCGATCTCGTCATCGACCAGACGACTCGGGAAGTGCGCCGCGGGGGCGAGCTGATCGAGCTCACGCCGAAGGAGTACACCGTCCTCGAATATCTCGCGCGTCATCAGGGGCGCGTGATGAGTCGCACGTTGATCACGGAGTACGCCTGGGGCTATCACTTCGACCCCGGCACCAACATCGTGGACGTCGTGATCAACCACCTGCGCAAGAAGATCGACGCGAAACACGCCCGGAAGCTGATCACCACGGTGCGCGGCGTCGGTTACGTCCTGAAGCAATAGCGCACGCGACATGGCGACCCTTCGCGCCCGACTCACGGTGGCGTACGGATTCGCGCTCGTGGGCAATGTGCTCCTGTTTGCCGGTGCACTGTACTTCGCGCATAACGCGCGAGGCCTTCAACTCAAGCAGCTCGGTCGATCGGCAGCCGATGAGGCGGATCGGACACTATCCCAGATCAGGGCCGCGGCGCGTGAAGGCCGCACGCTCACCGAGCGGCGTCCGTGTGGTGAACCGCGCGACCGCATGTGCACCTTCGCCACATCCGACCTCGTCGACCTGCTCGACCGCGTCCCGGGATACTACCTGGTCTACGACAAGGACGACCGGCAGATCTACAGCTCTGTCGGGATTCGCATGTTGTCTGATGACGATCAGCTGAACGTCGGTCGCGCTGCGGTGAAGCTTGTCCCGGACGGCGAGGCGGAGGAAGTACCGGTTGCCGAGAAGAACTTTGGTGGCGCGCTGCTCATCGACTCGCGGCCGGACTCCGCGCTCCGGTTCATCACCCGCGTCGTGGCCGGCGTCCCCACGACCATGATCGAGCTCACGCCGCGTGTGCTCATCGGGACGATGGTCGTGGTGTTTCCGTTCCTGATCCTGGCGTCCATCGGCGTGTCATATGGAATTGCCGGCCAGGCGATCGAGCCGATCGAGCAGATCATCAACGAGGTCGAGGCCATCACCGACGGGCGCTCGCTCCACCGGCGCCTACCTTTCGATCTCGGCACCGAAGAACTCTCACGGCTTGGCGCGACGCTGAACGCGATGATCGGTCGCCTCGAGACGTCGTTCGGCGCGCTTCGGCGCTTCACCGCGGACGCGAGCCACGAGTTGAAGACGCCGCTCACGGTGCTGCGGGCGGACGTCGAGCGAGCCATGCATCCGAACGCCGCGGGGAGCGAGGCGATGCAGGCGCTGGAGGAGGCGCTACAGGAGACAGCGCGCATGTCCGACCTCGTCGACAGCCTGCTCACGCTCGCGCGCGCCGACGAAGGTCGCTTCGACCTGCACCGCGAGCCGGTGGCACTGGGCCCACTCGTTCGCGATGTCTACGAGACCGCCGTCATTCTCGGCGAGCACGCGGGCCAGCGAGTCAGCCTCGCCGTCCTCGAGGAGTCGATGGTGGACGGCGAGGCCCGTCGTCTTCGGCAACTCTTTCTCAACCTCATCACCAACGCGATCAAGTACACCTCGCGCGGTGGCAGCGTCGAGTTGTCGCTGAGCCGTCTCGTCGGCGACGAGGTCGCCTTCACCGTCCGCGACTCCGGCATCGGCATCTCCGCCGCGGACCTGCCGTATGTCTTCGACCGATTCTGGCGCGCCGATCGGGCACGTTCACGCGGCAGCGAGCGCAGTGGTTTTGGACTTGGCCTCGCGATCAGTCAGTGGATCGCGCAGGCGCACGGTGGACGCGTGACTGCGCAGTCGCGACTCGGGCGCGGCTCGGTGTTCACGGTGGTCCTGCCGCTGTTGCTCGTCATCGGCACCGATGAGCGCGGCGCGGGGAAGACAGATGCGAAATCGGCAACTAATTCCGACTTCACCAAATCTTAATCCGGCACTGGTTCCCGTCGTCGAGCGGAGCGGTAGCTTGTTCGAGGAAGTGGGAGTGTCCCGTCCTTAGCCAAGGGAAGGTCTGAGAGGACATGTTCAATAATCTGCTGGAATCCAAGCCGAAGAAGCAGCGGACCACGGGCGGCCTGATCCTCAGCGGCATCCTGCACGCTGTGATCGGCACCGCAGCGGTGTACGGCACCCTGCAGGCGAAGAACACCATCGAGAAGGCGCACGCGGAGAAGGTCGACTTCGTCAACACGCAAAAGAAGGAGCCGCCACCGCCGAAGGAAGAGCCGAAGCCCATTCCGAAGGAGGTCGTGGTCGCGCCGCCTCCGCCGAAGGGCTTCCAGGTGCTCACGGCGCCGATCAAGGTGCCCGACGTGCTCCCCGACATCGACCTGTCCAAGAAGGTCACGGACGAGGCCGACTTCAGCGGCAAGGGCGTGCAGGGCGGCGTCGGCAAGGGCGTCGTCGGCGGCACGGGTCCGGTCAACACCGACCAGCCGTACTTCGAGTTCCAGGTCGAGAAGCAGGTGCAGCAGATTCCAGGCACCGGAAACCTGCGCTACCCTGACATGCTTCGCTCGGCCAATGTCGAAGGTGAAGTGCTCGCCCAGTTTGTCGTCGACGCGGACGGCCGTTACGAGGCCGGCACCTTCAAGGTGCTGAAGTCCACGCATGAGCTGTTCACGCAGGCGGTCAAGAATGCGCTCCCGAACATGCGCTTCTATCCGGCCGAAGTGGGCGGCAAGAAAGTGAAGCAACTCGTTCAGCAACCGTTCACCTTCTCGCTCACCAAGGGCGAATAACCTCTCCGGAGACTTAGAATGGATCTCTCATTGATGGACATGTGGGGCGTGATGGGCAGCTTCGCCAAGGGCATTGTCTTCGTCATGGCGATCATGTCCATCTATTCGCTCACCGTGATGGTCTCCAAGTGGTGGAGCCTCCGGAGGGCACAGAAGGAAACGATCAAGTTTGCTCCCGAGTTCTCGCAGTTCCTCGAGGAAGACAACCTCACCGAAGCCATCAAGCTCGCTGAGAGCTACAAGAAGTCTCACGTCGCGCTCGTCCTCGGTGGCGCGCTTGGCGAAGTGAAGCCGCTCATCCAGGATGGATCGGTCACGGTCTCCGACATCAACTCGGCCGAGCGTGCCGTCGAGCGCAACATGCTGCTCGAGATCACGAACCTGAAGCGCGGCCTGGCCGTGCTGGCCACCGTGGGCGCCACCGCGCCGTTCGTCGGACTGCTCGGCACCACGATCGGAATCATCAACGCCTTCCAGGGCATGTCGAAGTCGGGGTCGGGCGGTCTGGCCGCCATCGGTGGCGGTATCTCCGAGGCGCTGGCCACCACGGCGCTTGGACTGCTCGTCGCGATTCCGGCGGTGTGGGCCTACAACTACTTCCAGACGAAGATCGACAACCTCACGGTCGAGATGACCTACGTCTCGAAGGAAATGATCGACTACCTCATCAAGGGCGTTTCGGGCGAGTTCGGCCGGTCGCGCTTCACCCGCGAGTTCAATGCCTCGTCGGGCGCCAACGCACCGCTGACCTGACGCTCGTCTACTCATTGAGGAGGTAGCTCGATGGCAATGTCCGCAGGCGGCAGCGGCGGAGGCGTGAAAGCAGAGCCGAACGTGACACCCATGATCGACGTCATGCTCGTGCTGCTCATCATCTTCATGGTGGTCACGCCCGCTCTGCTCGCCGGATTCAACGCGGTTCCGCCCCAGGGGCAGAACTTGATAGACCATCCCGAGGATGCCGAGGTCGATCAGGTGCTCGGCATCGACCGCGATGGCAATTACTACCTCAACAAGCAGCCGATCGCGAAGACGGAGATCGAGGCTCGGATCAAGAGCATCTACGCGACCCGCACCGTCGACAAGATCATGTACCTCAAGGCCGACAAGGATCTCCTGTATTCGAAGGTCGTCGACGCAACGGACATGGCGTCGAAGAACGGCGTGCGTATGATCGGCCTCATCAGCGACCAGAGGAACGGAACGGTTTCCACGGTCGCGGGCGACTCGAAGGCGAAGCTGACCACTCCACGGAAATAAGGAGCCACACACATGGCATTCTCATCAGGTGGAAGTGGCGGGCTGACGAATGAAATCAACGTCACGCCCATGATCGACGTGCTGCTCGTGCTCCTCATCATCTTCATGGCGGCCCTGCCGACCATGCGGAGGACGGTGGACGTGCAGCTCCCCGATCCAACGCCGGCACTCGCACCGCCGGGCGCGCAGTCGAACCAGATCGTGCTCGAAGTTAGTGCGACGGACTATGCGATCAACTCCGAGAAGGTCGATGAGTCGAACCTGGGCTCACGCCTCAAGGAGATCTACGATCCCCGGCCGGAAAAGGTGATCTTCGTCAAGGGATCGCCCGACGTGAAGTACGAGCGCGTTGTACACGCGATGGACATCGCGCGCGGCTCCGGTGTCAAGGTCATCGGCGTTCCGCCGAAGGACACACCGGGCACGACGAAGTAAGCGAACGGATCCTTCGGTAAGCGAACGGATCCTTCGGTCCGCTCGACACGATGGTCCATACGGCGGACGAACCTTTCGGGGGTCGTCCGCCGTATAACATCCGGACCTTTCGGCGACATCAGCGCTCGACACCCGCACACCGTCAACGACATGAACCTGACTGACGACATGGGAACGCACGATCCACCGAAGCGTCCGGCCTATCGGCTCCCCATCGGGCTGCCGTTGCGCGACGATGGGCGCAAGCAGGGCATGATCGTATCCGTGCTCGTGCACGCTGCCATCATCGCGCTGCTCCTGTTTCCCATCGTGCTCGCTCGAACCATGATCGTACCCATGCAACAGGGGGCAGGTGGGGCCGGGCCGGCTGGGGGAGGCGGGGGCGGACGCGGAGGCGTGACAGGCATGCGTGATACGATTCGCTTCGTGCGGGTCACTCCAACCCAGGTTCCAACGCCGACCACGCTACCGCCGATCGCGCCGCCCGTGACGCCGAAGGTGGAGACTCCGGTTCCCACGGTCACTCCGCCGGCAACGAAGCCGCCCGAGCAGGCCGTCGCTCCTGTACCGGTGACGACGATCGCCGGGGTTGGAACCGGTCCTGGAACCGGCAACGATGGAACGGCAGGCAACGGGCCCGGAAGCGGGGGCGGGGTGGGCTCCGGCATTGGCACCGGCCGAGGCGCTGGCGTCGGGCCTGGCACAGGTGGCGGCTCGCAGGCCAACTATCCTCCACAGCCCATCGAATTCTTTCTCCCTCCGTTTCCCCCGCCAAAGAGCGTCAAGGGGTTTTCCTTCACGGCCGAGTTCGATGTGGACTCCACGGGCCGCGTGCTCGAGGTGAAGTTCTCCGAGACGCGCGACGGCGATTACAACCGACGCCTCATGAGTGTGCTGCGTGCGATGAAGTTTCGTCCCGGCACGCGTCCGGACGGAACGCCACTCCGCATGAAAGCCCAGGTCGGCTACGAGTTCTGACCCCTGAGCAGACGTTTCCGTCGCTCTAGCGGCAGTCGTTGCTCCCCTCTACATTTTGCGGATTCCCCCTGAACGCCGACGGCACGCGCCGCCGACGCCTTTATCGCTTTTTCCGTCCCCTGCATGAGCAGCTCGGCCGTTTCGACCGACGCAACGCCGCAGCCCGATAGCGGATCTCCAAAAGCGACGTTTGCCGGCCCTCTGGTCGCGGGAATCTCGTCACACATCCCTGAACGGCGACCACAGTGGGCGCCAACCTCCGCCTCGGCGATCTGCTGATCGTCGTGACGTCCTTCGCAAGCATTTCCACCTTCCACGCAACATGACGCAAACGCAGTCCTCGCTGATCTACATCGTCATCGGCGCAAGTGCTCTCGCGCTGATCTTCGCGATCTTCCTCGCCCGGTGGGTGCTGTCCCGCAGTCGCGGAACGCCCGAGATGCAGAAGATCTCCAACGCCATCCAGCAGGGCGCCGAGGCCTACCTTGCGCGGCAGTACAAGACGATCGGGATGCTGTCAATCGTGGTCGCCGCGTTGCTCGGGATCGGGTACGGCTACTTCCGCCATACTACGGCGAATGATCCGGTCCAGGATCCGAAGACGTTCGCCATGTACGTCACCGCGTCCTTCCTGCTCGGCGCGCTGAGCTCGGGCGTCGCTGGCTACGTCGGCATGTGGGTCTCGATCCGCACGAACATCCGCGTGGCGGCGGCGGCCATGACGTCACTCAACGATGCGCTCCAGACCGCGCTGCGCGGTGGTGCCGTGTCCGGTCTGTTCACCGTCGCCATGAGCCTCCTCGGCGTGGGCGGTTTGTTCGCCGCGCTCTCGGCCATGGCGCCGCAGGGCATGGACGCCAACGAGTGGGCGAAGCACATCCCCTTCCTCATCGTCGGCTACGGGTTTGGTGCATCGTTCGTCGCGCTGTTCGCACAGCTCGGCGGTGGCATCTACACGAAGGCGGCTGACGTCGGCGCCGATCTCGTCGGAAAGGTGGAAGCGGGGATTCCGGAAGACGATCCGCGCAACCCCGCCGTGATCGCGGACCTCGTCGGCGACAACGTCGGCGACTGCGCCGGTCGCGGCGCGGACCTCTTCGAGAGCACCGCCGCCGAGAACATCGGCGCGATGATCCTCGGCGTGCTGCTCTTCAAGTCGTTCGGCATCAACGGGATCCTCTTCCCGCTCGTCATCATGGCGCTCGGGCTGCTGTGTTCGATCGTCGGCGTGATGGTCGTGAAGACGAAGGAAGATGCCGATCCCATGAAGGCGCTCAACCGCGGCTACTACGTCACGGCGGCGCTCGTCACCGTGATGTTCTTCTTCGCCAGCCGCACGCTGCTGCAGGTCGCGTCGGCGCCGAATGCGTGGATGCACTTCTTCTGGTGCGGCGTGATTGGCATCGCGACGTCGATCGCGTTCGTCTTCATCACGCAGTACTACACCGAGTATCGCTACCGCCCGGTGCTCAGCATCGCCGAGGCGAGCCAGACCGGTCCGGCCACGAATATCATCGCGGGCCTCGCCGTTGGAATGGAGTCGACGGTGCTGCCCGTGATCACCATCGGCATCGCGATCATCGCCAGCTACTCGCTCGGTCATACGAGCGGCCTGGTGAACGATGCTGGTGAAGCGATCGGTGGCCTGTTCGGTACGGCGGTCGCTACGATGGGCATGCTCGGAACGGCTGGCTACATCCTCGCGATGGACGTGTTCGGTCCGATCACGGATAACGCGGGCGGTATCGTCGAGATGTCGCGTCAGCCGGAGTCGGTTCGCGAGAAGACCGACCGTCTTGATTCTGTCGGCAATACCACGAAGGCGCTGACCAAGGGCTACGCGATCGGATCCGCGGCGCTTGCCGCCTTCCTGTTGTTCTCGGCGTATCTCGATGAAGTCCGTAACCTCACCGGACAGACCCTGCACGTCGATCTCTCCAAGCCAGTCGTGTTCGTCGCCGGACTGCTCGGCGCGATGCTGGTGTTCTGGTTCTCGTCGCTCGCGATGTCGGCGGTGCGCAAGGCGGCGCAGTCGGTGATCACGGAAGTGCGCCGGCAGTTCAGGGAGCGCCCGGGCATCATGCAGGGCACGGAGGAGCCGGACTACGCCGCGTGCGTCGATATCGTGACGGTCGGTGCGCTGAAGGCCATGGTGCTTCCAGGCGCGCTCGTGGTGCTGTTCCCGATCATCGTCGGCCTGCTGTTCAAGCGGTTCGGCGGAGCAGGGGAATTCATGGGTGCGGAATCGGTCGCGGCACTTCTGATGGTGGCGACGATCACGGGTATCCTGATGGCCGGCTTCCTGAACAACGGCGGCGGCGCCTGGGATAACGCGAAGAAGTACATCGAGACGGGAGCGTACGGCGGCAAGCGTTCCGAGGCCCACAAGGCCGCGGTCGTCGGCGACACTGTTGGTGATCCGTTCAAGGACACCGCCGGTCCGTCACTGCACGTGCTCATCAAGCTGCTCAGCACCATCACGCTGGTCCTGGCTCCGCTGTTCATCTAGGCGACCCGCACTTCTCCAGCATGAACTCGCTCTTCGCACGAAAGCCGATTGCGGTGATGGAGGAGAGCGCCAACGGCCTCAGGCGCGTGCTTGGGGCCGGCGACCTGATCATGCTCGCCATCGGGGCGGTGATCGGCGCTGGTATTTTCGGGGCGATCGGGACAGCGGCAGCCGGACAGACGGACGCTGCGGGTCACGTGATCCGCAGCGGAGCGGGGCCGGCACTCGTCTTCTCATTCCTGCTGCTCGGCGGGGTATGCGCGCTCGCTGCGCTCTGCTACGCCGAGCTGGCCTCGATGATTCCGCAGGCGGGCAGCGCCTACGCGTATACGTATGCGACGCTCGGCGAGATCGTGGCGTGGATCATCGGATGGGATCTCATTCTCGAGTATGCCGTCGGAAACGTTGCCGTCGCGATTTCGTGGGGCGACTACTTCAAGACGTTGACGGGCGGGTTCATCAACCTGCCAGTCTGGTTGACGACCGGTTACCGCACCGCGCTGCTCAGCTCAGATCCAAAAATTCATAGCCTGATCGACTCGGCACCACATGTCGCCGGAATTCCGATACTCGTGAACGTGCCGGCGTTCGCGATCGTCATGGCGATCACCTGGCTGCTCCTGCGCGGTGTGCGGGAGAGCGCGCGTGCGAACAACATCATGGTGGTGGTGAAGCTGCTGGCGCTCGCGCTCTTCATCGCCGCGGGACTGACGAAGATCAATCCGGCGAACTACCACCCGTTTGCGCCGAATGGATTCGCCGGAATTCATCACGGTGCCGCGATCGTGTTCTTCGCGTACATCGGCTTTGATGCCATCTCGACCGCTGCGGAAGAGACGAAGAATCCGCAGCGAAACCTGCCGATCGGCATTCTTGGCGGTCTGGCGATCTGCACGGTGATCTACATCGCTGTGGGCGCGGTGCTCACGGGGATGGTGAACTACAAGGAGCTCGATCCGAGCCTTCACGCAGATCCACTCGCCTACGCGCTTCAGACGACCGGCATGCAGGGCGCCGCGTGGCTCGTCGCGCTCGGCGCGGTGTTCTCGATGACAGCCGTGCTCCTCGTGTTCCAGTACGGGCAGCCACGCATCTTCTACGCAATGGCGCGCGACGGACTACTGCCGCAGTGGGCGGCGAAGATCGATGCGAAGACGCGGACGCCGTACGTCACGACCATCATCACCGGACTGTTCGTCGCTTTCTGGTCCCTTGTCGGTGATGCGGGCGAGACCTACGATCTCACGAACATCGGAACGCTGTTTGCCTTCGCGCTGGTGTGCATCGGCGTGCTGGTGTTGCGCTACACGGAGCCCGAGCGTCCCCGCCCGTTTCGTGTCCCGTTTGCCTGGCCCGTCTGTCTCGGCGGCGCTGCCGCGTGCGTGTTCGTGATGAAGGGGCTTCCGCCGCAGGCTTGGGAGCGGTTCGGCTGGTGGCTCGTGATCGGCCTCCTCATCTACGTGGCGTACGGCTACCGTAACTCGGTTTTGCGTCGCGCCGCCGGCGACGCGTCCTCATCACAGTGATTCGATGACGGCTGGAGCTTCATTCGCGGCGGCGCCGACGCCTCCGCGCACCGGACTGCGCCGGATCACGCAGACGCAGCAGATCGTGATCGCGATGGTCCTGGGTGTGCTGGTCGGGTATCTCTTCCCCGACCACGGGCCCGATGCCAAGGGCTTTCAGGCGACCGACCTTCAGGTGATGTCGTCCGTGTTCCTGCGCATGATCAAGTCGTTGATCGTGCCGCTGCTCTTCGGGACCCTGGTGGTGGGCATCGCCGGTCACGGGGACGACATGAAGCGGGTCGGCAAGCTTGCCTTCCGATCGATCCTCTACTTCGAGCTCGTCACGACGCTGGCGCTCGTCGTGGGGCTCGTCGCGGTGAACGTGGTGAAGCCCGGCGTTGGTGTGAATCTCGCGAGCGCGACCGCGGAAACGGGCGTCGAGCTGGCGAAAACGAAGACGACGTTTTCCGGCGTGATCGAGCACACCGTGCCACAGAGTTTCTTCGATGCAGCGGCGAAGAACGAAGTGCTGCAGATCGTGTTCTTCGCCATCATCTTCGCGGTCGCGCTGTCGCAGGTCCAGGGTCCGGCGAAGACGTTCATGTTGTCGTTCTGCGAAAGCCTGAGCGAGGTGATGTTCAAGTTCGTCGGCATCGTGATGAAGTTCGCGCCGTTCGGCATCGGCGCGGCCATCGCCGTCACCGTCGGAAAGAGTGGCCTCGGTGTGCTGCGGAATCTCGGCGTTCTCGTGCTGACCCTTTACGGCGCCCTGATCGTGTTCGTGCTCTTCGTGCTGCTCCCGATTGCCATTGCGTTCAAGGTGCCCCTCCGCCGCTTCTGGCAGGCGACGAAGGAGCCTTGGCTGATCGCATTCACGACGGCGTCCTCCGAGGCCGCGTTACCGCTGGCGCTGCAGAACATGGAGAAGCTCGGCGTGCCGCGGCGGATCGTGTCCTTCGTGCTGCCGACTGGTTATTCGTTCAACCTCGATGGCAGCACGCTCTATCTGGCGCTCGCCTCGGTGTTCGTCGCGCAGGCCGCGGGCATCGACATGCCGATCGGCACGCAGGTGCTCATGATGCTCACGTTGATGCTCACGAGCAAAGGGGTCGCGGCGGTTCCGCGCGCATCACTCGTCATCCTGGCGGGCGCATTGTCGCAGTTCGGATTGCCGATGCAGGGCGTCGCCGTCATCCTCGGCGTTGATGCGCTGATGGACATGGCGCGTACTTCGATCAACCTCGTCGGGAACTGCCTGGCGACCGTCGTGATGGCCCGTTGGGAGCACTCGTTCGAGCTGTCGTCGCAGGACACGCCGGTCGCGGATGCGCTTGCGGGTGGTGCGCTGACCATGCCCGCGGTGGAGCACCAGCGCAACGCCTAGCGACGCGGGCGCCTGCATCTGCAGGCGCCAGGGGCAATCAGGAGTCGATGTACGGGGCGGAGTGCTCCGCATGCACCGCGTCGCCAAGGTGGCGCAACGCACCACGGACCGCACCGCGCGCGGGCAGCACTTCACCCGCATGGATCTGCGCCCCAGGCACCGCTGAGCGCAGACGTTGCTCCAGGCGCTTCCGCACCGTGGTGCCGCGCGTGAGGATGCCGCCGGTGAATGCGACGGGCGTCGTCGCACGCTCGTCACCAAAGAGGGATCGCGCAAGGGTGCGGACGTGGAGCACGAGCTCCTCGACCGCGAGCGAGATGATCGCGTTCGCCCGAAGATCGCCCGCCTCCGCAACACTGCTCACGACGGGCGCGAGCGACGCGAAGACCGCCGGAGTCGCCTGTGCCGCCCAAGCGATGAGCTCCCAGGGTTCGTTCACCTGCGCAGCCGTCAGCACGGCTCCCACGAGCGCCGTCTCGGGCTCGCGACCATCGGCCGCCGCGGTGACCACACTCAATGCGCGGCGACCGATCCACGCTCCGCTCCCCTCGTCGCCACATACCGGACCCCATCCACCACAGCGTGCGGAGCCGCCGGATGGACTACGACCGAAGGCCGCCGAGCCAGTGCCGCTGATGAGCAGCACACCGGGGCCATCGTCGAATGCGTCGTCGAGCGCGATGGAGTAATCGGGGACGATCAACACGTCTTCCGCGATCTCGCGTCCGGTCAGCGCTTCGAGCAGCGCGTCGCGTTCGGCATCTCGAGCCGCACCCGCGACACCAATGGACAGCACTTTCGGCAGCACGTCCGACATGCCGCACGAAGCCAGAGCGTCACTCAGTGCCGCAGCGATGACCTCCGCGGAGTGCTGCGCTGCACCGGGCCGCACTGCACTCCCCGGACCAACCGCCTCGCAGAGGTGCGTGCCGCTCTCGTCGGCAATGATGACGCGTGTCTTGGACCCGCCGCCGTCAACACCGGCAACGATGAAGGTCATGTCGATGCCGGAACGCGCGCCGGCATGGGATGCGTGAAGGAGGAGATGATGCCCACGAGCAGTGTGATGGTGACCCCGATCAGGACGAACCAGGGATAGGCGATGCCGGCGACCGGCGCCAGCATTGAAGAGAGCGAAGGATAGGCGCCCGCAATCGGCTTCGCAAAGACGATGAATGCCATCGTCAGAATTGCGATCGACATGCCCAGAATTGCGTCCCGCTGAATCGCACGCCGCCAATAGATGCCGAGAAAGAATCCGCCGAGCAGACCACCGGACGTGAAGGACGCGATGCCGAGCGCGACGACGACGACCGGTGTCTTCGTGTCCCGTGGAAAGAGCAGGGCGCCGAGCGTCAGCGCGAGACCCCAACCGAGTGCGAACAGTCGCCCCATCTTGAGCGTCTGCGGATCGTTCACGGAGCGCTTCGTGATCGGCAGGTAGATGTCATGCGTCGTTGCGCCGGCCAGCGAGTTGATCGCGCCGGAATGCGTGCTCATCGTCGCCGCGACGATCGCCGCCACGATCAGGCCGACGAGGCCTGGTGGCATGCGCTCGAGGATGAACGTGGGGAAGATGAGGTCGGTCGTCGGAAACAACCTGCCCTGATAGAAGACCCACAGTCCGAGTCCGATAGTGAGGAACAGGAAGAACTGGAGGAAGACGACAAACCCCGACCCGATGATCGCGCGCTGCGCGTCCTTCAGGGAACGGGACGACATCAGTCGCTGCACGATGAGTTGGTCCGTACCGTGTGATGCCATCGCGAGGAATGCGCCGCCGATGAGCCCCGCCCACACCGTGTGCGGATTGCGGAGTGTGAACGCGAAGTCGATCACCTTCGTCTTGCCGGCGGTGCCGGCGGTGCTCCAGATCGTGGACCATCCTCCAGGCACGAGGCGACCCAGGATCACGATCGCGGCGAAGGCGCCGCTGATGTAGATGCCGGCCTGCAGGAGCTCGGTCCACACCACCGCCTTCATGCCGCCCTTGTACGTATAAAGAACCGTCAAGAGGCCGAGACTGAGAACCGCCGTCGGCATGACGTACGTCTGGTTGCTCATCGACGGGCCGATGATCAGCGCCACCGGGATCGCCGTCGCGAAGACACGGACCGAGTCGGCCAGCGCGCGGGTGATCATGAAGATGATCGACGTGAACCGACGCGTAGTGAGGCCGAACCGCGTCTCGAGCAGCGCGTAGGCGGTGACGAGGTTGCCCGCGAAATAGCGCGGCAGCAGAACTCCCGCGACGACGAAGCGGCCGATGATGTAGCCCGCGACCACTTCGAGGAAGCCGAGGTTGCCGGTGCCGGTCGCGGCGCCGTACGACAGGCCTGGAATGCTGATGAACGTCAGCGCGCTCGTCTCGCTGGCGACGATGGAGAACATCACCGCCCACCACGGGATCGCCCCGTCGGCGACGAAGTAGTCCTTGGCATCGCGCTGTTTTCGCCCGACGTACAGACCCAACCCTGTCGTTCCGGCGAGATACGCAACGAGAACGACTGCGTCGAGCGTGGTGAAGCGCGTCAAGGGCAACTCCTATTCGACGACGTATGCTTCCATGGCGAAATACTCGGCAAGGCCAAGACGGTCGAGTAGCGCCGCGGTGTCCTTGTTGCGCGCGTCCACGCGTTGCCAGAACTCACGATCGTCCTGACCCGGAAAGGGCGCAGAATCCTTCTGCGATTGGTGCTTGAAGATCGCCTGGATCTTCAATCGAAGCTCTTCCTGCGACATCGGCACGAGCCACGTGGCATCGGTCACGCTCCACTCTTGCCACGCACCTCGGTACAACCAGACCTCGGGGCGGTTGAACCGCCCCGAGGCCTGGCTGGCCATTTCATTTGATGCGCCGCCGCTACGCTCCGCCGTCTGCTCCCCGCGCTCCCCGAACAATTCTCTCAGCGCCCCGTCGATCGCTTCCTTGCACATCCGATGCGTGCCGTGTGGATCGGACAGGTCACCCGCGACGAAGATGATCTCCGGCTGGAACTCGTTGAGCAGGTCCTTCACGATCGCAATGTCCGCCGGACCGATTGGATCCTTCCGCACCTGTCCGGTCTGATAGAAGGGCATGTTGAGAAACCGCGCGTTGCGGCGCGTCAGTCCCATGACCTCGATGCCGGCCACGGCCTCACTCTCGCGGATGACGCGCTTGATGTCCTGCACCTCGGCGATGTCGACATCACCAGGCTTTTTCGCGTCGAGGAAGCTGTTGACCTGATCCGCCAGGGTGTCGATGTGGCGGCGCCCAAGTCCGCGGTCCTGCTCGAGCCGACGCAGGAACTCCACATAGCGGCGAACGTCGTGATCGAACACCGCAATGTTGCCACTCGTCATGTAGGCGACGAGCATCTCGTTGTCGTTCTCGACGAACTTGCGCAGGATGCCGCCCATCGAGATGACGTCGTCGTCGGGGTGCGGCGAGAAGCAGATCGTGCGCTTGCCTCGCGGCAGCTTGCTCTTGCCTCGGATTTTCGCGCCGAGTGCGTTGAACACCTCGCCGTTGAGTGCTCCGGGCGATCCGGACCTCGCCACCAGCGACGACATGCCGTGCTCCGCGTAGTCGCGCTGCGTCAGCTTGAGGATCGCACGCTTGGTCTGTTGCGAGAGCCAAACGACCGCACGCAGCTTGAGGTCATCGGTCCATTGTACTTCATCGATCGTCCACGGAGTGGCGATACGCGTGAGCTCCGCTCCGGCAGCCGCATCGACGTAGAACGTCGTATTCGGGTGCCGCTGCAAGAAGGTCGCGGCGATCTCGAGGTTGATCTCGCCCTCGACCGACCGCTTGATGATGCCCGCCTTGTGCTCACCCGTCGCAAGCAGGGCGATCTCGCGCGCCTCGAGAATCGTGGCGACACCCATCGTCACCGCTTCCTTCGGGACGAACTCCTCGCCGAAGAAATCCCCCGCCGCATCGCGGCGCGTGACGGCGTCGAGATGCACGAGCCTCGTCCGGCTGCCCGCGCCCGAACCCGGCTCGTTGAAGCCAATGTGTCCCGTCTTCCCGATGCCAAGGATCTGGAAGTCGATGCCACCAACGCGCTCGATCTCCATCTCGTACCGGAGGCACTCGGCCTCCACGTCCTCGCGGGGCACGTCGCCTCGCGGGATGTGGATGTTCTCCGGCGCGACGTCCACGTGCGAGAACAGGTTCTCCCACATGAAGCGGTGGTACGAATGCATGTTGTCCGGCGCCATCGGGTAGTACTCGTCGAGATTGAACGTCACCACATTGGCGAAGCTCAATCCGTCTTCGCGGTGCATCCGGATGAGCTCGCGATAGACCCCGATGGGTGTCGAGCCCGTCGCAAGCCCGAGGACCGCGCTTTCACCTGACGCGTTCTTCTCGCTGATGAGCGCCGCGATGCGTTGCGCGACCAGCCTCGCGATGCCGTCATGCTCGTGGACGACTACCGTGTGAATTCGTTCGAGCTGGGTATCGGACCGGACGTGCGAAGGCCCGCGAGTCGCTGTGCGATCGCGGGCCCCGTGTCCGGTACCGACGTCCTCATGGGCGCCAGAAACCGGCTGGTTCATTTGGGTTGTGGTGTTATGCCGAGAATGAGCTGCCGCAACCGCAACCGCCCGTTGCGTTGGGATTCTTGAACGTGAAGCCCGACCCCTGCATCGACGACGTGTAGTCGATGATCACGCCGCTGATGTACTGCGCGGAGAAAGGATCGATGAACACGCGATATTCTCCCTGATCGATGATGACATCGTCTTCGGCGGCGGCATCCTCGATGAGGAGGCCGTACTTGAAGCCGCTGCATCCGCCCGGCTGTACGCTCACACGCAGACCACCGATACTCGGGTCCACTCCTTCCTGCGACATGAACTTCTTGACCTCTTCGCCGGCAACCGGCGTGACGGTCATCATGACTTCGGGCTGGCTCGTTGTGCTCACTGGTCCCCCTGTGTGTGACGCAGCCGGTGACGAGCTGCGCGGTCCTTCCACCCTGCATTCATTATACCCCTCAGAAAGCAGGGGTTCAAGCCAGGGTTCGCTCTCGCGCAAGTCTCGGCGAGCATCCGACGCGCCCCTCGTGTGGCGGGCACTGGAGTAGTACGACGACGAGGTGTACGGTTCCGAGCCCGGCCGGCCACCGCCAAGCTCGGGTACGGTATCATGCCTCGGGGGCCCTCACCACATCACGCTGGGCGCGTTCCCCTGCATCCTCTTCCCGGAAGGCGCGCGCAATCCAGGAGAAGGCCAACGCCGCGACGACGAGCATGATCACGCCCGTGCCCGTTTCCCCAAAGATGAGCTTTCCGATGCCGAAAAGCGTCGAATACACGGCGATGATGCCGGCCAGCCAGTTCGTCCACGCGAGCGCGCCGCCTGGAATCGTCTCGCCGCCGTAGCCAAGCTGCTCGGACGTGCGGCGCCAGCCAGGCCCACCGGGACGGACCCGCTGGTAGAAGGCCTGGAGCTTGGCGTCCGATTCCGGCTCCGTCATGAACGTGACCGCGAGCCACACCACCGTGCTGATCGCCACGGTGATGAGCATGACGTACGTCTGCACGAGCGGGCTGTCCGCCGGCAGGCTGGCCTTCACCATCTTGAGCGCCGTCACCGACACGATGAACGAGGTGATCATCGCGCTGATCTCGCTCCACGCGTTGATGCGCCACCAGTACCAGCGCAGGATGAGCACGAGTCCGGTCCCCGATCCCAGCGCGAGCAGGAATTCCCACGCGCCGCCGACGGTCTCGATCTGCCACGTCACGAAGATGGAGCCGAGGAACAGCAGCACGGTCGCCCAGCGGGACACGCTGACGTAGTGCTTCTCCGACGCGTCCTTGTTGAGGAACCGCTTGTAGAAGTCGTTCACGAGGTACGACGCGCCCCAGTTGAGCTGCGTGCCCACCGTGGACATGTACGCCGCCGCGAAGCCTGCCATCATGAACCCACGCCAGGGCGTGGGCAGCAGGTCCACGTACGCCTGCACATACGCGGCCTCATGATCGTGCGCGGGCCCGATGCCCGCCGGATAGAGAATGACGGTGGCAAGTGCCGTGATGATCCATGGCCACGGACGAATGGCGTAGTGGGCGACGTTGAAGAACAGCGTCGCCAGCACGCCGTCGCGCTCGGTCTTCGACGAGAAGATGCGCTGCGCCACGTATCCGCCACCGCCCGGCTCCGCACCCGGATACCACGCGGCCCACCACTGCACGCTGAGGAACACCGCAAGCGTCAGCAGCGGCATCCAGACATACCCGGTGATGCCGCCCGACCCGAAGTGCACCGGCAGTACGGAGATTGCCGCGTCCGCGTTGCCGTAGTGGGCCACGAGGCCGGACTTGAGCTTGTCCATCCCGCCCACCGCGCGCACGGCGTACACGGCCAGGATGATCACCGCACTCATCTTGATGACGAACTGCACGAGGTCCGTCCACAGCACCGCCCACATGCCGGCGCCAGTGGAATACGCCACCGTAATGACGAAGCAGATGCCGACCGCGATCACCTCACCCGACACCGTGGTGCCGAGCACGTTCACGGGATGCAGGCCGAGCGAGATGGTGAGAATCTTGATCATCGCCCGCGTCACCCAGCCGAGGATGATGAGGTTGATCGGGATGGCCAGGTAGAGCGCGCGGAACCCGCGCAGCGCCGCCGCGGGTTTGCCGCTGTAGCGCAGCTCCGCGAACTCGACGTCCGTCATCACCCCGGCGCGCCGCCACAGCCGTGCGAAGAAGAACACGGTGAGCATGCCGCTCATCAGGAAGCTCCACCAGAGCCAGTTGCCGGCGACGCCGTGCGCGAAGACGAATCCCGTGACGACGAGCGGCGTGTCGGCCGCGAACGTCGTTGCCACCATGCTCGCCCCGGCGAGCCACCAGCTCACGTTGCGGCCGGAGAGGAAATATTCCTCGATGCTCTCGCCGCCCTTCTTGGTGAAGACGAGTCCAATCCCCATCGACAACGCGAAGTATCCGATGACGATCGCCCAGTCGATTGCGCTGAGGTTCATGGACGTCCTGTGGGAGAGGTTGAGGAGCCGGCGCGCTGATCGATTCGCGCCACCACATCGGGTTTCAGCACTCGCATCACCGCGTCGGCAACCGCCACCCGCACCGGGCCGATCTTGTTGTGCTGGCGGGTCGGATTCACTCGTGCCGTGAGCAGGATAACGTACAGGTCGTGCTGCGGTGCAATCCAGATGGACGTGCCCGTGAATCCCGTGTGTCCAAACGCAGGACGCTCGATGTAATGGCCAGCCGAGCTGTTCGCGCTCGGCGTATCCCATCCGAGTGCACGGCTGGAGAAGGTCGAGTCGTTCACGGTGGTGAAGAGCTTGATCGTCTCCGCCGAAGCGAGTCGGCTCCTGTTGTACGCGCCGCGGTTCAGGTAGGTCTCCGCCAACTTCTCGAGATCACGTGCGGTGCTGAACAAACCGGCGTGACCGGACACCTTGCCGAGGGCGAATGCATTCTCGTCGTGGACTTCCCCGATGAGCTTCCGTCCCCGCCACGGATCGATTTCGGTGGGAGCCGTGCGGTACTTCTCCCGCGCCGAGGGCTTGTAATACGTGTCGCGCATGCCGAGCGGCGCGAACACATGGCGTTCCAGGTATTTGTCGAGGGATTCGCCGCTGACGCGCTCGACCACCTTACCCAGGAGAATCGCGCCGATGTCGCTGTACACCATGCGCACGCCGGGCAGCGTGTCGAGCGGCGTCGCGATGAAGAGCGCCAAGGTGGAATCCGGTGAGACGTTATTCCGGAAATACTCCTTGAACGCCGGCAGTCCGCTCTGATGGGTGAGCAGGTGCCGGATCGTGACTCGATCCTTGTTGGCTCCCTTCCACTCAGGGAGGTACCGCTGCACCGGCGCATCGAGCTCCACCTTTCCGCGCTCGACGAGCTGCATCATGGCCGACGTCGTGCCGACGACCTTCGTCAGCGACGCGAGGTCCCACAGGGTGGAAATCGTTGTCTTGTACTCGGACCCCCAGTCCTGTCGACCGGCCGTTACCGACACAAATGGCCCGGTATGTGATCCGATGACGGCGACCGCACCGGGGAAGGCGCTGTCGGCGACGGCGGCGTCGAGGATCGCCTGCACCGTGTCCCTCAGCGTGCGTTGCACCGCACGGGATGATGCGGCATTCGCGGGCGGCCGCGATTGTGCGAGCGTCGGGTGCGGGACGAGGCACATGCTTATCATCCCGAGGAGCGCGGGCAGAAGGGCCGGGGAATGGCGAATCGGTAGACGACGCATGGAGGAGTGGATGTCTCGAGTGAGCAGGGTGGTCGTCGCGTGTATCGCGATGGGCGCAGTCGGCTGCGGTCAAATCGGAGGCAAGGTGGCTGGTGATGTTTTCTCCGCCATAACGCCGGATCCGAACGACATGGGCCATGACGTAATGGCCGAGGCCCGCCGGCAACGGAAGGCGGTGCGCCCCGGCATCAGCGTCCTGCTGTCTGATAGCATCGGGCTCATTCGCGGCCGACGGGTGGCGTTGCTGACCAACCAGACCGGAGTGGACGAGCGCGGCGTGTCCGACATCGATCGCCTGCGTGGGGATGAGGCAACGGCCGCCGGCGTGAAGCTCGTCACACTGTTTTCTCCCGAGCACGGGATCCGGGGAACGGAAGATCGCGAGAACCTCGCGAGTGGCATCGACGCACGCAGTGGACTGGTCGTCCATTCGCTGTACACTTCGGCAACGATCGGACCTCCAGACAGTACGCTCCGCGGAGTGGAGGTACTCGTCGTCGACCTTCAGGATATCGGCACGCGGACGTGGACGTACGTTGGCTCGGTAGTGTACGCGATGCGCGCCGCGGCGCGCAATCACCTGCCGATCGTGGTGCTCGATCGCCCGAATCCCTTGAGCAACTTCCACGCGGACGGCCCAATGCTGGATCCGTCGCTGGCCAATGCGGAAGAGCCAACGCCTACGCGCCCTGGTCGCGCATACGCACTGCATTCGACGCCGCTCCGGCATTCACTCACCATGGCCGAGATGGCGCGCTATCTCAACGCCGACTTGAGGATCGGCGCGGATCTGCACGTCGTTCCCGCCGCGAACTACAAGCGCGAGTGGTGGTTCGACGAGACAGCGCTGCCGTGGGTGCGTCCGTCGCCGAACCTGCCGACCCTCACCAGTGCCACGATCTACCCGGCGCTCGTGGCATTCGAGGGCACCAACCTCAGCGTGGGGCGCGGGACGAGTGATGCCTTCCAGCGTGTAGGCGCACCGTGGCTCGCCGCCGACAGCGTGGTCGCGCTGCTCAACCGGCGCAGGCTTCCTGGTGTCCGATTCGAGCGCAGCGATTTCACGCCGGTGAACGCGACTGATGGCAAGTACTCCGGCCAGTCGATACCGGGCGTGCGCATCATCCTCGCCGATCGGGACACCTACGAGGCCGGCCGCACTGGCGCGGCGCTGCTCTCGGCCATTTGGCATTGGAACGCGGACTCACTGGTCGTGCGCGGTGCCACCTGGGACGATCGGTTCGGGCGCCCCGCCATGCGCGAGGCGATCATGCGCGGCGAAGATCCTGACGTCGTCGTCGCGCGGGACGATGCGGCCGTCGCCGAATGGCTCCGTAGAGTGGCGCCATACCGGCTCTATGAGTAACCTCCCGAGAGTCATCCGGCTGACATCTTGCCGGGTATCTCCCGCGCTCTGACCGAGCAATAGACCGATCACACAGGAGTAGTTCCATGATGGCATCCGTTCGAGTCGCATGCGTTGCGCTCGTGCTTGCCGGTGCGGGCGCCTGCGGCGGCAGGGCCGTCGAGGTGCGCACCGCGCCCACGGTAGTGAGCGACATGTCGGTGCAGGTGACGAACAACCTGAGCCAGGCCGTGAACATTTACGCCACGGCGACGGGCAGCACCGAGCTCTTCCTGCGTCAGGTGCCCGCGAACACGGTCGAGAAGGTGCCGGTGCAGGGCGTGTCGAGCGGAAGCAAGGTCACATTCAAGGCGGTGACCGTCGACGGATCGCGGACCTACCAGAGCCGCGATGTCGCACTGACCGGGGTGTACGTTTGGAGCGTTCCCTGAAGCTGCACGGTTCGGCGGGGCAGGCTACTCTTGTTGCTGGACGTGATGACGCCGCCTAACTTTACTTGCTGGAGCACAGGCTCCGGCTCGTACCATTTTCTGCCACTCGTCACCGCTGCGCGAACGGCCGGCCGCGGGACCGCTGCGCGCCTCGGAGCCGCATGACGCTTCTGCCCGACTGGGTCAAAAACGGCTATCTGCGCCTCATCGATCCAGTGGCGGACTGGTTGGTGGAGCGTCGGGTGCACCCGAATACGATTACGGTGTTCGGAACGCTCTGCACCGTGATCGGCGGCATCATCTACGCGACCGGCCACATCAAGACCGGCGGCTGGTTCCTGTCGATCACGGCACTCTTCGATGTGCTCGACGGAACGGTGGCGCGGCGCTCGAACCAGAGCTCGACCTTCGGTGCGTTCCTCGACTCCACGCTCGACCGGCTTGCTGACGGATTCGTCCTCGGTGGGCTCGCGGTGTTCTACGCCACGAGCTCGCTGCACCACAGCATTCCGCTGATGATTACAGCGTTGCTCGGCCTTCTTGGCGCGTTCCTGACGTCGTACACGCGCGCGCGGGCAGAGGCGCTGGGCCTGGACGCCAAGGTCGGGATGCTTCAACGGCCGGAGCGCGTGGTTCTCATGGCAGCACCGCAGGCGTTGTTCGGGTTGTTCTTCAACGGATGGCCGCTCGCCATCATCATCGTGATACTGACTCTTACGGCCTGGATCACCGTGATCCAGCGCGTGGCGTACGTCTATGGCGCCACCACGCGATCGGATGCCGCCGAAGCGCGCACGAAGACGGGGTCCGCCCCTGATTCCGTGCCCGCCGATGCGCGCCGCGCCCTCGTCTAAAAGGAGATTACGTGCAAGGTTCTGCCTCTAACGCACCGACCACCCCCCGTCCTGCGACCGGACGACTTGGCATCCTCACGCCGGGCCTCGGCGCAGTTGCCACGACGTTCATGGCGGGTGTCGAGAATATTCGCCGGGGCAGCAGCCAGCCCATCGGCTCCCTGACGCAGATGGCGACGATCCGCCTTGGAAAGCGCACCGAGAATCGCGCGCCGCTGATCAAGGACTTCGTGCCGCTCGCGAACTTGAGCGACATCGTGTTCGGCGCGTGGGATCCAATTCCGGACGACGCGTACACGGCCGCGAAAAAGGCAGGCGTGCTCGAGGACAAGCACCTCGAGCCCATCAAGGACTTCCTCACGGCCATCAAGCCGATGCCCGCCGTGTTCGATAACCATTACGTCACGCGCCTCAACGGCACGAACGTCAAGAAGGGCAAGACCAAGCGCGATCTCGCGGAGCAACTCCGTCAGGACATGCGCGACTTCAAGTCGAAGAACAACTGCGACCGACTGGTGATCGTATGGTGTGCGTCCACCGAGATCTTCATCAAGCCCGGCCCGCAGCACGCCACGCTCGAGCAGTTCGAGAAGGCCATGGAGAACAACGATGAGGTGATTGCCCCGTCGATGCTCTATGCCTACGCGGCGCTGATGGAAGGCATCCCCTTCTGCAACGGCGCGCCGAACCTCTCGGTCGACCTGCCGGCACTGGTGCAGCTGGCCAACGACAAGGGCGTCCCGATTTCTGGCAAGGACTTCAAGACCGGCCAGACCTGGATGAAGACGGTCATCGCGCCCGGCATCAAGGCACGCATGCTCGGCCTCGCGGGCTGGTATTCCACGAACATCCTTGGCAATCGCGACGGCGAAGTCCTCGACGATCCGGCGTCCTTCAAGACGAAGGAGGAGTCGAAGCTGTCGGTGCTCCACAACATCCTCCAGCCGGAGAAGTATCCCGCGCTGTACAAGGACTTCTCGCATGTCGTGCGCATCAACTACTACCCGCCGCGCGGCGACAACAAGGAAGGGTGGGACAACATCGACATTGTCGGATGGATGGGATATCCGATGCAGATCAAGGTCAACTTCCTTTGCCGGGATTCCATCCTCGCCGCGCCGCTCGTGCTGGATCTCGCGTTGTTCAGTGACTTCGCGCAGCGTGCGGGCCTGAAGGGCATCCAGGAATGGCTGTCGTTCTTTTACAAGAGCCCGATGACGGCGCCCGGCCTGCAGCCCGAGCACGACTTGTTCATTCAGCAGACCAAGCTCAAGAACACGCTGCGCCACCTCATGGGCGAAGAGCAGATCACGCACCTCGGACTGGAGTACTACCAGTCGTGACGGCCTCCCGCGTCGCGCGTGTCGTTGGCGCCGGAATGCTGCTCCTTGTGGCCACCGGCGCCTCATCGTGCTTCGGGGGAGATCATCAGCTCGAGCTGCGGCAGGGGACCGAGAGCTACAAGTTCGTCATCACCTCGGATCCCATTCCGCCGCACGCACGTGAGGATGTCATCTACACGGTCAAGGTGACGGACCGGAAAACCGGCCAGCCCGTGGAGACTGGCGAAGGCCGAATCTTCGCGAACACCGGCGTCATCGGCGGGCCGCGCACGTTCGACGGCTTCCAGAAGGCGCCGCAGGTCGGCACTTACACCGCGAAGCTCAACTATGTGAGCGCGGAGCAGTGGGCGGTGGGCATTCAGTTTCACAGTGAGGCATCCAAGCCGCTCGAGAAGACGGAATGGATGCAGGACGTGCTCCCGGAGCGGAGCGGGAAACCGTAAGACGATGCGTCATTTCTATCGCAGTCACATGATGCCGGCGGACGTGCTGGTGGTGGCGGATCGCTTCTTCGCGACGCTCGGGATGTCCGGCGGGACGAACACGGCCCGCACCAGGCAGCTCACCGGCACGCTCGGCGTCCTGAAACTGAGCGTGCGCCCTGAAGGCGGGCACTACACGTTCATCGAGGTCGTCACAGACCAGATGGGCGAAAGCCGCATGGACCGGAACGTGAAGAAGTTTTTTCTCCAGGTTCATCGCGCCGAAGATCCGTCGCACGCCCTCGAAGCGTCGTACTAGTGGTCTCCCGCCGTCGCGGGATCGTTGATGCGTGACAACGACAACCTCGGTCCCGAGGCGTCGCGGCAGACGACCGAGGGCGTGTGGCCTTATGTTGGGGTAGGATGCATCAGCGCCATCGCCGGACTGGCTGGCGGCGGAATGATTGCGGTACTGGTCGCGAAGATCGTGGGTGGAGTCACTCGCTGCGGGGCCGATACGGAGACGGGCGCCCCGTGCGATTGGAGCATCTACTGGACGTGGGGGGCTCGCATCGGCGTCGTGCTCGTGCCGGTGATAGTGCTCTGGCGCATGCGGAAGGTACGCAGCGCCGCGCGTAACCCAGAGTGAGAGGATCGAGTAGTGGCTCGCGTTGACGTCATCATGCCCCAGATGGGCGAATCGATCGCGGAAGGAACGCTATCGAAGTGGCTGAAGAAGGTTGGGGACGAAGTGAAGCGCGACGAACCCATCTTCGAGATCAGCACGGACAAGGTGGACGCGGAAATTCCCGCGCCTTCGGCGGGCGTTCTCGCCGAGGTGATCGTGCAGGAGGGCGAGACCGTCGCGGTGCAGACGGTGGTGGCGCGCATCGAGACGGAGAAGGGTGCCGCAATCACGCCGGTAGCCATCGCGACGGCGCCTGCGTCTGTGCAGGGCGCCGCGGGGGGCCCCCCCGTTGCGGAAGCTGTCACCGCATCCACGCCTGTGTCCCATCAATCCACCGCTTCCGCCATCCCCACAGCGCGAGGCGGTGCGGCGAACGGCCTCCAGGATCGGCTGCGCACGAAGTCGTCGCCCCTCGTGAGGAAGATCGCGGCCGAGCATGGTGTCGAGATCGCGGCCATGCAGGGCAGCGGCGTACAGGGTCGGGTCACCAAGCGCGACATCGAATCGTACCTGGCCTCGCCCGCCGCTGAGCGGGCGTCGATGCACGCGCCCGCCGGCGCTGCGACGCACGGGCCTGTTCCGCAGACATGGCTGGGTGACACCGTCGAGCCCATGTCCAAGATCAGGGCGCTGACGAGCCAGCATATGGTTGCCTCGCGGCACACCAACGCGCATGTCACGACCTTCTTCGAGATCGACCTCACCCGCGTCGCTCGCATCCGGCAGCGGACGCGCGCCGCCTTCGAGGCGCAGAATGGCCAAAAGCTCACATTCCTGCCATTCATCATCAAGACCGTCGTCGACACCCTCAAGCGTTTCCCGGTCCTGAACGCTGCCGTCGCAGGGTCGCAGATCATCTATCGCAAGCAGTACAACATCGGCATCGCCGTGGCGCTCGACTGGGGGTTGATCGTTCCCGTCATCAAGAACGCCGACACCCTGTCACTCTCTGGCCTGACAGGATCGCTGAATGATCTCGCCGATCGCGCGCGCTCCAAGCGGCTGAAGCCGGAAGAAGTGCAGCAGGCGACTTTCACCATCACGAACCCGGGTGTCTTCGGGTCGCTCCTGGGAACGCCGATCATTCCGCTCGGCACGTCAGCGATACTCGGACTTGGCGCCATCGAGAAGCGTCCGAAGGTCGTCGCGGGCCCGGACGGTGAGGATACGATCGCGATCCGCACCTGTGCATATTTCTCGCTGTCCTTCGATCACCGCATCGTCGATGGGTCGGATGCGGACCGCTTCCTCGCTGCGGTCAAGAGCGGCCTCGAATCATTCCCCGATAGCGCCGTCTGATATGCCGCGTTGCCTCACGATTCAGCGCACACTCGTCACGCCGCCCGACCGCGTGAAGTTCTCCGAGCGTCTCGAGCGGAAACGTGACTACTACGCGTCCGCGGGCTGCCGCTATTGGGTGTTCGAGGAAACCGGCCTGCGCGGCGCCTTTCTGGAATTCTGCGAAGCACCCGATGCGGACACGCTGGCGCGGGCGCACGCATCAGCACCCGAGCGCGTGCTCGACCCCGCTCGCATCTATCACGAAGTGGAGCTGTAAGATGCCAACCCGCACCATCTCGCTCGACGGACGCGCCTGGCGCGTCATGCCTTCCGGGAAAGTCACGCAGTACGACCGCGATGAATTCGCACTGCTCTTTGTCGCTGGCGCCGGTGAAAATCGCGAGGTCCGGGTGACGCGATATTCGCCGCAGGGCATCCGCTCGCGTGAAGCAGCGCTCGTGGAGCTGAGCGACGCCGACCTCTCGCGATTGTTCGCGCAGTCCCAACCGAGTGAGTTGTCTCCAGAGGCCGGCTACACGCCGTGACGATTCCGGCTGAACCGCCGTATGTCGACCTGCACATGCATTCGACGGCGTCAGACGGATCGCAAAGCCCTCGCGACGTCGTGCGTGCCGCGAAAAACGCTGGACTCGCCGCAATTGCGCTGACGGACCACGACACCGTCGCGGGGCTTGCGGAGGCGCAGGCGGCAGGGGCCGAGCTTGACGTGCGAATCGTGACCGGCATCGAGCTGAGCGCGGTGGAAGGCGATGCGGAAACACACATGCTCGGCCTGCATTTGAGCGACACGCTCGTGATCGAGCGCGAGCTCGGTGCACTTCGCGACATGCGAGCGCGGCGCGGCCAGCAGATCGTCGACAAGCTCATCTCGCTCGGCGTGATGGTGACCTTCGACGATGTGCTGTCGCAGGCGGGCGGCGGTGCGGTCGGGCGTCCACACGTCGCGCGTGCACTCGTGGCTGACGGCTGGGCGACCGACGTTCGCGATGCGTTCGATCGGTACCTCGGCGCGGGCAAGCCGGCGTACGTCGCCAAGGATCAGTTGGGAATGGCCGCCGCCATTGCCATCATCCATGCAGCGGGCGGACTCGCGGTACTGGCGCATCCCGGACCCGCCGGAACGCGAGAGCGGTTGACGGCGCTCACCGCACTCGGAATGGACGGTGTCGAGGTTCGGCACCCAGGTCACTCGCCGAATGACACCAATCGCCTGAATGCCCTTGCCTCGCAGCTCGGGTTGCTCGTGAGCGGGGGATCGGATTGGCACGGCGCGGCCGAAGGTCCTCGCACGATCGGGATGATGCAAGTGCCCTTCGAGTGGCTCGCGATGCAGGATGCTCACCTGCTCGCGCGCCGGGCGCCTGCCGCATGATCGACCTCAATGGACGCGTCGCGCTCGTTACTGGTGCCGGGCTACGGGTTGGGCGCGCGATCGCCGTCGCGCTGGGCGCGCAGGGCATGCGCGTCGCCGTGCACTACAACGAGTCCGTCGACGGCGCGCGCGATACCGCGAGCATCATCGAGGACGCCGGGGGATCGGCAGCGCTCGTGCGCGCGGACCTCACGCAGGTGACGGCGTGCGAACAGCTCATCGATGCGCTCGTCCTCGAACACGGTGAGGTGCACACCCTCGTGAACTCGGCAGCGATGATGGTGCGAACACCCGTCGGCTCCGTATCCGAGCAGCAGTGGGACGACATGTTTGCGCTCAACGTTCGCGCTCCGTTCTTTCTCGCGCAGCGTGCGGCGTCCGCGCTCCGCGTGGCGCGTGGCAACGTCGTCAACATTGCGGACCTCGCGGCATTCGAGACGTGGACGGGGTACGTCCCGCACGGGATGACGAAGGCGGCGGTCGTGCAGATGACGCGCGCCTTGGCGCACACGATGGCCCCCGACGTTCGCGTCAATGCCGTGGCGCCGGGCGTTGTGCTCCTGCCGGATGGCTTCGATCCCGAGAGTGCCGAGCATCTGCGTCGCACGACGCCGCTCCGCCGGATTGGCTCACCGGAGGACGTCGCCGGGGCGGTTCTCTATCTCGTCCAGGCTGAGTTCGTCACGGGTGAGGTGATACGCGTCGACGGAGGACGTCACGTCCGGCGCTGAGCGCGCGGTGCCCCTGGCTCGCGCGCCCCTGAATTTCGGCCGCATCGTCGTTGTCGGGGGCGGATGCTACGGCAGCTACTACGTTCGCCAACTCGGCCGCGCAGCCGAGGCAGGAGCCGCGACGTGGTCGGAGCTGGTCGTCGTCGATCGAGATCCTCAGTGCCTCGTCGCTCGACTGCCGATGGCGGAACGCCCTGAAAGGCTGCGCCTCGAAATCGCTAACTGGGCTGACTATTTCTCGCGTTTTCTCGGGAACGCAAGCACCAGCGCCACACCGACGGGGCCGGACACCATCGTTCCTTCGCCGCTGATGCCGCACCTGATGGCCGAGTGGCTACTGGCGCGGGCCCGGGAGCGGTGGCCACGGCGCGACATTTCCGTCGGGCCTCTGGGAACGGCTCCAGCAGTGCCGTGGCAGATGACCGGCGCGGACAATACACACTTCGTGAGCTTCGCCGAGTGGATCTGCCCGATCAACTGCATCGAGCCGGCTCGGTGTCCCGCCACGAAAGGGGAGCGCACCTGGAGCCTTCCCGTCGCCCTCGCTTCCTACGTCGCTGACGAGGTGGGAGCGGGGCGCGCGGTCGAGGGCCCATTCGTCTTCCACTGCTCCTATCGCACCTTCGGGGTCGGGATGATCGACGTCGCCGAGGTTCTGGCGGCTGATGCGGCTATCGCTGGACGGGGAGAGCGCGGCGCGGCCTCATTCCTCGTGGGGACCACATCTCATTGTCATGGAGCCCTTCAGCGAATCGAGATTGGTCCGCCGGTGGAGACGGTTGGCTGAGCCTTTCGACGCCACGGCTGGGGCCGACTCGCTGGAACGTTCCAGTTCCGTCGCGGACTTCTTCTGGTGAGATTGCAGGATTGCGGTCCGCAGGTGCCCACCCGTCGAGAGATCGGTCTTGGTTACAACGAAGGAGTATGACGTCGTCATTGTTGGAGCTGGCCCGGCCGGCATGTGCGCCGCGCTCTACACGGGTCGCTCCATGCTCAGCACCGTCGTGCTCGAGCGGGGTATCCCCGGGGGCGAGCTGCTGAACACCGAGAAGCTCGACGATTGGATCGGCGAAAAATCCATCCTCGGATGGGAGCTTGCGAAGAAGTTCGAGGAGCACGCGCGCGTGTTCGGGGCCGAGTTCGTCACGGCGAACGTCTCGTGCGTCACCCGGTTGCCCAACGGCACCTTCGAAACCACCACCGACGACGGCAACCGCTACACGTCACCTGCCGTCATCGTCACCGCCGGAGGGACGCCGGTAAAGCTTGGCATTCCGGGCGAACAGGAGTTTGCGGGGAAGGGTGTTTCGTACTGTGCCATCTGTGACGGCGCCTTCTTCAAGACGCATACGATCGCCGTGATCGGGGGCGGAGATGCCGCGGTGGAGGAAGCCGATTTTCTCACGCGATATGCCGACAAGGTCTATGTGATCCACCGACGCGACAGCTTTCGCGCGTCCCGTATCCTTCAGGAGCGGCTCTTCGCGAACCCGAAGATCGAGGTCATCTGGAACGCCGTCACCGAAGAGGTGCTCGGGGACGACCAGGGGCTCATGAAGGCGCTGCGCATCCGCGACGTGGTCACGGACGAAGTGCGCACGCTCGATGCGACCGGCTGTTTCGTGTTCGTCGGATTCCGACCGAACACCGGCATCATCGACGGGCACTTCGATCACGACGAGATGGGCTACGTGAAAACCGACACCATCATGCAGACGTCCATACCCGGCCTGTTCGCGGCGGGCGACCTGCGATCACAACTTACACGACAGGTTACGACGGCAGTCGGCGATGCCACGACGGCGGCGATCGCCGTAGAGAAATACCTGAAGGCGCGGGCCGAAGGCAGCACTGTTTTTCCCGAAGGCACCGGCGGCTATGCCATATGAGAGTCGAGTCGCGGACCGTCGGCGCTTTCGCTGAAAACTGCTATCTCCTCATCGATGAAGGGAGCGGTCGGGCCGTACTCATCGATCCCGGCGATGAAGGCGATCGCATCATCGACATGGTGTCCGAATCCGGAGCAGGCCTCGATGCGATCTGGTTGACGCATGCGCACCTCGACCATATCGGCGCGATCAACAGCGTGCGTGCCCGCTATCCAGTGCCCGTCTACCTCCATCCACTCGACCTGCCCTTCTACGAGCGGCTCTCGGCACACGCATCGCGCATGTACGGGCTTCCGTGGGATCAGCCCGAGGCGGTTACGCTACCGATCGCCGACGGTGACCGGCTGGAGTGTGGCGCTCTCAAGTTCGCGGTCATGCATGTGCCGGGACACGCGCCGGGGCACGTGAGCTTCAACGGGAATGGCGTGGCCATCTCCGGCGACCTGCTTTTCGCGGGTAGCATCGGACGAACGGATCTTCCGCTATCCGATCCGTATGCGATGGATGCGTCGCTCGAGACATTTGCGGCGCTTCCGGCTGCCAGCATCGTCTATCCTGGTCATGGCCCACCCACGACAATCGGGAAGGAACTCGAGACGAATCCCTTCCTGTCGGGCCGCGTGCGTACCGTGAAACGATGAGCGGACGCTCTCTGTACGCGGCGCTTGTCAGCATCGCGTTGCTCGCCGCGTGGCTCGGCGTTGCCGTGTTTGTCGCCGCGGTCATTGCCCCCGCCGCATTTGCCGTTCTGCCAACGCGAGCGTTGGCGGGTGCGCTGGTGGGTCGGGCGCTGCCCGTGCTCTTCATCAGTGGCGTCGCACTCGGCGGGATTGTCACGGCGTACTACGCGACGAGTGCCCGCGTCACTTCCATCGGCGGGCTTCTGTTGCTCGGCGGCAATGCGGTCGCGCTGACGATCGAGCGGCGCCTGCACGCATTGCTTGTCGCGATCGGTGTCCCGATCGACACGCTGGCCATGAACGACCCGCGACGTGTCGAGTTCGGTCGCCTGCACGGTCTCAGTGTGCTGGTGATGGGCATCGGCGTGATTGGCGCGTCGATCGCGCTCGTTGCGCTTGCTCGTCGAATAGACGCGAACGCCGTCACGTCGCAGCACTCCCGCGCAACACGCACTGATGCCATCTCCGCAGCCGTGGCGTCTTCCTCTTCCTGATTGATCACATGACCGCGTCGACTCGCACAGAGAAGGACCCCCTCGGCCCAAAGGAAGTCCCGACGGATGCCCTATACGGTGTGCAAACCGTGCGGGCGAAGGAGAATTTTCCCATCAGCGGCCTGGCGCCGCTCTGGCCATTCGTGATGGCGCAGGTCTGGATCAAGAAGGCGGCTGCGCAGACACACAAGGAAACGGGGCGCCTCGACGGCAAGCTTGCCGATGCCATCATTGCCGCGGCGGACGAAGTGCTGGCGCGCAAGCACGACGCACAGTTCATCGTCGATCCATATCAGGCCGGCGCCGGCACGTCGCACAACATGAACGCGAACGAGGTGCTCGCGAACCGCGCGAACGAGCTGCTGGGAGGCGCGCGCGGGACGTATTCGCCGGTGCATCCCAACGATCACGTCAACATGGCGCAGAGCACGAACGACACGATTCCGACCAACATCCGGCTCGCGTGCCTTTCCCAGCTCGACGGATTCGTGCGTGCGTTCGAAGGACTGCGCGATGCGCTGGCCGCGAAGGGCAAGGAGTTCGATTACATCGTGAAGGCGGGACGCACGCATCTCCAGGACGCCATGCCCATCCGCCTTGGACAGGAATTTACCGCCTACGCGGGCTCACTCGACCGCGGCATCCGCCGAGTGAAGCAGGCCGCCGACTACCTGCGCGATCTCGGCATTGGCGGCAGCGCGGTGGGTACCGGGGTGACGGTCGAGAAGGAGTATCCAGCGCTCACCGTGCGAAACCTCCAAGCCATCTCGGGGCTCGAATTGCGCGTCGGCGAGGATCGCATCCAGTTGATGCAGAGCATGGGAGACGTCGCCGCCTTCAGCGCGTCCATGCGCGTGCTCGCGATCGACTTGAGCAAGATCGCCAGCGACCTGCGCATCATGGTGATGGGACCGCGCACCGGAATCGACGAGATCAAGCTCCCCGCCGTGCAGCCGGGCTCTTCGATCATGCCTGGCAAGATCAACCCGTCCATCCCGGAGATGGTGAACCAGGTCTGCTTCCAGGTCATGGGGCTCGACACCACCGTCGCGATCTCCGCGGAGCACGGCCAGCTCGAGCTCAACGTGATGATGCCGGTGATCGCGTTCAACGTGCTGCTCGCGATGCGCATCCTCACGAACACCGCGACGGTCTTCAACGAGAAGTGCGTCCGTGGCATCGAGGCGCACGAAGACATGTGCGCTTACTGGGTCGAGCGTTCAGCCGCACTGGCGACGGCGTTGATGCCGCACATTGGCTATGCGCGCGCGGCGGAGCTGAGCAAGCAATCCGTGAAGGAAGGTGTGCTCGTGCGGGACATGGTGAAGCGCGACCAGCTCCTTCCCGCTGACGAGATCGACGACGTCCTCGACTTGCGCAAGATGACCGAGATTGGCGTGCCGGGCGGCAAGCACGGCATGGTGGCGGGCGGCTGAAGGGCCGAATAGCCGAACCTCGCCAATCCCACTAGATTTCCCTCGTGCGCATCACCACGCAGGCCGAATATGGGTTGATCTGTGCCCTTCATCTGGCGCGTCGTCTCGGCGACGCGCCCGTGACTGGGCGCGAGATTGCCGCGAGAGAGCGGCTTCCGGCGGACTACGTCGAGCAGATCATGCTCAAGCTGCGAAGGGCGAACATCGTGGTCAGCACGCGTGGCGCCCGCGGTGGCTATCGGCTGTCGCGCGCCGCCGAAGCGATCACCGTGCGGGACGTCATCTCCGCCTCCGAACACTCGACGTTCGACGTCCACTGCGTGACGCATCCCGTGGAGGCCGAGCGATGCGCGGAATCCCATAACTGCAGCATTCGTCCGGTGTGGGAGCTGCTCCAGCGTCGCATCGACGAGGTGCTGGATAGCGTGCGGCTGAGCGATTTGCTGTTGCAGGAGAGTCAGGTTCGTGAGCGTGTGGGGCTGGAGCAGCCGGTGAGCACCGGCGCGCGGCGCCTCGCGCTCCCTGTTCTTCAGGGCTGACGGCGCAGGCGCCCGTGCGCCTCTTTCGCAGCTTCCGTGACAATCGCGCGCTCTTGCGCCGCAGCGCGGCGTACGTGGCCGCGCTGATGCAGGAGCCCGCGCCCGGCGACGTTGAGTGGCTCGCCCGTGACGCAACGCGTGGCGACGTCGATCACGCCATGTGGGAGCTACGCTACCTCCGTCGCGCGCTCGGCATCCTGGTCGCGCAACGCGATGCGCTGGATGATCGCACGCCATCGGAATCCTTGCGTGC
Organism: Gemmatimonadaceae bacterium; assembly: GCA_036844565.1. Lineage (GTDB taxonomy): Bacteria > Gemmatimonadota > Gemmatimonadetes > Gemmatimonadales > Gemmatimonadaceae > AG11. Next base: position 122,064 of record DAIUFP010000002.1, on the reverse strand, counting down.
GCTCGTGCACCGGATGCAGAAGGACCGGAACGTTGACGGGGGCCTCGTGGAGCTGGCGGAGCGCCAGTTCAATGCGCGGCTCAGTGCTTACCGCGATGCGTTCACGTCGCGCGGCCAAGGCTCACCGACGCTGCGAGTCGCGCAGAATCTGCTTGCCTTCTCCGGTGGTCCCATTCGCACGGATGATCCCGCGGTGCGGCAAGGCGCGGAGGTGGTCAGTCGCTACTTGCTGGAGTCGAACGCGGCGCTACGTGCGAGCTTCGGCGCCGCGAACCTGCCAGAGGATGTCGCGCCGAGCAAGGCGGCCGGCGGCGTAGCTGGACGATAGGACGATAGGAGCGTACTTCACGTCCTATCATCCTATCATCCTATCCTCCCGTCCTTCATGCAAAACGCCTCTCGCATGAGTTGCGAGAGGCGCCATACCTGCAAATGCTCGAGGGGGGACTTGAACCCCCACGCCGGTGAAGGCACAGGCTTCTGAGACCTGCGTGTCTACCAGTTCCACCACCCGAGCGCACACCGGAACAGACACGCAAATTAATCGGACGCGCGCAGCCAAGTCAACGCATCGCGTTGCCGCTGCGACGTGCGCATTCTAAGTTGAATGGCTGGCTCGCAGCGTCGCGGGCATTGCCCATCGTGACCATGCCGAAGTCGGACGAGAAACCGGAAATCGAATCCATCGCCAAGAACAGGCGAGCGCGGCACGACTACATCATCATCAACACCTACGAAGCCGGCATCGTGCTCACGGGCAGCGAGGTGAAGTCCCTCCGTGACGGCAAGGCGAACATCTCCGACGCCTACGGCATGGTCCGCGACGGCGAGATCTACCTCATCAACCTGCACATCTCGCCGTACGAGCGCGCGAGCTACAACAACCACGAGCCGACTCGCACCCGCAAGCTCTTGTTGCACAAACGGGAAATCGGGCGTCTGATAGGTGCAATCGAGCGCGAGGGCCTCACACTCGTTCCGCTCGAGCTCTACTTCAAACGTGGTATCGCAAAAGTGGCGCTGGCACTCGGCAAGGGAAAGAAGGCGCACGACAAGCGCGAAGATGCGAAGGCGAAAGACGCCGACCGCGAGATCGCCCGCGTGTTCCGCGCCCGATGATCCTCGCGCTATGCGCGGCGTTTCAACTCGCCGCCGCGACCCCCGCCGACTCAGCCGCGCGTCCGGCCAGCGTCGTGGTCAAGGATGCCACGCGCTCGGTCTCCATTGCCTTGGTGAGCGGTGCGGGCGGCCCCCTCCTGCGCGCTGAGCGGCTGAAGCCCATTGTGCCGATCACGGTGTCGCACCTGACGGGAAACCGGTGGATGCTCATCGTCAACGGCACCGGCATCGAAGTCACCGACGGGATTCGCTACGCTCGGGTGGGAGACCAGACCTATCAGCTCGCCGCCCCACCCGAAGTGCGCAAGGGCGCGCTGTTCGTCCCGCTGCAGCTCCTCGCTGAAATCGTTCCGCGACTCGTGCCGAATCTCATCTGGGATGCGGAACGCTTTGAGCTGCGCGCCTTCTCATCCGGCCAGAAGTTTGCCGCACGTGAGGCAGCCGCGTCGCCCCGCAGTCCGAACCGGGCCAACAACGACCCCACGCGCGCCGCCCCGCAGAGTCCAGCGGCCACCACGAGCAACGCGCCCCTTGGTCCGCTGCGCCAGCGGCGCCTCGTCGTCGTCGATGCGGGGCATGGCGGCCCTGATGGTGGAATGCACGGCGGCGCCGCCGGCGGCCCGGACCTGCTCGAGAAGAACATCACGCTGAGCGTCTCGAAGCGCGTCGGCGCGGCGCTTGGCCAGCGTGGCATCGACGTGAAGTACACGCGCACGACGGACACGCTCATCGCGCTCTGGGATCGCGGGCGCATCGCCAACGACGCGCATGCCGACCTCTTCGTCAGCATCCACGTGAATGCCGCGAATCCCGGATGGAAGAACCCGGGAGGCGCGAGAGGATTCGAGACGTATTTTCTCGCCGAAGCGAAGACCGAAGACGCGAAGCGGGTCGAGCGCATGGAGAACGAGGTCGTCCGATTCGAGTCGGGTCCGTCCGCGCAGGGCGGCGACGCGCTGAGCTTCATCCTCACCGACATGAAGCAGAATGAGCACCTCCGCGAGGCGAACGAGCTCGCCGAGATCATCCAGCGGCGCGTGGGGCAGGTGCATCCCGGCCCCGACCGCGGTGTGAAGCAGGCCGGTTTCGCGGTGCTGGTGAAGGCCTATATGCCCGCGGTGCTGGTCGAGATCGGGTATGGGACAAATCCTGCCGATGCCGCTTACATGAGCGATGCCGCACGGATGAATGAGCTCGCGGCTGCCATTTCCGATGGCGTCGTTGAGTACCTCAAACGCTATGAACGTCGCGTCGCCACCGGCGACGGGGCCGGCAGTGGAGGGGGAGCCCGCCGGTGACCACGCACCGCGGACCGCTCGCGGTGGACGTCGCTGGCATCGAGTTCCAGAACCCCATCGTCCTTGCCGCGGGCACCGCTGCGTACGGCCGCGAGCTGGACGGCATCGTCGACCTGGACGCGCTCGGCGGCATCGTCACCAAGGCCGTGAGTCCCTTGCCGCGCGCCGGCGCTCCGTCGCCCCGAGTGGCGGAGTTCGACGGGGGAATGATCAATGCGGTGGGGCTGGCGAATCCGGGCGTCGCCGCAGTGCGACATGAACATTTGCCATGGCTCGCCAAGTCCCTTCCACGTACGCGAAAATTGGCGAACATCGTCGGTTTTTCGACGGAGGAATTCGCCGCGGTCATCGAGGAGCTCGACGCGTCCCTCGCGGCGGACGCGGCAGGCTCGCTCGACGGCTATGAGATCAACGTGAGCTGCCCCAACGTGAAGGCTGGCGGCATGGAGTTCGGTGCCGATGACACCGCCCTCGCGGACGTCGTCCGCCGAGCACGCGCCGTGACTCGCCGGCCGCTCTTCGTGAAGCTTTCGCCGACGCTTCCGGACATCGCCCGGACGGCTGCGGTCGCAGTGGATGCCGGCGCGGATGCGATTTCCGTCGTGAACACGATTCCCGGGCTCGTCATAGACGTCGGGCGTCGTCGTCCAGCACTCGGCTTCGGCGCCGGGGGAGTGAGCGGGACGGCGCTTCGGCCGGTCGGGGTGCTGGCGACGTGGAAGATTCGCCGGGCGCTGTCCGTCCCGATCCTCGGCATTGGCGGCGTCGCGACAGCGGAGGACGCGCTGCAGTACCTGATTGCCGGGGCGAGCCTCGTCGGGATTGGCACGGCGATGCTCCGCGACCCGCGTGTGCCCGAGCGCATCGTGCGCGACCTCGCGCGGTGGTGCGGGCAGGCCGGCGTGGGGCGCATTCAGGATATCGTGGGGACACTGGAGATCCCATCTTGACTGGCACATCGATTCCGATCGTGGCGCTCGACGTCGCGTCGGCGCGGGAGGCGCTGGCGATCGCCGAGGCGCTCGGGGACAGCTGCCGGTTCTTCAAGGTGGGGAGCGAGCTCTTCACCGCTGAAGGTCCCGACATCGTGCGATCGCTCCAGGACGAGCTCGGCGCGGCGGTCTTTTTGGACCTCAAGTTCCATGACATTCCCCATACGGTGGCAGGCGCCGTGCGGCGAGTGGCAGATTTGGGCGTCCGGCTAACGACTGTGCATGCGAGCGGCGGGCTGGCCATGCTTCGCGCGGCCCAGGAGGCGGCGGGAACGCGCTGCGGCGTGCTCGGAGTCACCGTGTTGACGTCGTTCGACGCGTCGAGCCTCGCGCGGGCGTGGGGGCGGGAGTCGGTCGCGGTCGAGGAGGAAGTGATGCGCCTAGCGGCCGACGCGGCGACGGCTGGGCTTCACGGGATCGTCTGCAGTGGCGCGGAGGCGGGGCGGGTCGCGGCGGCGTATCCGGAGCTGGCGCTCCTCGTGCCGGGGATTCGAATGGCGGGGGGCGATGCGCACGATCAGGAGCGGGTCGTCACGCCGGCGGGGGCGCAGGCCAGCGGGGCGCGCTACCTGATCCTGGGGCGTGCGGTGACGGCGGCCAAGGACCGGCGGGCGGCGATGGGTGCGGTCCTCGCGGAGCTGTCGCGTGGTGCGGCGGGAGCGGTGGGCCGCGACGGCTGAACTCGATGTATCGGTGGTGCCTCAGTTTGTGAGCCACAACCCGATGTATCTTGTGGGCTTGCGTCAACTTACCGCCCCGGTTATTCTAAGTGACTTGGCCGGAAAATCTCACGTTTTGCAATGATGGTATTCGAGTGAAAGTCCGAAGCAGCGTGAAGCCGATCTGTGAGCACTGCAAGGTTGTCAAGCGCAACGGCGTGACTCGCATCATCTGCAAGCGCAATCCAAAGCATAAGCAGCGTCAGGGCTGATAGAGAATGGCTCGTATTTCTGGCATCGATCTCCCGAAGGACAAAAAGGTTGAGATCGGACTGACCTACATTTTCGGCATCGGACGGGCGTCCGCGCTGGAGATCATGGAGAAGGCGGGGATCGACGCGTCGCTGCGTATTCGCGACCTGAACGATGCTGACGTGAACAAACTCCGTCAGGTCATCGAGAAGGAATATCGCGTCGAGGGAGCGTTGCGCACGGAGGTTTCGATGAACATCAAGCGATTGATGGACATCGGGTCCTATCGGGGCACGCGGCATCGTCGCGGGCTTCCGGTTCGTGGGCAGCGCACGCACACGAACGCGCGCACGAAGAAGGGTCCGCGCCGCGCGATTGCCGGCAAGAAGAAGGTAACCAAGTAATCCTATGGCGACTGGAAAGAAGACCAAGAAGGTCGTTGAGGCGGAGGGCGTGGCCCACGTCAATGCGACGTTCAACAACACGACGGTGACCATCACGGATCCGCGTGGAAATGCGATCGCGTGGGGGTCCAGCGGCAAGGCCGGCTTCAAGGGTTCCAAGAAGAGCACGCCGTTCGCCGCGACGGTCGCGGCTGAGCAGTGCGCTCGCGAGGCGCTGACGGCTGGTGTGAAGCGGGTGCACGTGCGCGTGCAGGGCCCTGGCAGTGGCCGCGAGTCGGCCATTCAGGCGCTTGCCGCGGCGGGGCTCCAGGTGAAGTCGATCAAGGACGTGACGCCGATCCCGCACAACGGCTGCCGTCCCCCGAAGCGTCGGAGAGTCTGAGATGGGTCGCTATACAGGTCCGAGCTGCCGCCAGTGCCGCCGGGAAGGAACCAAGCTGTTTCTCAAGGGCACCAAGTGCTTCACCGAGAAGTGCCCGGTCGAGCGTCGTCCGTACGCGCCGGGCCAGCATGGCCAGGCGACGGCACGTCGTCGCAAGGCGAGCGAGTTCTCCAAGCAGCTCCGTGAGAAGCAGAAGATCAAGCGCATCTACGGCGTGAGCGAGAAGCAGTTCCGCAACACGTTCGACAAGGTCAGCTCGCAGCCCGGCCTCCGCGGCCACAACCTGCTGGCCGCCCTGGAGACACGCCTCGACAACGTGGTGTACCGCATGGGTTTCGCGTCCAGCCGCAAGGCCGCACGCCAGCTCATCCGTCACCGTCACGTCGAGGTGAACCAGGCGGGTGTCGACATCCCGAGCTTCCACGTGCAGCCCGGTCAGGAAGTGCGTCTTCGCGTGAAGTCGCGCGAGCAGGTGTCGGTCCTCACGGCGATGGATCAGTCGTCGCGTGGTGCGCCGCTCTCCTGGATCGCGGTGGACAAGGACACGTTCAGCGGCCGCGTGCTCGAGAAGCCCGCCCGCACGAGCATCCCGATAGCTGCCCAGGAACAACTCGTTGTCGAGCTCTATTCGAAGTAATTGCAGCATCCGTCAGACAGTCTGACTGTCCGACAGTCTGACAGCTCAGCTGTCAGACGAGCGCGCGCCTCCGGCGCTCGCGGGTCAGACTGTCGGACTGTCTGACTGGTAGTTGATGGTCGGGGCCCAAACCCCTTTACGAGTCTGCCACGCGTTTGGGGCGAGGCAGAGCGTTTCCGGACCGGAACGCCGTCCGGAATGACCCGAACACACTGACTGAATCATGGCTTCTACGATCGATCTTCGTGGTCTTGTCCGTCCGCAGCTGGTCGAAGCGACCAAGCGCGAGGACAATCCCAATGTCGCCGAGTTCCGCCTGCAGCCGCTCGAGCGCGGTTTCGGGCACACGCTCGGCAATGCGATGCGTCGCATGCTGCTCTCGTCCCTCCGCGGCGCGGCCGTGTGGGGCGTGCGCATCGATGGCGTCGTGCACGAGCACCAGACCATTCCGGGCGTCGTCGAGGATGTGCACCAGATCATCGGCAATCTCAAGACGCTCACGCTGACACTCGTCGACGACGTCGAGAGTGCCGTCCTGCACATCAAGCGCGATGGCGCCGGTCCGGTCACGGCAGGCGATGTCACCCCGGTCTCGGGTGTGCGCATCATCAATCCGTCGCACCACATCCTCACGCTGCACGACGACCGCGACCTGAACATCGAGCTCTACGTCAACAAGGGTCGTGGGTACGTCGAGTCCGATCAGCATCCGCTCGATCGCGGCCTGCCGGTCGATCTCGTTCGCATCGACTCGATCTACAACCCCGTACGCCGCGCGAACTTCTCGGTCGCCGAGACCCGCGTCGGCCAGCGGACGGACTACGATCGCCTCACGCTGACGGTCGAGACCAACGGCACCATCTCGCCGGAAGAGGCCGTGAGCTATGCGGCCGCGCTGGCGCAGACGCACTTCCAGTACTTCGTCGAGTTCGGCTCGCACTCCTCGGCGCCGGTTGCCGGCGGCGGTGGTGAAGGCGCCGGCACCGATGGCGCACGCATGCAGGGGCTCCTCAAGACCCCGATCGATGATCTCGAGTTGAGCGTCCGCTCGGTGAACTCGCTCAAGAACTCGAACATCCGGAGTCTTGGCGACCTGGTTCGCCAGACGGAGAGCCAGATCCTGCAGGTCAAGAATTTCGGCAAGAAATCGCTTCAGGAGATCGCTGATCTTCTCGAGCGCGAAGGTCTGAACTTTGGTATGCGCTTCGAGGAGAATGGGGAAGGCGTTCGGGTGCTCGATTGGGGCACACCGCCAAGCCAGGCTGCCGCGGCTGCGCCCGACGACGAAGAGGAGTAACACCAGATGCGTCACCAGAAGGCGGGACGGCAACTACGCCGCACGAGTGAGCAGAAGCTTGCGCTGATGCGCAACCTCGCGACCTCGCTCATCGAGAGCGAGTCGATCGAGACGACCGAGGCCAAGGCCAAGGAGTTGCGCCCGTTCATCGAGAAGCTCGTCACCAAGGCGCGCACCGGCACGCTGCACGCGCGTCGCCTCGCCATTCGGCACATTCAGAAGCGCGAAGCGGCCGACAAGCTGTTTCAGGTGCTGGGACCGCGCTTCGCAGCGCGCAACGGCGGCTACACGCGCATCCTGAAGACCGGCTTCCGCAAGGGTGACGGCGCCGATATGGCGCGCATCGAGTTCATGCCGGAGGCCAAGTAACATGGCTATCCAGCGCAATCGCTGCTTTCACTGCGACAAGGGCGTGGCATTCGGCAACAACGTGTCCCACGCGAACAACAAGACACGTCGCACCTGGAAGCCGAACCTTCAGGTCGTCCGCACGTTGATCGCCGGCAAGATCACCAAAGTCAAGGTCTGCACGCGCTGCTTGAACGCGGGGAAGGTTCCGCGTGCGCCGCGCGGTGTGCAGGTGGCGTGACGGGCGGCTTCGGCAGCGCGACACTTGCAAGGGAGCCGGGTTTCGGGCTCCCTTTTTCACATCCCTAGCTAACGTTCACGAATGCCCACCGCATTGATCACGGGGATCACTGGCCAAGACGGTTCGTACCTCGCCGAATTCCTGCTGACGAAGGGATATCGCGTCATCGGAGTGGTGCGACGGAGCTCCACGACGCCGTACGAGCGGATCTCGCACCTGATCGACCAGGTCGAGCTGGTCTCCGCCGACCTGCTGGACCAGTCATCGCTCACGGACGCCGTCCACGACGCGGCGCCCGACGAGATCTACAATCTCGCGGCGCAGAGTTTCGTGCAGACCTCCTGGTACCAGCCGGTGCTGACCGGCGAGTTCACGGCGCTGGGCGTGACGCGCATGCTCGAGGCGATGAAGAAGGCGGCTCCAAAGAGCCGGTTCTATCAGGCGAGCTCCAGTGAGATGTTCGGGAAGGTCGTCGAGGTTCCGCAGCGGGAGAATACGCCCTTCTATCCGCGCAGCCCGTATGGCGTTGCCAAGGCCTACGGACACTGGATCACGCTGAACTACCGGGAAAGCTTCGGCCTGTACGCGGTCTCGGGAATTCTCTTCAATCACGAGAGCCCGCGGCGCGGTCTGGAGTTCGTGACGCGCAAGGTGACGGACGGCGTGGCGCGCATCAAGCTCGGTATCTCTGCGGATCTCAAGCTCGGCAACGTCGAGGCGCGCCGCGACTGGGGTTTTGCGGGCGACTACGTCGACGCCATGTGGCGTATGCTCCAGCAGGACGAGCCGGACGACTATGTGGTGGCGACGGGCGAAACGTGGTCCGTGCGCCAGCTGTGCGAGCTCGCCTTCCAGGTGGTCGATCTCGACTACCGCGACTACGTGAAGCACGACACGAAGTTCGACCGGCCCGCCGAAGTGGACCTGCTGGTCGGTGATCCATCGAAGGCGAAGGCGAAGCTTGGCTGGGAGCCCAAGGTACGCTTCAAGGAACTGGTGCACATGATGGTGCGAGAGGACCTCGCACGCCACAGCGTTGCGCCGTGACCGCGCGCGCACTCGTCACGGGGGGCAATGGGTTCGTCGCGCAGTGGGCGATGCGGGCGATGCTGAAGCGGGGCTGGTCCATCACGGCGGCGGGCATCGGTGCGCGCCCTGATGAAGGAGTGCTCAGCGCCGACGAAATCGCGCGCATCGATTGGAAACAGACCGACATCACGCGGCAGGCGGACGTCGCGGCCGCAGTCGATGATGCCGCCGCACACATGGTGCTGCACCTGGCCGGCATCAGCCATGTCCTCGATGCCATGGCAAACCCGGCGCATGCGTATGAAGTGAATGCTGTCGGAACCGTGCGGCTGCTGGCGGAACTCAGTCGGCAACGCCGCACCGGCGGGCCTGATCCGGTTGTCGTCATCGTGGGATCGGCGGAGCAGTATGGACGTCATGAGCTCACGGAGATGCCGCTGCACGAGGACACGGAGCAGCGCCCCCTCACGTTGTACGCCGCGTCGAAGGTGGCGCAGGAAGTTGCCGCGCTGCAGGCGTTCCGGAGCGAGGGCGTTCGCGTCGTGTGCACGCGCAGCTTCAATCATTCGGGCGTTGGGCACGGGCCGCACTTCCTGTTGCCGAGTATCGTGAGCCGCGCGCTGCGGCTGCCGGCGTCGGGTGGCCGGCTGTCGATTGGCAATGGTGACACCGTTCGCGACTACCTGCACGTCGAGGACGTCGTCGACGCATATATTCTCCTGCTCGAGAAGGGCGTCGCGGGCGAGGCCTACAACGTGTGCAGCGGCGAAGGCACGAGTGTGCGTGCCATTGCGAGCGCAGTGCTCGCGCGACTCGGCGTCTCCGCGGAGATCGGATCCGACGCCGAGTTGGCGCGCTCGGTCGACGTACCGGTGCTCGTCGGCAGCAACAGCAAGCTTCGGCGCGCCACGGGATGGACTCCCCGCCGCACGCGCAACGACATCATCGACGACCTGGTTCATGCCTCGACGCGCTGACATTCACCGCATTCTCGTCATCGGGTCGGGCCCCATCGTCATCGGGCAGGCCGCGGAGTTCGACTATTCCGGCACGCAGGCCACCAAGGCGCTGCGCGAAGAAGGGTACGAGGTGATTCTCATCAACTCGAATCCGGCCACGATCATGACCGATCCGGAGATCGCGGATCGGACGTACATCGAGCCGGTGACCCCCGAGTTCGTGGAGCTCATCATCGCGCGTGAGCGTCCGGATGCGCTGCTGCCGACCATGGGTGGGCAGACGGCGCTCAACGTGGCCATGACGCTGGCGGAGAACGGCGTCCTCGAGAAGTACGGGGTGGAGCTGATCGGTGCATCGGCACGTGCCATCGCCATCGCGGAAGACCGGAAGCGGTTCGGCGAAGCGATGGTTCGCATTGGGCTCGACTGTGCGACTGGCGGCATTGCCAACACGTTCGATGAGGCTGTCGCGCTCCTCGACATCACCGGCTTTCCGGCAATCATTCGGCCGTCCTTTACCCTGGGCGGCACGGGCGGCGGCATCGCGTACAATCGCGAAGAGTTCGAGGAGACGGTGCGCCGCGGGCTCGACCTGTCCCCGACGAGCCAGATCCTCATCGAGCGGTCGCTGATCGGCTGGAAGGAATTCGAGCTGGAAGTGATGCGCGACCAGTTCGACAACGTCGTGATCGTCTGCTCCATCGAGAATCTCGATCCGATGGGGGTGCACACTGGCGACTCGATCACCGTCGCGCCGGCGATGACGCTGACCGATCGCGAGTACCAGAACATGCGAGATGCTTCGGTGGCGATCATTCGCGAAGTCGGTGTCGATGCCGGTGGATGCAACATCCAGTTCGCCATCAACCCGAAAGACGGCGAGATGGTCGTGATCGAGATGAATCCACGCGTGTCGCGTTCGTCGGCCCTCGCCTCCAAGGCGACGGGGTTCCCGATTGCGCGCATCGGCGCGAAGCTCGCCGTGGGCTATCGGCTCGACGAGATCCCGAACGACATCACGAAGACCACTCCGGCGTCGTTCGAGCCGGTGCTCGACTACGTCGTCGTGAAGGTGCCGCGCTTCGCGTTCGAGAAGTTTCCGTCGGCGAGTCCGCTGCTCACCACGCAGATGAAGAGCGTGGGAGAGTCGATGTCGATCGGGCGGACTTTCAAGGAAGCGTTCCAGAAAGCGTTGCGTGCGCTCGAGAATGGCCGCTCCGGGTGGGAGATTGGCAAGCGCCTCATCGACGACCGACTCGCGGACGACACGATCGAGACACTCCGCGGCGCCCTCCGCCAGCCGACTCCGGAGCGGATCTATCAGGTCAAACGCGGCTTTCAGCACGGCATGAGCGTCGAGGAGCTGTTCGAGCTCACGGCAATCGATCCATGGTTCCTGTCGCAGATGGCCGAGCTGATCGAGGCGGAAACTGAGTTCGCCGCATTGGGCGAGGTCGATGCGGTCGCGATGCGACGCATGAAGCAACTCGGATTCTCCGACCGGCAGCTCGCCGATACTCGCGGCGAGAAGGAAGACGCGGTCCGTGCGCATCGCTGGGCGCTCGGCGTTCGTCCCGCGTACAAGATGGTGGATACCTGCGCCGGCGAGTTTCCGTCGGCGACGCCGTACCTGTACGGCAGTTACGACGAGGAGAGTGAGGCGCCGCGAAGCGGTCGGAAGTCGGTGGTCATCCTCGGCAGCGGGCCCAATCGCATCGGGCAGGGCGTCGAGTTCGACTACTGCTGCGTTCGCGCCGTGATGGCGCTGCGTCAGCAGGGGTACGAGACAATCATGATCAACTCGAACCCCGAGACGGTCTCCACGGATTTCGATACCTCGGACAAGCTCTACTTCGAGCCGCTCACGCTCGAGGACGTGTTGGAAATCGTCGAGCGCGAGCAGCCGATGGGCGTCATCGTGCAGCTCGGCGGACAGACGCCGCTGAAGTTGACACGTGGACTCGAGGCAGCGGGTGTGCGGATCCTCGGCACGTCCCCCGATTCCATCGACGCAGCGGAAGACCGCAGGCGCTTCGAGGAGATCGCGCGCGAAGTCGGACTCACGCAGCCGCCGAATGGAACGGCGACGAGCGTCGAGGAAGCGCTCGCGGCAGCCGAGCGGATCGGGTATCCGGTGTTGGTGCGGCCGAGTTACGTGCTGGGTGGGAGGGCGATGCAGATCGTCTACGACCCGGCCTCGCTCGAAGCCTACTTCGCGACGGCCGCGCGCGCCTCGGAGGATCGTCCGGTGCTCATCGACCGGTTCCTCGAGGACGCGTATGAGGTGGATGTCGATGCGCTATCGGACGGCCACCAGGTGGTGATCGGCGGTGTGATGCAGCACATCGAGGACGCCGGCATCCACTCGGGCGACTCGGCCTGCGTCCTGCCGCCGTATCTCATAGGCGAGAAGGATCTGAAGACGATGCGCGACCAGACCGTCGCCATGGCGAAAGCGTTCAAGGTCGTCGGTCTCATCAACGTGCAGTTCGCCATTCAGCACGGCATCGTTTACGTCCTCGAGGTGAACCCGCGCGCCAGCCGGACGATCCCGTTCGTCTCCAAGGCGATCGGAGTGCCGCTCGCATCGCATGCCGCGCGCGTCATGTGCGGTGAAACGCTCGCCGAGATCGGGTTTACTGAGGAGATCATTCCTCCGTTCATATCCGTGAAGGAAGCGGTGTTTCCGTTCGACAAGTTCGCGGGCACCGACCCAGTGCTCGGGCCCGAGATGCGTTCGACCGGGGAAGTGATGGGGATTTCCGATTCGTTTGGAAGCGCGTTCGCGAAGGCGCAGCTCGCGGCGAGCAACGGGCTTCCGCTCGAGGGCGCGATTCTCATCACCGTGAATGATTCGGACAAGCCGAACGTCACGCCGATTGCGCGTCGATTCCACGAGATGGGCTTTTCGCTGCACGCCACCGGCGGCACTGCGAAGTACCTCCAGGCGCATGGGATTCCGGTGAGCACCGTGTTCAAGGTCCACGAGGGCCGTCCGAACTGTCTCGACCTCATCCTGAATGGCGAGGTGCAGCTGCTCGTGAATACGCCACTGGGCAAGCATGCGCAGTGGGACGACTACACGCTGAGGCAGGCGGCGATCAGGAATCGCGTGGCGTATACCACGACGCTGTCGGCGGCCAGCGCGGCGAGCGACGCCATCCTCGCCCTGCGGTCGAGTGTGCCCTCTGTGCGATCGCTTCAGGAGTGGCAGCAGGACATCCTCGACGCTGCCGCGGCGCCGGCATGAGCATTCACGAAACTGCCTTCGTGCACGAGTCCGCGTACGTCGATGAGGGCGCGCAGATCGGAGCCGGAACCAAGGTGTGGCACTTCTGCCATGTGCTGGCTGGTGCGGTCATCGGTGAACGCAGCTCGCTCGGCCAGAACGTCGTCGTCATGAGTGGGACGAAGATTGGCACGAACGTGAAGATCCAGAACAACGTGTCCATCTACGAGGGGGTCGAGCTCGAGGACGACGTGTTCTGCGGTCCGTCGATGGTGTTCACGAACGTGATGAACCCGAGGAGTCACGTATCGCGCAAGAACGAGTATCGTCGCACGGTGGTGAAGCGCGGCGCGTCGATCGGCGCGAATGCCACGATCGTGTGTGGATCCACGCTTGGCGAGTACGCGTTCATCGGTGCTGGTGCGGTCATAGCGAAGGATGTCCCGGCGTTCGCCTTGATGGTGGGTGTTCCCGCACGGCGCATCGGGTGGATGTGTCAGTGCGGGGAGCGTCTGCCGGACAGCGGAAGCGGCAGCTGCGCGGCCTGCGGGTCCGTGTACGAATCCGGTGATGGTGCAGTGCGACAGCTGAGTGGGCCCAATCTGGAGGTCAAGCGCTGATGGTCGTGAACAGGACGGTCGAGGGACGCGTTCGGGTCGTACTCGTTGGATGTGGGCGCATCAGCCGAAATCACTTCGACGCCATTGCCAAGGTTCCGGAGCTGGATCTCGTGGCGGTGGCGGACATGGATCTGTCCCGCGCACAACGCGAAGGTGAAGCGTACGGAGTGCCGGCGTTCGGGTCGCTCGAGGCGATGCTCGACGCGGTGCCATCGGATCTGGTGGCGATCTGCACCCCGTCGGGACTGCATCCGCAGCACGGCGTGCTCGCGGCGGAGCGGGGGCGTCATGTACTGACCGAAAAGCCGATGGCCATCAGCCTCGCTGGTGCCGATGAACTGGTGAAGGCGTGTGACGTCGCCGGGGTGCATCTCTTCGTCGTGAAGCAGAATCGGCTCAACCCCGCCATTCAGTTGCTGAAGCGCGCCGTGGACAAGGGGCGTTTCGGCCGCATTTACATGGCGAACACCACGGTGCGCTGGACGCGGCCCCAGGAGTACTACGATCAGGAATCGTGGCGCGGGACGTGGGAGTTCGACGGCGGCGCCATGATGAACCAGGCGAGCCACTACGTCGACCTCATGCAGTGGCTCGTGGGGCCGGTGGAAAGCGTGATGGCGAAGACCGCGACGCAGGCGCGTCACATCGAGGCGGAAGATTCCGGCGTGGCCGTGCTGAAGTTCCGCTCCGGTGCACTCGGCGTGATCGAGGTGAACGTGCTGACGTACCCCCGCAACATCGAGGGCTCGATCACGATCCTCGGCGAAAAGGGGTCCGTGAAGGTGGGCGGGACCGCGGTGAACCGCGTCGACCACTGGCAGTTCGAGAGCTATGACGACGACGACAAGCTCGTGGACGCCGCGGCGACCAGTCCGCTTTCGGTGTACGGCTTTGGCCACGAGGGCTACTACCGGAACTTGCTGCCCGTGCTCCGTGGCACCGCGCGCGCCGATACCGACGGCCGTGCCGGCCGCAAATCGCTCGAGCTCATTCTCGGTATCTATGAGTCGGCAAAGACTGGTTGTGAAGTGCCGATTCCGCTTCGTACCCGACTATAATTCTGCATGTCCGTACCCCTACTCGACCTCAAGGCGCAACACGCGACGATCCGTGACGAGGTCGTCGCCGCCATGATGCGCATCGTGGACGCCCAGGCGTTCATTCTCGGCGACGCCGTGTCGTCGCTGGAACACGAAGTGGCGGCGTTGTCGCACACCACACACGCGATTGGCTGCGCCAATGGAACCGACGCGATCCTGCTAGCGCTCCGCGCCCTGGATATCGGACGCGGCGACGAAGTGATCACCACGCCGTTCACGTTCTTTGCGACGGCCGGTACGATTCACAACGTCGGCGCAACCCCCGTGTTCGTCGACATCGAGCCGCGGACGTTCAACATCCGGCCCGACGCCGTTGCCGCGGCGCGCACGGCGAAGACCAAGGCCGTGGTGCCGGTGGATCTCTTCGGGCAGATGGCGCCCATCGAGGAGATTGCGTTGGCCGTACCCGGCCTGCCGATCATCGAGGACGCGGCCCAGTCGATCGGCGCGCGTCGCTCCGTCGATGGCGTCTCGCGCATGGCCGGCGAGATGCCCACCATCGGCACCTTCAGCTTCTTCCCGTCGAAGAATCTCGGTGGCTACGGCGATGGCGGTATGCTCGTGACGCAGGATGCCGGGATCGCGGAGCGTCTCAAGCGACTGCGCGTGCACGGTGGCGCCAAGCAGTACTTCCACGATGAAGTCGGCTACAACAGCCGACTCGACGCGCTCCAGGCGGCGATCCTGTCCGCGAAGCTGCCTCACCTCGCGGGGTGGAGCGCGCGTCGGCGGGAAAACGCGGCGTTTTACGACCAGGCACTGGCCTCGCTCGCGGACGGCGGTGCACTCACTCGTCCGTACGTCGCGCCGGAGAACGAGTCGATCTTCAACCAGTACACGATTCGCGTCGCCGACGGAAAGCGCGACGCGCTTCAGGCCTTCCTCAAGGAACGCGGAATCGGCACCTCCATCTACTATCCGCTTCCGCTGCACCTTCAGCCCTGTTTCGCCTACCTGGGCTACAAGGAGGGCCAGTGCCCCGAGAGTGAGCGCGCTGCGCGCGAAGTGCTGTCGCTTCCCATCTATCCCGAGCTTACGCCTGCGCAGCTCGATGAAGTGGTGCGCGGTGTCAACTCATTCTTCATGAAGTGACATGAACATTGCGGTCATTGGTTCGGGGTATGTCGGGCTCGTCGTGGGTGGGTGCCTGGCAGAAACGGGTAACCAGGTCATCTGCGCGGATGTCGACGAGGCGAAGATCGACGGTCTTCGGCAGAACATCCTGCCGATTTATGAGCCCGGGCTTGGCGGATACGTCGAGCGCAACCAGAAACAGGGCCGGCTCTCGTTCACGACGAATGTTGGCCAGGCGATCGCGACGGCCGATGTCGTGTTCATCGCTGTCGGCACACCGCCGGACGAGGACGGATCGGCAGACCTGCGGCACGTGTTGTCGGTTGCGGAGCTGATCGGCAGGCACATGACGCGCGAGGTCGTCGTCGTCACGAAGTCGACGGTGCCTGTTGGCACGGCGGCCAAGGTATCCGTCGCGGTGAACAAGCACGCGAAGCTGCCCTATCACATGTGCTCCAATCCGGAGTTCCTGAAGGAAGGCGCCGCTATTGACGACTTCATGAAACCGGATCGCGTGGTGATCGGCGTGGAATCCGACCATGCCCGGAGTGTGATGGCCGAGCTGTACGCGCCATTCGTGCGGACGGGTAAGCCCATCCTCTTCATGGATCTCGCCTCCGCCGAGATGACGAAGTATGCGGCGAACGCGATGCTGGCGACACGCATCTCGTTCATGAACGAGATCGCGAATCTCTGCGAGGTCGTCGGCGCGGACGTCGACCAGGTCCGCAAGGGAATCGGCACGGATGAGCGGATCGGTCCGGCGTTCCTCTTTCCGGGACCGGGCTACGGTGGCTCGTGCTTTCCGAAGGACGTGAAGGCGCTCGTGAGGACGGCGCGTTCGTACGACGTGCCGCTGCGCGTCCTCGACGCGGTCGAAGGCGCCAACGACGCACAGAAGCACGTGCTCTTCAAGAAAGTGGTGCAGTGCCTCGGCACTGTGCGCGGAAAGCGGGTGGCGGTCTGGGGACTCGCGTTCAAGCCGAATACCGACGACATGCGCGAAGCGCCGGCCCTCGTGCTGATCGAGGAGCTGCTTCAGGCCGGCGCGGAGGTGGTGGCACATGACCCCGTGGCCATGCAGGAGACCGAGCGGCGCATCGGGAAGACGATCACCTACGCGTCGTCCAACTATGAGGCCCTCGAGGGCGCGGACGCGCTCATCGTCGTCACGGACTGGAACGAGTACCGTCACCCGGATTTCGACCGGATCAAGTCGACATTGCGGAATCCTGTCGTGGTCGACGGGCGCAACCTGTACGAGGCGCAGAAGATGCGGGCGCTCGGATTCACGTATTCGTCGATCGGACGCGGACGCAAGACATGAGAGTCCTCATCACGGGCGCGGCTGGCTTCCTGGGTTCGCATCTCTGCGACCGATTTCTCGCTGAGGGGCACAGTGTCGTCGGGCTCGATAATTTCATCACGGGCCATCCGGACAACATCGCCCACCTGAACGGGAACGAACGGTTCGAGTTCGTTCGCCATGACATCTCCACCTACACACATGTGGCGGGGGAGCTGGGCGGCGTGCTGCATTTTGCGTCGCCGGCTAGTCCGATCGACTACCTGGAGCTGCCGATTCAGACACTCAAGGTGGGATCGCTCGGGACACACAACGCGCTCGGCCTGGCGAAGGCGAAGGGTGCACGCTTCTTCCTGGCGTCCACTTCCGAAGTGTACGGAGACCCGCTCGAGCATCCGCAGACGGAGTCGTACTGGGGCAACGTAAACCCCGTGGGTCCGCGCGGTGTCTATGACGAGGCGAAGCGGTTCGCGGAAGCGATGACCATGGCGTATCACACCTACCACGGTGTGGACACCCGCATCATCCGCATCTTCAACACCTACGGACCGCGGATGCGTCCGCGCGACGGGCGCGTGGTCTCGAACTTCATCGTGCAGGCGCTCTCCGGTGAGCCGATCACCATCTATGGCGACGGATCCCAAACGCGCAGCTTCTGTTATGCCTCGGACGAGGTGGAGGGGATCTATCGGCTGTTCATGCACGGCGATCACAACCCCACGAACATCGGCAATCCCGACGAGTACACCGTGAAGCAGCTCGCGGAGCTCGTGGTGGAGCTGACCGGCACTTCGGTGCCCATCACGTACGAACCGCTGCCGGCGGACGACCCGAAATTGCGCAAGCCCGACATCACGCGGGCGCGCACGATGCTTGGGTGGGAGCCGACGGTGCACGTGAGGGACGGGCTCGCCCTCACGATCGAATATTTCAGGCAGCATGTCGGCACCCCCATGATGGCGCCGCGTGTTCGCCGCCCCCTGCCGACCTCTCCGGTCGCTCGCTGAGCGCCACCGGCCACTCGAATCGGTCCCGTCCAGTGGGCCGACGGGGCGGGGGATGGTATCTTCCTCTGGCTCTCCCCGAACCGTTTGTCCTCTTGCGGGTACTGTTTCCCGATATGCTTCCTAATCGCCGGGTACTCATCGTCGCGCTGCTGCTCGCAGCGGCGGCATGTCATCCCGACTTCCAGATCACAAAGTTTCCAACCAACGAAGCGCTGTACCGTGCCGGTACGACGGAATTCACCGCCGCGCACTGGGAAAACGCCATCGCCGTCTTCGAGAAACTGACCACGGACCTTCCAGCGCGCGACACCCTGTTGCCGCGGGCATTCTGGTTCCTCGCGCGCGCGCATGACGAGCAGGGCGAGCACATCCTGGCGGCGACCAGTTTTTCCCGGCTGGTCGAGAGCTTCCCCGATGACTCGCTGGCCGATGACGCGGCGCTCGCGTCCGCGCGGGCCTACTTCAAGATGTGGCGGAAGCCGGCGCTCGATCCGACGTACGGCGAAACCGCCCTGGTGAGCTACAACACCCTTCTCTCCCTCTACCCGACGTCGCCGCTGGTGCCCGCGGCGCAGAAGGAGCTGGCCGAGCTGGAGGATCAGTTTGCCCAGAAGAACTACCTGTCGGGGATGTACTATCTCCGTCGCAAGGCGTATGACTCGGGCATCATCTACTTCAAGGACATCCTCACGAAGTATCCGAACGCGCCCACGGCCAAAGCGGCGCAACTTCGTCTGGTCGAGTCCTACAAGGCCATCCGGTACAAGGAGGACGCATCCGATGCCTGCGCTTCGCTGCGCAAGAGTTTCCCGGATGACGTTGAAGTCCGCACCACCTGTGACGGTGTCGCAGCGCCTGCTATCGTCGATGCCGCTGCGCCGGCCACTTCCCCGCCCGCCACGACGGGCCCGCCCGCCGGTACGCCCTCGCCGGTTCCGCCTCGGCGCTGACCAAGTGCGCCTCGGAATCCTCGGGGGCTCGTTTGATCCACCGCACCTCGGCCACCTGATCCCAGCGATCGATGCCGCCGAGGCTCTCCGGCTCGATGGTATGCGCTTCGTTCCAGCGTGGGAGCAGCCATTCAAGATCGGGCGTGCCTCGGCGAGCGGCGCCCAGCGCCTGGGGATGACCGAGCGGCTGGTGCAGGGAATTCCCGGCTTTGCGGTGGACCGATCGGAAATCGACAGGGGCGGGTTATCTTACACGGTTGACACCGTGACGCAGATGGCAGCAGCGAACCCGACGGCGGAGCTGGTCCTGATCCTCGGCGCCGATGCATATGCCCTCTTCGAGCAGTGGCGGGAACCGGAACGGATTCGTGCATTGGCGTCGATCGCCGTCCTCCAGCGTGGGGACGATGCGTCGCCCTCGCTCGTGGCCGGCCCGGTGCAGGTGCTGAAGACGCGACGCGTGGACATCTCGTCCACGGAGCTGCGCGCCCGGGTGGCCGACGGGCGAACCATTCGCGGTTTCACGCCGGATGCGGTCGCCGACTATGTCGCGGAGCATCGGTTGTATCGATAAGAGGACTGCATGCTAAAGCGCGTATTGAGTGCCTTCATGGGAACCCGCCACGAGCGGGACCGCAAGAAGATCCAGCCGATCCTCGACGCCATTCACGAGCACGAGGCACGCCTGGCCGCCGCGAGCGCCGACGAGATTCGCGGCCAGACGGCGAAGTTCAGGGCCATCCTTCACGAGCGCACCCACGCGCTCGAGTCCCGCGCGATGGAGCTGCGCGAGCTCAAGCGAGCGGCGGCGGACGCCACTGAGCGCGACCAGCTCGATACCGAGCTCAGTGGCCTCGACGGCAGCGGAGGCATCGAGCTCGAGCTCCGGCAGACGACGGCCGAAATTCTCGACGAGATTCTCCCCGAGGCATTCGCGACGATGCGCGAAGCCTGTCGCCGGCTGGTCGGCACGACGGTGAGCGTGACGGGCCGCGACACCGAATGGAACATGGTGCCGTACGACGTCCAGCTCATGGGCGGCATCCAGCTCCACTTCGGCAAGATTGCCGAGATGGCCACCGGTGAAGGCAAGACGCTCGTCGCGACCTTGCCGCTCTACCTCAATGCGCTGCCGGGCAAGGGGGCGCACCTCGTCACCGTCAACTCCTACCTGGCCCGTCGCGACTCGCAGTGGATGGGGCACCTGTACACGTGGCTCGGCCTCACGGTCGGATGCCTCGATGACACCGAGGCAGGCACGCCCGAGCGCCGCGCGGCCTATCTCGCGGACATCACCTACGGCACGAACAACGAGTTCGGATTCGATTACCTGCGCGACAACATGGTCACGTCGCTCGAGCAGCGCGTGCAGCGCAGCCACGTGTTCGCGCTCGTGGACGAAGTGGACTCCGTGCTCATCGATGAAGCGCGGACACCGCTCATCATTTCAGGTCCGGTCGGCAACGAGGGCGACGTACAGTACTTCGAGCACAACACGGCGATCTCGCGACTTGTACGCAAGCAGATGGAGCTGGTGAACGTGCTCGTTGCGGACGCCGAGCGAGAGTTGGAAGCTCACAAAACGCAGGACGCGTCCGTGAAGATGTATCAGGCGCAACTCGGCCACCCGAAGAACCGCAAGCTCGTGAAGATGCTGAACGAGCAAGGCAACAAGCAGCTCGTGCTGAAGGTGGAGCTCGAGCACCTGGCCGACCGCAAGTTGCCGCCCGCCAAGCAGGTCTATCGCGACATCGAGGAAGACTTGCTCTTCGTGCTCGATGAGCGGGGTCATTCCGTTCACCTTACCGATCGCGGCGTCGACTACATGGCGCCGGACGATCACGACGCGTACATGCTGCCCGACCTGAGCGAGGCAGTCCACCGGATCGACCACTCGGCGGATCTCACGCCGGAGCAGAAGATCTCGGAGCGGCGCACGCTGGAGATCGATTACGCGGGCAAGAGCGAGCGGCTGAACATCGTGCATCAGCTGCTGCGGGCGCACGCGCTCTACGAGAAGGACGTCAACTACGTCGTGCAGGACGGCGAGGTGCTCATCGTCGACGAATACACCGGGCGCACGATGCCGGGACGTCGGTGGAGCGAAGGCCTGCACCAGGCGGTCGAGGCCAAGGAAGGCGTTCGCGTGAAGGGCGAGACGCAGACAATGGCCACGATCACCATCCAGAATTATTTCCGCATGTACGAGAAGCTCGCGGGAATGACTGGCACGGCCGAGACCGAAGAGACGGAGTTCTTCGAGATCTACAAGCTCGAAGTCGCCGTCATTCCGACGAATCGCGACGTCATCCGCGACGACCGGCACGACCTGGTCTACAAGACGCGCCGCGAGAAATACAACGCGATCGTGGACGAGACGCGCCGCCTGCACGAGCTCGGGTATCCCGTGCTCATCGGCACCACGAGCGTCGACGCTTCCGAGACACTCTCGAAGTTGATGCAGCGCGGCGGCATGGTGCACAACGTCCTCAACGCGAAGTATCATCAGCGCGAGGCGGAGATCGTCCAGAACGCCGGCCAGCCCGGCGCGATCACGATCGCCACGAACATGGCCGGCCGAGGGACCGACATCAAACTCGGTGAAGGCGTCACGCCGTCGAAGCCGTCCGTGATCAAGGATCCCGACGGCAACGACGTCAAAGTCGACGAGATGGGCGGGCTGCACATCGTTGGATCCGAGCGGCACGAGTCCCGTCGCATCGATCGCCAGCTTCGCGGACGTGCGGGGCGTCAGGGCGATCCGGGCGCAAGCCAATTCTTCCTCTCGCTCGAAGACGATCTCATGCGCCTCTTCGGCAGCGATCGCATCGCGAAGCTGATGGACCGCATGGGAGCGCAGGAAGGTGAGGTGCTCACGCATCCGCTCATCACGCGCTCCATCGAGCAGGCGCAGAAGCGGGTCGAGCTCCAGAACTTCCAGAGCCGCAAGAAGCTGCTCGAGTACGACGATGTCATGAACCAGCAGCGCGAGGTGATCTACTCGCTGCGCGCGTTCGCGCTCGAGGGTGGGGAAGAGCTCAAGGGCGAAGCAGTGAAGATGGTCGAGAAGGCCGTCTCGCGCCGCGTGGAAACCGTGTTGGCGGAATTCGAGGACGCGTCGCAGTGGGACTTCGACCTGCTCCGTCAGGAATTGCTGATGCACTATCTCCTTCAAGTGAAGGAGTTCGACGACGAAAACCTGCGTCCTTCACTGCTCGCGGATGCACAGGCGCGAGCGTCGGAAGCGGGTAGCGCCGCGTTCGCGGGGAAGATCGAAGCGCTCGACATGGTGCGCGATCAGGAAGGCGGCTATGGCGATCGCCTGCTGCGCTATGTGATGCTGAACGTGCTGGACGAGAAGTGGAAGGATCACCTGTACGATCTCGACCAGCTCCGCAACGCGATTCACTATCGCTCGTGGGGACAGAAGGATCCGCTCGTCGAGTACAAGCAGGAGGCGTACACGATGTTCGTCGACCTCATGAACGACGTGTCCGAAACCTTCAGCGATCGCTTCCTCAAGGTGCAGCTGGTTATCGAGGAAGGACCGCCGGACCACGGGCAGAACGGCGTCTCGGCCCCGCCGCCACCACCGCCCGCTCCGACAAAGCGCTACAACGCCATGGGCGTGCTGGAGGAGTACGTCGCTGACGCGCCGTCCCCCGCGGGGGTGGTGGAGGACGTCGGGCCTGCGGAGTCGCCGAATGAGAAGGAGGCCGTCGTTCGCCGCGACCCCGTGATCGTGGGTGCCGGTCGCATGCGCAGTGTGAGCGAGCTCAATTCCGCTCCGGCTCAACCGGTCGACTGGACGAGCGTAGGTCGCAACGATCCGTGCCCGTGCGGATCAGGAAAGAAGTTCAAGAAGTGTCACGGAACATCCATGTAGTGGTGTACCGAAGTGTCGGTGAGAACGCGGGCGATGCCTCCTGGCATCGTCCGCGTTCTGCTTGAGTGAAGAGGGAGAGTGCAAGGGGTTAGCGGCGCAGTGAATTGGTGATGGTCGGTGTCGCTGGCGCCGTTAAGCCTGTGGCGTCCCCGATCACGTCCCGCACCGCGAGCCATTCCATGACCACGCAGGCAGCCTCCCCATTCCGCTCCTCCGTACTTTCCATTCGTGAACTTCCCCGCTCGGAGCGCCCCCGCGAGAGACTCGTCTCACTCGGCGCCTCCGCACTGAGCTCCGCTGAACTGCTCGCGCTTCTCGTTGGCGCGGGAGGAATAGGTGGCTCCGCACTGCAGGTGGGACAGACCTTGCTCGCGAGTGCCGGCGGTTCTCTGCGCCGGATGGCGATGCAACCGGTGGCGGCGCTGACGGCGATCGGTGGCGTCGGCATGGCAAGAGCCGTCACCATTCACGCGGCGCTGGAGATCGGGCGCCGGTTCGCATCAGAAGCACGCGATGATGGGGAGCCGGTGCGGTCGCCGCGCGATGTCGCCCGCGTATTCGCTCCCCGTCTGGAGGACCTACCAGTCGAGGAGTTCCACGTCGCCATCCTCGACGCGCAGCATCGACTGGAGCGCGACGTGACGATCACCCGCGGGTTGCTCACCTCCTCACTCGTGCACCCGCGCGAGGTGTTCCGAGAGGCCATCGCCGAGCGCGCGGCGGCGGTCATCCTCGTGCACAATCACCCCAGCGGTGATCCGACACCAAGCGCCGACGACCGCCTCGTTACGGAGCAGCTGGTGGCGGCTGGCAAGCTGCTCGACATTCCGGTGCATGACCACATCATCATCGGTCGCGGGCGCTACACCAGCTTCGCGGAGGCCGGCCTGTTATGACCACTTGCGCCATACAGCAAAAGAAGCGATCTATACAGCACACCATTTCGCTTCCGACCATGACCCAGACGCGCCGGCGCAAGAACATCTTCATCGATCAGGAGCGCATCGACCGCGTGCGTACCCTGCTGCGCGCGGACTCCGAGACCGAAACGATCGACCGCGCCCTGGCACTCGCGGAAGATTACGTGCGCTTCGAGGCCGAGGTGATGGCGGGGCTGGCCAGCCTGGGCGGCCGTGGCGGCGTGGTGGACCACTTCTCGCCGAAGCGCCGACCCAGGTGAGCCGCATGTTCCTGCTCGATTCGAACGTCTACATCCGCGGTATTCGCGAAGCGACGTTCAACGCGCAAATCGAACGATTCTACCGCGCGCACCTGCCTTCGATGGTGATGAGCGCGGTGGTTGCCTCCGAGCTGCTTATCGGGGCGCGCACTCCGATGATCTCGCGCACACTTACGCGCACGTTTGTCGATCCGTTCGTCGCACGCAGGCGTTTCCTTGTTCCCAGCTGGAGCACGTGGCAGTGGGCAACGAAGATCGACCGCGGGATCCGAAAACAGGGTAGGCACCGTGCGGCTCTCGGCCAGCGGTCGTTCTTCCACGACATCCTCATCGCCTCCACGGCACGGGAGATGGGCGCGACCATCGTGACGTTCAACGTCGCGGACTTCGCGCTCATCGCGCAGCACGTGGACATCGATGTCGTCGAGCCGTGGCCCGACCGCGTGGCCTGCTGAGGAGGGGGAGTCATGGCGACTGCGCTTCGTGAAGTCATTCCCGACTGGAGCCTCGACGAGGGCGCGAACCTCCGTCTCGACGAAGAGCTGCTCGCGCGCGCGTACCGCTTCTCCGAAGAGGCGCACCGCGGCCAGACGCGCAATTCCGGCGAAGCGTACGTCACCCACTGCGTGGAGGTGGCCAAGATCCTGGCGGATCTCCAGCTGGATACGACGACGGTGGCCAGCGGCCTGATTCACGATGTCGTCGAGGACACGAAGCTCACGATCGAAGACGTCGAGCGCGAGTTCGGGAAGGAGATCGCGGCCATCGTCGACGGACTGACGAAGATCGCCAAGCTGCCGAACAGCGGCTCCAACCAGGACCGGCAGGTGGAGAGCTACCGCAAGCTCCTCCTCTCCATTGCGAAAGACGCGCGCGTCATCATCGTCAAGCTCGCGGACCGTCTGCACAACATGCGCACGCTCGAATATCTCCCGCCGGAGAAGCAGCGTCGCATCGCGCAGGAAACCCGCGACCTCTATGCCCCTCTCGCTCATCGCTTCGGCATGGCGAAGATGCGGTGGGAGCTGGAAGACCTCGCCTTCAAGCACCTGGAAAGCGAGGACTACAAGGCGCTGGCGAAGAAGGTCGCGCAGAAACGCGGTGAGCGTGAAGCGCTCATCCTCTCACTCCGCGAGCCGCTCGAGCGCGAACTCGCGCGCGCCGGCGTGAAGAATGTCGAGGTCACCGGGCGACCCAAGCACCTGTGGTCGATCTACAAGAAGATGAAGCACCGCGACAAGCCCTACGAAGAGATCTTCGATCTCCTGGCTATCCGCGTGCTCGTCGACACCGTGCCGGACTGCTATCACGCACTCGGAGTGATCCACGAAGCCTATACGCCGGTGCAGGAGCGCATCAAGGATTACATCGCGCAACCGAAGTCCAATGGATACCAGTCGCTGCACACCACGGTGTTCGGGCCCGGCCGACAGCTGTACGAGATCCAGATTCGCACGAAGGGCATGCATCGCACCGCCGACTTCGGCATCGCGGCGCACTGGCGTTACAAGGAGGACGCCAAGAACGACGACGAGCTGGACAAGCACCTCACCTGGTTCCGGCAAATTCTCGAGCTGCAACTCGATGCCAAGACGTCAGACGAGTTCCTCGAGTTCCTGAAGCTCGACCTCTACGCCGAGGAGATTTTCGTCTTCTCGCCGAAGGGCGACGTCCATCAACTTCCGAAGGGCGCAACGCCGATCGACTTCGCGTTCGCCGTGCACTCCGAAGTCGGGCTGCACTGCGCCGGCGCGAGGATCAATGGGCGGATCGCGCCGCTCTCCCGGCCGCTACGGAATTCGGAGACCGTCGAGGTCATCACGTCGCCCACGGCGAAGCCGAGCCGCGACTGGCTCGCCCATGTGCGAACGGGGCGCGCCCGTCACAAGATCCGTCAGTGGCTGCGCCACGAGGAGCAGACGTCCTCCGTCAAGCTCGGTCAGGATATCCTCGACCGCGAGCTCAAACGTCGCAGGCTGGGGCGGCCCGACGACCATAGCCTCGACGCGGCCGCAGTTGCACTCTCACTCGGCGATGCGACTCAGTTGTACGCGTCCATCGGCCAGGGCGACGTGAGCGTCGGCCTGGCGATCAGGCACCTCTTCCCTGATTCGCCAGAAGCCGAGGGACCGAAAGCAACGTTCGTCGAGCGCCTCGTCGATCGCGTTCGCGGGTCGAAGGGGATAAAGATCCAGGGCGTCGACGGGCTGATGGTTCGCTACGCCCAATGTTGCCAGCCGGTGCCAGGTGATCCGGTCACGGGGTACGTGACTCGAGGGCGCGGGGTGAGCATCCACCGCGCGGACTGCCCGAACCTGCTCTTCCTCGCGCACGAGCCGGAGCGTCGCCTGGAGATCGACTGGCAGGGCGCACTGGGTGAACGCTTTCTCGTGCGCCTGGCCCTGGAAGGGAACGACCGCCGCGGCCTGTACGCTGACGTGGCCGCGGCCGTCACGGACTCCGGGACGAACATTCGCGGCATGGAGCTCAAGAGCACCGATGGCAAGGCGATCGGCGCCGTGCTGGTCGAGGTTGAGAACCTTGCGCACCTCCAGAAGATCATCAAGGCCGCGCGCAAGGTGAAGGGAATCACCGAGGTCGCGCGGCGCGAGCGGATAACGCCTGAAAACTAGGATGATAGGATGATAGGCAAAGCCGTTCCTATCCTCCTATCGTCCCGCTGTTCAGTGTGTCAGCGCGTACAGCATGTAGTTCACGCCGAGCTTGTATGCCTCGTTGTCCTCGGCGACGATGCTCATCCCCGTCCCGGAAAACTCCCAGAAGTCCGATACGTCCGTGTTGAAGTTGATCATCGCGATCATACGTTTCTTCGGATCGTTGTCCTCGTATACGGCCTTCAGGATTGGCGAGCCGGCGTCGTACTGCTGCGGGATGATGCTGAACGAATTGATCTCGAAGAAGGAATGGAAGATCGGATGCGTTGGCTGAAGGTCGTAGAACCGCACGTTGGGGAGCACGCGCTTCATCTGCGTCTCGAAGTTCGCCCATCCCGCGTTGCCCCGGCCATCGCGAAAGTCGTCGAAGATGACGAAGCCGCCCTTCGTGAGATAATTGCGAAGGCCGAGCGCCTCCTTGTCCGTCATGGTCCAGTAGCCGGCTTCGGTCATGAAGGAGACGGGG
This sequence comes from Gemmatimonadaceae bacterium, assembly GCA_036844565.1. Lineage (GTDB taxonomy): Bacteria > Gemmatimonadota > Gemmatimonadetes > Gemmatimonadales > Gemmatimonadaceae > AG11. Next base: position 94,954 of record DAIUFP010000002.1, on the reverse strand, counting down.
AATTTCATCAGTTGCGGATCATCGAGCGCGAGCACGTTACTCGCATCTTGATGAAGCCTCACCTCGGTGACCGCGCCGACGATGCGCATCAGGTTGTTCTCTGCCTTCGGGTAGCCATGAGCCCACGCCGGCAGCCCGAAGTAGTAGAACCCCCCGGGCGCGGTGGTGTACTTCAGGCGAGCGAATACGAAGCGTCCATCGTACGGTGTGTTGTGCTCCGCAAGCGGAGGCGGGGCGGGCCGGAACATCCGCTGCGCGCTGGCCGGCATCGAGAGGCACGCCACAGCCGCACTGATTCTCAGTGCACGCCACGGGGCACAATGGCTACGGTGCATTCTCATTCCTCGCCTCCTGGGTCCAGTATGAATACACCCCGTTCGAGCATGACGCAGGTGGCTGACGGGCTCCCGAACATCTCCCGAATCGATTAGCTTTCGATACATGGCCCCTCGCGCGAATTTCATCCTCCAGGCTCCGTTCGAGCCCGCCGGCGATCAGCCCAAGGCGATCGCCGAGTTGATGGCGGGTCTGAACCGCGACGATCGCTTCCAGACCCTGCTCGGCGTCACCGGGTCGGGAAAGACGATGACGATGGCGAACGTCATCGCGCAGTACGGAAAGCCGACGCTGGTCATGAGCCACAACAAGACCCTCGCCGCGCAGCTCTATGGCGAGATCAAGGGCTTCTTCCCGCAGAATGCGGTCGAGTATTTCATCTCGTACTACGACTACTACCAGCCGGAGGCGTACGTCCCGACGACGGACACGTACATCGAGAAGGACGCCTCGATCAACGAGGACATTGACCGTCTGCGGCTGCGCGCGACCTCGTCGCTCATGGAGCGGAGCGACGTCATCATCGTCGCGACGGTGAGCGCGATTTATGGATTGGGCGATCCCGTCTCGTATCGTGAGCAGATGGTCACGATCACGACCGGGCAGAAGGTCAATCGCGACGACCTGCTGCGGTCACTCGTGAGAATCCAGTACAACCGGAATGACGTGGCCTTCGAGCGCGGCACCTTTCGCGTACGCGGCGACACGGTGGAGATCTTTCCGGCCTATGAGGAGCAGGGCGTGCGCGTCGAGCTCTGGGGCGACCAGGTCGAGCGCCTCTCGAAGATCAACGTACTCACGGGCGAGACGATCGCCGTGCTCGAGCGCGCGGCCATCTATCCGGCGAAACACTTCGTCACGCAGCGTCCCACCCTCGAGCGCGCAGTGCGCGTGATCCGCGAGGAGCTCAACGAGCGACTCACCGAGATGCGCAACAATGGGCGCCTGCTGGAGGCGCAGCGACTCGAGAGCCGCACGAACTTCGACATCGAGATGATGCTCGAGATCGGCACGTGCGCCGGTATCGAGAACTACTCGCGTCATCTCTCCGGCCGCGTCGCGGGCGAGAGGCCGGCGTGCCTATTCGACTACTTCCCCGAGGATTTCCTCGTAGTCGTCGACGAGTCGCACGTCTCGTTGCCGCAGATCGGCGGAATGTTCAACGGCGATCGTGCGCGGAAGCTCACGCTCGTGGACTACGGCTTCCGTCTTCCCAGTGCGCTCGACAACCGCCCGCTGATGTTCGACGAGTTCCTCTCGCTCACGCCGCGCGCCGTGTTCGTCACCGCGACCCCGGGTGAGCTGGAGTTGCGCCTGTCCGAAGGCGTGGTGGTGGAACAGATCATCCGCCCCACAGGGCTGATCGATCCCGAGATCGAGGTTCGCTCGGTGCGCGGCCAGGTCGACGATCTCCTGGGCGAGATTCGCGAGCGCGTGAAGGTGGGCGAGCGCGTGCTCGTCACCACGCTGACGAAGCGCATGTCGGAGGACCTCGCCGATTACCTCCAGCAGGTCGGAGTCCGTGTGCGGTACATGCACTCGGACATCGACGCCATCGAGCGGATGGAGATCGTCCGCGGGTTGCGACTCGGCGAGTTCGACGTGTTGATCGGCATCAACCTCCTGCGGGAAGGTCTCGACATGCCCGAGGTGTCGCTGGTCGCCATTCTCGACGCCGACCAGGAAGGATTCCTTCGCTCGGACCGCTCGCTCATCCAGACGGTAGGGCGCGCGGCGCGGCACTTGAACGGCAAGGCGATCTTCTACGCGGACAAGATGACCGGGTCCATGCAGCGGTGCATGGACGAAACAGCACGGAGACGCGAAATCCAGCGCGCTCACAACGTGGAGCATGGCATCACGCCGACGTCTGTGTCCAAGAGTGTGGCGGACGTGCGCTTCGTCACGCGCGTGGCCGACGCGCGGATGGAGCGCAACGAGGAGAAGCCGAAGCGCGGGAAGAAGGTGGCCGAGACCGCGTCGCCGAGCTACGAGCATGTGGAGCCCGAGACGCTGGTGAAGATGCTGGAGGAGCAGATGCGCGAGGCGGCTGTCGCGTTGGACTTCGAGGCAGCGGCTCGACTGCGCGATCAGCTATTCGAGGTGAAGGCGCGAATGGGAGGGAACGTCGCGCGCGGCAAGGTGGCTGCAGATGGACGGGCTGGGCGGTGACTGAGGGCGCGCAGCACGATCACGCGCCGCTCGTTCCCCCACTTGCGGACCATGGCGCGCTTGCGATGGATGAGGAGCATCTCCGCGAGTGGGGGCGGAAGTTCGGGAAGTCGGCGCATCCGCCGCTCGTCGTCGCGATCTCCGGAGAGCTCGGGGCGGGGAAGACGACGCTCGTCCAGGCAATTTGTGAGGGATATGGCGTCGCCACAGAGGTGACCAGCCCCACCTTCGCGCTCGTGCACGAGTACTCGGCGCCGCGTTCCTCCGTGCAGCACCTCGACCTCTATCGCCTCGACTCTCCCATACAACTGGATGCGCTTGGATGGGACGAGATTGTGTTCGGGCATGACCTGGTTCTCATCGAGTGGCCCGAGCGCGCTGGTGATCGACTCCGGCCGGGACACGTCACGCTCTCACTGCAACATCTGCCAGACGATCCCGACCGGCGGCTGCTCTATGCAGGGTGGCGGAAATGATCAGCCTGGTGCTGGAAGCCTCCACTTACGCGGGAAGTGCAGCGCTGCTCGAGGGATCGTCGCTACTCGCATCACGATCCGTGACGATGCGCGGCAAGGATCATGAGGCGCTGATGGCGTCGGTGGGCGATCTCCTTGACGAACGCGGACTGGCTCCGGACAAGATCGGTCGCGTCGTGTGCGGTGCCGGTCCGGGAAGCTTCACGTCGCTCCGCATTGCGGCCTCCATCGCGAAAGGCCTCTCGGTGGCCACCGGTGCTCGCCTTCTGCCGGTGTCGTCGCTTGCACTGCTTGTCGGTTCAGTTGGCCTACCAAGACCTGGGCGCTACATCGCCGTCATGGACGCGATGCGGGGCGAAAGCTACGTGCAGGAGTTCGTGGTGGACCATCTTGGTCAGGTCGATCCGGCTGGGCTGCACAGCGTAAGAGCGACGGACTCTGTTGATCAGCTTGCGGTAGATCGCGGTGCAGTCGCCCTCGGTCCCGCGCGATTGGGAGCGGCAGCGGTTGCTCCGCACGCGCGCGGAGCGGTCAATCTCACAAATATGATCGAAGCAACAGAGCCCGCCGATCTGGCAGCCTGGGAGCCGCTGTACGGACGGCTTGCCGAAGCGCAGGTGAAGTGGGAGTTATCGCACGGCCGCCCGCTGGAAGTCGTATGACGAATTCGTCGCTCGCGCTTCGCCGAGGCAGCGCGTCGGATATCGATGCCGTGCTTCGGATCGAACGAGCGTCATTCGCCGACCCCTGGAGTCGCGCATCCTTCGAGGCTGCGCTCGACCTCGATCGGATGTGCTTTCTCGTCGCGGACGAGGCCGGCGATGACGGAGCGGCCGAGGCAATGGAGGCGAGCTCGCATGTGATCGGGTACGTCATAGCTCTATTGCTGGTCGATGAAGCCGAGATTGCGAACATCGCCGTCGTCCCTGAGGTACGCGGTCGGGGGATCGGGGGGCGGCTATTGGATCAGGTGAGTGCCGACGCGGCTGCCGTGGGGGTGCGGTCGCTGTATCTGGAGGTGCGCGAGTCGAACACGGCGGCGCGGGCGCTGTACGATTCGAGGTCCTTCACGCATGTTGGTCGCCGACGAGGATACTACCGGCATCCAGTCGAGGATGCGCTGGTTCTGCGGCGTGATCTTGATGCGATGTGAAGTAAAGTGTTACATGAGATGTAGTGCATAACATTCTATGCTACAGTGAATTATAAAATATTGCGTATGCGATGCTGGTGGGTGCGGGATTTCGGTTGCATGTGAGGTGGCACGATGCCAAACGCCAGGACTTACTACTTTAGCGTGTGGGCGAGTCACATGACATCTCGCCCAGGGAGGAGTGTATGAGCCGGAGCTTGAACAAGGTCACACTGATTGGAAACCTCGGGAACGATCCCGAAGTGCGGTCCACCACCGGTGGAAATCGAGTGGCGACATTTTCGTTGGCGACCAGCCGGTCGTGGAATGACGCGGCGGGTGCGAAGCAGGAAAAGACGGAATGGCACCGCTGCGTGGTGTGGAATACGAAGAATTCACAGCTCGCCGACATCGTCGAGAAGTACGTGAAAAAGGGTGACAAGATCTACGTCGAAGGGCGGATCGAGTACCGCCAGTGGCAGGACAAGGAGAACCAGACGCGCTACTCCACGGAGATCAACGTGCGCGAGCTCCTCATGCTTGGCGGGGCGCCCGGTGGCGGACGCGGTCCGAGCGAGTTCGAAGGTGAGGCGTCGAACGGCGGACGTCCACGCGCGGCGGCGCCGGCCAAGGCCAAGACGGGTGCGGGCGGAGACGACTTCGAGGACTTTCCGGGCGCGCTTACAGACGAGGACGACGACCTGCCATTCTGATCCGGCGATGTGGAAAACAGCGGGTCGCGGGGTGAAAGGTTCATCACATTGCGCAAACCGCTGTCGTGCCGACAGTTGTGCCTCCGGCTGCTCCGTTGCTATTATCGCGGAGCGGCCGTTTCTCATCCGGGAAACGATCGTCCTGTGTTCAGTTCCGCCGCAGCCGGCGACCAATCCGACATCCCCCATGCGCCATGTTGGCGCAGCAGCCCTCGAGCGCGTGCACATTCCTCGTTTCGGCTGGTCAATTCCCGCGGCCGCTCTGGTTGCCTTCGCCTCCGTGTCGCCTGCGCGTGCGCAGGATGCGCGCGCAGACGTGCCCGCGACGCACACCGTCAAGCGCGGGGACACCTTGTGGGACCTCGCACAGACCTATCTCGGCGACGCCTATCTGTGGCCGACGATCTATCGGTTGAACACCGACCAGATCGAAGATCCGCACTGGATCTATCCGCAGGAGGTCCTGCGGCTTCCTGGCTCCGCGCCCATCGCCGCTGCGGTGGCGCCACAAGAGCAAGTCAGCCGAGCGGGTCCGAGCATCTTCCGCCGCGAGGTCGTCAACCGTGGGGCGGGCGCGCTCGCCGCGCCCGTGGCACCGGCGCGCGTGCCCATCGGTGACGTGCTTCGCGCGAGCTTCGTGACGGCTGAACAAGGCCCCCGCGCGCCGGGACGGCTCCTCTTTTCCGCGGATATTCCGGGAATCGCGAAGCAGCGCACTACGTCGAATTTCCAGATGTACGACAGGGTGCTGTTGGATCCGCCGGCCGGAAGCATCGCCGGAGAGTCCGAGAAATTCATGAGCTATACGCTGGGTGAGACGATCGAGGGATTCGGTACGATCGTGATCCCCACGGCGCTGCTTCAGGTCGTCCGGGCACCTCGTCAGGGGGAAGCTGCCATCGTCGAGGTGCTGGAGGTGTACGGAGAGGTGAATGCCGACCAACCAGTCATACCGCTCGATACGGCAGGGGCAGGAGCCAATGGCACGCCGTCACTTGTCACGGACGGCAGGATCACCACGATTCGCGCAATACATCGTGTGTCCGTCCTTCCGTCGCTGGACTACGACGTGATCTTCGAGTTGTCCTCGCGTGACGGCATCAAGATCGGCGACGAGGTGGAGATCTTCCGGCCGCGCGAGAAGGCGATCCCGTACGAGCTGCCGGCGATCCCGGAAGTGCGCATCGCGACGGCCAGAGTGGTCCGGGTCACACCGTACGGCAGCACGGCGCGCATCACCTCGCAGCAGCAGCCAGCGATCAAGGTTGGCGAAAGCGTCCGCGTCACGGCGCGCATGCCCTGAGGCGAGGTCGTGGGAATGACGTAAGGCGCGTTCGCGCACTAGATTAGGCGAACGACATGACTGCGATCGCCCACTTCATCGCCATCTGCTGTTACATCGGCGCCGCGGCTCTCGCCGCGACGCCGTTTGCGCGTCCGGTTGGGGCTCCGGTGCGTGGTGTCATTGCGATCCTCAGCGTCGGGGTGCTGGCTCACGCTGCCGCGCTGCTCGCCTATGTGCAGCGAGTGGGGCAACTGCCGCTCACGGGACTCGGACCGTCGTTGTCGTTTGCCGGGCTCGTGCTCGCGGTGACCCTGCTGATCGTCGAAATCATCGCGCGGGACGTGAGCCTGACACTCGTCGCCGCGCCCCTCGCCGCAATTCCGACGATCTGTGCGAACCTCATCGGCCTCGTGCCGGGAGTGGAGCCCGCGGGGGCGCGCGGCGCGTGGCTCTTCGCGCACATCGCGCTGAGCTTCGTGGGAATCGCCGCGTTCGGGACCGCCGCGGCGGCCGGATGCATGTACCTCGTGGAGCGCCGCGAGCTCAAGTCGAGGCAATTCGGCGCGATCTTCCGCTTCTTTCCGCCCCTCGAAACCCTCGATCGCGTGAACCACGTGTCGGCCATCACGGGATGGCTCGTGCTCACCCTCGGCGTCGTGCTGGCCATCACCTACGCGCTGACGTATCACGAACTGAGCGCGCCCAAGATCGTATGGGCGATGGGCGCCTGGCTCGCGGTCACGGGCATTGCGCTGGGGCGATCGGTCGGTGGTTGGCAGGCGCGACGAGCGGCGATCTACTCGAGTGTCAGCTTCACGGCCATCGTCGTGCTATACGTGGCGTTTCGCCTGTCCGAAACGAACGGTGGAGGGCGCTTCCTGTGAGCACGCTGCCAATCCTCGTCGAGGGGTCGGGCCTGCGTGTACTCGTGGTGGGCGGCGGCAATGTGGCCATGCGCAAGGTGCGGCAGTTCGCGCAGGCCGGCGCGACCGTGCGGATCGTCGCCCCCGAACTCGATCCCGCGCTGGAGCTGCTGGCCCGTGAATTCGCGATACTCGTCGACCGCCGCCCCTATGAGACGGGCGACATCGGCGACGCGCAGCTCGTCATCATCGCGACAAACGATCGGATGGCGAATTCCACCGTTGCCCGCGACGCGCACGCCGACAACCGCCTGTTGAACGCGGCCGATCATTCGAGCGACGGCAACTTCGCGATGATGGCGACGCATCATCGTGGGCCTCTCACCATCGGCGTGAGCGCCGGCGGTGTTCCCGCGGCAGCCATCCGCATACGCAATGCGATCGCGGAGCGGTTCGATGCACGCTACGCGGATGCTCTCAGTGACCTCGGTGCGCTGCGCAAGCGAATGATCGCGAGCGGAGATTCCGAACTGTGGCGATCCCGCTCGCCGGAGCTGATCAACGAAGATTTCTGTGACGCCGTGGAGGGCGGGGAGATATCCCAGCGCATTGCCGAATGGCCGTGATCGTCGTTGGGGTGAGCCATCAGGGCGCGCCGCTCGACGTGCGCGAACGACTGGCGTTCTCCCCACGCGAAGTGGTGAGTACGCTGGAGTCGGTGCGCGCCGTTGCGGGTGCGCGCGAAGCCGTGATGTTGTCCACCTGCAATCGGACGGAGCTCTACCTCGTCGAGGGAGAGCGAGAAGCATCAGGTGCCGTTTGGGAGCTGTTCTCCCAGCGCCTTGGCGCCGATGCCGCCGAGTATGGCTATGTGCATCGAGATCGTGAGGCTGCGGCCCACCTGTTCCGCGTGGCGTCCGGCATGGAGTCGATGGTGGTGGGTGAGGCGCAGATCCATGGCCAGGTCCGCGATGCATGGGAGCGCAGCCGACCCGTATCAGGCGCGGTGCTGAACCGGCTGTTTCAGCGTGCGTTGCTCACCGGCGGACGTGTGCGCAGCGAAACGCGACTCGGGCATGGTGCCATGAGCGTCAGCTCCGCCGCCGTTCAGCTGTCGAAGAAGATATTCGGCGCCCTCAAGGGTCGTCGCGCCATGGTGCTCGGCGCCGGCGAGATGGCGGAGCTCGCGCTCGAATCGCTTCGGCTCGAAGGAGTGGAAGCGTCGGTGGTGGCGAACCGCACGTATGATCGCGCGGTCGTGCTCGCGGCGCAGTATGGCGCGACCGCGGTGCACTACGACGAGGCGTGGTCGGCGCTCTGTGACGTGGATGTGCTCCTCTGTTCGACGGCGTCCCCGCGCCCCGTGGTGAACGTCGCGAACGTTCGCGATGCGGTGACGAAGCGCGGTGACCGTCCGTTGTGCATCCTCGACATCGCGTTGCCCCGCGACGTGGAGCCGGAAGTCGGCAAGCTGGCCAACGTGTATCTCTACGACCTGGATGACCTCCAGGCTGTCGTGAGCGCGAGTCTCGAGCGTCGACGCGGCGAGCTCCCGGCCGCCGAGGCATTGATCGGCGAAGAGGTCGAGAGCTTCTGGCAGTGGGTGGCTGGATTGTCGGCCGTGCCGGTTCTGACGCAACTGCGGTCGGAGGTCAACCGGGTCCGGGAGCGCGAGCTCGAAGCTGCGCTTCGCCGCCTCAAGGACCTCACACCCGCGCAGCGAGCGATCGTCGAGCAGTTTGCGCAGTCGTTGACGAACAAGTTTCTCCATGAGCCATCGATTCGTTTGCGCGCTGCTGCGGCCAACGGCCGTGGGCTGGGCGTCGTCGATGCGGCGCGGTACCTCTTCGGTCTCGACGTACGCGACGCGGGCGTGGATGTGCCTTCGTCCGATTCCGAACCCTCTCCTCGAACCACGGACTCGAAACAATGAAGAAGGTGCTCATCTCTGGTGGAGCAGGATTCATCGGCTCGCATGTCGCTGATCGCTTTCTCGCGGAGGGGTGGGAGGTTCACGTCATCGACAACTTGTACAACGGCCGGCGGCAGAACGTCCCGGCGGGGGCAACGTTTCACGAGCTCGACATCCGGGACGCGGCGGCCGCTGACCTCGTGCGAACACTTGTCCCTGATGTGCTGGTACATCTCGCGGCGCAGATGGACGTCCGCAAGAGCGTCGCGGATCCGGGTTTCGATGCACAGGTCAACGTGCTTGGCTCCATCAACCTGCTGGAGGCCGTGCGCCAGCACTCTCCGTCGACACGCGTGGTCTTTTCGTCGACCGGTGGTGCCGTCTATGGTGACTTCACCGAACCGCCCAACATCGAAACCTTCAGCAAGAATCCGGAGTCGCCCTACGCGATCTCCAAGCTGGCGGTGGAGAACTATCTTGCCTACTACGGTCGCGTGCACGGAATGGAGTACGCGGTCATGCGCTTCGCGAACGTCTATGGTCCGCGCCAGGACCCGCACGGTGAGGCCGGCGTCGTCGCGATTTTCTGCGGCCGGATTCTCGACGACCAGGCGATGACGGTGTTCGGTGATGGCCTGCAGACGCGCGACTACGTCTACGTCAGCGATGTCGTCGATGCGACGTTTCGGGGTGCGACGCAGCCTCTGCCGAAAACCGAGCTGCTCGATACGCGCGCCTACAATGTGGGAACTGGTGTGCCGACGGATGTGCTGCGGCTCGCGACGGTCCTCATGGCGGCCGCAGGTAGGACGACGCCGGTGGAGCACGCACCCGAGCGGCCGGGTGAACAGCGCACGTCGTATCTCGATGTGACCAAGGCGGGCGCGCAGCTCGGGTGGCGACCGGCGGTCTCGCTCGAAGAGGGACTGTCGCGGAGCTTCGAGTGGTTCAAGGCCCGGCGTGCGAAACCCGCTGAGACGGCCACCTCGGAGCGTGCATGATTGCACTGTTCCAGGTCGGCACCGCCGTACCCACTTCGCCGCGTGATCTCGTCCTGAATGCAGGAACGGAGACACACGTCGTCCTCGGCATTCTCGTCGTGCTGTCGTTCGTGAGCTGGGCTATCATGATTGGCGTGGGCCGAGAGCTGTCGAAGTCCCTGCGGCTGGCGACGGGGTTTGCGCGAGAGGTGGAGCGCGGCGCCCGCCTCGCGGCAGCGAGCGAGGTGGCACGACACTCGTCGCCGAATGCAGCGCAGCGGCTGTTGGTGCGCGCGCTGCAGTTCGTCGGCGACCTCAAGCCGCCCCGCTCGACGACGGCGTACTCGGATACGCCGTCGGTTCCACTGTCGCCAACGGCGGCGGCGTCACAAGTGGAGACGTTGCGCCTCGTGCTCGACGCGGAAGCACTGTCGGAGCGCGACCGCCTCGGCAGGTTCCTGCCGTGGTTGGCGACGATCGGATCAGCGAGTCCACTCATCGGGCTTCTCGGAACGGTGCTCGGAATCATTACGGCGTTTCTCGGTATCGCGACACGCGGGTCGGGCAACCTCGCCGCGGTCGCGCCGGGTGTTGCGGCGGCGCTGATCGCCACGGCCGCGGCACTGGCCGTCGCCATTCCGGCCACGTTCGGGTACAACATCCTCGCGAACCGGCTCAACCGGCTCGATAACCTGCTCGAGGGATTTGGAACGACCGTGATCGCGATGCTCGTTCGCGAAGGGCGCGTCTAGGTGGCGCGTCGCCGGCGAGAGATGCCGCTCAACAGCGAGATCAACGTCGTGAGCCTCATCGACGTGATGCTCCTGCTGCTCGTCATCTTCATGATTACCGCGCCGATGATGCAGGGTGGCGTGGACGTCGCCCTTCCGAAGGCGGACGCCAAGCCGCTCGATCCGAAGAGCGGCATGGTTGTGACGATCGACCGGAGCGGCGCCGTGTACGTCGATGAAACGCGCATGACGCTCGCCGAGTTTCGTGCGGCCTTCCGGTCGCTCGCGTCGAAGCGCACGAGTGACGGCGTCTATCTTCGTGGCGACGCGAGCGTTCCGTACGGTGTCGTCACGCAGGTGATCGCGATCATGCGGTCGGCCGGTGTCAGCGACGTCGGCCTCATGACCGATCCCCCGCCGGCACCGTGACCGCCGTCGCCGCGGGTGAAGGGTTTTCGCTGCGCCTGCCCATGGCGATGTCGGTGCTGTTGCACGCGGCCGCTGCCGCAGCGCTTCTGTATGCGCGCACTACGCCGCGCGCGTCGACCGCTCCCATATATCGCGTAAGCCTCATCGCCGCGCCGCCGGGCACGCGCGCGATCGGTGTCGTGCAGCCAACGCCGCCCGCCGTCACGCCACCTGCACCCGCCGTAGCGACGCCAGCTCCGGCACCGCGTGCCCGTGAGACGCCGGCGCCGGAGAAAATGTCGGTGCCGGTGAAGGCACCCGTGGCGCGAGTCGCGAAGACGGCAACGCCCAACGCCGCGAAGGCGGCACCGGTCGCGGCGGCCCCGGTTGCGGGCGGCGGGCCGCAGGGCGGGCGCGGCGCCGATGTCGCGAATGTGAAGGCGGATGGGATCGCTTTTCCGTATCCCGTGTATCTGGCGAATATCGTTCGTCAGATCGCCCTCAATTTCAAGCCGTCCGCGCGCGGCGCGCTCACCGCGGAAGTGTCCTTCATGATTCGTCGAGATGGAACCGTTGCTGGAGCACGGCTGACGAGGCGGTCGTCCGTCTACTCGTTCGACCAGGATGCGCTTGCCGCCATCGAGCTCGCGTCACGTGCATTTGGCCCGTTGCCGGACGGATTCGCGGACGACGTGCTCCCAGTGGTATTCAGCTTCGATCCCCGCCTGATTCATTGATGCAGCTCACTTCCGCCGGTCGCGCGCTGTTCGCAGCGCTTCTCCTGTCCTCGTCCGCGGCGGCGCAGGACACCACGCGCGGCGTGCGCATCGGCCTCACGTACACGACCGGAACGAAACCGGGTGTCATCGTGCTGCCGTCGAAGGGCGTCGGCGCCGATTCCATCCGGGCGATTGTGCAGCGCGACCTCGACTTCGGCGATCGCCTGGAGGTGATCGCGCTCGAAGGAGCCGCGCTCGGCGACGCGACGCGTAGCGCCAGTCCCGCCTGGCCTGTCCTCGCGCGCATGGGTGCGGCGGCCGCTGTGCAGATCACGCCGACACCGGCGGGATTCCACGTCGCCGTGTACGACGTCGCGAAGCAGACGACCGCGCTCGTTCGCGACTACGCCGCGCCGCCCACGACGCGTGTCAGGGAATGGCGTTCGGTCGCGCATTGGCTTTCCGATGATCTCGAGGAGTCGTTGACCGGCACCAAGGGAATCGCGCGCACGAGAATCCTGTTCACGCGTGGCAACAAGCTGTGGGCCGTGGACAGCGACGGCGAAGGGCTCGTTTCGGTGGCGGAAAGCGGATCGCCGCTTTCGAGCGCGTGGAGTCCCGATGGCGCGATGGTCGCTTACAACACGCTGACGCCGGCGCAGGTGGTAGTGAAGGATCTTGCGAACGACCAAGCGCGCGTCATCGCGTCGGGCGCGGGGGTGTTCATCTCACCTGTCTTCAGTCCCGATGGGGCGAGTGTCGTGTACGGCCACGGTGAGGACGAAGGGGTCGATATATTTATCGCGCCGACGTCTGGCGGCGGCGGGCATCGCCTCTCGGTCGGCCGCGGCAGTGACAACGTATCTCCCACCTTCAGTCCCGACGGACGACGCATCGCGTTCATGTCGGCACGCGCTGGACACCCCGAGATCTACACGATGGATGCGGATGGAACGAACGTCGAGTTGCTCACGCCACCGGAGTTTGGCGAGCGGTCGCATCGCGCGTCGCCCGACTGGTCGCCGGATGGCCGGTCCGTCGCGTTCCATTCGATGATTGGAACAAGCTTTCAGATCATGACCATCAGCCTTCGTGACCGTGGGCTCAAGCAGCTCACGAGCGAAGGACGCAACGAAGATCCATCCTGGGCGCCGGACGGGCGCCACATCACGTTCTCGTCCAATCGAACGGGCGTGAAGCAGCTCTGGGTCATCGATGTCGAAACGGGCCGCTCGCGTCAGTTGACGCACGGTTCGAGCGACGCACGCAATGCGGCGTGGTCGCCTCGACTTCTGTCGTACTGAAGTAATTTCCGAGTCGCCACTGACCACCCTCTCTCTCCGGAGACCTGCATGACCCGTCGTACTCTGCTTGTTTCGCTCGCGCTCAGTACCGTTGTCCTCTCCGCCTGCCGCAAGACGCCGGCACCCGCGCCGACTCCCGTGGCCGTCGTGACGGAGCCCGCCGGCCCAACCGGCGCCGAAAGGCTCGCGGCGGAAGCCGCGCGTCGGCGCGCCGACTCCGTCGCCGCCGCGAATCGTGCTGCCGCCGCCGCGAACGCCAACGCCGCTGACGCCGAACGTGCGGCCGCGTCGCTGAAGGCGACGCTCCAACAGCCGGTCTACTTCGACTACGACAAGGACCAGATCCGCGATGACGCGCGCGTCGTCCTCGATTCGAAGGCGGCGATCCTCTCCGCGAATCCATCGGTGACGTACCTGATCGTCGGACACACCGACGAGCAGGGCACCGCGGAGTACAACCTGGCCCTCGGCCAGCGTCGTGCCGCGCAGGTCAAGCGCTACCTCGTGAGCAAGGGCGTTGACGAGGGCCGTTTCTCCACGCAGAGCCTCGGCGACTCCCAGCCGGCTGTTCGGGGCACCGATGAAGCGTCGTATCAATTGAATCGCCGAGCGGAGTTCCAGAGCGGCAACGTGCCGGGCGCGCTCACGCGTCCGCGCGCCTGATGCGCGCGCATCGCCTGTCGCCAGCGCTGGCGCTGGCCCTGGCCGGGTGCTTTGCCTCCAAGGGCGACGTCGCCTTGCTCCAGAGTCAGCTCAACACGATGAGCCAGGTGGCGAGCAGCAGTGCCGATGTCCAGCGTGTTCAGCTCGATCGTGCGGTCGCGCAGATTCTTGCGCAGATCGCGCGCAATAGCGACTCGGTGCGGATCATTGCGGCGCGGCTGGCCAAGCTGCAGGGCGATGTGCAGAACGATCATTACGAGATGGGTCGGCAGATCCTTCAGCTGCAGGAGCTCAGTGGGCAGGGGCAGCGCCGAATTCAGGAGCTGCGCGCATCGCTCGAGGAGCGGAACGCGCAAGCTGGCGGTGTCCCGGCTGGAACAGATACCACCCGGGGCGCTGGCGCCCCGGGACCGGCGCAGCTGTTCCAGAGCTCCCTCGATCAACTGCGCAGGGGAGCAACCGGAGTCGCACGCAATGGCTTCATCGACTTGCTGCGGTTGTATCCGACGACGGAGGATGCACCAGAGGCAATGGTCTACATTGCAGAGACCTACGCCGCAGAACGGAACCAGGTGGCGGCGGACTCGGTATACGGTCTCGTCATTCAGCGGTACCCGAAGTCGCCCAAGGCGGCGACGGCGCTGTACAAGCATGCGCTCTCGCTGAAGGCAGCGGGACAGACAGCCGCCGCTCGGGCGGCGTTCGACCGGATCGTGAAAACGTATCCGAGCTCGGATGAGGCGGCGCTGGCGAAAGAGCAACTTCGAACCATTCGGTAGGTGGCAGTGGAGCAGACGACGGTGAAGAACGCGGCCGAGATGCCATTCCTCGACCACCTCGAGGAGTTGCGGTGGCGCATCATCTGGTCGCTTGGCGCGTTGGTATTCGGCGTCGTCATCTCCTTCGCGCTGCTCCTGAGGTTCGAGCGTCCGGTCCTGCTGTGGCTCCAGAGCCCGATCCTGCCGTTCCTGCACGGGCGGCGGTTGATGAACACGCATCCAGGCGAGGGGTTCTCGATCCTGATGCAGACCGCCCTGATCGGCGGAATCATCATCGCCCTCCCGGTGATCATCTATCAGATCTGGGTGTTCCTCTCGCCCGCGCTGCACAAGCACGAGAAGCGGATAGGCATTCCGGTGATCCTCGGTGCCGTGTTCCTGTTCGTGTGCGGCGCGGCGCTCGCCTGGTATCTCGTGCTCCCGATGACGCTCCGCTTTCTCACCGGCATCGGTGACGACGCGTTCGACCAGATGATCACGGCGTCCGAATACTTCGGCTTCATCATTTCGCTCGTGTTGGCGATCGGAGCGGTGTTCGAGCTTCCGATCCTGGTGCTGCTTCTGTCGTCGTTCGGACTCGTCACGCCGAAATTTCTTTCAAAGTTTCGCCGGCATGCACTCGTCGGTTCATTCGTGATCGCGGCCTTCATCACGCCGGGCGACATCTTCGTTACGAATCTGGTGTTGACGGTTCTGCTGTATCTCCTCTATGAGATAAGCATCGTGCTCTCGTGGCTCGTGTTCAGGAAGCGTGAGCGGCAGCGTATTGCGGACGCGGCCGAAGATTCGGGCGCGGCGGCGTGAAGACCGGGCTGATTCTCCTGATGGTGTGCGCACTGGCGGCATTTGCCGGTGACGCGCGCGCCCAGGTGGGTCGGCCCGGTTCCCGCCCGTCCATTCCCACCGGTCGGAACACCCCTCCGGCGCGACGCGATTCGTTGCGTGCGCCTGGCGATACCCTAACGCGCGTGGATTCGACCGCACTCCCCACGTTCGCCGCGCCGGATTCGGTGATCAAGCGCTTGCTCGCGAAGCCGGGCTACAACGTCACGCGGTATCAGGGCGACATCATCACCTTCGACGCGCTGACGCGCGCCATGCAGCTCACTTCCACGCTTGGCTACGGGAAGGCGATGGTCCAGCGTGACTCGCAGCTCGTGAAGTCCGACACGATCTTCGGCGGCTCCGGCACCTCGATTCGCGTCGGCAGCGATCCCAGCAAACGCGGCAACGTGTTCGTCACGCCGGGTCAGGCCCCTATCCTCAGCACGGGTGCCGCGACGTACGATCTCGCAAACAAGCGCGCCTCACTCGCCGGCTTCAAGACGCAGATCCCGCAGAGCGGTCAGGTGCTGACGATCACGGGTGAGCGTGCCACCGTCCTGATGTCGAAGGATTCCGTAACGAGTGCCAATGGTGCCGCGATCTATTTCCGGAATGGAACGGTCACCGCCTGCGATGATTCCATTCCCGACTACTACTTCAAGGCGAAAGAGATCAAGCGCACTGGATCGTTCGTCGTCGCGCGGCCGGCCGTCCTCTACATTGGCGATGTCCCGGTCCTGTGGCTGCCGTTCATCTTCCAGGACGTCCGCAACGGCCGCCGCAGTGGACTGATCGCGCCGAACATCGGCGTGAGCGACATCGTGCGAAACAGCCCATCGTACCGGCGCAATATCGAGGGGCTGGGCTACTACTTCGCGATCAACGACTATCTCGATTCGCAGGTCTCGATGGATTGGCGCAGCTCCGCTGGCGACGCCGGTCTCGTGCTGGGCGATGCGGGCTTCGTGCGATACAACGGCGAGTTCCGGTATCGGTGGCTCGAGCGCTACGTCACCGGGAATCTCGCGTTGAGCGAAACGCGCACGGGTGCGTCGAACAACACGGCGCTCACCTGGGGTCACCAACAGAACTTCACGCGCAATAGCTCGCTGTCGCTCAACCTGAACCTCGTCAAGAACACGTCGCTACAGCAGCAGTTGACGACGAACCCGTATTCGTCGCTGGCCACGATCGCATCGCAGGCGAACTACCAGCAGAAGGTCGGTCCCGCGCAGATCAGCTTGGGCGCCTCGCAGAAGCAGTACCCGGGACGCACGCAACTCGATCGCAACTTCCCCACGCTCAGCCTCACGACCAGCCCGCTGAACCTCGGCTCCTGGCTCACGTGGACACCGAACCTCAGCTACTCCGCGTCGCAACAGCTCGGTATCGACCAGCCGTCGGCGCTCGGCCTCCTGCTGCGCTCCGGCAAGACGATCGCGGGGCTCGACACCGTCTTCGGCGATACCCTTCGCCGCAGCTCGAGAACGAGCCAGCTCAGCTTCGACACGCCGGTGACCGTATTCGGCTACAACATCGGTAATCAGATCAGCGTCAATACGGCGCTGAACGACTTTCCCGAATACGATGTCGTCACGGACGTTGTCACCGGCGTGCAGACGGGCCACATCTACGCGCAGACGTACCACACCGAGTTCAACTACACGCCCTCGTTCACACTTCCGGCACTGGCGAGAAACAACTTCAACCTCACCCAGTCGCTGTCCCTCTCGAATGTGGACGGTGGGCCGCTGTGCATTCGCAACGAGCGGACCGGCGGCGAATTCGTCTGCCAATCGAAACGCCCGACGTTCGGACTTTCAGCGGCGCCGACCCTGTTTCACATCTTCGACCAGATTCCATTTGGTCCATTCCGCGCGATCCGTCACTCGATTGCGCCGACCATCAGCTATTCCTACGCCCCTTATCGGTCGGTGAGCAACGCCTACCTCGCTGCCAGGGGTACGTCGAAGTACAGCACGATTACGCGGGACACCACGGGATATCTGGGAGCGCTCGCGCAGAACGCCCTGTCGTTCGGGCTGTCGACGAGCCTCGAAGGAAAGGTCCGTACGCTGAGTGACTCGAACCCCGAGGGTGGTGAGAAGCTCAAGCTCCTCTCCCTCAACTTCACGTCGCTCGCGTACGACTTCGAGCGCGCACGCTACACGCACTCGCCCATTCGCGGCCTCACGACGCAGAACTTCGGCTACACCGTTCGCTCGGACCTGCTGCCGGGCGTCGACGTTGGCGTCGACTACTCGCTCTTCGAGGGTTCCACGCTGAGCGATTCCGCGATCTTCAAGCCGTATCGCGAGCGCGTCACGGGCTCGTTCTCGTTCAGTAACTCGGCAAATCCATTCGCGGTATTTTCGCGATTGTTCGGGAAGGCTGTTCCACCAACCGACGCGGGAACGGATCGTATCCAGCAGCAGCCCGACAGCAGGTATGCGCAGCAGGTCGCGTCGCAGCCTGTCGCGGGGCGGTCACGCAACACAGCGTACCTGCCAGCCGCGACCGCGGGTTGGCAGGCGTCGTTCACCTTCACGTCGGCCAGGCAGCGTCCGGTCACCGGTTCGAACGTGGTGCAGTACGATCCGGCACTCCAATGCGCCATTCTCAACACCGCGGTTACCCGTTTGCAGTATGATGCCTGCGTGGCCTCGTCGCGCTCCAACCCGAATCCGGCGCTGCCCATCGGCTCGGGCCTCACCGGCTCCACCATCTACGTCACGCCGCCCACCACCTCACTTGGCAGCAGCCTGAGCTTCAATCTCACGGAGCACTGGGCCGCGGCGTGGCAGACGCAATACGATTTCGTCGCGCACAACTTCGCCAGTCAAATTGTGTCCCTCCAGCGCGACCTGCACGACTGGCGCGCGATCTTCGCCTTCACGCAGTCACCCAACGGCAGTTTCGCGTTCAGCTTCAACGTCTCGCTGAAGGCGGAGCCCGAGTTGAAGTTCGACTATCACAAGGCGACCTACCGCAATGAAGGCATCGGCCAGTAAGCGCGGACCTTGAATAGTGGTGGCGCCACGCTGACATTCCCGCATGGCTAC
Organism: Gemmatimonadaceae bacterium; assembly: GCA_036844565.1. Classification (GTDB taxonomy): domain Bacteria; phylum Gemmatimonadota; class Gemmatimonadetes; order Gemmatimonadales; family Gemmatimonadaceae; genus AG11. The sequence continues at coordinate 76,594 of DAIUFP010000002.1, read as the reverse complement.
CGCTGTCACGCTGGATGGAACCTCTCTGACCCTCGACGACGTCGTTGCGGTCGCGGTCGACCGGGCTCCCGTCGACCTCTCGGACGCGGCCCGCGCGCGTATGATGCGCGCCAACGACGTGGTCACCGCGCTCGTTCGCGGAAACGAAGTGGCCTACGGTGTCACGACGGGATTCGGCAAGCTCTCGGACATCGTCATCCCGCGCGACCGCCTCGCTGAGCTGCAGGTGAACCTCGTGCGCAGCCATGTCTGCGGCGTCGGGCCGCTGCTGCCGGAGCGCGAGGTGCGCGCCATGATGCTGCTCCGCGCGAACGTGATCGCGAAAGGTTATTCGGGGGCACGACCACTCCTCGTCGAGACGCTCGCGGCCATGCTCAATGCTGGCCTCTACCCCTCCGTCCCCGAGCAGGGCAGCGTCGGTGCGAGCGGCGACCTGGCTCCACTCGCACACCTCGCGCTCTCGCTCATCGGTGAAGGCGACCTGCATCGCGGATCAACGTCCGGAGAGGCAACAGCACTCCTGTGCGCGGCGGGAATCGAACCCGTGCGACTTGGCCCCAAGGAAGGCATCACGCTCATCAACGGAACACAGGCCCATACCGCGATCGCGGCGCTGGCCGTCGTCGACGCGCATCGACTCTGGCAGATCGCGCACCTCTCCGGGGCCATGTCGCTCGAAGCGCTCATGGGAACACCCGTCGCCTTCGATGCACGCATCCAGGATGCGCGCGGACAGCTGGGGCAGGCTGCGAGCGCCGCGCTGCTGCGACAACTGCTCGCGGAATCCGAGATTCGGGCGTCCCACCTGCACGGCGATGCGCGCGTCCAGGATCCGTATGCGCTGCGCTGTATGCCGCAGGTACACGGGCCTGTGCTCGACGCCATCGACTTCTGCGCGGGTGTCATCGGCCGAGAGCTCAACGCGGCCACGGACAATCCACTCGTGTTTGCGGAGACGGGCGAGTTGCTGAGCGGGGGAAACTTTCATGGGCAGTCGGTCGCCATGGCGCTCGACTTCCTGGCCATCGCGCTCACCAATCTTGCCACCATCGCCGAGCGACGCATCGATCGGCTCGTGCATCCGGACCTGAATCACGGACTTCCGCCATTCCTCACGCTCGACGCCGGCGTCAGCTCGGGCTTCATGATGGCGCAGGTGACCGCCGCCTCGCTCGCCAGCGAGTGCAAGGTCCTCTCGCATCCGGCAAGCGTCGACAGCATTCCGACGGACGGCAACAAGGAAGACCAGGTACCGATGGCGATGGGAGCCGCGTGGAAGCTTCGGCGCATCGTGGCGAATGTTCGCAATGTGCTGGCGATCGAGCTGATGTGCGCCGCGCAGGGTCTCGAATATCGCCTTCCGCTGACGGCCGGCAGGGGCGCAGCCGCCGGCCTCCGGCTGGTGCGCGAGATCATCCCGACGTTCGTCCACGATCGCGCCCTGTCCGCGGACATCGATGCACTCTCGGCCGCCATTGAACGCGGACACTTCACCACTGGCGTTCGTGGCGCATGAGTGAGGCCGTCAATTCGCCGCTGAGCGGCGCGCGCCCGGTCCGTGCTCCACGCGGAACCACGATCACCTGCAAGGGATGGCACCAGGAAGCGGCCCTCCGGATGCTGATGAACAATCTCGATCCAGAGGTCGCCGAGCGTCCGGACGAGTTGGTGGTGTACGGTGGTACAGGAAAAGCGGCTCGCAGCTGGGAGGCGTTCGACGCGATCGTGACATCGCTCCGCGCGCTCGAGAACGACGAAACGCTCCTGGTCCAGAGTGGAAAGCCCGTTGCGGTGTTCCGCACGCATGCCGGCGCTCCACGAGTGCTCATCGCGAACTCGAACCTCGTGGGCCGATGGGCCACGTGGGAACACTTTCGCGAGCTCGAGCGCCGCGGCCTGATGATGTATGGCCAGATGACGGCGGGGTCGTGGATCTACATCGGGTCCCAGGGCATCGTGCAGGGCACGTACGAGACGTTCGGCGCCGTTGCGCGACAACACTTTGGCGGCCGCCTCGCCGGCCGCCTCGTGGTCACCGCCGGGCTCGGCGGCATGGGTGGGGCGCAGCCCCTCGCGGCAACAATGCAGGGTGCGGTGATGCTCGCCTTCGACGTGGACGAATCGCGAATCGACAAGCGTCTCGAAACCGGCTATTGCGACGTGAAGGCGTCGTCGCTCGATGAAGGACTCGCGCTGGTCGAGCAGGCGCGGCGAGATGCGCGCGCACTTTCCGTCGCCGTGGTCATGAATGCGGCACCCGCGCTGGAACAACTCGGGCAGCGGGGCGTGCGCGTCGACGTGCTCACCGACCAGACGAGCGCGCACGACATGCTGCGCGGCTACATCCCTGACGGAATGTCACTCGCCGAGGCGGCGCTGCTGCGTGAGAGCGACCCCGAAGGGTACGTCGCGCGGAGCACGGCGACCGCGGTCCGGCACGTGCGCGCAATGCTGGCGCTCCAGCGCTCCGGCGCCGTCACGTTCGACTACGGCAACAACGTGCGCACCGTCGCATTCGATGCGGGTGTTGCCGATGCCTTCGAGATCCCCGGATTCATCCCGGAGTACATCCGCCCGCTCTTCTGCGAGGGCAAGGGGCCATTCCGGTGGGTCGCCCTCTCCGGCGACCGGAAGGATATCGACCGAACGGATGCGCTCGTACTCGAACTATTCCCGCATGACGAGCATCTGGCGCGCTGGATCGCGCTCGCTCGCGAACGTATCCATTTCCAGGGGCTGCCCGCGCGTATCTGCTGGCTGGGACAGGGAGACCGGGCGCGATTCGGCGTCGCGCTGAATGACCTCGTCGCATCGGGCGAACTGTCCGCGCCCATTGCGATTGGACGTGACCATCTCGACACCGGCAGCGTCGCGTCGCCATTTCGCGAGACCGAAGCGATGATGGACGGCACCGACGCGGTGAGCGACTGGCCCATTCTCAATGCATTGCTCAACGTCGCGAGCGGAGCGAGCTGGGTCTCCTTTCACCACGGCGGCGGCGTTGGCATCGGAAACTCGCTGCACGCGGGGCAGGTGATCGTTGCGGACGGCACCGCGGAGATGCGCGAGCGACTTCAGCGCGTGTTGACGAACGATCCCGGCATCGGCGTCGCACGGCACGCCGATGCGGGGTACGCGTCGGCGCGAGACACCGCGCGACGATCAGGCATCGTCATTCCGATGGCGCGCTAGTGCTGTCCGCGCGCTTCAAGCCGTGGCACGTGCCGCTGTTTCTCACGAAGTACGCATGGCTCTCGGCACGCAAGCGACCATTGCTTGTGCACTTCGAGGTGACGCTCCGGTGCAATGCACGATGCACGTTTTGCGACTACTGGAAAACGCCAGCCGAAGCGCGAGAGCACGAGCTCAAGTCGTACGCGGATGCGGCGCGCCACTTCAATCCGATGCTCGTCACGTTCACCGGCGGTGAGCCGATGATGCGGCGCGATCTCGAGGCGATCGTCGCGGCCGTCGACGCATCGGTGCGGCTCAAATACACGACGTTGATCACCCACGGCGGTATGCTCACGACGGAGCGGGCCGTTTCGTTGTGGGATGCCGGCATTCACCAGTTCAACATCTCGCTCGACTACCTCGACGGTCGTCATGATGATGCGCGTGGCATTCCCGGCCTGACCGATCGGATCTTCAACGCTGTGGACGGAATGCGCGCGCGCGGAATCGACAACATCCGCTTCAACACGGTCATCAAGGACGACAATCTCGATCAGTTGGTCCCGATCGTATATCGCGCGGCATCCCTTGGCTGCGGCGTGAACTTCAGCGTCTACACCGACGCGAAGAATGGCAATCGAGACCACGTGCTCGATGCGCGGATGCACGGCGCCCTCGACGACGCGATCGCGACCCTCCTCGAGCTAAAGCGACGTCATCGCGGCGTGATCACGAACTCCGATGCGTACCTCGAGCAGATTCCCGCGTGGGCACGTGGAGAGATCACCGAGCCATGCCGATCGGGACAACGCACGATTCACATCGACCCCATGGGGCACGTGAAGCGTTGCCCGGATTTCCCGACCGATTTCCACTGGACCGACTTCCGCGCGTACGAACCGATCAACTGCAACGCGTGCTTCTATGCGTGCCGCGGCGAAGCCCAGGCCCCCCTTCGACTGTCTCGCGTGCGGGACGTCATGGGCCGGCCACATGCCATCGCATGAGCGCCGACGCGTTGCTGTTCGTGAACGCCGCGCAGACCGTGACGTGCGCGGGACCAGCGCGAGCACGTCGGGGCGGCGAGATGACCAACGCCGTTGTGCGGGCAGGGGCAGGTGTGCTTGTAGAGCAGGGTGTCATCGTCGCGGTGGACGACGAACGCACGCTGCGCACTGAGAACCCGGGTACTCGCGTTATCGATTGCGCAAATGGCGTGTTGACTCCCGGGTTCGCCGACTCACACACACATGCGATCTTCGGCCGGGCGCGCTACGAGGAACAAGAGCTCCGGGCAACCGGCGTTCCGTACATGGAGATCGCGCGGCGCGGCGGTGGCATTCATGCGTCGGTGCGCGACCTGCGTGCACGCAGCGAGGACGAGCTGTACGCCCTCGCGCTCCCTCGCCTCCGTGCGCTGGCTGCCTCGGGAATCACCACGGTCGAGGTGAAGTCGGGCTATGGTCTCTCGCTCGAGGCTGAGACCAAGTCGCTGCGCGTGATTCGACGTCTCGCGGCAGCACTGCCGATGCGCATCGTTCCGACGTGGCTCGGTGCTCACGAAATTCCCCTCGAGTATCGCGAACGCACGGAAGGAAGGCGGGAATATCTCGACCTGCTCATTCACGAGATGCTTCCCGTCATCGCCCGCGACCGACTCGCGTCGTTCGCCGATGTCTTCTGCGAACCGGGCGTCTTCACGCCCGACGAAGCGCGCGAGGTGCTGCTCGCGGCGCGAGCGGCGGGGCTGGGGATCAAGCTGCACGCCGACGAGCTCGTGTCGGGCGATGGCGCCGCGCTCGCCGCGGAGCTCGAGGCCACGTCCGCGGATCATCTCGCCGCCGTGAGCGACTTAGGGATCGCCGCGCTCGCCGGTGCGGGCACGGTCGCCACGCTGCTTCCGGGGACCATGCTGTTCCTGGGCAAGACGACACAGGCACCGGCGCGCCGCATGATCGAGGCGGGCGTCGCAATTGCATTGGCAACGGACTTCAATCCTGGTACGTCACCAACGGTCAACTTCCCGCTCATTCTTACGCTGGGCGTCAGCCAGCTTCACCTTTCCGTCGCGGAAGCGATCATCGCAGGGACCGTGAACGGTGCCGCCGCGCTCGGGCTCGCGGATCACGTGGGCCAGCTTGCACCGGGCTTTTCGGCGGATATGGCGCTGTGGGACGTGAACGATTTTCGCGAGCTGCCGTACTGGTATGGCGCGGCGCGTTGCCGCGCATCGTGGGCACGCGGCAAACCTTGTCACGTCCATGACTTAGGACTAACTTTTGTCCCCTGATCCCCATCCGTCGCAAGACCGGGGACGACCCTCGCCGAGCCTTGATCGTCCCTGATGACAGATGTCGCCAAGCTCAAGAAAAAGGCCGCCGAGTTCGAGCTGAAGAAGCAGTTCGACAAGGCACTGGCGGTGTACGTCGAAATCCTCGACGGATACGACCGGTCTGACGAAGAGGTCGATGTCTCCCTCTTCAACCGCGTAGGCGACCTCTACCTGAAACAGGGTAGCGTCGGAGACGCGGTCGACTATTACGAGCAGGCGGTCGACCGCTACGCGGACGGCGGATTTCACAACAACGCCATCGCGCTGTGCAACAAGATCCTGCGCAACTCCCCCGGCCGCGCGAGCGTCTACTACAAACTCGGAAAGATCAGCGCCCAGAAAGGCTTCAAGAGCGATGCCAAGAAGAACTTCCTCGAGTACGCGGATCGCATGCAGGCCGCGGGCAAGATCGACGAGGCATTTCGTGCGCTGAAGGAATTTGCGGACCTCTGTCCTGATCAGGACGACATCCGGCTGATGCTCGCCGAGCAGCTCTCGAAAAAGGGCCGATCGACCGAAGCCATCGAGCAGCTGCAGCTCCTGTACGTCCGATATTCCCACGAGGGTCGCGACGCCGAGGCTCGCGCCACGGTCGAGCGCATGAAGGCCATCGATCCTTCCGCGGAGCCACGCGCGCTGGGCGACGCGCCGAGCCGATCAGCGGCGGACCTCGTCTTCCTGGACCTGAACGAAAGCGCCCCGCCGAGGCGCGTTTCGCACCAGCAGAAGCAGGCGACGCTTGGCCTCGAGCTGATCGATACGGGAGAGGAGCGGCCGCGGCGAGCGCCGGTGACCGATCCGAACGCCACGCCGATCGCGTCGTCCGTGGCCATTCCCGCGCGGCCCATCGCCGATATCATCGAGACGGCGGCGATCGAGCCGGCGCTGCTCGACGGGATGACCCGCGCGGACGAGTTCGAGCGAACGGGCGGCGAAGTCGCAACGGGTGGTCTTCTCGATGGCATCGAGTCAACGTCATCCGGCACCTCCGAGGAGTCCACATCATCGGGCGACTTGCTCGATTTCGAGCCCACAAGCTTCACCTCGAGTGAGTCGGACGAAGTAACGACGGGTGGTGACGCGCTGAACGACCTGATGGATTTTGACCTGCCGTCAGACCCGTCGAGAGCGGAGGATCTCCCCGTGATGGACTTCGGCGAGATCGAGCTTGATCCGCCGGCATCCATTCCGGCAGGCCCGTCGGCGCCGCGCGATGGGCGTTCGTCGCTGTTCGGTCTTCCACTGCTCGCTGGCGAGGAGGGTGCGGAGCCCGAATCGGTCGATGACGAGCCCGCGATCGAAGACGACGGTGCGACGATTGGCGGAGAGCTGGAGTTCCTTATGCCGGAGGCGACCGACACGCCTTCGCGCGGTGTCGTCGATGTTCCACTGCTCGACATCGAGCTTCCGCATTCTGGCGAGGCGCCCGCGAGCATTCTGGACGCCTCGGAGGCCGCGAACACTCTGGACGTGTCGGACGAAGCGACCGGTGACGACGCCGTCTTCGAATTCGAGGACGACGAGCTCGCGACCATCCCGACTCCTCCACCCGCGCGGCGGCAGTCGACGGTCATTGCGGAACACGACGTCGACCTCCTCAAGGCACTTTCGGACGCTGACCCGGATGACAACCTGCTACGCCGCCGACTGGCGGAGGCCATGCTGGAGTCGGGCGATCGCGAGGGAGGTGTGCGCGAGCTCGAAGCCGCCATGGTCGGATTTGAACGCCATGATGACCTTGTCGCGGCCTCCAAGCTTGCCGACGAGATCGTGCTCCTCAATCCGTCGTCGGTGAAGCATCACCAGAAGCGGGTGGAGTACGCGTTTCGGACCAATGAGCGCGGTCGCCTCATCGAAGCGTACCTGCAGCTCGCCGAGGCGTTGTTTCGGGCGGGTCAGATCGAGAAGTCGCGCGCCATCTATCAGCGCGTCATCGACCTCGCGCCTGACGAGATGCGCGCGCACTCGGCGTTGGAGAGCTTTCCCGCACCGGAAGTGCCGCCGGCGCCACCTGCACCCGCTGCCAAGCCGCGCCTGACAGGTACGTCGCGCGCCGGATCGCCGGCGCCTGCCGCAGCGCTTGCGCCCGTCACTCCCTCAGCTACGCCCGACGACGAATTCATCAACCTCGGAGACTGGCTCCGCGACGATGAAGCGCCGAAGGACACGCGGATGGTGGTGGACGAGGAGGAGCCGACCGGTGATGAGGAGGCGGACTTCCAGGACATGCTCAAGAAGTTCAAGCAGGGCATCTCCGAGAACGTCGAGGAGGAGGACCACCAGAGCCACTACGACCTCGGCGTGGCCTATAAGGAGATGGGCCTCCTCGACGAGGCGATCTCGGAGTTCCAGAAGGCCCTGCGTGCGCCGAACAATCGAGTGCCTACGTATGAGGCCCTTGGGCTCTGCTTCATCGAGAAGGAGCAGTACCCCATGGCGGCGACCATCCTCGGCCGCGCGCTGACCGAGCCGAACATAAGCGAGAGTCATCTGATCGGCATTCTGTACCTGCTCGGTCGGTGTGCCCAGGAGCGCGGCCAGCGAGAGCTCGCGATCGATTACTACCAGCGCGTGTTCGTGGTGGACATCCAGTTCCAGGACGTCAGCGAGCGGCTCGCCGCCGTGGAGAGCGGCGTCTCGTGACGAGCGCCGTCCTTCGCGCCAGGACGCCACCCACGGCCGCTCTCCGCGAGATTCAGGCGCCGGTGGTGGAGCGACTCGAGGAGGTCGTGCTGGAGATGCGCCGCGTCGTGACCGCGGATCTGCCGCTCATCGAACAGGTGAGCGGTCACCTGCTGCAGATTCGCGGCAAGATGTTTCGGCCGACTCTCGCGTTGCTGGCGAGCGAGACGGCGGGCGCCGCTGAGGACCGGGTCGTCACGCTGGCCGCCGTGCTGGAGCTCATGCACCTCGCGTCGCTCGTGCACGATGATTCCGTGGACCACTCCGCGATGCGGCGAGGACTGCCGACGGTGAACTCCCTGTTCAGTCACCAGGTGAGCGTCATCATGGGCGACTTCCTCTACTCGCGAGCGCTCGAAGCACTCGTCGCGCTCGGAGACCTCGACCTCATGCGTGTGCTGACTGGCGTCTCCACGCAGCTCACGATCGGCGAGATGCGACAGCTCGCGAATGTGGACGCACTCGCGTTCACCGAGCTGGACTATGAGATGCTCATTCAGGCCAAGACGGCGTCGCTCTTGAGCGCGGCCTGCGAAACTGGCGCCATGTGCGGTGCCGCCCAATACCGGGTCGCGCTCTGCCGCTACGGCGAGCGGCTCGGGATGGCATTCCAGGTGGCCGACGACATCCTCGACTACACCGGCAGCTCCTCGGTCACGGGGAAGCCCACGGGGGCCGATCTGAAGGAGCACAAGGTTACCCTCCCGCTGATCGCGGCGCTGCCGCGCCTCTCGCGGTCCGCCCGCGCCACGGTCGAGCACCTGTTTGCCACCGAAACCCCGGACGACGACCACATTGGCGAAGTCGTCGCCCTCGTGGGGGAGCACGGCGGAATCGAGGATGCGCGACGCCGTGGCGAGCAATTCGCACGGGAGGCCGAGGAGGCGCTGGCGTCACTGCCACACACCCAGGCGCGCCAAGCACTAACCGATGCTATTGTGTACGTCATGGATAGACGCTCCTGATGCCGCCACGCGGATCTTCCAGACAACGGCCGGGGTTTCACGCCGTGACGCTCGCCATCGGGTTCGTGGTGGGCGGTGCCATGACGCAGGTGGCACGCAAGTTCCTACCACCTGGTGCCGTGAAGGAGTTCTTCACGACCGGGGTTCAACCTTCACTGGGTCCAGTCTCGCTCGACTTGGTGATCATCAAGTTTTCCCTCGGTCCTGTTGCACTCGATGTCAGTTTGTTGAGTCTGCTCGGTGTGCTCATCGCGTATCTCATAGCACGATCGCTTTTCTAAGGAGACATCATGTTCGGCAATCTGGGTATGGGCGAGTTGATGGTCATCCTCGTCATCGTGCTGGTTCTTTTCGGCGCAAAGCGGATCCCTGAGATCAGCGCTTCCTTCGGCAAGGGCATTCGCGAGTTCAAGAAGAACGTGAATGACGTTGAGCGTTCGATCACGGAGCCCGAGCCGCGTGTCGAGACGCGCGCCGACTCACGCCTGCCAGCGGGCGACCCGGTGATTCGTCGTGACGCCGCCGAAGAAGTCCGTCCGGAGCCCAAACGCCTCATCTGATTTCGCGAGGCGCGTCAGGATGCACAAAGGGCACACTGGATCATCTCCGGTGTGCCCTTCTGTCATTCGGCAATGTTGCGATCGAGCGCCAAGCGGGTCAGGTAGCGGCCTGCTTCCTGATCTGGGCGTTGAGCTCCTTGCGATGATCCTTGATCGTCGCGGCCTTCCGCAGGTCGTCGAGATACAGCTGCACCCATTGGTCGCGCATCTGCCGCATCCGACGGCTGCGTAGATCCGCTTTCTGGGTGTCGAAGGTTGCCTTGTCGCTTGGCTTCCGCGCGTCGGTTCGGGTGACGAAAACGCCATCAGACTGGCGGATTGGTCCGTTCAGTTCGTTCAGCGGTGCAGCGAACGCCGATCCAATGGCCTCGCGCAAGCTGCCGAACTCCTTCATCGCACCAGTGCGGGTCACCATGCCCGTGTGCTGTACGGTGAGACCCGCGGCAGCCGCCGCCGATTCAAGCGACGACGTCTTCGCGGCAGTCACCAGGCCCTGAGCCGCCGGAATCGACCGCTCCACCGCACGGTCCGCAGCCACGCGCCCGCGCACCGCGGCCTTCACCGCGTCGAACGTCTTGCCGCCTTCGGCGATGCTGTCGAGGCGCGCGACGTAATACCCATCATCCGCGTCGAAAAGGTCGCTCGACTCGCCAACGCGAGCTCCACCGAATGCCCATGCGCTGGCACTCGGCACTTCCTTTCCGTTGTACTGCGCCGGCTCGTTCTCCACCACCTGAATGTGGAATGGCGTAAGGCCCATCGTCTTGGCCGCATCGTCGAACTTGCGCGGCTGATCCGCGCCGGCAACGAGCTTTGCCAACTGGTCGGCCAGGCGATCCACCTTTGCGGTCGACGAATCGCTCGGCTGGATGCGGAGCAGGATGTGCCGCATCGAGGCCGTGTCGCCCTTCTTGGAATCAACCTTGATGAGATGGTAGCCGAACGGTGTGAGCACGGGGCCTGAGAGCTCGCCGGGCTTCAGTGCAAAGGCCGCCTTGTCGAAGTCTGGAACCATCTGTCCCGGGACGACCTTGCCGAGATCTCCGCCGTTGGCGCCGGAGATGGTGTCGCCGGACTCACGCTTCGCGACGTCCTCGAACTTGGCGCCGCCGGCGATCTCAGTGCGCAGCTTCTCGATGTGCGCGCGAACGGCGGTCGTATCGGCGGCCGTCGTCACGCGGGGAATGTGCATGACGGTGAGCGACGCGATGCCCGGGCGATCGAACTCGATCTTGTTGGCGTCGTAGAACTTTCGGAGGTCCGAGTCGGCGATATTGCTGTCGGCAGCGGTCGGCTTCGGGCGGAACACGACCACGCTGATCGAGGCACTATCGTTTGCGTCGCGCCAGGAGCGCCACAAATCCGCGTCGGTGACGTACAGGCCGCTCGTGACCTGCTCGAACAGCTTCTCCTTCGGCACCTCGCTGCGGAAATACTGCTCGAGGGCGACGAGAAGCCCGGACTGGCGTGCCTGCCCGCTCGCGAGCAGGCGCTGGTACTTGGCCGGGTCGAAGCGGCCGTCGGTCTGGAGCTCGGTCGCGGTGCGAATCCACGTGGGAGGCGCGAAGCGCGCGTAGTCGCGCAACTCCTCGTCCGACACCTGGATACCGCGACGTTTGTACTCCTGCTGGAGCACGATGTCCGAGACCATGTCGTCGAACGCCTGATTCTCCATGCGGCGCTGCTCGTCCAGCGTGAGCGTGCGCCCCGACTGTTGCTGCGTCTGCTGCACGAGTTGCTGCGCGCGACGCTGCCAATCGGTATACAGGATGTCGGTACCGTTCACCGATGCCACCGCGGTGGTGCTGGTAACGGGGGCCGAACCCATGAGGCCGGATGTCTGGAACAGAAGGAAACCGCCGACGAATGATATGAGTAGAACCCACATCACGACCTTGGCGGAGCTCCGCATTGTTTGGAGCACGGGGTAGAACTCCTTCGAGCTGCTGGAAAAACATGAGGGGGAAGCAGCAAAAGTTACGCGACGACAAGGGCTAAAATCAAGGGACGCGCGCACTTCTGATTGACTTGTACCACGTGTAGGATACCTTTGATCCTCGCATCCACCCGCCTGCGCGACGCCACCGAGGCTTTGATGGCCAGTACCGCCCGCATCGACGAGTTGAAGAAGAAGTTCGACGAAAATCCGCGGAGATATTTCGCGCCGCTCGCGAACGAGTTTCGAAAAGCGGGCGACATTGAGCAGGCAATCGTCATCTGCGAGGAGTTCCTGCCGCAGCAGCCGGCGCACATGAGCGGACACATCGTGTACGGTCAGGCGCTCTACGAGGCGGGCCGGCTTCCCGAATCGCGAACGGTCTTCGAAACCGCACTGGGGCTCGACCCCGAGAACCTGATCGCACTGCGGCACCTCGGCGACATCGCACGTGGGCAGCACGACGGCCCGGCCGCGCGCAACTGGTACGTCCGCGTGCTCGACGCGGATCCGAGGAACGAGGAGATTCAGGCGCTCATCGCGGGGCTCGACGGCGGAGACGTTTCGACTGAGCCGGCACCTGACGCCCAGCTGATCTCGGCGCCGCGTTCGCAGCCGGTGGGCATCGGCATCGAGATCGAGCAGGAGATCCCACCGCTGGAAAGGGCCACGACCCGCGAATTGCCAGCGCAAACAATGATCGATCTCTCACTGGCGGACACTGCGCCCACCGGGGTTCCGATCATTCCCTCTGTGCCGTTCGCGGCCGCGCCGCGTGCCCCCGAATTGCTCGACGGCTTTTCGATGCTCGGACTCGAGGATGCGCCGGACGCTGCGCGCAGCGATCGCCACGCGACCCCCGCCGAAGGTCTGGAGTCGAGCGAGTTCGCTCCGCCGAGCGAGCACGTGCCTGCTGCCGAGCTCGATGCGAGTCTCGAGAGTGGCGTTCCCTCGTTCTCGTCACCGGGGCATCGCATCGAAAGCCTCGAGGGTCTCCAAGGCAGCGGCGCCGACTCGCACGCGCCGTATCACGAGGGAGATCAGGGGAGCGACGCTCACGACCTTGCGCCGATGGATATCGAAGGTGGGCTGATTCTGCCGCCGGCGAGTGATGCTGCGGCTCGCCCGTCAGATGTGGCTCCCCCTCCGATGTCATTCGGCCAACGGGCGCCCGCTAATGAGTTGATCGATTTCGAGCTCGGTCCGGAGTCGCCGAGTGCGCATGCGGTCGACCACGTGCAGGATGGCCTCGGCGCGGATCACCGGTTATCGGATGCGACCGGGGTCGCCGAAGAGGCAATACCGTTTGAGCTTCCGCCCGAGGTGATTGCAGCCGAGGCAGAGTTGATCACGGCGGGGGAATCGCCGTCGCCTGAGCCGGTCGATGACGACGATGACGCGCTCGAGCCCGTTTCGCGGCCGCCGTTCGTCACCGAGACGATGGCCGAGTTGTATCTCGCCCAGGGTTTCCGGGAGCAGGCGCTGTCCGTGTACTCGGATCTGCTCGCGGCGAGTCCCGACGACCAGCGCCTCGCCGGCATCGTCGCATCGCTGTCGCCTGCGCAGGCAGGGCACGATGCAGGCCCGAACGTACGCGACTTCCTCGCACGGATAGCGAGCCGCCGTCCGGGTGGCGCAGCGGCCGCGCTCGAGCCGCCAGCGTATGATGATTTCGCGGGCGAGGGGACGACCGCGGGAGAGCTGGCGCTCGTGGTAGCGGCCGAGGGTGAGGTTCAGAGCGCGGGTCCAGTGCCGGTTGTCGCGAGCGCCCCTGACGTCATGGCACCGGCGATCGAGCGCGCGGCCGCGTTGCAGCAGCCTGACGGATCGATCGATGCTCTGTTTGGAAATCGGGCCGCGGGAACGTCGGAAGATTCCGCCGCCGCCGCGTTGGCGCAGGCCTTTGGAGGCGGGTCGGATGTGGCTTCGCCTCCTCCGATCGTCGGTCGTCCGGCGCACGCTGCAAAGGGTGAGCTTTCGCTCGACAGCGTCTTCCGCGATGGTATTGGCCGTTCGCCGCGGACATCGCAGAGCTTCTCGTTCGATCAGTTCTTTGCGGGGGGTGAGGACCGGACGGGTCGGACATCGCCGGCGCGTGGCGTGGCCACAGCCCCAGAAGGACAGGACACGCCCGCCGAACGCGGTGCCGACGATATCGAGCAGTTCAATTCGTGGCTCCAAGGGTTGAAGCAGCGGTGAGGATCGCCGTCCTCAACGGGCCGAACCTCAATCTGCTCGGATTGCGTGAGCCGGAGCTTTACGGCACGACAACCCTCGCCCAGGTCGAGAACGAGCTTTCCGCCGTTGCGCGCGAGCTCGGCGTCTCGATCGAGTGTTCGCAAGTCAACGGCGAGGGCGCGATGATCGACATCATCCACGGGTTGCGCGGGCGCGTTGAAGGTGCCGTCGTCAATTTCGGGGCGTACTCTCACACCAGCCTCGCGCTACGCGATGCGCTCGTTGGCGTGAGCATCCCGTACGTCGAAGTGCACGTGACGAACGTGTATGCGCGGGAGCCGGAGCGGCATCACTCCATGATCGCCGCCGCGGCCGTTGGTGTCGTGGCGGGCCTCGGGACACTCGGCTACGAGCTGGCGCTCCGCGGTCTCGTCGGAAGGCTCGGCGGCGCGAGCGCCGTCGCATGACGGACCAGCGACGTGCCCGAATAGCTGCGCTCGTGGATGGCCTCACCGCGGCGCACCTGGATGGACTGCTTCTGACCGGTCTCTCCAACATCCGCTACCTCACGGGATTCTCCGGTTCGAGCGCGCTCCTCGTCGTGACGCCCCGTGATGTCGTGTTCATCACGGATTTCCGCTACCAAACGCAGGTCGTTGAAGAGATCGGGGACATCGCCCGCGTCTCGATTGAAGCGTCGAGTCTGTGGACAGGGCTCTGGCAGCAGCTGTCGACGCTGAGCTCCGTGCGGGTGCTCGGGTTCGAGACGTCGCACATCCAGCACCGGGACTTCCAGCGGCTCGTCGAGTCCGGCGCGCGGTGGCAGTGGCGCCCCACGGTCGATCTCGTCGAGACGCTGCGCGAACGGAAGGACGACGGCGAGATCGCGCTCATCGCGGAGGCCGCGAAGGTCGCCACGCGGGCACTCGACCGAACGCTTCCGGAAGTAGCGCAGGGCATGACAGAACTGCAGGTCGCCGGGGTGCTCGAGCGGGCATTGCGCGAAGAAGGAAGTGAAGGGTTCCCCTTTCCCACCATTATCGCCAGTGGTCCACGCTCCGCGCTCCCGCATGCACGTTCCTCGAGCAGGGCGATCCAGAATGGCGACTTTCTCCTCATGGATTTTGGCGCGGAAGTAGCCGGTTACTGCTCGGACCTCACGCGCACCGTCGTCGTCGGGAAGGCGAGCGACGAACATCGGGCGGTTTACGATGTCGTGCGGGTAGCCAACGAGCGGGCATCCAGCGGTGTTCGCGCTGGAATGACCGGCCGGGATGCCGACGCCATCGCGAGACAGTACATTGAGCGGGCAGGTTACGGAGAGTTGTTCGGGCACAGCCTCGGGCACGGGATCGGACTCGAGGTGCACGAATCACCACGGCTCGCCAGGACGGCCGACAATGCACTCCCCGAGAATGCCGTGGTGACGATTGAACCGGGTGTCTATCGGCCCGGGTGGGGCGGGGTCCGAATCGAGGATGACGTCGTCCTCGGCGCGGACGGCCCGCAGATTCTGACGCATTTTCCGCGCGAGCTCCTGGAGCTCGGCTGAGCGCCATGATTGATCGCGGCGCGCCTCCCAATGGGCCTATGATCGACCTACGCTACGTCAAGAAGCTCATCGACATACTCGACGAATCGACGGTGGATTCCATCGAGATCTCGTCGGATAAGGGCATGAAGATCCGCATCTCCAAGAGCCCGACGGGCCGCGGTGCCATGCAAGTTGCGCCGACCGCCATGATGGCACCGATGATGGCCCCGCAGGCGGCACTGCCTGCGGGACGCCTCACGCCGTCCGATGGCATGCAGGCCCTCGAGGAGCCGCGCGCGGAGACGAAGACTGTCGCCGGCATCGAGGTGAAGTCGCCGATGGTCGGCACCTACTACGGGGCACCGGAGCCTGGTGCAAAACCGTACGTCGCCATCGGCTCGCGCGTCTCGAAGGGCCAGACACTCTGCATCATCGAGGCGATGAAGATCATGAATGAGATCGAAAGCGAAGTCGCTGGCGTCGTGACGGAAGTTCTGGCCGCAGATGCGCAGCCGGTCGAATACGGCCAGGCGCTCTTCCGCATCGACTCGCATGGCTAAGCAGGGATCGACGACGGAGATCGCGGCCGACGGGCTCCCCGCCGGGAGCGGGTTCAATTTCAAGACGGTCCTCCAGCAACTCGTCCAGCGCGGCGCCTCCGACCTGCACCTCAAGGTGGGACGGCCGCCAACGCTCCGCCTGCATGGCGAGTTAACCCCGCTCGACCTGGCCGCACTCCGGCCGGAGGACCTGAAGCTGCTGGCTGAGCAGCTCATGACCCCCCGCCAGGTGAAGGAGTTCACGGATAACAAGGAATGTGACTTCGCCATCGGCGTACCCGGCATCGGCCGCTTCCGCTGCAACGTGTATCAGCAGCGCGGATCGCTCTGCTACGCCATGCGCGCCATCCCGTATCAGGCGCGTACGCTTCAGGAGCTGAACCTCCCGAAGGTCCTGGGCGAAATTGCGCTTCGGCCACGCGGCCTGGTGCTGGTCACGGGAATCACCGGCTCGGGCAAGAGTACCGCCCTCGCGGCGATGATCCAGCATCTCAACGAGCATCGTCACGCGAACGTGATCACGATCGAGGATCCCATCGAGTTCCTCCATCGCGACATCAACTGCCACATCAACCAACGCGAGGTCGGCACCGACACCGCCACTTTCGCGCAGGCGCTGCGGCGCGTGCTGCGTCAGGATCCAGACGTCATCCTCATCGGCGAGATCCGCGATCTGGAAACGCTCGATACCGCGCTAAAGGCCGCGGACACGGGGCATCTGGTGTTCAGCACCCTGCACACCACGGACGCCACGCAGACCATCAATCGCGTGCTGTCGTTCTATCCGCCGCACCAGCAATCGGAGGTGCGCTTCTCACTCGCGAGCGCATTGCAGGCAGTGGTCTCGCTGCGGCTCGTGCCGCGCGCGGACAAGCCCGGGCGCATTCCCGCGTGTGAGGTCCTCATCAACACGCACACGGTACGCGACCAGATTCGGGACATGGACAAGACGCTCAACATCCCGGATCTCATTCGCGAAGGCACTGTGCAGTACGGCATGCAGAGCTTCGACCAATCGCTCATGGGGTGGTACTCGCAGGGAATCATCTCCTATGAGAGCGCCGTGTTCTTCGCGACGAGTCCCAGCGAGTTTGCGCTGCGCGTCCAGGGCGTCGCCGGAACGAGCGACAACAGCTGGTCCGGCTTCGAAACGCCCTCCGCCACCTGATCGAGATCGCATGTTCAAGAAGGTTCTGATTGCCAATCGCGGGGAGATCGCGCTTCGGGTCATCCGTGCGTGCCGCGAGCTGGGCGTGCAGACCGTCGCCGTGTACTCCGAGGCCGATCGCGAGTCGCTGCACGTCCGCTTTGCGGATGACGACGTCTGCATCGGACCGGCACCGGCGCGTGACTCGTACCTCCAGATTCCGCGACTGATCGCCGCGGCCGAGATCACCGGCGCGGACGCCATCCATCCAGGCTACGGATTTCTCGCGGAGAACGCGGAGTTCGCCGAAATCGTCACGGCCAGCAACATCGCGTTCATCGGTCCGACGGCACAGCAGATCCGCGTGATGGGCGACAAGGCTGCCGCGCGCAAGGCGATGACGGCCGTCGGCGTGCCAATCATCCCCGGAACCCCCGGACCGGTCGAGGACGTCGACGAGGCACTCGGCTACGCGAAGGAGATGGGGTTTCCCGTCATCATCAAGGCGGCGGCTGGCGGCGGTGGCAAGGGAATGCGCGTGGCGAAGGACGCCGAGGAGTTCGAACGTTCGTTTCAGCTCGCGCGCAGCGAGGCGCTGTCCGCGTTCGGAAACGGCGACGTGTACGTCGAGAAGTATCTCCAGCGGCCGAGGCACATCGAGTTCCAGATCATGGGCGACAAGTTCGGCCACGTCATTCACCTCGGGGAACGTGACTGCTCGGTGCAGCGCCGGCATCAGAAGCTCATCGAGGAGAGTCCGAGCCCCGCGATGACGCCCGACCTCCGGAAGCGAATGGGTGACGCGGCGGTCGCCGGAGCGAAGGCGATCGACTACGTGGGCGCGGGAACGATCGAGATGCTGCTCGACGAGGATGGCTCGTTCTACTTCATGGAGATGAACACCCGCATCCAGGTGGAGCATCCGGTCACCGAGATGATCACGGGCATCGATCTCGTGAAGGAGCAGATCCGCGTTGCGGCTGGCGAACCGCTCAGCGTACGGGAACTTCCCCCGATGCGCGGGCACGTGATCGAGTGCCGCGTCAATGCGGAAGACCCGAATCGCAAC
Source organism: Gemmatimonadaceae bacterium (assembly GCA_036844565.1). Taxonomy (GTDB): domain Bacteria; phylum Gemmatimonadota; class Gemmatimonadetes; order Gemmatimonadales; family Gemmatimonadaceae; genus AG11. The sequence goes on along the minus strand of DAIUFP010000002.1, from coordinate 58,457 downwards.
TTCCAACCGTCGCCCGGCAAGATCGTTACCTTTCACCCGCCAGGCGGAAATGGCGTGCGTCTCGATACGCACGTGTATGCCGGCTACACGGTCCCGCCCTACTATGATTCGATGATCGCGAAGGTCATCTGCCAAGGGCGCGACCGGCCCGAGGCGCTGGCCAAGATGCAGCTCGCGCTCGAGACCTTCATCATCGAAGGCCCGACCACGACCATTCCCTTTCTCGCGCGGGTCATGCAGAACCCGCGATTCAAGAGCGGCAACGTCGACACGAAGTTCCTCGACCTGGAGCCGGATCTCATGAAGGAGCCGGCATAGGTGCGACTCGACGTGTTGTTCGGCGTGCAGCAGCTCACGCCGCAGGATGTGCAGGGCCGGGTCGTGGCCGTCATCGACGTGCTGCGCGCGTCGACGACCATCGCCGTGGCGCTCAGCAACGGCGCCCGCGCCATCATCCCGATGGAGAGTCCGGACGACGCGGTGACCCGCTCGAAGCAGTTCGAGCGCGGCGCGGTTCGTCTCGCCGGCGAGCGCCGGATGCTGAAGATGGACGGGTTCGACCTCGGGAACTCACCCGCCGAGCACACGCGGGAGGCCGTGGAGAGCAAGACCGTCCTGCTCTCGACGACGAATGGAACGAAGGCATTGTTGGCGGTGCAGGGCGCCCGTGACGTGGTCGTCGCCTCATACGTCAACCTCTCGGCGGTGAGTGCGATGCTGCGCACCGCGCTGAGAGGCGGTGCCGACATCACACTCGTTTGCGCCGGACAGGATCGTCAGTTCGCGCTCGAAGATGCGGCCTGCGCCGGCCGATATGTCCATGCCGTCTCCAAGCGGCTCACCGGACTCGATACGAATGACGCCGCGTTCGCGGCGTCGCTCATCGACAAGAGGTTCGGCGACAACCTGGTGCGGCTGCTCAACACGGCGGCTCACGGCCGCGCATTGGCTGCCGCGGGGTTCGCGGAGGATCTCGTCGTCTGTGCCGGGGTCGATTCCTACCCGGTCATTCCCGTGTACCAGGATCGTCAGATCACCTTGCTGGGGCCCGATCGCGAGCGGTAGAGAAAGCATGAACGCAGGTCAGGGGGACAGCATGCCGGGACGGTCGTCCGCGCTCGGTCGCGAGATTGGTGGGATTGCGCTCCTGCTGTTCGCGGTGTTTCTCGCGGGCGCCCTGGTCACGTACGGACTGGCCGAGCTTCGCACCGGGGTCGACGTCCGCAGCAACGTGGGATGGCTTGGCTACTGGCTCGCTCGGCCGATCGTCGCGTTCATCGGCTGGCCGGCCGCGGCGCTTTCGCCCGCGATCTTTGCGGTCCACGCGTTGCGTCTCTTCGGCCGGCTCGAATCCGAGACGGATCGCTCGTGGATGATCTTCTTCGCGGGCGTCGTGGCGTTGCTGCCAATTGCCGTCGCGCTCGCGGTGGGCGCACCGCCCGCAGGGGAGATCTCAGCCTCCTCCGGTCTCTGGGGCGGCTTCGTCGCTTTCTATTGGCGCCAGTTCCTTGGCGGATTCGGCGCGTGGGTCGTCGTGGCGCTGGCGACGAGTGCGCTCACCGCAGTCACGCTACGCTGGAATCCGATACGCATGCTGGTCGGGCGCCGCGCCGCCGTCGTCGCCGAGCGTGTCGTCGAGACTCCCGCCGAGGAACCATACGCGCCCCCCAAGCGTCGGAAGAGGAAAGACTCTGTCGAGCCGCTCGCACTTTTCCTCGAGGGTTCGCCGGAGGAGTTTGCGGCCATGGCATCCGATCCGCTCGAGACGGCCATGCGTGCTCCAGCGTCGGCTGAGGCGGACGCGAAGGAGGAAGCGGCCATCGAGGAGGCCTCGAAGCGTCGGGGCAAGAAGAAGAAGGACGACATGCCAGCGTCGCCCGGTCGCGACGAGCGAATCGCGGCCGCCATCGACGCGACGGAGAAGCCCGAGTCCAGTGCCGACGAGCTGCCGCCCTCGGACCTGCTGACGAACGCACCGGCGCGAAATGTCGAGCTGGGGAAGCGCGAGCTCGATGCCATGGGCGCGAAGCTCATGGACGCATTGCGCACATTCAAGGTCGACGGGGAGTTAGTGGGCCGCACGACGGGGCCGACCGTTACACAGTTCGAGGTCGAGCCCGCGCCTGGTGTGAAGGTCCGCCAGTTCGCGAATCTCTCGAACGACCTCGCCCTCGCGATGCGTGCCGCGTCGATCCGAATCGTGGCGCCTATTCCCGGGCGAGGTGCAGTCGGCGTCGAGGTGCCCAATCCGACGCCCGAGATGGTCGCATTCCGGGAGATGGTCGAGCACACCGACTTCCGGAGCGCGCGCGCCGCGCTGCCGATTGTGCTCGGCAAGGATCTCGAAGGGAAGCCCGTGATCGCGGACCTCGCCAAGATGCCGCACCTGCTCATCGCGGGCGCCACGGGCTCGGGGAAGTCGGTATGCGTGAACACGATCATCACGAGCCTCGTCTACCGGCATACGCCAAAGACGCTCCGCTTCCTGATGGTCGATCCGAAGATGGTGGAGCTGTCGGTCTACAACACGCTTCCCCACCTGCGCCACAAGGTGATCACCGACAATCGCGATGCGGCGGCGGTGCTGAAGTGGGCAGTGATGGAGATGCAGGAGCGCTATGAGCTCCTCGCCGCGAACGGATGTCGCAACCTGCAGGATTTCAATCGTCGGGTGATCGACCAGGTGCCCCTCAAGACGCCGCGCCGAAAGGAAGTGGCGTTCGAGGACAGCGTGTATCGCGGCCCACTGCTGCCATACATCGTGGTCGTGATCGACGAGATGGCCGACCTCATGATGACGGTGCAGGGCGAAGTGGAAACGCCGATCGCCATGCTGGCGCAGAAGGCGCGCGCAATCGGCATTCACCTCATCCTCGCAACGCAGCGTCCGTCGGTCAACGTCATCACGGGACTGATCAAGGCAAACTTCCCGAGCCGCATCGCGTTCCGCGTCGCCAGCCAGATCGACAGCCGCACCATCATCGACGGCGGCGGCGCCGAGATGCTCCTCGGCAACGGCGACATGCTGTTCATCCCGCCGGGCAAGAGTGAGCCGTCGCGCCTTCAGGGTGCGTACCTGTCTAGCGAGGAGACCGAGCGACTCATGAACTGGTATGAGGCGCAACGCGACCGCCGGCGTGCCGCACTCGCCGAAGCGGGACTCGTCTACGAGGCCGAGATGACGTCGGACGAGCCGGACATCCTGGAGACGGTGCGGACGCGTGAAGCCGAGGCGCGCGCCGCGCTCGAAGGTGGGGCGGAGGAAGGCGGCGTTCCGGATGGCGTGCGCGATCCACTCTTTCGCGAGGCGGCCGAGCTCTGCATCCAGAACCAGAGTGGCTCGACGTCGCTGTTGCAGCGGCGGCTCGGCATTGGCTACGGGCGCGCCGCGCGCGTGATCGATCAACTCGCGGATGCCGGCGTGCTCGATCCGAAGTCCGGGCCGAAGGGGCGCGAAGTGCGCGTGGGGCTCGAGGATCTCGATCGTATATGTGGAGTTCGCGAGTGACGCTGCCGAAGTGCTCAGGTGCACGAACGCGCCTGCCGGGCGCATGGCTGCGTGTCGTCACGGGCACCTTGATCGCTGTCCACATCGCCGCCACCGCGCGAGGGCAGGTGCCCGCGCCACAGCCAGCCACGAGCCAGCCCGCGGCGGCGGACACCATCCCTTCGTTTGAGCGGCCGAACGGGGCGCTGCTGCGCCCGGGAGCATTGACGTACGCACTCTCCCTCACTCGCCTCACGGGAGACCCAACGCCGCTCGGCACACGCGTCGTTTCTGTCTCCGAGGTATCCGTGGGAGGTACGCCGAGCTGGCTCATTGCCGAGAGTCGGACGGGCACCGTGGTGGAGACGACGGATTCCGTGTCGCTCGCGCGCGCCGATCTTGCGCCGGAGCGCTGGTCGGCGACCATCGGCAAGTCGCGCTTCGCCGCGTCATTCACGCGCGATTCGATGTTCGGAGGAACCGAGACGTATCAGGGGCGCGGGTCGTTTGGCGTTGCCGTTCCGCCCAACGCGCTGTTGAGCGCGGGCATGGCCGAACGAATCATCGAGATGCTGCCGCTGCGCGATGGCTATCGAGCAAGTGCGGCGCTCGTGCTCGTGGACGGGCAGACACCGCAGATCGTCCGCACTGAGATCATCGTGGACGGAACCGAGACGCTGACGGTGGGACGTCAGGCGATTGAGTGCTGGCGCGTCCTTCTGCGCACTACCGCTACGGAAGAGAAGCTGTGGGTCGCACGCGATGGCGCTCGCGTCGTGCGCAGCGAGCAGTTGGTTCCTGGCGGAATCCTGAGGGCTGACTTCCAACCGTAGCGCAGGCCTTCCCGTGGCGTTGACCGCCCTCACGCCGCGCTGCTGTCTCCCCGCGCACACGTTCGAGCGATTTCGGTGCACCGCTCGTTGGATTGATGATGCTCGCGGAGCTGGCCGCCCTATCCTCCTTCCATGTCAGCGGCCAGGCAGGCACTGGGTGAGTTCGGGGAGCGTGTCGCGGAGCGGTGGCTTCGGCGGAAAGGGTGGCGTGTCGTCCAGCGCCGGTTCCGGTCGGGGCATCGCGACATCGACCTCGTGGTCGAGCAGGAAGGGCTCGTCGCATTCGTGGAGGTCAAGGCGAGGCAGGGCGACACTTTTGGTGATCCGGTTGGCGCGGTCAACTGGAAGAAACAGAAGGAGTTGGGTCGTTCTGCCCGGGTCTGGATCGCACGTCATGGACGGAGTGAGGAGGCGTACCGGTTCGACGTCGTTGGGGTGCTGGTCGACGGAGAACGGGTTCGGGTCCGCCACGTGGAGAACGCATTTTTCCTCCACCCTTCGGCTTGATTTCGGGTCACCGCCTTCGTATTCTATTCGGGTATCGGAGAACTGGCTTTTCCGGTACGCTTATGCCCGCGTGGGCCACAGGAATCCACGACAAACGAGAGGCTGTGCATCGAAATGGCCGTGTCCACGATTGCAGAAGACAAGAAGAAGGCGCTGAGCCTCGCGATTGCGCAGATCGAGAAGAGCTGTGGGAAGGGCTCGATCATGCGCATGGACGCCAAGGAAAAGGTTCGTGTCGAAGCGGTACCGACGGGAGCGATCAACCTTGACGCGGCCATTGGCGTGGGCGGAATCCCGCGCGGCCGAGTTACGGAGATTTACGGTCCGGAGTCGAGCGGAAAGACGACGCTGTGTCTTCACGTCGTTGCGAACGCGCAGCGCATGGGAGGCGTGGCCGCGTTCATCGATGCCGAGCATGCGCTGGACACCGAGTATGCGCGGAAGCTGGGTGTCGATGTGGAGGCGCTGCTGATCTCCCAGCCCGATACCGGAGAGCAGGCGCTGGAGATCTGCGAGATCCTCGTGCGCTCTGGCGCCGTGGACATCGTGGTCATCGATTCGGTCGCGGCGCTGGTGCCGAAGGCGGAAATCGAGGGCGACATGGGCGAGTCGCACATGGGGCTTCAGGCGCGCCTCATGAGCCAGGCGCTGCGAAAGCTCACGGGCTCCATCGCGCGCTCGAAGACCATCGTGATCTTCATCAACCAGCTCCGCGAGAAGATCGGCGTCATGTTCGGCAATCCGGAGACGACCACCGGAGGCAAGGCGCTGAAGTTCTACGCCTCAGTCCGCCTCGACATTCGCCGTATCGGACCGGTGAAGGAGAAGGAGGAGATCGTCGGGTCGCACGTCCGCGTGAAGGTGGTGAAGAACAAGGTGGCGCCGCCGTTCAAGCAGGCCGAGTTCGACATCATGTACGCGGAAGGCATCAGCCACACGTCGCTGCTGGTGGACATTGGGGCCGAATCAGGTATCATCGAGAAGTCGGGCGCCTGGTACAGCTACAATGGCCAGAAGATCGGGCAGGGCCGCGAAAACGCGAAGATGTACCTGAAGGACAACCCGGGCATCCTTGCCGAGATCGAGGAAAAGGTGAAGGTTGTGTTGGGGATCGGCGGCGACCAGAATGTCGTTGGGGGGGAGCCGGAAGAGAGCGAGTAGGCTAGCTTTGGGCGTCGAACGCGACGTGCATTGGCACCGCGAGTATTCCGTCACGAATGTGTGTCGGATGGAACAGGCGCGCGGTTCGCGTGGTAGGTTAGATGTATAAGGAGCCGAGGAGTCGTTCTCTGGAATCGATGGGGCCCGGAATCCCCAGCGTGACAGGGCACCTCCTCGGTTTCTTATTTCTGCGACATAACATATTGGTAGTTAGAGAGTTATGTCATGCGTAATAAAGGAGTTTCGAGATTGCGACGCTCGGCTCAGGAACGACTTGAATCGAGTCTTGGATTGGGGTCGAGCCCGGATCTGAACAACTCCGGCGACGACACATATGTGATCACCGGAATTGTCGACGCACCCCGGCATGCTGGTCGATTCGACATCCTCGTCAACGGGGAGCTGTTCGCGGCGCTCTCGGTCGACGCCATCGAGCGGCTCAAGCTGTCGGTTGGAACCGACGTCACGGACCGTTTGCAGTCCGTCCTCACGGAGGCGGTGCAGTTGGCCGTCTACGACCGCGCGCTGAACATGTTGGCCTTTCGTGCGCGGTCGTCGAGTGAGCTGGCACGCGCCCTCGTTCGCAAGGGAGCCGACAACTCGCACGTGGCCGCGGCGGTCGCGCGTCTGGTCGAGCAGGGGTTCGTCGATGACGCGGCGTTTGCGCGCTCCTTCGCTCGCTCAAGGGTCGTTGGCGCCAGCTATTCGAAACGACGCGTGCAGCTCGAGCTCCGTCGAAAGGGCGTCGCGCGCGATGTCGGTGAGGCGGCCATCGCCGATGTCTTCGATGAAGAGGGCGTGGACGAGGGAAGCATGGTCGAGGCGGCCGCGCGAAGGAAGCTGCGGACGCTTGCATCGCTCGAACCGGCAGTGAGGCGGCGGCGGCTTTATGGGTTCCTGACCCGAAAAGGCTTCGACAGCAGCGATATTCGAAGCGTGATGCAAACGCTTGAAGAGAGTTTCCGCACGAGGGATGGAGCATAGAGTTTGAAAATGTCGACCATTCGATGCGCGATTTGTGGAGGCGAAACGGAGCCGAGCGTCGTGGCGATCGAGCGCATGATGGGAGTCGGCGGCGAGTTCTGGTATGACGAGTGTCGCGAGTGCGGATGCGTTCAACTTCGCAACGTCCCGGTCAGCATGGGACCGTACTACTCCTCGGGATACTATGCCTTTGTAGCTCCTGAGGCTCCCAGCGCTTTGCGCGCCATTTACCGAAGGGTTCGCGACGGTCTCCTCTTCGGGAGAGCGCGAATTGCCCGCGCGCTTGTTGCTACCATCCTCCCTCGCCTTGTCATGGAACCGGGCGAATGGTTAGCGCGTGCTGGAGTCGGACGTGAGAGCCGCATTCTGGACGTCGGATGTGGGTTCGGTGCATTGCTGCGACGACTTGTGGATACGGGATACCGCGACGTTTCCGGCCTGGATCCGTTCGTTTCAGCGGACCTCGAATACCGGGGGCGGCTACTCGTCCGTCGCGCCACGCTCGACCAGGCACATGGCAGCTACGATCTCATCATGTTTCACCATTCGTTCGAACACATCGAAGAGCAGAAGAAAACGATGTTGAGCGTTGCGCGGCTGCTTTCGCCGGGCGGAACGTGCCTCATCCGTGTTCCCACAGTGAGCTCATCTGCCTGGGAGGAGTACAAGGACAGATGGGTGCAGCTCGATGCCCCCCGTCATCTCTTCCTTCACTCTCGCGCCAGCATGGAGCGGCTCGCCACAAGCGCTGGATTGCGCGTGGATCAGGTCGTTTACGACTCCACGCGCTTCCAGTTCGAAGGGAGTGAGCTGTATCGTCGGGACATACCACTGCGCGAGATGGCAGAGCACCCGATCTCGCCCCTTCAGCGCCTCCGGTATTCGGCGCGCGCACGGAGGCTCAATGCGCGGCAGCAGGGTGACCAGGCCGCGTTCTATTTGCGCAAGGCGTAGCGTGTCGCGAGGTGTGCGCATCGACGGGCCAGCCTATATTAGGTCAAATGCTCGCCTCCGACATCCGCTCACGCTTCCTGGACTATTTCGCGGCGCACCAGCACGTGATCCGTGCCAGCGCGTCGCTCGTCCCTGAGTCCGATCCCACCCTGCTGTTCGTTAACGCGGGGATGGTCCCGTTCAAGAAAGTCTTCCTCGGCATGGAGGACGCTCCGGACGGCAAGCGGCGCGCGACCACCGCGCAAAAGTGCGTCCGGGCCGGCGGAAAGCACAACGATCTCGAACAGGTGGGGCACACCGCACGCCACCACACGTTCTTCGAGATGCTGGGCAATTTCTCGTTCGGCGATTACTTCAAGCCGGATGCGATCCGGTTTGCGTGGGAGCTGCTGACCAGCCCCGCGCATCTCGCCATCGACCCATCGCTGCTACGCGTGAGCGTTCACCACAGCGACGATGAGGCATTCGACCTCTGGCGCGAGATCGCCGGTATTGCTCCGGAGCGGATCTACCGGCTCGGCGACGCCGATAACTTCTGGCAGATGGCCGACACCGGCCCGTGCGGCCCATGCACGGAGATCTATGTCGACCTCGCAAAGGTCGCGACGGACTTCCGCTTCCCCGATGGTGCATCGGGTGAATGGACGGAACTCGATCGCGAGCACTTCTCGCAGGAGGCGTTCGTCGAGGGCGCCGAATCGGGACGGTTCCTCGAGATCTGGAACCTCGTGTTCATGCAGTTCGACCGGCAGGCAGATGGCACGCTCGTGCCCCTGCCGAAGCCGTCGGTCGACACAGGTGCTGGCCTCGAGCGCATAGCGGCGGTGAAGCAGGGGGTCACCAACAACTTCCACACGGACATCTTTGCGTCGCTGATCAAGACGGTGGAAGCCACCGTCGGCTTTGCGTACTGGGGACGCGAGAGCAACGAGCACCGGACGGGCGTGCGGATCGGCGGAGGTGAGGTTGTCACCAATGCAGTCGACCCGGCATCGTTCCGCGTCATCGCGGATCATGCGCGCGCCGTCGCATTCCTCCTCGCCGATGGCGTCTTCCCGAGCAACGAAGGGCGAGGCTACGTCCTTCGCCGCATCCTCCGTCGCGCGGTGCGCCATGCGTACCTGCTCGGCCGACGCGAGCCGACGCTCGTGCACGTCGTGCAGGCGGTGATCGACGCCATGGGTGATGCGTATCCCGAGCTGCGCACGCGAGCGGAGCACGCGCTGAAGACGACGCGTGTCGAGGAACAGGCCTTTCTCTCGACGATCGAGGGAGGGCTCTCTCGCTTCGAGCAGCTCGCGCCCATTCACACCACGCAGGGCAGCACGGACATTCGCGGCACGATCAGTGGGGAAGACGCGTTTCGCCTCTACGACACATTCGGCTTTCCGATCGACTTGACGGAGCTGATGGCGCACGAACGCGGCTATGGGGTCGACATTGCGGGATTCGAAGCCGCACTGCTCGAGCAACGCACCCGCTCCAAGGACGAGCGGAAGACGCGCAAGCTGAGCGTCTCGGCAGTAGGCGTGGACGACGTGTCCACCTGGGATCGCGCGCCTGATGCCACGACGGACAATTTCCGCTTCGTCGGCTACGACGTGACGGAGTCGGAAACGTACGTCACCTCGATGCGGCGTTTGGAGGATGGACGCGTCGCACTGCTGTTGCGCGACTCGCCGTTCTACGCGGAGTCGGGCGGCCAGGTCGCGGACGTCGGCGAGATCGTCGGCGACGGATGGCGCGTGGACGTCGAGGGCGTACGGAAGGTCGAGGGTGGCTCGGCGGCAGTCGGTCGCCTTGCGGGCGACTTCCACTGGGGTGCCGTGACGGCGCGCGTGCCGAGCGTGCGACGGAAGGATACCGAGCGAAACCACACCGCGACACACCTGATGCACGCGGCATTGCGCCAGGTGCTCGGTGATGCCGTGCATCAGGCCGGCTCGCTCGTCACTCCCGACCGGCTGCGCTTCGACTTCACGCACCATGGGCCCGTGAAGCCCGAGAGCCTCGCGGAAGTGGAAGCGATCGTGAATCGTGAGATCTGGCGTTCGCTTCCCGTGACGTCCACGGAGATGCCGTACCCTGATGCGCGTGCGAAGGGCGCCATGGCGTTGTTCGGGGAGAAGTATGGTGACGTCGTGCGCGTGGTCGAGGTGCCCGGCTTCTCGATGGAGCTGTGCGGCGGCACGCACGTGCGGAACACGAGCGAGATCGGGCTGTTCGTCATCGCGGGCGAGACCGGTGTCGCCAGCGGCGTTCGTCGGATCGAGGCGCTCTCCGGCCCCGGTGCGTTCGCGCAGCTTCGCGCGCAGGAACACGCGCTCGGTCGCGTGGCAGAGCTGGTGAAGTCGCCGGTCGCAGGGGTCGAGCGGCGCGTGCAGCAGTTGCTCGACGAACGGCGTGGCCTCGAGAAGAAGCTGGATGAGGCCATGCGGGGAGGCGGCGACGAGTTGCAGCGGCTTATCGCGGCGGCGCAGCCGATGGGGGAAAATGGCGCGCGACTCGTGTACGGCGAGGTCACCGTCGCCGACGTGAAAGCTCTCCAAGCCATGAGCGACACACTTCGCGAGCAGCTCGGCAGCGGCGTCGGGATTCTTGCCGCGAAGCTGGAGGATGGAAAGGGGTCGATCATCGCGGTGGTAACCGATGACCAGCGTGAAAAGGGGTTACGCGCTGACGCGATCGTCCGCGAGCTTGCAAGTGCGGTCGGTGGCCGAGGTGGCGGGAAGCCGCACATGGCGCAGGCTGGCATTCCGGACGCGACACGCATCGGGGAAGCACTGGCTGGCGCACCGCGGGTCGTCAGCGCACTCGCCGCGCGCGCATGACTGTCGGTGAGTGGCTGCACACGCGCACTCCGCAGCCTCCTCTCGGGCTGGTGGCGCGCCTCGACGCTCTGGTGGCGAACGCCAATGAGAGCTCGGCAGCCAATGTTCCAGATGCACTGCTCGACGCCGGCGAGCGGATCATCGCTGATTTGCTTCGACCCGAAGGCTCCACCAGGGATTCTGCTCTCGATCTCCTTGCGGCCGACGCTCTGATGACCTACGCGATGGAGGCCGCCGCAGAGGACATCGCCACGCTGGAGCAGCGCGCGGCAGCCGCCATGTCGCGGATTTCAATCATCGCCGACGCTGCATCGCCGTCCGCATGATCGACATACACTCTCATCTCCTTCCGGGGGTCGACGACGGGTCGAAGTCGGTGGAGATGTCCCTGCCCGTGCTGGAGCGCTTTGTCGCGGATGGGGTCACGTGTCTCGTCCTCACGCCGCACCTCCTCGCCTCGCAGGCGTCCTCCGCGCCCTACGAGCGCAACCACGCGATCTTCGAGGAGTTGCGCGGCGTCGCGCCTCGCGACCTCGAGCTCCGGCTGGGTTGGGAGATCATGCTCGACGAGCCCAACATCGACCTGCGAGCTCGCACGCTGAGCCTGGGTGGTTCGCGCGCGGTGCTCGTCGAATTTCCGTTGCTGGGCGTACCGGCGCGCGCCGGCGACGAGCTGTATCGACTTGGGTGCTCGGGTGTGGTTCCCGTGCTGGCGCACCCGGAGCGCTATTACGGCTGCACGGTGCAACGGGTGGCCGAGTGGCGCCACGCGGGCGCGGTGATCCAGATGGACACGGCGGGCCTGCTCGGCAAGGGCACGGTGTCCAAGATGTCGCGAGCGCTCGTGCAGCAGGGGCTGGTGGATCTTTTTTCCAGCGACAACCACGGCGATTCGCGGTCGCTTGCGACGGCGCGCGATTGGCTGCTCGACGTCGCGACGCCCGAGCACGCGGACCTGCTCACGCACACGAATGCCAAGCTCCTGCTCGACGGCGAGCCGCTGCGGCGCGTTCCACCGCTCTCCCTGGCGGGGGGTGTCTTCAATCATCTTCGCGACCTTTTCCTCACGCGTCGCTGAGCCAACCCGACGCCCCAGCGCATCAGGACATGACATCGCCATTCAGTACCGCCCTACGCGAGCTCGCCGCGACTGCCGAGCGCGTCGCGGCGGAGCTCGACGCTGACATGCATCGCGCCCTCGAGATGGTGCAGGCGGCGGTCGCCCGGAGGGGCACGCTCTTCTTCTGCGGCAATGGTGGGAGCGCGGCGGACGCGCAGCACCTCGCAACCGAGTACGTCGTTCGGTACATGCGCAACCGGCGCGCGTATCCCGCGATCGCGCTCACGACTGATTCGTCACTCCTGACGGCGGCCGGGAATGACATCGGCTTCGAGAATGTGTTCGCTCGGCAACTGGAGGCGTTGGCGAAGCGCGGCGATCTCCTGATCATTCACTCCACGAGCGGCAACTCACCGAACGTCCTTCGGGCGGCCGAAACGGCGCGCGAGGTCGGGTTGCCGGTGCTCGCCTTCACGGCACGAACTGGCGGTGCCCTTCGCGCCCTGGCTGACCACACCGTCATGATTCCGACCGATCGCACCGACCGCGCGCAGGAGCTTCACCTCTGCATCGAGCACATCATCTGCGACCTCGTGGAGCAGACACTGTGATTGATCTCAAAGGTCGAAGTGCGCTGGTGACGGGCGGTTCGCGAGGAATCGGAGCGGCCACCGCGCGGCTACTCGCGCGCGCGGGCGCCGACGTCGCGATCGGCTATCGCTCACGCTCCGAGGACGCACAGCGTGTCATCGAGGAGTTGAAGTCCGAAGGCGTTCGCGCGGCCGCGTTCCCCGCCGATGTCTCCACGCGCGAAGGCGCCGAGGCACTCGTTGCGGCAACGGTCGGTGCGCTTGGTGGATTGGACCTATTCGTCGCGAGCGCCGGCGTGTGGCCAGCGACGGATGTCCCGGTCGAGCAGATGAGTGAAGAGCAATGGCTCAACACGATGCGCGAAAACGTCGATTCGATCTTCTACACGACGCGCGCGGTGGCACGCAGCATCTCGAGCGGAGGGCGTATCGTGCTCGTCTCGAGCACGGCAGGGCAGCGAGGGGAGGCGTACCACGCCGACTATGGCGCGAGCAAGGGTGCGGTTATCTCGTTCACGAAGTCGCTCGCGGTGGAGCTCGCGGCGCGCGATGTGACGGTCAACTCGGTCGCACCTGGGTGGGTCGACACCGAGATGGTCGCGGGCGCGATGGCCGACGCAGGGCGCGACCGCATCAACGCCGCGATCCCCCTCGGCCGTGTCGCGACCCCGGAGGACATCGCGGGACCGATCGTGTTTCTGTGCTCCGCACTCGCCCGACACATCACCGGTGAGATCCTGAACGTGAACGGCGGCAGTGTGCTCTGCGGATGATCGTACTCATCTTCACCGGCGGCACCATCTCGATGCGGCACGACCCGTCCGCTGAAGGGGCGGTTCCGAGATTGTCGGGGCAGGAGATCGTGGAGGCGACGCGTGGGCTAGCGGACGTCGCCGACATCGAGGTGGAGGAGTGGGGCATGTTTCCCGGTCCGCACATGAACATCGAGCGGATGTGGGCGGTCCGAAACCGTATCAAGTACCATCTCTCGCGCCCGGAAGTGGACGGCGTCGTCGTGACGCACGGCACGGACGCTCTCGAGGAGAGCGCCTACATCGTCGCGCGTTCATTGCTGCCCGACAAGCCGGTTGTGTTCACGGGCGCCATGCGGCCCGCGAGCGATATCGGATGGGATGGTCCGTCGAACCTGCTCGACGCGGTGCGCGTCGCGGCGAGCCCACTCTCGCGCGGCAAGGGCACGCTGGTGTGCATGAGTGAGCGCGTGCACAGTGCGCTCGAGGTGACCAAGACGCACACCGAAGCCCGCGACGCATTCGAGAGTCCGAGCCTTGGAGCACTCGGCGAAGTGGACGAGGGCATCGTGAGCTACCGGCGAGCGCTTCTGATCATGCCGGAGCCGCTCGATCCGGAGACACCTGTCGAGCCGGTGGACATCGTGCAGGTGTACGCGGGTGCCGACGCCCGTTTGCTCGATGCGTCTCGACAGAGTGGGGCGAAGGCCGTGGTGGTGGCTGCGATGGGACGCGGTAACGTGCCTCCGGCCGTGTTCGACGGTATCGTGCGCTGGGTGGAGTCTGGGCGCCCCATCGTCATCACGTCGCGCGCGCTCAGGGGCCGGGTCGGTCCGACCTATGGTTATCCCGGCGGCGGGCGACGGGTGCTCGAGGCAGGTGCAATCTTCGCATATGGCAAGCGTCCCGGCCAGGCGCGCATCGACGTGATGCTCGCCCTCGGCATGGGATACAGCTGCGCGGAAATCCGCGAGCTGTTCTCCCGGTAGCCACCAGCACCCGTGGAGTTTGTACATGCGCCGCTGGTTCACCGCTTCAATGGAGTCGTGCTGACACCAACGTTCCGCGTCCTGCTCATCCCGTGCGCGCCTTGTCGTGAAGCCGCCGGCTCAAGAGCGCTGCGGAACGCCTTGGCTCGCGCATGACGAACAGCAGGGTCTTGGCACGCAACACCGTGCTCAATGTGGCCGGCCAGGGGGTGCCGATGCTTGCGGCGCTGGTCTCCATCCCCATCCTGATTCGTCATCTGGGCACCCCACGATTCGGCGTGCTCACGCTCGCGTGGGCGATGATCGGCTACTTCAGCCTCTTCGATTTTGGCCTTGGGCGAGCACTCACGCAGGCGGTGGCTGCGCGGTTGGGCAGCCGGGACGCGGAGGCAGAGCTGCCCGAACTCGTGTGGACGGCGCTCGGACTCATGCTCGCGTTGGGTACCGTGGGTGGTGCGCTGCTGATGGTCGTGTCGCCATGGATGGTGGACACGCTCCTCAAGGTGCCGGCCACCCTGCGGGACGAGAGCGTCGGGGCCTTCATCCTTCTCGGGATCTCGATGCCCGCAGTCGTTTGCACGGCGGGATTCCGCGGATTACTGGAGGCGCACCAGGATTTTGGCGCGGCGACGGCACTGCGCATTCCTCTCGCGATCTCCACGTTCCTTGCGCCGCTCGTCGTGCTCCCCTTTTCGACGCACCTCGTTCCGATCATGGTCGTGCTGGCGGCTGGACGGTATGTCACGTGGGGCGTGCACGTGGCGTTCTGCGCGCGCCGCTACGCGTACCTCCAAGTACGTCCCGCCATGGCGCTTGCATCGGTCGTGCCGCTCCTGCGATTCGGTGGATGGATGACGGCAAGCAACATTGCCTCTCCGGTGATGGTCTACCTTGACCGCTTCTACATCGGCGCGGTCCTCGCGCTCGCGGCCGTCGCGCAGTACGTGACCCCGTACGAGATCGTCACCCGACTCCAGATCTTCCCAAGCGCGATGATCGCGGTCCTGTTTCCCGCGTTCGCCTCGACATACGTCGCTGATCGCAATCGCACCGCGGTGCTGTTCGATCGCTCCCTGCGGATCCTCATCGTCCTCACGTTTCCGCTCATCCTCGCCGTCGTGCTCTTTGCGCGCGAGGGGCTGAGCCTGTGGGTCGGGCCAGCCTTCGCGGTCGCCAGCACGCCCGTGATGCAGTGCCTGGCCGTCGGTGTGTTTGTCAATTCACTGGCTCAGGCGCCCTTTGCGATGTTGCAGGGCACCGGCCGGCCAGACATCACGGCAAAGCTGCACATGGTGGAGTTGCCCCTCTACGTCGCCGGCCTTGCCTGGGTGACGCACGCGTATGGCATCGTGGGTGTCGCCATGGCGTGGACGGTCCGTGTGACGATCGACGCCGCGGCGTTGTTCATCCTGGCGAACCAGCGCATTCGCGGCCTGTCGAAGCGCGTCGAGGAGACGACGCTCATCGGCGTCGCGATGCTGGTCGTCCTTGCCGGCGCCTGCTTTCTCGAAGGCACGATCCTGAAGGCGTTGTCGTTCATCGTGCTGACCGCCGCGTTCGCGGCCTTTGCATGGCAGCGGCTGCTGCTCCCCAACGAACGCGCGCTCGTGCGCGGATGGCGGAGGTTCGCGACGAATCGGTCCTGAAGGCGGTGCGTAAAATGGAAATGAAAATGGCACTTGACGCGGCGGACGTCCCTTCGTATCGTTCCCAAGACAACTGAAGGGCCCGTGGTAATTTGCTGCCTATTGCAGCCACGTTAAATAATTGCTAAAACGCGACATTGCCTGGCGGCTCGCCAGGCTTTTTTGTTTTCCGTCAACATCGCTAACGCCAATGCGACACGCAGTACGAATTCCCATGTGCATGCCAATTACCACCGGTTTCCCAATGGGAGAGACTGAGGGGCGACGGCGCGCACACGCGTAGTCAACGACACGGCGAAACGACGCCGAATCGGCCCCGATCCTCTCCACGGATCGGGGCCTCGTTTTTTTTCACTGCGAGGGAGAGCATGACGAGCGCTGTCGAATTCGAAGGGCTGGAACAACAACCATGGACCACGCCGGCGCCAACGCTCGTGCGCGTCGCCCTCGCGGGATGCGGAGCGGTCGGCAGCGCGCTCCTGCGCGAGTTTGCCGCCCGACGCGGCGCGCTTGCGGATCGGATCGGCATCGAGGTGCAGGTGGTGCGCGTCCTCGTGCGCGACGTCGAGCGGCCGCGCGATGCAGCATTCGATCGCACGCTACTCACCAGTGACGTCGACGAATTCCTTGAGACGGATGCGGACGTCGTCATCGAGGCGATCGGAGGACTCGAGCCCGCGCGACACATCGCGCAGACAGTCCTCGGTCGCGGGCAGCCACTCGTCACGGCGAACAAGTTGTTGTTGGCGCTGCACGGCAGCGCACTGGCCCAGCTCGCTCGCGTAAACGGGACCACGCTGCGGTACGACGCAGCCGTCGGCGGTGGCGTTCCCATTCTGCGTGTGCTCGACGAGGCGCTCGGCGCGGGCGGACCAACCCGAGTTCGCGGTATCCTGAACGGCACCGCGAATTTCGTCCTGACGCGCATTGAATCCGGCTTCTCGTTCGACGACGCGCTCGATCAGGCCCGCGCGGCAGGATTCGCGGAGGCGGATGCGTCCCGCGATCTCGACGGACGCGATGCCGCCGACAAGATCGCGCTGATCGCGTGGGCTGCATTCGGCGTGGCACCCGAAACGTTGCCGGTCCGCCGGCACTCGCTCCTGCCCGATCCCTCCCGGTACGTGGCGCTGGCCGGGCGGCTGGGTGCATCCATTCGTCACGTCGCCGAATGCGCGCTTGTGGACGGAGAAGTGGTCGCCAGCGTCGAGCCCGTCCTGGCTCCGCTCGACAGTGCGCTCGCGCGGACGCGCGACGAAGGGAATCTCGCGGAGGTGTTCACGGGCTGGCGTGCGCCACTGTGTGCATCCGGGCCTGGAGCCGGCGGTCAGCCGACCGCCGTCGCGCTTCTCAGTGATCTCATTTCAACGAGTGCCGCCCCGCGTCGCCGCGAGCTTGCACGCGGAGTGGTCGAGGATGCTCGCGGCTTTCGATGGGCGGTCGAAATCCGAGGCGGACCAGCGGTGCTGCATCGCACAGTGAAATCCTGTAGTCACGTTCACACGAACGACACGGCCAGCCTCTCCTGGACGTCAATCGATTGCGCTACGCCGACGGAGATCAGCACGCTGATCGCGGAGCTCGACCGATGTAATGCCGCACCCATCGCGGCGCGCTACGACGAGGCCTGCGCATGACCGCCCTTCTCGTGGATTCACCAACGACCCTCGATCATGAGATCGTCGGCCCCGCTGGGGCGCCTGTCGTGCTCGCGCTCGGCGGCATCTCCGCGACGCGGCACGTGGTGCGCAACGCCGCCGATCTATCGCCTGGTTGGTGGGAGGGCGTCGCTGGTCCCGGTCGCGCGATCGATACGACGACGCGAAGACTGCTGAGCGTCGACTTCAGTGATGGAGGACGCCGCCGCGACGGTCGCCCTGCGCGCGTCGTCACCACGCACGATCAGGCCGCGCGCATTGTGGACGTGCTGGACGAGCTCGCGATTCCCAAGTTGGCGGCTGTCGTCGGGGCCTCGTACGGCGGCATGGTGGCGCTCGCGCTTGCCGAGCGATGGCCGGAGCGCGTGGCACAACTGGTCGTCATTTGTGCCGCGCACGAGCCGCATCCAATGTCGATCGGATTGCGCGCTGTACAGCGGCGCATCGTGGAACTCGGCCTCGACACCGGCCGCGCGGCGGACGCGATGGCACTCGGCAGAGCCGTGGCGATGACCACCTATCGCACGGCCCGTGAATTCGCAGAGCGCTTCGACGTCGAGCCGACGTGGAGCGATGGTGCGGCAGAGTTCGACGTCGAGCGGTATCTGCTCAGTGCAGGAGAAAAGTTTGCCGCGCGCGTTGCGCCGGAGCGCTATCTGGCGCTGTCACTCTCCACCGATCTGCACCGCGTGACTCCCGAAGGCGTAAGCGTGCCGACGACGGTGGTGCCGGCGCAGGGCGACACACTCGTTCCACCGGCGCAGATGCGCGCGATGGCCAAGCGACTACCCAACCTGCGCGCCGTCCACCTGCTGCGCAGTCGCACGGGACACGATTCCTTTCTCACCGAGCCGCGTCGGCTGGGTGCCATTCTCTCCGCAACCCTGGCCGACTGACGATGCAGAATCCGACAAACAGCTCTCGCTCCAGCACGACGCGCAGTGTGCGCGCCGGCATTGCGACGGACACGCATCACGGTGCGGTCGTGCCGCCCCTGCATCTGTCGACGAACTTTTCGTTCATCGGGTTCAACCAGAAGCGGCGCTACGACTACACTCGCTCCGGCAACCCAACCCGCGATCAGCTCGGCGATGCGCTGGCGGAGCTTGAAGAAGGCGTGGGCAGTGTCGTCACGAGCTCGGGAATGTCCGCCGTCGCACTTGCGCTGCAGCTCATTCCCGCCGGAGCAAAGGTTCTCGCGGCGCACGACTGTTACGGTGGGACCTACCGACTGCTTCGCGCTCTTGCCGCACGCAACCAGTTCGAGCTCGAGCTCGCGGACCTTACCGCGCCTGACGTGGAGCAGACCATCGCGCGCGCGCGTCCCGCACTGCTCTGGATCGAAACGCCGAGCAATCCGCTGCTGCGCATCACAGACTTGCGAACCGTATGCGAGGCCGGGCATCGGGCGGGCGCACTCGTCATCGCCGACAACACGTTTCTCTCACCGGCGCTGCAGCGGCCCCTGACGCTCGGCGCGGATCTGGTCGTGCACTCCACGACCAAGTACCTGAACGGGCACAGTGATGTCGTGGGAGGTGCCGTGATCGCGCGAGATCCCGCGCACGTCGAGGCGCTGACGTGGTGGGCCAATTGCCTCGGCCTCACCGGCGCGCCGTTCGACAGCTATCTCACCTTGAGGGGCGTTCGCACGTTGTTCGCGCGCATGAAGATTCACGAGACCAATGCGCATGCGATCGCGGAAGCGCTCGATGCGCACGCGGCCGTGCTGGCGGTCCACTATCCCGGATTGTCGTCTCACCCGGGACACGCGATCGCCGCCGGCCAGCAGGACGGCTTCGGGGGGATGGTGTCGTTCACGCTCGCCGGCGGCAGGGCGGCAGCGCAGACCGTGGCGGAGGCGCTCGAGTGCTTTACGCTGGCCGAGTCACTCGGCGGTGTGGAGAGCCTCGTTGCTCATCCGGCGACGATGACGCATTCGTCGATGGACGCGGCTGCACGCGCGGCGGCGGGGATCGGCGAGGGGATGCTGCGCCTGTCGGTCGGGATCGAGGACAGCCGCGACCTCGTACAGGACCTCTTGCGCGCGCTCGACCTGTGTAGTGTCGAGCGGTCCGGTGAGGTGGAAGAGGTAGTGCAGTCCGATGCGCGACTTCGCTAAGACGCTATCGCGCGGCAAAACATCAGCTCAGGCTGGTTCCCAGCGCTGGAAGCAGTCCCATCCGAACTCGCGGGCGGCGCGTGCCTGGTCCCAGAATCCGAAGCAGTCGCGCCAGCCTTCCTGTTCGGCCTTCCAGGAGCAGCACCATGTGAACTCGAAGCGGTGTTCCGCGTCGTTCGACGTGATCGCGACGATCTCGCCGGTGAAGTCCGAGCACCCTGAGCGGCCGCTCAGGCGAATGCGCTCGACTTCAAGGTCGGGGTGCGCGTGGAGAAGCTGCGTGAGGACACGCTTCACCTTGACGCGTGGCGTGTAGCCCTCGAGCTCGATTCTCGGAGCGTCGGACCCACTCACGTAGGCGAGCAGGTCACGCTTGAATTCCGGGTGTGCCGCGGCGGCATCGAGGTAGGGCAGGATGTCGGGCATGAAGACTCGAATTGGGTGGGATGCGACGTTTGTAATATGATACAAATGTTTGGCCCTGCCAAGCCCCTTGGGCACCTCCAGCGTGATGGACTTCTATTCCGGAGTGCCGCGGCCTATGCTCACCAACTCATCGCCGTCCTCAGGCCGCAATGCACCCTCTCAATCCAACACGCAGTGTGCTCGATATTGCCGACCGCCTCGAGGCGGCGGGATTCGAGGCGTGGTGCGTAGGGGGTGCCATCCGGGACTCGCTGCTCGGCGGCGAGCCGCTCGACTGGGACCTCGCCACGTCGGCGCGCCCGGAGCAGGTCCGCGAGCTGTTCGGGCGCAAGCGGACGATTCCCGTGGGCATCGAGTTCGGAACCGTCGCCGTCCTTGACGAGCAGGGTATCCCTCACGAAGTGACGACGTTCCGGCACGACGTGCGCACGGACGGGCGGCACGCGGAGGTGGAGTTCGGGGCGAGCCTCGACGAGGATCTGGCGCGCCGGGACTTCACGATCAACGCCATTGCCTTCCGCCCAGCGACCCAGGAGTTGCGGGACCCATTCGGCGGGCAGCGAGACCTGTCCGCCAAGCTGGTGCGGGCGGT
This sequence comes from Gemmatimonadaceae bacterium, assembly GCA_036844565.1. Lineage (GTDB taxonomy): Bacteria > Gemmatimonadota > Gemmatimonadetes > Gemmatimonadales > Gemmatimonadaceae > AG11. The sequence continues at coordinate 37,865 of DAIUFP010000002.1, read as the reverse complement.
CGGCGACCCCGAACAGCGCATGCGGGAGGATCGACTCCGTGCGCTGCGCGCGATTCGATTTGCCGCTCGGTACCGTTTTGCCATCGAGCCGCAGACCCTCGCTGCGCTCGCTGGCTCTGCGCCGTTCCTCACGCGACTCTCGGCCGAACGCGTGCAGCAGGAGATCGTGAAAACGCTCCAGCAGGTGGATGCGCCGAGCGCGGCGTTCGGGCAGTGGCGAAGCACGGGGGCGCTGGCCGTGCTCGTACCGCTGCTCGCGGACGTGGATGACCTGACACTGTCGACGCTCGACTGCCTGGCACGTGATGGGGCAGGGGGACGCACTGTGCCGCAGCGGACCGTGAATCGCCTCGCGGCGCTCTTTGTCGACGGACGACCTGCCCTGGTCAGCGCCGCACTTCAGGCGCTGCGGTTCTCGAAGCATGACATCGCATGGTCCGTGGCAATGTCCGAAAAATGGCGTGATGTGAGGGAGGAGATCGAGTCCGCCCTCGGGGGCGGAACGATGTCGGATGCGGCTGTGCGGCGGCTCCTTGCCCGAATCGGGCGAGCTCAGGTGGGAGGGTTCTTTCGAATAGCGGCGGCCCGCTGGAGTGCGCGACGGGGGATGGGTCTTGCGGCGCCATCGGGCAATAGGGTGCGCGGGTTGTATCGACGACTGATGCGCTCGCGCCTGCGCGATCCTATCGAGGTTGCGGACCTGGCGATCGGGGGCGATGACTTGCGTGCGGCTGGCATCGCGCCGGGGCCGATCTATGCTAAGATTCTTCAGTCGCTGCTGGAACTCGTGCTGGAGCGTCCGGCACAGAACACGCCTCAGGCGCTGCTTGCCGATTTGCCCGATGTGCTCGCGTCAATACAAGCGAGCGCGACCACCTTGTCCAAGCACTAGAACGCATGCTATTTCGCGGCAAACAGCCTGAAGCGTCGATCTGGCGTCGATTCCGAGCCAGCAGCGACGGGTTCACGTTTACCGAAGAGGACGGCGTCTTCACGGCGCATGTCGTGGCGAACGCGGAACGTGTCGTGGATCTGTTCTGGACGCTCTCCGATCTCCTCGGACCGGCGATCGACCTTCACGTCGACGATCTGCGCAGCGGGCGGAGCTGGCACGGCGAGTCACTGCCCCTGACGGACGTCCGCGACACGATCGCGCGCCTGCGCCTGCTGCTGGCCCGTTACGGGGGAACGCAAATCAGCCTCTATACGTCCGAGGATCAGCTGTCGCTGAACGAGCATCTCGAGCTCTTCGTCTACGCGAAGTCCGACAAGTGGCTTTACCTGCTCGAGGGACGCGGACTCGAGGAAATGGGGCGCGTCAGCCCGAAGAGCTGGAAGATCAAGCGGCAGGCCTTTCCCGCTGCGCCGGACCTCGTCAACGCGCTCGCCAGCGCGGCGGAACGGCTGGGACTCGCACGCGCGTGAGCGGAACCCGCGGGGCGGGTGACCGGATTCTGCGGGCATGACCCGTTCCTATCTGGCGTACGCCGCTGCCGCCGCTGCGGCGAACCTGATTGGCGCCGCCGTGGTGGTGAGTCGCCGGCAGTGGACGACTCGGGCGCTCGACGTGATGCTCGCCTTTGCGGCGGGCTTCATGATCTCCGTCGCGATGATCGACCTCATGCCCGAGGCGCTCGCCCGCGGCGGGCACACGGCTGCCGTCGTGGCCTTGTTGGGGTATCTCGCCGTACACATCACGCAGCATGTGATCGGCACGCATTTCCACTTCGGCGAAGAGACGCATCACGTGAGCGAAGCGGTGAGCGTCGCCGCGCTGGTGGGGCTTCTGCTGCACACGTTCGTGGACGGCGTGGCAGTGGCAAGCGGATTCGGGATTGGTGGCGCGGTCGGCGCGCTGGTGTTCACGGCGGTCATCCTGCACAAGGTTCCCGAGGGACTCGCGATCTCGTCGCTGTTCCTCGCGGCGGGACAGGGGCGACTACGGGCATTCCTCGCCGCCTGCGCACTCGGTGCCGCCACGGTGCTCGGCGTCGTTCTCACCGATGCGATCGGTCCACTGCGGGATCACGGGCTCGCGCTTGCCGCGGGTGTGACGCTGTACGTGGGGATGTCGAATCTTGTTCCGGAATTCCGCGCCCGAGGTGGATGGCAGCTGCCGCTGGCGTTCGTTGCGGGAACGGGGACGTATTTCGTGGCGCGAACACTGGCGGGCGCGTGAGGGCACTCGTTCGCGAGTGCGGAATGGTCGGAACTGCATTTATCGCGAATCTGCGCGAATTTCACGAATCAACGCGAATAGCTCAGCGCGGCGAATTTAGAGGCGGCGCGCGGACGCAATGTATGATTGAACGAGGAAGCTCTAAAGACATGCCGAAGGGCTGGTGGGGTGCCGGTTCGCATCACCCCGGAACAATTCGTGGAGATTCTTTTGAGATTCGCTGGATTCGCGATAGATGCAGTTCCGCCGTTCCCGCGATGATTCGCGCTCGACCCAGCAGGCGACCGGTCGCCGACGCTAATGGCCGCTGACCGCCGCCCGCCGCGCGGAAGGCCCGCAGGGCCGTCGCTGTTTTCGGTCGCCGCACCGCCGCAGCCGCTCGCAGCGCGTATGCGTCCGCGCACGCTCGACGAGTATGCCGGCCAGCGCCACCTCCTGGCGCCCGGCAAGCCGCTTCGCGAGAGCATCGAGAAGGGTACGGTCACGTCGATGGTGTTCTGGGGACCGCCGGGCACGGGGAAGACCACGCTCGCGCGCTTGATCGCCGGCTACACGGATCGCGAGTTCGTGCCGTTCAGCGCAGTGACGGAGGGAGTGCCACGCGTGCGTGAGATCGTGCGCGAAGCGCAGGATCGATTGGACACCGGGCGCGGAACGATCCTTTTCGCCGACGAGATCCATCGCTTCAACAAGGCACAGCAGGACGCCTTCCTCCCGCACGTCGAAGCGGGGACGATCACGCTGATCGGCGCCACGACGGAGAATCCGAGCTTCGAGATCAACGGTGCGCTGCTGTCGCGCGTTCGCGTGTTCGTCCTGCAGCCGCTGTCGACGGAAGATGTCGTGAGCGTCATTGGCTCCGCGCTGACGGATACCGAACGTGGACTTGGCGCGCTGGCTCTCACCGTCGATGACGACGCGGTCATGCTTCTCGCACGAGAGGCCGATGGCGACGCTCGACGCGCGCTTACGATTCTCGAGGCCGCGGCGGACCACGTTGGCACAGGCGGTCGAGTCGACGTGCAGGTGGTGCGCGATGCCGCGCAACTGCGTTTCTCCCGCTACGACAAGGGCGGCGAGGAGACGTACAACATCCTCAGCGCCTTTCACAAGTCGCTGCGCGGGAGCGATCCGCAGGCCGCGCTGTACTGGATGGCTCGCATGATCGAAGGCGGCCAGGACCCGATGGTGATCTTCCGGCGCGCACTCGCCATGGCCGCTGAAGACATCGGCCTCGCCGATCCCGAGGCACTCAAGCTCGCCGTCGCTGCACGTGATGCGTATCACATGCTCGGTGCGCCAGAAGGCTACCTGCCCATGGCACAGATGGTCATCTATCTCGCCACCGCACCCAAGTCGAACAGCAGCAAGGTCGCGCTGTCGGAGGCCATCGAGGCCGCTCGGGCCCATCCCGCCGAGGGTGTGCCGTTGTCGATACGGAATGCGCCGACGGCCTTGATGAAGGAACTGGGATACAACGAGGGGTATCAGTACGCGCATTCGGTCCCCGAGGCATACATCCCGCAGAGATATCTTCCAGAAGTGCTCGAGGATGCGGCGTTTTACGCGCCGGGTCCGTTCGGCTTCGAGAAGGAGATCGCCAAACGGATGGCGTGGTGGGAAGAGCTGCGCAGGCGGGGACGGGAGTCGGGGGGGATGGATCAAAGTGGGAACACACGAACGGAGGGGTGAGTCATGCGTCGTTTCATGTTTGGTGCGGCAACTGCCGCGATCGCAGTCGTGGCCGGGTGCAGCGCGCTCGGCAAGCAGGCGTTTCAGCAGCCAGTCGTGCGACTTCAGGACGTGCGCGTCAACGGGGTGGGGCTGACGGGCGGCAACCTGGACGTGAAGCTCAGCGTCTACAACCCGAACGGGTATCGGATGGACGCCACGCGTCTCTCGTACAACGTCACCATTGGGGGAGACAACGTCGCCGTGGCCAATGGCGCGATCGACAGCCGCTTCACGGTCAACTCGAATGACTCGAGCATCGTGACGGTGCCGGTGAGCTTCACTTATTCGGGTATCGGCGCGGCGGGACGCCAGCTGCTGAACACGGGTGGTGTGGACTACCACGTCAACGGCGACGTGACGGTCGGCACAGTTGTCGGTAACTTCACGGTGCCATACTCGGCCACTGGGCGATTCAACGCGCTCACTGGCACGTCTCGCTAATAAAGAGGGGTCATCGCATCTCACGCATCCTGATCGACGTCACCCCGGCGACGGAGCGGGCACTCCTCGTCGGCGCCCCGCTCAAGCGTGCGGGGGCACGCAAGTCGCTCGATGAACACCTGAAGGAGCTCGAGCGACTCGCCGACACCGCAGGTACCGAGGTCGTCGGCATTCTTACGCAGCAGCTCGATCGACCGCATCCCGGCACGTATCTCGGCAAGGGCAAGATCGAGGAGCTGAAGACGATGGTGGCCGAGCGCAACGTGTCGCTCATCATTTTCGACGACGAGCTCAGTCCAAGTCAGGGCAAGAACATCGAGGACATGGTCGGGACGCGCGTCGTCGATCGCGCGGAGCTCATCCTGGACATCTTCGCCACGCGCGCGCGCAGCAGTGAAGCGCGCATGCAGGTGGAGCTGGCGCAGCTCGAGTACACACTGCCCCGACTCACCCGCATGTGGACGCACCTCGAGAAATTCCGGGGTGGCATCGGTGTGCGCGGTCCTGGTGAAACACAGCTCGAGACAGACCGGCGACTCATCCATCACCGCATCAAGCTGCTGAAGGAACGACTTGCGCACGTGCAGCAGAACCGCGCGGTGCAACGTCAGAGTCGCGCGTCGTCGTTCAAGGCGTCGATCGTGGGCTATACGAATGCCGGCAAGTCATCCATCCTGCGCGGCATGACGGGCGCGATGGACGTGCACGTCGAGGATCGTCTCTTCGCCACGCTCGATCCCCTCACGCGTGAAGTGGATCTCGGCGAGAATGCCCACGTGCTGCTCACGGACACCGTGGGCTTCATTCGTAAGCTGCCGCATCATCTGGTCGCATCGTTCCGCGCGACGCTCGAGGAGACGCGTGATGCGGATCTCCTGCTGCACGTGGTCGACGCGAGTCATTCGCTGTGGGAAGAGCAGCGGTTGGTCGTGGAGCAGGTGCTCGGCGATCTCGGCATCACCGACCAGCCCACGCTACTCGTGTTCAACAAGATGGACCTGCTGAGTGAGGAGGCGGGGCTGGCCCTTCAAGAGCGTGTTACTGCGCTCGTTCCGAATGCGGTCTTCGTTTCGACGGAGGCGGAACACGGTCTCGATCCGCTCTTTCGGGCGTTGCGGCACGCGATGCGTGCTCGCAGGCCGGTGGCGGAAGTGTGGTTGAACCCGCGCGACGGAAAGCTGCTCGCCGAAATCCATCAGTATGGCGAGGTGCTCGACCAGCGCAGCGAAGGCGTGCAAATGGTGATTCGTGCGCGCCTTCCCGAGCGCTTGCGCGGCAAGCTGGAGCAGCTCGGCGTGGATGTCCGCGTCTCGAACGGCGTGTCCGTGAAGTTCGCGACTGTGCGCTAGTTTTTCCGGATGCCGCGCGCACTCGTCGTCACGTATCCCTGGCTCCCGATGTTCAGTGTCGGCGTCAAGCACGTGGCGAACCTGTGTCGGTATCTTCCGGCTGCTGGCTGGGAGCCGCACATCCTGACGAAGGACTGGAGCGAAGGCTCGGCGCCTGAAGATGTGTACCTGGGGATGACGTCCCAGCCCATCGACGAATCGCCCTCGCTGAAGCATGCGGCCACTCTGCCTGTCGTCCGGGCTCCGTACGCGCTGCGCGACAACAAATGGCTCCGGAGACAGGCGCACCTCGAAGCCGAGCTCGAGGCGCATCGTGGGTCGCGGCTGCAAGCATTGGAACGGCACGCGTTGCGTGCCGCGTACCCGTCCTTCGGTCACTTCCCCGACATGCATCGGGGTTGGGTGGAGCCGGCGGTCGCTGCGGGGTTGAGCGCTGTACGGCAGTACGGCATTGGTGCGATCGTGAGCGTCTGTCCGCCAGCATCGTCGCACCTTGTCGGCGGCGAAATTGCGCGACGCGCCGGAATACCGTGGGTCGTACTCTTCTCCGAGCTCGCGGAGTTCTATCAGGGTCCTGGCGATGGACGGTCGCGCCGTGAAGGCTGGAAGCACCGCGCGATCGCGCGACGATGGCTGGAGGGGGCCTCGCGGTGCGCCTGCGTGTCACCGGGGATGGTCGACTACGTTCGCGACACCTATGACATAACGGGCGACGTCGTCGTCGTTCCCTTCGATCCCGAGGAACGCCGCGTTGCGCCCCACCGCGTGACCGGCGCGCCGATGCGCATCGTGCACGTGGGCTCGCTGCATCCCGACGACCAGCGACCCGAGCTGCTTCTCGATGCGCTCGACCAGTTGATCGAGCTCGATGCGGTCGGAATGGATGCGCTGTCAGTGACGCTTGTGGGCAGCCGCTGCGACGCGTGGCTTGCAGAGCGCGTTCATGCTCGACCGTGCGCGCCGATGATTCGCATCGTCGAGTACGTGACCCCCGCGGAAGCTGTTCGCATGCAGCGCGAGGCGGACGTGTTGCTCACGTTCGACCACGAAAGTGCCATCGCGCGCGCGGCCGGTGGAACGTTGCACTATCCGTCGACGCTGTTCGAGCACTGGAACGCGAGCCGACCCACGGTGGCCATCGGCGCCGACCCGGGCGCGTTCGTCGGCAAATTGCTGACGGAGACCAATGCCGGCCAGACGGCGGAAGATGCTCCGTCACTCAGCGCCGTGCTGCTCGACTTCCTCGAGGAGCTCCGCACCACTGGAGAGATCGCGTTTCGCGGCGACGAGTCTGCGATTGCGAGATACAGTGCTCCGGAGCAGGCGAAGCGGCTCGCCTCGCTGCTCGATGGCGCGAGTGCAGAACGATTCGGCTCGTGGCAGCGAGCGCGCGCCTGATGGCATTGCGGGTGGCGTTGGTCTGTGACTGGTTTCTGCCGCGAATGGGTGGGATCGAGCTTCACCTGCGTGATCTCGCACTCGCGCTCAGGGATGGCGGCATCGACGCGGCCGTCGTCACCACCATTCCGGGACCCGATAAGGTGGACGGTGTTCCCGTTCACCGGATTGGTGCGCCGCTGCTTCCCGGCGTCGGTGTGTCGCTGTCGCCGATGATCGTGGGCAGGATCGCCGACGTGCTGCGCGCCGAGCGGATCGATCTCGTGCATGCACATGCGAGCGTCGTGTCGCCGGTCGCGTATGCAGGCGCCATCGCCGGCGCACGCGAGGGATTGCCGGCCGTCATCACGTTTCATTCGATGCTGTACAACTCGTCCTTGCTACTCGGTGCCAGCGACTCCCTGCTGGCGTGGTCGCGCCAGATCACCCTGACCGCCGTGAGCAGCGTGGTCGCCGCGCAGGCCGTGCGCTGGATGCCGGAGACGAGCATCGGCGTGCTTCCCAACGCGATCAATGTGGATTTCTGGAAGTCGCGGCCGACGACCGGTAGAGTTGGCGACGTGCACTTCGTCTCGGCGATGCGTCTATCGCGAAAGAAGCGTCCACTTGCGCTCATCCGCGCGTTCGCCGCGGCCGTACGATTCGTTGCAGGTGCGCCGAGCATGCGCCTCACGATCGCTGGCGACGGTCCGGATCGTGAAGTCATCACTCGCCTCGCCGCGGAGCTCGGCATCGCTGATCGCGTCACCCTCGCTGGACAGCTCGACCGAACGGCCCTTCGCGACCTGTATGCCTCGGCGGATGCGTTCGTCTTGCCGAGCGAGCGTGAGTCATTCGGTATCGCGGCGCTGGAGGCGAGGGCGGCGGGATTGCCGGTCATCGCGATGCTTGCGGGAGGGGCGCGCGACTTCATCGCTGCGGGTGTGAATGGGTTGCTCGCGCGCGACGAAGCGGAGCTCGCGCGATTCATCTCTCGACTCGCCCTGGATCGGCCGCTGCGCCGGTACATGGCGCACCGAAATCGGACCGCGCCAACGGAGTACGACTGGAGCGCGGTAGCACTGTCCCACCGTGCGGTCTACGAGGCCGCGGCCCTCACGCGTGACGCCGCCGTCGCCGCCGCCCAGCAATAACCAGGAACGGCGAGTGCCACGAAGAAGCAAGCGTGTTGCACGATCGCGATGCTGACGGCGTGTTCGGTCGACAGCCCGAGTCGCGTGTAGACGAGCACCACCGCGCCTTCATACACGCCGAGATTTCCCGGGACGATGGGCAGCAGCGTTGCGAGGTTGAGTGCGGCGAGCACCAGTACGGCGCTTGCGAGGGGCAGGGTGACGCCGAACGCCCGCTGCACACAGACGATGGCGAGGATTTCGGCGCACTTCTTCGCTAGCGCGAGCAGGAGCGCGAATCCACCGCGCCTTGGAGAGCGCAGTGGCTCCAGTGCGCCACCGATGTTCCCGATCGCCTGCGCGGCGCGATGCGGCAGCACACGGGAGGCAAACGACACGAGTCGTTCGCGTTGCCATACTGACAGCGCACAGATGGCCAGCAGACCCACCACTCCGACAGTGAGCGTCGCCCAACCGGCGCGCATCCACTCGGGGACGGTGAGGGTAAGGGCGGCAGTGGACAGGACCGCGATCTTGGCCACGCCCACCAAGAGCTGGTCCATGATCGTGATCGACACCGCTTCCGCGCGCGTGACCCCGATACGCGCGACGAGCAGCACGAGTCCTGCCGCCTCGCCGACGAAAAACGGCGTCGTGTTCATCGTGGACGACATCATGGTCGTCACCCCGAGCATGCGGGCGATCGTGTTGCGTGATGTGCGCGGTGCAAGCAGGGTCCATTGCAGGGCCCAGAGCGGCAGTATCGCCGCGAAGCAGCAGAGTGCCGCAACGATCCACGCCGCGCGAATGCGCTGGAGCTCCGCGAGCACGCGTCCAGCATCGATGTTGCGAACCGCGATCGCGCCGAACGCGAGCAGGACAATGGCGGCCAGAACCCGGCTCGCGCGGCGAGCGTGTTGTGACGTCACTGGGCTCGGTCGAGCTCGCGCATGGGAAGAAACGTCGCGCCGGCGCGCTGAAAGAGCTCGATCACTTCGCGCAGCGCGCGGAGCGCGAAATCTCCGGTGCGGAAGCGGCAGTCGTAGCGAAGATCCTCGTGGGTGAGGTCCACGAACTCCCACGGGTGCACGAACAGGACGACGGGATCGCGCAGCGCGAGCATCCACGGATTGCGTATCACCCTGGGCAGGCGATAGACCGACGAGGTCATCGACGCGGCGATGCGCGTGAGAGACGTCGGCCGTCGTCTCGCGTAATACGCTCGCTTGTACTTGGCGAGCGAGGAGTCGAGGAGAAAGTCCGCCGATTCCAGGAGCGAAACGTATTGCTCGGGAAAGCGGAGATACGGCGCACGAAAGGAGGTGACGGGGCCGAACTCGCGCAGGATTGCGGCGGAGCGCTCGATCTCCCACTTGGCGGCGGCGGGATCCAGCGTGTCGAACGCGGTGTGCGTCATCCCGTGGCAGCCCAACTCATGACCGCGGCTCACGACGGCGTCGACGTGCTCCGGGTACCGCTCGGCGACTTGGCCCGTCGTGAAATACGTTGCACGGATCCCGGTGTCGGCGAAGAGCCGCAGGAGTTTGGGAGCGGCTTCGTGGATGCCTCGAAACGTCGTGCTCAGGTACGGCGGGCAGTCCGGCTCGAAGTCAACGGTAATGGAAACTCGCTTCACACCACAAAGGAAAAATTAGTGGGCCCTGTGGGACTTGAACCCACGATCGGCCGATTATGAGTCGGCTGCTTTAACCAACTAAGCTAAGGGCCCGTGGTGCAGGGGTTGCGCCCCTCCTCAAGGTACGCCCATTGCACCAGCTTTCCAATGACTTGCGCCGGCGCACCCTCGATTTCGGCACCATCGCATACGACCACTTCCGAGGCCAGATGATTGCTGTCGTGACGGGATCGTCTGGATTCATCGGATCGCACCTTGTCGAGGCACTGCTGGAGCGCGGCGCGACCGTGCGCGCTCTGATCCGGCCGGAAAGCCGCACTGGCACGCGGGATCCTCGCGTCACCTACCACGTGGCGGACCTGCTCGACGACCGGTCGCTGAGGGAAAGCCCGGTTTGGACGGGTGCGACACACGTGTTCCACGTTGCGGGCGTGACGAAGGCGCGCACGCTCGCGGAGTTTCGCTACGGAAACGTGGTCCCCACCGCCAACATTCTCGCCGCGCTCGCCGCGCGGGGGTCCCGACTTCAGCGCTTCGTCCTCGTGTCGTCGCAGGCGGCGGCAGGCCCCGCTCTGGCGGCCGATCACCCAGTTCGCGAGGACGACGTGGCGCACCCGGTCGAGGCGTATGGCCGGAGCAAGCTCGAGGCAGAACACGCGACACTGCGCTTCGCCGACACTCTGCCGATCACGATCGTGCGTCCCAGCGCGGTCTACGGACCCCGGGACGTCGACTTCCTGAACATCTTCAAGCAGGCTACCAACCGAGTGGCGGTATTCGCGGCGCCGGCGGATCAGCTCATGTCCCTCGTGCACGTGCGCGACCTCGTTCGCGCCATCATTCGTGCGATCGAGCAGCCCCGGGCGCGCGGGAGAACGTACTTCGTGGGCTCGGAAACGCCGGTGTCGTGGCGCACGCTGTACGGCATGATCGCGGAGCTGGCGTCGACGCCCTACCGCGCGGTGCAGCTGCCCCAAGCGCTCCTCCACATTGCGGGGCATGCGGGCGATGCTCTCAGCCGGATTACCAACAAGACGATGCTCTTAAACTCGAACAAGATGTCGCTCGCCGTCCCGAAGTGGTGGCTGTGCGATTCCACCCGCGCACGCGAAGAGCTCGCATGGCGCCCGGAAGTTGACCTTCAGGATGGTTTGCGCGACACCTATCTTTGGTATCGTCAGGCGGGATGGCTACGACACAGGAAGGGGGCCGATATATCGGCTGCACCAATACCAGAGGAGCGAGTCTGAACGCGTTGCTACAGGACGACGCCGCGCGCGTCGGTTGTCGGACGCTCGTCGACGTGCTTGAATATCGCGCGACAACGAGCGGGACGGACACGGCGTACCGCTTCCTCTCCTCGTCCGGGGACGAGGAGGGCGCCCTCACGTACGCCCAGCTGCGCGACCGGGTTGCGCGGATGTCGACTCGGATTGCGGAGATTGCCGCGCCCGGCGACCGCGTCGTGCTACTGCTGCCCCCTGGCCTGGACTACGTAACGGCGCTCTTCGCCTGTCAGTACGCGGGAGTGGTTGCCGTTCCGGCATATCCGCCAAACCCGCGACGCCCCGACGCGCGCGTCGCCGGAATTGTTGCCGACAGTGGCGCCCGCCTCGCCATCGTTTCGTCCGCGTTGCACCATCGCCTCACGCAGTTCATCGCCGGCTCACCGACGCTCGCGCACATCACGTGGGTCGACGTCGAAGACATGCTGGATTCGTCGGCGCCGGAGCTCATTCGACCAGCCCCCACGGGCGGTCTTGCGATCCTGCAGTACACGTCGGGCTCCACGGGCGACCCGCGCGGCGTGATGCTGCCGCACTCGTCCGTCATGCACAACCTCGCGGTCATCCACCGCGTCTTTCGCCAGCGCGAAGGCGACGAAGCGGTGTTTTGGGTCCCGCCCTATCACGACATGGGCCTCATCGGCGCCATCCTGCAGCCGCTGTACGCGAAGTTCCCCGTGAACCTGATGGCGCCGTCGACCTTTTCGCAGCGGCCCTTCCGCTGGCTCGAAGCGCTGTCGCGCTACGGCGGGACGACGAGCGGCGCACCGAACTTCGCGTATGACCTCTGCGCGGAGCGAGTGACGGAAGACGAGCGCGCATCGCTCGACCTCTCCCGCTGGCGCATCGTGATCAATGGCGCCGAGCCTGTCCGGGCCGACACGATGGAACGATTCGTCGCTGCGTTCGAGCCATACGGTTTCCACCGCGAGTGCTTCATGCCGTGCTACGGCCTGGCGGAGGTGACTCTGTTTGCAGCGGGGGCGTCGCGCACGACCGTGCCGACCGTTCTGAGCGTGGACCGTGCGAGCCTCGCCCAGCGAAGCGTGCGCCACGCGGACCGCGATGACGCGGCGCGTCTCGTCACGGTGGGGCCACCGTCGGACATGCTGACGGTGCGGATCGTCGACCCGGACACGTGTGTCGAATGTGCGCCGGACAAGGTCGGCGAAATCTGGATTGCTGGCGGCAGCGTGGCGTCGGGCTACTGGGGTCGTGAGGCCGAATCCGCGGAGGTGTTCGGTGCTCGCCTGGACGGTTCCAGCGAGGCATTCCTTCGCACGGGCGATCTCGGTGTCATGCACGACGGAGAACTCGTCGTCACCGGGCGCCTGAAAGATCTCGTCATTGTCGGCGGTCGCAATTTCTACCCGCAAGACATCGAGAACGCGGCGGAGCACGGTCACCCGCACATCCGCAGCGGCGCCGTCGCCGCCTTCAGCACCGGGTCATCTGGGCGCGAGCACGTCGTCATCGTCGCCGAAGTCGCCCGTCACCACCGGACATCGGCAAACGCGCTCGTGGTGGGCGCCGTTCGCACGTCCGTCGCCAATGCGCTGGGCGTCACCATCGACGACGTCGTGCTCATCCGCCAGGGCACGCTGCCGAAGACGTCCAGTGGAAAGCTCCAGCGACGCCGAACACGCGAGCAATACGAGTCGGGCGAGATCACGATGCTCGCGGTAGAGACGCCGGCCGACGCACGCGAAGTGATCGTGCGCCACACGGTCTCGAGCGCCGAGCGTGCAATGGCGCTGCGTGGGTGGCTGCGCGAATATGCGAGGCATCACCTGGATTCGCTCGGCATGAACGAGCGTCGCGAGATGCGCCATGAGGTGACGCGTGATTTTGCGGCACAGGGACTCTTCGGGCTTCAGACGCCCGCGGAGCTCGGCGGACTCGGTCTCGCGCATGTCGACGTGCTGCGGGTCATCGAGCAGCTCGCGTCGATCGACCTCACGCTGGCGACCTACGTGGGCGGTCACAACTCGCTCGGCCTCCGTCCAATTCTCGAGCACGCGCTCCCGGAATTGCGCGGAACCACGGTGCCTTCGTTGGCGCGCGGCGATCGCATCGCCGCGCTTGCCCTTACCGAGCCGTCAGCCGGCTCGAACCCCTGGGCACTCGAGTCGCTCGCCGTGCCGGTCGACGGCGGTTGGCGGCTTCACGGCGTTAAGAGCTGGATCGGGTCGGCGGCTTCCGCGGGAATCTTCATCGTCTTTGCGCGCATTCCTGGCGATGATGGAGGTATTACCGCGTTCGTGCTCCGCGCGGGAACACCGGGACTTCGCGTTGGCGATGCCGCGCCCACACTCGGCATGCGCGGCATGTGGCAGAACTCCGTGCATCTGGAAGGCGCGTTCGTCGCCTCCGACGCGGTACTGGGCGAGGTGGGGCAGGGCATTGCCGTCGCGCAGGACACGTTCCTCCACGCGCGCTTCGGTGTGGCGGCCATGTGCCTTGGTGCGCTCAAGCGTGCAATGCAGCTCGCGCATCGCTACTCGGCGCGAAGGAAGGTGGCGTCGGGTCGATTGATCGATCATCCCGCCACGCGAGCGCGCATCGGTGGCATGGCTGCGTCCGCGGCTGCGCTGGACACCTACCTCGCCGTCCTGGCAGAGGCGATGGATGCCGAAGCACCGCTGCCGGAAGATGCCTTCATTGTTTGCAAGACCGCGGCGCCGGAACTGCTGTGGGAGGCTGTGGACGGCACGATGCAGCTGCTCGGCGCACGCGGCTACATGGAGAGCAATCCGATTGCGCAGCTGTTCCGCGACGCGCGGCTGCTTCGCATCTTCGAGGGACCGACCGAGCCGTTGCTGGTTCATCTCGGAAGGCGGGCCATGCGCGATGCTTCGGCGCAGCGCGCGCTGATCGCGGACCGGCTCGGCGCGCCTGATATCGCTGACCAACTTGCGCGCGCCGCGAACCAGGTGGCGGCGCGGCTATCAGCTCACGGTGCGACGCGTGCGGCGGCGCATCAGTGGGCGTCGCTGCTCCTCGGCGGAGCGGTCACCGAAGGGGTGATGCTCGCGTCGGCCCGAATTGCGCGGACCCGAGGCACGTCCGGATGCGACCTCGCGATTGCGCGGTTCGAGGAGCGCTTCGAGACTGCCATCGCGCGGTGCACGACCGCGCACGCCGATGAGCGCGCCGCGCTGCTCGGCCAGAATCTCGAGTCGGCCGTAGAGTGGGCGAACGCTGCAGTGGGAGACGTCGAACAACGCTCGAACGAGATGCTCGACCCGCTGCTCGACGTCGAGTGGGTGGCGGCGGCGCCGCGTCAGCCACGGCGCAGCGAAGCGGCCGCGGAGGACGCGATTCCGTCGCCGTCCCTCGCGTACATTCTCGAGTGGCTGTCGGACGAATTCCAGCTTGCGCCTGGCGCGGCGAGCGCGGAGACAAGCCTTCGCGATCACGGTCTCGATTCGCTGGCAGCGACACGCCTGGTCGTGGCGCTGGAGAGTCACCTTGGCCGGCGGATCGATGCATCGCTGCTCTGGCGCTCTGCCACCATTGGCGAGTTCGCGTCGGCGGTGGACGGCGTGCGTGGTGACGATGCGCTGCTCCCCTTGCTCGCGGTGCATCCCGAGGCGCTGCCGATCGCACAGTGGCCCGAGTTCCGGGCCCTTCAGGGTCGTCTCTCCGAGGTGATCGCCGGGGATTCGGTGAGTCCCTATTTCGCGGTGCACGAGGGCATCTCGGGTGCGACCGCACGCGTGGGCGGCCGCGAGCTCCTGAATTTCGCGAACTACAACTACCTGGGTCTTTCGGGTCATCCGGACGTCACGCTGGCAGCGCAGCGCGCGGCTGAGCAGTACGGCACATCGGTGTCAGCGAGCCGAGTGGTGTCGGGCGAACGTCCGTTGAACGGCGAGCTGGAACACGCACTGGCGCGGTTTACAGGAACGGAGGCCGCGCTGGTGTTCGTCGGTGGACATGCGACGAACGTGGCCGTGCTCTCTCACCTGTTCGGCCCCGGCGACCTCGTGCTCTGTGATGCCTTCATTCACAACAGCGCCCTGCAAGGTGCGGCGTTTTCCGGTGCTCGCTGGGTGACCTTCCCGCACAACGACTGGGCCGCGTGTGACGCGATGCTCGCGGAGATGCGTCACCGCCATCGGCGTGCGATCGTGGTCATCGAGGGCGTTTACAGCGTGGACGGTGACACGCCGGATCTCGCGCGCTTTGTCGAGGTCAAGACCCGTCACGGTGCGATGCTCATGGTGGACGAGGCGCATTCCCTCGGCGTGCTGGGCGAGACGGGCCGTGGTGTCTCGGAGAGCGCTGGGGTCGAGCCGGCGTCGATCGACATCCTCATGGGGACCCTGAGCAAGACGCTCGCGAGTTGCGGCGGCTACATCGCGGGGAGCTGCGCACTCGTCGAGTACCTCAAGTACACCGCGCCTGGCTTCGTCTACAGCGTGGGCATCACGCCGCCGAATGCGGCCGCCGCGCTCGCGTCGCTTCGGGTGCTCGAGGCCGAGCCTGAACGAGTCGCACGGGTGCGGGAGAATGCGCGGCTCTTCGCGCAGTACGCTCGCGACGCGGGGCTGGACACGGGCAAGAGCGGTGGAGCGGGCGTGGTGCCGATCATCGTTGGTGACTCTGCCCGTGCGGTGCGGATTTCACAAGCGATCTTTGCGGCGGGCGTGAATGCGGCGCCGATGATCAGTCCCGCGGTGCCGAACGACGAGGCGAGGCTTCGGTTCTTCTTGTCGAGCGAACATACGGAGGCGCAGCTGCGAGCGGCGGTCGGGGCGGTTGTCTCGGCTGTCGCGCATGAGGCCTCGCAGGAACGCCTAGCACCGAGCGGAGCACCCGGCCACCGCGGGGATTGAGCGAGCGTCCCTTTCGGTCGTTGGATCAGGTTTCGGAGATTCGCGACACGCGCTTTTCGATGGCCCAGGCTACCGCCAGCGAGATCGCGCCGGTCAGCAGGCCACCTACAATGTCGACTCCATAGTGGTAGCCGCCGTAGACGGCGCCGACGCAGACGCCCGCGGTGAGGAGTGCCACCACGACTCCAAGCGGACGCTGGAAGCGCAGCGCGCACACGCTTGCGACGACGGACGCGGCGACGTGCGAAGACGGGAACGCGGTACCTCGTGAAGAACCGGATGCCAGGAGCGCCACCACGAGCGACCGGACCGGACCGGCGGGGGCTGCGGATGCGCCGTGCAGGAATCGGGGACCGTCCACCGGGAAGATCACGTAGATGGTGAAGCAGATCGCATAGACTACGGTGAGGGCGAGGAGCGTGGACCCGAAGGCGCCTCGCCGTCCACGCAACCACAGCAGCGCGGCCGGAACGAAGATGAGGGCGTAGTAGGAGAGGTACGTCGCGTGAAGCAGCTCACTCAGCGGCGCCGATGGCCACGCAGCGACGAGGGTGCGTGAAGGGTCCATCGGGAATACGACGCGCTCCCAGGCTGCCACCAGTCCATCTTCGTGCGCACGACCGGCTCCCGCGATGAGCCATCGCAACTCCACGTACAGGAATGGACCAAGCGCCAGTGGGGTCCAATGACGCGCCGCAGCAGGAAGCTTTCCGGCGTACGCGAGCGATACGACGGCGAGCGCGGCCAGATGAAGGAGCAGTCCCGTGAGCGAGCTCGAGTCGAGGGTCCATCGCGCCATCGGGATGAGCATCGCTGTCAGGTACACAACGAGGATGCCGAGTGCGCGATGGATCAGGATGTCTTGCTGATGTGTATCTCCGCGCGCGGCGGTGTCTGAGGTCAGTCCGTACATGCGACGGGAGTATTAACTTTGCGCAGCGTCGGCGATAGCTCTCCGATCCAATCCTCGAGACTGCGCGCCGGTGTCATTCTTTCATAGCCCACCACCGCGATGAAGGCTGGAACGCCGGAGGCAGCCCAACAGCCGCACATCGTGATCGACGCCCGGATGGTCCGCATCTCCGGCATCGGCACGTATATCGAGGAGCTCGTTCCGCGCATCATCGCGCTGTGGAGTGACGCCCGATTCACCATCCTCGGCGATCAGGACGTGTTGGCCCGCGCCATCGCACCCTCGTCACGCGTGAGCTATCGGACATTCAATGCGCCGATCTATTCGATCCGCGAACAGCTTGCGTACCTCCGGCTCGTTCCGCGCGACGCGATGGTGTGGGTGCCGCATTACAACATCCCTCTCCTGCGAAGGGGCACGCTCGCGGTCACTGTACATGACGTCTTTCATCTCGCCGCCCCCGACATTTCACCGCTCCGCCGGCGCTACGCGCAGCTCTTCTTCGGCGCCGTGGTCCGTCGAGCGCGGCTCGTGATCTGCGATTCTGCATTCACCGCCGGCGAGCTCCAGCGACTCGCTGGCAATCCGCGCCGGATGGCCGTAGTGCACCTCGGCGTCAGTCCGCGATGGTCGGCGCTGTCGGCGACGAGGCCGCCGCTCGAGGGCCCATACCTGCTTGCCGTGGGAAACGTCAAACCGCACAAGAACCTGAAGGGACTCGTCGCCGCGTTCGAGCGGGTGACTCACGACATCCCGCACCGATTGGTCATCGTGGGTCGACGCGAGGGCCTTCTTACGCTCGACACCGAGGTGGAGCAAATGGCCGAACGCCTCGGAGACCGCGTCGTGTTCACGGGCTACGTCACGCGCGAGGTCCTGGAGAACTATGTCGCCTGCTGCGCCGCCCTGATCCAACCGTCCCTCTACGAAGGCTTCGGTCTTCCGCCACTCGAAGCGATGGCGACGGGGCGTCCGGTGGCTGTGTCTCGTGCCGCTTCACTTCCGGAAGTGTGTGGGCCTGAGGCAGACTACTTCGACCCGACCGACGTGGACAGCATCGCCGATGCGCTGAAGCGCTGCGCCCACGCGGTGGACGGCATTGAGGACAGGCAGCGCCGCCGCGCCTGGGCAGCGCGCTTCGACTGGGACATCGCCGCGCAAGAAACGCAGGCCCTTCTGGCCGAGGCGTTCGGTGCGACTGGCTCACCGATGCGGACGTGAATCGATGCCGCGCCAGTGGACGCGGCGAACACGCTTCTTGCGAGCACCGAAAGGGCGCAGCGCAACGAGGGTTCCTTAGTTCAGGCGGTGCGGCGCGAGCACGTCGCAGCCTGTTAATTTGCGAAATACCGAGAGCCGCTTACCACCGTGAACCGTCCTGTGTCACTCGAAATCATCGCGTCTGATTCGCGAAGCCACCTCGCTCGTTTCATCGACCTGCCATGGCAGCTCTACAATGAGCCTGACCATCCGCAGTACGTGCCGCCGCTTCGTCTTGCAGTCAAGGACGCCCTCGACCGCAAGAAGCCGTTCTACCGCGAAGCGGATCGTGAGCTGTTCCTGGCCGTGCGCGACGGCAAGGCCGTCGGCCGAATCGCGGCGATAGAAAATCGCGCACACAACCGGTTCTCGGGTGACCGGCTTGGTTTCTGGGGGTTCTTCGAGTGCATCGCTGATCCCGAAGTCGCACAGCGGCTCTTCGCGGCTGCGGCCACGTGGCTGCGCGAGCGCGGTCTCGACAGCATGCGCGGTCCCGTGATGCCGAGCACCAACTATGACTGTGGTCTGCTCGTGGATGGGTTCGAGCACGAACCGACCTTCATGACCCCGTGGAATCCGGAATGGTACGGGCGCCTGGTGGAAGGCACGGGGCAGGTCGGAGTCAAGGATCTCGTTGCCTACTACATCCCGATGGACGGCAGCTTCGTGCTTCCGGAGTCGGTCAAGGCCGTCGCGGCGCGCGCGCAGAAAAAGAGCGGCATGACGTTCAGGGACCTCGACCTCTCGCGCTGGGATCAGGAGTTGGAGCTGTGCTGGGACGTCTATAATCACGCGTGGGAGGACAACTGGGGCTTCGTGCCGATGACGAAGGAGGAATTCGTCGTGATGGCCAAGGACCTCAAGCCGCTGCTCATTCCGGAATTCGCCTATATGGCCGAAGTGAACGGAGAGCCGGCGGGCTTCATGCTGATCGTTCCCGATTTCAACCAGGTCCTGAAGAAGATCAAGACCGGTCGCCTGCTGCCGACAGGGTTCATAAAGCTCCTGCTTGGGAAGTCGAAGCTTCGCAGTGGTCGTATCATGGCCCTCGGGATCAAGCGCGAGTTTCGGAATCGATCGATCTTTCCGTTGTTCATCATCGAGTCGTATCGGCGCGGCAAGGCCTACGGCGCTGTCGGTGCGGAAGCGAGCTGGATCCTGGAGGACAATGAGCTTCTCCTCGCCCCACTCAAGGCTCTCGGTCTCAGCGAGTACCGTCGCTGGAGGCTCTACGACGGACCGACCGCGCGTCCGGCGACCGGTTGACTCCTCGCCGATACGGTTCGCCCGTGGCTGTTCGACGGTGACGCTGCTTGCGTCGCGCGCGACCGCTCTGGTCGTAGCTCTTTGTGTCGGCATGGCCTCGGCGAGTGCGCAGTCGGCGGTCACCGTACCTGTAGGCGATCCGCTTTATCAGGACGTCGACCGGCTTGTCGACGCGGGCCTCATTGCGCGCATCGTCGTCGGGCAGCGGCCATACTCCCGAGGCGCGCTTGCTCGATTTGCTGCAGAGGCCCGATCGCGCCTGGACTCGACAAGCGATGGAACGGGCATCGCAGTGCTGCAGGAGGCGCTGGCGCGCCTGGAGCGTCGTCTGGTGCACGCGACAAGTGTCGACTCAGCGAAGGGCGCAACGTCGCGAGTGATTGTGGCGCCATTTGACGTCGTACGATTTGACGCCCTGAGCACCGATGCTGCTTCGCGCCCTGTTCCGTCCAATGGGCTCGGTTCGATGGAAGCAGACCTCAACTCGCTGACCAGCTACCGCGAGGGCCGAGAATATCCCATGGGCAGCACTTTCGGCCTTGAAAGTCAGCACTGGCTGCAGGTCGGAAGCGTTTCGATTCAGGCGCAACCCCGAATTGCGCTCAGCCTTCCCAGGGAGGGTGCGACGGCCGGGGCGTTCCAGGTGGAGTCAGGAGATTTGCGCGGGGTCATGGGAAACGTCGCGCTCACCGTGGGACGCGAGTTCACGCTTTGGTCCCAGGCAGATGACGCCGGGCTGCTCTTCAGCGAGAACGCGCCCGCCCTCGACATGATTCGGCTGGCCAGTGACAATCCCTTCCAGCTTCCCGGCGCATTCCGGCACGCCGGACTGGTAGCCGCCACGCTCCAGATCGCGGACCTGGGATCCAGCGCTGCCAACGCTCACTCGCGGCTTGTTTCGTACAAGGTCAGCGTGCGCCCAACGGACGTACTGGAACTGGGTGCAACTTTCGAGAATCATTTTGGCGGAGCAGGGTCCAGGAGTCCATCGCTTCTGAACCGTGTCATCGATCTCCTCCCCTTCGTGGATATCTTCAGGCACCACGCGGACTCCACCGACGTGCAGTCGGACAAGCTCATCGGCGCGGATGGGCGTCTCCGGCTGCCCATGCTGGCGAATGCGACGCTCTTCGGCGAAGTCGCCCTGGAGGACTTCGACTTCCACCGCCTGGGCAGCATTTTCACGCAAGACGCGGCGTATTCCGCGGGCGTTTCGGTTCCTGCGATCTTCTCGCCGTCCTTTTCTGGCCGCGTTCGATACCACACCACTGGGCTGCGGTTCTATGAACACCACCTCATTGTCGACGGTATCGCCGCTCACCGCTTCATCCTTGGCGACGACCTCGGGCACGACGCGCGGGCGTTCGATGCGTCACTCACCTGGCGCACAGCTCCGGGACTGCTGCTCACGATCTCGGCGGACCACGAGATCCGCAGCAATGATGAGTACCTTGGGTCCTACATCAACCCGAACTTGACGGGACTCGTGTTCCAGAAAGTCAGCGACCGGCCCGAGGAGGTCCGAACTCGGGGGCTGTTGGCGCTTCGCTACACCCCGCCGACCGGTCACGCCACAGTGGAGCTCGGGGGCGGCGCCGAGCGCACCTCGAATTTCGGGTTCGCCGCTGTTCCTTCGCGGATCCACGGGGTCGGCAACCTCACGATTACGGCGTACCGCTGAGCGATGGGCCAGACCACCTCGGCCGTCGTCATCGTCCTGAACTGGAACAACGAGGCGGACACCGCCGCCTGTCTCGACTCGCTTGGAGCGCAGCGTCACGCAGTGTTCGACGTCTTGCTGGTGGACAACGCATCGCCCGACGGTAGTGGCGACCGTCTCCATCAGCGCTATCCGGATATCTCGTACCTGCAGACCGGCGCCAATCTCGGCTACGCTGGAGGAAACAACCGGGGAATCGAGTGGGCGCTGCGGCGCGGCGCGGAATGGATGGTCGTTCTCAACAACGACACCGTTCTCGCGCCAGACTGCCTTCGGTACCTATTCGACGTCGCGCACGGCGAGCCGCGCGTCGGCGCACTCTCTCCGTTGGTCACGCGTTACGACGACCCGTCCCGCGTCTGGTTCGCTGGCGGCCACCTGAGCGTCGCGCGCGCCATTGGGGTGCATGAGGCCGAGAATGCAACGGTCGCAAGCCGCCTCGATGCGATAGCCGGCCGGTCGTGGATTCCCTGCACATTTCTTTCGGGCTGCTGCCTGTTGCTGCGCGCCGACACGCTACGCGCCGTCGGGGTGTTTCGCGAGGATTTCTTTGCCTACGTCGAAGACGTGGACCTTTCCCTTCGCGTGGCGCGTGCCGGGTGGGAGCTGGGGTGGGTGCCCGCGGCGCGATTGGCACATCGTGTTCCTGAAGTGGGCACGCCCGAATCGCCGCTACAGATTCGACTCAGGGATCGGAATCGCCGCCGATTTGTGCGCGACAGCTATCCTGCGCACTGGCGAATCCTGTTTGCCGCGTGGTTCTGGCCCACTCGCCTGGTGCACCTGCTCCGATACACCATGCTCGGTGACGGAAGTCGTGCACGCGCAATACTGGCCGGGATGATGGAACGATGATTCCACCAATCAGGGGATGTTGCTGCCGGCGTGCGGGATTACCCTTCTCAAGCGCGCGCGGCTCCCACGCGCACGAACCGCTCATCAGAATGACGAGACTCCTTCTTTTCTTGGTCCTTGCACTTTGCCTCAGTCCGCGAGGAGGCCGTGCACAAGCGGCGGTGCCTGCGGAGACTTTCTCGCTCGGAGAAGGAGATGTCGTGCGGGTGAAGATATGGCGTGAGAAGGATCTCGATGGCGACTATCAGGTGGACGAGTCAGGTACGATCACGCTGCCGCTGGTCGGCGCGCGTCGGGTGAGCGGTATTCCGTGGTCCGTACTTCGTGATTCTCTCCTTGACGCGTATCGGCGCGAGCTGAAGGCGCCGTCGGTCTCGCTCGTTCCACTCCGCCGGGTGTTCGTGTTGGGAGAGGTGACCAAGCCGGGACCCTACTTCGCCGACCCAACCTTGAACCTCGGTGGTATCATCGCCCTCGCGGGTGGCGCATCGCCGCTCGGCGACCTTGGCAAGTTGCGCATCGTTCGCCACGGCCAGGTCATCGCGCGCGGTGCAGCGCTGGACGGAGCGAGCGTCCCCGACATACGGTCGGGTGATGAAATCTTCGTCGATCAGCGCAGCTGGTTTGATCGCAACAGTACGTTCGTCGCTTCCGCGGCAATCTCGCTCGCATCGATCATCATCACGATCGTCCGCCGCTGAGCGCGCGGGCGTCTACCAGCCCGGCTCGGAAAGCGTCACGTGCAGGTTGAAGCGACTCCGCAACGACGTCGGCCGGTCACGTAGAAGTTCGTCGAAAAGCGACCGAGCAGCGCGTTCGCCGCACGGTCGATCGCGTTGTAGAGGCGTGCGAACATCGTGCTGTGGCGGATGGGTCCCGGCAATCGGGACAAGACATTTCGCGGCAGGAAGTTGTACGTGCCGACGTCGGCGATGCTGATGCCGCCAGCGCTCCAGAGCGCACGGATGGACTCGCGGTTATACCTCCGCTTGTGGTGATACTGCTGGAGTCCGAGCAGGCGAAAAAACGGCTCGACCCAGCCGCGTTCGTTTGGCAGGTGAAAACACAGGAAGACACCACCCGGCTTGAGCACGCGCGCCACCTCGGCAAGCGACCCCACTTCCGTCCCGCCCGTTTCCCACACATGCTCCAACACGCCCACGCTACACACAAAATCGAACGTCGCTTCGGGGAACGGAATCGTGCGCGGATCGTCCTCGCTGCCGGCCACGTACGTGAAGTGCCTGGAATTCGCCATGCAGGCCGGAGGAGGATCGAAGGAGTATCCCGTCACTTCCGCGCCAAGCTCGTCGAGAAGGAAGCTGAAATGGCCGTTGCCACATCCCCAATCGAGCACGCGAGCGCCCGCGAAGATGGACTTCTGCGTGATCTCGTAGGCCTTCAGGTACTGTGCATGCGTGGCCAGGTTGTCGAACTGCAGCACGAACGGCATCACTCCAACGCGCCGGGCGCTGGCGTGAATGTCCTGGATCAACGCGAAGGCGGTCGCCATAGTCAGGTGTTGGGCACTTGGCATTGGGGTCGGGCATATCCGTCGCACAACGGCAGCGCTCGAAATACTCCGCCAAAGGTACACCACGCTTCCGGCGGCCGTGCATGGGCGTGGGCCAGCAACGCCGCGTCTCGTTGGGACAGGCCATGCTTGTGAGCGCAGACATCGGCGCACTGCTGGGGGCGTGAACATGGCGCGCGCGAGCCGACCCGATACAGGCGCGATCGTCACGCGTGAAGGGGGACCGTGGTCGGCGACGTCGTTCGTGCTTATCGCTTGGGTAGCGCTCCTTGCGGCAGATCGAATCGATTTTCTCGGTGGCAATGCGCCGTTCACGCTGCCCCCGTATCTCGTCCTCACCCCGGTCGTCCTCGCTCTCGAGGGGCTGCGGCGAATTCTCACCCGAAGCGCGATCACGATTCCGCGAGCGGCGGGGTGGTACGGAGTCCTGGCCTTGACGCTCGTGAGCCTGGCGATCGCGTCGGTTTTCACCAGCCCGGAGCTCGGCGTTTCGGCGCCCCGCGTGGTGCTCTTCGTCGTTCAAGTCCTGAGCTCCTTCGCGGTGGTCCTGGTCGTGGCCGATCGCAGCGACATCCACTCCCTTCTCGATCGCGGGGCAGTGGTTGGCCTCCTGCTGTTCGTCCTGTTCGATGTGCTGCAGCTCGCTTGGCTCCTCGGACGCGTGCCGGAATACCTGCGCCTCGGACCCATCTCGATTCACATCATCGGCTATACGTATGGGGCGTTTATTCCGCGGTTGTCCGGCATGGTCGCAGACCAGAATCGCGCCGGCATACCGTTGCTGTTTTTCGCGTGGGCCGTCGCGACGCGCCCACGCCTCGGTCCACGACGCGGATATCTCGTGCTCGCCGGCGTGCTGCTGCTGCTCACCCTCTCGCGATCCGCGATGCTCGCGGCCGCCGCCACGATTGTGGTCGTGATTCTGGAGCAACGGATCCGGCGAATAGCGCCAGCACTGGTGCTCGCAGCGCTGGTAAGTATGGTCGGCGTGCTCACCGCAGTGCTTGCGTCCCCCACGCTCCGGGATGCACTGCTCTCGTCGGCGCAGCCGCTGGCTAGTCGCGTATCGCTGGAGGAAGGGTCATCAAAGGTGCACCTCGTCGTGCTGGAGCGGGGCATCGACGTGGCAACTGCCTCGGTTCCGCGCGCCGCCCTGGGACTGGGGTTCGGAAGCGCGTACAGCGTACTGCAAGACGTATTTCCCGGGCAGCGCTACGGAAACTTTCATTCGCTCTACGTGACCATCCTCGCGGAAACGGGTGTGTTCGCGCTCCTGGCGTTGCTGCTGATGATCGGTGTGCCAGTTTTTCGCGGTGGCCCGTATCGCCCGGTGGTGGTGGGTATGGCTGTCTTCAACCTGTTCTACCAGGCGATAACGGACCCTGCGTTCTGGACGGTACTCGCACTTGCCTGGATGACACTGTCCCCGTGGGTGCAGCGAAAGCGGTCGCACGCTGGTTCGACGCTGAGGCGGCGCTCTACCATCCCCGCTGCGTGAGTACCACGTGCAGGTTGAACCGGTTCGCATTGGGGTCGAGGTTGCGATTGAGGTCGATCATCGGGAGAACAGTGATTCCCATTTCACGGGTGCCGACGAACCGAAGCGTCTCCCACCGCAGTGCGTACGTGACGTCGGGATGCATGGCCGGTGGCAAGGTGGGCAGCCAATCGCCGCGCAGGGCACGCTCGAAGGCGATCGTCTGGCGGCCGCGCTCGTTGTATGAATCGAGCGAGAGGCGGAGGCCCGCTCCGCCGTAGGCTTCGGGTGATCCAAGCAGGAGGCCGTTCAGCGTATGGCCCTGCACGACTTCTCCGTGCAGATATATTGGGAACGGCTCGGTGGCGGGGGGGCGATTGTACCGCGCCTGGTGTGACAGCTCGGCGTTGGTCATCTCGAATCGCACGACGCGCCGCATCGTGCCTGACCGCGCGAGCACGCGCTGAAATCCCAGGGTGAAGCCACTGAGGTCGTCTGGTATGAATATGAAGCGCCGCAGGCTGCCGGAATAGTCCTCGCGATACCATTCACCGTAGAATTCCACGCCGGCTGAAGGGAGCGCCCAGCGAAAGAACGCGGACGCGGTCTGATTCTCGCCGGGCGAATTATCGATGCTGTTTGCACCGGCCGTCTTGCGCACGGTGAGCGGTGTGATCGCGCTATTGAGGGTCAGCGGGGCAAGCGTCTCGAACATGCGCGCCACGCCCACTTCCAGTCCGTCGACGCCGGACGGCATCATGCTCATCACGGCACCGGTAACGGTCCGCCGAGTTTCGCCAGGCTTGGCGGGGGAAAATTCGGACTGCGTCAGGAGTCCGCCAATCAAGCGGGCCTGGATGCGCGCGATCCGCGCATCCAGGGGGCGCGCGGTGGAGACGTAGTATGACGGAAACCCGCCCGCATTGGGGCCGAGCAGCAAGGGATACTCGAGCGACGGACCCCAGCGTTGCGGGGCAGTGGTGATCCCCACGCTCACGAATGGCAGATCGAGCGAGAGCGTCGACGTCCCTGCATCGAGCCGAGCGTATCGTCCGTCGCCGAAGCGTTGCGGCAAGTCGATAGCGCCTGGGAACCGCGCATCCCTGTACCGGCCGACCCCGCCGTCGCCATTTGGAGCAAGGGGGAAGGCGGCGTTCTGGGACAGAAACGCGATCGGCGCGAGTTGCAGCGTGACAGCGCGCCATGAGGTCATCACACCCCACTGCAGCGTTCCGGTCACGCCCTTTCCCGCCCAGACAGGTCCGATCGCGTCCTCCACCGGATACGCGCTGTTCAGCACCACGCGCGCGGAAGGGCGCAACCAGCGCCATCGCCTGGATGAGTCGCTTGGGCTGAACCGGGATGCCCAGGGATGTGCGCCCACGATGCCGTTCGCTGTCGCTCTCGCAGGACTCAAGGGCTGGCTGGTCCACGCGACGAGCGCCGTGTTGTCCGTCAACTGGAGCAGGCGAAGATATCGCTCCGCCTCGCCAACCTCCGCCACTCCGCCAAGATCGAGGCGCGATGGCGATTGCGAATGCAGGCAGGCGGGCATGCCAATACGCCACGTGGCGAGCGCCGCATACACCATCGCACGCGGTACCAGTCGGGCCAACTTACTCATCATGCACCAGTGATTATGTTAGACACAGCCGGTCCCCCAGAGTACACAGGGGGCGCTCTTCGCAGCTAGTCCT
Organism: Gemmatimonadaceae bacterium; assembly: GCA_036844565.1. Taxonomy (GTDB): domain Bacteria; phylum Gemmatimonadota; class Gemmatimonadetes; order Gemmatimonadales; family Gemmatimonadaceae; genus AG11. The sequence goes on along the minus strand of DAIUFP010000002.1, from coordinate 11,167 downwards.
CGAGGCCTGCTCTGGAACGGATGATCGCGCGTCGTTGGTGGCTTCCCCGATACATGCTGCTTGTGGTGCAACTGCTCGCGCCGGCGGGCGCCGTCGCACAGCGCGTGCGCTACGATTCCTTTGTGTCGCTCGGCGGGGAGACGGACGAACGTTGGCGGGTTGAGCAACTGCGTCTCGGCGGCACCAGCGATGGCGTGCTCCTGCGCTCGGTCTCCCGTCGCACGACCCAGCGTGGCGACACGATCCACGGCATCGTCGTGCTGCTCCCGGAGCTCCGGTTCATACGCAATTCGGCATTGCCATTCTCGTCGAACGATGGCGCCTTGCGACCGGGGCGCGGAGTCAATGTGGCGATCGCCGGCGGCGCGGACATTCGCTGGAAGTCCTTGCACCTGACGCTCGCGCCGGAGGTCGACGCCGAGGAGAATCGTCCCTTTCAGGTCATACCGTACCCGTTGGGCGAGCAACCGACCCGCAGCGTGTGGGCGAACCCCTTTCATCCGCCACCGGAATCCCTCGATCTTCCGCTGCGCTTCGGTGACCGGTCAAGTCAGCGCTGGAGTCCGGGGCAATCCACACTCACGGTCCGCGTCGGTGCGGTCGATGTCGGCGCATCGACGGAAAATCTCTGGTGGGGTCCGGGCATTCGGAACGCGATCCTGCTCAGCAACAACGCACCGGGCTTTCCGCACCTGCTCGCGCGACCGTCACGCCCGCTGAGTGTTGGGGCAGGCCGCATCGATTTCGATGTGCTGCTCGGCCGCCTGTCCGAATCTGGATACTTCGACACGGACAGCGCGAATGACCATCCCCTGCTCGCAGGCGCGGCCATGACGTGGCGCGCTGACACCAGCGCTGGGCTGCAGCTGGGAGTGGCGCGACTGCGTATTTCCGGGACAACGGGCCACGATCAGATGAGCTCGATTTTCGGACGATGGCTGTTTCCGGACGCCGGGTTCGAGGCCTATACGGAGTGGGCACGGTTTCAAGACCCGACGTCGCTGCGAGATTTCCTCGAGTTCCCGAGCCACGAGCAGGGCTACACTCTTGGCCTGCAATGGGCGCGTCACCTCGCAAGACACCGGACGTTCCGTCTCCAGTCCGAAGTGTCATACCTCGAGCCCAGTGCATCGTATCGTCTTCGTCCCGTTCCGAGTTCCTACACGAGCAATGCCGTTCTTCAGGGCTTCACGAATGGCGGCAAGATTCTCGGCGCGAGCGCGGGTCCCGGCTCGTCGGCGCAGTGGTTCGCGGGTGACATCCTTGGCGACCTGTGGCGCGCGGGCGTGTTCGTTGGGCGGATCCGCTACGACAACGGCACGCTGCTCGGACCACTCGTTCCACAGTCGCGCAGCCCCGATGTAACGTTGCTCGAAGGCATTCGGGTCGTGCGTGATTTCACGAGGTGTCGCGTCTCGATGCAGGTCACTGACGGTATGAGGCTCGCCTACCTCTTCCAGGACGGATATGTGCCTCTGGATCAATCCAACCCCGCCGGATTCAAGGGAATCGATATTTCGAATCGCACCCTGTCCGTGACTGTCACTTCGCTCAAGCCTCGGTAGATGGAATACGACTCTGCTACAGCGCCGACGTTACGCGACCTCTTCCGAAAGGTTTTACGCCGGCGAACGCTGCTGCTGGGGATCAGCCTCGGCGTGCTTGCCGGCGTGACGGCCTGGACGTTCCTCGCGACACCACGCTACCGAAGCGCCGCGCTCCTTCGGATCGACAGCAAGAATAGCTCGCCGAGCATCCCCGATGCGCTCAAGGACCTTGCTGGAGCGGCGGGCGGCCTCGGGCTCGGCAAGGACGAGCTGGATACGGATATCGGCGTGCTCAAATCGGCGCGGATGCTGGATGCCACGATCGATGCGCTTGCCCTGACGGTCCTCGTCACCAAGCCCGCGGACGATCGCACTCGCGTGTTGCGTGCGCGCATCATCGACTCCACCGATGTGTCTGGCACTCTGGCCTTCGCGCGTCGTGCCGATGGCCGCTACGATCTCACGTCAGGTGACTTGGAGGAGGCGGGGAAGCTGCCCGCGACACTATCGGCGGGCGACTCGCTTCGCGTCGGCAGCGTGATGCTGACACTGCCGGAGAATCTTCGCGCTGCCGGCCCGCCGACGATCAAGGTGAGGCTGCTGCCGCGCTACGTGACGCAAGATCGGCTCCAGAAGCGGCTCACGATTCGCAAGCAGGAGGGCGGCTCACGCCTGGTGGAAGTGGCGTTCGAGGATCCCGACCGACGGTTGGCTGCCTCGGTCATTGCGCGTCTCGTCCGCGAGTACGTCACGTATGCGAATGCCGTCGATCAGACGGAGAGTGGTAGCCGTCTGGACTCCTTGCGCTCGGCCCTCGCCATCACACGCGTGCAGCTCACCGCCGCCGAAGATCAGCTCCGCACCTTCCAGAGTCGTTCGCGAATGATCGTTCCTGAAGCCCAGGCCGAGCAGCAGGTAAAGCGTATCGCCGCGATCGACGCCCGCAACGATGCTGTTCGGATCGAGCGCAATGCGCTCGAGCGGCTGCTGGCCCTCATTCGCGAACGATCTCGCGGGGGGACGGATCCGACAGCCTTTCGCCAGCTTGCGACGTTTCCGTCGCTGATCAGCAACCGCGCGATCCAGGACCTCCTTCAGTCGCTCATCGATCTCGAGACGAAGCGCTCGGCACTGACGGTGACGAGGACGAATGAGAACGTCGAGGTCCAGCAATTTTCCTCACGGATCTCGGAGTTGGAGGGACAGCTCTATCGACTCGGAAATCAGTATCTGGAAAGCCTGGACCAGCAGATGTCCTCCACCGAGCGCGCCGTGAGCACGCTGAATGACACGCTGGATCAGCTGCCGGCGAATTCGTTGCAGTACCTCCGCCTGCTCCGGGAGCGGACCATTCTCAACGAGACGTATTTGCAGCTCGTCAAGCAGGTCAAGCTTTCCGAGATCCAGGATCTCCTTCGGAATGAGAAAGTGCGGGTCATCGACACACCGCACGTGGCCAATGCGGACGACCCCGTGTTTCCGCGGAAAGGTGTTCAGCTCGTCCTGGGCGCTCTCCTCGCGATCACGCTCTCGCTCGCCGTTGGTATCGGCGTCGAACTGTGGTCGGAATCGGCTCCGTAGTGGCACAACGCGAGTCCGGTGGGGGTGTGACAGTGGACATCGTCCTGCCCACCTACAATGGCGAACGCTTCCTGCTGGAATTTCTGGAGAGCGTCCAGCGCCAGCTTCATGGAGCATGGCGCCTCTGGATCGCCGATGACGGGTCCGTCGATGGTACGCTTGCGATCGCGCGTGAATTCGCGCGTGTCGACGAACGCATCCACCTCCTCGACAGCGATGGCACTCGTCGCGGCGCCGCAGCGGCATTTGTCTCCCTTCTGGACCGCGTTCCTTCCGACACGCGCTATCTCATGTTCGCGGATCAGGATGACGTGTGGCTTCCGGAAAAGATTCAGCGCACGCTCCGGGCGATGCTCGAGGTAGAGGAAGGCAGGTTTGATGCACTCGTTCTGGTGCACACTGATATGTCAGTGGTGGATGCAGCTCTCCATCTGATGGATAAGTCGTTTTGGCATTACGCGGCGCTCGCGCCCGAGCCCCCGCGTTTGCGGCGCTATGCCGTGGAGAATGTCGTCACGGGTGCGGCGACGATGATCAACCGGGCCCTCCTCGAGCATGGCAAGCCTGTTCCGGCGGAAGCGATGATGCATGACTGGTGGTACGCCTGCGTGGCCGCTGCATTCGGGCGCGTCGTGGCCATTCACGAACCGACAATGCTTTACAGGCAGCACGGTTCGAATGCGATCGGAGCGAACCGTCGCTGGCGCGGGGAAATGTCCCAATTGCCAGCCCTCGTGCGTCGCGCTGTGCGCACCCGTCGGATTTTGCGCGAGCAGGTAGCGCGCATGTGTGGCCAGGCTGGCGCATTCCTGCACCGCTACTCGGATGCGCTTGAAATGGAAGACCGGGAGTTCCTTCGCGACATGGCGGCAATTCCCACCCATCGCGGCATGCGTCGCAAGATCGAGATCGCGCGGCTGGTCCTGAGCCGTGAACATTCAGTCTTGCGTAACCTTGGCTTCTTGTTGCGGGCGTGAGCGTCGTGCTGGCGGAGGGTCCGTCCGCTTTAGATTAGAGGGACGTCACCGCGCCGTCGTGGTCCCTGGCCGGTAGGGCGCGCGTCCCGGACACACCGACGCGCGTTATGGCGCCGCCAGGTGAAACGTCACATCCATTGTGACATTGTTCGCCATGAGCAACCCGTCGATGAAGCTGCTCCCGCGCCCTTGTACAACACGATATCCCGCTGGCGCACTCACCGCGACGCCCACACCCGTTGGGCAAGGTACGCGGGCGAATGTGTAGCGCCCATCCGCGCCGGTGAGGCCGGTGGCGAGGTTGCTCGTGGACGTGTAAACGACAAGACCCGCGGCCGACACCGGCGCGTTCGCCGCATCCAGGACAGTGACGCGGAGCGCGCCAAAGCAGCTCTGCACCCGCAACGCGGCACTGACATGCGTGTTGCGATGCACCACTAGCCCATCCACATACGATGAGTTGCGGCCCGTCGGCGACGCGTACCCTAGTGTCGAGTCGAATCTCACGCCGTATTGTCCACAGATGACGCCGAGTGACCGCGCGCCCCCCGCGTCCGTCTGCAGGAGCTGCAAGGGGCCCGCGGCCGTGTAGAAAAGCAGGTTGACCCCCTGCGCACTCGCGCCCACGAGCTCCGTCACCGTCGCGTCGATCACTCCTCGGCATTCGTTGAGTGTAAAGCGAACGGGCTCGATCGTTCCGGCGGCCACCGTGAGCTTATCCACAACCATGTAAGTCGAGTCGTTCGTGTCTTTATACCCAGGCGGTGTCACCAACAGCACACCGTACCCACCAGGCGGAACATCGGTGAACAAGTATCGCCCGCTGGGATCGGTCGTTCCATATGCAATGATGCGCACACCTGTGTACAGCTGCAGCCAAACGTCGGGAACGCCCATCCCCGCCGAGTCCGTTGCCACGACGCTGACCGAAGCATACTGAGGCGGCCCGAGGAACATGCTCTCGCAGCCGAGAACTGCCACGGCGCACAGCGCGGCGAGAATCGTGAGCGATTGCCGTAGATCAGCGCTGCGCTTCCGCATCACGGCGCACGCCGCGCTCACGGCGCCGACGCGGCGGGCTCGATATGCTCGGCGGACGGCATTGCGAAGCGTGACGACACGTGGATAGTGCAAGGGTCTCCGGTGTGCGAACATCAATCTAGCAAAGAGCAAGCACCTCGTCGTAGGCTCGGGGAGCTGACAACGACTACGCTCTCCACACCCTGGCCGCGCGCGACAGCACGAGACTCGGGTGGCGTGTTAACTTTCGGCGCCTTCTCGGGTACTCACCTTCTCCAATCTTACTACTCTTGGTGCTCCTTCTCGACACACCCAGGCGCGATATCCCTCGGAACGTCGGCTTCAGCGGGATGGCATGCGTCTCATCCATCACACCGTGGTGTCTGGCCGCCGATCGGAGCAGAGGTCCCGCTCGCCGCATCGACAGCGGGTTCACGAGGGAATGAGCAGGATTCTCGTCACGGGAGGCGCCGGATTCATCGGGTCGGCGGTCGTTCGCCGTATCATTCGCGCTACCGAACATTCCGTCGTGAACGTGGACAAGCTCACCTACGCGGCGGATCTCGACGCGGTGGCGGATGCCGCCCGAGACACCCGATACGCCTTCGCGCAGGTGGACATCTGTGATGGACCCGCGCTGCGCGCGCTCTTTGCGAGGTACGAGCCAGATGGCGTCATTCACCTGGCCGCCGAGTCGCACGTGGATCGATCCATCGATGCGCCTGATGCATTCGTGCAGACGAACGTGGTCGGGACCTGCACCCTGCTGTCCGAAGCACTCGGCTATTGGCACAGTCTGTCGGAGCGGGCGCGGCGCGAGTTTCGTTTCGTCCACGTGTCCACCGATGAGGTCTACGGCTCGCTGGGCGAGACCGGCCTGTTTACGGAGACGTCGGCGTACGATCCGCGTTCGCCGTACGCGGCAAGCAAGGCAGCGTCCGATCATCTGGCGAGCGCGTGGTTTCATACCTACGGCTTGCCGGTGGTCATTACGAATTCATCGAACAATTACGGGCCGTTCCAGTTTCCGGAGAAACTCATTCCCCTCGTCACGCAGCGCGCGCTCATGGGGCAATCGATTCCGGTCTACGGCACCGGGGCGAACGTGCGCGACTGGCTGTTCGTGGACGACCACGCCAAGGCGCTCCTTGCCGCGTTCGAGCATGGTGTGCCGGGGCGGTCGTACAATGTCGGCGCGCAAAACGAGCAGCGAAACATCGACGTGGTTCGGAAGATCTGCGAGCTGCTCGATGAGCTTTCGCCCAATGCCTCCATCGGCGCGCGGACGTCGCTGATCACTTACGTACGTGATCGTCCCGGCCACGACGAGCGGTATGCGATCGATCCTTCTCGCATTGCCGCGGAGCTCGGATGGCGGCCTTCCGTGAACTTCGACGAAGGGCTCCGTAGGACGGTTGGCTGGTACCTGGACAACACCGAGTGGCTCGAGCGTATCCGTGCTCGCTCCTACACCGGTGAGCGTCTGGGGCTATCGGCTGGGGCGCTGCGCACGTGAACCGTCGCGGCATCATCCTCGCCGGAGGATCGGGAACGCGACTGCACCCGGTTACGCTCGTGGTGAGCAAGCAGTTGCTCCCCATCTACGACAAGCCGCTGATCTACTATCCACTGACGACGCTGATGCTGGCGGGCGTCCAGGATATTCTCCTCATCTCCTCGCCCGAGCACCTGCCGCTGTTCAGCCGGTTGCTGGGTGACGGATCTCAGTGGGGCATCAATCTTCAGTTCGCGGCACAGGCATCGCCCGAGGGCCTGGCGCAGGCGTTCGTCATCGGTCGGGATTTCATCGCCGGCAACCCGTCGGCACTCGTGCTCGGGGACAATATCTTCTATGGCGCCGGCCTCGCGGAGCAGCTCCAGAGGGCTGCCCGCAATGAGGAGGGCGCTACGGTCTTCGGGTACCACGTGAGCGATCCGGAACGCTACGGCGTGGCCGAATTCGCCCCCGATGGTCGCGTCATTGGTCTCGAAGAGAAGCCCACCGCGCCGAAGTCCAACTATGCCGTGACCGGTCTCTACTTCTACGACGCGCACGCTCCGTCGATCGCGGCGTCTCTCCGGCCGTCGGCGCGAGGGGAATACGAGATCACCGACTTGAATCTCGAGTATCTGCGGCAGGGACAACTGCGCCTGGAGGTACTCCGGCGCGGATCCGTGTGGCTCGACACCGGCACGCACGATTCGCTGCATGAAGCATCGAGCTTCATCCGGACGATCGAAGTTCGCCAGGGCACGAAGATCGCCGCACCCGAGGAGATCGCGTGGCGCATGGGGTTCATCGACGATGCGGCGTTGGCTCGGCTCGCGGCGCCCCTCATGAAGAGCGGATATGGCCGCTACCTCCACGCGCTGCTTCTGGAGACTCGACCGGACTCGCCCACATGAAAATCGAGAGGCACGCGATCCCTGGTGTGTTGTCCATCCAGCCGGCGATGTTCTCCGACGATCGTGGCACCTTTCACGAGAGTTGGAGCCACGAACGCTATGCGGCGGCCGGACTGTCGGAGGTTTTCGTGCAGGACAGTGTCTCGCGGTCGGCAAGAGGAGTGGTTCGTGGACTGCATTTCCAGTCGCCGCATGCGCAGGGAAAGCTGATCAGCGTGTTGCAAGGCGAAATCCTCGACGTGGCGGTCGACATTCGTCGCGATTCGCCGACCTTCCGGCAGTGGGTGGCGATCAGGCTCGACCACGTAACGGGGACACAATTCTACGTACCGCCGGGCTGCGCACACGGATTTCAGGCGCTTTCTGATGCAGCGATCGTGCATTACAAGTGCACTGACTATTATCGGCCCGATTGCGAACGTTCGATACGCTGGTCGGATGAGGCCTTCGGTATTCCGTGGCCCTTGGCGCCGCAACTTTCCGCGAAAGACGCCGCCGCTCCGCGCCTGCGCGAGCTTGACGAAGCCGCATTGCCGCCGTTCGCCCCGTGAGGCCGGGCGGGTCCCGTGTGCGTGAACGGCCGGTGCTTCTCGTTGGCGCCGGGGGCCAGGTCGGCCGGCATGTCGTCGCGCTATTGGGGGCGACCCGTCCCGTTGTTGCGTTATCACGCGCGGATCTCGACCTAAGAGACGAGGGCCGCATACGCGAGACGGTGCGCCTGTACTCCCCTTCGATCGTGATCAACACCGCGGCTTATACCCAGGTCGATGATGCGGAGCACGACGAGGAGACGTGCTGGGCGGTCAATGCCCTCGCTCCGGGAATCCTCGCGACTGAGGCAGCGGCCGCAGGCGCCCTGACGATCGACTTCTCGACGAACTATGTGTTTGGAGGGGAAGGGGAATCCGCCTACCGCGAGTCCGACGCCGTGCGCCCGCTCAGCGCCTATGGCCGGTCAAAGGCCGAAGGAGAGCGACTGATTGCCGTGGCAAATCATCGGCACATCGTCGTGCGCACCCACGGTGTGTACGACCGACGCGGGCGCAACTTCGTCCGCCGCATCATAGAGCTCGCGCGCGAGCGAGACGAGTTGCAGGTCGTGAATGATCAGTTCGGCGCTCCAACGCCAGCGGCCCTCATCGCAGGTTCCGTCGTTCAGATCCTCGATGCTGCCGCCCGTCGCGGGTGGAGCGATGCCGACTATGGTATCGTTCACGTGACGACATCGGGCCGCGCCTCGTGGTACGATGTGGCCTGTCGCGCGCTCGCTCTCGATCCTCAGCGCGCGCGCCAGCGCTGCCGCGTCGTAAAGCCCATCAGCTCGCGTGACTTTCCCACTCCGGCGGTGCGCCCGCTCAACGGGCTGCTCAATACGAGCCGCGCGCGGGAGCAGTTCGGTCTCACCCTGCCAGCGTGGGACGCCGCGCTCGAGGATGTCATGCAAGGGTGGGACGCGCAGTGACAACCGTTCCGCGGGACCTTCGCGTGCTCATCGTGCATGACTGGATCGTCGCGTGGGGGGGCGCCGAACGCACGTTGGTGGAGATGCTCACGCTCTTTCCTCGCGCCGACCTCGTCACGGGCATTCTGGGGGCGGGCCGGCGCGACTTGAACGCGACCACCCGGCGCGCGCGGGAAACCTGGCTGGCACGACTGCCATTCGCGCGCACGCATCACCGCTGGCTGCTTCCCCTGTATCCAGCGGCGTTCGGCTCGATCGATACTGCCGCCTACGATCTCGTCATTTCCAGCGCGCACGCATTCGCGAAGACGATACGCACGAAGCCGGGGGTTCCGCACCTCTGTTACTGCTACTCACCACCGCGGTACCTCTATGACCTGGGGGACACTTACGCGGAAGCATCCAACGTGGTCGGCAGCGTGCTGCGCCTTGCCGGTCCCACCCTGCGGCGCATCGACCGCCGGAGCGCCGAACACGTTGACAGCTTTGTCGGTATCTCACACTACATCGCCGATCGCATTCGGCGATGCTACGGGAGGGAGGCCGCCGTCGTGTATCCGCCGGTGAGCCCGAAAGTGGTTTCTGCACGCAACCATCACAGGACCAACGACTTGCTCTCCCTGGGGCGTCTCGTCCCGTACAAACGCGTCGACCTGGCGATCGAGGCGGCAAACCGGATGCGCCTCCCGCTCGTAATCGCCGGGGACGGCCCGGAACGAAGCCGACTCGAGCGGATGGCGGGCCCCACCGTGCGTTTTCTCGGCGAGGTGACCGAGGAGCAGGCGGGCCACCTCATGGAGACATCGCGTCTGATGCTATTCTGTGCCGAGGAGGATTTCGGCATTGCACCGGTCGAGGCCAATGCGCACGGATTGCCAGTGGTCGCATACGGGCGTGGCGCAGCTCGCGAGACGATGGTGGACGGCGAGTCCGCCGAATTCTTCGACGAACCGTCGCCGGAATCCCTCATCGCCGCCGTGGAGCGAGCGCTTGCACGTCAGTGGGATAACAGGGCGGTTCGCGTCAACGCCACCCGATTTTCATCAGAACGCTTTCGCGCGGGATTGCTGTCCGAAGTATTTCGGCTGCTCGCGAATCGTATCTCCTCGTCATAACGAACGCCTGCGCATTCTTCTGGCCGGCGAACCGGGCAGATCGGCGGTGCCTAAAGCGGACACTCGTCTCGTGCGGCAAGGTCCATCGCGCCCACTCGGGCGGACCTTGATTGCGCGGCAACATCGCCGCGGTGGAGGGGTACGTCGAAACCAGTCCCCGCGAGATTCTCGCCGGAGCGCTTCCACGCGGGTATCTTACGTGAAGTGGCGACTTTGACTTAGCGCATCGTCCCAACTGCGTGGGGCCGGTTTTTGCGATGCGTCACGTGTGCCCAGACATGCCGATGACGGCAACATGAGATCCGACCGACTGAGGGGTGGGCGACACTTGATGAACACTTTCGAGCCGATGGCCAGTCGAGTGCGGCCGAGTGGGGAAGTCATGCACCCGGCGGACCGCGAGATCTCCATGCTCGTGCAGCCGGAAGTCGCGTTGCATCAGTCGCGCACTGGCAATACTCGACGCCAGTTCGCGCGGCGGGTCGTGCAATCGTTGTCCGTCGTGGCAGGAGACGCCATCGCGATCGCCATCGTGAGTGCGACGCTCAATGCAGCGGTGCGGTCCGCGGCCTCGCGCGCGATTGTCTCACTTCCCACCATCGGTGTGGGCCAGGTGTGCGTCGCGATGCTCGTCTGCCTCGGCCTGACGGGCAATTATCGGCGGTCGAGCCCGTCTGAACTGCATTTCCGACTGCTCACCGGCGCGGCACTTGGGGCCATTGTTGTTTACTGGCCATCGGTTTGGAGTGCGCATGCGCTCCTGGCGATTCCTCTTGCGGGCGTGTTGTTGTTGGCCGCATCCGCTGCCATCCTCGCCATGCGGCTGGGGTCCGGCGCTCTGGTTTCGCGACTGGTCCCGGAGGAGCGACGCCTCGCCCCAGCTATCGTGCTCACGGCGGACACAGGTACGCACGCGGTCCTGCCAGCAGCGGCCGGCTACAGGGTGGCCGGATCGATGGTGTTGGACTGGCGGCACGCGGAAGCGCGGATGAGGGAACTTGCGCGCCTCATTCGCCGCACCCGCGCCGAGACGGTCATCGTCTACGGGCAAGTGAAGAG
>DAIUFP010000001.1:209361-395607 GCA_036844565.1 Gemmatimonadaceae bacterium | reverse complement strand
GTCACGGCACGAACACATCCTTCGCTATACTCAGCGGCCACTTTGGGGCCTTAGCGGTGGCTCTGGGTTCTTTCCCTCTCGCCGCTGGACATTATCGCTCAGCGACTGCCTCCCGGGCTTCCTGCAGACGGTATTCGGAGTTTGGTTGGGGTTGGTACGGCTTTTCGCCGCCCGCGCCCATCCAGTCGCTCTACCCCCGCTGCATATATATGCTCGCGCATATTCCCGAGGCTCTACCTCAATAGATTTCGGGGAGAACCAGCTATCTCCAGGCTTGATTGGCCTTTCACCCCTACCCACAAGTCATCCGAGCGGTTTTCAACCCACACCGGTTCGGGCCTCCACTGGCTGTTACGCCAGCTTCACCCTGCTCATGGGTAGATCGCCCTGGCTTCGGGTCTACACCCGGCAACTCTGTCGCCCTCGTTACAGGACTCGCTTTCGCTGCGGCTCCGCTGGAAACCAGCTTAGCCTCGCTGCCGAGTAGTAACTCGCCGGATCATAATGCAAAAGGCACGCAGTCAGGACACGGTCCATCCGAAGACGGCCGCTCCCTCCTACCGCTTGTAGGCATGTGGTTTCAGGCGCTCTTTCACTCCCCGCACAGGGGTGCTTTTCACCTGTCCCTCACGGTACTCGTCCACTATCGGTCACACAGGAGTCTTTAGCCTTGGAGGGTGGTCCCCCCAGCTTCGCGCCCGGTTTCTCGTTCCGGGCGCTACTCAGGAACTCTGCTACGTATCGATCTGGTGTTCGGCTACCGGGCTCTCACCGTCTCTGGCCCTCCGTTCCAGGAGAGTTCACCTCACGTGCCGATACGCGTCCGCAGGTCCTACAACCCCGATCCCACAAGGAGACCGGTTTGGGCTTGGATCCGTTTCGCTCGCCGCTACTCCGGACATCTCGGTTGATTTCTCTTCCTCCGGGTACTGAGATGTTTCAGTTCCCCGGGTTCGCTTCCCACGTGCGTGGGATGACTGGCATTCCTGCCAGCCGGGTTGCCCCATTCGGCCATCTCGGGATCACCGCGTGTGTGCCACTCCCCCGAGCTTCTCGCAGCTTACCACGGCCTTCATCGCCTCTGTGTGCCCAGGCATCCCCCACATGCCTTCCTTCGCTTGACCACAATAGATGTGTCCAAGCAGAACTACGCGCGTTACCATCGCAATCTACAATCTCCGGCTCCTCGTCACGCGCACCGAGCGTCAGCCCGATAGCACAACAAGCAGCACAATGAGATTCCATTTCCCACGATTTGCCGCCGACCAAAAAGACCATACCAAAGGTCGACGACCCATCCTCTGTCCTTCACTTTTCAAACAGCGGTCCGCGACCCTGAAACTCTCGCGGTGAGCCTTGCATTGTAAACGGGCGGGATAGCACTTGCAAGTGCTGTCGCCCTCTTTCATTACGCACTCAACCCCACCGCACTCACCACCAAAACGCGAGGTCGGCGAAGGGTCGTAATGGTACCCATTTCGCACGCCAATCTCAAGGGGGCCGCACCACGAAATACACACCCTCGCTTACGTTCCCACCATGCTATCAGCAACAGTCTCAACCAAGGGTGCTCAACGCTGGACGGACGGTCACCCATGGATCTACCGAAGTGACGTCCTCAGCCGCCCCGACGAAAACCCCGGCGTCGCACGCGTCTCCGACCAACGCGGCAAACCACTCGGCGTCGCACTCTGGAGCCCACGCTCCGAGATCTCACTGCGCCTCCTCGACCGCGATCCTGACGCGATCATCGACGCCACCTGGTGGAACAGCGCCATCGCCCAAGCCGTCGCCCGCCGCGACGGACTCGACCGCCAGACGAATGCCTACCGCCTCATCCATGGCGAGGGCGACCTGCTCCCCTCACTCGTCGTGGATCGCTATGACCAGTGGCTCGTAGTCCAACTGATGAGCGCCGGACTGGAACACTTCCGCCCGCACATCGTCGACGCGCTACAGACGCAACTCGCCCCCGCCGGCATCCTCGCTCGCAACGACGTATCGCTGCGGACCAAGGAAGGGCTCAGCACCGACGTCGAGCTGCTGCACGGCACCGTCCCCGACGAGATCGAAGTGCATGAAGGCGGCGTGCGCTACCTCGCCGCACCCTGGCGAGGGCAGAAGACGGGCGCCTTTCTCGACCAGCGCGAGAACCGCGCGCTCGTCGGCCGCGTGGCGCGCGGACGCGCGCTGGACTGCTTCAGCTACCACGGGTCCTTCGCACTTCACCTGGCGCAACGCGCCGAGCACGTCACCGCACTTGATTCATCCGCGCATGCGCTCACTCGGGCCGAAGAAAACTTTCGTCGCAATGGTCTCACGAACGGTGCCTTCGTCGAGGCCAACGCGTTCGAATACCTGAAAGCGAAGGAGCGCGAACGCGAACGCTTCGACACCATCGTGCTCGACCCACCCGCGTTCGCGAAGACGCGACCCGCGCTACCTGGTGCACTCCGCGGCTACAAGGAGATCAATCTCCGCGCGATGCGTCTTCTCGCGCGCGGCGGTCTGCTCTTCACCGCAAGCTGTTCCTTCCATCTGTCGAAGGCCCTGTTCCTCGAGATGCTCGTGGAGGCCGCGGCGGACAGCGGTCGACGGATCGCGCTCCGCGAGATTCGCGGCCAACCACTCGATCACCCCGAGCTGCTCACCGTGCCTGAGACCGGATACATCAAGGGCGCACTCCTCGAGGCGCTCGACTGAATCACGCCTGACACTTGGGGCAGAAATACGTCGACCGCCCTGCCTGCGCGATCCGCTCGATCGGCGTGCGGCAACGTCGGCACGGCAGGCCCTCGCGATCATAGACATCGAGACGGACGGCGCTGTCGTCGGTATAGCGTGCACCTGTCGCACGCTTGAGAACCGCCGCGATCGCCCGCCGCAACTTCGTCACCCTTGCGGCTTCCAGTGAGCGACAGGGCGCCCTCGGATCGATGCGCGCCCGCCAGAGCGACTCGGCCGCATAGATGTTTCCAAGGCCGGCGACGAGCCTCTGGTCGAGCAGTGCCGGCTTGATCGGTCCACGCCTCGTCGCGAGCGCGGCACCGAGCTGTTCTGCCGTCCATCCGCTGTCCAAGGCGTCCGGGCCGAGGCCGAGGTCGAGGGTCGCGCCGGCCCGATGCATCTGGATCGTGCCGAGCGCGCGGGAGTCGACGAATGCGATTCGGCCGCCATCGGCCAGCTCGATGACGGCGCGCGCAAAACGCGGCAGCTCGTCCGCGATGCGTCCGTACTCCCAATCTCCATTCATGCGAAAGTGGGCGTGGAGTATTCGCCCGTCGTCGAGGTGGAGCAGTTGATGTTTTCCTCGTCGCTCGATGCGCTCGATGACAGCACCGGCAGCCGACCGCGCACGCGCTGCAGACAGGCGTCGACGGAAGGCTGGATGCAGCACGGCAATGCGCGCGATGGTTTTTCCGCGTGCGCGCCGGCGGAGCACCTTCATCGCCGCTTCGACTTCCGGTAGTTCAGGCATGTGCATCGATCTCAAAAGAGTGTTGGTGCTGACGCAGAGAAAGTATGTCGGCGGGAGAAGCGTTGCTCGTTGGGAACAGCGTCGTTCGTTGATCCGCGATGATCCGCGTTGCACCCGAATGACTCAAGACTTCCAACCGCCCAACGACCTGCCGCTCACGACAGTAAACAAACTCATAAACATTTGATCTAACTTTTTGCGGGACAGCCACTTGCGCGCTAGATTGAATGTTCTAGCTTAGACGCGTCTCCAGCCCTTTGCCAGAATGGCGCAGCGACAGTCCCGATCGCTCAAGCACGAGTACGAGTTGTTTCTCGAGCACGAGATCGAGAACTACAAGGAGTCCGTTCCCCGGAGCGTCCTCCTCTCGATTGCGGACGAGGCCGTACGGGTCCTCGCAGCGCAGCAGCAGTTCGGTCTGACCGAGTTCCTGCTCTGCGCGGAAGTCGACCGCATCATCTTCAAGCGACTCCGCTTGCCGAATGTGGCGGCGTGGGGGAAGCGTCGACTGAGAGAGCTTGCCGAGTTGCGCCGCCCTGAGCATTGGGGGCTGAGCCACGACGACTTGGTGGTGCGAGCGGTTCATCCCGTCGACAACTCGCATGTGCTGGTCGCGGGAACGTCCATCGAAACGCCCGCGCTCTACCTCGCCGCGAATGGCTGTGAAGTCACGGCCCTCGCCGGTGCGGCGGCGGTCCAGCGTGTCATGGACGCGGCCGTGCAGGCGGGATTGGGCGAGCGCGTGCACGCGAGCGCCCTCGCACTCGATTGCTTCACGCCCGCCAACGCGCTCTCCGCCGTGATCTATACCCAGGCAGCGTTTGCCGGCATCAGCGCCGCCGAGCGGGCTCGCGTCATCCAGGTGCTTCAGAGTGCAACGGCAGATGGCGGAGTTCACCTCGTTCAGACAATCGTCGCCGGCAAGAAGAAGGCGGTGTCGATTGACGAGCTGCGCAAGCGCTACCGGGGATGGGACGTCACCGTCGATGAGGCGGCGCCCGACAGCTTCATTGCTCGGAAGGGGATGGCCTGACCGCGACAGGGCCGCAGCGAGCAGGTTGTGGCGAAACGACACATCTAGGTTAGTTAGCGACGTATCAATACGACACGAACCGCCCGCCAACAAACATTAGGTATACTGTAAGCCTTTGATGTGTAAGCAGTTGCAATTAACTGAGACGGTGGCACCGTTGCTGCCTTGTTGTTCAATGCCCCCGACCGTTCCGGGGGCATTTCTCATGTTGCGGGTACTATATGAAGCAGGAAGCGCAGGTGTTGGATGACGAGCCGGTCGGCATCGTGATTTCACGTGGCTGGGAGCCGGCGACGACGCCGCGGTTTTCCGCGTACATGTGGTCTCACGGGCCGGAAGACGAGCTCGAGCAGGACGCAATCGCCGCCTGACCTTCGTCAGCGGTCCATGAAGAGGCGTCGCGGATTCCGCGGCGCTTTTTCTTTTTCGATGGGCTCGGTACGCAGATTGCCCCCTTCGGCGACGTGCAGACATCCGTGCCATGGGACACCGAGCGCGCAGACCTTCTCGGGAGCCAGATCTCCACGCTCGGCCTCACCATTCGAGGTACACGGGTGGAGCGGCTCGTCGCGCGACTGGATGATGAGCTCGCGGCTCGCGGCATCGCGTTTCGACCCCAGGTATACCTGAGCGACGAATGGGGTTGCCCCGATGGATCACCCATCATCGGTGTTCCCTTCTATCTCGCCGACGAGCGACTGGAACGGATCGAGGCGGAACACGCCGGCTCCGTCGAGAGCGACGATGAAGCGATGCGCTACCTGCGCCATGAAGCAGGGCACGCCATGAACTATGCGTTTCGACTGCACGAGCGCGCCGAGTTCGAGGCGCTCTTCGGTGACTACTCGCGACCGTATCATGAGCACTACGCGACGAACCCGCTGTCACGCGACCATGTCCGCCATATCCTCGGCTGGTATGCACAGAAGCACCCCGATGAAGACTTCGCGGAGACGTTCGCGGTGTGGCTCACGCCAGACATGGACTGGCGCACGGAATACGCTGGCTGGCCCGCGTTACGGAAGCTCGAGTGGCTCGACGAAGTGATGCGTGCCATCGCCGATCGGTTGCCAGACGCGCCATCCGTGACGGACGACGACGTGCCGGTGGAGGCGATGCACTGGACGGTCGGCGAACACTACGCAGCCGATGAGATGCTTTCGCTCGGCGACGCGCGACAGTTCGACCGTGACCTCCGCCGCATCTTCGTGACGGCGCCCGAGTCGACTGATGCCGAAGACGCGGCGACGTATGTCGAGCGGCACGAGTCCGAGTTGGTAACACGAATCGGGTACTGGGCGGGCGTGTCGCCTGGCGTGGTGCGCTCACTCCTGCGTGCGCTGCGCGAGCGCGCGGCGGCGATGAAGCTTCGCGTCGCTGGTCGCGAGGCGGCGACGCTCATCGAGCTCACCGCGTTCGGGACGGCGGTTCTCTTGCATTGGCGATATGCGCGCATTGCCGATGCGCATCCTCCTGCTCGCCTGACATGAACGTCGTCGTCCTCCACGGTGCCGATGCGGCCGAGCCTCCAGAAGATCCGGTGCTTACTCAGGTCGAGTCGGCGGTGACTGCCCTTGGTCACGTCGCCACGCGAGTCAGCGTGGGGGCTGACGTGGAGGCACTCGTGGGAGCGCTCAAGGCCGCGGATCCTGCGCTCGTGTTCAACCTCGCCGAGTCGTTCGACGGGAAGAGTGCGCTCGAGTCGAACGTGGCGGCGCTGCTCAACCTCATCGGCTTGCGGTACACCGGGTCGAGTCCTGCCGCGCTGCTGATGGCCGGCGACAAGAGTCTCACGAAGAAGGTGCTGAGCTTTCACGAGATCCTGACCCCCGAGTTCGCGACGGTCTATCGCGGGGCGCTCGATCATGTGGGGGATCTCTCGTTTCCGCTGATCGTGAAACCGCCGCAGGAGGACGCGTCACTTGGCATCACGTCGAAGAGTGTGGTGCGCGACATTCGCGAGCTGCTTGGCACCATGGACGCGCTGCAGCGCGAGTTTCAGTCTCCGGTGCTCGTCGAGGAGTTCATCGAAGGACGGGAGTTCTACGTCGGGCTACTCGGGAACGTGACGCCGGTGGCGCTTCCGGTGATGGAGCTCGACTTCAGCGCTTTCCCGCCCGATCGACCGAAAGTGGCGAGTTGGGAGGCGAAGTGGGGAGAGGGCGGCAGCGGAGCTGAGGGTGAGACGGGCGCGGAGTTCGCGGGCACGCGCTCGATCTTTCCGACTGACGTTCCGGCCGAGCTGCTGGCGCGAATGCAGGCGGTGGCGGTCGAGTCGTTCAACGCGCTGCGGCTGCGCGACTATGCGCGTGTGGATCTCCGCGTGACGCCGGCGGAGAAGATTTACGTTATCGAGGTGAATCCCAACTGCTATCTCGAGCAGTCCGGCGAATTCAGTCGCGCGGCGGGCGAGTCGGGGATCGCGCATAGTGCGCTGATCGCGCGGATCGTGGAGCTGGCGCAGGGCCGGTATACGCGATGACACAACGAAAGAAGCCGGCGCGTTGGCGCCGGCTTCTCCGTTTGCAGCACGAGCGACAGCCTACTTCTTCTTCTTGGCAGCCTTCTTGGCACCCTTCTTCGCTGCCTTCTTGGCGCCGCCCTTCTTTGCAGCCTTCTTGGCACCACCCTTCTTGGCAGCCTTCTTGGCGCCACCCTTCTTCGCAGCTTTCTTTGCGGCCATGGTAATCTCCAGTGAAGGAGTGAATCGCCCGATCGAACCCCCGGTGGTTCGTACGAGCCAGTGGTTGGGTGCCGAAGCACCGTTTCCACCGCGGCACGCTCTCATGGCGAGGGCGTGACGTCGAGCGGCGCCGGACTACGTGGCGCCGGGAAAATTCTGCATGCGAACAGCTGTGTGATTATTGGAACGCAAGTTCTCTACCGCAACCAGGCTCAGCGCGCCGAGAGTCGATACGGTGCGCGTGAGTGGTGCGGCGGAGAAAGCGTGACGATGCGGAGTGAGTACGATGGCGACGGCGAATCCGGCGGCGGACGATTCCGCTGCGCGAAGAGGCTTCATCGCGACGCGTGAGGCTGTGTTGTCGAGCTGACTGCGGGATGACCCCACGCAATTCCTGAGTGCCTGTGCACGCACGACGCGACATCGGAAGACGGACGCGTCAGTAAGAATCAACTTGCGCGAATATAGGAACTCGCGAAATCACACGCAATAGTGAATCGCGCGTCTCGTTGTGATCGGCTCCTGATGCCGATGTGAAAAATGCGATGCGATCGTGCGATGATCGTGCGCAGGATCACATCGCCGTCGCCGAGCCTTCCATCGCTCCGAGTGTCAGGCGACTTTTCGAATTCGTCTCCGGCGCGAATCGTGAAGGTTCCTTCGCGCCGAGCGAGGAAGCGGAAATGCGCTGCACGGCGCGCGCGTGAGCGTACGAGCACCACCATTGGCGAGAGAGGCGGACGTGAGAGCGCTGGTGAAGGACACTGCGGGTCCCGGATTCGTGCTGCGCGATGTGCCGCGCCCGGTGATTCGCGACGATGAGGTGCTGATCAGTGTGCGGCGCGCAGGCGTCTGCGGTACGGACGTCCACATCTACGACTGGGACGCGTGGGCGCAGGGCCGCTGTCGCCCGCCATTCACGGTCGGTCATGAGTTCGCTGGCGACGTGGTGCAGGTCGGCAGCCTTGTCGCTGACGTGCGCGAAGGCGATCGCGTGACCGCGGAGGGGCACATCGTGTGCGGCCGGTGCCATCTCTGCCGCACCGGAAACGCGCACGTCTGCCCCAACACGCGGATCATCGGAGTCGATCGCGACGGATGCTTTGCGGACTTCATCGCGATGCCGGCGTCGAACGTGTGGCATCTCGACGACAGCGTGTCGTACGAGATTGGCGGGATCCACGACCCCATGGGGAACGCCTTCCACACGGCGCTCGTGGGCACCGAGATGTCGGGAAAGACCGTGCTCGTCACCGGCTGCGGGCCCATCGGCATCTTCGCGGTGGGGATTTGCAAGGCGGCCGGCGCATCGCGGATCATCGCGAGCGACGTGAACCCGACGCGGCTCGACCTCGCGCGCGCCATGGGCGCGCACGACGCGGTCACTCCGGCTGAGGCCGAAGGTGCCGTCCGCGCTGCAACGAGTGGACTCGGCGTCGACGTGGTGCTCGAGATGTCAGGCGTGCCGTCGGCGATTCATCAGGCCTTCGCTCTCGTGCGCGTCGGTGGGCGCGTGCAGATGCTCGGCATCCCGGCGAAGCCGATTGAAGTCGACCTCGCGACGGAGATCATCTTCAAGGGGATCACCGTGTACGGCGTGGTGGGCCGACGGATGTACGACACGTGGATCCAGATGACGCAGTTCCTGCGGTCAGGGCAATTCGATCCGACTCCGGTGATCACGCATCGGTTCCCCCTGGAAGCGTTCGACGAGGCGATCGCAGCGATCAAAGGTGGATCCGCTGGGAAGGTCGTGTTCGAGATTGCCTGAGCGCGCAGGAAAGCGCGCGGATGATAGGACGATAGGACCGCGCCACCGTCTTTCGCTTTTCGCCCTGCCTATCCTCCTGTCTTCCTATCGTCCTATCATCCCCAAGCAATGACACTCAACACGGCATTCACAGCTGGTTTGCAGTCCAGGCTCGATGAGCTGAAGGAGCAGCGGGTCTACAAGCAGCTCAACTATCTCGACTCACCGCAGGGCGCGCGTGTGCAGATGGAAGGTCGTGGGGAGGTGTTGATCCTCTCGTCGAACAACTATCTGGGGCTCAGCAACGAAGCGGCGGTCGTCGAGGCGGGCATCGAGGGACTGCGGCGGTACGGCGCCGGCACGGGTAGCGTGCGCTTCATTTGCGGCACGTTCACGGTGCATCGCGTGCTCGAGACGGCGCTGGCGCGCTTCGTGGGAACGGAGGCGTCGATGTCGTACGTGTCCGCGTGGAACGCGAACGAAGGCTTGACCGCTACGGTCGTCGAAGAGGGCGACTTCGTCTGCTCCGACGCGCTGAATCACGCGTCGATCATCGATTCGATTCGACTCGCGAAATCGATCACGAAGTGCCAGACGGCCGTATACCGTCATGCGGACCTCGACGATCTTCGCGAGAAGCTGCGCGGCGCGAAGGGCGCTCGCCGCCGGATGGTATGGAGTGACGGCATCTTCTCGATGGAGGGGTCGATCGCTCCGCTTCCCGACCTGCTCCAGATCTGTCGCGATCACGACGCGATCCTCGTCATCGACGACTCGCACGCGACCGGCGTGCTCGGCGCGACCGGTCGCGGAACGCCGGAGCATTTTGGCGTTGTCGGTGAGGTGGACATCATCACGTCGACGCTCGGCAAGGCGCTGGGCGGTGCGGCCGGAGGGTTCGTGGCGGGATCGGCCGCGCTCTGCGATTACCTCACGCAGCGTTCTCGGCCGCAACTGTTCTCGAACGCGTTGCCGCCAACGGTCGCGGCGAGTGCTCTCGCATCAGTCGAGTTCATTGAGCAGCATCCAGCCCGTGTGCAACGGCTTCGCGACAACGCACGCTACTTCCGGGAGCGGATCATCGAGGCGGGATTCAAGCCGTTGGCGGGCGAGACTCCGATCATCCCGATCATCGTCGGTGAAACATCGACCGCCATCCAGATGAGCGACATGCTGCTCGGCGAGGGCGTGTTCGTGACGGGCTTTGGCTTTCCGGTCGTGCCGCAGGGTCAGGCGCGCATCCGGTGCCAGGTGTCGGCGGCGCACACGCGAGAGGATCTTGATTTCGCGGTGCAGGCGATCGTGAAAGTCGGGAAAACCCTGAAGATCGTCAGCTGACGCGCACCGAGATGATGAGTCGCCTCCAGCTCTCGGTACCCGGAGCGCCGATGCTGAGGACGTGGGCGGAGTAGCGCGTTCCGTCCAGCATGCGGCGAACCATCCACCGATTGATGTCGGGCGCGAGGTGCCCGACGACATCGCCTCCGGCTGCGTGGACCCACACGCTCGGATTGTCCACGCCATCCGGGTCTGGCACGAGCAGGAGTGCGTCGCCGACGCTCAGGCGCGCGAGCGCAGCGGAACGCGCGGCAAAGATGGTTCCGTAAACGGGCGTCTCGAAGCAGTTCGAGTCTGGCAGAATCGATGGCATGTGGGTACGGTAATTCGTTACGGAGTATGCGCCGTCTTCGTCCCGCTTCTGAGCCTGTGGCCGCCGTCGGCCGGGGCTACGGTCTCATTCTAGAGGTTCAGCTATGCGATTCCTTCGTGCTCTCACCGCAGCCACCGGGATCCTCCTGGTGCTCTCGCAGCAGAGTTCGGCGCAAGGTACGAGACAGTTCAAGGATGCCTGGTTCTGGGGGCTGAAGACCGGCATCACCTCGTACTCGTCCGCCACGACTACGAATGGTGGAGCACCGCTCATCGGTGCGGAGTGGTTGATCACGCGCACGAACGGAGGACTCTACCTGAGCCTTGACCAGGCGTTCATCACGACGACAGGCAGTTTCAGGGATCGCGATGCGGATAGCACGTTCGTGCGGAACGTAGGGCTCAACAACCTGCGCAAATTCACCATCGCTGGCATGGTCTTTCCGTCGCAGACGCGTAACCTGCATCCGTATTTCGGCGGAGGCTTCGTACTGAATCAGGTAGGGGGCGTGGCGCTTTCCGGAGCG
The DNA here is from genome assembly GCA_036844565.1 of Gemmatimonadaceae bacterium. Lineage (GTDB taxonomy): Bacteria > Gemmatimonadota > Gemmatimonadetes > Gemmatimonadales > Gemmatimonadaceae > AG11. Next base: position 384,486 of record DAIUFP010000001.1, on the reverse strand, counting down.
TCGACAGCGATCTCGAACGACAGCATCTCCGCCAAGAAGACGGCGTTCTCGCCAATGTTCATTGGCGGCGTTCAGGCCCGGTTCAAGCCGGCCTCGCTGTTCGTGCAGGGAACCGCATCCCCCGCGCAGCACACGTTCTTCTACTCGACCATCAGCACCAATCAGCTATCCTTCGCGTTGGAATTCGGCGTGCGGTACAACGTCGGCACCTCCATCGATCGCGAGCAGTAGGCCGTATCACCGTCCGCCGAGATACGCCGTGCGCGCAAAGCGCGTCGGCGTCGGCGAGACGAAGGGATTGTCCTTGACGAAGTAGCGCAGGGGCCAGTCGGCGGCCTGGGCAATGCCGATGCGTGGCGTGACCACGACGTCCGCATCCGGGACTGGATCGCTGCTGCGCAGCACGATTGGCCCTCGGCGCAGTGGCATGCCGTTCATGGCCCCGGTGATGCCCATGGCCATGCACAGCTTCCCCGGACCATTCGTCAGGTCCCGCTCTCGGCGCGCGCGCGGTCGGCGCCGCTGCATCAATGCAATTCCGTCGACTGGCTCTACGGCGCGGACCAGCACCGCAGCGCCGTGGCCGCGCTCTCGCGTTACCGCGTTGAAGCACCAGTACATGCCGTAGATGAAGTAGACGTACGCCATGCCTGGTGGCCCGAACAGGTACTCGGTTCGTGGCGTGAGCCCAGCGGCTGCGTGGCAGGCTGGATCATCCGGACCCGTGTACGCCTCGGTCTCCACGATGCGCGCGCGCGTCACGCCTGCATCGGTGGTGCACTGGATGACGGCGCCAAGAAGCTCGCGCGCCACCAGCTCGGTTGGTCGATCGTAGAACCGTGCTGGCAGCGGCGAGCCCAAACGAAAACGCCGCGCGGTGGGCGCGGCGTCTCGTGTCATGCGGCCGTGCGGGCTGCTGTCTTCTTCGCCCGGGGCTTGGTGGTTGTCGCGGCTTTTTTCGCTACGGGTGGAGCAGCAGTCTTGCCCCGCGTCTTGGCGGCGGTCTTCGCTGCGGGCGCCTTCGCTACAGTCGCCTTCGCCGCTGGCATTTTCGCTTCCGGAGCCGGTGCGGGCGTTCGGCTGCCACTCGGCGACTTTGCAGTCACGGCCTTCTTCGCGGTGCTCTTGCGCGCGGTCTTTGACGCCGCTTTCGCTTCGAGGCCAGCAACCTGCGCAGAAGCAGGCGGGGCAGCGTGAGGTGCGGGCGTCGAAGCACCAGCAACCGCGGCTTGGGGTGCCGGCGTTGCTGCAGCGGCGCTGGACGACATGCCAACGACGCCGATGCTCAGCAGTTCGGGGGGTGGTGCGCCCGGTCGGCCACCGCGGCCGCGCGAGCTGCCTCCGCCACGCGGGCCCATGCCCCTGGGCGCAGCGACAGTCGCCGTTGGGGCAGGTGCGTTCAAGATGGCGGTCTTCGCGAGCTGCGCGGCGACGGATTCTGCATCCGAGACTCGTGCGACCTCGAAGTCGTCGCCACGACGGCGCAGATCGATGATGTCATTGTCGTGCGCGTCCTTGAGGATGCGCGGGAAGTTGCGGTCGCTGAGGCTCTCGCTGTCCCGGCCGAGCAGCTCGCGCGCCTTTGAGCGAACGACGCTGGCGCGTACGGCGCCTTCACCAGCGACGAGCGCCGCGACGGTGCGGCGCAAAAGGTCGAATGCCTCGTCACGCGTGAGGCGTTCTCCGGTGGCTCCAATCTGTTCGGCCGCATCCGTGCGCGCTGGGCGTTCCGCTCGTGCCTGCGGAGCGGGGCGTTCAGCACGAGACGGCTGCGCGACGGGGACTGCGGCGGGCGCGGCTGCCGGAGCGCTCGCGATGGAAGCGGCGGGAACGTCGCTGATTGAGGCGGCGACCGCAGAATCGCCCGCGACCGGCGCTACTCCGTCGAGCGCTAGCTCGTCGGTCTTGTCCGTGCGCGGACGATCGTCACGATCGCGTCCACGGCCACGGCGGCCGCGCCGGCCACGGCTACCGGCGGGCTTGTCGCCGGCCAATGCGCCGGGCACCTCGGTGCGTGCGGCTTCGTCGGCGGCGGCGTTCTCCGCCGCGCGTGCGTCGCCCTTCGCGCCACTCGGCAGGCCGATCTCGAGCTGCCCGTTATCGAGCTTCGTCGCGGAGAGCACGCCCTTCTGGACGGCCTCCTGGACGAAGCGCGAGAACTTTGCCATGCCGAGATCCTTCTCGTCGAACGAGCTGTCGATCTCCTGCATGACCTGCTTGAGGCGATCGGAGCGCATGACGTCGCCGTTGCGCTTCATGCGGTTGACGGCGTCGGAGACGAGCTCCCACGGATCCCACTTCTTGGCGGGCTCCTCGTCGTTCTTCACCAGGCCGGCCAACGCGTTGTAGCTGTAGTACTCGTCGCAATTCATGACGAGCAGGTCGCTCGACGATTCGCGAATGCCGACGCCGATGACGTACTTGCCGTATTCCTTGAGCTTGTTGACAAGGCTCGCGAAATCGCTGTCGCCGGAGAGCAGGATGTAGGTGCCGATCTCCGGGCGCGTAAAGACCAGCTCGATGGCGTCGACGGCGAGGCGGATGTCGGTGGCGTTCTTCTTGGACGCTCCGTACGCCGGTGCGAAGATCATGTCGATCGACGATTCGGCGAGGGGGACGATGTACTGCGGGTATCGGCGCCAGTCCGCGTATGCGCGCTGGACGGCGACCTTGCCCTTGATGATGTCGGAGCCGAGGAGCGTGCGGAGCTCCTTTCCGAGGTCGGAGCGGATGCCCATCGTGACGTTATCGAAGTCGATGAGCAGTGCGGCGTTGGGGGCGTGCATCTGCGGAGCGTAGTTGGCCGAGCTGGCGCGCGGCGCGCTGAACGCTTGGGGTCCGCGGTGGATGAGCGCTGCGGCTGAGTGCGGCGGCGCGTTCCGCGGGGAGCGTGGGTTCATTCTATCCCTTGCGTCCATTGACGCATGGCGTGTGAGCGGGCGTGCGCGCTATTTGTTCGCAGCCCGTGCCCTCATCGCGTCGTGCGCCCAAACAACATCAGTTGGCGCGGGCAGCCGCGTGGAGCGGTTGTTCGCGGTGCGTACGTACACCGGCTCGCCCCACTGCGCGGATGCGCAGTCAAACCAGGGCGGCACCGATCACGCCGTCACCGTCAGTGACCTGGTCATCCCTGGCGCCGCGGGCTACCTGCTCGCGCCTCCCTGAAGGACCGAGGCGTAATCTATAGGGATACTTGGGGATAGGTAGGCCCGAGGCCTACTCGCCCATGGCCTTGAACAGGACCCGTTTCGCCCGCTGGCCGTCCCACTCGCCGTAAAACACGCGCTGCCATGGACCGAGGTCGAGTGCGCCATTCGTCACGGGAACGATGACCTCATGACCCATGACGAGTGATCGAAGGTGCGCTGCGGCGTTGTCCTCGCCGGTACCGGCGTTGTGGCGATAGGCGGCGACATCCCACGGCGCAATGCGCGACTCGAGCCAGTCCAGAATATCGGCCCAGAGGCCAGGCTCGTGGTCGTTCACGAATATCGAGGCGGAGATGTGCATGGCCGATACGAGCACCATGCCTTCTTCGATGTCGGCTGATGCACGGCACTTCTCCACATCATCCGTGATGTCGATGATCTCCTGTCGTTTGGCCGTACAAAAGGTCCGGTAGCTCGTCGCGGTGCGCATGCGATTTTCACAGGGTGGTTGGGGTCGGTCTCCACCTGTATGTTATCGCGAGACATCGCTCTTGCACGCTGGTACGGAGATCCGTGAAGCAGGTTGGTTTTCGCGCTCGTCTCTTCCTCTTTCTCATCGGCTTCGCGCTCATCCCGACGATCGTGCTCTCGGCGGCGTGGGAGCTCACCGTGGTGCGCCTGCTTCCGATTCTCGGAACGATTCCCGCCATGGAGCAGATCGCGAGCAGCGGCACGACCGCCCTCGCTGCGGCGCGCCGGGCGCCCCTGAATGCCAAACAACGACGGGCGCTCGACGAGCACCAGACGACGCTCGAAGACGGCCTGCTGCATGCGCGACAGATGGAATTCCTGATGACGCGCAAGGTGCCGGTCCTGGCGGCCGGTGTGGCACTGATCGCCGGTCTGCTGTTCACGCTCGTGGCCTCGCGGGTCGCGGACCACCTGAGTCGCAACCTGAGCCGTCCGCTCGACGAATTGGTTGGCTGGACAGCGACCATTGGACGTGGCGAACCACTGCCAGACGTTCCGCCGCGCAAGGGCGCTCCGGAGTTTGTGGTGCTGCGCAATCGCATGCGCGAGATGTCGGCAGAGCTGCGACGCGGACGTACGAGAGCCCTCGAAGCGGAACGCGCGACGGCGCTTCGCGAGTCGGCGCGACAGGTCGCGCACGAGCTCAAGAATCCTCTCACGCCGATTCGATTCGCCATCACTCGGCTGCGGCGTGAAGCGCCCGCGTCGCTCTCGGAGACGATCGATGTCCTCGAGATCGAGTCGAAGCGGCTGGAGTTGATGGCGCGGAGCTTTGCCCAGTTCGGGCGACTCCCAGATGGTCCGCGGGCGCCGGTGGACCTTGCGGAGATGGTACGCGTGGTCGCCCGCAGCGCAGTGCCGGCGGATCGTGCGCTCTCGATCGAGGTGGCCGACGACGTGCCGATGGTGCCCGGCCACGTCGACGCACTCGGCCGGGCGCTGACGAACGTGCTGCTCAACGCCGTCGACGCGAGCACGCCGGATTCCGCCATCGAGCTGCGGGTGGCGCGCGTGACTCGCGAGGGGCGCCAGATGGTGGAGGTGGCGGTCCGCGATTTCGGGACCGGCATTCCTGCCTCGCGGCTCGATTCAATCTGGGAGCCGTACGTCACGCACAAGCCAGGCGGTACGGGTCTCGGACTCGCGATCGTGCGACAGACGGTGCTCGCGCACGACGGCGCCGTCGAGGCCGCGAGCGTGCCCGGTGAGGGAACCACCATGCGACTCTTTCTTCCGGCGGACACGCCGACGGCTGACACCAGAGGGACCGATGTTTGACCCGATTCTCATTCCCATCATCTTCGTCTCGTCGATTCCGGTCATTGCCATCGGCGTCCCGATCGCGCGCGCCTTCGCGCGCCGACTCGAACGAGCGCCTTCGACGTCGACCATTCCGCACGAAGTGATGGCGCGGCTCGAGCGCATGGAGCAGGCGATTGACACGATTGCCGTCGAGATCGAGCGCGTGTCGGAGGGGCAGCGGTTCACCACGAAGCTGCTGACGGAGCGAGCGGCCGAGAAGCCGGCGATCCGCGCCGGCGGCGAGCATAGTTAGGATCGCGTGCCGAGTGTCCTGATCGTCGACGACGAGCCCAACATCCGCCGGATGGTGGGTGCGCTCCTCGCGAGCGAGGGCTACGAAGTGCGGGATGCGGCCGATGGCGTCTCATCGCTGGCCCGTACATCGGAGAGCGCGCCGGACGTGGTGCTGCTCGACCTCATGATGCCTGGCGAGATGGACGGCCTCGCGACACTGGCGCGCCTGCGTGAGGTCGTGCCCGACGTTCCAGTGATCATGATGAGCGGCAAGGCCGGATTGAGCGACGCGGTGAAGGCGACCAAGCTGGGCGCGTTCAACTTTCTGGAGAAACCATTGTCTCCCGAGGGTGTGCTGCTCGCCCTGGCGTCCGCGCTCGAGCTGCGGCGTGTGCGACGTGAGGCGCGCGCGCTGCGCGAGGACCTCGGCCTCGCGGGCGAGATGATCGGTGGAAGTCCAGCGATGTCGAAGGTGCGCGAGTTGATCGCGCGGATTGCCCCTACCGATGCGCGCGTGCTCGTGACGGGTGAATCGGGGACGGGGAAGGAACTGGTCGCGGCGGCCATCCACTTCGGCAGCGCGCGTCGCAACCGTCCGTTCGTGCGGGTGAACTGCGCGGCCATTCCGCGCGATCTCGTCGAGAGCGAGATGTTCGGGCACGAGAAGGGTGCGTTCACCGGCGCAACGGATCGCCGTATCGGGCGCTTCGAGCTCGCGCACACCGGCACGCTTTTCCTCGACGAGGTCGGCGACCTCGGGCTGGAAGCGCAGGCGAAGTTGCTCCGCGCGATCGAGGCGCGCGAGATCGAGCGCGTCGGCGGTGGCAAGCCAATTCATGTCGACGTCAGGATCGTGAGCGCGACCAACCGCGACCTGCCGCGCGCGGTCGCGGATGGATCGTTTCGGGAAGACCTGTTCTTTCGACTGAATGTCATTCCCATCGACATCCCTCCGCTGCACGAACGCCCCGACGACATTCCCGCGCTCGTCGCGCATTTCTCGGCGATGCATCACTCGCGCACCGGGCGGCGCGCTCCGAACTGGACGCCAGCGGCGCTCGCGCTGCTCGCGGGGCACCGGTGGCCTGGCAACATCCGCGAGCTGGCGAACATCGTGGAACGGCTCGCGATCCTGCATGCTGGCGGGGACGTGGACGAGCGTCACGTCGTGTCCGTGCTGCCGGTGACGGGCGGCGTTCGCCGCGTGGAGGAGCCACTTCCGGACCCTGCTGCGTTGAGCCAGTCGCTCACCGACACGCTCGATGCGCACGAGCGCACGCTCATCGTCCGGGCGCTGTCGGCCGCGGCTGGAAATGTTGCGGAGGCTGCTCGACGGCTGAAGACGGACCGAGCGAACCTTTATCGTCGTATTCGCCGGCTGGGTATCCCAATGAGTGAAGAATGATGGCTGTGATGCGCGGGGCTTCACGCGCGGTGCTTCTCGTGGCCGCGATCATGATGCGCAGTGGGATCGGCGCGGCCGCCGCTGGCGCGCAGCAGCCGGACACCATTGCCTCCTTGAATGCCCTGCCGCGCGATGTCGCAGGTGAGGTCGTCGCCCTGTTCAATGCGACGCGTGGTGTGCGCGCGACAGACCGTCTCGAAATCCCGAGCGACCGCACGGTTGCTGGTGACGTGGCGGTCCTCAACGGTCCCGTTATCGTCGCTGGTCATGTCACCGGCCGGGTACTCGCCATCAACGCCGACGTCGTGCTTCAGCGGGGAGCCCGCATCGACGGAGACCTTCTCGTGGTGGGCGGAGAGATCGAGGGGAGCGATGGTGCGTCCATCGGCGGCGAGATTCGCGTGTATCATCCGCCGCTGCGCTACACGCAGGTAGGCGATCAACTCATCGCGCAGGTCGACGACGCCTCCGTGGACCAGTGGTGGCGCAGGTTCGAAAGGCGGGGGCGGCGAAACTTCAATCGCCTCGACATCGCGAATGCCGGTGTGTTCAATCGTGTGGAGGGCCTTCCAGTGCGCGTGGGGCCGGTCCTCTACCGCGATCAGGGTTGGGGGTATTTCCGATTGGGAGCGGCCGCGATTCTGCGCACCGCGAGCAGTTTCTCAGGATCGGAGCCGGACGTCGGGCACGACGTGCAGGGCGAAATACGCGTCGGTCGCCAGTATGGGGTGACGATGAGTGCGCGACTGTTCGATGTGGTGGACGGCGTCGAGCAGTGGCAGCTGAGCAATCTCGAAACCGGCCTCGCGTCGTTCGTGTTCCATCGCGACTACCGCGACTACTTCGGGCGCCATGGTGGCCAGTTGCGCGCTGCGCTTCGTGCGACGGACAACGCCGACCTCACGCTCAGCTACGGCGATGAGCGCTGGAGCTCGCGCAGCGCGCACGATCCGTTCACGATCTTCAAGAACGACCTTCAGTGGCGCGTGAATCCGCCGGTCGATGACGGACGATTCCACGTGGCGAACCTCACGTTGCGTGTCGACACGCGGAACGACGCGTTCAATCCATTTGCGGGGTGGTACCTGGTCGCCGACTACGAGCGCGGCACGGGACTCATCAATGCCCTCGCGCCGACATCTGCGGGCGTGCGCGTGGCGACGTCCGGTCCCACACGCTACCAGCGCGGCTTCGTCGACCTGCGGCGCTACAATCGCCTTGCGCCCACGTCCGCGCTGAACCTGCGGGTCGTCATGGGTGGATGGTTGAGCGGAGACGCGCTACCCCTCGAGCGACGGCTGTCCATCGATGGGCCGGGAACCGTCCCGGGATTTGATTTTCGCGTGACGGGCGGAACGGACGTCGGCACCTGCGCCATCGGCGCGCCGCTTCCGGGACGACCGGCGCAGTGCGACCGGATCGCCCTCACGCAGCTCGAGTATCGCAGCGACATCCGGATCTCGATCAGCGACGGGGATGCGCGTGCGCGGCGGAATCGATTCCGCGCGGACGGTGCCTGGGTGTTCTTCGCCGACGCCGGACGAGGATGGCTCGTGAACGGCCCCGGGAGTCCGCTGAACTACCGTAGAACGGAGCTTCCACCGCTCTCCTCATATCGGACGGACATCGGCGGGGGCCTGGACTTCGACCAGATCGGCATCTACCTGGCGAAAGCGCTTTCAGAGCCGACAGAGCCGCTCAACGTTTTTCTCCGCGTCCGTCACCGCTTCTAGGCGATGAGGAAGCTCGGCGGCGCATTTGCGCTCCTGCTCCTTCTCGGTGCACCGCGCACGCTCAGTGCGCAGCGGCGACCCGCGTTCGATATTGCCCCACCGCTGAGCGCGACGATCGGCGCGACAGTCAATGCGTCGAACCTCTTCGGCGACGCCGGCATTCGCGATCTCGTGCGCAGCGGATTTCCGGCCTCCCTGCACTACCGCCTCGAGCTCTGGCGCACGGGCGGTCTCTTCGACGACCTCGAGGGGCGCAGCGAGTGGGACATCATCGTGCAGTACGACCCCTCCGGCCAGCGCTACCGCGTGGTCCTTCGCCAGGGCGGCCAGCACGAGGACCTCGGAAGCTTCGCCACACTCGCCACCGCGCAGACCGTCATCGAGCGGCCGTGGCACTCCAGTCTCGTCCCCGAGCGGGCGGGGGTTCGATACTACTACACGCTGGCGATGGACATCGAAGCGCTCTCCGTGAGCGACCTCGATCAGCTGGAGCGATGGTTGCGCGGCGCCAAGAGCGGAACGGCTGCTTCCGCTGTCGGCAGCGGCCTGCGCACGCTGATGCTGCGGATGCTCGGTGGCGAGAAGCGGCACTACACGGCACGCAGCCCGGTGTTCGCCGCCGAGCGGTGACAAAAAAAAGGGGCAGCTACTCCGCTGCCTCCGTCACGTGAACCGTTTCAGTCCGCGGCGCGTGGCCTCCGGCGAGCGGATGCACTCGATGTTCAAGTGCCTCGAGCTGATGCAGGATGGCGTCACCGTAAAACGTCTTGATGTACTTCGCCTGGGTCTGCGTGAGGCGTCGGATGGCCCACGAGAGGTGCACGAAGTGCGGCTCCACCGGATGCGTGAGCGGATGCATTCCGATCTCGGTCGGCAGGCGGTTGCCCTTGCGGGTATTACAGGGCGAGCAGGCCGTGACGACGTTGCCCCAGTCATTGCGGCCACCGCGCGACATCGGAATCACGTGATCGCGCGTCAGTGACTCGCGCGGCCTGAGCTCGATCGCCTGACGGCCGCAGTACTGGCACTTGTAGTGGTCACGCGCGAACAGGAACGTGTTCGTGACCTGTCGACGGAACCGGCGCGGCACATGGATGAACTTCGTCAGCCGGATGACGGCAGGCCTCGGCATGCTGAGACGCTCGGAGCGCACCAGGCGATCGGTGTCCGCTTCGACGATCTCGGCCTTTCCGTCGATGACAAGTCGGAGCGCCCGACGCATGGGGACCATGGTCAGCGGCTCGAAGGACGCGTTCAGTGCCAGACACCCAACGATCACTCGTTCCTCCCGGCGTACCGACTGAGACAAAGTTACGGGTGTGTCGGAGCGCGAACAAGAGACTGCGTGTGGGCGCAGAGGAGGAGGGAGCTGTTTTTACGCCGTCAGCCACTCCTGAAGAAGCGCCGCGCAGTGCTGCACACGGGCCGACAGACCCGCGTCGGCGTCGATCAGGCGGCCGTCGCGCACCTTTTCGACGCCCGCCACGACGACCCGCGATGCCGCAGCGCCGGCGAGCGAGTAGATGGCGGCGGCGATTGGATCATGCACGGGAGCGCGGTGAGGCGGCACGCGAAAAGCCGCAAGATCCGCAGATTTTCCGACCTCGAGCGATCCGATCTCAGCATCAAGCCCGAGCGCGCGGGCGCTGTCGATCGTCGCGAGCGCCAGCGCGTCCGGTGCCCGCAACGCGTCATGTCGCGCGTCGCGCGAGTTGGCGAAGAGCGTGGCCACGCGTGCTTCGTCGAGCATGTCCATTCGATCGTTGCTGGCCACGGAGTCCGATCCGAGACCGACACGAATGCCCGCGGCGCGCATCGCTGTCAGCGGCGCGATACCGTGACCGAGCTTCGCATTCGATGCGGGACAGTGCGCGACCGCCGCGTCGTGGCGCACCATCGTGGCGATGTCCGTAGAGTCCACGCGCACACAATGGATGAGCAATGGCTTGACGTCGAGCACACCGAGCTCGTCGAGCAGCGCCACGGGTGTGCGGGCGCGCGGCTCGACCACCAACCCGCGCGCACGAAGACCTTCGGCGAAAGCGCCCGTGCCCTGCACGACCAGCTCACTCTCGACCGCGCTCTCCGCGATGTGAACAGCCAGGGGAAGACCCTCCGATTTCGCATACGCGGCCGTAGCGCGAAAAAGATCATCTGACACCGTGTATGGCGCATGCGGAGACACGCCGACGTGTACGAGATCCGTCTCGCGCTCGCGCATCGCCGTGACCGAGCGGATGAGCGTGGCGAGCGACTCTTCGCACTGTTTCGGATCGGGACCGAACGTCTCGCGGTAGCAGATGCCACGCACTCCGCGCTCGAGCATGGCTTCGAAACCCGTGCCGGTATCGCCGGTGTCGGCAAATGTCGTCACGCCATGCAACAACCCCTCGACGACACCGAGCCGCGCGGCATCGAGCAGCATCTCGGAGGTGAGCACGGCGCGCCGAGCTTTCGTCAGCCGCAAAATCCAGTCACGAAAGGACAGCCCGTCGAGGAATCCCCGCATCGCCGTGAGCTCGAGATGGCAATGCGCGTTCACCAGGCCGGGCATGAGCAAGGCGTCGCCGAGGTCGACGTCGTCGTTCGAATCAGGCGCCGGTCGTCGTGGTCCCACGTAGGCGATTCGACCCTGCTGCACGACGACGGTCCCATCGCGAACCGGAGGCGACGTGATGGGAATGACCCAGCCGGCGTGGTAGTGCGTCATCGCGGGAATGCGCCGGTCCGCGAGCCATGGCGCGTTGGATCGTAAAGGGCATCGTCCTTGACACCGAGTGCGCGCGCCATCGCGAGCGGCTTCGCAATGTTCGCGACCTGCTCGAGCGTATGTCCATCCGATCCAAGGGAAAGACGCACTCCCGCGTCCGCGGCGCGGCGCACCAGTCGCTCATGCGGTGGATAGCGCGCGGAGATCTCGAACGCCTGTCCGCCAGCAAGCAGCGCCTGCACGGCGCGCTCCTCGTGCTCGACCGACCAGAGCTCCTCGGCGGGAATCGTGCGCATGGGCGGAGGCACGAGCGTCGGGTGCGCGAGGATGTCCACGGGCATCTCGCGCGCGAGCGCCTCGAGTGACGTCACATGCGCTTCCATGTAAAGCTGTGGCGTCAACGCGTCGGGAAGGACGGCCGAGAACGCGCGGAAGAATGTTCCGTTACTCAGTCGAATCGAATGGAGCGAGCCAAGGCGATGCGTGAATCGGCGGACGATGTGCTCGGGCAGCTCGCGCCAGAGCGAGTCGTGCCAACAGAATTCTCCACCGCGCAGCACGTCGTGCTGTTCCAGGTCATCGAGGTACGCGGCTATGGCGACGACGGACGTCAGCGACGTTGGCGCATCTCGGGAGATGTGGTCGCTGACGGTGGGATGAACACCGAGTGCCTTGCCGCGCGACTCCACCTGCGGCACGGTGAGTACTCCATCCGAATGCGTGGAGTGCGCGTGGCAATCGGTGGGAGCCCACGTACTCAATGCTGCGGAATCCGGAATGGGTTCGTAGTGTCCGCTGGAGCTCGCACACTGTCGCGCGGCGGACGAGCGCGAAAACGATTCGTGTCAGTCGTCACGCGGGTCGGCCGCGTGAAAACCGTGGAATCAGGAAGGCGCGGACGCGTGGTGTCCGGATACGGGACGGCCGCCGGCGCGCGGCGCGGTGGCGGCGATCCCACCGGCGGGAATCCGAACGAGGTATCGAGACGCGTGCCGAGTGAATCAGGAGCCGTCGTGTACGGAACTGGTGCGCAGGTCTGCGTTGGATCGGTGCCAGCGATGAAGTACTCGGTGACAACACCGCTGCAGCCCGGTCCAGGAAGCAGGCCGGTCGCGGGATCGATGTCGCGCATGACGATGCCGTCGGGGCGCGGCCAGTCCGGCGGCGCCGGCTTGCGGCGATAGACCTCGCGCATGAAGGACGTCCACGCCGGAGCGGCCAGCAGGCCGCCCTGCGCGTTGCCCTTGATCTTCTGCGGCTTGTCGAGGCCCATCCATACCCCGGCGACCAGATCAGACGTGTAGCCGATGAACCAGACGTCGGCGCCGTCGTTGGTCGTTCCGGTCTTTCCGCCAGTCGGGTAGCTGAATTGGCTGCCGACGGACCCTGCCGCCGTTCCCTTCCGGATGACGTCCTTCATCATGCTCACCATCAGCCATGCTTCTTCCGGCGACATGACGGGGGCTCGTGTCGCGGTCGGCTCCCAGAGCACGTCGCCCTTCGCATTCTCCACACGCACAATGGCGATCGGGCTCGCACGCGTGCCGAGCGTGGCGAATGCGGAATACGCGGCGACCATCTCGATGGGATAGACGTCCGCTGCGCCGATGTTGATGGAGGGATACGGCGGGATCGGCGTGGTGATGCCAAACTTGCGCGCCATGTCGATGACGCTCTGGGCGCCGAGCTCCATGCCGACCTTGATCGCGATGATGTTGCGCGACTGGTAGAGCCCGCGCCGCATGGGCATGGGTCCCTCGAACTTCAAGTCGTAGTTCTGCGGGGTCCAGTTCGAGCCGTTGCCCTGCTCCACGTTCACCGGCGAATCGTCGACGATGTAAGACGGTGGACGTCCATTCTGCACCGCGTCCGCATAGACGATCGGCTTGAAGGTGGACCCTGGCTGACGCAGCGCCTGCGTGGCGCGATTGAACTTGGAATCGTCGAAGTCACGGCCACCGACGAGCGCCCTGATGGCGCCGGTTCGCGGATCCATCGCGACGAACGCACCCTGGAGATATGGGGAGTTTGCTGCAGCCGCCTCGCCGACGCGGTCCGAGGCGTGCGAGAGATAGGACTCGAACGACGGATGCGTGTAGGGACCGTAGCCGCCCGACTCGATCTTCTTCAACTGGTTCTCCAACGCACGCTCGGCCGCGGACTGCAGGTCGACGTCGAGGGTGGTGAAGACCTTGAGTCCCTGTTCATACAGCTTCTGTCCGAATTGGCTCTCGAGCTGCTGTCGAACGGTCTCGACGAAATACGGAGCGACATCGCCCGCTTCGTACTTTCGCGCGAGCTGGAGCGGATATGCCTTCGCCAGGCTCGCATCCGCGTCACTGATGCCGCCTTCGGCGCGCATCACCTCGATCACCGTGTTGCGACGCTGAATCGCACGCTCCGGGAAGCGGCGCGGGTTGTAGCGCTCTGGCGCTTTCGGCAGGCCCGCGAGCGTGGCCGCCTCGGCGAGATTGAGCTCGCGCGCCGACTTGCCGAAGTAGCGCTGGGCCGCGGTCTCCACGCCGTAGGAGCCGTTGCCCAATGCGATCTGGTTCAGGTAGAGCTCGAGGATCTTGTCCTTCGAGTACCGCGCTTCGATGGCACGCGCGACCTTCGCTTCCTTCAGCTTGCGCACCAGCGACTTCTCCCGCGACAGCCGCTCGGGGAAGATGTTGCGGGCAAGCTGCATGGTGATGGTCGAGAAGCCCTCGGCGAAGCTGCGCTTTTTGACGTCGGCGAGAATTGCTCCCGGCACGCGCATGAAGTCGACGCCGCTGTGCCGGTAGAATCGCTTGTCTTCGGTGTCGATGAACGCATTCCGCAGGAGCGGCGGAATCTGGTCGATCTTGAGGAGGGTGCGTCGCTCGAGGCCGAGCTCCGCGATGAAGCGGCCGTCAGCCGCATAGAGCTTGGATGTCTGTCGCGGCTGATACTCGTCGAGGACGTCGACCGAGGGGCACGCGCCCGCTCGGCAGACCAGTGCCCAACTTGAATATCCGAAGCCAACGACGAACGCCGTGCCGAACACGATGACAACGCCAAGTCCGCGCGAGAGCTTCGGATGGCGACGGCGGAAGTTTTTCGAGAAGGGGAGGTCCATCGACCCTCGAAAGAGACCGAAGACCCCGGTGACGGACGCCACACAGGGCCGAGCTCGGGAAGATTAACTCGCAGCGTGGGCTCACACCAACGCGCGTTGCCTGTCTATCACACCCTCTCCTGTCTAGTTTTGTGCCATGAAAGCGACGGGAGTGCTCGAGGAGCTGGAGTGGCGAGGGCTGGTGTACCAACAGACCGACGGCGTGCCCCAGGCTTTGGCGGCGGGAAACGCATCGGCCTATATCGGATTCGACCCCACTGGCAGCAGCCTCCATGTCGGGAGCCTGCTGGTCATCATGATCCTGGTTCATCTCCAGCGACACGGTCATCGGCCGGTCGCGCTGGTCGGCGGTGGAACGGGCATGATCGGCGATCCGAGCGGAAAGACCGTGGAGCGACAGCTCCTCACACCGGAGCTGGTCGCGGCGAACTCGGCGGCAATTCGCGCGCAGCTCGAGCACTTCCTGGATTTCAGCGGTCCCGCGGCGGCGCGCATGCGCGACAACGCCGAGTGGCTCAATCAGCTGTCGATGGTGGAGTTCCTCAGGGACACGGGGAAACACTTCACCGTGAACTACATGCTCCAGAAGGATTCGGTGAAGTCCCGCATGGACGCCGGCATCTCGTTCACCGAGTTCGCGTACATGCTGCTTCAGTCGTACGACTTCCTGGAGCTTCGCCGCCGCGATGGCGTCACGCTTCAGTTGGGGGGAAGCGACCAGTGGGGCAACATCACGGCAGGCATCGAGCTCATTCGCCGGGTGGATGGTGTCGAGGCGCACGGGCTCACCGTCCCGCTCGTGACGAGCTCGTCGGGCGCGAAGTTCGGAAAGACGGAAGCGGGCGCGGTGTGGCTCGACGCTGAGCGAACGTCGCCGTACGCGTTCTACCAATTCTGGCTCGGCACCGAGGACCGCGACGTAGGCCGCTACCTCCGTTTCTTCACGCTGCTCGATCGTGCGCAGATCGAATCGCTGGAAGCTGCGACGGCGTCGGCTCCCGAGCAGCGCGAAGGACAGCAGGCCCTCGCACGCGATGTCACGCGCCGCGTGCACGGGGACGTCGCACTCAAGGCCGCCGAGCAGGTGAGCGAGCTGTTTTTCGGAGCGCTCGACCCGCGAGAGCTCAGCGATGAGGCACTGGCGATCCTTCGTGCCGAGGCGCCGTTCGCGGAGGTCGACCTGGCGCAGGTATCCGGCGAAACAAGCATTCAAAGCTTTGACGTGTTGAAGCTGCTCACAGCATCCGGCCTCGCGCCCTCGAATGGCGCGGCGAAGCGACTGCTCGAACAGGGGGCGGTGTCGGTCAACAAGCTCAAGGTGCCCGCAGCGGATCGCTACGTGCCCGTGAGCAGTGCGCTGCTGAACGGGGGCCATGTCCTCGTGGGCAAGGGGAAACGCGATTACGCGGTGCTTCGCGTTCGCGATTGATCTTTGGCGACGGGCGGAAGATCAACTGACATCTTACGCTTCCAAAACGCCCCAACCGTCGTCCCGATACTCGACATTCGATCCAACGCGACCCTCCGCCGCTTTTGCGAATCGGGCGGATGACTGCGTTAAAGGTGCGTCGTTTGCGTGCTTTTGGGCGTCGGTTCGCTATGCGTCGAGCGCTTCCAGCGTTCGGGAAATATCCGCGTGCGTCGTGTAGCAGTGCGGCGCCAGCCTTATGGTTCCCTCGCGAACGGAGTGAATCACGTTCGCCTTCGTGAGCCGCGCACTTGTTGCGCTCGCGTCTCTTGGCCGAACGGACACGACACCCGCATGAAATGCGAGCGGCGTCACGAGAGACATGCCGCGCTCCTTGGCACCTTCCAGCAGCTCGTGTGCGCTCTGATGGATGTGCTTTGCGATCGCGGTCGCACCTGTCTGAGCGAGTAGCTCGAGGCTCGCCGCCATGCCCGCAAAATCCTGATACGGAAGCGTCACCTGCTCGAAGCGCCGCGCATTCGGGCGCCACGTGAGGTCGTACGTCACGAGCCGCGAGAAATCGTCGGAGTCACGCACACCCATCCAGCTCACCGGCTGCGGGGTCACCAACTCCATGATGGCGGGCCGCACATAGACGAATCCGGTGCCCCACGGTCCCAGCAGCCACTTCTGTCCGCCGCACGCGAGCATGTCGACGGATGTGTTGCGGACGTCGAATGCGAGGGCGCCAAGCCCCTGCATGGCGTCGACCACAAAGTGAATCCCACGAGCACGACACGCCGCGCCGAGCGACTCGAGATTCAACCGAGCTCCAGACGAGAAGCTCACCCACGACGCGGCGAGCACGCGCACGCAGGGCCTCTCGAGCGCCGACACGATCCCGCCCTCATCCGGCAAACCGTCGACGAGCGGAACGACGTGCACCGAATACCCGCGGGCCCGCGACGCGGCGAGCCACGGATACATGTTCGCGGGAAACTCTCCGTCCAGTACGACGACCTCGTCGCCAGCGCCGAGCGAAAGACCCCATGCCGCGAGGTTGATGCCCGCGCCGGTGTTCGTCGTCAGCGCTATCTCCTCGGGCTGCGCGCCGATGAGATCTCCGATGAGGGTGCGGCAGCGATCGAGCGTGCCGAACTGCGCATCGAAGTCCACCAGGTGCGGCGACGCGCGACGTCGAACGAAGTCGACCTGTGCATCGACCGAACGTCGTGGTGAGGGACCGGTGCTCGCCGCATTCATGTAGACCACGGACGTCTCGTCCATCCATGCGAACTCGTCGCGGCGCAGGCGCTCGACGTCTATCGCGACAGGTCCTTCAGCACCATTCACGTCCGCGCTGACGGCGGAGCGTCTATCGCCTTGCTCTTCGACGCATGCCGCGGATCCAGCGCATCTCGTAGCGCATCGCCGAGCAGGTTGAAGCCGAGCACCGCCGCGCCGATCGCGAGTCCCGGCGCCACGGACGTCCACGGCGCATTCCGCAACTGATTCAAGTCGCGGCCATCGGCGATCATCGAACCCCAGCTCGGCGTGGGTGGCTGGACGCCAAGCCCGAGGAACGAGAGCGCCGACTCCGCCATGATCGCCGCCGCCACGCCGAGTGTCGCCGCGATCAGCACCGGAGCGACCACGCTTGGCAGCACGTGCTGGAGCACGACGCGAGTATCGAGCGCGCCGAGCGCCTTCGATGCCTGCACGAACTCGAGCTGCCGCACGACGAGCACCTGACCGCGCACCAGTCGCGCCATGCCTGCCCAACCGACGACGCCAATCGTCAGGAAGACAACGCCGAGCGACGGCTGCAGTGCCGCGGCCATCGCGATGAGCAGCAGCAGCGTCGGAAACGCCAGCGTCACGTCCGCCAGGCGCATCACGATCTCGTCGATCCATCCGCCGTAGTACCCCGCGATGAGTCCCATCGTCAGTCCGATGGCGAGCGCGATCGTCTGCGACACGATGCCCGCGGTCAGCGACACCCGCGCTCCGTAGACGAGCCGTGCCCAAACGTCGCGCCCCTGAATGTCGGTGCCCAGCCAGTGTCCGGTGGACGGACCCTGCAGCTGGTTCACGAGATCGATCCTGAGTGGATCATGATGTGAGACGAGCGGCGCCAAGACGGCGAGCAGCACGATCAGCACGATCACGCTGATGCCGAACCAGGCACGCGTGTCACCACGGAGTGCCCGCTTTACCCGCTCGTTCATGACGGATCCCCAAGTTCTGGTGGCGTTCCAGGCTGTTGGTGCTTCCATCGACGATGGTGCCAGAAGTACTGCCCCGGATACTTCCGCACCCATCGCTCCAACGCCGCCGTGTACGTATTCACGATCGCGTCCACATCGCTGTCGCGCTCGCCAGTCCGCGCGACCGGCAACTCATCGAAGTACATGATGTACTTGCCGCTCGGTTGACGTATGGCGCAGGCGAAGATGAGCGGAGCGTCGAGCCTTAGCGCGAACACGGCCGGTCCCTTGGGCGTCTTCGCGAGCCGGCCGAAAAACGGAACCCACGTCGAGGCCAGCCCGGCCGCTCCCTGATCAAACAGAAACGCCACCATTCCGCCAGAGCGCACCTTGCGAGGCACCTTGCGGACCGCGTCGGCATCATGGATGACGTCCATCCCCAACCGCTGGCGTGTGGACGTGAGATAGCGGTCGAACAGTGGGTTCTGCATGCGCCGCGTGACAACGCCAAGGTCGATACCGCGCGCAGCGACCAGAGACCCGGCGAGCTCCCAGTTGCCGATGTGGCCTGAGACGAGCAACGCTCCCTTGCCGCTGGCCCGCGCTCGCTCGACGACGTCCCACCCTTCGACCCGCTCGAACATACCGAGCACTTTCTCGCGCGAATATTCGGGCATGATCGCCGTCTCGATCGTCGTCCGCCCGAGATGCGCGTACGACTCGATCGCGATCTGGACCACATCGGGCTCGGAGAGTCCGGGGAACGCCGAGCGAACCTGGCGCTCGACCACATCTCGGCGGAAGGCAAGCGGCCGATATCCGAGGCGTCCAATCCACTCGCCAATGTCGCCGGCGCGACGGATGCCCAAGCGACGCAAGGCGGAAACCGCACCGCGAAGCCCGTAGTACTCCGCATAGTGCGAGAGTGTGAGCGGTGCGGTCACAGCTCGGTCCGCTGCAACGCGGCGTCGGCCGAGCCGGCGGCCGACGCGAATCCGTCCACCATCGCCTCCTCACGGAAGTCGCGCTGGGCGCGCGTAAAGCCCGCGTTGCCCATCGCGCGTCGCGTCGCCTCATCCGCCATGAAGCGCGCGACGGCGGACGCCGTGTCGCTCGGCTCGCCTCCGGGCAGGAGTGTGCCCGCAATCCCGTCGGGGACGTAGTGCGAGATAAGGGCGGAACGTTCCGCCACCACCGGCACGCGAGCTGCCATGAAGTCGAGACACGCAAACCCGCCCTCGTCTCCACCCGCCGCCACCCAGCCGACGTCAGCGGCCGCGAGGATCTCCGGCGAGTCGACGCGCTCACCGAGAATGCGCACCAGCGACGTGACCCCGAGTGCGGCCGCGTGCATGCGCATGTCGTCCGCGTCTGCCGATCGACCCACAAGCACCATTCGCAACTTCGGATGCCGGTCGCCGAGGAGCGCGAGTGTTCGGAGTGCGGTGGTGACGCGCGCACCAGCGCCGCTGTCGATGACACACACGATGAGCTGGCTCGCGTCATTCATGCCGAGCATCTCGCGCGACGCAGCGCGGGAGTCCTGCACCTTCGCGACATCGACGCCAAGTGGCGCAACGAGCGCACGATCACCGAGCCCGGAGCGATCACGATCGTACGTGGTGGTGAAGAGCAGGCGCGGAATGGCCATGCGATCCGCCAGCTTTCCGGATCGGCCCGACGTCGCACTTCCACCCGCCGGAACGCGACGGATCAGCACTCCGCGCTCAGTGAGACGCATGGCCGAGCTGGCGACGAGATGCTCGCGTTCAGAATGGAGGAACGCGGCCTCGATGGACTTCTCCTTCATGACCGCACGCAAGCGCCAGGCGTCGCGGGCGACGGAGGACCCGAGTGGAATGGCGACGACGTCCAGCCCATCTCGCGCATAGCCAGCCTGCGCGGAGCTTCCTTCTCGGCACACCATGGTGACGTCGTCGCCGCGGGCGGCAAGCCCGCGGGCGGCAGACGCAAAGGCGCGCGCAGAGCCACTCCAGTGACGCGACGAATCAAGAAAGAGGATGCGCATCGTTCAGTGCACGGTCATGCGGCGTCGTGCTCGCCCTGCCGAATCTGCGCCGTGTGCAGACGGTGGTACGCTCCACGTCTCGCGATGAGCTCAGCGTGCGCTCCCCGTTCGATGATTTCTCCGCGGTCCATCACGAGAATCTGGTCTGCGTGCACGACGGTGGAGAGGCGGTGAGCAATCACGAACACGGTGCGGCCCGCGAGGAGGCGGTCGATCGCCTCTTGCACGAGTCGTTCCGAGTCCGTGTCGAGTGCGGAGGTGGCTTCGTCGAGGATGAGGATTGGTGGATCCGTCAGGAGTGCACGCGCGATGGCAAGACGCTGCCGCTGCCCTCCCGACAATCGGGTGCCGCGCTCACCAAGGATCGTGGCGTAACCCTGCGGCAACTCCGTGATGAACGCATGCGCATTCGCCGCCCGGGCCGCAGCCTCGATCTGCGCGTCGGTGAATCGCTCGGCAGATCCGTAGGCAATGTTGTTCCGCACTGTGTCGTTGAACAGCACCGTGTCCTGGCTCACGATCCCCGTGAGTCCGCGCAGCGAAGCGAGTGCGATCTCCCTTGTGTCCACGCCGTCGAGCCGGATCGTTCCCGCCGTGGGCTCATAGAAGCGCGGAATGAGGTCGACGAGTGTGCTCTTCCCCGCCCCGCTCGCGCCCACCAGCGCAACGACCTCGCCGCGACGTGCGACGAAGCTGACGTCCCGCAGCACGAGATCGTCGCCGTACGAGAACGACACGCCTTCGAACGCCAGTGACTCACGCAACGCCGTCACGACATGCCTGCCGCCATCCAGTTGGTTTTCCGTCGGGAGATCGAGCACCTCGAAGAGTCGCTCCGCTGAAGCGAACGACTGCTGCGCGATCGTCGGCGCCTGCGAGAGCTGCTTGAACGACGGAAGCAGGCGCATGACCATGATCATGAAAGTCATGAGCGTTGCACCATCGATGGAACCCTGGCCGAGCAGGACTTCCCGCGCACCGATCCAGAGTATCAGGACGGCCACCGACGTACCGATGATCTCCGTCATCGGTTGCGACAGCAATGCAATGCGCGTGATGCGTACCATGCCCGACGAGTAGCGATGACTCGCCTCGCTGAAGCGGCGATCCTCGTATGGCTCCCCGCGGAACGATTTGACCAGACGCACGCCGCTGATGACTTCCTGAAGCACACTCGTGATCTCGCCGTAGTCGCCCCGAAGTCGACGATGCCCCTTGCGGAGCTTGCGCAGAATCGGCTGTAGCGCGAGCGTGAGCAGCGGCGCGATCACCAGCGCCACGAAAGTGAGCTTCACCGAGTACCCGAGCAGGATGACGATCGTGCCGACGACTTGCGCGATGTTCTGGAGCGTCTTCGTCACCAGCTCGGTGATCACCGCCTTCGTCTGCTCCGTATCCGAGAGAACGCGCGAGATGATCTGCCCCGTCTTCGTACGCTGGAAATAGCCGAGCGGCAATCGCTGGAGGTGCGTGAAGACGGCATCGCGAAGGTCGCGCGTCACGTTCTCCTGAAGCGACGCACCCAACTGTCCACCCAACCAGACGAAGGCATTCTTCAGGATGACGATGGCCATGATGGCCACGATCATCACCTGCACGGACCGGAAGGGATCCGCGGGATCGAGGAAGGCGCCAACGAGCCGGTTCTGGAGGGTCGCGATCCACGCGGCGCTCGTCGACGGGATCAACTGCTTCGCCTTGAAGAGCGCGTTCAGGAATGGAACGAGCAGCGTGTACGAAAAGACGTCGAGCCCCGCCGCCACGATGTTGCAGGCAATGGCGCCCACCATCCGCCACGAATGCGGACGCAGGTAGCCCATCAGGCGACGATACATCGTCAGCCCTTGGGGGTGAGGAGCGACACCGGCAGGATGCACTCTTCCGGAGTGACGCCGCCATGGAGGAAGGACCCGCGATAGCGGCTCTGATACTCACGCAGCTTCGTGGGATACACGAAGAAGCTGTCGCCAGACGCGAGCAGCGTGTTCGCCCCAAGTCCGCGTCGCGGAAGCTTCAGCGCATCCTCATTCTTGAACAACAGCGCCAGATCGGGATTCTCGGCGCGAAGGTCCTCGCCGAACTTGTACCGGAGATTCTGGGTTGCGTCGCGCCGCGCGAACACCGTCGCCGGCGTGTGACAGTGAATCGAGCCGTGATCGCTCGTCACGATCACCTTCACCTTCCGTCGCGCCGCTTCCTGCAACACGCTAAAGAGTGCCGAACGTTTGAACCATTGCAGTGTAAGTTGGCGGAGGGCGATTTCGTCGCGGGCTACTTCATAGAGAATCGCCGACTCAGATCGGCCGTGTGTTAGCAGGTCGACGAAATTGAACACGAAGGCGCTAATGCCCTCAGGCGCGATGGCGTTGGCGAGGCGGCGCTCGAGTTCGTCCGCGTCGTACGACGAGGAGATCTTGTCGTACTTCACCGGAACCTTGCGCCCCATCTCCACCAGGTGTGCCTCGAGCAGGTCCTTCTCGTGGGCGTTGAGGGTTTCGTCCTCGCGCTCACCCCACCAGTCCGGGAAGCGCGCGGCGATCTCGTTCGGGAACAGGCCGCTGAACAGCGCGTTGCGCGCGTATGGCGTCGCCGTCGGAAGCACGCCGAAATAGTGCGTGGTCTCGATGTCGAAGAGTGGCGCGATGACGGGCTCGAGGAACTTCCACTGGTCGAGGCGCAGGCAGTCGATGACGACGAACGCCGCGGCCTTGTCCTGCGCGATCACCGGAATGAGGTACTCGCTCACGATGTCGACGGAGAGTGGCGGCCGGTCGCCTTCGAGGTCGGCGAGCCAGGCCGGATATTCCCGCGCCATGTATGCGGCGAAATCTCGGCGCAACTCCGGAAAGAGGCCGCGCAGCGACTCGTGCAGCCCCATCTCGTTTGCCGCAGTCAGGTCGAGATCCCATTGCACCATCTCGAGATACCGGTCGATCCAGCCACGCCAGTCGAGGTCGCGCGGCGATTCGCCCTGGAGCGCGCGAAAGCGGTCCACGAACGCGCGCGCCACCGCCTGCTGTCGGATGCGGGGGCCGTCCAGCAGCCGCGCGACGACCGCGTACACCTGACGCGGCGTCACGGGCTTCACGAGATAGCCCGCGGTGTTCTTGCCGAGCGCCTCGGTGAGCGTTCCGTCCTCCTCGCTCTTGGTGACCATGACGATCTGGAGCGACGGCTGGATCTCGTGCAGCTCCTTCAGGGCTTCGAGGCCGCGGGTACCGGGCATCTGCTCGTCGAGGAGGACGAGGTCGAATGGGCGCCGGCGGACGAGTTCCATGGCGTCTTCGGCATTGGTTGCGGCTTCGACGTCGAACCCCTTGTCACGCAAGAAGATGCGATGTGGCTCGAGCAGTTCCGCCTCGTCGTCTACCCAGAGGACGGACTTGACCTGGAGGGGCATGCTCAAACGTAGTCCTGCTCAGATGACGGGGCAAAGGGCTCGGGTGGACGTCTTTATGGGCGTCTCTGGCTTCGCGCGACGCTGCGCGCCACATTCCGGCGTGCCGACCACCCTTCCGCCTTTTGCGCTCGCGCCCCCGGTCTTTCGCTTCCGGCATCTTGCTGCGCTGGCGGGGCGCGCGCCCATCGGCGGAGCGCGGGAGGTCGCGCTCGCGTGTTTCGTGGCGGCGCGGCTGGCCGGCGAACGACTTGGCGGCGCTGACGAGGATCAGCCGCAGCGGGCGGCCCGCAGTGTCGCGGCGAAGGCCTGGCTTGGGACACTGGCCCTTCCGCAACCGGTGCGTGGTGCGGCGTCGCGGTGCGCTGACTTGAGCGTCGAGGCCGACCGTGCGGAGGTTTGTCGTGAGGTGCGGAGTCTGGTGACGGCGGCGGCCGGGTATCTCGACGCGCAATCGCGCGCTGAGCTCGATGCGCTGGCGGTGTCGCTGGGTGGAGTCGCGCCGTAAACATTTGAAGGCGCGAATTTTCCTTGCTGCGCCCGTTGATTCCGCCGTATGTTGTGCGATGGCACGCGGCGCTGACATTTCCCCCCTTTCCCTGCTGCTCGGTCGTGTGGACGCCGTGGCGGATGGCGCGTTGCCGGCCGATACAGTTCCCTGCGGCTTCCCGAGCCTCGACAAGCTCCTCGGCGGTGGCTTTCGTCGCGGTGACCTGATCGTTCTCGGCGGCGATGTCGGGAGCGGGAAAAGTGCGTTTTCGCTAGCCGTCGCACTGCGGGTCGCGCAGGAAGGACACGAGACCGTCTTTTATTCCGGCGAGATGCTTCCCGATCGCGTGCACGAGCGGGCGCTCGCCATCGAGGGACGGACGCGCGTGGATGACCTGCGGCGCGGTACACTGGACGAGGCGACCCGTGTCGGCGTGGGGGGGGCGGCGGTGCGTCTACGCGACGACTTCCCCATCGTGGAGCGTGCGCCGGCCGGGGGCGTTGCAGCTATCGCGGAGGAGATTTCCGCGTTGCGCGGCACCAAGCTTGTCGTCGTGGATGGACTGCATGCGTTGCTGCCCGGTGCTCGCGATACCGAGGAAGAGGCCGCGAGTGCCGTGCGTGCGCTCAAGCAGCTGGCGATGGATGCAAAGGTTGCGGTGCTCGTGACGGCGCCGCTGCCGGGGCTCGTTGCGCGCGACGACCGCCGTCCGGTGCTTGATGATTTTGGTGCGCGCGGGGCGGTCAAGGAACGCGCGGACGTGGTACT
This sequence comes from Gemmatimonadaceae bacterium, assembly GCA_036844565.1. Lineage (GTDB taxonomy): Bacteria > Gemmatimonadota > Gemmatimonadetes > Gemmatimonadales > Gemmatimonadaceae > AG11. Next base: position 360,023 of record DAIUFP010000001.1, on the reverse strand, counting down.
CGCGCTGTTTCGTGAAGAGATGTACGATAGCGGGCGAGGAATCGAGGGAGCGACCGAGCTGCTGGTGCGAAAGAACCGCAACGGGGGCACGGGATACGTGGATCTGTACTTCTATGCGCAGTGGATGCGCTTTGAAGACATGCTGGACCCGGACCGCTAGGAGGAGGTTGCATGCGTATTCTAGAGACTTTGGCATCTACTCTGCTCGTCGTCAGCCTTGCCGGCTGCGCCACTGGGGGCATGGGGTCCGGTGATCCCGTCGCCAGGCTGGAAGAGCAGCAAAAGTCCGATCCGACGTCCGCATCGGTCAATCGCTCGCTGGGCATCGCCTACTTCAAGGCGAACCGCAACCCCGAAGCGCGCGCAGCGCTCGAAGCGGCGGCAAAGCTCGATCCGCGCGACGGAACGACGGCGCTCTACCTCGGCCTCACCGACGAGGCGCTCGGAGACCTCCCGGCGGCGAAGGCGGCGTATTCGTCCTATATCCAGTTCGGGCGAACGAGTCGTGTGCGCGGACAGCTTCAGTCGCACTTGGCGGCGCTCACCCGCAAGGAGTTGACCGCCGACGCCAAGGCCGCCGTCCTTCAGGAGGCCACGGTGTCCACGCAGGCGGGAGACCCGCGCACCATCGCGGTCATGCCCCTCCGCTTCAGTGGCGCGGACACGAATCTCAGGGTGCTGGAGCGTGGCTTTGCCGATCTGCTCACCACCGACCTCGCGCGCTCGTCGCAGCTCACGCTCGTGGAGCGCTCGCGGATGCAGGCCCTGCTCGATGAGATCAAGCTCCAGCAGGTGGGCGCTACCGACGCGGCGACCAACGTGCGGGCCGGAAAACTCGTCCGCGCAGGCCGCGTCGTTCAGGGTGCAATCCTTCAGGTGGACAGCACGAACCTTCGCGTCGACGCGGCGGTCGTCGACGTGCCGACGAGCCAGGTGCAGGGCGCCGCGCAGGCCGCGGATGTCCTCGATCAGTTGTTCACCCTCGAGAAGAAGCTCGCGCTGGATCTCTTCACGCAGCTCGGCGTCACGCTGACCGTTGCCGAGCGGGCGCAGATCGAGCAGCGGCCAACGCGCTCGATACAGGCGTTCCTCGCGTACAGCCGCGGTCTGAGGGCAGAGGATGAGGGTAGGTACGATGACGCGAGTCGCTTCTTCAACCAAGCCGTCCGACTCGATCCCGGATTCGGCGCCGCCCAGTCGAAGAGTCAGGAAGCCACAGCCATTTCCGCGGGAGCAGCCGTCACGTCGACCACAGTGGAAGCAGGGCTGAAGGGAACAAGTGAAGGTGCCATTGTCGCGGCCGCGCAGCAGGGAACGCCGGCGAGTTCCGGCGCCTCGCCAACCGGGCTCGGAAACACCCTGCAGACCGCAGCGGGTGACGTGAATCCGTCCGCGAGCGCGATGGCAGCGTCGGCCGGCGCGAGCACCAGCGGCGCGTCGCTGCCCGCGGCGAAGGATCCGGTGTCAGCGGGCACTGGCAGCGACAATCCGTCCAGCACCGCCACAGTCACGATCGTCATCACTCGGCCCAAGACGCCATGACCAGCCATATGCGCAGCACCGTCCTGCTTGCCCTCGGTCTGGCGGTCGCGCCGGCGCTCGGCGCGCAGTCGATCTTCGACAGCGAGCTGCGGCTCGCGCCTCAGTTCATGCAGTACCAGATCAAGGCGCCGAGCAACGAGACGATCTCCGAGTTCGCGCTTCCGGTGTTCGTGAGCATTCCGTTCGGGTCGCAGTTCACGTTCGACGTGGGGACGTCCTACGCCCGAGCGAGGGTGACGAACGGCAATGCGCTGAGCGAGATCAACGGATTGACGGACACGCAGCTCCGCGGGAACTACACGCTGGGCAACGATTTCGTCGTCCTCACGGCGGGACTCAACCTGCCGACGGGCCGCTCATCGGTGACGACGGATCAGCAGACCGCCGCCGGTCGTATCGGCAGCGATTTCCTCGCGTTCCCCATCTCGAACATGGGAACTGGCCTGGCGGTGACGGCGGGCATTGCGGTCGCACGTCCGATGGGTGACTGGAATCTCGGATTCGGTGGCGCGGTGCGTCATTCCGCGTCGTACAATCCGTTCGATGTTGTTGCGGGACAGCCAGTCACTCGATTCACACCGGGCGACGAGTATCGCGCGCGCATCGGGGTCGATCGGGGAATCTTCGCCGGTCGTATGTCCCTCGGCCTCACGTACTCAGCGTTCGGCAGCGACAAGGTAGCACAGGACGGGGTCCAACCCTTTCCATACAATACTGGCAACCGGCTGATCGCCCAAGCCATCGTCACCAACTCGATCGCCGGCTCCGAAGTGACCGTCGCCGGCTACAACGTGTTTCGAAACTCCGGGCTCTACGCGTCAGGCGATCCGGCGGGCCACGAGAACATCTTGAACGGCTACCTCGGCGTCGGCATCAACATGCTCGGCACGCTGGTGGAGCCGAGCATCGAGCTGCGACAGTGGCTGCAAGACATTCCGAGTGTAACGGTGGGCACCACGACGACGGCGGAGCGGTCGCAGTCGAGCTACCTCGGGACCATCGGCCTGCGGACGCGAATCGCCGGGCTGGGATTCACGGCGTATCCAAGCGCGGGGTACACCATGGGCAAGCTGGCCGCGGCGGATGCGGCTGGGGTTCCGGTGCAGGCGGATCTAACTGGGTTCAAAGCGCAGTTGGCGATACGCATCGCGCCTTGAACTGCTGGAAGCCCATACTACAGGACTGAGTACCCGGTACCCGGTACCCGAGTACGAAGCCCATACTACAGGACTGAGTACCCGGTACCCGAGTACGAAGTACTACTGCGCGCTCTACGCCTTCAGGTGTGAGCGGAAGAGCGAGGGCCCGAACGGGCCCTCCGCGGGCGGAAAACACGGGCGCGGAGCGCCCGCCGGCGGCGGAACAGCGAGGCGCAAAGCGCCAATGCGCGCCGCTATATTGGACTCTGCATCCATCACGAAATAGAGCGATCCAATGGCCGGCCACAGTAAATGGAAGAACATCAAGCACTACAAGGCGGCAACAGACGCCAAGCGTGGTGTTCTCTTTACCAAGCTCATTCGCGAGATCACGATGGCCGCCAAGCTCGGCGGCGGCGATCCGGCGGGTAACGCTCGCCTGCGCATGGCGATAGACGCGGGCCGGGCGAAATCCCTCCCGAGAGACAACATCGAGCGGGCCATCAAGAACGGCACCGGTGAGCTGAAGGGAAACGACATTCAGGAAGCGACGTACGAGGGTTACGGGCCTGGCGGCGTCGCGCTCATCATCGATACGATGACCGACAACCCAACGCGCACCGTGGCCGACGTACGCCATAAGTTCTCACGCGCCGGCGGCAATCTCGGCACACCTGGGTCCGTTGCCTTCATGTTCGACAAGAAGGGACAGATCGAAGTCGACGCGACGAAGTACGAAGACGAAGACGCCACGATGGAAGCGGCGCTGGAAGCGGGCGCCGAGGACTTCCGGCGGGAGGACGACATTTACGTCGTCACCACGGATCCCGCATCGCTTTACCAGGTGAAGTTGGCGCTCGAGGCAAATGGCATCGTCGCCACCGAGGCCGAGATCGCGATGGTGCCGAAGAACACCGTGCCAGTGGCCGGGAAGGATGACGTCATGTTGCTCTTCAAGCTGATCGAGGCGCTCGAGGAGCTCGACGACGTGCAGAAGGTATGGGGCAACTTCGACGTCTCGGACGCCGATATGGAAGCCCTCGAGGCCTAGGAGACACTCAGTGCTCGTCCTCGGCATCGACCCCGGCACCGCCAACACCGGGTATGGCGTCGTTCGTGGTGGTGGCGGCGCGGCGCCCGTGCTCGTGGAGTGCGGGGTCATACGGACGCGCCCGCGCGACGCACTGCCAACGCGGCTGCGCGAGATTCACGAGGGCGTGCTCGAGCTCATCGATCGCCATGCGCCGGATGCGATGTCCGTGGAAGGCGTGTTCTACGCGAGGAACGTTCGCACGACGGTCGTCCTGGGCCACGCGCGGGGAGTCATTCTTCTTGCCGCCGAGCAACGCGGCATCATGGTGAACGAGCTTGCGCCGGCGGAGATCAAGAAGTCGGTCGTGGGCACCGGCGGCGCGACCAAGGAGCAGGTGCAGTTCATGTTGACCCGCCTCCTGCGCCTCAAGAGTGTGCCGCAGCCCGCGGACGCCGCCGACGGTGTGGCCGCCGCGCTCGCGTGCATCATGAGCATCGGGATTCCGCGCATCGACGGCAATCGAAGCGTCCGTGAGCCGTCGCGTGTGGCGGCCGGCGCTGCGCCGCGTGGCGTTCCCCCGGCGCGCCTCGCGTGATCGTCCAGGTTGTCGGCACGCTGATCACGAAGGAGCTCGACCGCGTCGAGATCATGACGGAAGGCGGCGTGGCATACGAGCTCGCCGTGCCGCTGAATGCGTACGAACAGCTTCCGAAGTCGGGCGAACGCTGCATGCTGCACACGTATCTCGTCGTGAAGGAAGACGGCTGGCAGCTGTTCGGGTTCACCACGGCATACGAGCGTCGCGTGTTCCACAAAGTGCTCGGCGCGAAAGGCGTTGGCCCTGCCCTGGCGCTCGGGCTGTTGTCCTCACTCACCGCGGATCGCCTCGTCCGCGCCATTCGCGAGAAGGACATCGCGGTGCTTCAATCAGTCCCACGCGTGGGGCGGAAGAAGGCCGAGCAGATGATCCTGGATCTCGCCGACAAGCTCGATCAGCTGCAGTCGTCTGGTGCAGAGTCCGGCGTTGGACGAGGACTGCCGAGCACCGATGACGCCATTCGCGCGCTGGTGTCGCTCGGCTATTCGAATGCTGACGCCGAAAAGGCCGTGCGCGCGGCGCTCGAGTCGGGCGCGAAGGGCGTGTCCGCACCCGAGCTCATTCGGGCCGCACTGGCGAAGATCGGCGGACGATAGGCCGGTCCGCTTGTCCACGGTTTCCCGATCATCTAGCCTTTCATCGTGCCGGGCACCACACTCCGGCTCCGGTGTGCCAACCCCAGCTCCGCGAGCATGCTAGCTGCCCGTCGCACGAATACGTTCACGGAATCGGTCATCCGCGAGATGACGCGCATCGCGAGCCAGCACGAGGCGGTGAACCTCGCGCAGGGGTTTCCCGACTTTCCGATGCCGGAGCCGATGAAGGATGCGGCGTGCGCCGCGATTCACGGGGACATCAACCAGTACGCCGTCACGTGGGGCAGCTCGGCACTCCGCATCGCGATCGCCGAGAAGTATCGGCGGTGGTATGGAATGGAAGTCGACCACGATCGCGAGGTGACCGTCACATGCGGGGCGACGGAGGCGATGGCCGCGGTCTTCCTCGCGCTCATCGATCCCGGTGATGAAGTCGTGGTGCTCGAGCCGTTCTACGAGAACTACGGTCCCGACGCCATCCTCGCCGGCGCCATTCCGAACTTCGTGCCGATGGAGCGGCCACACTGGACCATCGATCCCGATCGCTTGGCGAAGGCGTTCACGAAGCGCACGAAGGCCATCATCCTGAACACGCCGCACAATCCGACTGGGCGCGTGTTCACGCGCGCCGAGATGACGATGATCGCGGAACTCTGCATCAAGCACGACGTGTGGGTGATCACCGACGAGATCTACGAGCACATTCGCTATGCGGGCGAGCACCATGTGATGGCGACGTGGCCCGAGATGCGGAAGCGCACGATCACCATCTCCGGGCTCTCGAAGACCTTCAGCTGCACCGGGTGGCGTCTCGGCTACACTGTCGCGCCGGAAGAGCAGACGGCCGCCATCCGGAAGGTGCACGACTTCCTCACGGTTGGTGCTCCGGCGCCGCTACAGGCAGCGGGCGCAGTGGGAATGCACTTCGATGCGGACTACTACAATCACATGGCGCTCGACTACCGTTCGCGCCGCAGCCTGCTCTGCGACTCGCTCACCGAGGCCGGCTTCACCTTCACGCAGCCCGAGGGTGCGTACTACGTCCTCGCCGATTTTTCCGGGTTGAGCGACATGGACGACGTCACCTTCGCGAAGTGGATGTGCACGGAGATCGGCGTCGCAACGGTTCCGGGATCGAGCTTCTATTCGCCCGAGAACCGCGCGCTCGGGCGTTCGATGGTGCGCTTCGCCTTCTGCAAGAAGTACGATACGCTGAAGCGCGCTGCGGAGCGTCTGTCCACCGTGCGCGCGTCGGTTTGAGTGGCGCGATGAGCCGGCGCCGCCGAGGGGCCGCCGCGTTGTGCGGGCTGGTGGCGTTGGCGGGTTGCTCGCGGCCAGTGCAGTCGGGCGGTGATGTCGCGTCGGGTGCGCGTCCCTATGTGGTGATGGTGTCGTTCGACGCCTTTCGACACGACTATATCGACCGTTACCATCCACCGGCGTTCATGGAAGTGGCCGCACGCGGAGTGCGCGCCAAGGCGCTGATCCCGTCGTTTCCCTCCAAGACTTTCCCGAACCACTATACGCTCGCCACCGGCCTGTATCCCGGGAACCACGGCATCACCGGCAACGCGTTCTACGATCCCGCGCGGCAGGCGTGGTATCGGCTCGGCGATTCGAAGGCGGTGCGCGACAGCAGCTGGTACGGCGGTGAGCCGATCTGGGTGACGGCGGAGCGAAATGGTGTGAAGAGCGGGGTTTATTTCTGGCCGGGCTCCGAGGCCGCAATCGAAGGGGTGCGTCCGACTTTCGTCGCACCGTACGACGCGAAGGTGTCGAATGCGGCGCGTGTGAATGGCGTCTCGGCATGGCTTCGCAAGCCGAATGCTGAGCGGCCGCACCTGGTGCTGCTGTATTTCTCCGACGTCGACGACACGACGCACCGTTACGGCCCCGACGCGGCACAGACTCCGGTTGCCGTGGCATCCGTCGATCGTGCGTTGCGCCAGCTGCTCGACAGCATCGCCGCGATGCCGTTTGCGGACAGTATCAACCTCGTGCTGGTGTCGGATCACGGCATGGCGCAGGTGCGCGCCGAGAAGGGCATCGCCGTGAGCGAGCTGCTCGCCCGCGCCGGCGTGGACACGACGCGAATGGAAGTCAGCGACAATGGCCCCACCCTGTCCATCTGGTTCGGCGCGGACTCCGCACGGATGCGCGCCGCGCAGCGCGTGGTGAATGGTGCGCAGGTCCACGCGCATGCGTACCTGCGCAGCGAGACGCCCGCAGCCTGGCACATGCGCGACAACGCACGCGCGGGTGACCTGCTCGTCGTGGCGGAAGAGGGCTACATCGTGCAGCGTCGCGCGTCCGACAAGCCTTCTTCAGCGGGCGCACACGGCTATGATCCCGCGCTCCCGGACATGCAAGCGCTGTTCATCGCCGCAGGTCCGAACGTACGGCCGCTCGGCGTGCTGCCGCCGTTCGAGAACGTCGACGTCTATCCCTTCCTTGCTTCGCTCCTTCGGCTCGAACGTGTTCCGAAGGTGGACGGGCGATCGGCCACACTGTCCGGGGTGCTGCGATAGGGCGCTGGCCTCCAGCCGGTCGTGTGCAGGGCCTGAATGAAGAACGCGGATATGCCTGAGCATATCCGCGTTCCTGTTGCTGACCATCGCGACGATCGCGATGCTGCGCTGCTAGTGAATCGAGAACAGGCTGAACATCGCGCCGTACTGCGTGTTGTTGTTCATCGATCGAGCTGACATGGCAAAGCCGAACTCGGCGGGCCCGAGCTTGAGTCCGAAGCCGCCCGCGACCTGTGCACCGCCCGTAACGGCGGCGACACCGGCCCGCAGCGACAGCAGGGGAATCGCGCGATACTCGGCGCCGACGCCAATGTGCGTCTTCGGTCCGACGTCGATGCCGTCCCCGATTCGCGAGCTCGCGTCCGCCGTCAGGGTGAGACTCTCGCCCCGATGAGCGATTCCTGCGGCGAGCTCCGGCTTGAACTTCTCGTCTTCCAGAGCCGCCCGCATTGCGGCGGGCGCGGCGGAATACGGCGCGGGCTTGAAGTTGGTCGAGTCCGTCGTCCCATCGAACGTGACTGTGCCCGGAGTCGAGCTGAGCGCAGTCGTGGACCACTTGAAGGTGTTCACGACGTTGCGGACGGTCGCACCGATGGTCGTGCCGCCACTGTTCCACGCGAGTCCGAGATCCATGCCGATGCCGGAACCCGAGTTCCCGACATGGTTCGAGTCGGTAAAGATCGCGGGAAAGGCGATGCCCACATTGCTCGACGTGACGGACGAGCCGTTGTCCTGTGCACGCGCGACGGCGAGTCCCTGGACGTACTTGCCGGTGACGCCGATGGAGAACCGCTCGAGCGGGCCGCCCATCGGGGCAAACGGCAGGGGAAGGGCGAAGCTGACCGCACCGGTCGCGAAGCTCGACCCGTGCATGCTGGAGCCGTTGAAGGACAGGTTCTTTGCGGCACCGGTGCGTCCGGCGTTGCCATACAGGAGCGCTTCAGCGGCGTCCTGGTTCAGGTTCGCGTCACCGGTTCCACTGACGCCGCCCTGGAATGCCACCGGACCGACACTGAGCGCGATGAGCGAAAAGCCGGCATTCAGGCCGCCGGTCTCGGTGCCGGTGCCGATCTGGTTGAGCCATGCTTGCTTCGTCGCGACCGGAATCGTCTTGCCGCCGAAGTCGGTGATGTCCGTGAGCTTCACCGGGCCAAGCCCCGTGAGAATCCCGCCGGACAAAAGATTGAGGGAGAAGCCTCCATCTCCGACGCCGAGCATCGCGGGGTTCCATGCGACCGCGTTGTAGCCGGTTGCGGCGGCCTGATAATTCCCGGCCATGCCGTACGCCGCTGCACTGGCGTTCGGCTGCTGTGCGGAGGCGACCCGCCCGAAGGCGAGCGTTGCGAGGACGATCATGCGAGTGCTCGTCATGGTCACTTTCCTCCCAACGTGAGATTGATGTCCAGCTTCGTCGTCACGACGACGGCCTGCTTTGGCGAGACATTCACCGGCGTGGGGGAGTTTACGATCCCCGTGTAGGTGACCGCGACGCTATGGCCCAGCAAGCTCTGCAGCTCGTCTTTCGTGAACAGGATTGGTGGTGGGGTCGTGTTGCTCACTGCGAGCGGAAAGGTCTTCGTGATCGTCGTGCCGCCGGAGGGCGTGAACTTCATCGTGAGGGTGCCGGCGACGGTGAACGGATTCGCGAGGGCCACAATGAGTGATCCGCCCTGCACGTGCTTGGTGATCGAGGAGTCGACCTTGGCGAGGTCGATCGTGGTGGACGAGTTGACTGGTCGATTCACCACGTTCACGCTGACATTCGCGACCGTGAGGCCCGAAGGCGTTGCGGTCACCGTGATGGTCTTCGAGGCGTCGATGAGCCGATTCTCACCGGCCGGCGAGGTCAACGTCATCGCGATGGTCAGTGGCAGGGCCCCGTTGATGGGACCAGCCAGCGGGATGGTGCGTGTCAACGTCGTTCCGGCTGGCAGCGTGATCGTCGCGCCGTTCACCGAATCCTTGCCAACCACGCTGCTCCCGTTGGAGACCGTGATGACGGCGTAGCCGTTCGGCGAGCCAGCCGTCGGATTCGGCCGAATGGGATCAAATGTGTAGCCGTTCTTCACCTGCACCTGGAGCGACCCCGAGCCGATCGTGGCGGCAGCGATATCACTGGGCAGGCTGGTGGTCGTGCTGGCATTCGCCACGAAGGCCGGCTTCGGAGCGTTCAGCCCGTTCAATGCGACGCATGCACTGCAATCCAGCGAGAGCGTGCGCGTAACGGACGCCGCGGCGGCAGTGATGCTGAAGCCGCTGCTGTCCGGGAGCAGAATCGCGACGCCGGAGGGAAGCAGGTTGTCCACGGTGAGACGAGTGGACTGCGCCGGCACCACCCAGCGCACGTCGATGATCGGCGAATCCGGGATGGTGGTTGGAAGACCGCAGGCGGCCGCAGAAAAGAGGACCGCCGCGCAGGACGCGCGAAGGACGGCGGCTGCATAGCGCCGTCCAGAAAGTGACTCTGATGGCATCGGAGATGGAAAAGAGAGAGCGAGCTCGACATCAGGCGGGAGACCGCGCGGAACCTCGAGAGGGTCGGCGGCGCGTCGAGCGATGGTGTTGTGTGACGATCGCCCGCACCCTTCAGTAAAAGATCGGCGACAACATGCACTTGCCCGGTCGCCGCGAGACCCGCGCGTTTCCTTCGGGGTTTTGTCGGTGTAGATTCCGCCTATGTCGCGCGCCGAAATCACCACTCCCGATCTGCTGGCGGACGAGTCCGTCGTCGAGCTGTCGCTGCGCCCGCAGCGGCTCGAGGAGTTCATCGGCCAGGAAAAGGTGAAGGCGAACTTGCAGCTCGCCATCGATGCGGCGCTTGCACGCGGAGAACCGCTCGATCATGCGGTCTTCTACGGTCCGCCTGGCCTCGGCAAGACGACACTCGCGGAGCTGATCGCACGCGAGCTTCGCGTGAACATCCGCACCACGTCGGGCCCCGCGCTCGAGAAGCCGGGCGACCTCGTGGGCACACTCACGAACCTGCGGGCGGGCGACATCCTCTTCATCGACGAGATCCACCGCCTTCGCCCGGTGATCGAGGAATTTCTCTATCCGGCGATGGAGGACTACAAGATCGACATTCGCCTGAGCGAGGGACCAAAGGCACAGACCATCACCATGCCGATCGAGCGCTTCACGCTCATCGGCGCGACGACGCGATTCGGCATGCTCACGCCGCCGATGCGCGCGCGATTCGGCATCGAGCAGCGGCTCAACTACTACACGCCCGAGGAGCTCGAGCTGATCGTGCAGCGGACGGGCGAGGTGTTGAAGGTCGAGATCGAGCCCGCGGGCGCGCGCGAAATCGCCTGCCGATCGCGGGGAACGCCGCGTGTGGCCAATCGTCTGCTACGTCGCGTTCGCGACTACGCGCAAGTGCGTGCGGACGGGATCATCACCATGGACGTTGCGCGCGCGGCGCTCGCGATGCTCGATGTCGATCAGTTCGGACTCGACGACATGGACTCGCGGATCCTCAAGGCGATCATCGAGAAATTCGGCGGCGGCCCCGTCGGTGTGTCGACCATCTCCGCAGCGATCGGCGAGGACACCAACACGCTCGAGGAGGTGTACGAGCCGTTCCTCGTGCAACAGGGGTTTCTCCAGCGCACGCCGCGGGGCCGAGTGGCGACGGCGATGGCGTATCGGCACTTCGGCTTCGTGCCGCCGAACCCCACTCCCGAACAAGCGCTGCTCTTCTGAGCCTGACCACTCGCGACTACGACTTCTCGCTGCCTCCGGAGCTGATCGCACAGTCTCCACTGGCGCGGCGCGACGCGAGTCGGCTCATGGTGCTGGACCGCGCCGCCGGCACCATCGCGCACCGCCGGTTCGTCGAGCTGCCGGAGTTCTTCTTTGCGGGCGACCTGCTTGTCGCCAACCGGTCGAAGGTCGTAAAAGCCCGCCTCCTCGGCACGCGTGATGGCTCGGGTGCACCCGCCGAGATCTTTCTCCTCACGTCACTCGGCGACGGACGATACGAGGCGATGGTGTCGCCCGGGGGTAAGCTCAAGCCTGGACGCGTGGTGCACTTCGCTCCCGACTTCAGCGCCGAGATTGTGGGCGTGACCGAGCGCCGCACGCGGATCGTGCAACTGCGGGCGATGAATGGGATCGACGCTGCGATCGAGACGCACGGGCACATTCCCCTTCCCCCGTACATCGAGCGAGGCGACGACGCCGCCGACGTCGACCGATATCAGACGGTCTATGCGCGCGAGGCAGGCTCGGTCGCCGCGCCGACGGCGGGCCTGCACTTCACTCCAGAGCTGCTCGATGCGCTCGAGGCGAAAGGCGTGCGTCGGGCCGAAGTCGTATTGCACGTCGGCGCGGGAACCTTCAAGCCAGTGGAAGTCGAAGATCCCGGAGAGCACGTCATGCACGAGGAGCGCTACACGCTTCCCGCCGAAACCGTGCAGGCGTGGCGCGACACACGCGCAGCAGGCCGGCGCGTGTGGGCGGTTGGAACGACGACGGTGCGCACCCTCGAAAGTGCGTTCACCGACGGCCTACTCAAGGCCGGCGACGCCGACACCCGTATCTTCATTCGTCCGCCGCAGCGCATTCGATCGGTCGACGCACTCATCACCAACTTTCATCTTCCACGATCCACGCTGATCATGCTCGTCGCCGCGTTCGCCGGCTACGAGTTGACGATGCGCGCCTATCGTGAAGCAATCGCCGAGGGGTACCGCTTCTATTCGTACGGCGATGCGATGGCGATCGTGTAAGGAGCAGTATGTCAGCTTTTGATTTCACACTCGAGACGACCACGGGCTCCGCGCGCGCGGGCAGCTTCGCAACGCCCCACGGCGTCGTGCAGTCGCCGGCATTCATGGCGGTCGGCACGCTGGCCACTGTAAAGGCACTCGATCCCGAGGACCTCCGCGCAATGGATGCGCAGATGATCCTCTCGAACGCGTACCACCTGCATCTCCGTCCGGGCGATGAGCTGGTGCGCGAGCTCGGCGGTCTCCACGAGTTCATGCAGTGGAGCGGGCCTATCCTGACGGACTCCGGTGGCTTTCAGGTATTCTCGCTCAAGGGACTTCGCGACATCGACGAAGACGGCGTGGATTTTCGCAGCCACATTGACGGGTCCAGTCGCCGCTTTACGCCCGAAAGCGTCATGCGCATCGAGCGCAACCTCGGCGCCGACGTCATCATGCAGTTCGATCACGTGATTCCGGGACAGAGCGAGGCGGCGCTCGCGCGTGACGCGAGCGAACGCAGTCTTCGGTGGCTGGCACGCTGCCGAACGGCGTTCGATCAACTCAACATCGACGACCCCATTCCCGGACGCGCCGAGCAGGCACTTTTTCCGATCGTGCAAGGGGGCATTCACGCGGACCTTCGCAAGGAAGCCGCAGCGGCCATCCGCGACATGGGCGACTGGACGGGCTATGGCATTGGCGGACTGTCGGTGGGCGAGGCCAAGCCCGACATGTATCGCATCCTGGAAGACGTCGACGGAGTGCTGCCCCGGGATCGTCCACGGTACCTGATGGGCGTGGGCTTCCCGGAGGATCTGGTGGAGGGCGTGCGGCGCGGAGTCGACCTGTTCGACTGCGTCGCGCCGACTCGCATGGGCCGCAACGGCACAGTCTTCACGCGAGACGGGCGCCTCAACATCAAGCGCGCCGAATTCCGCGCAGATCGCCGGCCGCTGGACCCCGAATGCACGTGCGCGGCGTGCTCGCGCTTCAGCCGTGCGTACATCCGGCATCTCTGGCTCGCCGACGAGATCCTCGGCCTCCGCCTCCTGTCGCTGCACAATGTACATTTCCTCGTGCTGCTGATGCGGGAGGCGCGCAATGCGCTGCTCGCCGGCAGCTTCGACTCCTGGAGCGAAGGCTGGCTCCAGCGGTACCACTCACGCACCGCAACGACCACAGCATGACGCACACCGGACTTCTCCCCGCGCTGCTCGCCCTCCAGTTCGGTGGCGCCGCTGGAAGCCTTACACCCTTCCTCGTGCAGCTCGTCGCGATCTTCGCGATTTTCTATTTCCTGCTCATTCGCCCGCAGCAGGCGCAGAAGAGGAAGCACGAGGACGCGCTCCGGAACCTCAAGCGCGGCGACCAGATCGTCACATCGGGCGGGATCATCGGCGAGGTGATCCATGTGAAGGAGGCCGGAAGCGCCGAGAGCGCCAAGGGGATGGACGACGCGATCACGATCAAGTCCGCCGAATCGCGACTTATTGTCGAGCGCGGCCGCATTGCGCGGATCATCGGCGTGAGCGCGGCGCCGGCCGAGCGCGGCGCCGTCGGCGACACGAGATCGCCGAGCTGATTTCGCGACGTGAGCATCCTCGATATCCGCGTCCTCGGTGATCCGATCCTGCGGCAGGCGACCACACCCGTTGCCGGGATCACCGCAGACGTTCAGCGACTGATCGACGACATGTTCGAGACGATGTACCATGCGCGTGGCATCGGGCTCGCCGCGCCGCAGGTGGGGCGCACCGAGCGGATCGCCGTCGTCGACGTCGACGACGAGCCACTGGTGCTGATCAATGCCGAGATCATCGAATCGTCGTCGGGCAAGTCCAAGGGCGAAGAGGGCTGCCTCTCCATCCCCGACATCTATGCCGACGTAGAACGGCCGAAGACCGTGACGGTGCGAGCGATGGACCGCAACGGAACCATGTTCGAGCGCGACGCGGCGGAGCTGCTCGGCCGCTGCATGCAGCACGAGATCGATCATCTCGATGGGAAGCTCTTTCTCGACTACCTGAGTGTGCTCAAGCGCACGGCAGCCATCGCCAAGTGGAAGCTCATCGCTGATGACTACCCGGGCAACATTCGTCGGGTCGCACTCGAGACGCCAGAGGATCGCGAGAGCCACCGTCACGCGGATGAAGAGTTGTGAGGTGAGCGGCACTCGCACTCACCTTTCAGCCAGCCGAGGGCGGGCTTAGCGGTGCGCGTGCTGTTCTGGGGCACCCCGGAGTTCGCCACCGCGCCGCTGCGTGCGCTCATTGGCGAGGGGTTCGACGTCGTCGGAGTGGTGACCCAGCCCGATAAATCTCTAGGTCGCTCGCGATCCACCGTACATGCGTCGGCGGTAAAGCTGGTGGCGATCGCCGAGGATATCCTGGTGCTGCAGCCGGAGAAGCCGCGTGGCGAAGAGTTCCTCGCGCAGTTGGCCGCACTCTCGCCCGATGTGAATGTGGTCGTCGCATACGGACACATTCTTCCAAAGGCCGTGATCGACCTGCCGCCTCTCGGCACGTTGAACATCCACGCGTCGCTTCTGCCGGCTCTCCGCGGCGCCGCGCCGATCCAGGCGGCCATTCGGGATGGATTGGCCGAGACGGGCGTGACGATCATGCAGATGGTGCCGGCGCTGGATGCTGGGCCAATTCTTCACACGGCCCGCACGACGATCCTCGAGGACGAAACGTCGCTGGAGCTTTCGCTGCGACTTAGTGAGCTTGGCGCCAACGCGCTCATCGAGGCGCTCGCGCTCATCGAGCTCGGTGCGGTGGTTCCACAGCCGCAGGACGAATCACGCGCGACGTATGCCGGCAAGCTCACGCGCGAGTCGGCGCAGATCGACTGGACGGAATCCGCCTACGAGGTGAGCCGCCACATCCGCGCCTACGATCCGAAGCCCGGTGCGTGGTCGACTGTGAATGCCACCGAGGTGAAGGTGTTCGGCGCGCGCGTCGCACCTCGCGGAACGGCGCACGCGGCTGGTGACGTCCTTGCCATCGACGACGTGGGGCTGCTGGTTGCGTGTGGCTCCGGCGCGGTGCGTGTGATGGCGCTCCAGCCGTCCGGGAAGAAGCGGCTCGCGCCCATTGACTGGGCTCGCGGGCGAGGCATCGCGGTGAAGGACCGCTTCGGCACCGCGCGCGGTACGGACGCGTAGGGAGCGATGACCCTCCCCAGTGTGGCCGAGATGCGCACAATCGGGGTTCCGGTGGTGCATGCGGTTACGACGGACGAGATCGTGAGTCGGCCCGATTTCATCGACACCGCGTGTGCGATCATGCGCGTGCTGGGTCCTCGCGGAGCGCTCCACCTGCGAGCGAGTCGTCTCACGGGTGCCCGGTTCCAGTCACTCGCGGAAGGTCTCGCCGCTGCACAGGGGCTGACCGGCGGCTGGCTCATCGTGAATGACCGGATCGACATCGCGCTGGCGGCGGGGGCGCGAGGTGCACAGCTCACAAGCCGGTCGATCGCGACGTCCGACGCGCGCAAGGTGGCGCCAACGCTGGCGATTGGAGCGAGCGTCCACGATGTGGAGGAGGGTCGGATCTCGATCGCGGCTGGAGCGGACTGGCTCGTGGCCGCCCAAGCTTCATCGGCGGGGAGGACAAAGCACGACGCGTTCCGAATTGAGGGCTGGGTGCGGACGCTGGCGCGCTCGACGTCAGTGCCAGTGATCGCGATTGGCGGAGTGCAGATCGACCATGCGCGCGCACTTCGCGAGATGGGCATTCACGGCATTGCCGTCATCCGCGGGATATGGGACGCGTCGAATGCCGAACAGGCAGCGAGCGACTATCTTTCAGCCTATGACGACGTGGGTGTGTTGTGAGGAATTCGCGGTTGGTGTAACCGTATGAGCGGACCGGGCGCTGGACGACCGGTCACGATGGCACCGCGCGCCGCCGTCACGGACGCGCGTGCTGCTGCTGCCGATATCTGCCTCGATCTGCGTGACGGCGACCTGCTCGACAGCAGCTTCGACCGGCGGACCGCCCAGCTCGAGCCGCGCGACCGCCGGTGGACGCGGGAGCTGGTGTACGGCATGCTGCGCCGCCGAAGCTGGATCGACGCGATTCTCGCCACGCGCGTGAGCGGCGGCCCTTCGCGCCTCGATGCGGACGTCGCCGACCTGCTGCGTGCCGGCACCTATCAACTGCTTGCGATGGGGAGCGTTCCGGCGTATGCGGCCATTGCGCAGACGGTCGAGCTCGTGAAGCGTCGGCACGGCATCGGTGCGAGCAAGCTCGCCAATGCGGTGCTGCGCCGCATCGATCGCGAGCGGGAGGCGCTGGCGATTGCCGTCCCCGCCGATCTAACGGACGCACTCGCACTGGAATACTCGCATCCCCGGTGGATCGTGGCACGGTGGCTGGCGCGATTCGGCGAAGTCGGTGCGCGCGCCCTGCTCGCCGCGAACAACGGGGAGGCGCCGCTCGTCGCGCGTCCGTATCACGTCGTGCGCGAACAGCTCGAGGCGATGCTCGAAAGTGCGGGCGTCGAGACGTCCGATGCGCCGCTGGTGAGCGACAGCCTCGTGCTCACCGGAGGAGTATCGTCGCTCACGGAGCTCGGCGCCTTCAAGCAGGGCCTCTTTCATCTGCAGGATCCGGCCAGCACGCTCGTTACCCGGTATGCATGCGTGGCGACTGGCAGCATGGTGGCAGACTTGTGCGCTGCGCCAGGCGGAAAAGCCCTGGAGCTCGCACGCGTGGCGGGCATCGTGTTCGCCGGCGATCTCTCGCGCGGCCGGCTTCAGCGTGTCCGCGAAAATGTACGCCGTCTCGATGTGCCGAATGTCATTCCGTTCGTCGGAGATGCGACGTCGCCCCCGTTGATGAACATGGATGCGGTGCTCGTCGACGTACCGTGCACGGGCACCGGCACCTTCCGGCGGCATCCTGATGCCCGGTGGCGCCTGAAGGCCAGCGACCTCGCGGTGCTACCGGCAATGCAACGCGCGATCATCCGTGCGGCGGCAACGGCGGTGCGACCAGGCGGATTGCTCATCTTCAGCACGTGTTCGCTGGAGCTGGAGGAGAACGACGAACAGGTCGAGCGCTTCCTCGCCGAACATCCCGGTTGGGTGATCGAGCCGCCGCCGGATGGTGTCGTGCCGGCGAGCACACTCGACAACGGGTGCCTTCGCGTACTTCCGCAGGTGCATGCTGCCGACGGCGCGTTCGCGGCGCGATTCCGGCGCCCGCGACATGAGGCTGCTGCTTGAACTGGCGTGGTCGGGTTCGAACGTCGCTCGTCTATCTCGTCTCGATCGCGGCCGGGTTCGCCCTCGCGTATCTCATCGTCGCGTTCGTCGTTTTCCCCGCGGGAGTCATTCCGCGGGATGTGAAGATCCCGAACGTGACCGGACTCTCGTTCGACGAAGCGGTGCAACGCCTCGCACAGGCTGGGTTCAAGGGTGATCAGGGCGAACAGCGCTTCAACAACTCCGCGCCGAAGATGACGGTGCTCGAACAGTCTCCGCCGCCGGGCGCGCGCGAGGGAATCGGCAATACGGTCACGCTCGTGATCAGTGGTGGCCAACGCATCGTCGCCGTTCCCACCGTCACGGGCATGACGAAGGCGGAAGCGCAGGCCGTGTTGGAGAAGGAGGGCTTCGACGTCGGCGAAGCGACGGAGGCGCCGAGCAACGCGCCGCGCGGGACAGTCACCGGCACACGACCGGCAGCGGGCGCACAGGTGAGTGTACCGAGCACGGTATCGCTCGTACTGAGCGGCGGAGCAGCGACGATCCAGATGCCGTCGCTCGCTGGACGAGACATGGAGGGCGCGCGACAGACCCTCATGCAGCTCGGCGTGCGCGATGTGAAGCTCGTCTGGGATCCCATGGCGATCGGCACACGCGGCACCGTCATCGGGCAGACACCGGTTGCCGGCACCACGGTGCCGCCCGGCAGTGCAGTCGAGCTCAAGGTCGCCGGAGACGGAGCAGCCTCGCCGTGAGCAGCCGAGTACGCATCGCGCCATCGATCCTGAGCGCTGACTTCGGGCGGCTCCGCGACGACATCGCGATGCTGGAAGACGGCGGCGCCGACTGGATTCATGTGGACGTGATGGATGGCCGGTTCGTTCCGAATCTTTCCTTCGGAGCCAAGGTGATCGAGACAGCGCGTCGCTGCACATCGCTGCCTCTCGATGTTCATCTCATGGTCGTCGAGCCGGAGCGCTACTTCGATGACTTCGCGTCTGCGGGCGCGAGTGGGCTGACCATTCACGCCGAAGCGGCGCCACACCTCGACCGACAGCTCGCGCGAATCCGCGAGCTCGGTTGCCTTGCGGGCGTGGCACTGAATCCCGCGACGCCGATCGATGCCATGACTGACGTCCTCGACAAGCTGGACGTCCTGCTGGTGATGTCGGTGAATCCCGGTTTCGGCGGTCAGCAGTTCATCCAGCGTTCGGTCGATCGCATCGCGCGTGCACGACAGCTCCTGGACGCTTCCGGATGCACGGCCGTGCTCGAAGTCGACGGCGGCATCAACCGCAAGACGATCGTCGAATGTTGGCGTGCGGGCGCCGATGCGTTCGTCGCCGGCAACGCGGTGTTCGCCGCCGCCGATCCTCGCGCGGAGATTGGCGAGTTGCGTGCGCGTTGCGCACAAACGGCGTGAGGTTCGTGACATGACAGCGCGGCAACAGTGGTCAGTGGTGTTCGGGGTCGTGCTGCTGCTGGCCGCGGCACTTTTCGCGGCGACACACTTCCTTGGCGACGAGCTCTTTCCCGTTGCGGTGGGCATGGAAGCGCCGCCGATGGAAGGCGTGACGCTCGTTGGGCCCAAGCGGACAAAGACGCTTGCGGACTACAAGGGGAAGGTCGTGCTGTTGAACGTGTGGGCCACGTGGTGCGGGCCGTGTCGCGAAGAGATGCCGAGCATGGAGAAGCTGCACCGGGAGTTTGGTCCGCAGGGGCTGGAGATCGTTGCGGTGAGCGTGGACGACCCGGGCAGCGAGAAGGCGATCCTCGCGTTCGCGAAGGAGTTCGGTCTCACGTTCGAGATTCTTTACGATCCGGCCAAGGTCACGGCGCGACATTACCAGATCACCGGCTATCCCGAGTCCTTCATCATCGGGAAGGAAGGAACGATCCGGCGGAAGGTGTTCGCCGCGACCGACTGGAGCTCCGAGACGAACCGGGTCCTCATTCGCGAGCTGCTCGGTATTCCGACGAGCCGGACCGCGTCGCGATGACGCGGCAATGACGGTCATCCTGGGGATCGAGACGTCGTGCGACGAGACGTCTGCGTCCGTGCTGCGCGGCGACGGCGACGCCGCGAGCATCGCGTCGCTCGTGATCCTGTCCCAGGATGTGCACCGCGTGTTCGGTGGCGTCGTGCCCGAAATCGCGTCGCGCCAGCATCTCACCGCGATCGTTCCGGTAGTGAAGCGCGCACTCGAGGAGGCGGGAATCGAGAAGGGCGACGTCGAAGCCGTCGCGGTGACAAATGCCCCGGGACTCGTTGGCGCGCTGCTCGTCGGGGTCAGCTTCGCGAAGTCTCTCGCGTTCGGACTCGGCATCCCGTGCGTGGGTGTTCATCACATGGAGGGGCACCTGTTCGCGACGGCCCTCGAGCATCCAGACGCTGTTCCGCCGTTCACGGCGCTTCTCGTCTCGGGTGGACACACGCTGCTGCTGGACGTCGAGGCGTGGGGGCGGTATCGATTGCTCGGTCGCACGCGTGACGACGCCGCGGGCGAGGCTTTCGACAAGGTGGGGAAGCTGATTGGTCTTCCGTATCCGGGTGGACCACACGTGGAGCGGCTCGCTGCCACCGGTGATCCCACGCGGATTCGCTTCGCGCGGCCGATGCTGCGGCGCAACCAGGCGCCTGGCGACGCGGACTATTACGACATGTCATTCAGCGGGTTGAAGACCGCGGTGCTGCAGGCAGTGCGCGCCGGAACCGCCGACGATCATCCGCACATCGCGCGAGCGTTTCATGATTCCCTAGTCGAAACGCTCGTCGAGAAGACCGCGCGCGCCGTGCAGCAGTATCGCCGCGAGCGTGTCGTGCTCGGCGGCGGAGTCGCCGGGAATCGCACGCTTGTCGCGGCGATGCAGGCACGCATGCGCCCCGTTGGCGCGACCGTCTACGCACCAAGCCCCCGGCTGGCAACGGACAACGCCGCCATGATTGCGCGCGCGGGGTTATTTCACTTCGAGCGCGGTGAACGTGCGGCGCTCGACCTGAACGCCTTCGCGTCCCTTCCCCTACCCGGTCTCGTGAGCGCATGACGCTTCTACCGCATCCCATCGTTCATCACCCGTTCGCGTACAGCTGGGGGCGGCTTGGCTTCACCGGCTTCGGAATCGCCGTGCTGATGGCGTTCCTCGTGGGCCAGGTCGTGGTGCAGCGGGAGTTGGCGCGGCGCGGTGTCGATCCGGAACCAGTGAACGACATGGTGTTCGCCGCTGTCGTCGGTGGCCTCCTTGGAGCCAAGCTGTATTACGTGATCGTCCTGGGGCACTGGGACGCGATGTTCGAGCGCGGTGGCTTCGTGTACTGGGGAGGCCTCATCGGCGGAACGTTGTCGGTCATGGCCGTGGTGGTGAAGAAGCGCTTCGGTCTCTGGCGCATGTTCGATGTGAGCGGCATCGCGTGCGCAGCGGCGTATGCGGTGGGACGCACGGGATGCTGGGCCGTCGGTGATGATTATGGTCGCCCGTGGACTGGATTTCTCGCGGTGGCCTTTCCTGATGGCGCTCCGCCGTCGACAGCCGGCGTGATGGCGAGCGAATTCGGGACGATCGCGCCGGCAGGTACGCCGGCCAGCGCGGTGTTGTCCGTCTACCCCACGCAACTCTACGAAGTCGTGCTGGGCTTCATCATGTTCCTCGTGCTCTGGCGCATGCGCGACCACAAGCACGCGCAGGGATGGTTGTTTGGCGTGTACATGGTGCTCGCGGGTGTCGAGCGTTTCGTGATCGAGTTCTTCCGCGCGAAGGACGATCGGCTGCTGTTCGTCGGCCTCACGTATGCGCAGGGCATCGCGTTGGCGGTCGCTGTCGCGGGCGCGATCCTGATGATGGTGCGGTCGCGCGTCGGGGCCGGCCGCGCCGGCATCTACGAGGGCGAGCCCGCGGCGGAGTTGCGGACCAGCTAGCTAACGGCTCACGGGCGGGCGCGACGCTCCCACGCTCGCCTCAACGCGAAAGTCAGCTCCCCGCGGGCTCCCGGCCGAAAGCTTCCTCCAGTGCCGCAAGTCGCCGGCGAAGCTCGTCGTTGTCCGCTCGAAGCTCCGCAAACTCGGGGCTCTTCGCGACCGCTGCGCGCGGCTGCGTCGGAGCCGGCATCACCGTCGGCAATGTGACGGAACGCTTCGGCCAGAACGTCTTCAGCACCGCGAATGCGAACAGGAGCAGGAGTACCAGCTGGGCCAGCACCCCCTGCCAGCTCGGATAGAGGCCTAGCCATTCGATGTGCGGAAATCCAGCGATCGCCGAGAGTGGCAGTGCGTTGCCCTCCTGAAGCTCGCGTACGCCCTTGCCCATGAACACGAACGCCATGTAGTACAGCAGCACGCTCGTCACGGCGAAGAAGCGCCGGATCGGAATCTTCACGCCGTATCGGTAGAAGAGCGTAAAGATGATCGATAGCGCCACGAATCCCGCGACGATACCGAGCGAGAGGGGCACGGCGACATTCGGGCCTTCGTTGAACAGCGCCTGGTAGAACAGCGCGACTTCCGCTCCCTCTCGATACACGGCGAGGAAGGCCACGATGGTGAGCGCGCGACCACCGCCACTGTCGAGCGCGGCACCGACCTTCTCGTTGATGAACTGCTGCCACTTGGCGGCTTCCACCTTGGAGATCAGCCAATAGCTCACTGAGAACAGCACGCACACCGCAATCAGTAGCGTGGCGCCTTCGATGATCTCGCGGCTCGCCGGCACGGCGGAAAGCACCGTCTTCAGGACGACCGCCGTTGCGGCGCTCGCGACCAACGCGTAAGCGACGCCCATCCAGATGCTGCGCAGCCGCTCCTTGTGTCCCGTCTTCAGCAGGAAGGCGACAATGGCGCCGACGACCAGAATAGCCTCGAAACCTTCGCGGAGGATGATCAGGAACGATTGCCAGAACGCCTCGACGCCGCTGCCCGCCGGCGCCGTGAGCGCGACGACCTCTGGCAGTGCGGCTTCGATGGCGTCGCGAAGATGTTCGGCCTCACGAATGTTCGCGCCGCGGATCGCCGTCTTGAACTCGGTGAACTGCCGCTCCATCGACAGCACCAGCCCCGGACTCTTGGCGCTCACTGGGGTCTCCAGCGGCTCGAACGCCATGTACGCATCGGCCGCCTTGTCGGCCGCGTCGCCCGTCCGTCCACTGCGTGCCGCGTTCAACGACTGCTCCAGCTGCGCCAGCACATTGCGTGCGGCCGCCGAGGCGGTGGTGCTGTCCGCGCCGGCCGCGAGTGCCGCGGCATTGCGCTCCTTCATGGGCAGCGTGCGGACATAGGCGACGACACTCGCCACCTGTGCCGGAGTCATGTCGCGAGACGGCGGCATTGCCGAGGCTGGGATGCCCTCCAGCACTACCGTCGCGATCTGCTCGTCGCTGCGCTCGACCTGCCAGACAACCGTGCCGATCTCGGGGGGCAGCTTCGTCAGAGATCGGGCAAGCGCGCCGTCGCTCGCACCGACGACACCATGACACGACGCGCACCGCTGGGTGAAGAGGCCTTCGCCCTCGAGCTGCTGCGCGTGCGTCGCTCGCAAGCTGTTGATGTATGCCACGACGTTCCAGCGCTGAGCCGACGTGAGCACGGTGCTGAAACCGGCCATCGGCGTACCGGAAACGCCGACGGAGACGACGCGATACATCAGCGCCGGCGTCACGCCGTTCATCGCGGCAGCCGTTCCAATCGCGGGAGGATGGGGGTTGAGCTTGGCACCGGCCGGCCCATCTCCAAGTCCGCTGGCACCGTGGCAGGCCGCGCATGTCCGGATATAGACGGCCTTGCCTTGCGCGAGGTCGAGTGGCTGGCTGGGTAGCTCCAACTTCGCCTCGCTGCCGAGTATCGCGGCGAATCGCTTCTCCAGCGAGTCGAGGCTCGCCGGCGGTCGCTTCGCCGCCACGGCGGCCGCCACCGAATCGAGCAACGCCCTCGCCGCCGGCGCATTGTCGCCCGACAGACGCTCCGCCGTGCGGCGCGCGTCGGTGAGGAAGTCGTTGGCTTCCTGATATTCCTGGGCACTGATGAGGCGCCCCTGCGCATCAACCGCCTTGCCGTACTCCTCGACCGCCACGCTGACGATGTTGGCCACTCGTCGCGCGGGGTGTTCCTGCGCGCCGGCGAATCGCACGCCGACGAACGCCGAGAGCACGGCAACACTGTTGAGAAGGGTAGTGATTCTCATTGCCGAGGAAATGTATCGGGATTGCGCATAGGTTGGTAGCCTGAGACTTCAGGGGAGCGACTCGGCCACGACGTACGCCGCCGCCATGTGCTCGGTGTGCGTGATCGACAGGTGAATGCGACTCACGCCCAATTCGGCCGACCGGATCTCCGCGCGACCGTGCAGGACGAGGGAAGGAGCGTGCCCGCGGGTGGAGACCACCTCGAGCTCCCGCCACCCGATTGCCTTCGCGAGGTCGTTCCCCGAGAGTGCCTTGTACGCGGCCTCCTTCGCCGCGACACGCGCAGCCAGTTGCCGCTCCGGCTCCGGATGGCTGTGCGCGTAGGCGATCTCCGCGACCGTGAAGAGGCGCATGAGCGCCCGTTCTCCCTTCCGATCGAGCAATCGCCGCATGCGCTCGACTTCGACCATGTCGATGCCGACACCGACGATCATTTCGCCAGACGCTCGAACCAGCGGGGCGGAGCCGCGCGCTCATTCCGTTCGAGGATGAGTCGAGACAGGGCAGAGCATGCGGTGTCGGCGGCGGCAAATGCGAGGCGAAGCTGAGCAATCCACGCGTCCCACCCGCCGGAATTCTCGGCGGCAGCGGCGGCGCGTTCGTCCAGCGCAACGAGTGCAGCGCGCAGGGGAGAGGTCAGCTCGCTCGTCTGCGCGGTGAGCGCGCGAACGCGAGGCAGCTCTTCCACCCCCTGCACTGCTGCGTCAACCGCGTTGGCCTCGATGCGTGCGATCAGTGCCGCGCCACGAATCGCCGCGAGAATGACGTCGACGGAGCCATCGGCCGCGCTCGTTCTCGCGTCGAGGAGCGGCGTGAAGATCGCGGCATGTGCCGCTTCACTCGCCGCGTTGGGCTGGTGGCCAAGCGAACGAAGTGAGCGTGCAAGCTCGGGGAGAACCGGTGTGTCAGCCATTGGCTGCTTCATAGCGTGCGCCTGCTGCAAGTGCGGCGTTTGACACTGCGGCGCTTTCGCCGGTGCGTTCCTCGAAGCGGCGCGCGAAGTCCGACAGCCGATCGGCAACGAAACCCGCGCGCGGGAGGCCGATTGCGGCGATGGCTCGTTCGATCTGCTCGGGCAATCCTTCCACTTCAACGAGATCGTCCATGTGTGGATACGTCTCGAATCGGATCATCGCGCCGTCGAAGTCGTACTGCACGATGTCCCGATCGATCGTGATCGTCACCTCGTAGCCAAGCCGATCGAGAATCGCGACAATCGCGTCGGCGTCGGCCAGCTCCGTTCCCAGCTCCTCGCGCACCTTGTACCCGCCCTCGAGTGAAGTCGGGCCCTTGAAATCAAGCTCGGCACGCGTGTGCAGTGCATCCCGATAGATCCGAACGCGGAGCACATGGTCGCGTGCGACGAGTGAGCGCCCAGGCGTGTCGTAGCGGCGATCCTCGAGCTGTCCGGCGAAGACGCGCGTTGCACCGTGTTGCTCGACGGCGTCGCAGCGCAACCGGAGGTCGTCGACCACGCTCTTCAACTCCACTTCACGCATCAGCCGCTCCAAGGATGGCGCTCATCACTGCATCAGTATCCGAAAGATCCTGGAAGACGACGCCCTCAGCACAGGCGCTGAGCTGTGCGACAGAATACCGTCCGGTGGCGACGCCGATCGCGCGAGCGCCGATGCCGTTTCCGCAGCTCATGTCGGCTGGGGTGTCGCCGATGACGACCATGTCCTCACCCGCGACAGCGTGACCGAGCAGGGCTTCCGCCCTGCCTCGTGCGATTCCCGGCAGCTCCGGACGAGACGCGTGATCCGAGCCGAAAGCGCCGACCTTGAAGCGATCAGGATCGATGCCTACCGCACGCAGCTTCGCGACTGCACCGGGCTGGATGTTGCCGGTCAGCAGCCCGAGCAGCACGTCGTCCCGCTGCTCCAGTTCATCGAGGAGTGGCGTGATGCCGGGAAAGACATGCTGGGAGTCGTCGATGTTGGAAAGCTCGTGATGGAGCAGCACGAGGTAGCGTTGGAGCGCTTCGGGAAGCCGCGCCGCGATGGCATCTTCGTCAACGCCCGCGCGAACCATCAGCTCCCGCACGATCTGCGGATCGGTCTTGCCGTCGAACTCGTGACCTTCCGGGACGGGAGAGCCAAACACCTCGTCGAGCGCCCGCTGCACCGCTCGGCGCCCCGCGCCGTCCGTCCAGAGCAGCGTCCCGTCGATGTCGAACAAGACGACTTTCATGTAAGTGCGACGTCTCGCGTTCTCGACGGTAGGCGTGTCAGCAGCAGACCGCCAATGATGCAAAGCGCACCCATGAGTTGCATCGTACGTGGCACTTCGCCAAGGAGAGGCCACGCGGCGAGCATCGCGACGAGTGGTTGGAGATTCGAGTACATGGAAGCGCGAGTGGGGCCGAGTACGCGAACACCGCGGTACCAAAACAGATAGGCGACGACGAGCGCGAGGATCCCGCTGTATGCGATCGCCGCCCATCCCGCACCAGGCACCGTGCTCCAATTCGTGGTGGCGAGCGACGGCGCGGCGGCGATGAGCATGGGGATTACGCCGCCCGTCATCGTCACGGCCGAGAGCGTGAGCCCATCGACGCGTTCGGTGAGCGGTCGCAGGTACACGGAGTACACCGACCAGCACAGAACGGAGCCGAGGATGAAGGCGTTTCCGGAAAAGGTCGATTGTCCCTTGGCCGCGTTTGCGGCACCCGTGACCACGAGTCCGATGCCGACGAGCGAGAGCGCGATACCGCCCATGCCGCGAACGCCAGCGCGATCCTCGCCGCGCAGCCATCCCATCATCTGGATGAACGCGGGAGAGGCGGCGACGAGCAACGCGGCATCGCTGGCCCGCGTGCGAGCCATGCCCTCGACCCAGAGAATCTGATAGAAGCCGTTCCCCAGCGCACCCAATGCGAGCATGAGGAGGATGTCGCGCCGCTTCGGGAGCGGAAGACGTCGCGCCAGGAAGATCGCCCAGAGGACGATGACCGCGAGAAGGATACGGGTGCTGTTGAAGGCCAGCGGAGCGAACACGCCCGTGGCGAACTTCACCACGATGAAGTTCAGGCCCCAGATGAGGGCCATGCACAACAGCAGTAGATCGGTGACCGACAGTCCTGACGCGACTGGTCGTGCTCGCTCGTCGTTTATCTCGACGAAGGTGGAAGAAGCCATCCCATGAAGTTAGGCAGCCGACCGGGTGTTTCAAACCGCGGCGTTCGCTTCTACTATTCACGATGCACATGACCTTTGCGTTGTTCGCCGATGCCGCGAACGTGTCTCAGGAGGGCAAGCTCAATATCCTTGGCGTTTTCGATGCGCTCCAGGTGGGCTCACTGCCATCACTTCACCCGCGCGCGACGCTTGTGGTGCACCTGAAGGGTGCGCCCTCGGATGCGGGCTCGCATCGTGTCACGCTCCAGTGGATGAGCCCGAGCGGGTCGGAGCTCTGGAGCAGCGACGGCGAGCTCGGGGTCGTGTCCCCACCGAACGGTGTGGTCGAGATGGACTTTCCGCTCATCGCACAGCTCGACCTGCCACTCGATGTTGCCGGGCGTTACGTGATGCGCGTCGGCCTCGACGGCACGACGTACGCCGAGGTGCCCGTGCAGGTGCGGCCAGTGGCGTCCGCGCCGGTGCCGCGTACTCCGGTGCTGATGAGCTGAACTGGGAATCACGGACGTCTCTGGGTCGGCAGACGTTGATCGTTGGCAACGCGAATCTCGTCTACAGTTTCTGGTTCGACAGACGTTGGTCGTTGGCATCGCGAATCTGAAAGGCAATCCAAACGAATCTCCGCGAATCCTCTTCAACAGCGACGCGTGCCAGAATGGCGCAGCCGATTCTGAACTAGCGACCCTTCGAGATTCGTGATCAGTAACTCTTGGTGACTCGACGCGCTCCTCTCGATCCGCGAGCAGGATTATTCGCGTTGATTCGTGAGATTCGTTGGATTCGCGATGCCCACGAACAACATCTTTCGAACGTCAGCTGGACGACGGAAGGATTCGCCTTGCCGTGACGAACCGCTCGTGCAACTTCTGCACGTAGCGGTCATCCGAGTCGTCCAGGCGTTCGACCGCATAACCCCCGCGCCCCAGCGCGAGGTGCACCAGACGGCCGTCGCCGAGTGAGATGGCGACGTGCGTGATGTGCTGGTCGACGCGATCGGAAAAGAAAAGCAGATCTCCGACGCGTGCGTCCAGTAGCGCGGCCTCCGCCGGCGCGCCCTGGCTCGCCTGCTGCCATGCGTCGCGGTGGAGCTGCGTGCCGTGCAGCCAATAGGTGGACTGTACCAGTCCTGAGCAGTCGCAACCCCATGGCGTAACGCCGCCCCAGATGTAGCTCGCACCTTCGAAGTAGAGCTGCGCGCTGTGCACGATGGCGCGAACGTCGGATGGAAACCGCTCGTCTCTCTCGTTGGCCGCCATGGCTTCGCCTGTGGCGATGCGTTCATCGTCGGTGAGGTATGCCCCGAGCGGCATGTTGCGCTTGTGACCGGCGGCCGTCGTCGTCACGCAGCCGAGCGAGATGCGGCTCGCGCGAATGCGTGCCGCGTGCGCGTCGTTGCGTATGCGCGCGACATAGCCGTGGTGCATCCAGCCTTCGTATTCATCCGGGCCAACGACCCGGAACCAGTCGTCGCGCTCCTCGCAATTCTCGACGACACGTCCCGCCAGCAGCTGCGAAATGGGCGCGCTGGCGACACGCGGCTCGGCGAACAGGGTCGCAATTGGTGCAGTTACGACCAGCTGCTCTTGCTCATCCGTCATCCGCGAAAGATGTCTCCGGGGGCGTGCGTGCGCACCGCCCGTTCGATCGCGCGCTCGAGCGCGAGCACGGCGAGTGCTTCGACCTGCGCAGGCGTGGCGGTCATCGCATTCTTGATGGGTGATGTCGCGAACACGATGTCGCCGTCGAAGGACGTTGCCACAGGCGTGATGCGACGATACAGCGCGGCCGCTGCGGCGCGCGCGACCCCGCCGAGTTGAAGGCGGCTAAGATCCGCGTTGGTGGCGACGACGCACAACGTCGTATTCCGGCCAGCAAGCGAATCGAATTCGAGTTGTGAAGCGTCGCCGATCGCCATGTGTTTCGCGCTGTCGAGCCAGCGCGACGCGTCGATCCGCGCGCCGGCGATGATGGAGCCCGAGCCGTCCCTCACGTCTCCAAGCGCGTTCACGACGGCGAGCGCGCACACCTGAAGGGCGCCGGCGCTCGCGCGACCGACCCCCAGTCCGCCCTTCATGGCATGCGTGGGGCCACTGACCTTGCCGACGGTCGCGCCAGTCCCCGCACCAACCGATCCCTCTACCACTTCGGCCGTCGCACAATCACATGCGTCATACGCCATGGCAGCGGTGGGTCGTGCCTTGAAGCTCCCCAGCGGCGCGAGATCGAAGATGACGGCAGCCGGCACGATCGGCACGACGCCGTCGCCGACGGGAAAACCGCGGCCGTGCTCTTCCATCCACTGCATCACGCCGCCCGCCGCATCGATTCCGTAGGCGGATCCGCCCGACAGGAATATCGCGTCGGCGCGATCGACGAGGTGCGCGGGGTCGAGCAGCGCGAACTCACGCGTTCCCGTCGCGCGCCCCACGACGTGCACCGCGCAGCGGAACGGCTTGTCTGCCCCGCGCACGACCGTGCATCCGGTGGCGCCTACCACATCGGTGGCGTGACCGACGACGAGTCCGCACGCGGCGAACGACGTCACGCCGCGCGCACCATCGCTACTCGAGCCACTTGGGCGTCGGCAATTCCGCGTCTCGACACGCGCGGCACTTGATCACGCCGCGAATGTTGCAGATCACGCAGATGAAGGTGCCGCACCGTTCACACGGATAGCCCTCCGACGCTCGCTCCTCGTTGCCGCAGGCGCGGCAGATCATCGCGTCAACCTCGTGCAGCTCAGTCACGATGCCTCCCCCGCGTGGACAGCGAGCCCGCCTCGTTCTCCAAAGCCGAACTCGCGAATCTTCTTGATCAGCGTGGCGCGAGAGATACCGAGCTCCCTCGCGGCGCGCGTGCGATTGCCGCCGTGTGTGCTCAGCGTGCGCTCGATGTGCGCTCGCTCCACCTCAGCGAGTGAACGCGGCAAGTGCACCTCGAAGTCATTGCCCGTGCCGCGCACCTCCGGCGGCAGGTGGGCGACTGCGATGGCGAGCTCGCCGCGCGCGAGAATGAGCGCCCGTTCGAGCACATTTCGCAACTCCCGCACGTTACCCGGCCATGGATAGCTGCCAATGCGCTCGAGCGCTTCATCCGTGAGCACCGCGGGTGTATCGGGCAGTCCGGGACGCAGCTCCGCGACAAGCGCGGCGACGGTCTCGCGCAGATCCTCCGGCGGCCTGGCGCGCAACGGCGGAAGATGCAGCGGCATGATGCCGAGGTGGTAGTAGAGGTCCTCGCGGAATCGCTGCTCGGTGACTTCGGTCGCAAGATCGCGCACGGTCGCCGCAATGAGCCGCACGTCGATCGGAACTTCGCGCGTCCCTCCCGTGCGCCGCACGCGACGCGCCTCGAGCGCGCGCAACAGCGTCGGCTGGAGGCTCGATGGCAGGTCGGAGATCTCGTCCAGGTAGAGGGTGCCGCCTTCCGCTGCCTCGAACAGGCCGGGAATCGGGCCGCCGAGCCCCGTGTCCACCCCGAACAGCTCCGCGTCCAGCGCCTCGACGGGACGCATGCCACAACTGGCCTCGTGAAATGGATGGCCCGCACGGGGGCTGAGCGCATGGATTGCCCGCGCCACACGCGATTTGCCGACACCATTCTCACCGACGAGCAGTGCCGCGGTTCGCTCGCTGCGCGCCAGTAGCTCGATCTGCTCCGCGAGCTCGCGCATCGGCCGCGACGATCCAAGGAGCATGTCAGCGACCGACCGAGCATTCCGAGCGAGCGCGCCGCGACCGAGCTCGCGCAGATGCGCTTTCTCGAGCGCGCGATCCACGACGGCACCGAGATGCGCGAGCTCCACCGGCTTCGTGAGGAAGCCTTCCGCGCCAGCCTGCATCGCATGAACCGCCGCCTGGATGTCGCCATGCCCGGTGATCATGATGATCACCGGTCGCTCCTCGCGCGTGCGCTCGAGCACCTCGAAACCGGAGATGTCGGGAAGAAAGAGATCCAGCAGCACGACGGCGGGACGCTCTGCACGAACGAGCGTCACTGCCTCTTCGCCTGTTTCGGCGCGCAGGACGTCGTGCCCCGAGCGGGAAAAGAAGCGCGCGAGGGCTGACCGGATGTCCGGCTCGTCGTCGACGATCAGAATTTTCGCCATCAGCCCGTTACGCTTGCCACGATCGCCGCCAGATCATCCAGTTGGAAGGGTTTACCGATGACTCGCCGTCCTGCTTCCGCGAGAAATCCCCGCGCCGTATCACTCTGCAGATCTCCCGTCACGAACACCACCTTTCGCGCCAACTCCGGCTTGCGCTGGCAAAGCTCCCGGTACACCGCTTCACCGCCAAGCCCAGGCATGCGAAGATCGAGCAGCACCACATCATACTCGTTTGTCTCGAGAAGCGCCCGTGCCGCCGTTCCACTCGCCGCGATCTGCACTTCGTGGCCCAGGGACCGAAGGAACGCCGAGATCGCCGCGCGCATCGCAGGCTCGTCGTCCACCACCAGGATGCTTCGTTTACCGGCCGCCGGCTCCTGTGGCGCAACCTCGATCGCCAACATGTCGCTCGGCGGGACCACGAGGGGAAATTCGACGAAGAAGGTTGCTCCCTTCCCCGGAACCGACTCCGCCCGAATTCGCCCGCCGTGCTCGTGGACGATGCCGTCCGAGATCGAGAGCCCGAGGCCCGTACCCTGCCCCACTGGCTTCGTCGTAAAGAACGGGTTGAAGATGCGATCGATCCGCTCGCTGTCGATCCCCGGCCCATTGTCCGCGATGCTGAGCAGGATCTCGGAGCCGCCTTGCCTTGACGCGGTCCGAATCTCGATTCGTCGCTCGCCATTGACCTCGGCAAGCGCCTGCTCTGCATTCACGAGCAGGTTGAGCACCACCTGCTGAAGCTGGAACGGGTCGGCCCATGTAATTGGGAGCGTGACGTCCAGATCTGTCGTCACCTGGACGCCAGCGGTCCTGAGCGCATAGCGCCGAAGCTCCAGCGTATCGGTCACGATCTCGTTCAGCCGCGTAGCCTTGCGCTCCGCGGGCTGTTGACGCGCGAAGGTGAGCAGGCTCGAGACGATCTTGGCGGCGCGTTTCGCCTCCTGGTGTATTGTCTCCGCCGCGCGGCGCGCATCATCACCAAGTCCAGCGGGGCCGCTCAACAGGAGCTGCGCAAAGGCCATCACACCGGCGAGTGGATTGTTCAGCTCGTGCGCGACGCCGCTCACGAGCTGCCCCACCGCAACCAGCTTCTCCTGTTGCAATAGCTGTTCGGCGAGCCGCTGCTCGTCGGTATCATCGCGCAGAATGCCAAGGGCGCCCACGATTTCCTGGCCCTCGACGACCGGCGAGGTAATCACCGAGCCGTGGCGCACCTGTCCCCCGGCGCCGAGGTAGCGAATGGCGCCTCGCGACCGCGCCCCCTCGAACGTTTCCATCAACAGACGCTCGGCCGCAGCCAGGTCGCGCGCGTCCACCAGCACCGAGAAACGCTCGCCAATGAGCGACGCACGGGAACGTCCGACGCCGCGCTCGAGCGACCGGTTCACCGCGGAGAACCGCCCGTCGCGGTCGACGGTGAAGATCGCATCCGACGCCGACTCCACGAGGTTGCGATAGCGGGACTCGGAGCGGACGACCGCATCGCGCGCACGCCGTTCCTCGGTAACGTCGCGCAGCGATGCGACGACTCCCGTCACCTCGCCGAGCTCGCGGAGGGGCGCCGTGGAAATGGCGACGATGCGTCGTTCACCATCCGGTCGCACGATCATGACCTCGTAGCTCTGCGGCTCGCCCGCGAGCGCCTGGTCCTCATGATTGCGTACTTCTTCCCGCAGTTCGACTGGAACAGACTGCTCGCTGTGAAACCCGATCAAGTCGGCGCCTCGGCCGAGGAGCTCGTGGGCCGCCACGTTGGCGAAAACAATTGCGCGATCGCGATTCGTGATGACGATCGCATCGCGCGATGTCTCCACGACAAGGCGATAGCGCTCCGCCAACGCACGGTGCGCCGTTACGTCATCGAACGTGACGACGGCTCCGCCCAGCGGATGGGGAGCGGCGGTCATGTTGAAGATTCGCCCCCACACCTGGTCGTCATGCGTGCCGCGCTGCACCGTGCCCTTCGCGATGGCCTCGAGATGGATGCACTCGTCGCACGGATTGTCGTCGCCGAAGAGCGCCTGGTGGAAGTCGCGGCCGAGCACCTCCTCTTCGGTCTCGACTTTCATGAGCGCGCGCGACTGCGCGTTCGTGCGCTGGATACGCCCGCGTCCGTCGAGCAGCACCATCCCGCTCCCGATTGAATCGAACGCCACCGCCCACTCGCGCGTCGCTTCCGCGACCTCCTCGAAGAGCCGCGCATTCACGACGGCGACGGAGACCTGATCGGCGAGCCGCTGAAGGAGCTCCGCGTCTTCCACGAGGAATGGCGCGTTCCGGTTGAACACGGACAGCGCGCCGACCGGACCTTGTACGCTCAGCAGCGGCACGACGATCGCATTGCGAATTCTCGCCGCCGCCGCGCTCGGCATGAACGTGTCGGGATCGTTGTGCACGTCGTCGCGGATGATGCTCGTTCCCGTGCGAACGGCGCGCCCCGCCATGCTGCCGTTAAGTGCCAGTCGCGTTCCTTCGAGCGACTTGCCCGCGCCGAGGCCGGCGGTCACCTCGAGTGTGTCACCACGGAGGAGCGCGATGGTCGCACCGTCCGTGCGCAGCAGCGCGGCGGCGTGGCGAAGAATGAGTGGCAGCACCCGATCGATGCGCAGCGATTCACCCACGGCGTGCACGACATCCGCCAGCGCCTCTGCCTGCCGGCGCTGGCGAATGCTCTCCGCATAAAGTCGCGCGTTGCTGATCGCTGCCGCCGCCTGTGCCGCGATCGTCACCAGGAGGTTGGCATCGGCGTGGTCGAGCGGCACGCCGGAGCTCGACTCCACGACCAGCGCCGCCACCGTGACCGGTCCGATCACGCAGGGCACGGCGAGCGCGCTTCCACCCCGCTCCTCGGTCTGCGTCTTCGCGGCCCTTTCAGCCATCGTGCGAAGTGAGATCGGCGTGAAGATCTCGTCGATCTCCTTTCCCTCGCTGCGCAGAATGCGAGGCCAGGGCGGCCCGGTGACGCCCTCCGTGAGAACGACGACAGTGCATACCGGAAGCACGTTCTCGATCTGCGCCGCGAGCGTGCGAAGGATCGTCGGCTCGTCGAGCGAACGCGCGAGCGACTTCCCTACCTCGTGCAGGCTTTGAAGGCGCAGCGCGCGGCGCTCGGCAAGCTGTATCAGCGATGCGTGCTCGATCATGCCCGCGACCTGCTGCGCGAAGAGCTCGACCGTGCGGATTCGCGTCAGCGTCGGTCGGCGGCGATCGATCGGGTCGTCGAGCCCCAGCGTCGCGATGAAGCGCCCCGAGGCACTTCGCAGAGGGACCAGCAGCGTGTCGCGAGGTGACCAGGACGGATCGTCACCCGCTGCGAGGGCGCTTTCCAGTCCGCCTCCAAACTCGGCGATCACCCACGGATCCCGGCCGTCGAGATAGTACGAGTTGCTGACGCGGAACCGCTCGATCGACGCGAGCCGGCGTCGCCATACCTCCCCAGACTCGGGCAAGGCACGAACGCTCGCGTCGTCCTCCTCGGAGAGTCCGGCCGTGACGATCGTCGTCGCATCGAGATTTGCGTCGCGAAGCGTGATGATCGCGCGACCGAACCCGATGCGTCGAATCGCTTCGACGAACACGCGCAGCGTCGCCTCCATCGAGGGCGCGCGCGTCGCCTCGTCGAGTGCCTCGTGCAGCAGCAGGAGGTGATCGCGCTCCTGCTGAAGCTGGTGCACTGCCTCCAGCGGCACGCCACCGGCGTTGTTGGCGGCGAACGCTCCGCCACTCGTGATGTCAGTCACGGCACCACCAGTCCAACGCGAACGCGTCGAGGCAGCTCATTCACCGCGACGGCACGAGCAGGCGCGCCGCGAGGGGCTCGACGCTCACGTCGGCGGGCGTGAGCCCGAGCAGCTCTCCGTCGGCCTGGATGGGAAGAATCGGGACTGTCTCGATCCTGAAACGGGCGCCCTTCCGGTACAACAGCGCAGGATCGGGGCGGAAGTCCCGCCGGGTCACTCGCCACATGATGCGCATCGCGTCCCACAGGTGGGACGGTGAAAAGATGCAGCAGTCCAGAACACCGTCGTCAACAAGAATGTCGGGCCCGAAAGAGATGCGATCCTCGAGAATGGCACCGAAGTTCGCGAAGAGCACTGCCGCTGCCCGTCGCTCGATGATCTCGCCGTCCACCTCGACGCGCGCGATGAAGAAACGCCGAAAAATCACCGCCCGCAATGCCGCGCGCGTCGCGATGATGGTGTACGCGAATATGCCGAGGCGACGCTTCATCCACGGCGGCGTCTCCGCGACCATCGATGCGTCGATGCCTACGCCCGCGGCCACGGCGAACCGGTGACCCTGCACGACGCCCAAGTCGATGCGCCGCGAGTCACCTTCCATGAGTGAGTGAACGGCGCGCTCGACGTTTCGCGGGATGCCGAGTGCCCTCGCGAGCAGGTTGCCGGTTCCTCCTGGCAACACGCCGATCGGAATGTCGGAGCCCGCAAGCGCGCCGGCGACTTCCATCGCCGTTCCGTCACCGCCCAGCGTGAAGACGACGTCGTAATTTCGCCCGACACCCAGCGCCATTTCGGCGGCATGTCCCGATCGCTCGGTGAGCAGGACGTCGCATTCCGCTCCGGCCGCAATGATGGCGCGGCGCGACTCGTCGACGAACCGACCGCCGCGCCGAGACGCCGGATTCGCGATGAGCAGGGCGCGCTTCAGAACGCCCAGGAGCGGAAGACGGAAAAACCCCACTGCTGCGGTGTAGCGACGAACCCGCGCACGCTGGCGTTGCCGCAGCGCAGCGCACTGGCTGCGGGCTCGCGACCGGCGCGAAGTGACAACCGATCGGGGGTGAGCAAGGGAAAGCGATATTCCAGCTTGCCCTCGATGGCGTTCACGAAGCCGTTGACGCCCTGCTGCGACGTATCATTGCTGCCGCCGAACTGGCAGAGGCCGGTGCTGAAGCTGAGGTAGAGGCGATCCTTGATCTGCTTCTCGCCGCCAAGGCGCGTGCTGTACAGGAAGCTCTTGAAGGGGCTCGACGCGGCGTCGGTTCCGGCCAGCGGATCGATCGCGGCTCCGGACTGGATCTGTATCTGGTCCACGAATCCGCCCAGCCGATCTCTCAGGGCGCTACTCACCAGCGCATTCGCCGTCGGCAGGAAGAACTCGGCGGCCCGCTGCGATGCGGCTACATCCAATCCTCCCTGCTCGAAGCTCGCGCGGCCCGTCACGAGATAGCTGACGAGGTCGGACGGCGAGAGGTACGCGTCGGTGCTCGACAGGTCGAGCGTTGGCTGCGGATAGAAGTTGCCGAAGATGCGCGCCTTGATGCCGATGTCGGCGCGATTGCCCTGCTTCACGTTGTAGAGCGCTGTGACGTCGATCTCGGGATTGAAGTCGGGCGTGCCGAAGAAGGTGATCTTTCCGCTCTGCACCTGGAACTCGCGCTGCACGGCCGTGAGATCGAGCGTATAAGTGCCGCGGTCGGCGCTCAACGATCCGCTCAGCGCGAGCTTGTAGCGCGCGGAGTCGCCCGCGCCGCGCGCGAGCGTCGAGCGCGTGGTCTCGCGGTCGTCGCGCGTGCGCGTGACGTTCAGCGAACCGCCCAGCTTGATGTTCGCCTCGCGCGACCGCAGCCAGACGTCGTCGCCAAGGCGAACCGACACGGCGTTCAGCCGGAGGTGCTCGGCCAGCGCGCCCGGCGGCTGTGGCATGAGTGAGCGATTGCGCACGTCGGTCGTGTCGAAGAGCTGCGCAAAATCCTCTGGAGTGATGTCCACGACTTGTGTGCGAATCAGCTCCGGGATGTAGATGGTGCCGCGGTCGACATTCACGGCGCCCGTGAGCGTCGCCGCGAGGGGCGTGCCGGTGAGGGTCAATCCCGATGTGTCGGTCGAGACGTCGAGCCGAGCGAGCCCGCGCTTGTCCACCGCCCGCAGGCCGTGCGCATCGACTCGCAGGTCGAGCACGGGATTCTTGATGTCCCGATAGACGAGCGATCCGCTGAGCTTCGCGGTGCCTCTGTTGACCGGGGACACCATGCGCAGGCCGTGGATGCTGAGCGAGTCGTGCACCGCGTCGACATCAAATGCGCCGTCGATCTGCGCGAGCTTCACCCCCGCATCGGGTACCTCGAAGGCACCATCTCGAATTGACGCGCTGCCCCCCACGTGCGGATGATCGGGCCGGCCACTCACCCGCAAGTCGAGCGCGACGCGCCCCGTCGTGTGTTGCAGCTTCGTCGACAGTGCCTCCACCATCGCGAGGTCGACGCTGTCGGCATGCACGCGACCGCGCAGAGAGTCGTCGGTCGTCGCGAAGGAAAAGAGCGTGACCTTCGCCGGATAGCTCAGCGTGGCGTCGAGCACCGAGCGACCCCCGCGCAACATGTTCGCTTCCAACCCGACACGATCCGCCGAGTATCCGGCATTCACGGCAAGCAGCTCGGTCGCCAGCCCCTCGTACTTGATCCCGTTCATGTTCGCTGATGCAGTGATCTCCGGGGCGGCGCGCGTACCGGTCGCATTCGCCTCGAACGACAGCCGCCCCGTCAGCGCGCTCGGAAGCCGGGCAAGCATGCCGAGGTCGCTCAGTGGAATCGAGTCGGCACGCAGTCGGAGGCGCACGGGCGCCGTCGTGGGCGCGTCGATGAAGCCGCTGAGAAGCGCGCCCGTGTTGCTGGCGAGCACCAGCGTGTCGAGACGGACCGCTGCGTTCGACATCAGGAAATTCGACGGACGGCGCAAGGCCCAGCGCGACGCACCGATGTCGACGTCGAGCGTCTCGAGCCGCACCGACGTACTGTCGCCGGACGAGCGCAGGTCACCCGCCGTGCGAAGCTTACCGCCGCTCGGCGCGCTTGCACCGCCGGAGAAGCGAGCGTGATTGGCACCGAGGATGTTCGCGGAGAATCCCGCGGTGTCGAGCCGCATGCCGCCAGCGAGCAACGAGTCGGCGTGTACGTGCACAGCTCCCGACATGTTTCCAAGCACGTCAATGATTGCGAGCGTGCCGTCTACCGCGTCGGCGCGCTGGCCGAACGCCACCAGCGACTTGCCCGAGACCGTGCCGCGCACGTCCAATGAGTCAAGCCATCCGCGCACCATGCCCCGCACGGCGAGGGAGCCGCTCAGCGTATCTGTCACCTGCGCATTGGTCCCGACCTGCACCGGCGCGAGGTATCGCCGAAGTCCGCCCAGCGAGTCCACGTCCAGCGCGACGGCGAGCGAATCGCCGCCGGCATTCCTCGTGAGTCCGAGCGTCCCGCGCGCGCGCAACACGCCCGCCTCGCCATCCGCACGAAGGGTGTCGATGAATACTACGCCCTGGTCGAAGCGCACGTCCGCATCGCCGTGCGCGATTCGAATGCTGTCGATGGTGGAAGCACCGAGGCGCACGGAAACCGGACCGCGAAGATTCGCGAGTGAGTCGCCATTCACGTCCATGCGATACGTGCCCGCGAGGCGAGAGCCCGGCGACGCTAGGCCGACCATCGCGGCGGCATGAAGTCCATCGAATGATCCCGAACCCGTTGCCCCGTATCCGCCGAGTGAGTCCGCATCGGCTTTGCCGGCAAAGAGGATGTGCCCTGCGGGACCAGTCAGGTCCGCCTGCACATCGAGATCAGGGGCAATGCCACTCACGTGAATCGGTCCTGACAACACCCCCCGCAACACCATCTTCGGATAGGATTTCGCGAGCGTCGTCAGCGAGAGCGGAGACGCGAGAAGATCCATGTCGTACCGCATGAACTGCGTTCCATACGTGATCCTGCCGCCGCCGGTCGCATGCGTCGGCTCCGCGGGACCATCCGTGTGGGTGAGATCGGCCTGCGACACCCGAACGTCGAGCCACGATGAGTCCAGCACGGCACTCCCCGTGATCACGCCGGTCACGCGCGGAAAAGCGGGATAGATGGCCACCAGCGTGCGAAGGTCGAATCCCTCGGTTTGCGCGTGGAAGCCGTGGAACGCGGTGAACGCAGGGAAGAGGATGTCGAGCTCCCCATGGCCGCTGAGCCGCGACACGGCGCCCGGCACGTGCGCATCACGGAACACGAGGTCCGACGCATCGACGTAGAACCTGGTGAGTGGGCCGCCGCGAGCGGTGACCGTCCCGGTGAGCGTACCCTGCCAATCAGCGGGAAATGGCTTGCCGTTCAGCGTACGCAACAGGTCGAAGTCCACCGGATCCGCCTGGAGCTTCACGTCGTGCACGGAGAGCACGGCGCCCCCCGTCTCGAACGTCATCGTGCCACGCAGTCGCGACTTCGTGGAATGCACGTCCATCTCACGCAGCACATAGTCGATCTTCTGGAGATCCTTCTCGTTCACGATGTCGATCTTCAGCTTCCCGCCGCCGGTCGTCGGCAGGGTGGGATAGACCCAGCCGACATCCACGAGCGATGCGCTGTCCGCCGTGATGTGCGCCGCATATCGCACCGGCAAGTCACTGCCCCACACCACCTTCCCCTCGGCTGATCCGGTCGAGTGCGGAAGATCCCAATGCGGCAGCGTGAACCAGGCGCTGTCGCCGAGCACGCGCGCTACCCCGGCGACATTCCTGAACTTGAAGGGCGGCGTCGACTCGAGTGCATTGAGCGTGTCGACAACCACCTTGATCCCCACGCTGTCCGGATCGGCGATGCGCAGGTGCGAAACGGCCGCATATGCATTCGACCACCGATACGTCTGGGTCAGCCCTTCGGCCGTGTGGCGAATCTCGTGATCCTTCCGCGCCACGTTCACACGGATCGCGCTGTCCTTTCGTGCACCGTGCAACGAGTCGTCGGCATGCCAGGGAATCGTCACCCGCAGGCTGCCCCCCTTCCGGATGTGCACCGAATCGAGGATGACGAAATCGCCGAAGCCCCGTTCGGGCGTCTTCGCCGTCGGCTTGCCTGCCACGATGCCAAAAAGACGACGATAGTTCCACTGCCAGTTCTCGTGCTGACGGAGCACCACGGTGGGATGCTCGAGCTCAACGCTCGTGAAGTACAACCGTCGATCGACCAGGTCGCGCGGGTCGTAGCGCACCGTCACTTTGCCCGTCGCGACAACGAGCGAATCGTCGCCGTCGCGGAGCTCGAGTGAATCGATCGTTACCCCGGTGAGGAAGCTCCCGCTGATGCGCCCGACATGAACCTTGCCATGGATCGACGCCTTCACGCGCGCCTCGACGGCTCGGCTCATCGCGGTCTGGCCGTACTCCGACTGCGTCGCAAAGACAGCAAGGCCCACGACGATCGCCCCCAGCGCGACGAGCACGCAGAGGCTGACGAGGGCGATGAAGTTGCGGCGCGTCACGCGGCGGACGTGTTGCGGCTCAGAAGTCCGGGCCGATCGAGAAGGTGATGGTGAGGCGACTGAAGAACGACGTTGACTGGCCCGGACGGAACGTCGCCGGACAGCTGCTGCTCGACAGCTGCTCCAGGTCGCCGTTCGCGTTCGTCACCGCCGGGATGGTATTCCCGGGGCTCACACAATACAGGGGTGCGAAACCCTTCGCACTCGGCGCCTGGTCGTAGTAGATCGCACCGGCGGGACGCGTGAACGGGTTGTACCCCACGTTCGCCTGAAAGGGCCCCACCGGCGTGAACACTCGGACGCCGATGCCGGGCGTCCACTTGAGGTCATTCAACCAGAGTGCCGAGGCCTTGTGTACCGTCGCGCCGGGGAAGCGACCGCGCTGCCAGACGTCGCCCGCATCCGCGAAGAGCGTGAGCTGCACAAGATCGGGATAGAACGGGCTTCGCAGGCGCGCCTCGAAGTTGCCGACGATCAGCGAGTTGCCGCCGACCGGCACCACGCGTCGAACGCGCGCGGTGTCCGGCACGTCGAGATAGGTCGTGTCCGGCGTGCTGCCAGGCCGCGACACGAACTGGCTTTCCGAGATGTAGATGAGATCGCCCAGCTCATTCTGCTGGTAGCCGCGCACGCTGGCGGCGCCGCCCGCATACAGCCGCTCCTGTGGCGGGACGTACCCCACCGAGTCACCCAATGAGAGCGAACGTCCCACGACTGCGCCGAGTCGAACACGTGCGGCCAGCGTCATCCACGATGTCGCTGGGTGATAGATCGAGGCATCCAGGAGACCTTTGATGAACTGGATGTCATTGTCCGAGCCGATCTCCTTCGTGGCTCCACGCAGGTCCAGCCGCAGCGCCGTGCCCGATCGCGGATTGATCGCGTTGTCCGTTCGCAGCCGCTCCAGGTGCGCGCTCGCCACAGCCAGCGGTCGGTCGCGATCCGTGATGAGCGCGCGCGATTGCGCATCGCAGCGGTTGAACACCGCGCAGAGAAGGGCCGGCTGCGCCTCGGTGCGTCCGTACTCCAGCGAATACGCGAGACGAAGCGGTATGTCTCGTGCGACTTCATGCGTCAGCGACGCTTCGCCACCGACCAATGTCGTGCGCAGGAAGGCCTGGTACTCGCCGCGACGCTCACTGTAGATGGACAATGTGGGCGACGTACGAGTGCCGAAGAGCGAAGGCAGTCTCAGCGTCGCACCAGTGAAGTAGTTCAGCTTTACACTGAACGTGTCCTCACGAATCGCATTGGCGCACAAGCCGCCGTTCGCGAACCGCGTTGGCTGGCCATATCCAATCTTCGAGACCTGTGCGGAGAGCTCGAGACGGCGTGCATCGCCGAGGAAGTTCTTGTCCACCAGCTCGACACGTGCCTTGAAGCAGTCGAGAACCGCCCAGCCTTCCTCCGTGTCGATCTGCCGCAGGTAGTTCTCGCCGACGAGCACACTCAAGCCGATTACAGAATCGCCACGCGTGCCTGCGCTGTCCGCCGACAGGCCGACCTCCACATGGCGGAAGAGGTCCGACTGATAGAGAGTGCGCTGCGCGTCGATCAGCTCGCGTTCACGGTACAAATCGCCTTCGTGCACGACGAGCAGCTGACGGATCGCGTGCTCCGTCAGCCGACGCGAGGTACCGGGGAGCGGATCATCCGAAATTCGGATGGAGCCGATGTGGACGAGCGCGCCGGGCAGGATGTCGAGCTTGACCGCCGCGATCCGTTTCGTCGTTGAATCGACGCTGAACCCCGCCGCCACATCACCACGTGGATATC
The DNA here is from genome assembly GCA_036844565.1 of Gemmatimonadaceae bacterium. Taxonomy (GTDB): domain Bacteria; phylum Gemmatimonadota; class Gemmatimonadetes; order Gemmatimonadales; family Gemmatimonadaceae; genus AG11. The sequence continues at coordinate 318,204 of DAIUFP010000001.1, read as the reverse complement.
CTGTGTTGCGCAGCCGGCTCTTGATCGAATCGATCGCCGCCTGAATGGTGGTGACGTCGAACACCATGCCGCGATGCAGCCCCAGCGACGACGTATCCGCGATGGGAGCAATGACGCTGTCGAGCCCCGAGATCCGCAGCGTATCCACTCTCGCCGGCTCGCCCTCGCGAACCAGGAAGGCGACTTTTACCCCGCCATACCCATCGAGCACTGGTGTGACCGCCGTGTCCACGCGGGTCGCGTAGTAGCCATGCCGACGATAGAAGATCCGGAGGCGGCCGACATCGAGCCGAAGCTCATCGCTGTCGAGGCACCGGCGCGCGCCGCTGATGCGAATGAGACGCCGCACGAGCTCTGACGGCTTGGTGGCCACGCGAAGGGCAAGCTCCGCTTGGCTGAACGCGTGCTGTCCCCTGAACTCGAGCGAGCGAACCTCACGGTCACCGGCGGAGCATTCCGCGTCTTGCGCGTGCAGCGCCCCGAGCGGTACCACGGCGACGAGAGCTGCGACGATCGCGGTACGACGCCACGCGACCCCGCGGCCCCTCCCTGCAGTCATCCCGTTACTCTGCCCGAAGCGTGAACCTTGCCGTGACGGCGATCTTCGGGAAGCAGTGGCGTGCGCTCCAGGAAAAGTCGCGCGATGTAGAACGCAGCGAGGCCGGTGACGATTCCTGCACCGATCGCCGGTATGAGCTCCCGCGCGTCCAGCTGCCGGCGATACACATAGTGATCGAGTCGTTCGGTCGGGGGCGGTATGCGTGCGGGCTGGTCTGCCATGCAGTGCTCGGCGGATGGAAAGTCCAAGGGGACGCAACTTGCAGCTAGAGACACAAGGCGCCCGCTCGGCAAAGTCGTCCGGCGGGCGCGAGACTTGATTGACGCATCTCCGTGTGAGGGGTAAGTTCTCGCGCCTTCGCACCCCTGTCAACTGCTTACGCCAGAACATCATGCGCCGTTGGACCGCCCTGTTTCTGGCTGTTGTCGTGTCTGCTTGCGGCGGTGGGGGCGACGGTCCCAGCCGACGCACGATCATCGACTCGCGCGACAACTACGACCCGCGGTCACTTGATCCGGCGCTCTCCACCGATGTCCCCACGGGACGCGCGGTCGGCTACCTGTTCGACGGCCTCACCCGATTTACACCCGAGGCGAAGGTCGAGCCCGCGCTCGCGACCAGATGGGACGTCAATCCCGATGGCAGCGTTTACACCTTCCACCTCCGTCGTGGCGTGAAGTTCACCGACGGCACGCCCTTCGTGGCGCGACAGGTGGCCCTGAGCTGGCAGCGTGTCCTCGACCCGAAGGTCAAGGGCGGACGCGGATGGCCACTCTATCCTATCAAGGGCGCGAAGGAATTTGCCGACGGAAAGGCAGCCGGCATCGAAGGCCTCGCGACCCCGAATGACTCCACGATCATCGTCACACTGAAGGAGCCATTCGCGATCTTTCCGAAGCTTCTCGCGATGCCTGTCGCATCCATTGCCCCCGACAAGATCCCGGCGAACTTCGGCGAGAATCCTGTCGGCACCGGTCCGTGGAAGCTCGTGGAATGGAAGCACGACGACTACCTGCTCTTCTCGCCGAACAAGGACTACTGGGGTGGCGCGCCGAAGGCGGATTCACTCAAGGCGCGTATCATCGCGGAGCCCAGCACGGCCGTCGCCGAATTCGAGAGCGGCAACGTCGACGTGCTGCAGATACCGCAGGGCGACATCAGGAGTTGGGAGGAAGACGCCGAGCGAAAGAAGCTCCTGCACTCGACGCCCTCGCTCGAGCTGGTCTACGTCGCGATCAACACCACACGCGGTCCACTGAAGGACTATCGCGTCCGCCAGGCGCTCAATCACGCCATCGACCGCCGCATCCTCGTGCGCAACCTCATCGCCGGCCGCGGTGAGCTGGCGGCAGGGGTCGTTCCCCCAGAGCTCCCCGGTGGCGACAAGACCCGCATCGGCTATGCGTTCGACACGCTGCGCGCCCGTCAGCTCCTTCGTGACGCTGGCTACCCGAATGGCATCGACCTCGATCTCTGGACGTCCACGAACCCGATCTACGTCCGCATTGCCGAAACACTTCAGGGATATTTCCAGCTCTCCGGCATTCGCGTGAAGCTCATCCAGCGCGAGAGTGCCGCGGCGCGCGAAGCGGCGCGCAAGGGACAGGCGGATCTCTTCGTGAAAGACTGGTACGCGGACTATCCGGACGCTGAGAACTTCCTCTATCCTTTGCTGCACAGCACAAACAAGGGCGTCGGCGGAAACGTGTCGTACTTCGAGAACGCGCAATTCGACAGCCTCGTCACGGCCGCCCGTCGCGAGCAGGACGAAGCCAGGCGCGTCGCCCTCTACACACAGGCCGATGCCCTCGCGTTTCGCGAAGCGCCGATGATCTTCCTCTACTTCTACAATGAGCTGTACGCGGTGCAGCCGTGGATCCGCAATTTCACCCCGCCGGTCATCTTCAACGGCCAACCCTGGACCACCGTGACGAAAGCGCCCGGCGCGAAATAGCATGGGCGCCTTCATCCTCCGCCGACTGCTGCTCTCCATCCCCACGCTGTTCGGCGTGCTGGTCGTCGCGTTCCTGCTCCTCTATGTCGCACCGGGTGATCCGGTGATGGCCATGGTGGGAGAACGCGCCGACGAAGCGACCATCGCGCGATTGCGCGCGGAGCTGCGCCTCGACGATCCGCTTCCTGTGCAATTCGGTCACTACATCGGTGGCATTCTCAAGGGCGACCTCGGCAAGTCGTACATCACCAACCGCCCCATTCGGAAGGACATTCTCGAGCGTTTTCCAAAGACCCTTCAGCTTGCGGGCGCCGCAATGCTGCTGGCGACGGTGCTCGGCGTCACCCTCGGCGTGTTGAGTGGGCGTCGGCCCGGGAGCGCAATAGACCGCTTCGGACTCGCGATCGCCTATCTCGGCATCAGCTTTCCGGTGTACTGGGTCGGTTTACTCCTCATTCTGTTGTTCGCGGTCACGTTGCACTGGCTGCCGCCATCGGGATTCGGCGGAATTCGCTACCTCGCGCTCCCGGCGCTCGCACTCGGAATGCGCTCCATTGCGTTCCTCGCGCGCATGACGCGCTCCGCGATGCTCGATGCACTCGGCGCGGACTATGTGCGCACCGCTCGCGCGAAGGGGCTCAGTGAATTCGTCGTCGTCGCGCGCCATGCGCTCCGCAACGCGATGATTCCGATCATCACGGTGCTCGGCCTCGATTTCGGTGCGTATCTCACCGGCAGCATCCTTACAGAAACCATCTTCTCGTGGCCCGGCCTGGGTCGGTACGTCGTGAACGCCATCGCGCGTCGTGACCTTCCCGCCATTCAAGGTTCGGTGTTGTTCCTCAGTGCCGTTTTCGTGCTTGTCAACCTCATCACCGACATCGCCTATGCGAAGGCGGATCCTCGCGTGAGCTACAATTGAGCGATGCCGCCACGTTGGACGGATATCAGCAGTCCGCGGCGCGCACCATCAACCCCGCGCTCGACAACACCCAGCGACTGCTCGACGCAGCCGCAGGTCTTGCCGAGGAGGCGGGTGAGGTGCTGGGCCATGTTCGGAAGCACGTGATGCAGCAACGTCCCCTCGACCGCGAGGCACTCGTGAAGGAGCTCGGGGACGTCCTATGGTGTCTAGCCATCGCTGCGACGTCCATCGGTGTATCACTGTCGGAGGTTGCCAGCGTCAACGAAGAAAAACTTCGCTCGCGGTACCCAGACGGTTTCGGTTCGCAGTCCCCTTCCCCCGCGTGACCGCTGGACGGCGGCTCATGTACTGGTGCCTCCCTCTTACGGCGGATACACTCGTGTTCCGCTCCACTCGAGGTCTACAGATGAAAATCATTCGATCCACGCTCGCGGGCACGCTCGTTCTCGTCGCGGCCGCATGCTCTTCCTCCCCATCGCCGAGTACCGGTGCCGAACCCGCATCGGCTGAGCGCGTCACGCGAAATGCCGACATCATCACGTCGGAGGAGCTCGCGGATCCGGTGGTCGCCGCGCAAGATGCCCTGACGGCTATCCGCCAGCTTCGTCCTGCGTATTTCCGCACGCGCGGACCAATGACTTTGCGCACTGGCGGAGATCCGAACAACGCGCCGGGACAGGTGCAGATGTCGCAGGATTTCGGACCACTCCATCCGATGAGCGAGCTCGCCGGCATCGGCGTGCGCACGCTCGTCGAGGTTCGTTACCTGAATGCGAACGAGGCGCAGGCGCGCTTTGGCATCAATGCCAACGGCGGCCCGGTGATCGTCGTGCTGACGTCCAAACAATAGGCGAGCTCGAGCCCTTGGCTCAAGCTCGCTGTCAGACAGTCTGACTGTCAGACTGTCTGACTGTATCCTCAGTCATCTTTCTGGCCAAAAATGGCCATGTTACTCGAGTGCCCCGGGGCGACCTTCTTGTCGGGGTATATCCAGTGCACCGCCTGGTTCACCGCCGTTGCGGCTTCGCCGAATCCGCACGCGATCAGCTTCAGCTTGCCGGGATAGGTCGTCACGTCGCCAGCGGCCCAGATGCCGATGCGTCCTGTTTCCATGAGCTGATTCACCACGATCTCATCCTTCTGGAGCGTCATGCCCCAGTCGGCGAGCGGTCCGATGTCGCTCACGAACCCGAGCATCGGCAATACGACGTCCGCCTCGATCTCCGTCGTCGTCTTCGCCTTCACGTCGCGCAGGATAATGTGCGTGAAGCGCTCTCCCTCAGCCTTGCAGAGCACATCACCGATCTCGTGGAACGTGAACAATGAGGCGCGACCCGCCTTCACGTCGGCGTCGAATTGCGATACGGTCGCGCCATGCGCGCGGAAGCGATCGCTGCGGTGGACGATGGATACGTGCGTCGCCACCCCGCCGAGCTGCGTGGCCCAATCGAAGGCTGAGTCGCCGCCTCCGATGATCACGACACGCTGTCCCGCGAACTCCTTCGGGTCCGTGACGACGTCATAGATCCCCTTTCCATACCACGGCGCCGCGCACGCCTGCGGCAGGCGGCGCGGCGAGAAGGCACCGATTCCGGCAGCGATGACGATGGCTCGCGACGCGATCTCGCCCTTCTCGGTGTGAAGTACGAAATGTCCGTCGCGCTCCTCGAGACCGGTAACCCGCTGCCCGAGATGCACGGGTCCCTCGAACTGCGCGGCCTGCTCGGCCAGCGAGTGCACGAGATCCTTGGCGAGGATCTTGGGATAGCCGGCAACGTCGAAGATGTACTTCTCCGGATAAAGCGCGGCGAGCTGTCCGCCGAGCTCCGGCAGAGCGTCGACGATCTGGGCTGTTGCGCCGCGCATTCCGGCGTAGAACAGCGCGAAAAGTCCGGCGGGGCCACCGCCGATGATGGTGATGTCTCTTGGTTCCATGCAAATCAAAATGGCGCATGGGCCTGGCAAAGCGCCATGCAGACCAGGAGGCGTATATTCCTCCTCCAATGAAGATCTACACAAAAACCGGCGACACCGGCCAGACCGGACTCTTCGGTGGCGGGCGCGTGCCCAAGGACGACCTTCGAGTCGAGGCATATGGTGACGTCGACGAGCTGAACGCCGTCATTGGGATGGCGCGCTGCATCGAGATCATGCCGCGCATCGATGAGGTGCTTGTCCCCATCCAGCGCGACCTCTTCGCGATTGGGGCCCTCCTCGCCACCCCAGACCGCGAGCGAATGGCCACGCATCTCGAAAAGGCGCGCATCGACGAGGCTCGCATCGCGGAGCTCGAGCATGCGATCGACGACGGCGAGTCGGAGCTCGAGCCACTGCGCGCCTTCATCATTCCGGGGGGCACACCGAAGGCCGCGGCACTTCACGTGGCACGCACGGTTTGCCGGCGTGCCGAGCGTCACGTGGTGCGGCTTCAGCGCGACGTGGAGCTCCCGGCGCTCGCCATCATCTACCTGAACCGGCTGTCCGACCTCCTCTTCACGCTGGCGCGATTGGCGAATCGCCGCGCCGGTGCCGGCGAAGTCACGTGGTAGCATGGTGAGCGCGACAGACGCTCGCTCGATCGACGCAGGCTCGTACATCGTTCGCATCGGTGCCGGGCTGCGGAGCAGCTTCGCCGATGAGATCGTGGCCGCGGCGCCGGCTCACCGCTATGGCGTCGTCACCGATGCGCACGTCGGTGCGCATTACGCGGATGCGCTCGTCGCCGCGCTCTCCGAGCATGGCGGCGTCTCGCTGCATGTCATCCCCTCCGGCGAGAAGCACAAGACCCGAGGCATCTGGGCACGCGTGACCGATGAGCTGCTCGATGCAGGCTGCGGTCGCGACACGACGGTCGTTGCCCTGGGCGGTGGTGTCGTCGGCGACCTCGCCGGCTTCGTTGCCGCCACGTTCATGCGAGGGGTGCCCGTCGTGCAGTGTCCCACCACGCTGCTCGCGATGATCGATGCCTCCGTGGGGGGAAAGACAGGGGTTGATACCGATGCGGGCAAGAATCTCGTCGGCGTCTTCCATCCACCGAGCGTCGTGCTGGCCGACGTCGAGGTGATTGCGACACTTCCGGTTGAGCATCGCCGGGCCGGATTGGCGGAGGCAATGAAGCACGGGATCATCTCCGACGCAGCGTATCTGGCGTCGCTCGAGACCAACGCCGAAGCAATCGTGTCCGGGAACGCCGACGTCACGCTCGACGCCGTGACTCGGAGTGTCGAGATCAAGGCTGAGGTCGTGCGGAGTGACCCGCATGAAAAAGGTCGACGGAAGATGCTCAACTTCGGGCACACCATCGGGCACGGGATCGAACTGGCCAGCGGGTATCGGCTGTTGCACGGTGAGTGCGTTTCGATCGGGATGGTCCTCGAGGCGAGGCTCGCGGAGCTGCTCGGCATCGCTGACCGTGGCACAGCCGAGGAGATCGAGCGCAGCCTGCACGCGGCCGCGCTGCCGACCGAGGTTCCTCGCTGGATCGACGCCGACGCTGTCCTTGCCGCGACGCATCGCGACAAGAAGGCCCGCGCGGGCGTCGTCCAGTACGCGCTTCCGATTCGCGTCGGCGAGATGGCTGACAACGGGATGACCTGGTCCATTCCGGTTGACGACGCATCCGTCCGTGGTGTGCTCGCGTGACGCCGGCGCCCGCCACCCCCACCGGCACGGACGCGATACCATCGCCCGTCATGCCGCGCGGCCGCGTCGTACACTCGCCGCTCACCCCATCGCGCCGATCAGGTTCACGCCGAAAGCAAACCTTCTATGGCGCCGTGATGCTGGTGCTCGTGCTCGCCGTTGGAATCATGGCGAGCGCATGGCGCGCGGCGGACGTCGTGCCGCCGTTGCCACGCGTGGTGTTCGCGCCCACGGTAGTGTCGGCGACACTTCGCCTCGAGGGCGCAGTGGTGCGCGGTGCGGCTCGCGACTGGGCGCTCCATCGCACGTCGGCGCTCGGTTATGGCGAGCCTGTTCCGGTGGCGCTCACGGCCTACTGTCTCAAGGGTCTCACGCGTCGCGACCGGTACGTCCGGCAGGGCATCGTCGCCGCTGATCCGCGCATGTTTCCCCTTGCGCGGTATCTCGAGGTGTACGTCGGCCGGAACTACTTCGGACGCTTCCTCATCGACGACACCGGCGGGAAGATCAAGGGCAACCGGCTGGACATCTGGACGCCCACCTGCGCCGAGGCACGGCGCTTCGGTTGGCAGCGTGGTACGGCGGTGCTCGTTCCGCGGCCACGCGGCGCGCGTGCCGATACGCTGATGACCGGACGGCTCGGAGGCGTAGGAAAACCTTAAACGGCCGAGCTGTGGTTGCCTCGCTTTTTTGGTCCCTTTGTTGCCCACTACGAAGCGACCCCTTCAACGGACGAGCACCATGTCGGCATTCGGCACATTCCTGATCGGCTTCATCGTCCTCATCGTTGGCCTCGGCATCGCCGCGTACCTCCTGAACGTGCCGACCATGTGGATTGCCGTCGGTGTCATCATCCTTGTCGGCATTGGAATCCTGATGGCGACGAGCCGCACCAAGATGAAGGATCCACCGTCCACCTGAAGTGACAGGTAGAGGGGTCGGGGGACTGCGGCGGAGGAACTCTCGAGCTTTCTGGCGCATATGGGACACTATGACTGATCGGGGCCGAGTTTGACCGATATTGGTCTAGTAACCGCCAAACTCCTGTCATCGAAGCAGTTACGGTGATCACAAATCTGCCGAGAAGGTCATTCTGGCAAACTGACTGTTGACGGGTTTTTCCCCCGACATTATGCTGGCCGTCCTGCTGACTCACGCGGGCGTCCGGCTTCTGTGCAGCCGGAGTTGCCCGACCACCTTCCGGCACAGGTAAGGGGCGTGTATGGAGCAAGTGACCGAGACCAGGTCCAAAGGCTATTTCCGTTCGTCCCCCTCCACCGCGTTCGACCAGTACCTCCAGGACATCCAGAAGCTGCCGCTGATCAGTGATGCGGCCGAAGAACGCCGCCTCGCGAGGCTGGCACAGAAGGGCGATGAAGCTGCCGCCGAGCGGCTCGTCACGGCGAATCTCCGCTTCGTCATTTCCTACGTGAAGAAGTACCAGGGTCACGGGCTCGACCTCAGCGAGCTCGTCGCGATCGGCAACGAGGGGCTCCTCAAGGCCGTCCGGAAGTTCGATCCGGATCAAGGGGTCAAGTTCATCTCGTACGCGGTCTGGTGGGTTCGACAGGCCGTCCTCAAGGCGCTCGCCGAACAGACGCGCAGCGTCCGTATCCCGCTCAACCAGAACTCGCAGTTGATTCGCCTCGCCCGCGCCGAGACCATCCTCGCGCAGGTGCTCAAGCGCGACCCAACAGAGAACGAGATTTCGCGCCTGCTGGAGGAAACGCCGGAGGCGGTTCGGGCGGCGAAGCAGATGTCGTCCACCGAGGTGTCGCTCGACGCGCCAATCGACCGTTCGGATCGCGAAGCCTCCACCCTCGGTGAGCGGTTCGCCGGCGTGGATGGCACGGAGATCGAGGAGACCACCGACTACAAGCTGATGCGGGAGTTCATCGAAAAGGTGTTCCGGAAATACCTCACCCCGCGTGAGCGCAAGATCCTTTTCCTCTACTACGGGCTCGATGAAACTGGCGAGCCGATGACGCTGGAGAAGATCGGCGCGCTCATGGGCGTCACACGCGAGCGGATTCGCCAGATTCGCGAGCGGGCCTTCGAGAAGCTGCGCGAATCACCTGACGGAAGTGCGCTTGCGGGATTCTGGCAGGCTGCCTGACGGCGCTCGAGGATAAAACAGGACGTTGAAGCGGGGCGGCATCCACGGATGCTGCCCCGCTTCGCTTGCCGCGGCTCGCTTCAGAAACCTCGCAGATCGTCCGATGATGGATATAGATGACGAAGGCTCAATTGAACGCGGCGCTGAGGCGCTCCGTGCCCATTCTGCTGGTGGCGACCGCCGTTGCAATTGGCGTCGCCACACGCGTGCACTTCCTGCGACATGAAATGATGTCCCGCTGGCGCGGGACGCTCGACGGCGGCGCACTGACCACGCAGGCCACCGTCGACGAGTGGTTCACGGAGCGCACGGCGGAGGCCGAGGCGCTGGCGGCGAGTGTCGCCATCCACGCCGCCTTCAACCACGTTGGAGACCCGTCTCCTCCCTTCCTGACCGTGCTCGCTCCCATCGTGCGGGGTAGAAAATTCACCGAGGGCTGGGGCGTGATCCGCCGAGTGAGCTACGGGGATGCGCTGGTTCCCCTCGATACCGAGATGTCCATCGAGGGTGCGTTTCTTCTCGCCGTGCTCGCTCTGGGGGGACTCGGCGCCTACGGGGCGAATCGCACCGTTCGGGTGCGCCGCCTCTATGCGCAGCACGAAGCCACCGTGCGCCTGTCCACCGTGGTCGATGCGATGTGTCTCGCGGACGTGGTGGCGGCGACTGTCCGGGCAATGGCGCCGGCCATCGCGGAGTGGCGTGCAGGTGCGTGTGGCAGATCAATCGCGCGGGGCGTTCGTGCTTGCCGACCGGGCTGGCATCGAGCAGATCGTGACGAACGTCGTCAGCAATGCCGTGCAGGCGTCTGGGCGCGACGACGTGGTGTCGGTGACGACGCGATGTGGGAACGACGCGTGCGAGCTGGTGGTGGGAGGACTCGGGCGCCGGGATTTCGGAGGCGGTGCTACCCCGAATCTTCGATCCCTTCTTCACGACCAAGCAGACGGGCGAGGGGACGGGTCTCGGCTTGTCCGTGACGCTGGGAATCGTGGAGCAGCTCGGAGGTCAAATTGCGGTAACACCGCGTACGGGCGGGACCGGATCGCGATTCGTGGTCACGCTTCCGCGAGTTCCCCCGGACACGCGCGTGGGTCAGGCGCCTGAAGAGCCCGTGACGAAGCCACTCACGCTTTCCGTTCCCACGGCCGCGCCCGACGTACCCGCTGCACCCGCGAAGGCGATGCGACTCGCGCTCATCATCGACGACGAGCCAGCGATTCGCGCTGCCCTGCGGCGGTATTTCGTCCGTCGTGGATGGGCGGTCGAGGAAGCGGCGGACGGCAAGGCCGGGCTGGCGCGCATCGACGAGCTGGGAGACCGCATCGGGGTGGTCGTCTCGGACCTGCGCATGCCCGGATTCTCGGGGATCGAGCTCCACGACCAACTGGCTGTTTCGCGACCTGCCCTGCTGCGACGCTTCGTGTTCAGCACGGGCGATGTCGTATCGGGCGAGGCCGCGAGCTTCGTCCAGCGGGCCCTGTGCCCGGTGCTCCAGAAGCCCTTCGAGCTGCGCATGCTCGATGACATCATAGCGGGCGTGGTCGAGCGCGCGGCCGCGGAGCGCGTGATAGCTTAGTGTAGGCCGCGCCTGGGCGCGCGATCCTCGAAGTATCACGCCGCGTCACTGCATGGCCGATCGCAGCCGTCACTCACCGATCTTCATCGATTACAGCGGGAAGCGCTGGCGCCGAATTCAGCGCATAGCACTCGCTATCGGCGTGCTCACCACCGTGCTCGCCGTGGTGCTGATCGGCTCGATCGTGCTGTCACCGTCGATGCCGCCCGAGCTTCCGTTGGCGACGGCGAACAACCTCACCATCGCGCGCGCCACGACCGGCAAGCCGGGGCGGTTCACGAAGGTTGACCGTCTGCGTACGGCATACAGACGGAAGCTCGCCGCGGCGATGAAGCAGTACGGCACACCGACTTCGCGCAGCCCGGAAGCCATTCCCGCGCTCAACGTGGGCACGGGAACGCGCCAGCCGCGGTCCGATGCGATCGTCGCCGGTTTCTACGTGAACTGGGCCGACAATTCGTTTGCGTCGCTCCAGCGCAACTACGACAAGATCGACTGGGTGATCGGCGAGTGGGGGTTCTTCCCTCGCGATGCGGACTCCCTGTTGCTCCGGATAAAGCCGCAGGTCATCGAGCTGCTCAACTCGCGTCCGGTGGAGACGCGTCCGTCGATGTTCCTGATGATCACGAACTTCGTCGTCGAGCCGGGTCGCGACTCGACGACCGGCAAGTTCGACCCCGAGGTGGTTCGCCGCTTCCTGTCGAATCCAGTCGCGAAGGCGAATGCCCTTCGTCAGCTCCGAGCGGCCGTTACCACGTATGGATTGGCCGGCACGACACTGGACCTCGAGAATTTCGACCCGGCGCTCCAGGCGCAAGTGCTCGACTTTGCGCACGAGTTGCACGACGCGATGCACTCGATGGGGAAGCTCGCGACACAAGCAATCGCCGCGGGCGATCCGGATGCGTACGTGCAGCGGGCGGGGGCGGTGAACGACAAGCTCTTCCCGATGCTGTTCGACGAGCACTACCAGGGCGGAGAGCCTGGTCCGATCGCCAGCCAGAGTTTCTACCTTGCGCAGGCGCGGCGCTTTGCGCGGCTCGTTCCGCCGTCCAAGCTGATCCTGATGATCGGCGCGTACGGCTACGACTGGAACGATGCCGAGGCCGTCGCGGCGCACCGCGCGGAGAATTTCGACTTCCAGGAAACGATGGCGGCGGCGCGTGGTCCAGCGCAGCCGCGTCCCCGGTTCGATCCGGTGACGATGAATCCGTACATGCAGTGGACGACACCGGATTCCACTGATCACGTCCTCTGGTATCTCGACGCCGCCACCGCCTACAATGAAATGCTGGTGGGTCGTGCCCTCGGCGTCGCCGGACACGCCATCTGGCATCTCGGCGGCGAGGATCCGTCGCTCTGGAACATCATCAAGACGGATGGGTCGCTCCAGGCACCAGACAGCTTGCGCGACATGCGGCCGAGCTATGACCCGGAGTTCGACGGCACTGGTGAGATTCTCCAGATCACTTACTTCCCTGCCAATGGAAAGCGAAATCTCGCGGTGGATTCGCTCTCGGGATTGATCACCAACGAAACGCTCGTGAAGGTGCCCATTCCCTACGTGCTTGCACGAACGGGCGGGCAACCGAGAAATGCACACCGTGTCGCGCTTACGTTCGATGACGGGCCGGACGCACGATGGACGCCGCAGATACTCGACACCCTGCGCTCACGCGGCGTAAAGGCGACGTTCTTTGTCGTCGGCCAGAACGTCGATACGCATCAGCGGCTGCTCCAGCGGATGTACGATGAGGGCCACGAGATCGGCAATCATACGTACTCGCATCCGAACCTGGCCCTCACCACCGAGCGGCGCGCTCGCATCGAGATCGATGCCACATCGTCGCTGATCGAAGCCGTGCTGAATCGCCGAGTGGCTTTCTTCAGGCCACCCTATTTCGGAGATGCCGAACCGTCGACGGATCTGGAGCTGGTGCCGGTGGGCATCGCGTCGCGTCGCAACTACTGGACGATCGGTTTGCACGTCGATGCGGAAGACTGGAAGGAGCTGCCGGCGGATTCCATCGTCAGGCTGGTGCTTCAACGCCGGGCGCTGCCAAACGACATCAACGCGCTCGCGCAGGATTCAGCGCGCAACATCGTCCTGCTTCACGATGCGGGCGGTGATCGGCACAACACGGTGGCAGCGCTCGGACCGCTGATCGATTCGCTGCGCGCTCGAGGCGACACGATCGTGCTCGTGAGCGAGCTGGCGGGCATCACCCGTGAAGATGCGATGCCGACGCTGGCGGCTTCGAGCGAGGCGACCCGCCTTCTCCGGCGCGCCGGCTTTCTGCTGCTCGGCTCCGTGGAAACGACGCTGTTCTGGGTGTTCACTGTAGCCGTCGTGCTGGGAATGGCGCGCCTCGCGATCATCGGGCTGCTCGCGATCATTCAGCGATTGCGCCGGCACCAGACGCGCGGAGCTCCAACGTCGTACGCGCCGGGTGTGAGCGTCATCATCCCCGCCTACAACGAGGAGAAGGTCATCATCCAGACGATCTCTTCGCTCCTCAGCCAGGCGTATGCGGGTGACCTCGAGCTCGTCGTCGTGGATGATGGCTCCGCGGACGACACGGCAATCATCTGTGAAGAGGCTTACGGGTCACATCCGCAGGTGACGATCTTGCGCAAGGAGAACGGCGGCAAGGCGAGCGCATTGAACTTCGGGATCGCGCGGGCGCGCCACGAGATCGTCATCGGGCTGGATGCGGATACGGTGTTCGATGATGACACGGTCGCGGAGCTGGTGCAGCCCCTCCAGGATCCACGCGTTGCCGCCGTCGCGGGAAATGCGAAGGTCGGCAATCGCATCAACCTCGTCACGCGCTGGCAGGCACTCGAGTACGTCACGAGCCAGAATCTCGACCGGCGCGCCTTCGCCCTCCTCGACTGCATCACTGTCGTGCCAGGCGCCGTCGGTGCGTGGCGCCGGTCCGTCGTGCTCGACGTAGGTGGCTTCAAGGAGGACACGCTCGCCGAGGATCAGGACCTCACCCTGGATATGCGCCGCGCCGGTTTCTCGGTGGCATACGCGGACGGCGCGGTCGCCTACACCGAGGCGCCGGATACGCTGCGTGGGCTCGCGAAGCAGCGCTTCCGCTGGTCGTTCGGCACGCTCCAGTGCACGTGGAAGCATCGCGACGCGTTCTTCCGGAACAAGTACGGCTCACTCGGCTGGATCGCACTGCCGAACGTGTTCCTGTTTCAACTGCTGTTGCCGGCGATTTCGCCAGTTGCCGACCTGATGTTCCTCTACAGCATCGTGTCGGTGTACATCAATGCCGCGAGCCACAGTGTCGACGACCGACTCACGTATGCGCTCGTCGATCTCGAGAAGGTCTTCGCATACTACGCCGTCTTCCTCATCGTCGATTGGCTTGCGGCCGTCCTCGCTTTTCTCATGGAGCCCGAAGAGGACAAGCAGCTCACCTGGCTCATCTTCCTCCAGCGCTTTGCGTATCGGCAGGTGATGTATTGGGTCGTGGTGCAGTCGTTCGCGGCGGCGTTGAGTGGACGACTGGTGGGGTGGGGCAAGCTCGACCGCAAGGCCACCGTTGGACTCGCAACCTCCAAGGACAAACGTGGCCTGATGCACTGGCTGGGTGAATTCGGTCGCCGGTCGCCTCGTACCGACGCGCAATGACGGAGTCGCATCAAAGGATTCCCGCGTTCATCAATCCGCTCGCCGGCTCCGCGGATGCATCGCGCGCAGCGCTCGCGAAAGCCGATCGCTTCGATGTGCGCGAGGTCGCCCCCGACAAACTCGGCGACGCCATCACCACCGTCGTGAGGGAAGGCTCGAAGCGCGTACTGGTATCAGGCGGCGACGGGACGATCGGCATCGCCGCCTCCGCGCTTCTCGAGGCGGACGCCGAGCTAGCGATTCTTCCCGGCGGGACCCTCAACCACTTCGCAACGGATCTTGGCATTCCAACCGACGCTGCCGAAGCGCTGCAGCTCGCCTCGAACGGCTCGGTGCACCCGGCCGATGTCGGCATCGTGAATGGCCGGCTCTTCCTCAACACGAGCAGCGTCGGCGCGTACGTCCATTTCGTTCGCACCCGCGAATACCTGGAGCCCCGCTTTGGATATCGGATCGCATCCGCAATGGCAGCGCTGCGCACCCTGTTCCAGCTTCGCCTGCTTGCGGTCGAAGTCGAAGTCGACGGCCAGCGCCGCATGTATCGAACCCCGGTGGTCTTCATCGGCGTCGGCGAGCGGGAGTTGCAGCTCCCCACGCTTGGCAAGCGGGTTCCAGACGGCCGGCGAGGCTTGCACGTGATGGTGGTGAGCGGTCGATCGGCGGGCCGGGTGCTTGCACTTGCGCTCAATGCCGTCGCGCGAGGCGTGAAGACGGCTGCACGCTCACCCGAGCTCGACAGCTTCATCGTGGATCACTGCACCATCACCGTGCGCCGCAGCAGCACTATCGCCGTCGATGGCGAGGTCGTTCGACTCGGCACCCCGCTTCAGTACAAGCTGGAGCGTAAAGCCATCCGGGTCGTATGCCCCTGACGGACACGCTCGGCGCTCGGCTGGCGTCGATCGTTGGAGCTCGGCGTGTGCTCGAGCGCCCAGGAGAGCTGCGGTCCTACGAATCCGATGGGCTCCCCGGTTATCAGTGCCGGCCTTCGCTCGCGGTGTTCCCTGGAACGCGCGACGAAACGATTGCCGTCGTGCGAGCGCTGGCGGAGACGAAGACCGCCTTCGTCGCGCGAGGGGCGGGCACCGGACTCTCCGGCGGTGCACTCGCCGAGGATGTCGTGCTGCTGGGACTTCATCGCCTGAAGCGGATCATATCGCTCGATGGCGACAATGCGCGCGCCGTCGTCGAGCCCGGTGTGGTCAACTCCACGCTCACGGCCGCCGCCTCGGCGTACGGACTTCACTATGCGCCGGATCCGTCGAGCCAGAGCGCGTGCACCATCGGTGGCAACGTCGCGGAGAATGCCGGTGGTCCGCACTGCCTGAAGTACGGCGTGACGCTGAACCATGTGCTGGCGCTCACGGTGCTCCTGCCGAGCGGCGACGTGGTGCGCCTTGGCAGTCCTGACGGCGAAGCAGAGGGGCTCGACTTGCTGGGCGCATTCATCGGCTCGGAAGGCTGCTTCGGTGTCGTGCTCGACGCGACCATCAAGCTGGAGCGAAATCCGCTGTCGATCCGGACGCTTCTGGCGGACTTCATGTCGGTCGACGCGGCGGCTCACGCGGTCTCGGCGATCATCGCTGCGGGGATCGTTCCTGCTGCGCTCGAGATGATGGACAATGCCGTCATCCGGATCGTCGAGGCGTCGATCTATGCGGCGGGCTATCCCATCGACGCGGCGGCGATCCTCCTGATTGAAGTCGATGGTCCAGGTGCGGGCCTGGACGACGACGTTGCGCGAGTGGCGAGCATGTGCACCTCGGCGGGCGCTCGCGGGGTGCGAGTCGCGACGGATCCCGCCGATCGTGCGCGGCTCTGGCAGGGACGCAAGAAGGCGTCGGGTGCGCTTGGCCGCATCTCCGCGAATCTCGTCGTGCAGGACGCCGTCGTTCCCCGTACGAAGCTGCCAGCGGTTCTGGCGGACATTCATCGCATCTGTGCGGCGTATCGGGTGAAGGTGTGCAATGTGTTCCACGCGGGTGACGGCAACCTGCATCCAAACATCGGCTACGACGCCAGCGATGCGGACGAGTCGCAACGCGTGCATGCCGCGATGAGCGACATCATGCATGTGTGCATCGACGCCGGAGGCACCATCACGGGTGAGCACGGCGTTGGACTCGACAAGCTCCCTTACATGGATGCGCTGTTCACGGAGAACACGCTCACGGCGATGTGTGCGCTGCGCGCGGCGTTCGACCCCGATCGGCGCTCGAATCCCGCCAAGGTCGTACCGGTGCACAGCTGCCGCGAATGGCTTGCCTCACCAGTCGCGCGGGCGAGCCGAACATGACTGCATCAGCCGTGGACTCCGGAGTGGCCGCGATTGCCGATCAGGTTCGCGATGCGCGCGCGCGCGCCGAGTCGCGGCGCATTGTAGCGGGTGGCCACTGGCTCGACGCGGGACGAGAGTGCGCTGCATCACGGCGCCTCGATCTCAGCGCCCTGACGGGGATCGTTTCATACGAGCCGGGCGATCTCACCATTACAGCGCGCGCCGCGACATCGCTCGCGGAGATCGAGGGTGTCACCACCGCCGAAGGCCAGTGGCTCACCCTGGACCCGTATGGCTCCAGCGCGGGGACCATCGGCGCGACGGTTGCCACGGCTTCGTGGGGCCCGCTTGCGTCCGCGTACGGAACGCCGCGCGATCATCTGCTGGGCTGCGAGTTCATCACCGGAGCGGGCGACGTGGTTCGCGCCGGCGGACGGGTCGTGAAGAACGTCGCAGGTTTCGATCTCGTGCGTCTCATCACCGGCTCCTGGGGAACGCTCGGCGCTCTTACAGAGATGACAGTTCGCCTCCGCGCGAGACCGGAAGAGGATCTTACGCTCTTCGCTCGCATCGGAGGCCCGAACGCCGAAGCGATCGCGACGGCCGCGTGGAGATGGACGCGCGAGAGCCAGTACCGGCCGCTCGCTGCGGAGCTCCTGTCGCCGTCGCTGGCCCGCGCGCTCGGCGGCGATGGTGATTCGCAGTTGCTGGTTCGCCTTGGTGGCAACACGGCGTTCGTGCGCGCTGCTCGCGATTCCGTCGCGTCGGTCGGCGAGGTCCGCGCGCAGGCGGCGGACATCTGGCGGCAATTCCGCACGCAGGAACCGGCCGGCGCCGTCGTATTTCGAGCGAGCACACTTCCGTCGAAGATCGGGGTGGCGTTTGCGCGGGTTGCGTCGATGGCGGAAGAGCTCGGGGGATATGCGCATGCGACCCTCACGCGCGGAGTAGTTCGATGTGTCATCCCGACTCCGATTGACGAGAGGTCGTTGGGCGCACTGCATGCGTCGCTCGTGGCCCTGGCATCGACAGCAACGGTCGTCGGTGAGCGCATGCCGGCTCCGCTCTGGAGCAGCGTTTCGCGGGCGGGTGATTCTGCCTCGCTCGCCGAGCGTGTTCGGCAGGCATTCGATCCCGATCGCGTGATGAACCCCGGCGTATGCGGAGAGACATGAGCACCGCTGCCGACATACCGAATGCGTGCGCGATTCCCGGGTCGCCGCTCGGCGATGCGAGTGGAGGACTGGATGCGTGCGTGCATTGCGGCTTCTGTCTTCAGGCGTGCCCGACGTACCTCGTCCTCGAGGACGAGAACGACAGCCCACGTGGCCGGCTGGTACTCATGCGCGCACTCGTCGACGGCAGCCTTCCCGTTGACGACCCCGACGTCCGCATTCACATCGACAGGTGCCTCGGTTGTCGCGCTTGCGAAACGGCGTGTCCCTCGGGTGTTCCGTACGGTCACCTGCTCGAGGCGACGCGCGCGACGCTGACGGTCGGGCAGCCCAATGCGCTGATGGCGCGCGCCATCCTGTTCGTGTTCGCGCGGACGTCGCTGACGCGGCTTGCGATGCTCGGTGGTCGCATCGCGCGGGCATTGCGCCTCTCGAGGCTGTTGGCTCGCATGCCCGGTCGGATCGGGTTTGCGATGGCGATGCTCGACTCCACGCGTTCATCGCTTCGCGGCCGGAGCTACACGACGAATTCCGACGCGGCGCGCGGCTCGGTGGCGCTGCTCACCGGCTGTGTCATGGAAGGGCTCTTCACCGAGACCAATCGTGCGACGGAACGCACGCTTGCGCACAACGGCTTTTCAATCGTCACCGCGCCACAGCAGGCGTGCTGCGGCGCACTGCACGCGCACGCTGGTGACGCCGAGACGGCGCGCAAGCTCGCGAGAGCGAACATCGCTGCGTTCGAGGCGAGCGGTGCGGAGTTCGTCGCGGTGAACGCCGCCGGGTGCGGCGCGATCATGAAGGAGTACGGCGATCTCCTCGCGCGCGATCCCGAGTGGCGCGATCGTGCGGTGGCGTTGGCGTCACGCGTGCGTGACGTGAGCGAGTTGCTCGCGGTCGCTGGCCCGCGTCCGGGAGGCCCGCTTCCGCTGAAGGTGACATACGATGCGCCCTGCCACCTGTTGCATGCGCAGCGTATCGCATCCCCTCCGCTCCAAGTGCTCGCCGCCATTCCCCAGCTTTCACTCGTCCCCCTCGAGGGCAGCGAGCATTGCTGCGGAAGCGCCGGGATCTACAACCTCGTTGAGCCGGAGACGAGCGATCGCGTGCTGGCGCCGAAGCTGCGAAACATCGAGGACACTGGTGCGACCTACGTCGCGACAGGAAATCCTGGCTGCATGATGCAGATCGGCGCGGGGATGCTCCAGGCGCGGATGGGTGCGCGGACGATTCATCCGGTTGACTTGCTCGATGCATCCTACGCGGCATTACCGAGTCGATAGTCGCGCTTGAAAAGCGTTGAGGAACCGCGTTGATCGTTGGCAGCGCGAATCTCCACGAATTCTGCGAATCAACGCGAATACTTCATCGCGCAAGCCGACCTCCACAGCAAGCACACAAGACCGAGACCTGAATTTTATTCCGGCGGCAGCACCCATTCGCCGCTCCGGAACGATTCGCGAGGATTCTTTGAGATTCGCCAGATTCGCGATGCCCACGAACAACGTTGGTTCCCACCACCACCAACTCCAGACCGCCAGCCGTAGCGCCCACTCGGCAATCAGATTTACTTAACACCCATGCCAGACGCGCTGCTGCTCGATTGGGAAGGCTGCATTGTCGATACCATCCCCATGCGCGAGATCGCATTGCAGCGTGCGCTGCGTGATGAAGGGCTCACGCTCAGCGACGCAGATTGCGCGCGGTGCTGCGAGGGCGTTTCTGTCGACGCGAGCGTCCGGCGCGCACTTGCTGCCGTCGGAGCATCCGACCCCGTGCTGGCCGACCTGGTCGCGGCGCGGGCAACGCGCGCATTCGCCGAACGAGTCGGGAAAGGGTTCGTCATGAGGGCAGGCGCTCTCGAGCTACTGGTGAGGGCGCAGGTGACGTCGCGCATAGCGATCGTCACGCTCGCGAGCCGATCGGAGACCGAGTTCGTCCTCCGCCTGTCAGGACTCGAGACCGCAGTGTCCACCAGTGTCAGCGCCGACGACGAGCTCCAGACACCTCCGTCGCCTGCTCCGTTCATCGCCGCGGTCGCACAGCTCGCGAAGCGCCGAGCGGTTCGACCCGAGCGATGCATCGCGTTGGCATCGTCCGCGGAGATGCTGCGGTCGGCACGATTGGCTGGGCTGCGAACGATCGCGCTGTGCGCCCCGGCGCACGTCGCACTCGATGCGGACGGCGCCGTCGAGACACTCGAAGGGCTGACCATGTCCATGCTCTCGCGCATCGCGGGAATGCCCGCGGCGGAGCACTCAGCGTGAGGAGCGGCAATGCGCTCAATGCGACGCGCGCCGACGTCGGCGGCAAGAACGTCGTGCTCGCGTACGGCAGCGTCGCCGTGGAGTACGAATCGCTTCACTCGAACGCCGCGCTCTTCGACAGAAGTCATCGCGGGCGCATTCGAGTCAACGGTGACAAGGCCGCGGAGATGGTGGCCGGCCTCGTGACGAACGACGTCGCAGGGCTCGTTCCCGGGCAGGGATGCTACGCCGCGGCGCTCACCGCCAAGGGAAAGATCGTCGCCGACGTGCGAGTCTTCATCGAGGAAGGGAGCGTCCTGGTCGATGCGCCGCCGCGCGCCGCCGCCGCATGGGCGGCGATGGTGCGCAAGTTCATCAATCCCCGCCTCGCGCCGCACGTCGACGAGAGCGCGACGCTGCGAGTCCTGGGCGTGTTCGGCACGAACGCGCGCCACATCATTGCGGCGCTCACCAACGTGCAGTCCCTTGCACTCACCGCGCTGGCGCCCTACGCCCACGTGACGGTCGACGTCGGCGGACAGACGGTGCTCGTCATCAGCTCTCCCGAGCTCGGCATCGAAGGTTTCGAGCTGATCGTTCCGGCGTCGCTGTTCGACGAGTTGTGGACGCGCGCGGTCCAGGCTGGCGCAGTGCCGGCTGGCCTCGAGGCGTGGGAGATCGCGCGCGTGGAAGCGGGACGTCCCGAATGGGGCATCGACATCGATGACACCACGATTCCACAGGAAGCCAACTTCGACGAGCTCCACGCGATCTCGTACACGAAGGGTTGCTACGTCGGGCAGGAAACGGTCGCGCGCATTCACTTTCGCGGTCACGTCAACAAGCACCTGCGCGGCATTCGCAGCACGACGCTCGACGCCCCACCTCCAGGCGCGACGCTACACGACCTGGCCGGCCTTCAGGTTGGCGACGTCCGCTCCTCCGTCCGCTCGCCCCGACTTGGCGGCGTGGCACTGGCGATGATTCGGCGCGAAGTGGAGCTCGGCACGCCGCTCATCGCACGTTGGTCCGCGGGTGCACCCGACGAGGCGATGGCTGAACAGACTGTCGAGGTCAGTCCGCTTCCTTTCAGCGTCGGCTGATCGTGCCGACGGCGCTCGTGACTGGCGCCACTGGGCAGGTCGGGCGTCATGTAGCCGAACGTCTGCATCGCGACGGCTGGTCCGTTCGTGCGCTCGTTCGCGACCTCCTTTCTGCCTCGTCGCTTCGCGAGCTCGACGTCGAGCTCGCGCTCGGCGATGTGCTCGACGAACGTTCCTTCGCCGCTGCGGCCGCGGGACGTGAGGTCATTTTCCACACCGCCGCCGCCGTGACGCCGAGCGGCGGGTGGGAGGCGTTCCGGCGACCGAACGTGGATGGAACGCGCAACGCGGTAGCCGCTGCTGCGAGCGCTGGCGCACGACTCGTTCATGTCAGCAGCGTCGCGGTCTACGGCAGAACGGCTCGCTATCGTGATGGCGTGCTAACAGACGAGACATCGCCGCTCGCGCCCCTGAGTGAGGGCAATTTTTACGCGAGGTCCAAGCGCGAGAGCGAGGACATCGTGATGGAGGCGTGTCGACTCGGCCACATATGGGCGACCGCCGTTCGTCCCGACGTCATCTATGGCCGATACGACCGACAGTTCGTGCCGCGTGTGGCGCGACTGATCCGTCGGGGCTTCGCGCCACTCGTTGGCGACGGCGGCACGAGACTCGCCATCGTGCACGCGGAAAACGTAGTGGACGGAATGGTTCGGGCGGCCACGAACGATCGCGCGCGTGGGCGCGCGTACAATCTCGCGAACGACTTCGACGTCACGGCCGCTGAGTTCTTCCAGCTTGCGGCGAAGGGCCTCGACGTCCGCCTCCGGATGGTTCGCTTGCCTTACGGGTTCGCCAAGCGCGCCGAGAGGGCGCTGCGTCGTGTGGCCGGGTTCATTCCTGGCAGTCGCGCGCAGGCGGTGTCGTTCTCGGCCGTCGATTTCCTCGGCAGGAACAATCCCTTCACGTCGGAACGCGCGCGCGCGGAGCTCGGATGGGATCCACAGGTGCGCCCCGAACAGGGCGTGCCGGAGGCATTCGCCTGGAGCGCGGAGCACGCGTCGTGAATGAAGAACGGGGCGGCAACACCGAAGTGTGCCGCCCCGCAATCACGGACAAGGAACGGAGATTACGGCTTCTTGGCGCCCTTCACGGCCTTCTTCGCCTCGTCAACCTTCTTCGCGGCGGTGTCGAGCTTCGCCTTGGCGGTATCCATCTTCATGGATGCCATCGCGGAATCAGCCGCCTTCGCGGTGCTGTCCGTCGCCATTGCGGGCGCGGGAGCCGGTGCCATCGCCGGAGCGGTGGTATCAGCCTTGGGGGTTTCCTTCGTGCTGCAGGCGGCGACGAGCACGACTGCGACAAGGGCCAGGCGCTTCATGTGGTTCTCCTCATTGGGTTCAGTGAATGACGCGTTGGTCCGCGCACCTCGGTGCCCGGCTTCATGCGGCGTGAAACTTAGATTTTCGGGGCCTCCTGTCAAGGGTGAACTTGATGACGCCAAGTGAAAGCACGCCAACACGTTCGTCGCCAAAGCGGACAAAATGCGATCCCATTCTGCTGGTTCTTCCTGGGCACCCTTCGAACGACCCGCACCGCCATGCTCCGCAGTGCAGCGGAAAACGTTGTGGGACAGTCACTTAGCGCAGCCGCACCAGTGCATGTCACGCGTTGTTGTGGTCTCTCCCGAGCGACCGTGGTAGCTTCGACGGGTCTTCGGCCCACGGACTCATGAGCACCCAAAGTTTTTCCAGCGAATTCGCGCTCACGAGCGATGGCGTCGTTCGCGGCGCCTGCCCGCACGATTGTCCCGACACGTGCGCGATGCTCATCACCGTCGAGAATGGACGAGCCGTACGGGTCGCCGGAGACCCTGACCATCCGGTCACGCAGGGCTTTCTCTGCGCCAAGGTCAACCGCTACGTCGAGCGAACCTATCACGACGATAGGCTGACCTCACCGATGCGTCGCGTCGGTCCGAAAGGGAGTGGCCGATTCGAAGCAATCAGCTGGAACGACGCACTCGACGAGATCGCGACGCGCCTCCGTGACATCGCGACCTCGAGCGACGGCCCCCAGGCAATCCTCCCATACTCCTATGCCGGCACGATGGGCCTCGTTCAAGGCTCATCCATGGACCACCGGTTCTTCCACCTCCTCGGCGCCTCGAGGCTGGACAGAACGATCTGCTCGATGGCGGGAACCATCGGCATGCGGATGACCGTCGGTGCCAACGTGGGCGCAGATGGCGAAGGTGTTCCAGAGAGCGACCTCGTGTTGCTTTGGGGCACGAATACCCTCACCGCCAATCCGCACCTCTGGCCCTTCATCCTCAAGGCGCGCGAACGCGGCGCTCCGATCATCTGCATCGATCCCATTCGCACGCGCACCGCACAGCAGTGCGACGAATGGCTCCCGATCCGCCCCGGCTCCGACGCGGCGCTCGCGCTCGGCATGATGCACGTGATTTTCGCGAAGGGTCTCGAGGACAAGGACTATCTCGAGCAGTTCACGCTGGGCCACGAGGCCATGCGAGAGCGCGCTGCCGAATGGACACCAGAACGAACCGCCAAGGTCACCGGCATAGACGCGGCAACCATCATCTCGCTCGCCGAGCGGTTCGGTCGCGCGAAGGCTGCGTTCATTCGCGTGAACTACGGCCTGCAGCGCCATGCGGGCGGTGGCATGGCTGTCAGGACCATCGCCTGCCTGCCCGCAGTCGCCGGTCACTGGCGGCGCCCCGGTGGCGGTGTGCAACTCTCGACGTCGGCGAACTTCGCGTTCAACAGGGCCGCGCTGGAGCGTCCCGATCTCGGACCGCCGGCACGCACGATCAACATGATCCGACTCGGCGACGCGCTCACGATGCCCGATGCCGGCGTCGGCGGACCGCCGGTGAAGGCGATGATCGTCTACAACAGCAACCCGGCCGCCGTTGCGCCCGATCGCAACGCGGTCCTTCGCGGATTGGCGCGCGAGGATCTCTTCACCGTCGTGATCGAGCACTTCCAGACCGACACTGCCGACTGGGCGGACATCGTCCTGCCTGCGACGACGCAGCTCGAACACTGGGACATCCACTTCGCATACGGTCATCACTACGTGTCACTGAATCGCCCAGCCATTGCACCGATCGGCGACGCGAAGCCGAACAGCGAGATCTTCCGGCTGCTTGCCGAGCGCATGGGAATGACCGATCCGATGATGCGCGACAGCGATCTCGCGTTGATACGCCAGGCGCTCGCGACGGAATCGCCGAAACTTCAGGGCGTCACGCTGGACAGTCTCCTCGAGCACGGATGGGTGCGACTCAACGTACCAACGCCCTTCCTCCCGTACGCCGACGGAAAATTCTCGACGCCGAGCGGCAAGTGCGAGTTCTATTCGGCGCGTCTGGAGGAGATGGGACTGGACCCGCTGCCGACGTACATCCCGCCGTACGAGTCCGTCGAGCGCGAGCCGGCACTCGTCGCCCGGTATCCGCTCACGCTGATCTCGTCCCCGGCGCACACGTTCCTCAACACCACGTTCGTGAACGTCACGTCACTTCGACGGCAGGCGCACGAGCCCGAGGTATTGCTCCATCCCTCTGACGCCGAGCGGCGTGGCATCGCGGTGGGAGCGATGGTGACGGTGCGCAACGATCGCGGTGCATTTCTCGCGAAGGCGCGCGTGGAGGCGGGCATTCGCGAAGGGGTGGCGTGGGCGCCGTCGATCTGGTGGGGCAAACTGGCGGGCGATGGTGCGAACGTGAATCAGACGACGTCCCAGCGGATCACGGACATGGGGAATGGTCCGGTGTTCTACGACAACCAGGTGGAAGTCGAGCTGGCGTAATCTCGCGTCGCGCGCACTGAAAAAAGGAACGCCGCCTCGAAGGCGGCGTTCCTTTTCACGTCGCGGTCGCGGGGCGGTGCGCCTTCCAGGCTCCCAACCCTTGCGTGCGAAGTCGCTCCCGCGCTGATTCACGAGAGACTCTCCACTGCCGGAGGAATTGTTGTCGTCGCTCCCGAAAACACTCGGCGCGCTCGCGCGCTCGGCTCATGGTTCTCCCGCGCTCCGCTTGCGTTCCGTCAAGGACGAAATGCGGCAGAATCTGCTTGCTCGCCTCGCCTCGGGCGGACCGCTCTTCGAGGGTGTGCTTGGCTATGAAGAGACGGTCATGCCGCAGATCGTCAATGCCTTGCTCTCGCGCCACAACTTCATTCTGCTCGGCCTTCGCGGCCAGGCGAAATCGCGCATTCTTCGCGCGCTGGTGACGCTGCTCGACGAGGCGATGCCGATCATCGCTGGAAGCGAGGTCAATGACAATGCGTTCGCGCCCATCTCGCGCTACGGCAAGAACCTGGTGGCCGAGGCGGGCGATGACACGCCGATCGCGTGGGTCGATCGCGACAGCCGGTTCGTCGAAAAGCTGGCGACGCCGGACGTCACCATCGCGGACATGATCGGCGATCTCGATCCCATCCGGGCGGCACGCGGTGGACACGTGCTGTCCGACGAGCTCACGATTCACTACGGCATGCTGCCCCGCGCGAACCGCGGCATTTTCGCGTTGAACGAGCTGCCAGACCTCGCTGGCAAGGTGCAGGTCGGGCTCTTCAACGTGATGCAGGAGGGCGACGTCCAGATCAAGGGCTATCCGGTTCGCCTGCCGCTCGACGTCCAGCTCTGCTTCACCGCAAATCCGGAGGACTACACGGCGCGCGGGAAAATCATCACGCCGCTGAAGGATCGAATCGGCAGCGAGATCATCACGCACTATCCGGAGTCGGTGGAGTTGGGGATGCAGATCACCGAGCAGGAGTCATGGACGGAGCGGGGCTCGAAGCCCGTGCGCGTTCCCGACTTCATCGCCGAGGTGGTGGAGCGCATTGCGTTCGAGGCGCGGACGGACAAGCGCATCGACCGGCGGTCCGGCGTTTCTCAGCGCATGCCGATCAGTGTGATGGAGAACGTCGTCTCCAATTCGGAGCGGCGAGCGATCGTCACCGGTGAGGACGAGGTCGTTCCGCGCATCTCCGATGTGTACGCGGCGCAGCCTGCGATCACCGGCAAGATCGAGCTCGAGTACGAGGGTGAGCTCGTGGGCGGACACGCGATCGCACGCGAGCTCATTCGTCGCGCGGCGGACGTGACTTTCAGCGAGCGCGCCGGCGGCGTGAACACCGACGACGTCGTCATCTGGTTCGACGAGGGCGGCGCGCTTCAGGTGACGGAAGACGAGCGTGCCGAAGGCATGCAGGCCGCGTTTGGCTCAGTGCCCGGTTTGATCGAGCTCGTGCGCCATGTCGGCCTCGCCGCCGAGGGAGATGCGCCCCAGACGGTGGCGGCGTGCGAGCTGGTGCTCGAGGCGCTCGTCGCGCGAAAGAAGATCTCGCGCTCCGACGGCGGGTTGTATGGTCGCGCGGAGCCGGAGCGGCGTCGACGCCGCCCGAACGAGGACCTTTTCGGGGGCGGGCTTTCGGCCTGAGGTCATGCCCTCCAGCGTGCAACCGCAATCGACTGTCGCTCCAGTAGAGTCTTCGAGCGCACCGCGCATCGTCGTGCGGCGCGCGACTCTCCGGGACCTCGATGCGGTGGTGCTGCTCCGTCTCGCGCTGCTGCGGGAGTATCCGGATCACCCGATCTACGGTCGTCTTCGGCCCAACGTCAGCGCGCGTGCGCGCGAGCTCTTTGGCGCGCAGCTGCGGTCATCGGCTGAATCAATCTTCTTGGCCGACATCGACCACGGGGAGCTCGTCGCGGACGCGCGGATGTCCAGCGTAGGGATTCTTCGATGCACGGAGTCCACAGGCTCACCGCTCCTGGAGCCTTCGCGCTATGCGTACGTCTCGTCGGTGTATGTGCGCCCGGACGCGCGACGCCACGGCGTGCTGCGGGCACTGCTCAGCGCGGCTGACGAGTGGTCGCGCGCGCGGGGCCTCGACGAAATGCGGCTGCACAATGTCGCCGACAGCGAGTCGGCTGAGGGGGCATGGGCGGCGCTCGGATTCCATGTCGTCGAGCACGTGCGCCTGCGCCGAATGAATCAGCAGGAACGCTGATGCCGATTGTCACGATCTCCAGGCAGTACGCATCGGGCGGCTCGGAGGTCGCCGAGCATGTGGCGCGGCTGCTGGGGTGGCAGCTCTATGACAATGAGGTCGTCGACACCGTGGCGGCTCGGCTCGGCATCTCCGCGGCGGAAGTGTCGGCGCGCGAAGAGCGCAGGCCGTCGATCGCCGAACGCATTGCCTCGGCGATCACGCTGTCCGCACCGGAGATGATGCCGACGGTCGGCGATCCATCGATGTCCTTCAGTGAAGAGCGCCTGGTCGCGGTGACGTCGCGCGTGATGGAAGAAGCGGTGCAGGCGGGGCCGGCCGTGCTCGTGGGACGTGGCGCGCAGTGCCTCCTCGCTGCGCGCACGGATGCGCTACATGTCTTCTGCTATGCGCCGGTGGAAACACTGATGGCATATGCCGTGGCGAAGCTCGGCGTTCTTGCGGAAGATGCGCGCCGCACCGTGACGGACATGAATGCGCAGCGCGAGGATTATGTGAAGCGTCACTGGAAGCGCGAATGGCGCGACCTCGCGAACTACCACGTCTGCGTAAACACCGGATGGCTGGGAACGGAGGCGTCGGCGGAGCTCATCGCGCGAGTGGCGCGTGAGCGGTTCGGGTGATCCGGGCGGCTTCGCGTTAGATCCTAGTTGCCGTCGCGGCGCTGCTTGAGGCGCTCGAGATCGGTCGCAACGGATTCGGGGAGGAACATGTCGTCGGCGATACCGGCGACCTCCTCCGCGTCTCGCCACGCGGCCTCCAGCACATGCAGCTCCCCTTCCAGCGCGCGGCGCTCGGCGTCCTCGTGCGATGCCATCTCGAGGGCGAGCCGCGTGCTCTGCGGCAGTGTCGAGAGCAGGCCGGACTTGCTCTTCTCGAACAGTCGTTTAGGCCAGACGGCGGCTTCCGCTGCGTGACGGAAGACCTGCGCCGCGTCGGCGGATGATTCGAGGAGCGACACGGCCCGCTCGATGTCTGCCTTCGAGCCGCCGGTCGGATTGAGCCGTGGCAGGAGCGCAGCCGCTGAGTGAATGGCGGCATCCCCCCTCACCTCGACCTCCTCGCCGCTTGACTCGAAGCGCCACCACGGAACGCGCCGAGCTGCAACCGCCGGAATCGTCAGGACCAGCTCCTGGGAATCGAGGCGGAGTCTGGACTTGGAGAGTTGCGCAAGCCGTATCGGAACGGTGGCGCCGTCGGGCAGCGGGACGTTCACGAACGTTCGATGCGTGTAAATACCGCGACCCGCGTTGTAGAGATACCATGCTGGATTGATGGCGCCCAGCCCGACGATACCGAGCATGCCTCCGGTGACCGCTGCAGCTCCGACGACAGCCACCCCGCCCGCGAGCATTGCGTATTGCTTTCTTCGACGCCGACCGAACTGATCGCCGTAACGCCACGCAGCCATCTCGGGACGCTGCGGCTCCCCAATGCGCACGAGCTC
Organism: Gemmatimonadaceae bacterium; assembly: GCA_036844565.1. GTDB lineage: Bacteria > Gemmatimonadota > Gemmatimonadetes > Gemmatimonadales > Gemmatimonadaceae > AG11. The sequence goes on along the minus strand of DAIUFP010000001.1, from coordinate 289,547 downwards.
CGTTCCTTCACGCAGACGCGCGAGTCCAACGTGATCCGTGGAGACACGCAGCCGCGTGGCGCTGAATGCCTTTTCGCATTCCTCGATCGCCTCCCAGCGCTCCTCGAGCGGAGTGAGATTCCAGCGCTCGCACTTGCGACACACCACCCAGAGCCGGCCTTTCGCGCCGTCGAATGCCAGCCGTCGTCCGACGGGAAAGTGCTCGATCGCTTCATTGCTGCCGAGCTGGCCGTTGCAGAAGAGGCAGGTCGAGTACACGGTGCGATGGTCAGGACGCCTTGATCTCGAAGCGGCACCGCGCGCCATTGGCGCGATCGCAGCGCTCCGTGGTGGGTGCGCCGACCAGTTCCGCGACCAGCCCCTCGACAACATGGCACGCGGATGGATGCTCTCTCACCACCGCGGAGAGTGGGCAAGCGTAGCCGCGCAGCCTGAAGCCTCCCGGCATGCGCTCGACGTCGATTTCCGCGCCGAGGCTCGTAAGCACATCCGCCGCGGCCGCGACACGCGACTCCAGCGAGCGCTTCTCCTGCGCGCTGAATGCCCCGAGGCGTCGGCCCGACTCACGCAGCACGGTCTCGAGCTCCGCGGCGGGCAGTCGCTGAACGAGCGTGTCGAGCACCGCTCCGAGAACGGGCGCGTACGCGGGCGACAGCACCGGCTCCGCCGCTGGGGCGATTTCGTAGACGGTGGCCGGTTTGCCCGCCCCTTCACCCTGCCGAGTGCCGGCGGCACGCACCATTCCGGCCCCTTCGAGTAGCTGAAGCTGCGCGCGCACCGCGTTGTCCGTGACGCCCGACGACTCAGCGAGCTCGTCGACGGTGTGGCGTCCTCGCCGTAGCAGGCCGATGATGCGGCCTTTCGCCGCGCCGCCTATCCCGTATTCCCACCAGCGCATGTGACCTCCTGGTGCTTGAAGATAATGACGGTGCGATTAAAGCAAGAAAAATCTTGACTTATTATTCCCTGGTGACCAGTGTTATGAAACGCGGCCGCGTCGAACCGCATTGCTCGTCACTCACCAGGAGCCCGGCATGCCAGCATTCCATCGGAGTTTGATCGTTGCAGGATCATGCCTCACGCTATCGCTCGTCGCCGCACCCCGCGCGGCACACGCGCAGGCCGCCAAGCTCGACGACCCCACCATTGTCGCGATCTTCGATGCCGCGAACACGTGGGACATCGAAACCGGCACGCTCGCGTAGAAGAAAGGCACCACGAAGGAGATCCGGGATTTCGGCGCGATGCTCGTGCACGACCACACGACGGTGCGCGCGCAGAGCCGCGCGCTGGCCAAGAAGCTCCACGTGACACCGACCGCGCCGAAGGATTTCGCGATGGCCAAGGATCATGCGGCGGCGATGAAGTCGCTGCGCAGACAGTCGGGCAAGTCGTTCGACAGGGCCTTCCTCACGCATGAGGTGGCCTATCACAAAGCTGTCATCGACGCCATGAACGCGACGCTGATGCCGGCGCTGAAGAATCAGGAAGTAAAGGACCTCGTCACCAAGGTCGCCCCGGCATTCAAGGCGCACGAGGACGCCGCCCAGAACATGCTCGACAAGCTCGCGAAGTAGTCAAACGCTCGCAGTTCGCCTACAGGGTGCGGAGCTCATCGCGCCGGAAGAAAACCCACACCCCGTAGGTGATCTGCAGCACCGCCGCACCGCCGATCGATGCCGCCACGCCGACCGCATGCGCGACGCTTCCGGCGACGAACGCGCCGACCACCTGCGCCAGTCCCACGACGACGAGCCCATATGCCGCCATCATGCGGCCGCGAAGCGCATCGGGCACGATGGTCTGGAGCAACCCATTCGCGATGGCGCCATTGAGGATCATCGTGCAACCGATGGCGAGCAACAGCAGGTAGGCCACCCACGCCACTCGCGCAAACGAGAACGCGATCAGCAGTGCGGGCCAGATCATCGAAGCGATGCGCAGCAAGGTGAGGCGCGAGACCCTGCTGCCGACCGCAGCGAGGGTGAGTGCTCCGGTGAGGCCGCCAATGCCAAGGCACGACATCAGCAGGCCATATCCGGCGGCTCCCAATCCGAACATGTCGCGCGCCACCACCGGCATCAGCGCGAGTACGGGCACGCCGAGAATCGAGTACACGGTGACCATCATCATCAGCGCGCGAACCTTCGGCGTATCGCGCATGTAGTGGAGCGCCTCGCGCACTCCCTCCCACGGACTGGCGTCGGTCTCGCGTGCGACCCACTTGGGAAGATGAATCATGAACAGGCCGATGAGCACCGTGACGAAGCTGGCCGCGTTCAGGAAGAAGCACCACGCGATACCGAGTCGCGCGATCACCGCCGCGGCGATGCCGGGCCCCACGACGCGCGCGAGGTTGAAGCCACTCGAGTTCAGCGCGATCGCATCGGGGAGATCCTCACGCCCCACGAGGTCGATGAACATCGACTGCCTCGCCGGAATCTCGACCGACGAGATGAGCCCGCTCACGAACGCGAGCCCGAGGATCGAGGCGATGGTGATCTGATGCGTGTACGTCAGCCACCAGAGGAGGCTGGCGTCGACGAGGAATGCGAATTGGGCGATCCGCACGAGCCGGAGCTTGTCCGACCGATCCACCATGACGCCGGCGGGCATCGTGAAGATGAGGATCGGGATCGACGACGCCGTGGCCACCAGGCCAACCATGAAGGCGCTGTTGGTAAGATCGAGTGCCAGCCAGCCGAGTGCCATCGACTGCATCCACGTGCCGATCAATGACAGTGTCTGCCCGATGAGGAAGAGACGGAAGTTCCGGTGTCGGAGAAAGACCCTGAAGGGATTGATGGAGGTGACTGGGGGCACGAGTCCAAATATACGGCGGTCCTTGGGCGCTTCACCGTTGGCCTTTTTCCTCCCCGGCCGATATTGTGAGGTGAGGAGGACGTACCATGCGCTTCCATACCTATAGCAAGTTCTCACCGGAGATGGCCGATGCGGTCGATCTCCAGTCGCTGCTCGACAAGCTGGCGGATTTCCTGCTGCAATCGGGTTTCGCGGGTGGCGAGGGTCAGCCCTACTATGGCATGGGTTCCGACGAGCCCGGCGACCGCAGCCTCGACGCGCTGAAGCAGGCCATTCTCGAGGCGCTCATGGAGAGCGGGCAGTTCACCCCCGAGATGCTCGAGGCCCTTCGCGGCGAAGGTGACGAGGAGGCGCAGGCGAAGCTGGCCAAGCTGCTCGATGATCTCGTACAGCGCCTGATCAAGGAAGGGTACCTCAACCTCGAGACCCCGCCGCAGATGCCCGCTGGCCACCAGCCGCTCGAGGGTAGGGGCTCCATGGCGCACGCCGCATCGAAGGACGTGAACTTCAACCTCACCAACAAGGGCATCGACTTCCTCGGCTACAAGACCCTGCGCGGTCTCCTCGGCTCACTCGGAAAGTCGAGCTTCGGCAGCCACGACACGCCGTACCTTGCCACAGGCATCGAGTCCGACGGCTGGAGCAAGCCGTACGAATTCGGCGACGTGCTGAACATCGACGTCAACGAGACGCTCAAGAACTCCATGATCCGCACGGGCGACGTGAAGGTCCCGCTGGATCTCGAGTACAGCGACCTCATGGTGCGCCAGGCGGAGTATCGATCGAGTTGCGCGACGGTGCTGATGCTCGACTGCTCGCACTCCATGATTCTCTACGGCGAGGACCGTTTCACTCCCGCGAAGAAGGTGGCGCTCGCGCTCACGCACCTCATCCGCACGCAGTTTCCCGGCGACTCCATCAAGGTCGTGCTCTTTCACGACTCCGCCGAGGAGATTCCGCTGGCCACGCTCGCGAGCGCGCAGGTGGGACCGTATCACACCAATACCGCGGAAGGGTTGAAGCTCGCTCGACGTCTGCTGATGGCGCAGAAGAAGGACATGCGCCAGATCATCATGATCACCGACGGCAAGCCTTCCGCGCTCACCCTGCCCGACGGCAAGATCTACAAGAACTCCTTCGGCCTCGATGTCACCGTCATCGAGAAGACGCTGCAGGAAGTGGCGGCGTGCCGGAAGTCGGGGATCATGATCAACACGTTCATGCTGGCACGAGATCGGGCGCTCGTCGAGTTCGTGAAGCGCATGAGCGAGATCAGTCGCGGGAAGGCGTACTTCACCACCACCATGACACTCGGGCAGTTCATCCTGATGGACTTCCTCAAGCGAAAAACCCGGAAAGTGAGTTGACGCATCGCGTGCACCGCGGCGACCGACATGACTGACCTTCAGGATCGATTCTTCGAGCTCTCCATCGACCTTCTCTGCTTCCTTGGCTTCGACGGCTACTTCAGGCGGCTGAATCCGGCGTGGGAGCGAACCCTCGGCTTCACGCGCGAGGAGCTGATGTCCCGCCCGTTCATCGAGTTCGTGCACCCGGACGATCGCGATCGCACGCTGAACCAGAACCGTGCGGTCCGCTCGGGAGGTCAGGCACTCGGCTTCGAAAACCGCTACCTGTGCAAGGATGGGTCGTACCGCTGGCTGCTCTGGAACGCGGCGCCGGACGATGGACATGAGACCATCTACTCCGTGGCGCGCGACATCACAGAGCGCAAACGGCTCGAGGCAGAACGCGAACAGCTCGTCGCCAGCCTGCAGACCGCGCTCGCCGAAGTGAAGACGCTGCAGGCGATCCTGCCGATCTGCTCCTACTGTCACAAGATCCGCGATGACGAGGACTACTGGCAGACCGTGGAAGGTTACATATCACGGCACACGAGTACACGCTTCAGCCACAGCATCTGCCCACCATGCTACGCGTCCCATGTCGAGCCGCTGTTCGCGGAAATGGAGCGTCGTGACGGTTGACGGGCCCATCAGAGCTCGCGGTTGAGGATCTTCCGGAGCACGCCGCTGTCCATGTTCCCGCCGCAGAACACGACACCGACGCGTTGACCTGACAGCTGCCCGCGCAGCTTCATCGCGCCAGCGACGCCCATCGCGCCCGCTCCCTCGACGAGATGGTGCGTAGTGGACAGGATGACGCGCACCGCCTCCGCGATCTCGGCGTCGGTCACCGTGATGAAGTCGGCGAGGCCCTCCAGCAGCGTCGGAAAAGTCAACGCGTAGGTGGACCGCGTCGCAACACCTTCGGCGAACGTATTGGCGCGCGACGTGGTGCGCGGCTCGCGGGCGCGCCAGCCGTCGTATGCCGCGGTGGCGCCCGCGGCCTGCACGCCGATCACGCGCAGGTCAGGGCGCATCGCTCGCGCGACGATGATCGCACCGACGGCCTGCGAGCCACCGCCAATCGCGACAATCAAGGTGTCGAGCCCGTCCACCTGTTCGAGGATCTCGAGCGTCATCGTGCCCGCGCCAGTGAGTACGTTCACATTGTTCGTGGAGTGCGCGAGGGCAAGGCCGTGTGATTCCACGAGCCCCTGCGCAACCGCGGCGGCTTCGTCGTAGTCGGCTCCCTCCTCGACGACGTTCGCACCCCACGCGCGCATGGCGGCGTTCTTCTCCGGATTGTTGGCGCGTGGAACGCAGATGGTGACGTCGACCCCGAGCTTGCGACCCGCGTAGGCGAGGCCGAGTCCGTGATTGCCCGTTGTGGCACCCACCACGCCGCGCGCGCGATCAGCGGCCGAAAGGGCGGTGATCGTCGACATCCCATTGCGGACCTTGAACGATCCGGTCGGCTGAACGTTCTCGTGCTTCACGTGCAACTCGATGTCCGGCATGAGCACTTCGAGCGGGGGATGTCGCCGCAGCGGCGTGGGCGGGAGAAAGGGTGCGATGCGCTCGCGTGCGGCGAGGACGTCGTCGAAGCTGATGGGAGCGGTCATCATTCAAGCGCGTTAGATTGTCCGTCGCAATGTGCACAACACCACGATGCTGAGCTATCTCTACGTCGCAATCGGGAGCGCCGCCGGCGGCCTCGCGCGCTTCGTCGTGGGCACCTGGCTCCAGCGCCAGCTCGACGATTGGGCGCCGCGCACGGCCGCCGCGCCGTACCTCCCGTTCCCCATCGGAACGCTGATCGTGAACGTCACGGGCTCGTTCCTCCTCGGCGCCATTCTCGTAGTGGTCGCTCGTCAGGGACAGCACGCGAATGCGTTGCGGCTCTTGCTGGCCGTGGGGCTTTGTGGCGGCTACACGACTTTCTCGACGTTCAGCTCGGACACCGTCGGCCTCATGGAAAACGGCGGAGGAGCGCTCGCGTCGCTGAACATTGTCGCCAGCATCGCGCTCGGCCTGCTCGCCGTGCTCGCTGGGTCGTTCGTCGCACGTGCGGCCCTGGGGCGCGCGTGATCGCCGCTCTCCTCTCCGTCACGCTCCTGGGCTTCCTGCTCGGCATGCGTCACGCGACCGATCCCGATCATGTCGTCGCTATCACGACAATCGTATCGCAGCAGCGGTCGCTCCTGCGCGCAGCGAGAACCGGCGTGCTCTGGGGCATCGGCCACACGGCGACGATCATCCTCGTCGGCGGCGGGATCATCCTGCTGAAGGTGCAGCTGTCGGCGATTCCCGCGCGGGTGGGCTTGAGCCTGGAGTTCGCGGTGGCCGTCATGCTAGTCGTGCTCGGACTACTGACACTCGCGGGCGGCGAGCGCCAAGTGGCGGACAGCACCGCGCGGCCGCTCACAGTCGGGTTCGTCCATGGGCTCGCGGGATCGGCGGCAGTCGCGACCCTTCCGCAGGTAGCGCTCATACCGAACCCACTATGGGCACTCACGTATCTCGGCGTGTTCGGTGTGGGGACAATCGTCGGGATGCTGCTGATCACGGCATCGATCGCCGCGCCGTCACTGCTCGCGACGCAGCGCTTCACCTCGCTGAATCGGACGCTGCGACTCGCGTCGGGCGTGGCGAGCATCGGCTTCGGGCTCTTCCTCGCGCACCGCATCGGGTTCGTGGACGGGCTCTTCACTTCGGCACCTTCCTGGACGCCGCAGTAGCGCGCGGCACGCGGAGGCGCGCTCCAGCCGGTGCGTTGCCTGTGTCGGCTTTCGTGGAGTTACGCCGCGGACGGAAGTTTGGCACCCTGCTCCGGCGCTGGTTCCGAGCGAATGGACGCGACCTCCCATGGCGGAGGACGCGCGATCCGTATCGCGTCCTCGTCTCCGAGCTGATGCTCCAGCAGACGCAGGTGTCGCGTGTCGTGGAGTACTATGGCGATTTTCTCGAGACCTTTCCGACGCTGCATCACGTTGCGCGGGCACGTCCGGCTCGCGTGATGGAAGCCTGGTCCGGACTCGGCTATTATGCGCGCGCGCGGAATCTCCATGCGCTGGCGAGGTTGGTAACCGACCGGGGACGTGATGCCGACGGCACACTTCCGCCCGATGCGGCGGATCTTCGCGAGCTACCTGGCATCGGCGCGTATACCGCGGGTGCGGTGAGCTCGTTCGCGTACGAGCGTCGGGCGGCGCTGGTAGATACGAATGTGGCGCGCGTGCTGAAGCGTGTCTTTGCGCCCGAGGTGGAGATCAAGTCAACGCGCGGACAGAAGCAGTTGTGGGCAGTCGCGGGCGAGCTCTTGCCACGCACAGGCAAGGCGACGTGGACGCACAACCAGGCACTGATGGAGCTGGGGGCGCTGGTGTGCACGGCGCGCGTGGCGCACTGCGGGGTGTGTCCAGTGCGGTCTGTCTGCGCGACGTACGCCGCCGAAGCGTAGTCAGAAGCAGGGCTGACCCACGAGCCCTGCACGAAGACAAAACGGCCGGCTTCGCGCGATGCGGAGCCGGCCGTTTCTGTTCGAAGAGGAGAACCTACTTCCGAACCGCGTCCTTCTTCCGGTCGCGTCCAGCCGCGTAGTCGAGCGACCCACCGTACGGACGCTCGGCGTAGCCGGTATAGATCTGCCGAGGACGCGCGATCTTCTGCTCCTTGTCGTTGAGCATCTCTTCCCACTGCGCGAGCCAACCCGCCGTACGCGCCACCGCAAAGAGAACGGTGAAGAAGTCCGTGGGGAACGCCATCGAGCGATAGATGAGCCCCGTGTAGAAGTCGACGTTCGGATACAGCTTGCGCGACACGAAATAGTCGTCGGACAGCGCGATGCGCTCGAGTTCCAGCGCAATCTCGAGATCCCTGTCGACGCCGACGACCTTGAACACTTCGTCGGCGAGCTTCTTCACGATGCGCGCGCGCGGATCGTAGCTCTTGTACACGCGGTGGCCGAAGCCCATCAGCTTGTTGCCCTTGCCGCCTTTCACGCCCTCGATGAAGGCGGGGACGTGCTTCACGTCACCGATCTCCTTGATCATGTGGAGCACCTGCTCGTTCGCCCCACCATGCAGCGGGCCGTACAGCGCCGCGATGCCGGCGGCCACCGCCGAGAAGGGATCAACGTGCGAGCTACCGACGGCGCGCACCGCGTTCGTCGAACAGTTCTGCTCGTGATCGGCGTGGAGGATGAACAGCACCTCGAGCGCCTTCACGAAGATCGGGTTGCCCTCGTACTTGGGCTCCGTCATCCGTGCGACCATCGAGAGGAAGTTCTCGACGTAGCCGAGGTCGTTGTCGGGGTAGATGAAGGGCAGTCCCTTCACGTGACGGAAGCAGAACGCCGCGAGTGTCGGCAACTTCGCGAGGAGACGCACGATGCTGATGTCGCGCTCGGCCGGGTCCTGGATGTTCTTCGCGTTGGGATAGAAGCTCGACATCGCCGCGACGGTGCTGCACAGCATCGACATCGGATGCGCGTCGTAGCGGAAGCCCTGGAGGAACGTCCTCATGTTCTCGTGCACGTACGTGTGGTACGTGATCTGGTGCGTCCAGTCGTCGTACTGCGGCTGCGTGGGCAGCTCGCCGTTGCGCAGCAACCATGCGACCTCGAGGAAGCTCGCCTTTTCGGCCAGCTGCTCGATGGGATAGCCGCGATAGCGCAGGATGCCCTTGTCGCCGTCGATGAACGTGATCGCGCTCTTGCACGACGCCGTGTTCATGAACGCCGGATCATACGTCATGAGACCGAACTCGCCGGCCTCCACCTTGATCGGCCTCAGGTCCATCGCGCGTACCGCGGTGTCTCCTTCCGTCGCCGGGGGCAGGATCGGAACAGTGTAGCTCTTGCCTGTCCGCGAATCCTTGATCTCGAGCGATTCACCAGCGGCGTTCGACTCCGTGTTGGCCATTTCCCCGTTCTCCGTGAAGATCATCACACCGGCGGAACGCGCGCTCCGTCGCGTCCGAAATGTATCCGTTCGCCGACCCCGGCGGGATTGTGACCTTGCTAGATTTTGCCCGGCCGATCCCCCTCACGCCACCGAGCCATCACGACCGTCCCCGTCGTCCGCATCGCCCTTGCCGCCGCGGCAGCATTCGTGGGCGGTGTCATGAACGCAATTGCGGGCGGAGGGACGCTCATCACCTTCCCCGCCCTCGTTGCCGCCGGCCTCTCGCCGCTCGTGGCGAATGCGACCAGCACCGTCGCGCTCGTTCCCGGCACCCTCACGAGCATGCTTGGCTACCGCTCCGAGCTCGCCGGCGCTCGGCGATGGGCAATCGCCATTGCGTTTCCCTCGCTTCTCGGCGGGGCACTCGGCGCTTGGCTCCTGCTGCACACCCCGGGTGCGACGTTCGGTCACGTCGTGCCATGGCTCGTGCTGGGCGCGACCGCGCTGTTTGTCGCGCAGCGACCGCTGCTCCGCTGGATCAAGCAGCATCAGACGACACATCCTGACGACGACGAGCTTACCGCCGCCGGCCCCACGCCTGTGCTGCTCGGCTGGCAATTCCTCGTCGGGATTTATGGTGGCTACTTCGGGGCTGGCGTCGGCATCCTGATGCTTGCGGCCCTCGGTTTCATGGGCTTCACGAACCTCCACCGCATGAACGGCCTGAAGAACTGGGGCGGCTTCTGCATGAACATGATCGCGTCCGTGAGCTTCGCGTTCAGCGGGATCGTCGAATGGCCGATTGCGCTGAGCATGGCGGTCGCCGCGATGGCCGGCGGCTATCTGGGTTCGAAGGGGGCGCAGCGCGTCGCACAGCACCACGTGCGATACGCGATTGCGATCGTCGGCACGGTGAGCGGCATCTGGCTGCTCATGCGCGCGTAGGAGTCAGGCTTTCTTCGCCGCGAGCGTGGTGATGACTTTCCACTCTCCTGCCGTCACCGGCTGTACGCTGAGACGGCTGCCCTTCTGAAGGAGCGTCATTTTCTCCAGCCCCTTCACGCCACGCAACTCGGCGAGTGACACTGGGCGCGCGAGCGCCTCGGCCGCCTTCAAGTCGACGACGACCCACGTGGGCGCGTCCTTCTTGCTCTTCGCGTCGAAGTGCGAGTCCTTCGGATCGAACGCCGACGGATCCGGATACGCTTCACGCACGACCTCCGCGATGCCGACGATCGCCGCGGGATCGGTGCTGGAGTGATAGAAGAAGACCTGATCGCCCTTCTTCATTCCGTCGCGCATGGTATTGCGGGCCTGGTAGTTCCGCACGCCGTCCCAATGCGTGGTTCGGCCCGGCATGGCTAGCAAGTCGTCGAACGAGAAGACACTTGGTTCGGACTTCACGAGCCAGTAGCGGCGTTCAGGGGCGGTGGTCGTCATGCGGTGTAATTGAACCCGGCTCGAGACAATTTCAAGTCTCGCTCCGCACGAGGCGCGATAGCACACTTGTAGCTCCGCCGCGCAGAGATCAGCTTTGCCAGCATGATCTCGGCGCTTGCTACACTCGCGGCGTTCACCTCGGTTCTGCGTTCCGTGCTGCTTGTCGGGGGCATCATCCTGGCAGCTGTCGCCGCGGTGGACTGGGCAGGACGTACGCGCCGCCTCAGCCCATTCGGTGGGCCGGCGAGGTTTCTTCGCACGCACGTGAACCCGCGTCTCGCGGGCATCGAGCGTCAGGTCGTTCGAGCGGGAGGCCATCCGTCGGCGGCGCCGCTGTGGGCGCTCGTTGCCTACGTGGTGCTGGCGGCGCTGTTGCTCGCCGCCCTCGACATGCTCGGCGGGCTCGTGCGCGAGCTGCTCTTCGCCACGGAGTCCGGCGGCATCGGCTTCGTCGCCCTCGCCATCCGATGGACGTTTGCGTTTCTTCGCGTTGCACTGCTCATCCGAGTGCTCGGATCCTGGTTTCCGCGCGCAGCGGGCTCGAAGTGGCTTCGCTGGTCGTTCGGAGCCACCGAGTGGATGCTGCGCCCGCTTCGGCGGGTCGTGCCAGCATTCGGGATGATGGACATCACCCCGATTCTTGCATATTTCATTCTGCAGTTCGTTGAATGGCTCGTTGGGCGTGCCTTCCTGGGCGGCTTGGCGTAGAAGTCGCTGGCAAAGCGACCACGGAGCTATTCAATTTGCGGAGGGTGGGGAAACGTGGCGTACATGATCAAGACGGAGTACTGCATACGATGACGTATGTATTACTGGTTGGTAGCGATGTTGCACTCCTCGAGGGGCTGTCCCAATCGCTCGCGGGGCAAGGGCTCCGCCTCTCCGTTTCCTTGACGTTGGCGGATGCCCGCGAGGCCTGTGCCGCGAAAGCTCCGCTGATCATCGTCGTGGAGCGAAACGTCGCGAGCGCCGCGGGAGGCGAGTTGCTCGCGCTTCCCATTGCCGGCGGCGGAGCGCGCATCCTGTATCGCGGTGCTTCGGTGCCGCCTGCGCCATTGCTCCCGGCGCTTCAGCGCGCCGTGCTCGCGGACCTGACGCTCCCACTGGAACGGCATCGCCTCGCGGCCCTTTGCCAGTCCGTGAGCGACCGCGCGAAGACGACGGGCCGTGCGCCGAGGGATACTCCGCCGGACATGCGCGCGCTCTAGCTGATGCTCCGGTCGGCTTGCCCGACCGAAGTCCCCCTCGCATCATTCAGGATGAAATACGCCGAAGTGCAGAACTGCATCGGCGGGGCGTTCGTGTCTCCGGATGCCTCGATGCTGGACGTCTACAATCCCGGCAGCGGCGAGGTTCTCTCGCGTGTGCCGCTGTCGGGTGGCCGCGAGGTCGATGCCGCGGTCGTTGCCGCACGTTCCGCACTCCCCGCGTGGTCCGCGACGCCGATCAAGGAGCGCGTCCAGGTTCTTTACCGCTACAAGACGCTGCTCGAGCGCGACATCGACGAGCTCGCGGCACTCGTGACGGAAGAGAATGGGAAGATCACGAATGAAGCTCGTGCCGAAGTGCTCAAGTCTGCCGAGTTGACGGAGTTCGCGTGTTCGCTGCCGCAGATCGTGACCGGCGAGGTGCTCGAGGTGAGTCGCGGTGTGGAGTGCAGGGTCGAGCGCTATCCGGTTGGTGTCGTGGCGGCGATCACGCCGTTCAACTTCCCCAACATGGTGCCCAACTGGTCGATCCCGAACGCGATCGCACTGGGCAACTGCATGATCCTCAAGCCGTCGGAGCTGGTGCCGCTGAGTGCGCGGCGGATCGTGGAGTTGTTGGCCGAGGCAGGATTGCCGCCAGGCGTGCTCCAGGTTGTGCATGGCGGGCGAGAAGTGGTCGAAGCCATCTGCGACCATCCCGACATTGCCGCAGTGAGCTTTGTGGGGTCCACGAGGGTGGCGCAGATCGTCTACCGTCGCGCCACGGGTAACCTGAAGCGCTGTCTCGCTCTTGGCGGCGCGAAGAATCATCTCATCGTGATGCCGGATGCCGATCGCGAGATGGCCGCGACGAACATCGTCGCGTCGATGTCGGGCTGTGCGGGCCAGCGGTGCATGGCCGCCTCGGTGATGGTGGCGGTGTCACAGACGGATCACATCATCGCGCGGATGGTGGAGGTCGCGCGGAAGATGGTCGTGGGCCAGGACGTCGGCCCGGTCATCTCCGAAGCGTCGCTCGAGCGGGTCACGCGGTACATCGACGAGGCCGAAGCGGCGGGCGCGACGGTGCTCGTCGACGGGCGCAACGTGAAGGTGAAGGGTCGAGAGGGCGGATACTTCATCGGGCCGACGATCATCGACAACGTCACGCCCGACATGGCCATCGCGCAGGACGAAGTGTTCGGTCCTGTGCTCGCGATCGTGCGCGCGAAGAACATCGAGGATGCGATCACGATCGAGAATGCGTCACCGTATGGAAATGCCGCGTCCGTGTTCACCGAGAGCGGCGGCGTCGCGCGCTACGTGATGGAGCACGCGAGCGCGGGCATGGTGGGCGTGAACGTCGGCGTGCCCGTGCCTCGTGAGCCGTTCTCGTTCGGCGGGTGGAACGACTCGAAGTTCGGAGTCGGCGACATCACCGGACGTGGATCCATCGAATTCTGGACGCAGGCCAAGAAGATGACCACAAAGTGGAACAAGGAAGCTGGCGTCAACTGGATGAGCTGAGGAGGCTCGACCGAAATGGCTGACCGATCCGTCGCGTTCACGGGCATCAAGTTCGAGAATCCTTTCCTGCTCTCGTCGGCGCCGCCGACGGAGTCGGAGAACAACATCCTGCGCGCCTTCGATGCCGGGTGGGGCGGCGTCGTCACGAAGACGATTGGCATGCATCCGGTCACGAACGTCGTGGGCGCGAAGGCGAAGTTCATGCGGACGGGCGCCGACGACGCCTACGTCTCCATGAAGAAACGGCCAGGCGCGGCGCTGCACTCGTCGTGGAACTGGGAGCTCATCTCCGACAAGACGATCGACTGGTGGGTGCCGCGCATACAGCGCATCAAGGCCGCGCATCCGACGAAGGTGCTCATCGCGTCGATCATGGCGGGATCGGGCAACGACAAGGAGCTGCGCAACTGGCAGCATCTCGCCGAGGCGGTCCAGGACGCCGGTGCGGATGGGATCGAGTGCAACTTTTCCTGTCCGCACATGGACCGGAAGGACATGGGCTCCAACATCGGCAAGGATGAGGGTCTCTGCTCCGTCGTGACCGAGGCCGTGAAGGAGGTCTCGAAGATTCCGGTGTGGACGAAGCTCACCCCCGCGACGCGAGACATGGTGGTGGAGGCTGCGGCGTGTTTCCGCGGTGGTGCGGATGCGATGGTGTCGTCGAACACATTTCCGTCATTGCCGCTGATCGATCCGGAGACGCTGGAGTTCGAGATCAACGTCGACGGCATGGTATCGAGCGGTGGACTGGGCGGGCCCGCCATCCTGCCGATGGCGCTCGCGAACATGGCGAAGATGACGCAGGCATTTCCCGATCGTGAGTTCTCCGGCATCGGTGGCGTGTCCGATTTTGCGCAGGCGCTCTCCTATTTCCTTTTGGGGGCTGGCACTGTTCAGGTGTGCACGTCGGCGATGCTCGATTCGGCGATCGGTCCACACGTCATCCAGCGGTTGAATGCTGGGCTCGACGCGTTCCTCGAGCGCAATGCGGACAAGGGCTGGAAGACTGTTGAAGATTTTCGCGGAATCCGCCGTGATCGCGTGGTGTTGCAGTCGCAGATCCGGCGGCCGGAAGGGGAGGGGTATCAGGGTGGGTACGAGGCGGTCGAGGGGTATGCGGCACCTGAGTCGTCCGAGTGGATGACGTCGTAATCCCTTCAAAGAAAAGTGCGGAACTGCGATTTCACCGCAGAGGGCGCAGAGGAAATGCAACAGCCGCAGAGGACGCAGAGGAACAGCGCCAGCTTCACGGCGCGCGCACCTTCATCATGCATTCCTTCCATTGTCGTTCTCTGCGCCCTCTGCGGCAGTTTCAGTCCTCTGCGCCCTCTGCGGTAAGGCTCTTTCTTTTTGTTGCTGCAAAATCCAACAGCAGAGTGATCCCATGACCACCATCGCCCCGCAACTCGAGCTGCCCGCCATCGACCACACGCCCCGCCCCTACGACGGCCCGCCACGCGCGGAGCTCATCGCGATGCGGAAGCAGTACACCAACCCGGCGGTGTACACGATCTACAAGGAGCCGCTGCTCATCGTCGAAGGGCACATGCAGTACCTCTACGACGAGACGGGCCGACGGTATCTCGACCTGCTCGCCGGCATTGTGACCGTAAGTGTTGGCCACTGTCATCCCAAGTTCGTCGAACGCGTAACGAAGCAGGTGGGAACGCTGCAGCACGCGACCACGATCTATATGCATCCGAACTTTCCGATGCTCGCGAAGAAGCTCGCGTCGAAGATGCCGCCGGGCCTCGACGTCACCTACTTCACGAACACCGGGAGTGAGGCGAACGATCTCGCCATTCAGATGGCGCGTCTGTTCACGGGCAATCGCGACGTCATCGCACTCAGGAACGCCTACCATGGTGGCAGTCCGAGCGCGATGGGACTGACGTCGCACAGCACGTGGAAATACCCCGCTGGCGGCGACGGCCATGTGCATCACGCCATGAACCCCGATCCGTACCGCAGCCCGTTCATGGGCACACCCGAGGAAATCGCGACGATGTCCGCCGCGGACATTCGCGATCTCATTCGCTACTCGACTCCCGGCAAGGTCGCGGCATTCCTCGCTGAGCCGATGCAGGGAGTTGGCGGCGTGACCTACGGTGCGCCGAACTACCTCAAGGAAGCGTACGCCGTCATTCGCGAGTACGGTGGACTGTGCATCGCCGACGAGGTGCAGACTGGATTCGGCCGCACCGGCGACCATTACTGGGGCTTCCAGAACTGGGGCGTCGTCCCGGACTTCGTCACCATGGCGAAAGGGCTCGGTAACGGCGCCCCGATCGGCGCCGTCACCACACGCATGGAGATCGCGAAGTCACTCGCGCAGCGGATCCACTTCAATACCTACGCGAATAATCCGGTGTCCATGGCGGCTGGTCTCGCGGTGCTCGACATCATCGAGGAAGACGGGCTCCAGGAGAATTGCCGCGTGCTCGGTGCGCGCTTCAAGTCGGGGTTGGAGAAGTTGCAGGCATCGCACCGCCTGATCGGGGACGTTCGCGGCAAGGGCCTCATGCTCGGCATGGAGCTGGTGCGCGATCGTGCATCGAAGGCGCCGGCGAAGCAGGAGACGCTGGACCTGATGGAGGCGCTGCGGGAGATGTCCATCCTCGTCGGCAAGGGAGGGCTCGACGGCAACGTGCTTCGCATCAAGCCGCCAATGTGCATCACTCGGGCAGATGTCGATTACGCGCTGGATGCCTTCGACGTCGCACTGGGACTCGTGCGTATCTGAAGTGGGGACACAAAGGCATCAACACCGTCTAACGCGAGCAACCAGTCAGCAATGAGATTCGATCGCATCGTCAGGAACGGAAACATCGTCACCCCAGGCGGTGAGTTCATCGGCGACATCGGCATCGTCGGTGAAAAGATCGCCGCACTGGGCGAACGACTCGATACCGACGGCGCCGACGTCATCGACGCCTCCGGTCATCATGTGATTCCCGGCGTGCTCGATGTGCACGTCCACCTCGAGCTTCCGTTCTGCGGCACTGTCTCCGCCGACGACTACCGCTCCGGAACGAGGGCCGGCGCGCGAGGTGGTGTCACGACCGTGATCGACTTCGCCATTCCCTCGGCCGATGGCTCGCTGAGCGACGCAGCCGACACATGGATGAAGAAGGCGGAAGGCAAGTCGCTCATCGACTACACGTTTCACATCTGCATCACGCGCTACAACGAGCACAAGGACCAGATCGCCGGGATGGTGAAGCGCGGCTTCACCACCTTCAAGGAATTCATGATCTACGAGTCGGAAGGCTGGCAGTCCGACGACCGCGCGCTCTTCGGCACGCTCGAGCAGATGAAGAAGCACGGCGCCATGCTGCTCGTCCACGCTGAGTCGTCACGCGTGCTCGACGAGCTCATTGCGCGACATCACACTCCGGAGTTGATGAAGGAGCACGGCGCGGTGCTGCACGCGATCACGCGCCCGAACTTCATCGAGGCCGAAGCAATCCAGCGCGTGGTGCAGTGGAGTGAGGCAACCGGCGGTCAGCTCTACATCGTCCACATGTCGACCGCCGAGGGTACTGACATCATCCGCGCGGCCCAGAACCGCGGCGTGCCAGTGGTCGCCGAAACGTGCGTGCAGTACCTCGTGCTCGACGATTCCGTTTTCGCCGGCGAGGACGGCCACCTCTTCGCCTGTTGTCCGCAGCTCAAGAAGCCCGCGGACTCCGCTCGTCTCTGGCGCGGCTTGAATTCGGGCGAAGTCTCCGTGATCTCGACCGACACCTGCACCTTCACGCGCGAGCAGAAGGCGATGTGGGAAGGTGACTGGACGAAGATCCCGATGGGGATGCCGGGCCTCGAGACGTTGATGCCACTCACCTACACGAAGGGTGTCCTCGAAGGGCGACTCACGCTGCCCCAGATGTGCGCGAAGCTGAGCACTAACCCGGCAAAGATCATGGGGCTGGCGCCGCGGAAGGGTTCAATCGCCATTGGTGCGGACGCTGACCTCGCCATCATCCATCCGACACGCACCCACAAGGTTGTTCCGGACGAGATGGAGACGAACGCCGACTGGTCGCCATACGAAGGGTGGGATCTCGCGGGCTTCTCACGCACGACGCTGTCGCGCGGCGAAGTCATCGTCGATGACTATCGCGTCGTCGGCAAGGAAGGCCGAGGGGTGTGGTTGCCGCGCACGACGGCGGGACTGGCGGGAGCTCGCGCGTGAAGGGTGCCGGCGAGATTTCGGTCGCGTCGTACACCACCGATTTCGTCACCACGCAGGTAGATCTTTCCGGCAGCCCACTCTGGAACCCCGATCTCGCGCCGACGCCGCTGGCGCGACGCACCTGGTCGACGTACAACATCGCGGCGCTCTGGATCGGCATGAGTGTCGTCATCACGACCTACACGCTCGCGTCGGGGATGATGACGCAGGGCATGACGTGGTGGCAGGCGATGGTCACGATCCTGCTCGGCAACACCATCGTGCTCATCCCGATGATCCTGAATGCCCATGCCGGCACAAAGTACGGCATCTCCTTTCCTGTCCTGTGTCGCGCGGCGTTCGGCGTAAAGGGCGCGAACGTGCCCGCCCTGCTGCGCGCAGTGGTCGCGTGCGGCTGGTTCGGCATCCAGACATGGATTGCCGCACTCGCACTCAACACGTTGTTCACGGCCGCATGGCCGGGGTGGACGCACGTGCCAGGTGGCATTGCAATCGCGTTCGCGTTGTTCTGGCTGCTCCAGGTCGCGATCATCGTGCGAGGCATCGAGGCGATCAAGCATCTCGGCAGCTTCGCGGCGCCCTTCCTCATCACCGGCAGCACCGTGCTGCTCGTCTGGGGCATTCGTCATGGCGGAGGGCTTGGGCACATCCTCGCGGAATCGTCACGGCTTCAGGGTGCCGACGCGAAACCATTCTGGTCGATCTTTCCGCCATCGCTCACCGCGGCGGTCGGCTATTGGGCGACACTGAGCCTCAACATTCCGGACTTCACCCGATACGCACGCAGCCAGAAGTCGCAGGCCATGGGTCAGGCCCTCGGCCTGCCGACCACGATGACGGCATTCGCGTTCATCGGCGTCGCCGTCACCAGCGCGACGATCGTGATCTTCGGCAAGGCGGAGTGGGATCCCGTCGTCCTCGTAACGAAGATCGGCGGCACTGCGGTGATCATCTTCGCGGCGCTGGTAGTGCTTGCTGCGCAGCTGCACACGAACATGGCCGCGAATGTCGTGTCGCCGTCGAATGACTTCTCCAACCTGAATCCGCGCAAGATCAGTTACGTCACGGGTGGATTGATCACCGCGGTCGTCGGCATCCTGATGATGCCGTGGAGGCTCTACTCCGACGCCGGCGCATACATCTTCACCTGGCTCGTCGGCTACTCGAGCCTCATGGGCGCGCTCGGCGGAATCCTCATCGCTGACTACTGGGTGCTGCGAAAGGAACGGCTGTCGCTCCCTGACCTGTTTCGGGAGAACGGGATGTATTCCTACCGCAACGGGGTGAATCCAAGGGCGATGATCGCGCTCGTCGTCGCAGTGCTGCCCGTCGTCCCCGGATTCATCCGCGCGGCAATGACACCAGGCGGAAATGTGGCGAATCCATCGTTCGTCGATCATCTCTATCAGTATGCCTGGTTCGTGACGTTCGGACTGAGCGTCGTGATCTATCTGGCGCTGATGCGCGACGAGACGTCGAGCCTGTCCGATGATCGGCGCGACGGGGATACGCGACTGGGCAGTTAGGTTTGTCTCGCGGAAACGGCGGAAGACAACTCAGCCAGAAGGCGCGGCTTCTCCTCTGATTGCCCAACCCAGCTTTCAGGCCAATCCGCCAGTTGAGATCGCTGTAGTTGAAAAAGTGCAAAATTCGCAAGAAAGTCGTGGCGATTTTGCACTTTCTGCCGACTAATAGGCCGATTGCTCCTGTAAACGTGCTGATTGTGCACATTTTTGTTGACACGTCGAACTGAGCGACCTATGGTGACTCTGGAGCCCTTCCAGCGGAAACCACGTGGCAGCTTCGGCGCATATCGCAACCGATACAGCAACACACTGTCCGTATTGCGCACTCCAGTGCGGAATGCGCTTGACCGTTGCCGACGACGCCATCAGCGTCGTGGGTGACAGCGAGTTTCCGGTCAACAAGGGCGCACTCTGCATCAAGGGTTGGCTGGCCGCGGAGACACTCGCGGATCAGAGCCGGCTGCGGACACCGCTGGTCAGGAATTCACGCGGTGTGCTCATGCCCGCAAGCTGGGATGATGCGCTCGACCGCATCGCCGACGGCATTCATGCAGCGCAGGCGAAGTTCGGCGTCGACGCGGTCGGCGTCTTCGGCGGCGGCTCGCTGACCAACGAGAAAGCATACCTCCTCGGCAAGTTCGCGCGCGTTGCGCTCGGCACACGCAACATCGACTACAACGGCCGCTTCTGCATGTCGAGCGCGGCGGCAGCGGGCATCCGCGCCTTCGGCGTCGATCGCGGGCTTCCCTTCCCCGTCGAAGACATCGCGAACGCCGACGTCATCCTCCTCGTGGGAAGCAATCCCAGCGAGACGATGCCGCCGCTGATGCAGTACTTCCAGGCACAACGCGCGAATGGAGGCGCGCTCATCGTCGTCGACCCGCGGCGGTCCGTCACCGCGCAGACCGCCGCCCTGCATCTTCGCCTCACGCCCGGCTCGGACGCGGCGCTCGCGAACGGACTCCTGCACCTCGTGGTGCGCGGCGGGTTTGTCGACGCGCCATTCATCGCCGAGCACACAGACGGGTTCGACGCGGTTCGCGGCATCGCCGCGACGTATTGGCCCGAGCGCACAGAGCGGATCACCGGCGTTTCCGAAGAACAGCTCGTCCGCGCCGCACGCATGCTCGGACAGGCGTCGCGCCCAATGATTCTCACCGCAAGAGGCGGGGAGCAGCAATCGCAGGGCGTCAACAACACGTTGGCGTACATCAACCTCGCCCTCGCGCTTGGCAAGCACGGCCAGCCATTCACTGGCTTTGGCACCATCACGGGTCAGGGAAACGGCCAGGGGGGACGGGAGCACGGTCAGAAGTGCGATCAGCTTCCGGGCTATCGCCGCATCGACGATCCCGAGGCGCGCGCGCATGTCGCGCACGTGTGGGGGATCGACCCCGCTGACATTCCTCTCGCAGGTCGCTCCGCCTACGAGATGCTCGACTCGATGGGTACGGACGATGGAGTGCGCGCGCTCATCGTCGTCGGCTCGAATCCAGTCGTATCGTCGCCGAACGCGGTGCACATCGAAGATCGCTTTCGCGCGCTCGACCTCCTCGTGGTAGCGGATTTCTTCCTCTCGGAAACGGCACAGCATGCGCACGTCGTGCTACCGAGCGCGCAGTGGGCCGAGGAAGAAGGGACCATGACGAACCTCGAGGGCCGCGTGATCCTGCGTCGTCGTGCCGTCGACGCGCCGAGCGAGGTACGCACCGACCTCCACATCATTGAGTCTCTGGCGGAGCGATTGGGCAAAGGCGAGTACTTCCGCTATTCCAGTGCGTCCGACGTGTTCGACGAGCTGTGTCGCGCATCTGCGGGTGGCGCAGCAGACTACGCCGGGATGAGCTGGATGAAGATCGCATCGAGTGGTGGGATCTTCTGGCCCTGTCCAGCAGCCGATCATCCCGGCACGCCGCGCATCTTTGCGGAACGGTTCGCGACGCCAACCGGTCGCGCGCGCTTTCATCCAGTGCGCCACCTCTCGCCGGCGGAAGAGCCGGACGCCGAGTATCCGCTGTATCTCACGACGGGACGTGTGCTCGCGCACTACCAGTCGGGCACGCAGACTCGCCGCGTCAAACGACTCGCCAGCATGTCGCCCGAGCCGTTCGCCGAGATCAATCCGTCCGCCGCGAAGCGTGCCGGCATCGCCGACGGCGCGCTGCTCGCCCTCGTGACGCGCCGCGGCCGCGCCATCGCACGCGCACGCCTCACGCGTGACATCCGTGAGGACACCGTGTTCGTCCCGTTTCACTGGGGCGGGCTGGGCTCGATCAACCGACTGACCAACCCCGCGCTCGATCCGACGAGCCGCATGCCCGAGTTCAAGGTGTGCGCCGTCCGTCTCGAATCGCATCCCGAACCGAGACTCGCTTCATGATCATGACCCCGGAAGTTCCTCATCCAGTGAAGCAGCGCCTGGTCGTCATCGGCAACGGCATGGTGGGCGCCCGTTTCGTGGAGGAGATGCTCGCGCGCGGGGCTGCCGACCGCTTCGAGATCACCATGTTCGGCGACGAGCCGCATGGCAACTACAACCGCATTCTGCTCTCGGGCATTCTGGCGGGCTCGCACGAGACGCACGACACTTTCATCAATCCGCTCTCCTGGTACGCCGAGAACGGCATCACGCTGCATGCTGGCGTGCGTGTCACGGCGATCGATCGCCTCGCGAAGCTCGTTCGCGGCGACGAGCATGTCTTCGAGCCGTACGATGTGCTCGTCTTCGCCACTGGAAGCTCGGCGTTCCTTCCGCCGATCAAGGGGTTGGCGGCAGGCCATCGCGGCAGCGAGATGAAGGAAGGTCTGTTCGCCTTTCGCACCCTCGATGACTGCGAACGCATTCTGTCGTATGTCCCGAAGGCACGCACCGCTGCCGTCATCGGCGGCGGCCTGCTCGGCCTGGAGGCGGCGCGCGGTCTGCTCGAGCGCGGGCTCGACGTGCACGTGGTGCATCTCTGCGCGCACCTGATGGAGATGCAACTCGATCCGTCTGCCGGCGCGTTGCTCAAGAGCACACTCGAGGGCATGGGAGTGCACGTCCATCTCGAGAAGCTCACGAAGGAAATTCTGGGCGAAGAGCGCGTTGAAGGGCTTGCCTTCGCCGACGGCAGCACCCTCGCGTGCGACATGGCGGTGATCTCGGCGGGCATCCGGCCGAATGCGTCCCTCGCAGCAGGATCGGGACTCACCGTCGAACGCGGCATCGTCGTGAACGACGAGATGCGCTGCCTCGCTGATGCCGACGTCTATGCGATCGGCGAATGCGCCCAGCATCGCGGACAGGTCTATGGCCTCGTCGCGCCGCTGTGGGAGCAGGCGCGCGCACTCGCCGACCGTCTGTCCGGTCGCGCGCCGCAGGCGACATATACCGGCTCACGCGTGTCGACGAAGCTCAAGGTGATGGGTGTGGACCTCGCGGTGATGGGAGAGCGCGAGCCGTCGGAGCCAACCGACGAGGTGGTGACGTACAGCGAGCCGATGCGCGGCATCTACAAGAAGCTCATCGTCCGCGAGGGCCGGCTGCGCGGCGCGATCCTGCTCGGTGATGCGGGCGCCGCGCCCATGCTGCTACAGGCGTTCGATCGCGGCTCGTTGCTGCCGGACAACCGCGCCGAGCTGCTCTTTCAGCTGATGGTCGCCGAGGTGGCAACGAGCGTCGCGGACCTTCCTGACTCGGCGCAGATATGCAACTGCAATGGCGTGTCGAAGGGAGCGCTCATCGCCGCGGTGGTGGCGGGGCACTGCACACTCAAGGCGGCGTGCGAAGCGACGCGTGCCGGCACTGGTTGCGGCGCGTGCAAGCCAGACGTGTTGCGAGTCCTCGAGCTCGCCGCCGGTGATTCGCTGCGCGACGATCCGTCGGCGCACTACTACGTGCCCGGTGTCGCGCTGACCAAGGCGCAGCTCGTGCGCGCCGTTCGCGACCACGGGCTGCGCAGCGTCTCCTCGGTATTCGCCGAGCTCGCGGGCGGGCACGAGGATCCGTCGAGCAAGGCGGGGCTCGCGTCGCTGCTGCGCACGCTCTGGGGCAGCGACTACGACGACGAACGCGATGCGCGCTTCATCAACGATCGCGTGCACGCCAACGTGCAGAAGGACGGCACGTTCAGCGTCATTCCTCGCATTTATGGAGGAGTAACCTCCGCGGCAGAGCTAAGGCGCATCGCCGATGTCGCGGATCGCTATGACGTGCCAATGGTGAAGATCACAGGCGGACAGCGCATCGACCTGGTAGGCGTGTCGAAGGAGCAGCTACCGGGGATGTGGCGCGATCTCGGCATGCCATCAGGGCACGCCTACGCGAAGTCGTTCCGCACCTGCAAGACCTGCATCGGAACGGAGTTCTGCCGCTACGGAGTGGGCGACAGCACCGCGCTCGGCATACAGATCGAGCGGCGCTATCAGGGCATCGAGACGCCGCACAAGATCAAGCTCGCGACGGCCGGCTGCCCGCGAAATTGCTCCGAAGCGACGACGAAGGATCTTGGCGCGGTTGCGATCGAGGGCGGCAAGTGGGAGCTGTACATCGGAGGCGCCGCCGGCACGCGCGTGCGCAAGGGTGACATCCTGTGCGTCGTCGATTCGCACGACGACGTGCTGCGGTACATGGGACGCTTCATCCAGTACTATCGCGAGCACGCGAAGTATCTCGAGCGCACGTTCGGCTTCGTCGAGCGCATCGGCATCGACCGTCTTCGCAAGCTGCTCGTGGACGACAGCGAAGGGATCTGCGCGCTGCTCGACGCCGAGATGCAGCGCGCGATGGACGCCTACGTCGATCCATGGCTCGAGGCGGCGCAACCCGTGCATCCGGCGCAGTTCCTCAACGTGCTCGAACCGGTCGCGTCGCGCGCAGCCGAGTGGCAGGAGACGACATGACCAGCGCGGCTCACGCGACCTGTTTCGATCTGGGGCCACTCGATCGCATTCCGCTCGGCGAGGGCCGCACGTTTCGCGTGGGCGAGCGCGACGTCGCGGTATTCAACACGCGCGCCGGAGTATTCGCGACCGATGCCGTGTGCCCGCACCGCGCCGGCCGGCTGGCCGACGGCCTCGTGGGAGGCGGCAAGGTGATCTGTCCGTTGCATGGCTTCAAGTTCGCGCTCGCCACCGGGCAGCCGATCGGCAACGACTGCTCTGCGCTCACCACGTATCGCACGACAATCACGAACGCGATGCACGTCGAGCTGTGGATCGAGGACAGCGCGCGCTCGGACTGGAGCGCGGACCAATGACGCTGCCAGCCGGCGCACGCGTCGCCCTGCTCGAGGCGCGGCTCGCAAGCGAGATGGCCGAGCTTGTTCGGCGCGAAGGTGGAGAGCCCGTGTGTGCTCCCGCCGTGTACGAGGCACGCCTCGACGTCACCGCGATCATTCCCGCGCTCATCAGCAACATTCGTCGCGGCCACATCAAGTTCGTCGTCTGTCTTACAGGCGCCGGCCTTGCTTCGCTGTTCGCGCAGGCGGATGACATCGGGCTCCTGGCAAACCTCGTCGACGCGCTATCCGGCGCCACCACCGTGGTCCGAGGACCGAAGCCTGCGGCGGTGCTGCGTCGGCATGACATCCCGGTGCGCGTTGGCGTGCAGCCTCCACATACCACGACTGAGCTTCTCGCCGCGATCGCGATGCTGTCGCTGGAGGGAGAGGGGGCGTTGGTTGTGTGCGACGGCAGCGAGACCTCAGCGCTGGTCCAGGCG
The DNA here is from genome assembly GCA_036844565.1 of Gemmatimonadaceae bacterium. Classification (GTDB taxonomy): domain Bacteria; phylum Gemmatimonadota; class Gemmatimonadetes; order Gemmatimonadales; family Gemmatimonadaceae; genus AG11. The sequence continues at coordinate 264,898 of DAIUFP010000001.1, read as the reverse complement.
CTGCTCGGGCGGGGAGCACGCGTGCAGATGATGCGCACGTATCGATGGGAGCTTCCGCGCGACCTCGTGCCAATCGAGCAACTCGTGCACCGGCTGATCGACGACCGCGTCGATGCCGTCGCATTCACCACTCAGGTGCAGGTCCGCCACCTGTTCGCGATTGCCGATCGGCTTCACCTGCGCGAGGCGCTTTGTCACGCGCTCAATCACCAGACCATCGTAGGATCCATCGGACCCACCTGCTCCACGGTGCTGGAGGAATTCGGCGTCGTTCCGCACGTGGTCGCCTCACCGCCGCGCATGCGGCCGCTCATCACCGCCATCGGCGCGCATCTCACTGCGCGCGAGCACGCCTCCGGGAAGGCCAGCGCGGCATGACGCCCACATCACAACCGCAAACCGACGCTGGTGGCGCGGCCTACGGGCACAAGCCCACCGTCTTTGCCGCTTTTCTTCACTTCGATCTCTGCTTCATGATCTGGGTGCTCCTCGGCGCGCTCGGTGTATCGATTGGAGAAGGTCTCGGGCTCAATGCTGCGCAGAAAGGATTGATGGTGGCGATACCGCTGCTGAGTGGATCGATCATGCGCATTCCGCTCGGGCTGTTGAGCGACCACTTCGGCGGACGCCGAGTCGGCATCGGGATGCTCATGTTGCTCTTCGTTCCCCTCGCGCTGGGTTGGCAGGCGGGCACGTCGCTCCCCATCCTGATCGCCGTTGGCTTGATGCTCGGCGTGGCCGGTGCGTCGTTCGCCGTCGCGCTGCCGTTGGCGAGCCGATGGTATCCGCCCGAGAAGCAGGGGCTGGTGATGGGCATCGCCGCCGCTGGAAACAGCGGCACGGTGGTGGCGAATCTTGTCGCGCCACGCATTGCTGCGCACGTTGGCTGGCACAACGTGCTCGCGCTGACGATGCTCCCGCTGGCGCTGGTGCTGGTTGTTTTCACGCTGCTCGCGAAGGACAGTCCCGCCCGCGGCACCTACCGGCAACGGACGAGCTATCTCAGCGCGCTCCGCCGGCCGGAGCTGTGGTGGTTTTGCCTGTTCTACGCCGTCACCTTCGGTGGCTTTGTCGGATTGGCAAGTTTTCTTCCCGTGTTCCTGCGCGATCAGTATCGCGTCACTCCTGTCGCCGCGGGCTACCTCACGGCGCTCGCGGCGGTCGCGGGGAGCGGATTTCGACCTGTCGGTGGATTCATCGCCGATCGAATTGGCGGTGTGCGATTGCTCTCGTGGTTGCTGGTGGGAATCGTCGGCGCGTACTTCCTTGCGGCGCGCCTACCCGCGTTGCACGCGATGATGGTGATCCTCGTCATCGGCATGATGTCGCTCGGCCTTGGGAATGGCGCCGTGTTCCAGCTCGTGCCGCAGTGCTTCCGGAATCAGATTGGCGTCGCCACCGGATTCATCGGCGCAATCGGCGGGCTGGGCGGGTTCGTCCTCCCCACCCTGCTCGGCCAGATCAAGCAGTCGACCGGCTCGTTTCAACTGGGCTTCGTGGTGCTCGGCGGTGTGGCGTTGACGGCGCTCGTGTTGCTCCGCGTGCTGATGGGAACGAGCATCGACTGGGCCTCATCCTGGCGTCATGCGGAGCTGATCAATTCGCCGGTGCGACGCGCGGCCTGACGTAGCACGCCCGAGCTGGCTCGCCCTGATCGCTCGCGCTCGATCATTCTGCCGTGTATGCTTTCCGCGTCGAGGGCGCGCAGTTGCGCGCGATGACTCCACTAGTGCGGAGAGACCTGCATGTCCCTGATTGTGAAGTGCGGCCTGATTCAGGCGTCACACGCTGGCTCGACGAGCGAGAGCATCGAAAAGATCCGCCAGGCCAACATCGACAAGCACATGGTGCTCATCGACAAGGCTGGTGCCGCCGGAGTCCAGATCCTCTGCATGCAGGAGATCTTCACGGGCCCGTACTTCTGCGCCGAGCAGACGCCGCGCTGGTATGAGGCGACGGAGTACATCCCGGACGGACCGACGACGCGACTGATGCAGGAGGTCGCGAAGAAGTACGAGATGGTGATCATCGTGCCGCTGTACGAGATCGAGTCGATCGGCGTGTACTACAACACGGCCGCGGTGATCGACGCGGACGGCACCTACCTCGGCAAGTATCGCAAGAACCACATTCCGCAGGTCGCGCCCGGTTTCTGGGAGAAGTACTACTTCAAGCCCGGCAACCTGGGCTATCCCGTTTTCCAGACACGCTACGCGAAGGTGGGCGTCTACATCTGCTACGACCGCCACTTTCCCGAAGGTGCGCGCGAGCTCGGCCTCAATGGCGCGGAGATCGTCTTCAATCCCTCGGCGACGGTCGCGGGCCTGTCCGAGTACCTGTGGAAGTTGGAGCAGCCCGCCCACGCGGTCGCGAACGGCTACTTCGTCGGCGCGATCAATCGTGTCGGCACCGAGGCGCCGTGGAACATCGGTGAGTTCTACGGGCAGAGCTATTTCTGCGATCCGCGCGGGCAGATGCTCGCGGTCGCATCCCGGGATCAGGACGAGCTCGTGATCGCCGACCTCGACCTCGACAAGATTCGCGAGGTGCGGAATACCTGGCAGTTCTTCAGAGACCGGCGCCCCGAGACTTACACCGGCATCGCGAAATTGTAGCGCACGCGTCGGGGACGGCGTGTTTCGTATATTTGGAATGAGGCGGCAGTTTTGTTTCTGCCACAACGGATCGCTGCAATTTCACGGGGGCACGCATGGCCAAAAAGAAAGACATCGTCCAGGTGAAAAACCCACGGAGTGGGCACTTCGTGAAGATCGATAGGGATGCTGGAAAGATCATCGATCACAAAAAGACTTCTGGCGCGTACAAGAACATTCCGATCGCACGGAAGAGCACGAAGAGTCGATGATTTTCTACCGCCCAACCGACGGAGATGTGCAGGGTGGCCCAATTAATTGGCAGCCACGCTCATGTTTTATCATGTCGGCGATGGGAAAGAACGTCCCCAGGACGGTCGCGAATGCTCGCAGGCGTGTTGCTTCAGTGCTTGCAGATGTCGGTTTCAAGAGCACGGATGCAAGTACGTTGACCACGGGGAAAGACTACCTTCTGAAAATCTGGTCCCTTGCGGTTTGCAGCCCCGTTGGCGTGGCCGTCGTTCACGAAGGCATTCGACCGGAAACGATGGCGAACGTGTTCTACGAACTCGGTTTGATGCAGGCCTATGGGCGTGAGACCGTCGTCGTTCGTGTGGGAGAGGTAGCACTACCGTCCGATCTCGTTAGAACCGAGTACATCCAGTTCGACGCAAAGTTCACGCGACGCTTTTCTGGATTCGTGGCGACACTCGCGGAGCGCGCGGAATACTACCTGATACTTTCGCAGCAACTCGAGAGTGATCCACTTCTGGCGATCGACTACCTTCGCCGCAGTTATCTGCTCTCGGGCGATGAAAAGCTGCGCGGACGTGCGCAACAAATCTTCCGGCATTCACGTCTTTCGGATCGAGCCAAGGACAGTGTGGAGCGCAACCTGGTTCGGTTCTGAGCTTTGTCGGTATCGTCACATCAATCTTTGAGCGGTCCCCCTTCCCATCGCGCGGCGGCGCACGTACCAGCACAACGGAATCATCGTGGAACAATATTCTCCTCCCAGGCCCACCAAGTATTGCGAAGCCTGTCATCGCGTCATCGACGCCATGGCGGTGGTCTGCACGAATTGTGGCGTCATGCAGACCTCTCCCATGACGGGGAGTGAAAAGCGGATACTCCCCGCCATGCTCCTCGCATTCTTTTTCGGCGTGTTTGGAGCGCACCGATTCTACGCGGGCAAGACGATGACCGGCGTCCTTCAGCTACTCACGCTCGGTGGACTCGGCATCTGGGCCCTCATCGACCTGATCATGATCATCACGGGCTCCTTCACCGATGGTGAGGGCGAAAAGATCACGGAGTGGACCTGACGCGGCTGCGCCTCACCTGTACGCTCGGTCTGGCGCGGTCGCGCGGCGGACGAGCCAGAGGACGATCGCGACGGGGATGATCACCATCAACGCCACCTTGACGATGCCGAGCAGGATTCCAACGAGGGCCAGTCCAATTCCGAACACCACGCCGAACATCGCCATGCCCATGACGAACAGGACGAAAAGGCATGGCAGCCCGACGAACAGGAACAGTGCCGACAGCAGCAGAAACTTGAGTGCGCGCATTGTGACCATCGGGTGAGGACATTGAGCCCTACGTGGCCAGCATCCTCACGGTTCCAGCTCGCCCCGGCTCTTGCGGACAACGGCCAGATCCAGCCATCCGGGAGCGCTGCACGTGGCGAGTGACGTCAGTCCCGACGGTGCGGCAACCTATGCGCGCCGCATCGGGCTCTTTTCCGGCACGATGCTGGTGGTCGGCGGAATCATTGGTTCCGGAATCTTTCTCAACCCATCCATCGTCGCTCGGCGCACTGGCTCCGCGTCGCTGACGATTGGCACGTGGTCGCTCGGCGCCGTCATCGCGCTGCTTGGTGCGTTCATCTTCGCCGAGCTCGGGCGGCGACGACCGAAGGTTGGCGGAGGATATGCCTACCTTCGCGAGGCATTCGGGCCACTCCCGGCATTTCTCTACGGCTGGTCGCTTCTCCTCGCGATTGCCACCGGTGCGATTGCCGCCGTCGCCGTCACGTTCGCGACGTACGCGACGAGGATCGTGGGTCTCCCGGAGAGCGCGACGATACCACTCGCACTCGGTGCGGTGGTACTTCTATCGTGCGTGAATGTCTTCGGCGTCGCTCCCGGCGCGACGACGCAGAACGTCTTTACGGTTCTGAAGCTCGCCGCGATCGGGGCGTTGCTCATCGCGGCCATCGTCATGCCTGCGGCGGTGAATCCCACCTTTCCGGTGCCGATTGCTTCGGTGACGCTTTCGCCTCCGTCGACGTTTGCCGCCATGCTCCTCGCTGTCAGTACCGCGCTCGTACCGGTGCTCTTTTCGTACGGCGGCTGGCAGCAGACGAATTTCGTGGCGGAGGAGATGCGAGATGCGGAGCGCACCCTGCCGCGTGCCCTCGTGTTGGGGGTACTGATCGTCGTCGCGGTGTATCTCGCGTCGAACATCGCGTACATCCGTGCGTTGGGCCTGGAAGGACTGGCGCAGAGCACGGCTCCCGCCGCCGACATGATGTCGCGCATCGCGGGAGAGGGAGGACGTCGGCTCATCGCGGCGGGCATCGCGGCGTCGACCTTCGGTTTCCTGAATCTCGTGATCCTGGTGTCTCCGCGCGTCTATCAGGCAATGGCGCGCGACGGGTTGTTCTTCCGCAGCTTCGCGACGCTGCATCCGCGCTTTCGGACGCCGGTCACCGCGATCGTCTTTCAAGCGCTGGTTGCGTCCGCACTGATTCTCACCGGCAGTTACGGGCAGTTGCTCGACTGGGTTGTCTTTGCGGACTGGATCTTCTTCGGAACCACCGCGCTCACGCTCGTCGTATTTCGGCGGCGCGATGCGGTGACGGGCGTGGCGGACTCCGGCTATCGCGCGCCGTTCTATCCGCTGAGCGTGGCGCTCTTCGTGCTCGCCGCGCTCTATGTCGTCTTCGGCTCGATCGCTTCGAATCCCGGAAACGCGCTGCGTGGCGTGGCGCTGCTGGTCGCGGGCGTTCCGGTCTTCATGTTCTGGAGGCGCCGGACGGCAGCGACAAGTCGGGACTTCAGGCCTTGAACGGAGGCTGGAACCGCGGCGCGACGGTTGATTGATCGCAGGCCCTTTCAATCACGGTCTCGCCGCTCCTGGCCTCGTGCCGCCGGGATTGTCAGGCGCGATGCTCAATACGCTGTCCGTGTCGAGGCGGGGCCATGTTGCAGGATCCTGCCGGCGAGCACGCGCGCACGCGCGATGGCCTGGTCCATGTCGTAGTAGCGATACTCGCCCAGTCGACCGCAAATGAGCGTGTCCGCGGAGCGATTCGCCATCTCGCGATAGCGAAGATACAGCGCGCGGTTCGCCTTGTCGGGAAACGGGTATTCGTAATCGTCCGAGTTCTCGGGAGTGAAGGGCGTCTCGCACGTGATCAGCGTGCCGGCGACCCTGGCGAGTTCCGCGGGTTGCATCATGTGCTTCCACTCCAGCGTGCGAATGTGCGTGCCTCCGGAATGTTGGGGCTCGTTGACCTGGCTCACGGGCTGGTACCAGTCCACATCGGCATGATAGGTGGTCGTACGTCGCTGCGCGCGATACTTCAAGCGCCCCAGCGAGAAGCAGAAGTATTCGTCAATCGGCCCCGTGAACACCGTCAGGGCGCTCGGCCGCAGGTAGTCCCGGTGTGCCAGGTAGTCGACGCCAAGCTCCACCGGGATCCCGTCAAGCATGGCGCTGATCATCGCGCTGTATCCGTTCGTGGGGAGGCCCTGATATCTTGCTCGCGGCGTGAGGCGGGGGTCGTCGTCATAGCGGATGGGTATGCGGGCCGCGAGGCGTTCGTCCAACGTGTGAACCGGGACGCCCCACTGTTTTTCCGTATAGTCCTTCACGAAGCGCTCGAAGATCGCGCGCGGCATCCTCGCGAGCATTGCCGATTCGAAATTTCGCGGCTTCGCTTGCGGGGTGACGTCGTCGACCCGAATGCCGCTCTGCCGGAGGTACGACGCCGTGACGGGCCAGCCCTGGAGCTCGCCGTCGATGCGGCTCAGGATCCTTGCCTCGTACGGATAGAACGAGGCAAAGCGCCGAACAAACGCCCAGAGGCTCGCGCTTCCGGTGCGAAAATAGTGCGGGCCATGGTCGTGCATTCGAATGCCGGAGTCATGCAGTGAGTCGTGCACGTTTCCGCCGGAGTGGGCTCGCCGCTCCACGGCGAGCACCGTGTGCCCGGCGTCGGCCAGTGTTCTTGCGATGGTCGCTCCCACGAGGCCTGTCCCCACGACGAGATACTCGTGCTTCATTGACACCGGCGGTGAGTTGTCAACGCGGCCCTGTCGCTAGACCGCGCCGCATCCGGACATTGCCACGCGGACTGTCCGAACGAGGATCATGATATCCGTCCACATCGTGATCGTACGCAGGTATTCGAGATCGTATCGCAACATCCGGAATACGTGCGCATTGTTCGCGCGGTCAGATACCTGCCACAGCCCGGTGATGCCCGGCCGCGCAAGGGAGCGAACGGCAAGGATTTCCGGGTAGGGCTCGAGCATATGCAAGACCAGGGGCCGCGGGCCAACGAGGCTCATGTCCCCTCGGACCACATTCCACAGCTGCGGCAGCTCATCGATGCTGGTTCGGCGGATAAGGCGGCCCACTCGTGTAATCCGTGGATCATCGCGCTTCTTCACGAGATGACCGGGGGGCATGCCGACGATGCCCGGCTGGGCGGCGTTTACGTTCATCGAACGGAACTTGAGACAGCGGAAGATGCGGCCCCCAAGGCCCCAGCGTTCCTGCAACAGCAGCGGTGGCCCTGGCGATTCCAGGCAGATGGACATCGCGCTCACGACGAGGACGGGACTGAGAAGGAGAAGCAGCATAAGCCCTCCGACGACATCCATGGCGCGCTTGACCCGAAGTTGCCAGCGAACGTTCTCGAGGTGGGCCGTGATTGGCGCGAGTGAATCCATCGCCATTCTCGTGTGCTCGCACCCTGCCCCCACCGTGCGCCCCTCCGGTGTCGGATGCACCAAGCTGTCAGCGTGCGCGTCGCCGGTGCTCGTCGCGGCACTGCTCAAGCCGTTATCCTCACGTCGGCGACAACCAGGCGATACAGCTCCATCATGCGATCGGCACAGCGCGAGATGTCGAACTGATCGATGGCACGACGCTGCGCCTGCGCGCCCAGTCGCCGCCGGAGCGCATCGTCGCCGCAGAGCTGATTGATCGCCCGAGCAAGGCTCTCGGAATCTCTCGGTGGCACGACCAGGCCTGTGACACCGTCGACATTTGCAAATACGACTCCGGTGGGGAGCGAAGTACACACGGAGGGAATCCCGCTCGCATGCGCTTCGAGCTGTACAAGCCCGAACGCCTCCGTGCGCTCGCACGACGGCAGGATGAGCATGTCGCTGGCCTGATAGTACAGCGGCAGATCCGCATCGCTGACTTGGCCGACGAAGTGAACCCGGTGTCGTATTCCCAGGTCAGCCGCAAGCGCCACCAGGGATTTCTCGTCGTCCCCTGTGCCGACGATGACCAGGGTGGCGGCCGTGTTCCGGAGCGCCGAAAGGAGATATCGGACACCCTTGTAATAGACCAGTCGGCCCACGAACAGCACCACTGGCCCATGTGCCGCGAAACGCCGGCGCAGCTGGGCGGCCTTCGCGAGCGATTGGCCCGTAGGGATGAATCGCGCGGTCCGAATCCCTCCTGGAATCACACTGACCTTGTGGCGATGCCGTCGCAGCGCTTCGGATCCCTCCGCCAGATGCGGTGACCAGACCACGATTCGCGTCGCGTATTCGAGGACGCGGTCGAGAATAGGACGATAGAATGGACGCAGCGACGCCTGGCGCACGACGTCGTGCTGATAGGTGACCACCACGGGAACGCGCATGCTTCTCAGTGGCGCGAAGAGCTCCGCCCACGGATTGGGAGAATGAAAGTGGATGAGATCGGGCCGCGTTCGGCGGACGAGGTCCCCCATGCCAACGGCGACCGGCGTACGGGCTATTCGAGCGATCGTCGCCGCGCGCTCCACGCGCACACGATCATCCATGTCAGTGCGCGCCAGCGCCGCACGTTGCTGTCCGGTTACCACACTCACTTGCACGCCAGATAACGACGCCAAGGTCTGGGACAGCAGTGCGGTGTGTGATTCCAAACCCCCAACCCAGGGCGGATACAACTTCGACAACATTGTAATGCGCAACGGCGGACCTGCGTCGGGTGTCTGTCCAATCTCACCAGCGCTGCACGTCCACGGCAAGACGCGGTCACTTGCCGACGGTCGACGGGTGTGTGGAGGGGCGTGAATCTCCCGAAGCGCTTTCAGTCGTTCCGGGGAGGAGACACGTCCATACACGTCGGTTCACAGACGGAGTGCGTGGGCCAGCACCGCCGACGTCTCGCTGGCACAGGCGTCCCAGGAGAAAGTTGCCCCACGCGCGGCACATGCCGCCTGGTGATCCTCGCGGTATCCGGCGTCGGTTGCGAGCGCCTGCATCTCTCGGGCGAGGTAAGGGGCGTCGAATGGATCGAGGAGGATTCCGGCTCCGCCAGCCACTTCGGGCAGTGCGGTCGCGCGGGAAGCGATCACCGCCGTGCCGCACGCCATTGCCTCGGCGACGGGAAGCCCAAAGCCCTCGTAAAGCGACAGGAACACGAACGCCAGGGCTCCCGCGTAAAGTGCAGGCAGCATGGATTCAGGCACGCGGCCGGTGAAGTGAACACCGTCAACCTCCATGGGCGCCGGCGCGCGCCCGTGTACGCGCGTGGCGAGGGGCGCGCCCGCGATGATGAGGGAGCACGCAGGCAATGCACGGCGCACTTCAGCCCACGCTGCGAGCAGCGTCGCGATGTTCCGGCGGCGATCCATGCTTCCGAGGGTGAGAAAATACGGCCCGTCGCCAATGCCGAGGGCGCGGCGAGTCTCCTCGATCTGCGTGAGGGCGCGCGGGCTGAATGCCTCATCCACGCCGAGCGGGATCACGTGCAGGCGCGCCGCTTGTATCCCAGTGACCGCCATCAGCCTCTCCGCAGTGAATCGCGAGTCGGTAATGACGGCCTTGACGCCTTTGACCAGGCGCGGAATCAACCACCGAAACCACGCGCCATAGCGCTGGCCGACCCACTGCGGGCGGTCCAGTGCAATGACGTCGTGGATCGTCACGACTTGCTCGTGTACGCCCAGTGGACCGCTGTTCGCGGTACTCCATAGAGGGCGACCGTTCAGCAGAGATGGGAGCACCAATTGCTCCCAGACGTGTCCACGCATCCCGTGCAGAGGTGCATGCGGACGCACGAGCGTGGCGGCGGGCTCGATCCGCCGCATCGTCTCCATCGTATAACGCTGTACTCCGGTGAGCGGGCCAGTGAGAATTCGCCCATTCACGGCGAGCGGTAAGGTCATGACGGGAGGAGAAGAGGCGGGCGTTGCTGACGCATTCGGATCGCGTGGACCTCGTTCGTCATCCCACTCACGCAAGGTCCGTCGTTCGGTGTGGCTCCGAGCGCCGTGAACCCACCTGTGCTCCATCCAGCACCTCCCGCACTTTCTGCGCGAGCTGCGCGGGCGTGAAGGGTTTGGGAAGAAACGGCGTCGCGGGGTCGAGCAGTCCGTCGCGCACGATCTCGTCCGTGTGCCCGGACATGAAGAGCACCGGGAGGTCTGGGCGCTCCTTCCTCAGCTCGCGCACGAGCGCCGGTCCGAGCATCCCCGGCATCATGACATCGGTGAGCACCATGTCGATCTCGAACTCCTGCGCGCGCTGAATCGCTGTTGGGCCGTCTGGCGCCTCGTGTACGACATAGCCGTGAATCTCGAGCGCGCGGCGCGCCACCCGTCTCACCAAATCCTCGTCCTCAACGAGCAGGATCCGCTCGTTGCCGGCGCCGGTCAATGACCGAGAAGGTCCGCTCCGTCGCTCCACACCACGTGCGGGCGGAAGGTAGACGCTGAACGTCGAGCCGAGGCCTGGCTCGCTTTCCACCCAGACGTAGCCTCCACTCTGCTTCACGATGCCGAACGCCGTCGCGAGTCCCAGGCCGGTGCCCTGTCCCACCTCTTTCGTGGTGAAGAACGGATCGAAGATGCGCGCCTGTGTTGCGCGGTCCATTCCGACGCCGTTGTCGCTTACGTCGATCCGGACGTAAGGGCCCGGCACGTCGACCTCGCCCCACTGCGCAACCTCACCCGCCAGCTCGGCGTTCGAGGTACGAATGGAGACGGCGCCGCCCGCCACGCCGTGAATCGCGTCGCGCGCATTCACCACCAAGTTGAGGATGACCTGCTCGATCTGCCCGGGATCGGCGAGCACCCGGTGCAGGTCGGGCGCGAGGCTCAGCGACAGGGCGCCGTCCTCTCGAAGCAGCATGCGAAACATCCGCTCCAGGTCGCTGATCCGCGCATTCAAATCGAGTGGTTCGGGCCGCAGCAGCTGCCGTCGGCTGAAGGCCAGAAGCTGGGCCGTGAGTGCCGCGGCACGGTCTGCGGCCTTGTTGATCTCCTCGAGGAACTCGGACGATTGGTCGTCCGGCTGCACTGTCATCTGGAGAAGCGACGAGAAGCCCTTGATCGCCGTCAGGAGGTTGTTGAAGTCGTGCGCGACGCCTCCGGCGAGCAGGCCGACCGCCTCCATCTTCTGGGCCATGCGGAGCTGCGTCTCGAGCTTGCGATGCGACGTCACGTCCATCGCCATCACGATCGCGCCAACCACCTCGCCCGTTTGATCGCGCATCGGCGAGGAGGAGATCTGGACGTCGAGCACCACTCCGTCCTTCCGGCGACGACGTTCGGGCTTGGCGCCGAGCGATCCGCCATTGCGCACCTTGGCAAGGTTGGCCTCGAACCCTTCGCGTTCTTCTTCGGGCACGAACGGCAGCGGCTTGCCGATCACCTCGGCAGCCTTCCACTGGAACATCCGCTCCGCCGCTGGATTCCAGTGGAGCACGTTGGCCTGCTGGTCGATCACGAAAACGGCGAGGGGTGCATCTCCAAGGAGAACGCGGAGCCGCTCACTCGTCACCTTCAGCTCGATCTCCGACGCAACCCGCGCGCCCTCCGCGGCACTGCGGGGCGTGGCGTCGCGGTAGTAGATGAGGCACCCCTCCTCGAGCGGAACGACGTCGACTTCCACCCAGAAGTCGCCGTATGTGCTGCGCATGGTGAAATAGGTCGGCACCCGCTCGCGTGCCGCTCGCTCCACGGCAAGGCGAGCAGTGCTGTCGGGCTCGTATCGGAGAAGCCCCCAGAGATCGCCGCCCGGATACCGGTCCGGGTCGTGGCCACGTGAGACCGTGTCGCGCCGTGCCGCCGCATTCAGGAATCCGACGCGCATGTCGTAGTCGACAAAAATGCACCCGTCTCGCAGATGCTCGACGAGCCGAGCGAGCGGGTGCGCGGCGCCGGGTTCGGAACGTACTTTTGTCTGCGACTCGGGTGCTTCAGCGTCGATCATGTCACAGTCATGCGTAAATGGGCACGCGCAGCGAACGCTTGCCCCGGTGGGACCCAGTTGCTATCTATAGCAAGGTTCATACAACCGTTCGTCGTGGCGATTTTCAGCAAATTGCGGCCACGTTAATCTCCTGCTAAAGCGCGAGCTCTCACGCCGTCGCGTCAGGGCTCCTTTTTTTTACCGCTCATGTCAATCAAATCAGACTCAGCAAACTCCGCGTACCTCGACGCCCTCGCCAAGCGAGTGCTGGTCTACGATGGCGCGATGGGAACGAACATACAGCGCCACAACCCCACGCCGGATGACTTCGGCGGGAAAGCGCTGGAAGGGTGCAACGACAACCTCGTTCTCACCCGCCCCGACATCATCCAGTCGATTCACGAGTCCTTCCTCGCCGTCGGCTGCGACGTCGTGGAGACCTGCACCTTCCAGAGCACGCCGCACCGGCTCAAGGAGTGGGGCCTCGAGGACAAGACGCGTGAGCTGAACGTCCAGGCCGCACGCCTCGCGCGCGCCGCGTGTGACAAGTACTCCACCCCGGAACAGCCCCGATTCGTCGCCGGCTCCATCGGGCCAACCGGCATGCTTCCGTCCAGCAGCGATCCGGCGCTCGGCAACATCACCTTCGAGGCGCTCGCCGAGACGTACTACTGGCAGGCGAAGTATCTCGTGGAAGGTGGAGTAGACGTGCTCCTCGTCGAGACGGCGCAGGACATCCTCGAGGTGAAGGCCGCGCTCACGGGCTTCGAGCGCCTGTTCGTCGAGATCGGGCGCCGCGTTCCCATCCAGGCGCAGATCACCCTCGACACGAGCGGCCGCATGCTCCTCGGCACCGACATCGCGATGAACGTCGACGTGATCGGGCTGAATTGCTCGACCGGGCCGGAGCATATGCGCGAGCCGATCCGGTTCATGACGGAGCACGCGTCGCTGCCCGTGTCGGTGATCCCGAATGCCGGCCTGCCGCTGAACACCGGTACGGGCGAGGCGATCTATCCGCTCCAGCCCGACCCGATGGCTGTCATGCTCCGCGAGTTCGTGGAGCAGTTCGGCGTTCGCATTGTTGGCGGTTGTTGTGGTACGACGCCGGAGCATCTCGCCAGCATCGTCACGGCCGTGCGTGCGGCAACACCTGCCACGCTGCGCCAGCATGGCCGCGAGGCACTGGTCTCCTCGGCAATGCGTGCCACCACGCTGCGCCAGGAGCCCGCGCCGCTGCTGGTCGGCGAGCGCGTGAACTCGCAGGGCTCGCGCAAGGTGAAGCGTCTGCTGCTCGCGGACGACTACGAGGGCATCCTCGACGTCGCGCGCGAGCAGCAGGACTCGGGCGCGCACGTCCTCGACGTCTGCGTGGCGCTCACCGAGCGCGGTGACGAAGCCGAGCAGATGTCGAAGGTGGTGAAGCTGCTTTCCATGAGTGTAGAGCTCCCGTTGATGATCGACAGCACCGAGCGGAACGTCGTCGAGGCGGCGCTCCAGCATGTGCCTGGTCGCGCGATCATCAACTCCATCAACATGGAGAATGGCCGCAAGCGTATCGACGACATCGTGCCGCTCGCCAAGAAGCACGGCGCGGCGCTCGTGGCGCTGACGATCGATCCTGTCGGCATGGCGAAGACCCGTGAGCGCAAGCTCGAGGTGGCGAAGGCCATCTACGACATCGTCGTCGGCGAGTATGGGCTGAGGGCGGAAGACCTCATCTACGACGCGCTCACTTTCACGCTCGCCACCGGCGACGTGGAGTGGATCGACAGCGCGCACGAGACGATTGAAGGCATCCGGCTCATCAAGCGCGAACTGCCGGGCGTCTTCACGATCCTCGGCGTCTCGAACGTGAGCTTTGGGTTGGACCCGGTTGCGCGGTATGTGCTCAACTCCGTGTTCCTGCACCACTGCGTCGAAGCGGGACTCGACGCGGCGATCGTGAATCCGGCGCACATCACGCCGTATGCCGAGATCAGCACGGAACAGCGTGCGCTCGCCGACGACCTGGTATTCAACAAGCGCGCGGACGCGCTTCAGCGGTTCATCGAAGGGTTCTCGTCGAAGGCGGAGCTCGACACCAGACAGGAAAAGGCGGACCCCACGGAAGGGATGTCTCCGGAGCAGAAGGTTCATTGGATGGTGCTGCACCGGAAGAAGGAGGGCGTCGAGGAGGCTCTCGACGCGGCTGGCGTGCGCGAGGCACCGGTGCGCGTGCTCAACGAAGTGCTCCTGCCCGCGATGAAGGAAGTCGGCGACAAGTTCGGCGCCGGCGAGCTCATTCTTCCCTTCGTGCTTCAGAGCGCCGAGGTGATGAAGAAGGCGGTGAAGCATCTCGAGACATTCCTCGAGAAGGCAGAGGGCTACACCAAAGGCAAGGTCGTGCTCGCGACCGTGTACGGCGACGTGCACGACATCGGCAAGTCGCTCGTGAACACCATCCTCTCGAACAACGGCTATACGGTGTTCGACCTCGGCAAGCAGGTGCCGGTGAACACGATCATCGAGAAGGCGCTGGAAGTTGGCGCCGATGCCATCGGGCTCTCGGCGCTACTGGTGAGCACGAGCAAGCAGATGCCGTTGTGTGTGCAGGAGCTCGACAAGCGTGGCATCCAGATCCCCGTGCTCATCGGTGGAGCGGCGATCAATCGTCGCTTCGGCCGCCGCGCGCTGTTCGTCGAGCCGGAGCGTGCGTACGAGTCGGGCGTCTTCTACTGCAAGGACGCATTCGAGGGACTGGAGACGATGGACGCGCTGCAGGACGAAGCGCGCCGGTCGGATACGATCGACAAGCTGCTGTCCGACGCACGCAACGACGCGTTCCTGCACGCCAAGGTCGGCAAGGACGTGCGCAGCGGAACATCCGGAGGAGAGCGGAGCGACGTATCGCACGACCACGCGGTCCCTGCGCCGCCGTTCTGGGGCGCGAAGGTGCTCGAGGACATTCCGCTCGACGAAGTGTTCGACCTGCTGGACAAGGACGAGCTGTTTCGACTCCAGTGGGGCGGACGCGGCTCGGGTCCGGAGTACGACGCAATCGTGAAGGATCAGTTCGAGCCGGTGCTCGCGCGACTGAAGGAAGAAGCGCGCAACGGTGGTTGGGTGCAGCCGAAAGCTGTTTACGGCTACTTCCCGGTGCAGAGCGTCGGGAACGACGTCCTGGTGTACGAGCCGGATGCGTACGTGAAGGACGGCACGCTGGTGGAGAAGGCGCGCTTTCACTTCCCTCGACAGGATGGACGTGAGCGGCTGTGTATCGCCGACTACTTCCGCAGCGCCGCAAGCACGGACGTGGACGTGATTGGATTCCAGATCGTTACGGTAGGCGACGAGGCTACGCGTCGCTTCGAGACCCTTCAAGCGGCGGGCGAGTACAGCGAGGCGTTCTACGCGCACGGGTTGGCAGTGGAATCCGCGGAGGCGGTGGCCGAGTGGCTGCATCGGCGCATTCGCCGTGAGCTCGGAATCCCTGGCGGTCGAGGCAAGCGTTACTCGTGGGGCTACGGCGCGTGCCCGGATCTCGAGGATCATGCGCAGCTGTTCAAGCTGCTGCCGGCCGAGGAAGCGCTCGGCATGGAGCTGACGTCGGCATATCAGCTCATTCCGGAGCAGAGCACGGCCGCAGTGGTTGTGCATCATCCGCAGGCGAAGTACTACGCGGTGCGTACGGCCGGTGAGGCTGCCGGAGTGTAGGTGTTTTTGTTTGGCTCGGTTGGTAACGAGTACTTCGTACTTTGTACTGAGGTACTAGGTACTTAGTCCTTTGGGAACCAAGGACGCAGTCAAGACCAGACTGCAAAAACTGCGGCAACCACAGGACTAAGTACCGAAGTACCTCAGTACACAAAGTACGAAGTACTCCAAAAACAGCTTGAGCAACAAATAAAGAGCACACGGAGAAGCACCAATGAACACCCCAGCACTACAGCGGCTTATCGATCCTGACTCGCTCGTCCTCTTCGACGGCGCAATGGGCACGATGCTGTATGCCAAAGGCGTATTCATCAATCAGTGCTACGACGAGCTCAACGTCCGCGCACCAGACCTGATACTCGGCGTGCACCGCGCGTACGTAAAAGCCGGCGCCGAGGTGCTCGAGACGAACAGCTTCGGCGCCAATCGTCTCAAGCTTGCCCAGTTCGGCCTTGCCGCGCAGACGCGTGAGTTGAATCAGCGCGCCGCCGAGCTGGCGCGCGAGGCAGCGGACGAAGGCGCAGAGGTCCTCGTCGCCGGTGCGGTCGGTCCCCTTGGCGTCCGTCTCGAGCCGTATGGCTCGACGTCAGCCGAAGAGGCGCAGGCCATCTTCCGCGAGCAGATGGAAGGGCTGAAGGCCGGTGGTGCCGACCTCTTCATCCTCGAGACATTCGGCGACCTCCACGAAATCGGACAGGCAATTGCCGCGGCGCGCGCGGTCGATCCCACGATGCCGGTCGTCGCGCAAATGACCATCGGTGCCGACGGCCTCACGCCGTACGGAGCAACGCCGGAAGACGTCGCGCGCGCGCTCGACCGATTCGGCGCTGACGTCATCGGCCTCAATTGCTCCGTGGGTCCGCAGGCGATTCTCGAGGCCGTCGAAAAGATGGTGCCGGTGACGCACAAGAAGATCTCCGCACAGCCGAATGCCGGCATGCCGCGGGATGTCGGCGGACGGAGCATGTACATGGCGAGCGCCGAGTACATGGCGGAGTACGCACGCCATCTCGTGCAGGCGGGGGCGAAGGTCATTGGCGGTTGCTGCGGCACCACGCCGGAGCACATCAACGCGATGTGCATCGGCATTCGTCCGCTCAGCCCGCGCTTTGCGCGTACCGGCGCCACTGCCCAGATCTTCGTTGGCGGTGCGCCGAAGCTGCGCGAAGGTCCGCGCACGCCCGACGTGCCCGCGATGCCGCTCGTCGAACGGTCCCGGTGGGGTGCGAAGATCGCGCGCGGCGAGTTCGTCAGCTCGGTGGAGATCGTTCCGCCGCGCGGTGTCGACGCGTCGCGCATGCTCACGGACGTCGCCCAGCTCAAGGTGGCCGGCGTCGATGCGGTGAACGTACCGGATGGCCCACGCGCGCAGAGCCGCATGGGGGCGTTGCTGACGTCACTCCTGATCGAGCAGAAGGTCGGCATCGAAACGGTGACACACTACGCTTGTCGCGACCGCAACCTCCTCGGCATGCTGAGCGACTTGCTCGGTGCGTCGGCGGTTGGGCTTCGCAACCTGCTGCTCATCACCGGCGACCCGCCGAAGATGGGGCCGTATCCGAGCGCCACCGCGGTGTTCGACATCGATGCCATCGGGCTCACGAACTTGGTGCGCAACCTCAATCACGGCCGCGATCCCGGTGACAACTCCATCGGGCGCGGCACGCAGTTCGTCATTGGTGTTGGCGTGAACCCCGCGCCCATAGATCTCGAGCACGAGCTCAAGCGGTTCGCGTGGAAGGTGGAAGCGGGCGCCGAGTTCGCCGTCACACAGCCGGTGTTCGACGCCAAACAGCTCGAGAATTTCCTGCGCCGCACCGAAGGTGCCCGCATTCCGATCGTGGCCGGCATCTGGCCGCTCGTCAGCGTGCGGAACGCGGAGTTCCTGGCGAACGAGGTGCCGGGCGTCAGCGTGCCCGACGAAGTGATCTCGCGGATGCGGAAGGCGAGCGACCAGTCGAAGGAGCACGCGGTGGCGGAGGGGCTGTCGATCGCCCGCGAGATGCTCGGCCGCGTTCGCGGAGCGGTACAGGGCGTGCAGGTCTCCGCTCCATTCGGGAAGGTGGAGCTGGCGCTTGAAGTGTTCGGTGATACACTGCAGCGCCCGCTTACGGCAGTCACCGGCTAGCCTCTACCGTTAGCGATGGAGCATCGGTTTATTTGACCGGTGGCGATTGTACGGTGAAACGAAAGAAGACGCTAGTCGTCTATTATGACTGGGAGCGCCGCTCAGCCCCCATTCAGTCCGATTGCAGGGGAGTGGTGATGGAACATGGCCGCCTCATGGTTGACTCTAGCGGGGTGGAGTGGGAGGTCTACGACGAGAGCCAGTGGAGCGTCGTCTGGGCGCTCGACTGTGACTATCCGCCGCAGAAGGACAACCCGGGTTTGCTCTTCGACTCCTCGCTGGGGCGTCGTCGTATTTTCCCCTGCCCGCTCCACTGGCAATCGCTGAGCGATGCCGAGCTGGAGGACCTGCTCGTGATCGCCCGAACGCTGGGTTAGCGAGCTGCCAGACAGGGCGCTCCTGCTCCACGCCCCCGCAACGCCGGCACCCGACGCGCCACTGATTGTCCCTCTCGTCGACGGGACGCGGGTGTCAGGGGAATCCCGGAGGAACGACGAACTGCCCCCGACAGACAGTCGACGCACAAAACGCTGAATTACTGGCGTGGTGTCGAGTGTTGGGTTCTGTGACGTCGTGCCTGCGCCGGTGAGCGAGGCCGCCGTTCCACTGGGACGCGATGCGCCGGCCATGATGCATGTCATCACAGTCGGCGCGAATGTCAGCGTCCCACTCTTCAGGACGAGACCAGCGCGCCTTTCGCGACACAAGCGAGGGATGCGCGACCAATGTCCACGATGACCTCGGCGACGTCCGCAAGGACTGCCGCCCCCGTGCAGCCGACGGTGCACCGCCTTCGTGAGCACACGGTCGAGATCGTTTCCGATTCTGGCGAAGGGGCGCAGAAGTGCGGACAGGTGTTCGGCGCCGTCTCCGCGAAAATGGGGAACGGTGTCTGGACCGTCGAGATCATTCCCGCCGAGATCCAGCCGCCGGCGCGCGTGCCCGAGGGGGCGAGCGGTTTCCGCATTCGCGTTGGCGACGGCCCCATCACCAACTGGGGCGACGCGACCAATCTCGCCGTCGCCTTCAACGAGCAGGTACTCCTCGCTCGGCATCGGGTCGGCGCCCTCGCGAGCGACGCCGTCCTCCTCGTCGAGGACCGGTGGGCGACGCATGATGATCCCGATATTCGCGCCGCGTGGGACCAGGGCATGGCCGAACTCTCCACCGGGGCCTACCGGATCATCACGGTGCCGATGGAGGAACTCTGCCTGACGCTCGTTGACGACCCGAAGAAGGGAAAGAACATGTTCGTGCTCGGCATGCTCGCATGCATCTATGCGCGCGACATGGACCGCATCAAGGAGCAGATCGCGCACACGTTCCGGAAGAAGAGCGAGGAGGTGTACGCGCGGAACGTGGCCCTCATGCAGCTCGGCTGGGACTGGGCCGACGAGCACATCGACTTCCGCATCGACGTACCGGTGCAGGTCATCGATCGCGATCTGGTCGTGATGAGCGGCAACGAGGCACTCGCGCTTGGCGTGATAGCGTCGGGGATGGAATTGTGCGCGATGTATCCGATCACGCCGGCGACGTCGGTGTCGCACTATCTGAGCGAGGTGTTCGAGAAGTTCGGCGGCATCGTGCACCAGGCGGAGGATGAGATCGCCGCGGTGGGGGTCGCGATCGGTGCCTCGTACGCCGGCAAGGTCGCCTTCACCGTCACCTCCGGCCCTGGACTCGCACTCAAGACCGAATTCCTCGGCTTTGCCGTGATGACCGAGATACCGCTCGTGTTGGTGGACGTGCAGCGCGGCGGGCCGAGTACCGGGCTTCCCACCAAGGTCGAGCAGTCAGACCTCCTCGCCGCACTTTTCGCGTCGCCGGGTGATGCGCCCCACGTCGTGATGGCGCCAGCGACGATCGAGGAGTGCTTCCATATCATGGTCACGGCCCGCCGCATCGCCGACGCATTCCGCACCGTGGTGATGGTGCTCTCGGACGCCAACCTTGCCTCCGGGGTGACGCCCTTCCCCCGCCCGAAGCCCGACGCGCGCTGGCAAGCCGAGCCGCTCGACCTCGCTCCCGTGCCCGAGGGGCAGAAGGCCTACGCGTGGAACGCCGAAACGGGGCTGTCGCGTCGTGTCATTCCTGGCCAGGCCGGCGGCATGTACACCCTCACCGGGCTCTCGCACGACGAGGGGAGCAAGGTGGCCTACAGCTCCGGCATCCACCAGAAATCGTCGGCGATGCGGAGCCGCAAGCTGGCCGTGCTTCAGGGTCTCCTCCAGCCGCCGACACCTTACGGCGCCGAGAGTGGCGACCTGCTGGTCATCGGCTGGGGAAGCACCATCGGCGCAATCGAAGAGGCCGTCGACCGCGCGCGCGCCGACGGACTCGAGGTGTCTGCGCTGCACCTGCGATTCCTCTCGCCGCTCGAGCCGGGCCTCAAGTCGATCTTCAACCGATTCAAGAGAGTGATGACTGTGGAGATCAACTACAGTGACGAGATCGGCGACCCGCACATCAGTGAGGAAAACCGGCGGCGCGGGCAGCTCGCGATGGTGCTCCGCGCCTCCACGCTCGTGGACGTGGACTGCTGGACACGCGTGCCGGGCGAGCCGCTTCGTCCCGGTGCGATTCTCGGAGCCATCCGCAGCCGCATGCCGCGGGGAGATGCCAAATGACGATCGCCTGCGAACTCCGCGTCCTGAACCAGGATCACGAGGACCACGAATACGGGTTGAGCGATTACGAAGGCGCCCGGGCGCGCTGGTGCCCTGGCTGCGGCGATCACTCGATTCTTGCCGCGGTGCAGAAACTTCTCACGATCGAGCAGCTTGTTCCGGAACAGACCGTGTTCGTCTCCGGCATCGGCTGCTCCAGCCGATTCCCTCACTACCTCAAGACCTACGGCTTTCACGGCATTCACGGCCGCGCGCTGCCAGTTGCAACGGGCATCAGACTGCATCGCCCGGATCTCACCGTCTTCGTTGTGATGGGCGACGGTGACTGCACCTCGATCGGCGCTGGCCACTGGATACATGCCCTGCGGTACAACCTCGACATCGTGGTGTTGCTGCTCGACAACGGCATCTATGGCCTGACCAAGAACCAGACGTCGCCGACCACACCGCAAGGCTTTGCCACCAACACCCAGCCGCGCGGGAGCATGCTCCAACCGCTCAACCCACTCCAGGTCGCACTCGGCGTCACCAACGCATCGTTCGTTGCGCAGACGGCGGAATGGGCGCCGGCGCACTTGCTGGCAACGCTGCGCGCGGCATACCGGCATCGGGGGCTGAGCTTTGTGCGAATCCTCCAGCGGTGCCCGATCTACGCAAGCGCCATTTACCAGCAGGCGGTGTCGGATCCAGCGCGCATCGCGTTGCTCATGCACGATGACGGCGTCGTGGTCCCCGACCTCGAGAAGATCTACACGGCGCACGTGCGCCACGACCCACACGACATCAACGCGGCGCGCCGGCTCGCCGACGATGCCGATCATACCAACCTGGGCGTCTTCTATCTCGATCCTTCGCGGCCTCGGTACGAAGAGACACGGCGCATCACACCACGCACCGCGAATGAGCGCCTGGCACTGATCGAAGCGGAGCTCGACCGATATGCTGTCTGATCCCCGCCTCCAGCAGGCACTCGCCGCGCTGGCACAGCCGATCGCGGAATTCCGCGCGATCATGGAGCGCTCCATCTCGCAAGCCGAGGCCTTTCTCACCGCGCAGCACGCGAGCGCGCCGCAACGTGCCGAACGCGCCGCTGTGTCACTCGGCCACTTCGCCGATGGGCGCATCGACAGTGCGGCATTTGCGTTGCTCTTTCCGCCCGTCACCGCGGCATCTCCGGACGCGCTCGACGCGCTCATGCGCGCACTCGACGTGCTACGCGACGTGCGTGAGCGTGGCGACGCGCTCTTCGTGGTGGACATTCCGACAGGCGGTCGGCTCGGCATCGAGGTGGAGGATGCGCTCGCCCAGGCGGGCCGCGCATTCGGTGCCGTGGTGCTCGCCGAAGTAGTGCGCGGCGGACGCTTTACGCCGGAGCACGAGCGACTGCTTCAACCGCACGCATTCCGCTCGTGGAACAAGATCGAGCGCCGGTTCGCGCCGCCGCTCGTGGTGCTCGTCAACGGCGCCGACCTGCGGGCTGGTGCGCTCGTGGATTTCGCCGACGGCCGGGAAAAGATCGTGCTCGTGGTGCGCGGCGCCTCGCCGCCGGCGCCGCTGGCACGCTGCATCACGCCGGGCACGCTCGTGCTGCAGACGGAGGATGGCAGTGGACTCGATCGAGTCGCCGCGATCAACGGCCCCGCGATTGCCGCAATCGTTCCTCCAGGGGCGGCCGTATTCATGCACGATCCGGACGCCGGCAGGGAGGCCTGGCAGCGGATGACGGTGCGGCACATTCCCGCGGCGCCGAAAGCAGCGATTGGTGGTCAGAGCGCCTGGCAGATGGGCGAGGACCTGCGGTTGATCGCCAACCTGGCCACAACGCCGTTCAGCGTACCGGCAGCCGACAGCGGCGCGGCTACGCCGGCGGTCGGCGCCTCGGACGCGGCCGACAAGATCGCGGCGTGGCTTCTCGGACAGGCCGGGCTGCAGAGCGGTGCCGCGTGATTCTCGCCGCCGTCCTCATCCTCGGCGGTCTCGGCCTGGTGTTCGGCGTGTTCATCGCGCTCGCGAACAAACGGCTCTGGGTGTGGGAAGATCCACGCATCGAAATCGTCGCGCAGATGCTGCCGAACGCGAACTGCGGAGCCTGCGGGCTTCCCGGCTGTCGCGCGTTTGCCGAGCAGGCTGTGGAAGGAAAGGTCACGCCGGCGCAGTGCACCGTGTCGGGCGACGCGGCGCGCGAGCAGATCGCCGGTTTCCTCGGCGTTGACGCCGGTGAGGCGGTGAAGAATGTCGCGCGTCTGCTCTGCGCTGGCGGATCCGATGTCGCCGGGTACCAGGCCGAGTACCGCGGTCTCCCTACCTGCGCGGCGGCGGCGTCTGTCGCCGGCGGAGGGAAAGGCTGCTCGTGGGGATGCCTCGGCCTCGCCGACTGCGAACGTGTGTGCGAGTTCGACGCAATCCACATGAGCGAGACCGGACTTCCGGTTGTGGACATCGAGAAATGCACGGCGTGCGGCGACTGCGTGGACGCCTGCCCCAAATCGCTCTTCGAGCTGCGGCCCGTGAACGCGCCACTGCTCGTGCAGTGCAAGAACCTGATCGGCGGCGACGACGCTCTGGCCCAGTGCCAGGTGGCGTGCACGGCGTGCCGCAAGTGCGTGCAGGACGCTGTGGAAGGATTGATCAGCGTTGCCAGTGGAGTGGCCGTGGTCAACTACGACATGATCGCGCAGGCCGAGTCGCGCGTCGTGGAGCGGTGCCCCACCGGCGCCATCGTGTGGCTCTCCGGCGCGCAGTTCGCGCGCGTGCCGGCGATTTCCGGGAGTGATTCACAATGAAGCTGTGGACAACGTCAAAACCGAAAGAGGCCGCCCTGGCCACCCCAACGTATCCGTATCCCGGCGTCTTGCGTGCGCTCGACGGGAGTAGCGCGGTAGTCGCGATGGAAACGGCGGGGAGTGAAGCCGCCGGCGCCTATCCCATCACGCCGTCGACCCAGATGGGTGAGGGATGGGCCGCCGCGGTGGCCGACGGAACGCTCAACGCGAACGGCCGGCGCCTCCTCTTCTTTGAGCCCGAGGGAGAACACGCGGCCGCCGCGGTGACCGCCGGCATGTCGATGGCCGGATTGCGCGCGACCAACTTCTCGAGCGGACAGGGCATCGCCTACATGCACGAGTCGCTCTATGCCGCCGTCGGCAAGCGCCTCACGTACGTGCTCAACGTCGCCGCGCGGGCGATGACCAAGCATGCGCTCAACGTGCACGCCGGCCATGACGATTATCACGCGGTGGATGACACCGGCTTTTTCCAGTTGTTCGCCAAGGACGTGCAGGAGTGCGCGGACCTCAACCTCATCGCGCACCGCGTCGCCGAACTCTCACTCAACCCCGGCATCATCGCACAGGACGGGTTCCTGACGAGCCATGTGATCGAGCTGCTGCATCTGCCGGAGCACGAGCTCATCAGGACGTTCCTCGGCGATCCGGCGGACAGGATCGAATCGCCGACGCCGGCGCAGCGCCTCGTGTTCGGCGACGAGCGCCGCCGTATTCCGGAGTCGTTCGATTTTGACTACCCGGCGATGCTTGGCGTGGTGCAAAACCAGGACAGCTACGCGCAGGGCATCGCGGCGCAGCGGCCGTTCTACTTCGACCATATCGCGGACCTCACCGATCGCGCATTCGCCGAATACGCCGCGCTCACCGGGCGTCGCTATGCGCGGGCGACGGGCTACCGGACGGACGACGCGGAGTGGGTGATCGCCGGTCAGGGCTCCGTGGTTTCGAATGCCGAGGCCGTCGTCGATCATCTGCGCGCGACGCGCGGGCTCAGGATCGGCGTGCTCAATCTCACCATGTTCCGGCCGTTCCCGGCGGACGTGATCGCCCAGCTACTCGCGGGGAAGAAAGGCGTCGTGGTGATGGAACGCACCGACCAGCCGCTCGCGGTGGATCTGCCGCTCCTGCGTGAGATGCGTGCGGCGATGTCGAAGGCGGTGGAGAACGGCCGCGTCACCGTGGGGACGCCGCTGCCATACGCGGGGATTGCCGGCATTCGTGGCGAACAGGTGCCCGATTTCTTCAGCGCCTGTTTCGGGCTCGGCAGCCGCGACCTGCAACCGGGCGACATCGTTGCCGCGGTCGACAACATGCTGCCGGGCAACGCCCGTTCCCGGCAGTTTTACCTCGGCGTCGACTTCGTGCGCGCAAACACGCAGATGCCGAAGCTCCAGATCTGGCAGGAGAAGCTGGTCGAGAGCTATCCGCAGCTCCCCGGGCTTGCCGTCCACTCGACGGGCGACCTGAACCTGCTCCCGCAAGGCTCCACGGCGGTGCGCATCCATTCCGTTGGCGGATGGGGCGCGATCACGATGGGGAAGAATCTTGCGATGACTGCATTCGAGCTGCTCGGAATGCACATCAAGGCGAACCCGAAGTACGGTTCGGAGAAAAAGGGGCAGCCGACAACATTCTATGCGGTGCTCGCGCACGAGCCGATCCGGCTCAACTGCGAACTCCGGAACGTGGATGTCGTGCTCTCGCCAGACCCGAACGTGTTCCGTCACAGCAATCCGCTCGACGGACTCGCCGCGGGCGGCGTGTTCGTGATCCAGAGCGAACTCTCGCCGGAATCGTTCTGGCAGACACTGCCGGCCACGGCGCGGCAGACGATTCGCAAGCGGAAGATCACGGTGTACGTGCTCGACGCATTCGCCATCGCGCGGCAGGAAGCGTCTGATGTGGAGTTGCGGTACCGGATGCAGGGTGCGGCGTTCATGGGCGCCTTCTTCGCCACCTCGCCGCTGCTGGCGCGCGAAGGGGCGAGCGAGAAGTCAGTCTTCGCGGGCATTCGCAAGCAGCTCGCAAAGAAGTTCAAGTCGAAGGGCGATCAGGTGGTGGAGGACAATCTCCGGGTGATCCGTCGCGGCTTCGACGAGGTGCATGCGGTGGTGCCGGCCGCAGGTGACGTCGCCGACGAGCCGGGCAAGCTGCCTCGCATGCCCATTCTGCTCGACTCACCGAACGCCGAACAGGGTCCCGGCAACCCGGGCCGGTTCTGGGAGCAGGTGTGCTCACTCTGCCAGTCGGGGCAGGACGGCATCGCCGATCCGTTCGCGGCAATCAGTACGATTCCTGCCGCCACGGGCGCCGTTCGCGACATGAGCGGCGTGCGGCTCGAGGTGCCCGACTTCCTCGCCGAGAAGTGCACGGGCTGCGGGCAATGCTGGACGCAATGCCCCGACTCTGCCATCCCGGGGCTCGTCAACAGAGTGGAGGATGTGCTGAGCGCGGCGATCGACGCGTCGGTGAATGGAATGCGCATGGAACGGATCCGGCCGATCGCGAAGCACTGGGCGCGAGAGGCGCGAAAGCTCATCGATCAGGATCCGAATTCGCCGATCGCTGGCGCCTGGGCGCTGTCGTATCGCGCCGTCACGGACAAGCTGGGTTGGGACGTGGAGCGCAAGGCCGCGGCGGAGGCGGAATTCCAGGCGGTCAACGCACGCCTCGTCGAGTTTCCGCTCGCCCGCACCCGTCCGTTCTACGACGCTGCGGAGGCGAAGCAGAAGGGCAACGGCGGACTGCTCTCGATCACGCTCAATCCCGAAGCGTGCAAAGGATGCAACCTCTGCGTCGCCGTGTGCCCCGAAGAGGCACTGGTGACCGTGAAGCAGGACGAGGCCGGGCTGGAGCGGCTGCGCCGCAACTGGAAGCTCTGGGGGCTGCTCCCCGACACCGACGACTCGTACGTGAACGTGTCGGATGTGGACGAAGGGATTGGCGTACTCTCGTCGCTGCTGCTCAAGAAGGACACCTATCGCTCGATGGTCGGCGGAGACGGCGCCTGCATGGGATGCGGCGAGAAGACTGCCGTCCATCTGATCGTGTCGGCGATCCACGCGTCGATGCAGTCACACGTGAAGAAGTACGTCGCACGACTCGGCAGCCTGACCGCCGCGCTAGATCAGCAGGCGCGCGAGCTGCTGGCCGCCGGCGCCGATCTGGACGCCGCCGCATCCGCGAAGGGGTCAGTGACCGTTCCGGTCGACGTGACGAAGCGCGAACGGCTGGTGCTGCTCAACAGCTCGCTGCACGACCTGCGCGACCTCAAGTGGCGCTACGTCGAGGGACCGAGCGGCAAGGGCCGCGCGTCACTCGGCATGGCGAACAGCACCGGCTGCTCATCGGTCTGGGCGAGCACGTATCCGTACAACCCGTATCCGTTTCCCTGGGCCAATCACCTCTTCCAGGACTCGACGTCGATCGCCATCGGGCTGTTTGAGGCGCACATGCGCAAGATGACGGACAACTTCGTCGCGGTTCGCCGTGCCGAGTTGCTCGCCGCAGGATCGTACGACGCGTCGCGGGACGAGCTGGCGCTGAGCGCCCTCGACTGGAAGCAATTCACCGACGAGGAATTCGCGCTCTGTCCGCCCATCGTTGCGATGGGCGGCGACGGCGCCATGCTCGACATCGGATTCCAGAATCTCTCGCGGCTCCTCGCGTCGGGAAAGCCGATCCGCGTGGTGGTGCTCGACACACAGGTCTACTCGAATACCGGCGGCCAGTCGTGCACGTCGGGCTTCACCGGCCAGGTGGCCGACATGTCGGCCTACGGCAAGGCGCAGCACGGAAAGACGGAGGTGCGCAAGGAGCTGGCGCTCATCGCGATTGCGCATCGCGGCGTGTACGTCCACCAGACGTCGCAAGCCGCCGCGTCGCACCTGATTGCCGGTGTGTTGAAGGGGCTCCACAAGCGACGCCCTGTGCTCATCAACGTCTATACGCCATGCCCCGTGGAGCACGGCCTCGCCGACGATTCTGCGCAGCGTGCGGCACGACTCGCGCTCGAGAGCCGAGCGTTTCCCTTCCTCACCTACGATCCGGATGGCGGGCCGAGCTTCGCCGACTGCCTGAGCCTCGAGGGCAATCCGTCACCGGACGAGGCGTGGCCCACCTACGCGCTCAAGTACCTGGATGACGACGGCGCTGAACAGGCGATGGAACTACCCATCACCATCGCGGACTGGGCGGCGACTGAAGTGCGCTTCAAGCAGCACTTCACCGAAGGGCCATCGTCGCCGTCCGACGACGAGATGATGCTCTTCCATGAATACGCTGCTGCGAGCACCGACGATCGCGAGGGTCGCACGCCGTTCATCTGGGCGCTCACCAGGGAGCGGAAGCTCCGCCGCCTGATGGTCTCCCCGGAGATCGTCGCGCTCGCCGCCGAGCGGCAGCAGTTCTGGTCGCAGCTCCGTCAGCTTGCCGGCCTGGAGATTCCGGTGTCGGTGCACGACACGGTGGTGGCACAAATGGAATCGGAGTTCGAGCAGCGCGCCGCCGCACTGCGGCTCGACTACGAGGCGAAGATCTCCGCGCTCCAGGCGAACCTTCCCACTCAGATCGCGCGGCGCCTCGCCGAAGGTCTGCTCAAAACTGCGGGCAGCTCGGCGGCGGTGGCGCAACTACTCGCGTCAATCCCGTCGGTGGCCACATCACCCTCGGGAAATGGAACGGCGCCAAAGCCGATGGCTGGCCAGACACTCACGGCCGCAGTGGTTCCGGCGACACCGGCACCCGTTGCCGCTACTGCCGTGGGTGCCGCCGTTGCATCCGCTGCCGCACCGGCCGCGACTGCGATAGCCGTCGCCGACGATGAACCGCTGGTACTCGAGGCGTACATCGACTCCGCCCGCTGCACGAGCTGCGACGAGTGCACGAACGTCAACAAGAGATTGTTCGCCTACAACGGTGAAAAGCAGGCGTACGTGAAGGACGCCACGGCCGGCACGTTTCAGCAGCTCGTCATCGCGGCGGAGCGGTGCCCGGTCTCCATCATCCATCCCGGATCGCCGCTCAATCCGAAGGAAAAAGACCTCGCGAAATGGCTGAAACGTGCCGAGAAGTTCAACTGATCCGATGATGAGTTTCGCGACAGGATTCCGGCACGGGGTTCACCCGCCTGAGGAGAAGGAGCTCACCGGCCATCTCCCCATTCGGCGGATGCCCTATCCCGATGAGCTGGTGCTTCCCCTCCGACAACACGCGGGAAAGCCGGCGATTGTCTGCGTGAAAGTGGGGGACCGGGTGGAACGCGGCGACAAGGTGGGTGAGGCCGATGGTTTCATGTCCGTGCCAATCCATGCGTCGGCCGCCGGCACGGTGGTGGACGTGGACTGGTGGCCGCACCCCGATGGCACGATGGCCGAGGCGGTGCGAATCAAGGTTGACCGGTTCGCGCCGCAGATCGCGCGGCCCCGTCTCGTGCCGCATTGGGAAGCGCTCAGCACCGAGCAGGTAGTGAAGGCGGTACAGGACGCCGGCGTCGTCGGGCTTGGCGGCGCTGCCTTCCCCACGCATGTAAAGCTGGCGCCGCCGAAGGATGTCGAGGTGCACACGCTCATCATCAATGGCGCCGAGTGCGAGCCGTACCTCACGTCGGACCACCGGACGATGGTCGAGTATCCGGATCGCGTGCACTTTGGCATCCGGGTGATGATGCAGGCGATGAAGGTGTCGAGGGCCGTGATCGGCGTTGAGAAGAACAAGCCCGACGCGATCGAGGCGCTCCGGCGCACGGTGCCCGACGATCTCGACATCACCATCCTCCCGCTCACGGTCAAATATCCGCAGGGCGCGGAGAAGATGCTCATCCACGCCGTCACCGGCGTCGAGGTACCCTCCGGCAAGCTGCCCGTGACGGTCGGCGTAGTCGTGCAGAATGTCGGCTCGGTGTCCGCAATCGGAGAGGTGTTCCAGACGGGACTACCGCTCATCGAGCGGATCGTCACGGTGTCTGGGCACGGACTGCGGAGGCCCGCGAATCTCATCGTGCCGGTGGGCACCAGGCTCCGCGACCTGCTCGCGTACTGCGACGGCGTGACGGCCGACGCCGCCGAGGTGATCATCGGCGGCCCGATGATGGGCCAGGCACAGGCCAACCTCGACGCGCCCGTGATCAAGGGTACGACCGGCGTGGTGGTGCTCGAGAGGCGGGAAACGCGCGATGCAACCGTCTATCCGTGCATTCACTGCGGTCGTTGCCTCGACGCCTGTCCTGTATTCCTGAACCCCTCGTTGCTCGGCGACTTCGCACGGGTGCAGCGATACGAGGACATGGTCGGCCTGCATCTCGCCGACTGCATGCTCTGCGGCTCGTGCGCGTTCGTATGTCCGTCCAACATTCCGTTGTCGCAACTCTTCCAGGCGAGCAAACTTGCGATTCGGCGCGCGCAGACGGTGGGCACATGAGTGACGACAAGCTCATCGTCACGGCGTCGCCGCACATTCGGTCGCTCGATTCCACGCCGCGCATCATGTGGCACGTGGTGGCGAGCCTCGTTCCCGTGATCATGAGCGCGGCGTGGTTCTTTGGCGTGAGCGCGTTGCTACAGATCGCCACCGCGGTGGTGATCGCTCTGCTCACCGAACGCGCCACCGGCAAGGGTGGCGCAATCGCCGACGGCTCGGCGACGATCACCGGGCTTCTGCTCGGCCTCTCGTTGCCCGCCGGATTTCCGCTCTGGATGACGGCGGTCGGCGCGGCGTTCGCGATCGTCTTCGGCAAGCAGATCTGGGGCGGGTTGGGACAGAACGTCTTCAACCCAGCGCTCGTCGGCCGCGCGTTTCTTCAGGGGGCGTTCCCCGTCGCGATCACCACGTGGCCGTCGGCCGGCGGGCGATTCCTGACTCTCCACGGCGACCTGTTCGCGCTGCCGCTCACGCATCCGCAACCCAACGCCGTGACGTCGGCCACGCCGCTCGGCCTACTCAAGTTCGAGGGAAAGGGCACAGCGCTCACCGATCTCATCGTCGGCAGCACCGGCGGCTCGCTCGGCGAGACTGCGGCGCTCGGGATCCTCGCCGGCGGCATCTACCTCGCCTGGCGTGGCTACCTCAACTGGCGGGTGCCGGTGAGCATCCTCGTTTCGGTGATGGTGTTGAGCGCGATCGTCCATCTCGCGGACGCCACCAAGCCCGACGCGCTGTTCATGCTCTTCTCCGGAGGCCTGATGCTCGGCGCGGTGTACATGGCAACCGATATGGTCACCTCGCCGATCACCAATGCCGGCAAGTGGGTATTCGGCGTGGGCATTGGCGTTCTCGTCGTGGTGATCCGCATCTGGGGCGGACTCCCGGAGGGCGTGATGTACGCGATTCTCTTCATGAATGCGCTCACGCCGTTCATCAACAGGGCGACGCAGCCGCGCGTGTTCGGCACGCGGCTCAGGAGCGCAGCATGACCGGCCCCGCTCACTGCGCGGCGCCCAGTGTGCCAGCGGGCGCCGCCACCACGCCCCCGCCGTCGGCGACGCCGCCCGAAGTATCGTCGTGGAAACTGCTGGCGACGCTGGCCATCGCCGGCGCGGCGGCCGGGCTGCTGGTAGTCTCCGTCTACAAGGCCACGCTGCCGACGATCGAGCAGTATCAGGCCGCGAAAGTGGCGGGCGCCGTGCGCGAGGTGCTCAAGTCTGCTGCGCGATGGGACACGCTCTATCTGCAGAAGGGCGCACTCACCAGGTCGCCCGCGCCCGGCGACAATCCGAAGGAACTCCCCAAGGCCTACCTGGGCTTCGACGCGGCCGGTAAGCGACTCGGCGCCGCAGTCACGGCGCAGGAACCGGGCTTCCAGGAGGAAGTGCTCCTGATGATCGGCTTCGAGCCCTCGAGCGGCACGCTCATCGGCTTCAAGGTCCTCGAAGAGAAAGAGACCCCCGGGCTGGGCGACAAGATCGAGCGCGATACATCGTTCGGTGCGCAGTTCGCCGGCCGGATCACACCACTCAAAGGTGTGAAAGCGCGCAGTGTCGCCGACTTGCATCAGGTCCAGACCATCACCGGCGCGACTATTTCGTCGCGCGCGGTGATCCGCATCATCAATCACGCAGTGGAGCAGTGGCAGCCGCTGCTCGCCGCGTACGAGAAGGGAGGGGTGAAGTGACCACCGCTGCCGCTCCCGCGTTCGCGCCAGCGCCCGAGTTCGTGCCGGGCGCGCCTCCTCCGGCCACGCTCTTCGCCGACACATGGCGTGGCATCGCCGCCGAGAATCCCGTGCTCGTACAGATGCTCGGGATGTGCCCCACGATGGCCGTGACGAACGTGCTCGCCAACGGCATCGCGATGGGCGTTGCAACCACGTTCGTGCTCGTGGGTTCGGGGCTCATCGTCTCGCTCTTCCGCAAGTACATCGCGTACGAGGTACGCATCACGTCGTACATCCTCATCATCGCGACGTTCGTGACGCTTGCCGACCTGCTGCTGGCGGCCTCCTTTCCGGAGATCAGCAAGGCACTCGGACCGTTCATTCCGCTCATCGTCGCCAACTGCCTGCTGCTCGGGCGCGCCGAAGCCTTCGCGGCCAAGGTGGGTCCGGTGCGCGCTGTCGCCGATGGATTGGGAATGGGCATCGGCTTCACCCTCGCACTCTCGGCCATGAGCGCACTCCGCGAGCTGCTGGGGCGCGGTTCGCTCCTCGGCCACGACGTGCTCGGGCCGCACTGGGAACCGTGGGTGTTCATGGTGCTCCCACCGGGCGGCTTCTTCACGTTGGGACTTCTGCTGATTGCCGTGGCGTGGTTCGCCGAACGACGGCGCCGCCGGGCGGTGGCCACATGAGCAACCTCGCCTGGATCTTCGTCTCCACCATCCTGGTGAACAACTTCACGCTGGTGATGTTCCTGGGGCTGTGCTCGTTCTTCGGCGTCACGGCAAAGATCGAGACGGCGTGGCGGCTCGGCCTGGCGAACACCTTCGTGCTGATCTTCACCGCGGTGAGCGCGTGGGTCCTCAACACGTACATCCTCATTCACGCGCCCTATCTCCGTACGATCGCCTTCATTGTCGTGATTGCGTCGGCGGTTCAGATCGTCGAGATGGCGGTGAAAAAGTACTTGCCGGTGCTGTTCCGCCAGCTCGGTATCTACCTGCCCCTCATCACCACCAACTGCGCGATTCTCGGGCTGGCGCTCTTCCAGACGAGCCGGCGCTACAACTTCGTCGAGGGCCTCGTCTTCGCGCTCGGCGCCGGGTTGGGCCTGACGCTCGCGCTCTCGCTGCTGGCGTCGATCCGTGAGCGCATGGAAGTGGCAGATGTTCCGGTAATCGCTCGACGCATGGGACTCGTGCTCATCGCCGCCAGCTGCCTCTCGCTGGCATTCATGGGGTTCGCGGGAATGGGAAGCCAATGACGGATACGATCATCGCAGTCGTGTTGATGGCCCTGCTGTTCGTGCTCTTCGGCGCAGTCAAGTACCGCGGCTGTACCGGACAATGCGGGGGATGCACCGGCGCCTGTGGGCGCCATAATGAGGGAGAGCACGATGTCCATTGACCCGTTCCTTCGCCGGCATCCTGACCGGCGCCAGTTTCTCACCGCCGGCGTGGGTGTGTTCGTGCTGTTATCCCTGCCCGTGGCGCTGCGACGACACATCTCGCTCGTGAAGCGCACCGTGCCGTTGATGGGGACCATCGCCGAGGTGCAGGTCGCACACAGGGATGAGCGGTTCGCCGAGGATGCCATCGATGCCGCGATCGCCGAGCTGTTGTGGGTGGAGCGGACGATGACCCGGTTCCGGAGCGACTCCGACATCGGGCGCGCGAACCTCGGCGCCGGACGCGACGGCGTACGGGTGGCTCACGAGACAGCCGTCGTGATCGAGGCCGCGCTGCGCGCAGCATTGGCGAGTGACGGCCGGTTCGATCCGGCCGTCGGCGCGGCGTCCGAGTTGTGGGATGTGCTCAACCGGCACGAACCGCCGGCCGATGATCGCGTCCAGCGGCTCGCCGCGCGCGGCTTCTGGCGCAAGGTGGATCTGGCTACGCGAGCGGGCGTGACGCGGGTGCGCTTCGACGATCCTGACTTGCACCTCGACCTCGGGGCGATCGCCAAGGGGTACGGGGTGGATCGCGCCAGCGACGTGCTCCGTGCGCGCGGCGTGCAACACGCGATCGTCACCGTCGGCGGTGACCTGTTCGCGCTCGGCCAATCGCCCGACGGCGAGCCGTGGACCGTCGGCATTCGGTCGCCACACGACCGGCATGCGCTGGCCGCCACGCTTCGCGTGAGCGACAAGGCCGTGGCTACCTCGGGTGACTACGAACGGTTCTTTCGCTGGCGTGGGACGCAGTACCACCACCTGATCGATCCGGAAACGGCCGCGCCGCGGCGCACGCCGTTCCACAGCGCCACGGTGGTCGCCAGCCACTGCATTGACGCCGACGCCGCGTCGACGTCGGTTTTCGGTTTGCCGCGCGACGCCGCACTCGTGATCGCGCGCAGGCTCGACTCGAGTGCCGAGGTAATTCCATTGACGTGAGGTCACGCTCGCAGCGATTCCCCAGCAGAGGAGGACCGGATGATAGCGCATCAGATTTATTGTGGCGCGTGCGACCGCCAGGTTCGTGTGTTGATCTCCGACGCGCCGCCGACGGATGGGCAGGCTCCCCTGCGTGACGAGGAGTTGGTGTGCCTCGAGATCGGCGTGCAGTGCAACGGTAACTGTCCCCTCGGCGCGGCAGAGCCCAACGCCATGGTGAGCCGGATCGTGCGGAGCGGGTTGCCGCTCGATGGCCTGCGAACGGTGCAGGCGCTCTGCCCGTCGTGCGGGTTGGAGAACGAGATGGTGCTGTACGGTGAGGGGCGGGCAGCGTGTACGACGTGCGGCAGCGCGGCGCGATGGACGCTGGAGCATGCGGAACCGTTGTAGGCGTCAATCCGGCTGTTGAGGTGTTGCCCGGAACGCGGCCGGCGCGTATTTCGCCACTGTGCGTCGCTACCGCTCTGCTGGTCCGCCGGCGAGGACGGACAACAGCCAGCGAGGAGTCTGATGAACACCTTTATGCGCGCCGCGATCGATGAGGCCGAGCTCGGAGTTGCCGAGGGGGGCATTCCTATCGGATCCGTTCTGGTACACAACGGGCGCATACTCGGTCGCGGACACAACCGGCGCGTGCAGAAAGGCAGCGTCGTGCTGCACGGAGAGATGGATGCGCTCGAACACGCGGGGCGTCAGGTGGCCGCGGTGTATCGGGAGTGCGTGCTCTATACGACGCTCTCTCCATGCCCGATGTGTGCGGGCGCCATACTGCTCTACGGAATTCCGCGCGTCGTCGTCGGTGAAAGCGTCACCTTTCAGGGCGAAGAAGAGTTGCTGCGGTCGCGCGGCGTCGTCGTCGATGTTTTACAGGATCCGGAGTGCATTCGGCTGATGACCGATTTCATCGCGCGTCAGCCACAGCTCTGGAACGAGGACATTGGGAGTTAGGGTTGCTTCTCGTCTGCGTCCCAATCGCTCACCGCGTCAGCGGCTCAGCAGCTCTCTGACCATCGTCTGGGCAGGCCCGACTTCCATGGACTCCGTACTGACGACGACTCCCTCCGCGGGATCTTCACCACCAAACTTCACCTCCGCATCGACCACGTTCTTTACTGCGGCTGTGAAATCGGGATCACGGCGCTTGTAGGCCTTGATTTGAGCGAGCACACCCTCGAGGTCTGACTCAACCTCGGCGGTGCGCCTTTCGATGAAGCCCTCGACCGCTTCGTTGACCATCTTGTTGACTGGCTGCTTGAGAACGCGCTGGAGAAGTTCCAGACCGAGCTGAAGCACAGGCGTGAGCCTGACGGTGGTAGCCCTCGCCTTGGCCGGCCCGCTCTTTGTGACCGCGACACTGGCTTTGGCCGTTGGCACGGTCGATTTGCCCCGCCGCGATGCCGACGACACCTTTCGGGCCGTTTTCGAGCGAGCCTTGGTGGCATTTCTCATGGAGGGAAGACAGTCGTCGTGGGCGATGATGTCAAATTGCGCTTTTGATACCGTTTTGTGCGCTCTCGTCAGCGCACACGTGTGCCGATCCCCCGCCGTCAGGGCTGTGAATGAGATGGGGGGCGGTGATGGGTACGGCGCGGATGGTAAGACGCTATCTTACATGGGTGAAGACCACAATATCCTCCAAGGGCCAAATCGTCATTCCCGCCGAAATCCGCGAGCGCGACGGCATCCGGCCTGGTCAGGAGTTCGACATCGAGCGACTCGAGAGCGGGGAATATCTGCTCCAGCGGCGCGCGGCGCGCGTCAACGAGGGTGTCGTCGACTGGCTGCTAGGGTGCCCCGAGAAGGGGTTCTTCGTTCCCATCGAATCCGAATCGACCGACGACCTGTGAAGTACCTCGTGGATGCCAACGTGCTCAGTGAAGCGACGAAGCCCACGCCCAATCCCGCGGTGGTGTCGTGGCTTCGTGAGCACGAAACCGAGCTCGCAGTGGATACTATCATTCTCGGCGAGGTTCGCTTCGGCATCCTGCTGCTCGCTCAGGGTCGGCGTCGCAAGCGGCTTGAACAGTGGTTCGACGAGGGCGTGAAGCGCCTCGCCTGCGTTCCGTTCGACAGTGAGTCGGGGCTGCGTTGGGCCGCGTTATTGGCGAGACTGCGTTCGCGCGGCGAGTCGATGCCGCTGAAGGACAGTCTGATCGCGGCGACGGCGCTTACGCATGGCCTGACAGTGGTGACGAGAAACCGGGTCGATTTCAAGAAGGCGGGTGTGACCATCGTCGATCCGTTTCAGGAGTAGACTTCACTTGCTCAGTCACACGCAACGGAGATGACGTGAAAGCAATTCTCTTGATCGACCACGGTTCGCGGCGCGACGCAGCGAATGAGATGATGGACTGCATGGCGAACCTGGTCCAGGCCATGGCCGGCAGCGACGTCGTCGCACGCTATGCGCACATGGAGCTGGCCGAGCCCTCGATCGAAGCGGGGTTGCGCAGCTGCGTCGAGGCGGGTGCCACGGAAGTGATCTGCTTCCCCTACATGCTGTCGCCCGGCAAGCACTCCACCGGCGACATCCCACGCATGGTCGCAGCCGCCGCGCAGCCATATCCCGCGCTTCACGTCCGGGTGACAGATGCGTTCGGCGTTCACGAGAAGCTCGCTGAGCTCATCCTTGGCCGAGCGAGTCTCCCTGTGGTGAACACGCTCAGCGATGCTGACGCAACCCGATGCTGGCACTCGTCGCAGTCGGGCACAGCATGCGGTGACGCATGCCGCTGCCACCCAGTGTCGAGCGAGTCGTCGCCGGTCACTACGACTTCCACAGCCAGCGAGTAGCCGAAGCAATGTCCACCGACATCTCCGTCACGCACCCGCCGCTCACGACTCTCTCGGATGACGAAGAGGCATTCCGCGACGCCGTCGCGGGTTTCGCGGCCGAGGAAGTTCGGCCGCGTGTGCGCGCGATGGAACGTGCCGGAAAGATCGACCCCGCGCTCATCGCGAAATACTTCGAGATGGGCCTGATGGGAATCGAAGTGCCCGAGCAGTACGGCGGCGCCGCGGGATCGCTGTTCATGGTTGCGCTCGCGGTCGAAGAAGTGAGCAAGATCGACGCGGCCGCGGCCATCCTCATCGACGTCCAGAACACGCTCGTCAACTATCCGATCGCGCGGTATGGCAGCGACGCCCTCAAGGCGAAATACCTTCCCCGCCTCACCTCCGACACGATTGGTGCCTATGCCTTGAGTGAACCGGGGTCAGGCTCTGACGCATTCGGCATGACCACGCGCGCGGAGCAGAAGGGAGGCGTGTGGGTGCTGAATGGTCGCAAAATGTGGATCACGAATGGCGCCGAGGCGGGCATCTACATCGTGTTCGCCAATGCGAACCCTTCGGCCGGCTATCGTGGGATCACGGCATTCATCGTGGAGCGTGGCTTCGCGGGATTCTCTGTCGGCAAGAAGGAAGACAAGCTCGGCATCCGCGCGTCGAGCACCACGGAGCTGATACTCGACGGCGTGGAAGTGCCCGCCGAGAATGTGCTCGGCCCCGTGGGGCAAGGCTACAAGGTCGCGATCGAGACCCTCAACGAGGGACGCATCGGGATCGGCGCACAGATGATCGGCGTGAGTCAGGGTGCACTCGCGGCAGCGACGGCGTACGTGAAGGAGCGCCACCAGTTCGGAAAGCCCCTGTCCGACAATCAGGGCATCCAGTTCCAGCTGGCGCAGGCGCGGACGGAGACGGAGGCCGCGCGGCTGATGGTCTACAACGCCGCACGACGGAAGGACGCGGGCGGCGACATCGCGATGGAAGGAGCGATGGCGAAGCTCTTCTCGAGTCAGGTCGCGGAGCGCGTGACGTCGGTGTCGCTGGAACTGTTCGGCGGGTATGGCTATACCACGGATTACCCCGCCGAAAAGTTCTACCGCGACGCGAAGATCGGGGCGATCTACGAAGGCACGAGCAACATGCAGCTCAACACGATCGCGAAGGCGATGCTGCGATAGCTACTGCTTGGCGTGCTTCGTCGTGATCTTGATGATGCCGTTCGCGGCAGCGGGGTCGGACGAGAATGCCTTGGCCGCCTCGCCCTTGAGGACGTCGACAGACGCGATCTGGTCCGGTGTCAGCCGAGCCAGTGCTCCTTCCGGCGCGCGAACGCCATCCACGAAGAGCAGTCCATCGAACTTCTCCTTACGCATGAGCGTCCCTTTTCGGACCTGGCCGGAAGGCTGAGCGGAGTTTTCAGCGTAGACTTTCATGTGGGCGCCGGAGACGAGAGAATCCGAAGTGACGATGCGAATCGTCGTCGGCCGCGTGCCCTCGGCAGTGGCGGCGCCCTTCAGCACATTCACCGATGCGATGTGATCCGACGGGATCGCGTGCGCCTTTTCTGCAGAGACCGTCTCGCCATTCACGACGTAGACGACGTTCCCCGCAGCACGCTCGTCGAGCATCTTGGATTGCACCATCGCCTTCTCGGCACCGGCGACGTCCATGGCCTGCACTTCCGAGGACGTCGGCAGCCGTGCTTCGCACGCCGTGACGATCGCGAGAGCGGCAACTGCGGCGAGCCCGATGGTGCGCGCGAGGGTGTAGCGGGAGGAGCGGTATGTCATGGCGCGAAGTCTCCGTTCGAGGTGAGAGGGGCGGTCGGCGAGCGCGAGCGCGCCCGTCCGATGGCCGGCGCACTGGCCGGCGATGTCGATCAACAGGCTTCCGTAGGGTCGTGCGTGAATGCCGCGGCGCAGCACGCGCGCATCACAGTCGAGCTCAACGGCGAGACGCAGTCGCACGAGCGACCACCACACCGCGGGATGCCAGGGGAGCACTGTCGCGACGAGCAATGCGGCGACCGGCATGTACTGGTCGCGCGCCGCGATGTGCTCCTGCTCGTGCACCATGACGAGGTGTTGCTCCTCGCTGCTCTTCTCGAGCAGCCACCGTGGCACCACGATCTCCGGCGACGCGAGACCGACGACCGCCGGCCCAAGCGTCGGTGCCACGCGCACGGTGCCGCCGGGGAGTGTCGCAAACGGCCAAGTGCGTCGCTGCTGGATCACACGGCGGTTCACCGCGAGGTGCATCAGTAGTAGCGCGGCACTCGCTGCCACCCACGCGATGAGCGCCCAACGCACGACTCCAGACGGAACGCGCGCCGTCGCCGCCGCGAGGGACGCGGTGACGCCTGCGCGCACCGCTTCCATGGTGGAGGCAAAGCCATTCGTCGACGGCGCGGCCGCGCCGGCCGATGCCGTCATCTTCGAGGTGAAATCGGGAATCACCGATGCAGGCACCGTCGCGCCGTGGAGCGCATAACCCGCAAACGCCACGGTCCCGAGCATGGCGGCGGCCCAGGCCCATCGTGTCGGCAGCTTGGCGTATCGGAGTGCGTCTTCAACTCCCCACGCGCCGACCGACAGCAGTGCGCCGACCAGGAGCACATAGAGCATCCACGCGATCGTCATGGGGTGTCCTCCATGCGTTCGCTGAGCAAACTGCGCATGCGCTCGAGCTCTTCGCGGCTCAGGTTCCGGTCGGAAACGAACTGGGCGAACATGCGCTCGGCCGAGCCGTGAAAGATGGCGTCGCGGATGCGGGCGATCGCGCTTCCGCCGGCGCGCTCGGCGCCGACGAGCGGCAGGTACTTGTACGCGCGGCCGTGGGCCTCGTGGCGGACGAAGCCCTTTTCCTCGAGTGTCTGGAGGGCCGAAAGTACGGAGGTGTAGGCGAGATCTTCATCGAGCTCGTCGCGCACCTCGGCGACTGTGGCCGAGCCACGTCGCCAGAGAATGCTCATGACTTCGAGCTCGCGTGGGGGGAAGTAAACGTCGTCCATGGGTCTCCTCTACTGGTTCTTCCGTAGGTTATCTCGGCCTCGGTGTTTTGTCAACTGATTTTTCCGTAATTGGATTTCTGGTGCAGACGGACCTCGGCAACCACAGGACTGAGTACCCGGTATCCGGTCCACGCAGTACGGAGTACTTCAAACAGCGCCCCAACCTTTGCCACGGCGGCGTTGTCAGATTCGGCGAGCCCACCTCCATGGAGTCACCGATGCGCGCCAACCTACTCGCCTCTCTTATCGTCCTCGCCGTCGTCTCGCTGGCCCGTCCGGCCGCCGCGCAGCGCAACAATTGGGATACCGACGATTCCCGATGGCTGGACGAATGCCGGAACGGGTGGAATGGCAACGACGATCGTGGTCGTGCGTGCGAGGTACGGAATGTCCCGGTCCGGCTATCGGGTCGTTCCATCGAGATCGATGGGCGCGAGAACGGTGGCATTCACGTCGACGGATGGGACGGCGATTCCGTCCGCGTGACCGCGCGCATTCAGGCCAACGCGCGGGATGACGCGGGCGCGCGCGACCTGCTCAAGGACGTCGTGATCAAGACGGACGGGCGCAGCATCTCGTCGGATTCGCCGCGCTCGTGGGGTCGCAACGAGAGCGTGTCCGTCACCTACATGGTGCATGTGCCTCGCCGGTTCGACCTGCGGCTTCAGGCGCACAACGGTGGCATCGGGGTATCGGGTGTCACTGGGGCGATGAACCTCGAGACGACGAATGGCAGCGTGAACCTCGTGGAGATCGGCGGTGACGTCCGCGCTCATACACAGAATGGCTCGCTCAACGTGCAGTTGGTCGGCACGAAGTGGGACGGTCGCGGTCTCGACGCCGAAACGCAGAACGGTTCCGTGCGGATGGCGATTCCGAGTGACTACAAGGCACAGATCGAGACGGGCACGGTGAACGGGCGCATGAGCACGGATTTCCCGGTGACGCTTCAGGGTCGAATCGGCCGGACGCTATCGCTTCCACTCAACGGCGGTGGAACACCGATCCGGGCGATGACGACGAATGGGTCGGTGTCGCTAACGCGTCGGTAAAAGAATGCTCGGGCTTGGGCTGCCGTTTCAAGACGGGACCATCCCTTGCCCTGTCCGGGTATACTTCCAGACAACCCGGAACCATAGGTCAATGCATACCAGGCTCCTTACCGTTCTCGCTGCGCTTGTTAGCGCGGCTCCCCTCGCGGCGCAGGTCGCCGCACCTGCTGCGCCGGCGCCATCCGCCATGCCGCACTTCGACAACACCGGCGTCGGTGACACATCGATGTTCGCGCCGCTCATGCTGCCCTCCGCAAACGTCTATCGCTCCGCGTCGGGAGCACCCGGTCCGAAGTACTGGCAGAACCACGCCGACTACAACATCAAGGCGTCGCTCGACACCACGTCGAAGGCGCTGACCGGCTCGCTGACGCTCAAGTACACGAACAACTCTCCCGACACGCTGCGTTTCATCTGGTTGCAGATGGAGCAGAACGCCTTTCAGGACAAGTCGCTCAATTCCTACATCTTCCCGCAGGACTCGCGCTTCGGCGCCCGCGGCTTCGAGGGTGGCGACGTCGTCGACCGGTTCGACCAGCTCGTCGGCGCGCGCCGGGTCGCGGTCAAGCGTCGCGCGAACGGCACGGTCATGAAGGTCGATCTCGCCGAGCCGCTCGCACCGGGCCGGTCGGCGTCGTTCGACGTCGCGTGGCACTTCCTCATCCCCGAGCATGGCGCGGACCGCATGGGGCGCGAGGGCGCGCTGTATGAGCTCGCGCAGTGGTACCCGCGCGTGAACGTGTACGACGACATTCGTGGATGGAATACCGAACCCTATCTGGGGCAAGGCGAGTTCTACCTCGAGTACGGCGACTTCAACGTCGAGATCACGTTGCCGTCCGGGTACATCGTGGCAAGCACGGGAACGTTGACCAATCCACGCGACGTCCTGACGGCCACGCAGATCTCGCGGCTCGCGCAGGCGATCAAGTCGGCCACGCCGGTGAACATCGTCACGCTCGCGGAGATTCAGTCGGGCGCCGCGCGGCCGAAGGGCACCAGCGGCACGCTCACCTGGAAGTTCTCGGCGAAGAAGGTGCGCGACGTCGCATGGGCAGCGTCACCGGAATACATATGGGATGCGAGCGGCTGGAATGGCATCCTCGCCCAGGCGTACTATCGGCCGAGCGCCGTGGAGCCGTGGAAGGACGCGGCGGATCAGACCCGCATGTCGATCGACGAATACTCCACGCGCTGGTACAAGTATCCCTGGCCGCAGATGAGCGCGGTCGAGGGACCGATCAGCGGCATGGAGTACCCGATGCTCGTCATGGAAGCAAAGAGCGACGACAAGTACGACCTCTACAACGTGGTCACGCACGAGATCGGACATAACTGGTTCCCGATGCTCGTGGGCTCCAACGAGCGCGCCTACATGTGGCAGGACGAAGGCTTCAACACCTTCATCAACACCTTCAGCGAAGCGCGCCGCTACCCCGAGAAGGGCGACCAGATGGCGCGCGCGCTCGGCGAGCGCGGCTACGTCGAAGGCGCAATGACGCGGAATCTCGACGTCCCGATCAACGTGATGCCCGACCGCATCGAGCCGCGCATTCTCGGCCTCGCCGCATACGTGAAGCCGAGCGTCGGGTTGCAGTTGCTGCGGCAGGAGATCCTGGGACCGGCGGCATTCGACGATGCGTTCCGCACGTACATCGAGCGCTGGGCATTCAAGCACCCGACGCCCACGGATTTCTATCGCACCATGGAAGACGTCGGCGGCAAGCGGCTGGACTGGTTCTGGCGCGAGTGGTTCGAGGAGAACCCGCACTTCGACCAGGCCATCGACACCGTCGTGACGAGCAAGGCGGCGAACGGGTCGAATGTGACGACCGTGGTATATGGCAACCGCGCGCGCGGCGTACTGCCCATTCACGCGCGGCTGACGTTCAGCGACGGGTCCGTCGAGAACTACGACTATCCGGCCGAGGTATGGAGCACGAACACCACGCACTACATGCGGCGCTATACGACGACGGGCAAGACGCTCACGCGCATCGAGCTCGATCCCGACAAGCGACTGCCGGACGTCGACCGCACGAACAACACGTGGGGACAGCCCGCGGGCGGACCGAAACCCTGATCCCGCTCGTTGCTGAGTGGCAAATGATTTGCGAGTTGCGCGCACGACGGCACCTGAGGAGCGTGCGCGCATGACCGACGAGCGGAAGTTCGGCGAGCTGTTCACCGAAATGGAGCGTGTGGGGATCGATCCCCACCGCTTCCCTGCCGGCGTCACGGTGAAGCACGATCTCGCGGTGCGGATTCTCCGCGTGCTTCCAGACGGCGCGGGACCGGAGGCATTTCTCACCGCGGTCCGCGAGGAGCAGCAGATCATGCGAGCGAACGGCGGCAGTGAGGACGGCTCGCGCGACTGAATCAGTTCACCGCAAGCTCCGCAGCGTTCAGCGCATCGAGCTCGGCGACCAGCTCCTCCCCGAAGTACCACGCGAGCTCCGAGCGCGCCATCTCGTAGGCGGTCGGTCCTTCGCCGGAGCAAATGAGCGATCCGTCTGTCAGCTCATCCGAGCAGAGCAACACGCCATCGCCGAAGGTCACGGGAAAGAGCGTACTCACCATGGGCTTGAGGAGGTGGTAGTCAGCGTTCTCCTCGAGCGAGAGTGCGTGCAGGGTGCACCCGCGGTCGTCGCGACGGAGGAAGACGCAGCGGCCGTCCACGACTGTCGTGCGCGTTGCGGCGCCGCCCGGGAAGTCGACGTCTTCGGTGAGGTTGGGCTCGAACCATGTGTCGCGCGATCGAGCGGTGCGCGTCTCGATCTCACCAGCACGCGCGAGGATGCGGTCGCGCTCGACAATGGAGACGTCGACACCGTGCTGGCAGCATGCGTCCGCGCAGAATCCGCAGCGCATGCAGATCCCGAAATACCGGCGCCCAAAGATCGCTGCGTCGACGGTGTGAACGACGGGGGCACCATCCCGAGCGACGTAGGGGCGGGAGAGAGGTCGATGCTTCAGGCGGCGCTCGTGCCTTCGGTGCCTTCCCCAGGCGCGGTGGTAGTCCCGCGAGGCTTGCCCCCCGCACCGCGCCGGCGATTGCGTCCGCGCTTCTTCGCGTTCGCCGCGCCGCCCGCGGGGCGGGGCGGTCCGTCGGCGAGGTCGCCGCGCCGCATCACCGATTGACGGCATGCCTCGAGCACGGCATCGAGTGCTTCGATGCCGTCGTCGGTGGCCTCGAGGAAAAGATCCTTCACGACCGACTCGGCTTTTTCCAGCTGCTTCACGAGTGCGAGTGCCATGGCTCGGCTGGCCATGGTGCCGCAGAGCTTCGCGTCGATGCGGTTGCCCGCGGGGCGGCGCAGCACGGTCACTGCGCCCTGCTTGCCTGGCTGAAGGAAGTACGGCGACTTCTGAGCTGGCCCGCCACGCTTCTTCGCGGGACGTCGCTTCTTTTCCGTCATGTCGCAATCATCCGGTTATGCACCTATGGGAACAGCGCCCGCTCGTGTGGATCGGGTGAGCGCCTTGTAACGTATTCTCGACGCCGGGGGGGCGGGAGGGGCCTTTTTCGCGGTCCGAGAAATTTCTTCGTTCGGCGAGTAATTTCCGGCAGCAGGAGCATCTCATCACACCTCGAGCACAAATGACAACCTCGCAAGATACCGGTCCGGACCTCCGCTTCCCTGTTGGCAAGCTCGCGCGCAAGTCCGAGCTCACGAGCGCCGAGCGGGCGAGCGCCATCGATGCGATTGCCAGTGCACCGCGCCAACTGCGTGGGGCCGTCGCGAGCCTGACGGATGAGCAGCTTGACACGCCGTACAGGCCCGGCGGCTGGACGGTGCGCCAACTCGTGCACCA
This sequence comes from Gemmatimonadaceae bacterium, assembly GCA_036844565.1. Classification (GTDB taxonomy): domain Bacteria; phylum Gemmatimonadota; class Gemmatimonadetes; order Gemmatimonadales; family Gemmatimonadaceae; genus AG11. The sequence goes on along the minus strand of DAIUFP010000001.1, from coordinate 220,478 downwards.
TGTGGCCGACAGTCACATGAATGCGTACACGCGCTTTCGGCTCGCGCTGACCGAGGAGAATCCGACCATCAAGCCGTACGAGGAGGCGCGGTGGGCGGAGCTGGAGGATGCGCGGACGCTGCCGGTGTCGGTCTCGCTCGACCTGCTCGACCGCATGCATGAGCGGTTGGACGTGCTCCTCAGGGCGACGCCCGCGGACAGCTTCCGGCGAATGCTGTCGCACCCGGAGAACGGTCCAATGTCGCTGGACGCGCTGCTCAACATGTATGCGTGGCACGGGCGGCATCACACGGCGCACGTCACTGCACTTCGGGAGCGGATGGGCTGGTCGTGAGGTCGCGCGGTGTCGTCCTCGCGTGCACGCTCGGCGTGATCGCCGCGTGCGGACGCGGGAAGCCGGCGGCGAAGGATTCCATCACTGCATCGCCACCGACGGCGGCGACAATGCCGGGCGGAGCACCGCTCTGCCAGCGAACGGGCCACTGGAGCGAATGCACCGTTCGCATCCGACTCGATCAGTCCGGGCTCGCGCCACAGGGCGCGGACAAGGTCGGCGACCTACCGAAGCTCACACCGCGGCCGATCACGCTCACGGTCGGCAATTCCGGCATCGCGTACTACCTCTACCCCGATGCGGCCGCGCGCCGCGCAGACGCCGCAACACTCGACACGAGCCGGTTCATCGCGCAGACACGCCCGGTCAGCATGAAGAGCGAGACGACGCTGATCGAGAACGACAATGTGCTGTTACTGCTGTTCAGCAAGAACGAGCACCAGCGAGAGCGCGTGTCGGATATCATCACCGCTGGGCCACCGCAACCGTAGGGTCGCCCGCTTGGCCCGCGCGCTGCTGTCCGCTCGTGGCCTGTGATCAGAGCATCGCTCTGCCGTATTTGTACTTCGTACTCGGTACTGAGATACTTCGGTACTCAGTCCTGTAGGGCCGCGTTTGCTCGTCCCGGAAGTGCGCCGACATCGCCGGAGCCGGGGGGGGTCGTTACTCCTCCCGACACGATGAAGGCCATCACCTCGGCGCTGTCCGCCGCTATCGGCGTGACAACGCTCGAAGGGAAGATCCACAGCATGCCCGATACCGCGTACGAGTGCGGCAGGTACACCGTCACGTGGTCCACGAGACCCAGCGTCGTCAGGGAATCCTGCGTCACGAACCCGAAGACGCGCCCCAATCCCCCTTGAAACGGCGTCACCATCACCGGCTTGTCGAAGCGACGCTTTTCACCCACGAACGCATTGAGCAGATCCTTGGTGGACGAGTAGAGCAGGCGCACAAATGGCAGCCGGTTGAGCAGTGACTCAACGATGTTCAACACGCTGCGCGTGAGGAAGCTCTGGGCGAGGAATCCGACCATCGTGATCAGCACGACGGTGATCGCGAAGCCGGCGCCGGGTATGGCGAAGCCGAGCCATCCGTCGATCGTCGTGAAGATGCGAGCGCAGATGTAGATCGTGAACGCGAGCGGGGCAAGAAAGACGAGCCCCTTCAGGAAATAGTTGATGAGACGGGTCAACGGCCGCTGGTGTTGAGGTTCACGCCGATGCGACACTTTCTGCCGCTGCCGCAAGCTAAGGTTTCCGGCGCGCGATTGCACCGACCGGGCGACACCCGCCGCGCCAAACGATAGCTTGGAACCATGAGCTCCTCACATCGCGCGGCCATCGCGCACCTGAAGCGCGCGGACCCGGTCATGGCCGAGCTGATCGCGCGCGTCGGGCCATGCCGCCTCGAGACACGCCGCACCGGAACGCATTACGACGCGCTGGTTCGCTCCATCGTGTACCAGCAGTTGTCCGGCAAGGCGGCGGGGACGATCCTTCGTCGCTTCTGTGAGTTGTATCCGGGCAAGCGACCGCGCGCCGAGCTTGTTCTCACCACGGAGGAGGCACTGCTGCGCGGCGCGGGCCTGTCTCGGCAGAAGATGGGTTACCTGCGAGATCTCTCGGCGCGCGTGGCCGATCGTTCGCTCCCGCTCGCTCACCTCGGCCGGCTCGCCGACGACGCCATCATCGAGCACCTCGTGCAGGTGAAGGGCATCGGGCGATGGACCGTGCAAATGTTCCTCATGTTCCGGCTCGGCAGGCCGGACGTGCTGCCCGAGCTCGATCTCGGCGTCCAGAATGCGATCCACCGCGCGTACGGACTGAAGAAGCGCCCCACTCCAAAAGACGTGCTGCGGATTGGCGAGCGCTGGCGACCGTATGCATCCGTCGCGAGCTGGTATCTCTGGCGCTCGCTCGAAAACGGCGACGGGCAGATGTGATCGATGCGAATGAAAAACGCGGCGCCCGGAATGCGGACGCCGCGTTTTCATTCTACTCAGTGAATCAGGGGACGAGCTTCGGAAGTACCACGACCTTGCCCTCTGCTTCCTTGCCGCCGACGACGACGAGGCCTCCGAGGATCGCTGGCGTGTAGCCAGAATCCTTGGTCGGTGTGGCGCGGACTACGTACGTGCCGGCCGGCACGTAGGCGAACTTCCAGACGCCAGCCGTCGTTGCACGCTGCGTTGCGAGCACGTCCGCCTTCGACGTGTCGGCGACCGTGCTGCCGTTCTTCATCAGCTCGACGGTGACGTTCGCGCCCAGGACGCCAGTGAGGCTGTCCCTATGTATCGTCCCGCTGAGGGAACCGGTCGTCGGCAACGTGGAGTTGTCGATGATGCCGGCGGCCCATCCACGCCATGACGCGCCGAGCGTGGAGATCTTGCCTTGGGGAATCTCGAAGCTCTTGGCCAGGTCGAAGTCGACGACGAAGCTGTTCATCCCAGGCGCCACCTTCACCGCATTCGTCACCGGGACGTTGATCACGACCTGCCCGGACTTGGGCCAATTGATGCCGGGCTTGCTGGTCTTCGTAAGGACGACGCCGGACTTGAGCGTCATGGTCGACGAATCGGCGACGACGATGATGCGGAAGCCCTTGTACTCGCCGACGGGAAGTGAGAGCTGCCCGAGGTCGACCGTGGTGCCCTGCTGCAGCTCCACGAGGTTGAAGCGCGCCTTCGGCTCGGCCAGCACGACCCAACCGGCATCCGGATTCTGGTTCGTGCCGGGATTTGTGCTGTCGGCCTTCTGCGCGGAGTCGACTGCCGCGCGACGTCCATCGACGCGAGCGATGTAGAGGTCGACACGCGAGACGGAATCAAACGTGAACGGATCGTCGGTCAGCTTGACGACGAGCGTTCCCTGCGTCGCATCAGCGCCGGTCGGCGACAGTGTGCCATCGCTGGAACACGCGGCAATGGCAGCGGCGATTCCAACGGTTGCGACGGTGAGGAGAAACTTGCGTTGCATTGTCTTGCTCCGTGTGAATGAAGGATCGCTGCGTTGCGATCGTGGAGCGAAACTATGGCTGCGGTCCGGTAGCGTCTGTACGGACAATCACAATCCTGAGGTGGGCGGACACACCACAAACCGTTGTCACTACATCATTTGTGGGCTTGGGCACATCGCGCGCTACCGCGTACCGCCCGAATGTCTGGTGAACTGCAAAAGCACCAGTCCTATGGCTCGCCTTCGGTGCGATTCGCTGCGGTGCTGGCATCGTGCCGTATGAACTGAAGCGCCCCGGACGGACACTGCGCCACCGTGGCTTCAACAATGTCGACCTCGAAGTCGCCCAGCTGGATCCAGGGACGGCGCGCTGGAGAGAACACGCGAGGGAGGGCCCGTACACATCGTCCACTGTGCTGGCATCGCGCTGCGCGCCATTCGACTGTCATGGATGGCGTCGAGTAGAGGCGGACGTCATCGTCGGCGGCGGCAGGTAGGTCGGGTGGGTTCGTCATGTCAGACTCCATGCGCGTTAAAGTAATTTTACTTCCATGCTCGTCGTCAAGGACGATTCCGAAAAAGTACGCCTGTATGCGATCATGCGCCGTCGTGCGACGGCGCTGCTCGCGGCATTCGCCGTCATCTTCGCGGCGACGGCGGTTCTGTCGCACCTCCATCCGGAGATCGCGCCCTTCTGGATCGGCGTGGTGCGCGCCACGGCCGAGGCGGCGATGGTTGGCGGTATCGCCGACTGGTTCGCGGTGACCGCCCTGTTTCGCCATCCGCTCGGCATACCCATTCCGCACACGGCGATCGTTGCGAGTCGGAAGGACCGCATTGGGCGAAGCCTCGGGAATTTCGTGGGGAACAACTTCCTGTCGCGCGACGTCATTGCCCGCCAGCTGACGGGGATGCACGTCGGCGAGCGCGCGGCCCGCTGGCTCGCCGAGCCAGAGCATCAGGCGCGAGTAGCGAGGGCGATTGCCGGCGGCGTCGCGCGTGCGGCCGAGTCGATTCCCAACGAGGAGCTTCAGTCGACGGTGCACGAGACGCTCGTGACGCAGCTCCGAAAGGCGCAGGTCGCCCCACTCCTCGGCGATCTTCTCGCGCTCGCAACGACGGACGATCGCCATCATGAGATGCTCGACAAGCTCGTGGCACTCGTGGCGCGCATCGTCCATGACAACAAGGAGCTCATTCGCGTACGAATTGCCGAGGAGAGCCCGTGGTGGGTGCCCGGCGCGGTCGACGACAAGCTGTATCAGAAGATCGTTGCCGGGATTGAGCGCACGCTCGAGCAGGTGGCGACCGACGAGCAGCACCCGTTGCGCGAGCAGTTCGACCTGGCGCTCCGTGGATTCGTCGAGAAGCTGCACAACTCGCCGGAGACCATCGCACGCGCGGAGGCGATGAAGGAGAAGCTGCTCACGCACCCCGCGGTGGAGGAGCTCTCCGATGCACTGTTGCGAGCGGCGCAAAAATCACTCACGAAGTATGCAGGCGAGGATGCACCCTCTCCCGAGCCACTCCAGCGTGCGATCGGCGGCATCGCCGAGCGCGCACTCGGAAGCCCTGCATTCCTCGACGACGTCGACCAGGCGATCGAGCGGCTGGTGCTCGGCGTGGTCGAGCAGTATCGCCCCGAGGTTGCCGAGTTGATCGCGAAAACGGTCGAGGGGTGGGATGCGACGGATGCGTCGCGGAAGATCGAGGTGCAGATTGGTCGCGATCTCCAATTCATTCGAATCAATGGAACGTTGGTCGGCGGACTGGTCGGCCTCGTTCTTTATGTCATCAGCGTGTTCTTCAAGTGAGCACGCGGTACTCCGTGGAGGACGCCTCGTGATCCGCCGTTTTGCTGTTGCCGGGCTTCTGGTTCCATCGCTGCTCTGGTCGCAGCCGGCGCTCGAATTCACTGGGAGGCGCGCAGACCTCGCGGCGAAGCTGCCCGACGGCGTCGTCGTCGCGTTGGGAGGTCATGATCCCGCGCAGGACTATCTGTCGTTCGAACAAAGCCCGTCGTTCTACTACCTGACCGGGTTCAAGGAACCGGATGCGGCGCTGCTGATGTTCGTGAAGGGTGGGGCGCTGCAGTCTGCGACACTCTTCGTGAATCCGCGCCAGCCAAGTCGCGAGGTGTGGACGGGAACGCGCGTTGGCGTGGAGGGCGTGAGTGATCGGACAGGACTGCGCGGTCGGTCGTCCGTCGATCTGCCACGTGTGCTCGACTCCCTCGCAGCCACTGGCATGCCCTTCAGCGTGATCGGCGAGGTGACTCGACCGCCGGACGAGGAAGGTGCGTTGAGCTTTCGCACGCCCGACGAGCAGATCTTCGACCGCATCAAGCGGAAGTTTCCGTCGCTGAAATTGACCGTGGTGAACGACGCGGTGGAACAGCTTCGCGGAACGAAGAGTGATGCCGAGCTGATGCTGATCCGCAATGCGGTCGACATCACCGTTCGTGCACAGCGTGAGGTCATCCCGACCATCAAACCTGGCATGAACGAGTTCGAACTTCAGGCGCTCATCGAGTACACGTTCCGTCGCAATGGCGCGGACCGGCCCTCCTTCTCGACGGTTGTCGGCTCGGGTCCCAACTCCACCACGCTGCATTACAACCAGGACGATCGCTTCATTGGCTCGAACGACCTGATCGTGATGGACATTGGTGCGTCGTTCAAGGGCTACGCCGCCGACGTCACCCGCACGGTTCCCGCGAACGGCACATTCTCACCGGAACAGCGCATCATCTATCAGATCGTGCGCGATGCGCAGCGTTCGGCTGAGCGCCACGCGACGCTTGGATCGGCGGCGCGGCTCATGAGCGATTCAGCGAGTGCGACGCTCGCGAACGGCCTTACGCGCGTGGGGCTGATCGAGTCGCCGAACGCAACGTATGATTGCGGCACCAGCACGCAGCCGCGACAGTGCGCGCAGTTGCAGCTCTACTACATGCATGGTATCGGGCACGGGATCGGGTTGGAGGTGCATGACCCCGATCAGTACTACTACTCGGGAAAGATTCAGGCGGGGAGCGCATTCACGATCGAGCCGGGTCTTTACGTCCGCGAGCACTTGCTCGAGGAGATTCCCGACACACCGCGCAACAAGGAGTTCGCGGCGCGTGTCCGCAATGCGGTGACACAGTACCGGAACATTGGCGTTCGCATCGAGGACAATTACATCGTGACGACGAAGGGCGTGGAGTGGGTTTCGCAATTTCCTCGCGAGATCAACGAGATCGAGGAGCTGATGCGAAAGGGCTCGCCTGGCGTGGCGGCGCGCGATGAGTTCCGCGTCGAGAAGTACCGGCTCATTCCCTGAGTGACAACGCCCTCGCCTTCTGAACGGCGCAGCGCGGCGGCCATCCCCATGGTCACCGCGCTTCTGCTGTGTGTGTTCGGCGTGTATCCGCTGGCGAACCGCTTTACCAGCGGCACCGCGGTGCCGTGGTATACGCAGGCGCTCCATTTCTGGCTCATCGTCGGCACGTCGATCGTGGTCGTGCTTGCGGTCGTCTCGCGCCTGGCGGCGAGGCCCATCGATGCCGCGTGGAAGGCGCTGACTGGTCGCGTGATGGCGATTCGGCCGACGATCTTTGTTGGGGTCGTCACGCTGTTCGCATTCGCCGCGACCATCTTCTTCGCCGTGTATTGCTTCGGTCGGCAGCCGCACAACTCCGACGAGGTCGCGCAGCTCTTCCATGCGAAGATATTGCTGAGTGGCCGGCTGTCACTTCCGCCGGATCCCAATCCCGAGTTCTTCGGGATGGACAACATGATCGAGCAGGGTCGCTGGTATTCCCAGTTTCCCATCTTCGGGCCGGTGTTCCTGGCGGTCGGCGTGGCGCTGGGTGCGGCGTGGCTGCTGAATCCGGTCCTGCTCGCCTTCAGCGTGATGTGCCTCTACGGATTCGTGCGCCGGGCGTACGACGAAGCCACGGCCCGTGCGACGACGCTGCTGTTCGCGTTCTGCCCGCTCGCGCTGTTCATGTCGGCGAGCTTCATGAACCACGTGCCGGTGCTCTGGCTCACGACCGTGACGCTGATGCAGCTCGCGGTCTGGGAAGGCGCCACAACGTCGCGCGACACCACGCGCGCTGCGGCACTCATGGGGTTGTCGCTGGGCACTTCGTTCGCGATCCGGCCGCTCGACGCCCTCGTGGTCGCGTTGGTCGTCGGTCTCGCCCAGCTCGACACGATTGTGGGGCGGCGCGGCGGCGCGCACCTGCGTTCACTCGCGGTGCAGGTCGTCGCGGGGTTGATCCCGGTGGCGATCCTGTTCGTCGTGGACACACGCACGAACGGCGCACCGCTGCGGCTGGGATACGAGGTGCTCTACGGAAGCGCACACCAGCTTGGGTTCCACGTCGATCCCTATGGTACGGCGCACACACCGGCGCGGGCACTGACCTTTGCGTCGAAGTACCTCATTCAGCTCAACGTGCTGCTGTTCGAGTGGCCTCTTCCGTCCGTACTCGTCATGGCAGCGGGGCTCGCCGCGCTACGACGTCCGACCCGGTGGGACGTGCTGATGATCGGCATGTTCATGGCGCAGGTGTTCGCTTACGCGGCCTACTGGCACGACGGCAATTTTCGGGGACCACGATTCCTGTTCACGGCGCTTCCGGCGATCCTCGTCCTCACCGCACGCACCCCAGTCTGGATCGCGAGCGTGACGCGCGGCACGGCGCGTCGAACCGCGATGCTGCTCATTCCCGCCTGCATGCTGTTCTCGTGGCTGGCGTTTGGAATCAACATGGGGGTGCAGGCGCGCGTGCGGGGATATCGCAAGATTGCTCCCCTCATGCGTGTCGATCCCGACAAGCTCGCTCGCACGGCACACCTGCGTAACACGCTGGTCTTCATCAACGAAGGTCGCGAGGCGCGCAACGTTCACTACCTCTGGGGGCTCGGCTTGAGTCGCGGCAACGCCGCCCGGCTGATGGTTTCGGCGTCCGCCTGCGCCATCCGCGTTTCCATCGATGCCGAGGAGGCCCTGCGGCCCGCCAGCACGAAGGGACGGCTCGATCGCCTGGTTCGAGGCGCGCTCGCCTTCGATCAGGAGAATCCGCCCCGTGCCACGCCCCAGGCCTGCCTCGATGACGTGCGCCGCGACGGCGAAGGCGCAGCGTCGTATGCCCCGTTCTTTCCCGCCAACGAGATCGACTCCGCGGGTCGACTCGGCGGCAACGTGGTCTATGCGCTCGACCTCGGTGCGCACGATGAAGTGCTGCGGTCACGATTCGGTGACCGCACGTGGTATCGCTTCGGCCAGCGGTTCGCGGCCGGCGATTCCATTCCGACGCTTCAGCCATACGTGGCCGTTGGGAAGGACACAACGGTGTCACGGTGATGGCGGATACAGCATCCCGCAGGCTCAGGCTTGCGACACTGGCCTTCTTCGCGGCCTTCCTGCTGCTCGGCCTCGCCGTCTTCCGCGACTATGGCATCTCGTGGGACGAGATTCCTACGCGGCAGTTCGGGATCATGTACGTCACGCATCAGGTGCCCGATCTCAAGGCCCTGAACGCCCAGCGCGCCGAAAAGGGACCGGCGTATGAGCGATTCGGGCCGTTGTTCGAGATCGTCCTCGTGCGGGCGGAATCGTTGATGTTCCGCGCCGACGTGCGCACGGTGTTCTACATGCGTCACCTCGCCACGTTTCTGATCTTCTACCTTGGCGTCGTCTTCTTTCACCGATTGTGTCGCGAGCGGTTCGGTGGGTGGCTGGCGTTGGTGGGGTGTCTCGGTCTGGTCCTGAGCCCGCAGCTCTTCTCGCACAGCTTCTACAACGTCAAGGACATCTCCTTCCTCACGATGTTCGTGGGGACGATGCTCACGTTGCGCGGCGTCGTGGATCGTCCGGAGCGGCGCACGATGGTGTACCACGCCGCGAACACCGTTGTGCTCCTGGGAGCGCGTGTCCTCGGCGTATTCGCGATGCTGCTGACCGGAGTCACCGCTATTGCCCGCCGGCCGAGCCTTCGCACGCTCCTGTACCTGATCGGCTACGGGATCGTCGTCGCCCTGCTGCTGCCGCTGGTGTGGCCGGTGCTCTGGATCGACTACGCCAACATCGTCCGCAATGCGGTGCTCGGCACCACGACGAACCCGTACTTCAAGACCGACCTGTTTCGTGGCCAGGCGATCAGCGCGTCGCACCTTCCGTGGGATTATGTGCCGACGTGGATCATGATCACGACGCCCATCGCGGTACTGGTGCTGTTCCTGGCGGGCACCGTTGAGTCGTTGGTGTCGTTCGCGAAGCGTCCATGGGAGTACATACGCGGCGATCGTCAGGACGACGTCACGGTGCTCGCGTGGTTCTTTCTTCCCGTGGTGGGTTGCGTCGTCCTCAAGCCCATCATGTACGACGCCTGGCGCCATCTCTTCTTCGTCTACCCTGCCCTCGTCTACATCGCGTTGCTCGGGCTGGAGGCGATCGTCGCGAAGGCGGTTGTGGGGGCGGGAGAGGCGCGACGACCGACGGTATATGCCGCGGTGGCGGGCATCCTGCTGGTGGCCATTGCACCTGTGGCGACCTTCATGGTTCAGAACCACCCATTCGAGCACGTCTACTTCAATAGGCTCGCTGGGGCGGACATGAAACAGGTGAAGCAACGGTACGAGCTCGACTACTGGGGACTTTCCTATCGAAAGGCGCTGGAGTACATCGTCCGCTCGGACACTTCGTCGCATATCCGTATCTTCACGACGACATATCCCGGTCGAGTGAACGTGGCGATGTTGCCGCGTGCTGACCGGTCAAGGGTGGATCTCGTTGCATCAGATGCCGATGCTGACTATGTCATGACGAACTACCGGTTCCACCCACAGGACTATGGCTATACGAACGAGGTCTACAGTGTCCGAGTGGGCAATGCGTCCATCGCTTCAGTGTTTCGGCGGCCGGTGCCCGCGGTGAGTGCGCCTCCCTCACCCGCTCTCGCACCCGCGGAGCGTACCCCATGAGCGCACGTGAGATCAGCGCTTGCCGTTGCTGCGGACACGCCGCGCTGCAATCGGTGCTGTCCCTGGGAATTCAGCACCTGACAGGGGTCTTTCCGCGTTCTCCGGATGAGAAGGTGACCTCGGGGCCGCTGGAGCTGGTCAAGTGCGTCGATGCGGATGGCTGCGGTCTCGTTCAGCTGAAGCACACGTACGACTCGCTCGAGATGTATGGCGCGAACTATGGCTATCGCTCCGGGCTCAACCAATCGATGGTGCGGCACCTCGGCGACACCGTGGCGTCGATCGTCGCGAAGTATCCTCCGTCGCCGGGCGCCATCGTGCTCGACGTCGGCAGCAACGACGGCACGTTGCTCTCCTTCATGCCGGCGACGGCGCGGCGCGTGGGCATGGACCCGACGATCGCGAAGTACGGGCAGTACTACGTCGAAGGCATCCAGAAAGTCCCGACCTTCTTTTCGGCCCAGTCGTTCCGCGCCAATTTCGGCGACGAGAAGGCCCAGATCGTCACGTCGATCGCGATGTTCTACGATCTCGACGATCCGCTCGCGTTCGTTCGGGACATAGCGGCGGTGCTCGCGCCTTCGGGCATCTGGTACTTCGAGCAGAGCTATCTCCTCACCATGCTCACGCAGAACGCGTACGATACGATCTGCCACGAGCACCTCGAGTACTACGCACTGCGACAGGTCGAGTGGATGATGGAGCGCTGCGGCCTTCGCGTCATCGACGTGCAGCTCAACGACGTGAATGGCGGCAGCTTTTCCGTCGCGGTCTGTCACAAGAGCGCGCATCACCGCCCGAACTCGGCGGCCATCGACAGCGTGAGATCGCGCGAACAGGCGGCTCGGCTGG
>DAIUFP010000001.1:115156-209351 GCA_036844565.1 Gemmatimonadaceae bacterium | reverse complement strand
GGATGAGCTCGAGCCATATCGCGCCTTTGCGCAGCGCGTCGTCGCGCATCGTGATGCGCTCATGGCGCTCATCGCCGACATTCGGTCCCGGGGTGAGAGTGTCATCGGTTACGGCGCCTCGACGAAGGGCAACGTCATCCTCCAGTACTGCGGGCTCACGAGCGCCGACATTCCGGCGATCGCGGAGGTGAACCCCGACAAGTATGGCGCGTTCACGCCGGGGACGCACATCCCGATCATCCCCGAGGCCGAGGCGCATGCGCTGAAGCCGGATTACTTCCTGGTGATGCCCTGGCACTTCCGCGAAAACCTCATCGGCCGCGAGACCGCATACCTCGAGGCCGGTGGCAAGATGATCTTTCCGCTTCCGGAAATCTCGATTGCGTCGGCGTGAGTGTCGCATGACGATGGTCGCGCGAGTGAGCGCCTGATGGGCAGCGACCGCACGCCGCTCAAGACGCTCGTGATGGTGCCCACCTACAACGAGCGCGAGAACGCGCCGTTGATGGTCAACGCCATCAAGGCGCTCGGCCTCGACGTCGACGTCCTGTTCATCGACGACGACTCTCCCGATGGAACTGGTCCATTGCTCGACGCGCTCTGCGCCGACTATGACCGTCTGTCGGTGATCCATCGCATCGGCAAGCGCGGCATCGGCGGAGCGCACCTCGAGGGCATCGCTGCAGCGTACGCGGGTGGATACCAGCGTCTCGTCACGCTCGACTGCGACTTCAGCCACAGCCCGGAAGACATCCCCGCGTTTCTGGAAGCGTCGGATTCTGCGGATGTCGTTGTCGGATCGCGGTGGACGGCACTCGACAGCCTGCCCGGCTGGAATCTCTTTCGCCGCATGATGACCGGCGCGGGACACATGCTCACTCGCGCCGTGCTCGGCATGCCGTACGACGCGACCGGTGCGTTTCGCGCTTACCGGTTGGACCACATTCCGGAAGCCCTGTTCTCGCTCGTGCAGTCGCGGAGCTACTCGTTCTTCTTCGAGAGCCTGTTCATCCTGCACCAGAACGGCTTCCGCATCGAAGAAATTCCCATCGTGCTGCCTGCGCGAACGTATGGGCACTCGAAGATGACGCTGCGTGCGGCGCTTCAGAGCGTGCGCATCATGCTCGCGATTGCCGCGCGCTTTCGCCGGTCGCCGTCCGAGTTCCGCATGCGTGCAGCGCCGCTGAACATCGTCCCACACCTGAACGACCCTCAGCAGTGGGACAACTATTGGAAACAGTCGGCGGTGATGACCAAGCGGATCTACTCCGTCATTGCTTCGCTCTATCGGCGGGTGTTCATCCGGCCCCGGCTTCACCGCGTGCTGCGTCGTCAGTTCGGCCGCGGATCACGATTGATTCACGCGGGCTGCGGGGGCGGCCAGGTCGACCAGGGGCTGCACGAACGCGTGCGCATCACCGCGTTGGACATCTCGCCCGATGCGCTGCTGCTCTACCAGCAGAACAACCCGACCGCGCAGCAGATCCAGCATGGCGACATCCTCGCGCTGCCGTATGGCGACGGCACGTTCGACGGCTACTACAGCCTCGGGGTGATCGAGCACTTCACGGATGCGGAGATCTCGCGAATCCTTGCCGAGGCGCATCGGGTCCTTCGTCCGAACGGACGCATTGTGCTGTTCTGGCCCCACGCTCGCGCGACAAGCGTACGAGTGCTCGGCCTCGCGCATCGGCTGCTCGCCCGGAGCGGCAGCACGACGGAGCTTCATCCGGCCGAGGTGTCGCTGCTGTCGTCACAATCAATGGCGGAGGGACTGCTTCGCCGCGGCGGGTTCACGATGACATCGTACGACTTTGGGATCAAGGATCTATGGATCCAGGCGGTCATCGTCGCAGAGCGGGCGGCCTAACTGATTTCTGCTCGGCGCTTAGCGAGCTTGGGCCAACAACAACCGCAGAGCCGTCAGTTGTCAGCTATCCGCTAACCGTGTTGAGTGACCGCGTTCGGGGCGGACACTTTGAGAAACGCCCGCTGTTCCGCCCTACTGCAAACTGACGCTGATGGCTGACAACTGAAAGCTCTGCGTTGAAGCCCCGGTGTTCCGCCGGTCCGCCGCCAAGACGCCATTCCTAAGCTGCGGAGGGGTATACCTCAAAGATGCCAGCCGCCCCCATCCCGCCGCCGATGCACATCGTCACCAGGCCGTGACCGCCGCCGCGGCGGCCAAGCTCGTGAACGAGCTGCGTCGTCAGCTTCGCGCCCGTGGCGCCGAGTGGATGGCCGAGCGCGATGGCGCCGCCATTCACGTTCACCTTGTCCTGATCCATCTTCAGCTCGCGCATCACCGCGAGCACCTGTGACGCGAACGCTTCGTTGAACTCGATGAGGTCGAGATCGCTCATCGACATTCCGGCGGTCTTCAGCGCTTTCGGCACCGCCTTCAGCGGACCGACGCCCATGATGGCCGGATCGACGCCGGCCACCGCAAAGCTCACGAACCTCGCGAGCGGACGAAGGCCTTTCGACTCCGCCACCGATCGGCGCATGAGCAGTACCGCAGCGGCGCCGTCGGAGTAGGGGCTCGCATTGCCGGCGGTCACGGTGCCGGTCGGCTTGAAGGCGGGACGCAGCTTCGCGAGTCCTTCCGGCGTCGTTTCGGCGCGGGGGAGCTCGTCCTTCGCGAAGTCCAGCTTCTGCACCTGCTTCTCCGATCCCTTCCAGGTGACGCGCTCCACAGGGACTGAAACGATCTGCGAGTCGAAGCTGCCGTTCTTCATCGCCGCGGTTGCATTCCGCTGGCTGCGCAACGCCCACGCGTCCTGATCCTCGCGACTCACCTTCCATCGCTCAGCCACGCGCTCCGCCGTGAAGCCCATGCCGATGTACGACTCCATCGCGTCGGCATCGAGACGGGCGTGATAGCCCGACATCGGCACCTGGCTCATCATCTCGATGCCACCGGCAAGCACGACGTCCGCCATTCCGCTCATGATCTGCATTGCCCCGCTGGCAATGGTCTGCAGACCGGACGAGCAGAAACGATTGACCGTCTGCGCAGGCACCTCGACGGGGAATCCCGCGCGCAGTGCGCTCAGCCGCGCGACGTTGAGTCCCTGCGACGCCTCGGGCATGGCGCAACCCCATGCGACGTCGTCGATGATCGCGGGGTCGACGCCAACTCGTTCGACAGCTTCCCGCATCAGGAGCGCCGAGAGCTCGATGGGATGCGTGGCCGCAAGTGCGCCGTCCTTCTTTCCCTTGGCAACAGGGGAGCGGACTGCTGAGACGAGTACAACGTCGTTTGATGAGTCAGGCATCCTTTCATCCTTAATGGCAGAGCGGACCTGCAATTTTACCACGGAGGTCACAGAGGACACGGAGGACAGCGGAAACGCATTTGGCTGGCTGCCCCTGAACTGGTCGAAGGCAAATCCACGACTCATTGCCGTTCAGGTTTTCCTCCGTGACCTCTGTGACCTCCGTGATGAATCAGTTGCTGTTCAGATCATTTGTACCTAATTGCGGAGCGGCTTGCCCGTCTTCAGCGTGTAAGAAATACGTTCTTGCGTCTCCTTCGTTCCCAGCAGCTTGAGAAACGCCTCACGCTCGAGATCGAGGATGTCCTGCTCGGTCACGACGCGAGGCGGACCGTCGCCACCGCAGAGCACGTAGGCCAGTTCACGAGCGATGCGCACTTCGTGATCCGTGATCGCGCCGCCCTCGTGCATCGCCCAACCAGCGTAGAGCAGGTTGCCCATCGCCTCCTTGCCGAGCGCGGTAATCGTCCTCGGCAGCGGCGCCACGTAATCCGGAGCGAGGTCCAGCACCCGCGCCTTCGCATCGGCGATGAGTCGATCGCGGTTCATCGTGATGCGATCTGCCGTCGGCCGAAGGAATCCGAAATTCCGCGCTTCGAGCGCACTCGTGCTCGTCGTCGCCATGGCGATAAGCTTGAACGCGCGCTTCACCGCTTCGAACTGATCGGCCTCTTCATAGGGTTCGAGTGCCTGCGTAAAGCGGAAGAGCAGCTCCTTCGTACCGCCGCCAGCAGGGATAAGCCCGACCCCTGCCTCCACCAGCCCCATATACAACTCGGCGTGTGCCTGAATGCGATCGCAATGGAGCGCATACTCGCAGCCACCACCCAGCGTCAGTCCAAACGGAGCGGCGACAACCGGGAACGGCGCGCGCCTCACGAGCTGCGCACCCTCCTGGAAGTAGCGCACCATCTCGTCGAGTCCCTTCCAGTCGCCGGCCTGCACCTGTGACACCACGGCGCCGAGGTCCGCGCCGGCGCTGTACGCACGTGTGTCATCGTTGCCGAGCACGAGACCGACGAACTTGCCGCTCGCCACGCGATCGAGACCGGTCCGAAGCATCGACAGCACACCAGCGCCCATCGTGTTCATCTTGCTGCGCGCCTCGAAGAGCAGGACGCCGTCGCCGAGGTCGAGAAGGTTTGCATCGGTGGACGACTCCACCACCGCCCCCGAGCGGCGACGTACGATGTCGAGCCTGATCTCGCCCGGCACGGGCGGTACGGGCGCATACGAGCCGTCGAATGTCAGCGACGTCGCACCCGTCTCGCCGGGAGCGAAGAACTTTCCGTCCTTCGCCTTGCCGAGCAGCTCCGGAATGTCCAGTCCGAGATGCGCGAAGCCCTCGCGCAGCGTGTCATGGCCGAGATAGTCCATCTGCTGGTACGGACCCCACTCCCACGCGTAGCCCCACTCGATCGCTCGCTCGACGGATGGAATGTCGTGCGCGATGACAGGTGTCGTGGTGAGCACGTAATGCGACATGCGCAGCAGGAAGTTGCGGACGAACTCGCCGTACCGGCCCGGCAGCTTTTCCGCCATCGGGATGCGCTTCTCCAGCGGCAGCTTCATCAGTGCCGCGAATGCGGGATCCTCGACCTTCTTCTGCGGGCCGTACTCGAGTGTCTTCCAGTCGAGCGTCGTGATATCCTTGCCGACCTTCTTGTAAAATCCCCCGCCCGTCTTGTCACCGAGCCGGCCGCTCTCCGCCAGCTTCACCACCCAGTCGGGCATGCTGAAGTCTTCGCCGGTGCTTGCGCTCAATCCCTTCGACACGTGCAGCAGGACGTCGAGTCCCGTGATGTCGGCGGTGCGGAACGTCGCACTCTTGGCGCGGCCAAGCAGCGGGCCAGTGAGTGTGTCGACCTCGTCGATCGTAAGGTCCGACTCCATCAAGCCCTTCATGGCGGCGACCATCCCGTACACGCCGAGCCGGTTGGCCACGAATCCGGGGACGTCCTTCGCGATGACGATGCCCTTGCCGAGTACGACTTCGCTAAACCTGCGCGTGGCGTCGAGGACTCCGGGCGAGGTGTCCGTCGTCGGGATGAGCTCGAGCAGGTGCAGGTAGCGCGGCGGATTGAAGAAATGCATGCCGAGGAAGTGTTGCTTGAACGCGGCGCTGCGGCCTTCCGTCAACACCTTCATCGGAATGCCCGACGTGTTCGACGCGATGATCGCGTTCGGCTTGCGCAATGGCTCGAGCCGCGCATAGAGCGCCTGCTTCGGCGCGGGCTGTTCGATGATCGCCTCGAGAATGAGATCGCAGTCGGACAGCATCGCGAGATCGTCGTCGAGATTGCCGAGTGTAATCAGTGACGCGCGCCCGACATCCATGAAGGCTGCCGGTCGCGCTTTCTTGGCGCGTTCGAGTCCGGACTTCGCGGGGAAATTGTGGTCGCCTTCCTTGGCGGCGATGTCCAGCAGGACGACCGGAATTCCGGCCGACGCGGCGAGGGCGGCGATGCCACTCCCCATGGTGCCGGCGCCGACGACGCCGAGCTTCGCGATTCGCATTTTGACGATGACGTGGGTTGCGGATGGTGCTGTGCGGGGAAAGCTAGCCTCGGTGCCTCTTGCATTCACAAGGCGCGGCGTTGGCAACGATCTCCTATCGGTCAACCAGGCCGCGCAGAATTCCGTTCCGGATTCGCACGGCCTTGGTCGAAGCGGACGGGTCGTCCGCGAGCTTCGGGGTGCTGGTCGAGTAAGCGAGTGTCCCCTTCAGCGCGAGCGTCTGGGTTCCGCGCCGGACGACGATCGGAAGCGGCGACCCTGTTGCCCGCCCCGCATAACCAAGCCGGAACTTTGCACCGAAGTTCGGGTCGAGCACCGCAATTTCGCCGACGGTCACAATCTCATCGCCAACCTTCACTCCGGCGAGCGCAGCCGTGCCGCCGGCCTCGAGGTCGAGAACGCGCACCGCGCCGGCAGGGTCCGCTCCGGTCGAGACACCGATACGCGGGACACTGTCCGGCATCAGGCGCATTCCGGCGGTCTTCAGCACGGTGGGCCACGGGTATGCCTCGCGACCCGCGACATACTTCCGCTCGAACTCATCCATGTTGCGGCCACCCGCCGCTCGGCTCACCGCACCCCAGAAGTCGTCGTGGGTGAAGCCTCTCCCCTTCTTGTAGGTCGACTCGTACAGCTCGCGCATCACGGTGTCGAGCGATCGCCGGTTGCTGCTTGCGTCGCGAATGATGACGTCGAGCATCAGCCCCGCCAGAGAACCCTTCGGGTAGTAGCTGTAGCCGGTGCCATCCTGCGGATGGATCCAGGTGTTCAGCGACGCATCGTCGAGCGAAAAGGGAGCCGTGTGCCCGATCTCGTCGATCTTTGCCGAGGTGAGCGCGTAGAAACCCGCGGCGTCGACGACCCCTCCGCGAACTTCGGCAAGGTCGGCGTAGTAGTCGGTGATGCCCTCGCTTACCCAGAGCCAGGTCGTGGGCTGCGGGCGATCATAGTGGTACGGCGTGAGGTCGGCGGGGCGGAGCCGCTTGACGTTCCACGAGTGAAAGATTTCGTGCGCGTAGAGCGACGGCAGAACATCGGCGCCCAGTCCCTGCGTCGTGACGATGTCGACGTGCGAGCTCGAGTGCTCGAGTCCGGAGTAACCCTGCGTGCTGGAGTCGGCGATCTGCATCACCGTGTAGTTGCTCCACGGCGCCTCGCCGAAGACGTTGACCTCTACCGGAATGACGCGCTTGAGCTGTTCCCACGTGGTGGCGCGCATGGTTCCGGCAACGCTGCCCGACGGATACGTCGCGAAGCGCACGATCTTCCCCGAGATGACCGCGCTGTCGAGATCGAAATGGCCGACGAACACCGGCATATCGACGAGGTCGTGGTAGTTCGTCGCTCGAAAGGCACCCTTGCTTCCGGCGGACGTCAGGCCGGTCGCGATGAGGAAATCGGGATCTGTCCTGATCGAAACGGTCGACGAGAACTCCATGGACCGCCCCTCCGGATACATGAAGAGATTCGTGCCGTTGAACAGCGCGAAATCCGGACGCGCCCATGACATCGCGTTGTCGAGCGTGTCCGCGGTGTAGGTGAAGCTCACTGACACCCTTCCGCCGCGCGCGGGATGCACGCGCCAGGTGTCGTAGTCGAGCTTGTCCCACCGGAGCTCCGCGCCATTCTGCTCGGGACGAAAGCCGCTCACCCACCGGGCAAAATTGTCGATTTCATAGGCGCCCGGCGTCCACGCTGGCAGCGAAAGCAGCACGACGGAATTGTCGGCGACGTCGAAGGTCATCGTGACGCCGAGCCTGCGACTGCTGAGTGCTTCCTTGTCGGCCGTCACCTCGTAGTTCACGGCGGTTATCGGCGCCGATGTCACAGGTACTGACTGCGCCACCAAGGCAGATGGTGCGCCGAGCATCAGGACGGCGACGGCGAGCGTTTTTGCGGACATGTCGACCACGATGTGTGAGTTCCGAGTCGGCCGGCGTCTCCCGTGTGGATCGCACGATCCCGCCAGTCCATCCTCAATGATTACGTACAGGAGACGCCATGCGAAAGCACCGCACCCTCGGTTCCCGGTTACCGCTCGTCGTCGTCGCCACTGCGATGCTCTCGATCACTGCATGCGATCGGTCGGATCGAGCCAATACCTTGGACAGCTCAGCCAAGGCGAACGCCGCGAAGCCGGTCATGTCCGTCCCAATGAGCGGCACCGTCGCGAGCTTCGACGCACCGCGAGCGATCGTGGCGCAACGGACTATCGCCAGCGATGTAGCGGCCTCCCCCGCTCCGCCTGCACCGGAGGATGGCGCATCGGTCTCCCGTGAAACCGGAACGCAACTCCCTCCGGCCTCCGACCCGGCGGGCGCCATGCTCGTGCGTCACGGGCAGGCCTCGATCGAGGTCCGCCACGTCGACGACGCGGTGATGCGAATCCGGCAGGCGTCCCAGCAGCTGGGAGGATTCGTCGCGAACACCGCGCTGCGCAACGGTAAGGACGAACAACCCTCCGCCTCGCTCGAACTGCGCGTTCCAACCGGGCAATTCGATCAGCTGATCGGCGGCTTGAAGGCATTCGGCAGGGTCGAGTCAGTCACCGCGAATGCGGAGGACGTCGGCGAGGAATACGTCGACCTGGGCGCACGAGCGGCAAATGCGCGCCGAGTGGAGGCGCGCCTGGTCGAGATGCTTGCGAGTCGGACGGGCAAGCTGTCGGATGTCCTCACGGTGGAGCAGGAGCTCGCCCGCGTACGCCAGGAGATCGAGCGTCACGACGCGCGCCTGCGCTGGCTCGAGCGTCGCGCGTCGCTCAGCTCGTTCAGCATCACGCTGCACGAGCCGCTCGCACTGGTCGACCGCCCAACGAACGGACCGAGCGCTGGAGCGTTTGCCGAAGCATGGCGACGGCTGCTTTGCGTCATCGCCTGGTTCATCGCGGCGCTTGGCGTGCTCGTGCCGGTTGGAGTGGTGATCGGTGGGGTGGTGGTCGTGGTTCGGCGTCTTCGGAGGACAGGTTCGAGCGGGGAAGCAGCGGCGCGAGCTTGACGGGTACGAGTGCGGAACTTCAGGCAGCGGCCGGAAGCGTGAAGGGCCCAGGTCGATGGTTTGAGCTGGAGGTTTGAGGGAAAGCCGCACGCTCTCAAGCCTCCAGCTCAAGGCTTATTGCTCCTTCCCCCGATCTTCCTCCTCCGTTCCAGCAGTTGTCGAGCGTCTACTCGCTGGCGCCGCAAGAGCACGGGCCACCATACTTTCCAGCCTCCCCAATCAGCAGGGCAAACGAGACTTTGACGACGCCGACCACCCGCCCCAGCGCGGCACCGGAGACGACGTTCTCCCCATACATCTCGCCGAACGAATCGCCGAAGGAATTCAGCATCGGTGCGATTCTCCTCGGCGTCGTCCTCGGCCTCGTCTTCGCGGCGTCGAGCATCTATCTCGCGCTGAAGGTCAGCCTTACCGTGAGCGCGTCGATTCCGATCGCCGTCCTCTCCATCACGATCTTTCGCTACATCTCGCGGGCGATGCGGTCCGAGCCCGCGACGATCCTCCAGAACAACCTCGTACAGACCACCGGCTCGGCTGGTGAGTCCATCGCGGCGGGCATCGCGTTCACGCTCCCCGCACTGCTGCTGCTCGGCTACGAGCTGCCGTGGATCAAGGTCATCGCGATCGGTGTCGTTGGCGGAGTGCTCGGCGTGCTTTTCCTCGTGCCGATCCGCCGCAGCCTGATCGTCAAGGAGCACGCGAACCTCAAGTATCCGGAGGGCACTGCATGCGCTCAGGTGCTCATCGTCGGCGAACGCGGCGGTGAACAGGCCAAGACGGTGTTCATGGGCTTCGGACTCGGCGCCGCGTACAAGTTCCTCAATGCCGGGCTCCACGCGTTTCTCGAAGTACCGAAGCACGCGTTCACGAAGGTCATGGCGAATGGGCAGGTGCAGCTCTTCGGTGAGATCCAGAGTGAGATCAGCCCCGAGCTCACCGGTGTGGGCTACATCATCGGACCACGCATCGCGGGCTATCTGTTCGCCGGTGGTTTGCTGTCGTTTTTCTGCCTCATCCCGGCGATCAAGCTGTTCGGCGCCGGTCTTACGCAACCGATCTTTCCGGCGACGCAACTCATTCGCGACATGAACGCGATGGACGTGCGCGGCAAGTACGTGTACTACATCGGTGCCGGTGCGGTGACGGCAGCGGGACTGATCAGCCTCGCTCGCACGTTGCCGACCATCTGGAGCTCGCTCATCGCTGGACTCGGCGACTTTCGCGGCGTGAAATCAGGCGACGATGTCCGTCGCACCGACCGCGACCTTCCGATGGGCGTGGTCATCGTCGGTACTCTGCTCTGCCTCGCTGCGATGGTTCTGCTGCCGCAAATCGGCATCAACATCTTCGGCGGAATTCTCGCGCTATTCTTCGCCTTCCTGTTCGTCACGGTGTCCAGCCGCATCACGGGCCAGATCGGCAGCTCGGCGAATCCCGTTTCAGGAATGACCGTGGCGACACTGTTGCTGACGTCGCTCATGTTCCTCGCGGCGGGCTGGGTCGGCATCGAGTACCGCGTGCTCGCGCTGTCGATCGGCGGTGTGGTGTGCGTGGCCGCATCGACGGCCGGCGCAACGTCGCAGGATCTCAAGACCGGCTATCTCGTCGGCGCAACGCCGAGGTACCAGCAGATCGGCCTGTTGATCGGCGTGACGGCGAGCGCGTTGCTCGTTGGCGGAATCATTCAGTTCCTCAACGACGCGAAGACCACGATCGTCGCGAAGGACTTTCCGGGCGTGCACGTTTCGGTGATCGAGCAGGGCAACCGGTTTGCGCTCGCGGGCGGACGGATGGTGGCGGCGTCAGAAGCCCCGACGGCGCCGAGCTTCCGCGTGGGCCGCCTGTATGAGGCGACGGGCAGCGCGATCGCCGGGAAGTATCTCGTAGACGACGCCGGTGCGATCAAGTACGTCGTCGACCCGGGTGTAGGCGGTCGTGAGCGCGTGAACTACGATGGTCGCGAGGTGGAAAAGCTCGATTCGCCGAAGGCGCAGATCATGGCGCTCGTCGTCGACGGGATCCTTACGCAGAAGCTGCCATGGGGGCTGATCCTCGTCGGGGCGTTCCTCGCGATCGCGATTGAAGTCCT
Source organism: Gemmatimonadaceae bacterium (assembly GCA_036844565.1). GTDB lineage: Bacteria > Gemmatimonadota > Gemmatimonadetes > Gemmatimonadales > Gemmatimonadaceae > AG11. The sequence goes on along the minus strand of DAIUFP010000001.1, from coordinate 198,470 downwards.
TGGCATTCCATCACTTCCGGTTGCGGTCGGGGTGTATCTCCCCATCTCGACGTCGGCGGCGATGTTCCTGGGCGGCGTGATTCGATGGCTGGTCGACCGGCGGACGTCTCCCGAGCAGCGGGCTGGAGTTGACGCGGACTCGGGTCCGGGAGTCCTGTTCTCGTCGGGACTGATTGCCGGCGGGGCCATCATGGGTGTGGTCCTCGCTGGCCTTGCCGCGCGTCGGCTCGACGAGGTTCTGGACGTCAGCAAGATGATCGGCGCGCTTGCCACCAACACCGTGGCGTCGCTGGTCTTCTACGTTGTGCTGCTCGCTGTGCCGCTGTACCTCATTGGAAGGCGTCTTCGCTCCAACGAGGCCTGACAACACACCCGCCGGCAGAGCCGAATGCCGGAAGGGAGGACAGATGGCCAAACTCTCGATGCATCGCGCTCGTCACATCGTGCTGGCGTTCGCCATGGTCACGGGCGCCAGGCATGCGTCCGCCCAGCCGCAGACCGCGTCCCTCGTGGGCGTCGTGCGCGACACGACGGGCGCGCCGGTCTCGGGAGTCGAGGTTTGGTTGCGAGGATCGGATCTCTACACGCATACGGCGGACAACGGCGGCTTCCGTCTGCTCGACATCACGCCGGGTGACGCGAAGCTCACCGTTCGCCGCTTGGGCTTCGAGCCGCTGACCGTCGACATCAGGCTATCCGCCGGCGTGCGCGACACCGTAGTGATCTCACTGTCCATGTTGGCGGCGTCCATCGCGGGGGTGAGCGTGGAGGAAGAGCGCATGACGCGATCGACACGCTTGCTCAAGGGCTTCTGGGATCGACGCGCGAGTGGGTTCGGCCACTTCGTCACGCGAGAGGAGATCGACAGCAAGGACGCGCACAACTTCACCGACCTCGTTCGCATGACGCCTGGCCTCAACGTGATCACCGTTGGCGGTCGGCAGTCGATCCGATTCCGCAACAGTGGCGGGCGAGGCGATTGTCCGCCGCAGTACTGGCTCGACGGCAGTCGCATCGACAATGCGGGCCCGGACGAGTTTGCGCCGAATGGGCTCGAGGCCGTGGAGATCTACAATGGCATCGCGACGATCCCGGTGCAGTTTGCGCCTCGGGTGGTGTCGTTCGGGCCGAAGACTTGTGGGGCGATAATCATCTGGTCACGGCTCCCAGGGACCTGACTAGCGGTTCTTCACTGATTGGCGGCGTGTCGGATAGCTGCTCTCGTAGCCTAAGAAACTTTCAACTCCGCTTGAGCGCATTGTCGCGCATCCGTGCGGCGATCTTGTCGAACTTCTCCTTCTCCGCATCGGCCACCAGCGCACGAAGATCCGCGTCGCGCTTCATCCGCATGGCGACGCGTTGGTCGTAGTTGCTCGTCCACGCGCCCGGCGCGCGGGCGTAGAGCGCGAGCTCGTCATTCAGGAAGTTCCGGATGATGGCGCGCGCCTGTTCCTGCTTGTCGGTCGCCAGTGCTGCCCTCGCCGGCGACGGCAACTGTTCGTTTGGATAGCCGAAGAGGTTTCCGTACTCGCTGTTGACGACGTCCTCCAGTGATGGCCCGCGGCTCGGCCGACCTTCGTTCGCGCGTCGATCGAATCTCGCGCGGTCCGCGTCCGTCGTCAGGAGTGCGCGCAGCTGTGCGTCGCGTTCGGCCACGGTGGCCACCCTCACGGGCCAGATGGCAAGTGCGGGCCCCTTCAGTGAGCCCTGTCGCGCATTGCTCGCCTCGATGATGCCGCGCGCCTGCGCCTCCAGGTCGGCGGTCAGCGAGATGCCGTTGAAGAGCTCTTGTAAGGTCCGCGTCGTCATCTCCGACGAAGGCGTATTCGGATCCGCCCTCCGCACCGCCCTGTTTCCCTCCTGTGGCGCAATGATCGCCCCACCCGCGTCGCGGTATTTGCGAGTGTAGTACAGCACCACGCCATACTTCGCCGCATCACCGAAGTGTGCGACGGACGCCGGAGCGTCGATGGTCTGCGTCATCGTTCCATCTTCCATGGACGGATAGAGTTTGCGGGCCGCGGTATCCAACTCCTGCGGTCCGTGATAGGTGATGCGGTACGTCGGCGTTGTCGTCGTCTCCACCGAGACCGCACCCGTAAACCGCATGAGCGGCGGCAGGTCGGGCCTCGGCACACCATCAACGACTACGAGCGGATAAGTACCTGCTCCACCGTTGGGGCTTGGCGCAACCTGCGGCGCGGGCGTCGAACACGCGATGAAGACAAAACCCGCCGCAACTGCGCTACCGATAAATGTTCGCATCGCACGCCCCCGCGGCTCCGGCCGCATCAAGTGTTCAACACGTGCGCCGAGTCCCGACGCTCGCTCCGCGAATGCCGTCGACGGCAGCCAGCTTCCACGCGCGGTCTTCCACGCGTGCAACAGCACGCGCGCATACTCGCCCCCTTCGATTCCACGGCGCACCACGCGCTCGTCGCAATCGAGCTCGATCGCGCGCCGCAACCCACGCCACGACAGCCAGAGTCCGGGATTCCACGGCATGAGCACGACCGCGATCAGCGCCACGAGAATGAGCGCAGGGTCGTGAGCCGCCCGGTGCTCATTCTCGTGCGCGACGATGGCGCGCTGCGCGGTCTCGTCGAGCGAAAGCACCCACTCCGGCAACACGATGCTCGGCTTGACCACGCCCACCAACGCGGGACCAAATCGCGGCGATACCAGCACGGGCACATCCGCGACCTCGCGCGCCTTCCAGCGTGATCGCTCGCGCCGGATCCTGCGAGCCGCGTATAAAAGGAGCAAGAGAAATCCAAGCGACATGCCAGCCCACACGTATCGCAGCACACGTCCGACGGACGCCGGGATCGTGGGCAGTCGAACGTAGAATGCGTTCATGCTCGGCGGACGCGGCGCTGACGTCGCCGCTATGGACGCCACGAGAGGCGCTGCTGCGTCCGAACCAACGCGCCGTCTCTCCGCGCCCGCGACGGAAGACGATTGCACTGGCGACCGCTGAATCACCGGCGGCGGCGTGGCTGGCCGCAACCAGAGCAGTGCGACCAGGACCGACGCAAGCGTCGAGAGAGTCCAGATCCACCGCAACGGAATGCCGCGATAGAGCGCAGCGACCCGAGCGAGGACGAACGCGGATGCGGCAAGCAGCACCGCGACGACCGCCGAAGCGAGCATCCAGGTTGCGCTCATTTACGCTTCTCCTGCATACGTCGCTCGATGAGTTCGTGCAGCCGCTTGAGCTCCGCGTCGCTGACGTCCTCGTCCTCGAGGAGGCTCGCCACCAGCAACTCGCGCGAACCGCGGTACATCTTGTCGAGGACGCGGGCGAGCGCGCCGCTGCCGGCCGAGGCGCTCTTCGTTCGCGGAAAATAGCGGAAGGCCTTGCCCTCGAGTACGTGTCGCACGTGCCCCTTTGCCTCGAGCGTGCGAAGCACGGTCAGCACGGTGACGTAGGCGAGATCGTCCTTGATCCCGGCATTCACGTCGGCGACGGTGCCCGAGCCGTGCTGCCAGAGGACGGCCATCACATCGAGCTCGCGGGGGGTGAAGCGAATGGTCATGCGTATCTCCTATTAGTTATGTAATAGCTAATAGGTTATGCGTGCCTGTCAAGCGCCTGTTCCGCCGGGCAACAGCGACGACGGACGTCGGATATCGGAAAAATGCGGATTTCGGACCGGACGTCGGATGTGCAATGCGCTTTCCGATATCCGAGTCCGATGTCCGCATTTTTCCGAAGTCCGACGTCCGTCGTCGCCGTTCCGCTCTTCGAGCGCTACTATGAGCCAGCCCTCTACCCGACCCACCAAGATGCGCTACCCCGCATTCGCCAGTCTCCTACTTGCCTTCCCCGCGGCCGCCCAGTCTCCTCGGCCCGCTGACCTCATCGTCACCAACGCCCGCATCTACACCGTCGATGACTCGCGCCCCGTCGTCGCCGCGATGGCCATCCGCGACGGACGCATCGCGTTCACCGGCTCCGCGCGGGAAGCGATGGCGCTCAAGGGCGTGAACACGAAGGTCGTCGACGCCGCCGGACGCACCGTCATCCCCGGCATGGTCGACGCGCACGCGCACCTGCTCGGCCTTGGCCAATCGCTGCGCACCGTCGCGCTCTATGGCGCGAAGTCGTACGACGAGGTGATCGCGCGCGTAGTCGCACGGGCGAAGGGCGTTCCCGCAGGCCAGTGGATCATCGGTCGCGGCTGGGATCAGAACCAGTGGGGCGACACACGCTTCCCCACGCACGACGCGCTCTCCCGCGCGCTGCCGAACAATCCGGTCTACCTCACGCGTGTCGACGGACACGCGGGACTCGCCAACGCGACCGCCATGCGCGCTGCGGGGGTGAACGCTGCCTCGAAGGATCCCAGTGGTGGACGCGTCGAGCGCACCGCGTCGGGTGAACCCACCGGCGTCTTCGTCGACAATGCGAAGGATCTTGTCGAGCACGCGATACCGGCCGAGACACGCGAGGAGACGCGCACCGAAATCCGCGCAGCCATCGCCGAGTCGCAGCGCTATGGTCTGGTCGGCCTGCACGACGCCGGCGAATCGCGCGGCGTCATCGACCTCATGGAGGAGATGGCGAAGGCGGGAGAGATTCCGTTCCGCCTCAATGTCATGATCAGCGACGACTCCGCCGCGCTCCTGCATTACTTCGCGCGCGGCCCACAGCGCGCGCTGTACGACAACCACCTCTGGATCGCCTCCATCAAGCTCTACGCCGACGGCGCCCTCGGCTCACGCGGCGCCGCGCTGCTCGAGCCCTACTCCGACGATCCGAAGAACAACGGACTCCTGCTCACCGCGCCCGCGCACATTCAGGACGTCGCGACTCGCGCGCTGCGCGCCGGCTTCCAGGTGGCCACGCATGCGATCGGTGATCGCGGCAACCGCCTTGTGCTCGACGCCTACGCCGCCGCGCTCGCGCAGGTGCCAACCGCCGACCACCGCTTTCGCATCGAGCACGCGCAGATCATCAACCACGACGACATTCCGCGCTTCGCCGAGCTCGGCGTCATTCCGTCGATGCAGGCGGTGCATCAGACGAGCGACATGTATTGGGCGGGCAGCAGGCTCGGCCAAGGCCGCCTGCTCGGCGCCTATGCCTGGCGGTCGCTGCTCAACACGGGCATCGTGATTCCGAACGGCAGCGATGCACCCGTCGAAGCCATCAATCCACTGCTGAGCTTTCACAGCGCGGTCGCGCGGCAGGACGCGGAGAACTGGCCGGCGGGCGGCTGGATGTCCGAGCAGCGAATGACTCGCGAGGAAGCGCTCAAGAGCATGACGATCTGGCCCGCCTTCGCGGCCTTTCAGGAGGGGACGATGGGATCCCTCACGCCCGGCAAACTCGCCGATTTTGTCATCCTCGATCGCGACATCATGACCGTCGCCGACCGCGACATCCTCGGAACTTTGGTCGTCGCGACGTATATTGGTGGGAAGCCGGTGTACGAGCGGGCGGCGCTGCCGTAGCCCGCGGCACCTGCCGATCCGACTGTGGCGAGGTGCGTATGCTGTTCGATCGTCCGGCTGATGGTGAGACGCGCTCCGCGACCACGACGGAGCGCTATGGCTGGCTGACTCCCGACCGCCAGACGCAGGTCCGCGGCGTGCTGCTCGGGCTTACGCTGTTCTTCGGGCTCACCGTCTGGATCTGGCACTCGTTCGGTGCCGCGGTGCCCAATCCCGGCCCGTTCGTGCGGAAGCTTCGCGTCGTGGGGATCATGACGTGGCTGTACGCGCTCGTCCAGTTACTCGACATCCGCTTCTGGCGCAGCGCCACCGCGCGAAAGCGGCGCGAATCGATGGGCATTCCCGACAGCCTCATCGCGTGGCTCTTCGGGCAGATGATCGCCTGGTTCGGGATCATCTACTACGGCTTCACGGAAGACGCGCGCTGGTATCTCGCGGGACTCGTGGTGCTCGTCGTGACGTTCGTGGTGTTTCCGGTGCGCAGCGAGAGGACCTGACCGTCTCGTCGCATGTCGGCTCCGGCCGCGTCATGCATCGCATCATCTCCCTCGTGCCCGGCGCCACCGAGATCGTCTGCGCACTCGGCGCCGCGGATTCGCTCGTCGCCATCTCGCATGAATGCGACTTCCCGCCGGAGATCACGCACCTGCCGCGTGTCAGCACCAGCGCGGTTGACTCCACAGCGACGTCGCACGACATCGACGCGGCGGTTCGACGAGTGGTCGAGAGTGGGTTGCCGCTCTTCGCACTCGCGGCCGAGGACATCATGCGTCTCGCGCCAACCCTGATCATCACGCAGTCGCTCTGCGAGGTCTGCGCCGTCAGTGATGGCGACGTACGGGACGTGGCGCATCTCGTCTCGCCGGCGCCGGCGATCGTTCCAATGACCGGCACGACGCTGGATGGCGTGTGGGACGACATCCGGTCGATCGGTGCGGCGCTCGGCCGTTCCGATGAGGCGGCTGAGCTGTTGGCGTCATTCGCAGCGCGAATGCGCAGTGTGCACGAGCGGTTGAAATTCGCCCGTGCTCCGCGGCCGCGTGTTGCCGTGATTGAGTGGATCGATCCACTCTTCATCGCTGGCCACTGGACGCCTGAACTGGTGCGTCGCGCTGGCGGTGTCGACGTGGTCGCGGTCGCCGGAGCGCACTCGGTTCAGGCGACGGTGGAACAGGTGCGCGCCGCCGATCCCGAGATCATTCTTTTCGCGCCTTGTGGTTTTGACGTCGTGCGCGCGGCGCGCGAGGCACGCGCGCTGCTTGCCACCGATGCGTGGCAATGGGCGCGCGACCGAGTTGCCTGGGCAATCGACGGAAACGCACTTACCTCTCGCCCTGGACCGCGGCTGGCAGATGCCGTTGAGGTCATGGCCGCCCTGTTCAATGTGGACATGTTCGGCGCTGCCGCAAGCCACATGGTCCTAAGCCTTTCCCTCGCCGCTCAGTAGCAACGACGTCCGATAGGCATTCAGCGGCGCATGCCTCCCACTCCTCCGCAACCACTCATGAATTTCCGCTTTTCGTTCTGGAACCGCGCGACGACGACCGCGTTCCTGGTCCTTACGGCGTTGAGCACTCCCTGGTTTTCCGTGACCGCACAAGCGGGCGCGCGCGCCTTCAACGTCTTCCTTGATTGCAGCGGCTTCTTTTGCGACGAGACCTTCTTCAGGACGGAGATCGTCAGCGTCAACTGGGTGCGTGAGCGGACCGCCGCCGACGTTCACATCCTGGCCACCACGCAACCTACGGGAGGCGGTGGCACGCGTTACTCCGTCGCTTTCATCGGCCAGCGCCGCTTCGAGGGCATCGTCGATACGCTGGCGTATGATGCGCCCCAGTCCAGTACGGAGGACGAAACGCGACGGGCTCTTTCGCGCGTATTCCAAGTCGGGCTCGTACGCTACCTCGCGCGCACGAACGCGATTGACCGACTCGTGGTCACGTATTCACCCGGCCAATCAGCTGACTCCTCGGCCGCACCGACCGGGGATCCATGGAACGCCTGGGTATTCAGCCTGAATGCGAACGCGAACGATTCGCGCGAGGAAAGCTATTCGAGCCTGTACGCAAGTGGCCGCGTGTCGGCGAACCGCGTGACGGAAGGATGGAAGACGCTGCTTTCCGTCGGGGAGAGCTACAACGAGAGCCGCTTCAGCTTCGACGGCAACCAGTCCGTGTTCATCCAGCGCAGCTATTCCGCCGATTTCCTGCAGGTGAAGAGCCTCGGCGCCCATTGGTCCGCGGGCGTAAAGGGCGGCTTCAGCTCATCGACGTACCTCAACCAGCGCGCGGCGGCCCGCGTCACGCCGGCCGTGGAGTACGACCTGTTCCCCTATGCGGACGCAACGCGGAGACAGTTGCGGTTCCAGTATGGCATTGGGGCGAGTGCCTTCAGCTACTACGACACTACGATATTCAACAGGCTGCGCGAGACGCTCCCCGTGCAGGTGCTCTCCACGGCCTTCAGCCAGAATCAGACGTGGGGCTCGGTGAACGCCGGCGTGGACGCGGTGAGCTACCTCAGCGACCTGTCCCGTCGTCGCCTGACGTACTCACTCGGCGCCAATGTGCGCATCGTGAAAGGGCTGAGCGTGAACTTCTTCGGCGACTACGAGTCGATCCACGACCAGTTCTACATCCCCAAGGAGGGCATCACGCGCGACGACGCGCTACTGCGCCAGTCCCAGCAGAGCACGCGGTTCAGCCAGTTCTTCTTCGTCGGGTTGACCTACTCGTTCGGCTCGGTGTTCAACAATGTCGTCAACCCGCGGTTCGGCGGGGGCGGGGGCGGCGGCATGATCATGATGATGCAGTAGGGCTTACGCTTTCCGCAGTTATCCTCCGGAACGCCCTCGTCGTGCGGCAACTGCGACAGCACGAACACCGCGTGCGTCTTGAGCGCGACGTCGTCGTCCCCGTCATCGTCGCGCGCGAGTGGATCATTCTTCCGCCCCGCCAGTGCCCCCGCCGCGAAGCGTGACAACCAGAACGACGCATCCTGCCGGGTCGAGCGCGGCCGCGACGCATCTCGCGCAATGTCGAGCAGTGCCGGCCACACGACGATACTCTCGGCGAGTACCGCCGGGAGAATCGCCTTGGTGCTTGCGGAGCCGCTGGCTCGCGATGCGAGGCCGAGCAGGTACCGCGCCGACTCGCGCGCCGACACTTCTCCCAGGTCGCGTCCCTCGCGCACCCGCATCGAACCCACCCATGTCTCCACGCCTGACACACTGCCGCCGTCGACAGTGAGGCGCACCTGCACCGGCCCGGTGACACATGGCGCCGAGCGCATGTCGCTCGAGAAGCTGCCCTGATACGACGTCCCGATGCGCATGAAGCGCATGCCGTCCCCGCAGATGCCCTCCCGCCCGGTGAAGTGGAAGTTCACCTGTCCACTGCCCACGGCCGCAACGCGCGCTTCGAGCGACTGTGCTCCCAGGCTCGACGAAAGAATGGCGACGCCCATCACGCTGCGTCGCAGCACGGACCGAAGCGCGGCCCTCACTTCAGCACCATCTCGCCGATGAGCTTCGCCACTCGCGGATCGTGCTTCTGCGCCAGCCAGAAGAGCGCCTTGCCGCGCATCTTCGTGTCCGGATCGTCGCGCGCGATCTTCATCAGCGCGTCGACCGCGGCATTGTCGTCGCGCTGCGAGATCACGAAGATCGCCTGCTCCTGGAGGCTCCGGTCATCCATGCCGTGATAGGCTGCCACGAGGTTGGACGTCGACGTCGCCTCTCGCTGGCCCGCCCAGAACAGCGCGCTCTTCCGCACCTTCACCGATTCGTGCGAATCCTTCACGCGAGCGAGCAACCACGCGCCGCCGTCGGAATGGTCGTTCGCATTCGCCTGGAGCACCGCCTCCTTGAGGCCATCGTCATCGAGCCGCCCGAACATCGAGCGGAGATAGGCTTGCTCGGACGCCGGCGCTTCATCGCTGTTGCCGAGCGAGAAGATCGCATGCTTGCGGACGCGATTGTCCTCCTTCGTATCCTCGATCACGGTGTGCAGCACGCGCAGGCCGCGCGGATCGCCATTCTGTGCGAGCCAGAAAACCGCATTGCGCCGCACGGAGACCGAGCCAGTCCGCGCGAGCTGCATCAGCGCAGGTATTCCCGCGCCGCCGTCGATCATGGCGAGCGCGCTCGTCGCGGTGCCCGCGAGGCTCTCTCCGTCACGCGAGTCGTCCACGTTGTCCGGACCGCCCTTCGTGAAGCTCACGAGCGCCGGAACCGTGCTCGCGTCGCCGAGCAGCCCGAGCCACTGCACCGCCTGGCGGCGGACCCTCTGGGTCGTTTCGGTCCAGCTTGGGAGAGGGGGCCATTTGCATTGCGCCTTATGGACAACGCAGGGGCAAAAACGGTTGATCGGGCGTCGTCAGGGACGGTTCTGGGTTTGAGGCCCATACTCCAGGACCAAGTAGTCCTGTGGTATGGGTTTCAAGGAGTGAGGCGCCGTTCTTGCCCCCGCCAGCCATATGACCTCCATGCACGATGTTGCGATCATCGGCGGCGGCCCCGCCGGCCTCTCCGCCGCCATCTGGCTCTCCCGCTATCTCCACTCCGTCATCCTCATCGACTCCGGCGACCCACGGAACTGGGAAACCCGCGGCATCAACGGCTACCTCGGCTCACCTGGCGCAAAGCCCGCCGAGTTGCGCGGCGGCGGACGCGACGAAGCACGAAAGCACGGCGTCGAGCTCGTCGATGCGCTGTGTGAGCGCGTCGCCTGTCGCGACGATGAGCACTTCAACCTTGTCCTCGCCAACGGCCGGCACATCGACGCAAGGCGCCTGCTGCTCGCCATCGGATTGAAGGACGTCTGGCCGGAAGTGCCCGGCCTCGAGCGAATCTACGGCGCAACGGCGCACGTGTGCCCGGACTGCGATGGGTGGGATTGCGCGAACAAGAAAGTCGTCGTCATCGGCACGGGCAGAAGGGCCGTCGGCATGGCGCTCGACCTCACGACGTGGACCGACCAGATCATCATCTGCACGAACGGCGCGCCCGCCGATCTCGACCTGCCCGAGTACACAGCGAAGCTCGATGCGCTGAACATTCCCGTTGTCGAGGCCGCGATTACCTGCGCCATGCACTCGGGATCGGAGCTCCGCGCGCTCCAATTCGAAGGCGGACTGGAGCTCGACGCCGACCAGATCTTCTTCGCCATCGGCCAGTATCCTGCCGATGACCTCGGCGCGCAGCTCGGCTGCGAGCGCGACAGCGGTGGACACATCATCATCGATGAGTACTACCACACGTCGGTCCGACACTGCTACGCGGCCGGCGACATAGTGCCGGGCCCCCAGCTTGCTATCGCGGCAGCCGCCGATGGAGCAATCGCCGCGCTTGCGATCCACAAGTCACTCGTCCCGGAGCCGCGAACGCTCGAACCTCCCGCGCCCGCCGGTTTGGGCGGCTAGTTCCGCCAGCGCAGCATGATCTTCATTGGTTTCCGCTGCCGCACGATCTCCAGCTCCACGCCGCGATCGCCATTCTCCGCCGCGAGCCCCACGAGATCGATGACTTCGGATACGCGCCGCACGACTTGCCGACCCACCTTCGCGATGACGTCTCCGTCCACGAGACCGGATTCGCTCGCGGGCGATCCGACCGGAACGCTCGTCACCAGCACCCCCGAGCGGACACCGAGCGCCTTGCCAAGTCCCTCGCTGATCGTGGAGAGTTGCGCGCCGGCGACGCCGTTCCCATACGAGAATGCGACAGACATCGCCCCGCCCGGCATAGCGGGCGTCGGCGGCATCGGAGCGATCGCCGCCATCGGCGTGCGCGCGCTCACACGCACCGGACCAGGGGTGGGGGCAAGTGCGGGCATCCGCGGAAAGGCGGGCGCGTCGGGCACGGTCGCGATCACCAACTCTTCGCTCGCGCGTGACTCGTCGTCGCGCCGCTGGACGATCCGCATCGGCGCCTTGGCCACGGTGACGGGAATGTCTCGCGTCTTTCCCTCGCGCCGGATACGTACCATCACGCGTGCATTGGGGATCAGCAGCCGAGTGAGCGAGATGTCGCCTTCGGTGACGTCGTCGCCGTTGTAGGCAACCAGCGTGTCGTTCGGCACGATGCCCGCGCGCTGCGCGGGCGAGCTCGGATCCACCGACAGCACTTCGGGATACGCGAAGTAACGGACGAACATCTCGCCGTCCTCCACACGTGTAATTCTGGGGCCCAGGGCTACGAATCCAATCCAGCCCGTCGGCATCGCCTGTTCGTTCTCACGCACCTGCATGAGTGCGCGGGACATCCGCTGCGACGCACGCTTCATCGCCAGCGGTGCCATCTGAATGTGAATGCGATCGCCGGAAGCCACCCTCTGGTCCGCGTCCATGCGGGCGAAGATCTCCTCGACGTGCCGGACCGTGCGCCCAAGCTCAGCCTCGACGCGCTTCCGCTCGGCCATCGTGAGTTCGTCGTTCTCGTTGTAGAGATGCGCGAGCGAATCGAGATGATGCTGGTATCTGCGGAGTTGACGCTCGCTGGAGTCGGCCGGCTCCGCGCGTGGCGCACGCAGGCGCGTGACTTCCACGCGTGTCTGCTGTGCGGCGAGAGGCAGCGTTCCGGCGGTGAGCAGCACGGCGAAGGTCGCCAGCACCGACCGCTGTGTCAGCGTCCGTGACGAAGACGTGGACATGGTGTTCGGCGAGGAAGACATTAGAAGCTGTTCACCCTGAGCGAGGCCGGCAGCGCCGTGTTGAGCTGGCGCAGCGTGGCCTCGCGCTGGCCTAGAGTCGTGAGATAGTAGCCGTTGATGACGGGATCATGCGGAGCTTCGCGCATCGCTTCGCGCGTCGTGGAGATCACACGATCCAGCGCGGCGAGCCGCGACTGGTACGCGACCGGGCTGCCGCTGCCGATGCCGGTCGTGTCGACGCGAGCGAGGAATGCGGCAGCCTGCTGGTACAGTGCTTCAGACCTGCGCTGAGCCGCGCGTGCCTCCTCGGCGGAAGCGAACGGCGTTGAATCGCTGGCGAGCCGACTGGTCGGCTGTGACGTGAGGGTCTGCTGCGCGACGCTCGCCGTCTGTCGATCGACGTCACCAGGCAACGCCCGAGCTCCGGCCGAGACACGACCGAACATCGCACCGCCGGCAATCAACAGCAGTCCGGCTGCGATCTGGAGCATGCGACGATTGACGCCGCGTGCGCGCGCGATATCGGGCTTTGCTGGCGTGTCGGCCACCGAAAGCTCGGCCGCGATGGCGTCCCACCGGGTGAGTGGCAGCCCGAATGGCTCGCGCTCCGCCGACGCCATGACGAGCAGCGCTCGATAGGCATCGCGTTCCCGCGCGCAGGTGTCGCAGGCGGCCAGGTGCGCCTCCTCCTCCGCCGTGGGCGTGTCGTCGCCGAGCTCGGCGAGGCGTTCAGTATGAAGGTGCAGCATGTTCAGCCGTATTTGAGCGAGATGGGTAACGCGCAGGTGCATCGACCATGTGTGCAAGCAGGACGCGCAGCTTCGCGCGTGCCTTGAAGAGTTGAGACTTGGAGCCCCCGGCCGTTATACCGAGCTCGGTGGCGATTTCCTCGTGCGTGTAGCCTTCCACGTCGTGGAGCAGAAACACCGTGCGTGCACCAGGCGAGAGTTTGTTCGCCGCCTCCTCGATCGATGCGGCGAGCAGTGCCCGCTCCGCTTCCGGCTCCACCGATGCGGTGTCGTCCTGAACCTCGACTTCGATCGACGACGTCCGTTTGGTGCGCCGGAGTGCGTTGAGCGTGCGATTCACCGCAATCCGGTGTGCCCAGGTTCCAAACTGCGCATCGCCGCGGAAGCTCGGGAGTGCCCGGAAGATCTGGATCCAGACCTCCTGCGCGACGTCCGCCGCGAGGTCCGGGTCGTGCCCGACCAGCCGGCGCACCACCACGTCGATATGCGGGGCGTGGCGGGTCCAAAGGGCCCGCATCGCCGCTTGATCGCCCGAGATGGCGCGCTGCACGGTGAGCTGTTCATTTTCCATGACGTCCAACGAATTGGTCACCAAACGGATGGCAAAGGGTTTCCCCAGGTTCGTTTCAGGAACCCGCAGGATGCCCCGCCCATACGTTTCAGGCAGGTTCTTGGGTTCAATCAACAACAGCCTGGGCCTGGGCTCGGGCCTGGGCCTGGGCGGTACCAAGTACCAAGTCGTTGCGGTCAGGCCCGAGCCCGAGCCCAAGCCCAAGCTTCGGTTTCGGCGGTGCGCAGTCCCAACCGGTTACGCCACAATCTCTTGCTCGTCGAACAACTATCCCACATTATGCCGATATAGCCAACGGGAAAGCTGGAACACCCGTTTGCCCCAACAGTACTGAATGTCAAACGGACCGGAGGATTCCCTCCCGCCCGCGGTTTCCGGTTTTTCCGTGCGCGCGCCTTCTGCGTTCTGATACCGGGCGAACCTATGCAGCTGGATCGAGGTAGATGGCGACGCTGAATCTGTTGCTGGCCGCAACAACTTTGCTGCACCCGGTGAACCCGGGTCGTTCTGTCGCGCGCGGCGAAGGCCTTCCCGCCAAGCGACCAGCGGCGGTCGGCATGTCGGCCGCGCGGTTGGCAACGGTCGATCGCGTCATCGAGCGCGGTATCAAGGCGGGCGGGTATCCCGGAGCGGCCGTCGTCGTCGGACGAAAGGGCGCCGCCGTATGGGAGAAAGGCTTCGGACGCCTCGGCTGGACCGAGGAGTCTGGGCCCGTGATCGCCGAGCGGACCATCTATGACTTGGCGTCGCTCACGAAGGTCATTGGAACCACGACGGCCGTGATGATCCTGTTCGACGAGGGCAAGCTGCACCTCGATGACCAGGTGGTGAAGTACATCCCGGAGTTCACCGGCGGCGGAAAGGAAAACGTCACGCTGCGCATGCTCCTCGAGCATCGGTCCGGTCTCCCCGCGGGTCGCGACATCTGGCGCATCGCGCACACGCCCGAGGAGGCGCGCGCTGCGGTCATCTCCACGCCGCTCTTTGCCGCACCCGGCCAGTACTACGAATACTCCGACCTCGGCGCCGACATGCTCGGCTTCACGGTCGAAGCGGTGGCCGGCGAGAAGCTCGACACCTTCCTCCAGCGCCGCGTCTTCACGCCGCTCGGGATGACGGACACGCACTTCCGCCCGGATGCATCCCTCCGCGGGCGCATCGCACCGACCGAGATCACCCCACCGCGCGGCTATCCTCTGCGCGGCGAGGTGCACGACGAGAACGCCTACGCACTCGGCGGCGTGGCGGGGCATGCAGGACTGTTCAGCACCGTCAGCGACCTGTCGATCTTCGCGCAGATGATGTTGAACGGCGGCACGTACGACGGCACGCGCATCGTCAGCGACAGCGCTGTGCAGCTCTTCACGCATCGCGGCTCGGTGGCGAAGAGCACGCGCGCGCTGGGCTGGGATACCTGCGCCGGCTCGTTCGGCTGCGGCAAGTATCTCGGCAGCGACGCATACGGCCACACGGGCTACACGGGCACGTCGCTCTGGATCGATCCGGACCACGAGATGTTCGTGATCCTGCTGACGAATCGCGTCCATGCAGCGAAGGCGCGTCGCCCCGCGAAGGTGATCTCCGACGTCCGCGCAGACCTCGCTGACGCTGCGGCGCTCGCAGTCACGGACAACGCCGGCGGAATGATCGCCATGCCGCGCTCCTTCCGCTCCGACAAGGCGGTTGGCTGGAACAGGCCGGAGCGCGCGGCGCGCGGACGCAGCAAGGGCAAGAAGTCGAAGAGCTCGACCTCGAAGAAGAAGAGCTCCTCCGCTGCGAAATCGAAGAGCTCCAGGGCTTCTTCGAAGAAGCCGACAAAGTCGAAGAGCTCTGCTTCAGCGAGTGCGCACAAGCACGTTGCTGTTGCGCACAAGAAGGTCGCGCACCGTGCCTGACGACATCCCGGACGTCACGCCGGTTTCCGCGCCTGGATCAGCCGCGGCGTTCTCCGAGTTCAGCCTCGAGCAGGCCAAGCTCGCGCTGCGCAAAGTGAAGGATCCCGATCTCAACCTGAACATCGTCGACCTCGGCCTCGTCTACGACGTGCGCGTCGTGAACGAGAATGATGTGGAAGTCGACATGTCGCTCACGTCACCGGGATGTCCGAGCGGCCCCGAGATCATGGGCGACGCGGAGCGGAAGCTGAAGGCGATTCCGGGAGTGGGATCGGTGGCTGTGAACCTCGTGTGGACACCGATGTGGTCGCCCGACCGCATCGAGCCGCGGGTTCGCGCCTACATGGGGCTCTGACCGCGGTTCAGTCGCTGTAGGGCGACCCTTCGTCTGGCGCCGCCGTTCCTGCATCGCCGGACTCACTGCTCGCCGCATCGCTTGCCGCCACGGACGCCCGCGACTTCTTCCGATGCGGCGCCAACGCCGCGACGAACGCACTCGCCAGCTCGCTGACCTGCCAGCGCCGGAGCTCCGTCACCTCCGCGACTTCCTCCGCCTTCTCGGGGTTGCGGCGTGCGACCGCTTCCATCCGGTCGCGCGAGCAGAGCACACCAGAGTCGAGTGAGAGCCGCCTGGCCGCTTCATCACGCGCAGTCTTGAGCGCACTGACGCGCGCGTCGAAATCCGGATCGCGATCCCAGCGTGCCGCGCGAGGGAAGCGTGGCAGTTCCGATTCCGGCACCGCGAGTGCTCGCTTCACCGCATCGAGCAGCTCACCGCCGCGTTGATCGAGAATTCCACGCGGCATACCCTTGATCTTCGCGAGCGCATCGCGACTCACGGGCTGCGTCCGAGTGATGTCGAGCAACTGTTCGTTACCCAATACGCGAAAGGTGGCCTTGTCCAAGGCTCCAGCGACCTTGTCGCGCCACGGCACGAGCTCCCTCAGCACGGCGAGCTCGCGCCGATTGAGGTCGCGCGCGCCCTTCAGCTTGAGGAAGCTCATGCCGGGCTCTTCGTCCGCCCAGCGCGTGCCCTCGAGCAGCCCAAACTCC
The DNA here is from genome assembly GCA_036844565.1 of Gemmatimonadaceae bacterium. Classification (GTDB taxonomy): domain Bacteria; phylum Gemmatimonadota; class Gemmatimonadetes; order Gemmatimonadales; family Gemmatimonadaceae; genus AG11. The sequence continues at coordinate 182,092 of DAIUFP010000001.1, read as the reverse complement.
TCGCGCGCCCACGTCATGCGACCCATCCGCTCCAGCTCCGCCGACATCTTGTCCTTCAACTCGAGCAGGAAGCGCGTGTCCTGCGCCGCGTAGTCCAGCATGTCGGCCGTGAGCGGGCGCATGGACCAATCCGCGCGCTGATGCTTCTTGTCGAGCTTCACGTCGAAGAAACGCTCGAGCAACGCCGCGAGGCCGAAGGCGGTGTAGCCGAGCAGTTGTGCGGCAATGCGCGTGTCGAAGATGTGCCTGATCCGCCAGCCGTAATCCTGCTGAAGGAGACGGAGGTCGTAGTCCGCGTCGTGAAACACAACTTCGACGTCGGGGCTCTCGAGGAGAGCGCCGAGGCCCTCGGGGCGGCCAATGGGCAGCGGATCGATGACCGCGTGCCGGTCGCGCGTCGAGAGCTGAAGCAGGTAGATCCGATCGATGAACCGGTGAAAGCTCGCGCCCTCGGTGTCGAGCGCGATCTCGCGCGTGCCGGCGATCTCCGCCGTGAGCGCCGTCACGGCAGGCACGGCGTCCAGATACTCGAATGCTGCGGTCGCTGCGCGGTCAGCCACGCTGGCCCCTCACTCTGTTGGCGGATCGTATCACGATCGGGTAATGTATCGCGTAACCCACCACCTCACGCAGCGGCCGGATAGTCCATCCAGCCGGCGCGTGGGAAAGCCGGACACGCGCATGCCAGACGTTCCGCCCGCTAACGAGCACGTCCTGTCAAGGGCGCCAAATCCGGCCTCGCGGCCATCGTCCGAGCAGGAGGCCCGACGCGATTCAGCAGAATTGCGCTCCATGAGGCCCTCCGGCGGGCGCGGGCGTATGGTCGGCTGGAGAAGCCGGGACGTGGTCCGCACGACTGCACTCGTCATCGCCGTGCTGCTGGGCGTGAAGCTGTTCTGGGTTGCCCACGTGCTGTTCTTCGCGGTGTTCCTCGGAATGCTGTTCGGCATCGCCGTATCGGCGGGGGTCGACCACCTCCAGCGGTTCAGGATTCCGCGCGGCCTTGGCGCTGCCCTGATCGTGCTCAGCTTCGTTGCGTTGCTCTTCGGCGTTGGCGCTTGGGTGGCGCCCACCCTGCGCGCTCAAGGTGCGGAGCTGCGCCAGAAGCTCCCCGAGGCAGTCGATCGCGTGCAGGACTGGGTGAAGAAGCGGCAGAGCGGCGCGCTCGGCCTGCTCGTCACGGAGGAAGAGCCGGTTGCACCTGCCACCGTGCCCGGGCGACCGGTAACGACTGCACCCGGCGCTGCGCCGGCGCAGGTGACCGGAGCGCAGCCGCCCGCCGTCTCGCCCGACTCCGCTCCGGCGCCGAAGTCCGGCGCACTCCACGACCAGCTTCGCCAGCGTATGAGCGGGATGTCGAAGTACCTCTTCCCGTTCATCACCTCCACCATCGAGACGCTCGGCGGAATCCTGCTGATCATCTTCCTCAGCATCTATTTCGCCGCGGAGCCTGACCTGTATCGGCGGGGACTCCTGTCCCTTCTCCCGGCGAGGAAGCGCGCTCGGGGTGTGATCATGATGGATCGCATCGCCGTGGTGCTACGGAAATGGCTCATCACCCAGCTCGTCGCGATGGTCGTGATGTTCGCCTTCAGCACCACCGTACTGCTCCTCCTGCACGTGAAGGCCGCGTTCGCGCTCGGCGTGCTGGTGGGGTTCTTCGAGTTCATTCCAACGATCGGGCCCATCCTGAGTGCGGCACCGGGCGTAGCCATGGGATTCCTGGATTCACCCGAGAAAGCCGGGTACGTCGCGCTGGCCTACTGGGGCATCCAGTTCGTCGAGAACCACCTGCTCATTCCGCTGCTCATGAAGAACGGGTTGCGCCTGCCTCCGGCGCTCACCGTGGTCACGCAGGCGGTGATGGCGATCGTCTTCGGGTTCATCGGGCTCATGGTGGCCGTGCCGCTGCTCGCGACCGTCATAGTGATGTTCGAGATGCTTTACCTCGAACGACTGCCCTACGACTTCACCGGCACCTTTTCCACCCACGACGCGGACGCGAGTCGCTCCGCACCACTGCCCGCCGGCGCGCAGCCGTAGGTGCGCGCGCTCCGCGCCAGGTTTCCGGGTCTGGCGTCTGCGCTTGCGAGCGTCGACCTCCGCGTTGCGGAAACGCCCGTCGAGCAATGGTCTGTCGACGGCACAAGTTTCCTTGCCAAGCGTGACGACCTCAGCTCGCCCACGCTCGGCGGCAACAAGGTGCGCGCGCTCGAGTTGCTGCTCGCCGGTGTGGGACCGGACCAACGGTTGCTCACCGTGGGGTCCACCGGCTCCACGCATGCCCTCGCCGTCGCGCAGTACGGCTTGCGTCTCGGCGCAGCGACCGACGTGATCACCTGGCCGCAGGAGGAGAACGCGGTCTCTCGAGCGACGAGCCTGCGCCTGGGCAGCCGAGCGCGCGTGACGGCGGCCAGGTCGCCAGTGGAGGCGTACCTGCGCGCCGCGGTGAGACGACTCTCGCCCAGCGTGCGGTGGGTTCCTGCGGGCGGCAGCTCGGCACTCGGCGCGCTGGGCCATGCGAGCGCCGCCCTCGAGCTCGTCACCCAGCTCCGCCGCGACGGGCTTCCCATCCCCGATTGGGTCGTCGTGCCGCTCGGCAGCGGGGGCACCGTGGCGGGACTGCTCCTCGGGTTGGCTATCGCTGGGGTATCCACTCGAGTGGTCGGAGTGCGCGTAGTACCGCGGTCGGTGGGCAACCGATGGCGCGTGCTTTACCTGGCGCGACGAGGCAGGGCGCTCCTCGAGCGGCTTACCCGCACGTCCATACCAATAATCGACGCGTCGCGGCTCGTCATCGAGCAGGATGCCTTCGGTGGAGCATACGGCCGGGAGACGGAAATGGCCCGCAACGCGGCCGCAGCGCTTCGCGTAACGGGGGGACCGGCGCTGGATGGAACGTACAGTGCAAAGGCGTTCGGCCATGCACTCGTGCGCGCGCACGGCGCGCCCGAAAACTCTGTCCTGTTCTGGCTGACATTCGATGGACGCTGGCTGGACGCCCCCGACGAGTAGGCGGCGGCACTCCGTCCGCCGCGCTGAGGAGCTCTCATGGATCGACTTCCGGAAGTGGTGTTTCACGTTTACCCGGCCGACTGCGACATGCTCGGGCACGTGAACCACGCCACGATGCTCGCCTTTCTCGAGCGTGCGCGGTGGGAGCTGCTCGAGCGCGAAGGCGTCGGCGGCGTCCGCGATTTCGCCACGGTTCCGGTCTATTCGGTCGTCCGGCACGTCGACATCGACTACTTCGCGCAGTCGCTGCCGGGCGACGATCTCGCGATCCGCAGCGGATTGCTGGCGGTGCGCAATACCAGCTACATCGTGAAGCAGGACGTGCGGAAAGTCGGAAGCGACATGCTGGTGGCGCAGGCATCGATCGTCTTCGTCGCACTCGACCGCACCGGAAGGCCGGTGCGCGTGCCCGAGGAATGGCGCACGCTCCTTCCCCACTGGCCCGAAGACGAAGAAGAGCGCCCGCGATGATCGCGATGCTGGACGGCGGGATGGAGATCGCCTACGACGATGTAGGCGCTGGCCCCCCGGTGCTGTTCATCCATGGCTGGCCGCACAACCGGACGCTGTGGGCGGCTCAACTGAGTGGTCTTCCAACGCAGGCACGCTGCATCGCGCCCGACCTGCGCGGCTTCGGCGGTTCAACGGTGGTGGCGCCCTTCACGATCGACCAGTACGCGGACGACCTGGCGGCGTTCCTCGCCGTGCTCGGCGTCGAGCGGGCGGTCGTGTGCGGGGTGTCCATGGGAGGATACGTCGCGCTTTCGATGCTGCGCCGGCATTCGTTTCTTCTCCGCGCACTCGTGCTCACGAGCACGCGCGCGGCCGCAGACTCCCCCGATGCGCGCGAGAAGCGCGCGAGGCTCATTACCTTCGTGCGCGACCACGGAGTGGAAGCACTTGCCGAGCGTCAGTTGAAGGCCATGGTCGGCGAAATGACGTTTACGTCACGGCCGGAGGTGAGGGAGGCGCTCCGGCTGCTCATGGCCGGCGCGCCGAGCGCCGGGGTGATCGGCGCGCTGGAGGCGATGTCGGGGCGTGCCGACTCGACGGACCTCCTGCCTGACATTGCGATTCCGACGCTCGTCGTGAGCGGAAGCGAGGACACGTTCACGCGCCCAGAGGAGCTTCGCGCTCTCGCGGATGCCATTCCGAATGCGCGACTCGAGACGATCCAGGGCGCCGGACATTTGTGTTGCTATGAGCGTCCGGCCGCCTTCAATCACGTCGTGAGCGAGTTCCTCGCCTTCCTGATGTATGACTGAACACTGCGTGGTTGGTTGAGTTACACCGCCGCGTCTGCGACCTTTCAGGCCTGTCGTCACTGAATTCCGCCAACATTCCGATTCGTCCCATGCCCCCATCTGTCGATACCACCCCCGAAGCGCGGATCTCGGAAGCCGAACGGCGGCCGAGTGCGCGAATGGGCGCCGTGATGTTCCGGCATCGGGGGTGGCTGCCAGTACCGTTTCTCCTCGTCCCGCTGTTGGCGCACGGAAACACCGACGCGATGAACTGGATCCTCGGATTCGTCTTCATCATCGCGGGTGAGGCGATTCGCCTCGCGGGCGTGGCCGCGGCGGGCACGGTGACGCGCCGCCGCTCGCGTACGGTGCAGCGGCTGGTGACGTACGGAATCTTCGCGTGGATGCGCAATCCGCTCTACGTCGGGAATTTCCTGATCTGGCTCGGCTTCATCGTCATCTCGGGCGTGTTCTGGTTCATCCCCGTCGCGATCGTGCTTTTCGCCATCGAGTACACGCTCATCGTGCGATACGAGGAAGGCGTGCTCGAATCGATCTTCGGCGATGAATACCTGCGGTACAAGGGGCGCACGTCGCGGTGGTTTCCGCGTCCTCCTAGTACCGATGAGGAAGGTGAGCATCACTGGGACGAGGCATTTCGCAGCGAGGTGAGCACGTTCATGCAGTACGTCGTTATCACCGGCGCCTTCATCGCGAAGGAGCACTTTGGCTGGTCTCTCTGAGCTCAGCGCGTGATACCTTGATGGTATTGCGGCGAACGAAAGTCGTCTTGGACGTGCCGGGCCGGAGTGGGTAAATAGCAGCGTGGCGACATCTACCGGTAAATCGAGCACAGGGCATCCGCGCTTCGCCGTCTCGCTGATCTTCTTCCTGACAGGCGCGGGCACCGCGAATTGGGCGGTCAGGATTCCCGCCGTGCAGGAGCGGCTTGGCCTCACGGCCGGCCAGCTCGGCATTGCGCTCGTGGGCGTGTCCATCGGCGCCATGATCGCGATGCCACTTGCGGGGCGACTCGTGGCGCGGCGCGGAAGCAGGCCCGTCACGCGCGCCGGTGCACTCGCGTTCGGAACTGCTCTGATGCTACCAGCATATGCGCCGAGTTTCGTGATGCTGATGCTGTCGCTCATTCTACTCGGCATGGCGAACGGCGTCCTGGATGTCGCGATGAATGCACAGGCGGCCGCGGTGCAGCACAGCTATGGGCGCCCGATCATGTCGCGCATCCATGCCCTCTACAGTTTCGGGGGGCTCGTGGGTGCGGTCATTGGCGGTCGCATTGCGGCGCGCCACATCGACCCAGGTCCCCACCTTCTCGTCGCGGGGCTGGTGATCGCTTCCGTTGCGGGTGCGGTCGCATTCAGCATGCTGCCCGCCACCAACGATGCGGTCGCAGATAGCCCTCGCCTCGCCCTTCCGACTCGCGCCCTGGCAACGCTCAGCCTCCTCGCCTTCTTCGTGCTGTTTGGCGAAGGCGCGATGATGAACTGGAGCGCCGTCTATCTGCGCGACATCTCGGGTGCGGGCCCGGGACTGGCCGCCGCGGGGTTCGCGTCGTTCTCACTCGCGATGGCATTTGGACGGGCGGTCGGCGACACGCTGAATGCGCGCTTCGGTGCCGAGCGTGTGGTTCGTGGTGGTGGCGCATTGGCGGCGCTGGGTCTGCTCGCCGCAGTGCTCGTCACCGCGCCGTGGGCGGTGGTCGTTGGCTTCGGCGCCGTGGGCGCGGGACTGTCATCGGTCTTCCCGATCGTGCTCTCGGCTGCGGCGCGGAGGCCCGGGCAGGCGCCGGGCGCAGCAATCGCGGCGGTCTCGGTGTGCGGCTACAGTGGCCTGCTGGCGGGGCCGCCGCTAATCGGCGCCGTGGCGACGCCGTTCAATCTGCGCGCGGGCATCGGACTCGTCGCGGCGACAAGTGTGGGGGTCGTGCTGCTCGCGGGTGCGGTGCGCGACGCGAGACCAAAGCGCCCGCGCGTCGACGACATGGCGGGGCCGGTCAGTCTGGGTTCACTAAACACTGACGGCTGATAGCGGACAACTGACGGCTCTTCGGTGGCTTTTGGCTCGAAGCTCGAGCAGCTTGGGCTTCGAGCGAACTGCAACCGAAGAGCCATCAGTTGTCAGCTATCTGCGTCAGTTTCCAGTGACTGACTTACGCAGGGGTGAGCACACCACCTGTCTGTCCCACTGACGAGAGATACGCCGTCAGCTCTTCGAACGAGCGCGCGACGAACTCCGCCTCGCTTGGACCATTGTCGCGCAGGACGTCCAGCCGCACCGCGCGAAAGCCCGCGGCGAGGGCGCCACGAATGTCGGTGCGCTCGTTGTCGCCGATGTGCAGGATCTCACCGGGCGCGACACCCAGCTCAGCGACCGCGGCCTCGAAGATCTCCGCGCGCGGCTTGGCGTGGCCGACGTCCATGGAGTAGATCGTCGCCGAGAAGAAGCTTCTCGCGGCATCCTTCTCGAGCAATCGGTCCTGCGCGCGTCCCGAGGCGAAGCCGGTGTCGCTGATGATCGCGAGCGTGAAGCGGCGACCCAGCGTACGGAGTGCCTGCCACGCGCCCGCCAGCATCGCGGGGGGAAGCATGAGCAACGCATTGTCGACGGCGTCCGCCGCGGTGGCGACATGGACGCATCCCGGACGGGGCGTCACGGAGGCCCGCTCGAGGATCCAGCGCAGCCGGTCGTCGGTATGGTAGCCGCGCTGCTCCTCGCTCCACCACCGCTCGGCCTCCTTGCCGGACGCCTCATAGAGCGCGCGAAGCTGCTCTTCCGGAAGCGCGCGGCCGTACGCGCCAAGGAGTGCACCGACGGCCGTCCGCCGCAGGGCGACACGCTCGGGCAGCGCGCCGCCCTCGTAGAGCGTGTCCCAGTAGTCGAAGGTCAGGGCGCGAAGCACCGCGCTCCTCCGGCGCCGCTAGCGGGTGGGCCGACCGGGTGGATTGTCGCTCTTGAAGACATCCCGGTTGAGCTGGATGTACTCCTTCATTTGCGCCGGCACGTCCTCTTCCGGGAAAATCGCGGTGACGGGGCACTCCGGCTCGCAGGCGCCGCAGTCGATGCATTCGTCGGGATGAATGAAAAGCTGATTCTCACCCTCGTAGATGCAGTCGACGGGACAGACGTCGACGCACGCCTTGTCCTTGGTATTGATGCAGGCTTCGGTAATGATGTAGGGCATTGATTCGCCTCGGATGGTACGGCGCAGTGGTCATGCCAAGATAATCCGAATCGAGCGGGCGACAACTCGCAGTCTTGAATTCCGCCTGTGGCCGTAGCGACGACAACCTGAAGCCCTGACCTATGGGCACAACTGAAGCCCTGGGCTATGGGCGCAACAACGGGGCTTGGGCTAACAACGGGCTGAGGCCCGGGCTTTGGGCTACGGGCCATGGGCCGGGGCTCGGGCCTGAGGATACCAGCATTCACGACTGCCCGGCCCAGGCCGAGGCCCAAGCCCGAGCCCTGGGCGCCGGCTCCAGCCCGTGGTTAGCCCGAGCCCGCCGCTCAGGCCCGTGGCCCAGGGCTGCTCTTGCTGTTCACGAGTCGCGCCTCGAGAACACCTGCCGTTCGCCGCGCCTCATCAACCACTGCACCAGGGTATCCAGCCAGCTCCAGAATCGAGAGCGCATTCCTCGTCGAGCACGGGCCGTCATGGAGTCGATAGTCGAACGTGAGCGCACCGTCGCGTACTTCCTCTCGAAAGTGAAACGACACATAGCCAGGCAGCAGCTCCAGCAGCTCCACGTCGTGCGTCGCCACGACCACGATTCTGTCGCCCCGATCAAGCTCCGTAAGCACCGCCTGCGCGGCGGCAATCCGCTCGATCGAGTTGGTACCGCGAAAGAGCTCGTCGATGAGGATCAGCCGCTGATCGCCACCGTCCGCGGTGAAGAAGGCACCAATGGCGTCGACCTCCGCACGATAGTAGCTCTTGCCGTCGAGCAGGCTGTCGGCGCGACCGATCGACGAGCGCACGGCTAGCAGCGGCGCGTGCCATGACTCCGCGAATACCGTGTGAATCGTCCGCGCGAGCACCGCATTGACGCCGAGCGTGCGGATGAACGTGGACTTCCCCGACATGTTGGAGCCGGTGAGCAGGATGTTGCGTCCGTCGATCCGGATGGAGTTCGGCACCGCGTCATCCATGAGCGGATGCGAGATGGCCTCGGCCGCGAGTGCCCGTGCTCGCCCGGGACGGAACACTGGACGACACCATTGCCGGCCTTCCGCTCGGAGCACGGCGACGGAGCACATCACGTCGAGGGTGCCGAGTGCTTCGTAGATGGCGCGAATGGTTGCACTGCGCTCGCGCAGCTCCTCAGCGGTCCAGGCGAAGGCGCTCACGTCGAGCAGGAAGAGCAGGTTGAGATACACGAAGAACGAATCGCGAATGATGTTGCCGTTCGGTTCGAATGACAGCCAGCGCGTGGCTCGACCAATCCAGCCCAGCCGCGCGCCCTGCGACTTGAGCGGTCCAACGGTCGACGCAAGCTCCGGCGTGTCGATGCCAGCCAGCGCCTTCGCCGTCGCGAGCATCGCGTCGAGCGAGCGTACGGCGGGCAGGAACGGCTCGAGCCGCGACTGAAGCGAGAAGCGGACGCCAAAGTTGACCACAATCATCGCGATCACGCCGAGCACCAGCGGCGGATGCCATGCGACAGCAATGAGCATGGCGACGGATGCGACGGTTAGCAGCGGAATGAATCGAGCCGCCGGGCCAATCGCCGGCAGCGCGCCGCCAAACAGAGCGGGGAGAGTGGACGCCGCTGGGTGCTTCAGTCGCTCGAGCCTGCGCTGCACTCGGGTGCGAAGGGCTGTGTCGTCGGAAAGTCGCGTGACGGCCGACTCGAAGTCGCGTAGCTCGGCAAAAGACTGCGTCTCCGATCGAAGCCGCGCATAAAGGAGATGCTGCCCTGGCCAGCTCGCCGTGCGGTCGATGCGCTGGAATACATCGTCCATGTCGAGGTCCGCCCACTCGCGATCCGGCAACCACCGTCCTGCCGAAACGCTGTCGCGAAAGAGCCGGGCGACGGTGTGCATGTCGTACTCGCGAAGTGGTCGCTTCGGGCCGGACTTCATCAGTCGCCAAGTGTCGTACGACGCTTTCACGCCGTAAACGACAAAGCCGCCGCAGATCAGGGAGACGATGATCGCGGCGACGTTCATATCCGATCCGAATACCGTGTCAGGCTATCGTCCTATCGCCACGGCGGCGGCGCGTCCTTCTTGCGCTTGAGCTCCGGATTGTGGCGGTACAGTGTGCAGGTGCGGCCAATCGTCTGGACGACGTCGGCGCCGAGTTTCTCCGCGATCTCGTGCGACGCATCCTGCGGCTTGACGTCGCTCGCTTTCACCAGCGCGATCTTCACCAGCTCGTGGGTCCGCAGCGCATCGTCGATGGCCTGGACGAGCGCGTCCGTCAGCCCCTGATGCCCGATGTGCACCATCGGCGACAGGTGATGCGCTTCGCCGCGCAGCTCCGCGCGTTCCTTCGACGTGATGGTCATTGACGAACCGATTCGTGCGAGAGCAGAAGAAGTGGATATGGATTGATCGGCTCGCCGACCCAGTACTTGCCGTCCGCGGGCATTCGCATGACCTGGAAATGCAGGTGCGGGGTGTCCTTTGGGGCGTTCCCGGTGGTGCCGACGAATCCAAGCGTATCGCCACGGGCCACGAGCGCTCCCTGCACAAGTCCGCGCTGATAGCCGTCGAGATGCGCATAGTAATACACGATGCGGCCCAGCGGGTCGGTGGCGTAGACGGTGTTGCCGCCCAGCGTGCTGACGCTGATGCGGAGGATGCGTCCGCTGTCGGCGGAGAGCACCGGCGTGCCGCGCGGCGCAAGGATGTCCAGCGCCTTGTGCGAGCGGCCGGCATCGCGACCTTCGTCGAAGGTGTCCTGCAGGTGATTCACGGCTATGCCCGCGACAGGAAGCAGGATGCCGCGGGCGAGCAGGTAGTCCACCGCTTCCATCGAGGACACGCTCGCGGCACCCATCGCGGCCGCGGACGTCGAGCCCGCGAGCACCACGCGGGGCGGCGGCGCGGCCGAGACTGGCGCGGGTGCGGAATACGCGTGGCGCGCACAGCCGGACACGACCAGCGCGGCGAGAAGAATCAGGGAACGATGCATCGCTAACGAGACGCGCGATGTGCACCGCAAGTCACCCAGGCCGCGGCAGAAGGATCCGCTCGTCGCGAACGGACCCTTCTGACCGCGCATGGAAGTCAGTTCGCGGGCTTGTTCCCGGTGCTCACCCATCCTTCCATGGCCTGGAAGGCGTCAACCATCTGGGACGTGGTGAAGGCGCAGTGCCCGAACGTGTCGTAGCTCCGCTGAAGCAACCGCGCCGAGGCTCCCTTGCTGGACACCGCTGCCGCGAACTCCGCCTCGTGGAAGAAAGGCACCAGAGGATCGCGTGTGGTGTGGATCGATACGGTCGGGATGCGGAGGTCGCCAGATGGCGCGTAGTAGTGGTCGAGATAGTTGATGGCGTCCGGCGTGGCCGTGAAGCGGCCGGCCGCATAGTTGATCCCGGCGACCACCGCGTCGGGGAGCAGGCCGGGTGCCGCTGCTGCGTACGTGACGTTGGAGTTGTCGAACATGGAATGGCCATGCGTTCGGCCGAGGAAATCGTCAATGCCCCGCGCATCGTATGCGAGGGCATACAGGAGCGAGGTGGCGACCTCGGTCCCATCATTTCCGGCGAGCGGTGTCTGCCGAATGCGGGCAATGATGCCGAGTCCCGTCGGGTTTGCGCCGAGCGCAGCCAGCACCGGTCCGAATATCTGGCTGTTCACATCGAGGCCTGGCGGGACGTTCAAGACGTCGCCCGGAAGCACACCGGGATACATGACGTCGAACAGCACGCGCACGTTGGCGATGTAGTTCACCTCCTCCCTCGCCCCACCCAGCGGCGCGCACATCGGGACGACGCCGTCGTATTCGTTCGCGTGCTTCTCACTGAGGTTCTGCGCCACCAATCCGCCCATAGACGTGCCCATGAGGAAGCTGCGCCGGGGTTTTCCGACCGCCGAGGCGAATAACCCACGGAGCTGATGCGTGCTTTCCGCCCCGTCCTTCACGGCCCAGCCGTTCTCGGAGAAGCTCGAGTACGCGATGGCATACCCGAGTGCGCCGAGTTCAGCCCGAAGCGCCGGAAAGCCGTCGCCGTCGGGAAGCACGATCGGGAGTGCGGCGTCCACAACGCCGTGCGCATAATAGACCACGTCGCCGTTCCAGGTGTTTGGAACGAAGAGCGCGTAAAGAGCGCCGGAGCCGGTCGTGCCGGTAATCTGCCTGCCCCAGATGCGCCGGCCCGGTCACCGCGCGGTCAAACGGAAGTCACCCCATGGGAGCTATCCCGCCATTTCTGCCTGCAGCGGAAACCCACGTTGCTTGCGTCCCACGTCCGCTTCGTGCTTTGACGTCGTCTTGTAAAGCTCGAAACGTCCGTCTACCGCGAACGGCGCCGCTTGTTTGCGCAGTCGCTCCATTTCCCTCGCCGAGAAGGGTGTGAACCCGCGCGCAACGCTGACGTTCTGCCGCAGGACTTTCAGGGAATCAATGCCACTGATGGTCACGGCAACGGGCAGGCTCATGGCGTAACGCAGCGCGTTCTTTGCCCCGATCGCGCGCTTCTTTATGGGATCACCTTCACCACACATGCTCTTCATGCCAAGCGCGCCGATGCCTTGCCGCGCGAGCTCCGGGAGCACCTGTTGCTCGAAGCTGCGGAAGCTCGCGTCGAAGCAGTTCAGCGGCAGCTGACAGGTGTCGAACGGATAGCCATGCGACAGCATCTCCAGATGCAGCGATGGATCCTTGTGCCCGGTGAACCCAACGAAGCGCACCAGCCCTTTCGCCTTCGCCCTGTCGAGCGCCTCGATGACGCCGCCCTTCGCGAAGTGGCGTTCGGGATCGCCCTGATAGGCGACCTCGTGCACCTGCCAGAGGTCGAGGTGGTCGGTCTTCAACCGCCGGAGCGATTCCTCCAGCTGGCGCATCGCGGTCTTCGCGTCTCGCCCGTGGGTGCAGACCTTCGTCATCAGGAAGACCTTCTCCCGCCACCCGTTGTCGAGGGCCTTCCCCATCCGCAATTCGCTCACGCCGTCGTTGTACTCCCAGGCGTTGTCCATGAACGTGATGCCGGCGTCGATCGCCTTGTGCACCAGCGAAATGGCTTCGCGCTCCGAGCCAACAAGGCCGAGGTGAAAGCCGCCCATTCCCAGGGCAGATACCATTTCCCCGGTGCGGCCAAGGGGCCGGCGGGGGATTTCTTCCGTTGTCGCCACGCGTCCTCCAGCAGTCTCCAGCAGGTAAGATGAGGGTCGGCCGCAACGCTGCAGGAACCGAACCCCTGCCGCTGTCATACTGCACATCGGGCGCTTACCTTTCGCCCGCAGAGACCCGAATCGGAGCATGACCATGCAGGTCGAATCGCCGAATCCCCACGCAGCACAGCACATCCCATTCAAGCAGGAGGGATGGGGCTTTGCCCTCTTCGTCGTCATGCTCGCGGTCGCGTTCGCTGGCGGTGCGTGGTACGTGCACAAGACGACCTACAAGTCGCCGAACGACGTTCGCTTTCACGCCGCCGGCACCAGCACCGCCGCCGAGCACTAGGTCCCGTTCAGCGCGGTGCGAGCGAGTCCTTGTTCGCGCGAATGCGCTTCACGTAGTCGAGCGTCTCGGCATACCGCCAACGCTCCACCTTTGGCGCGACGCGCTCGATGTTCGGCCAGGTGCGGTTATCGAGCTTTGCGGCCAATGCGGCCCTTCTCGCCCTGTTGATCGTGCCCTCGCCCGCGTTGTAGCCCGCAAAGACGAAGTGCCATCGCTCCAGCTCGTCGACGTCGATCGCGTAGAGCGTCCACAGGTCGCGATCATGGAGAATACCGGCGGCGATGTTCCACTCCGGATTGTCGATCGCACCAAAGCTCGGAATCGCGCTGCGGATCTGCCCGTACGTCGACGGCATGAGCTGCATGATTCCGCGCGCACCAACTCGACTGCGCGCACCGGGAGTGAGGTCGCTCTCGGCCATTCCCTGCGCCTTGAACCAGCGCCAGTCCGTACCGATCCCGAAATACCGCTTCGTGTATTTCTTGAAGATCGGATCGAATCGTTCGGTGGCCCGACGCGTCTGTCGCTCCTCGGCCGCGCGGTCGAGCGCGCGCTTGGCCTTGCCCAGTCGAGTGCCTGCACCCTGCGCCTCGAGGGGCGACGGCGTGACGGCGGACAGCGCGAACAACAGCACCATCGCCAACCTCGGGACAGTTTGCATGCGGTGGGACGCACCGGACCACATCGGCAGCATCAGCCGAGCGCCTTGCCGATGATCAGTGCGATCGAGATGAAGATGGACGCAACGAAGATCGCGACGGCGACGTTGCCCTTCTGCAGCTCGGCGGGAAAATCGACCTCGGGCGTGAGAATGTCGAACATGCGATAGGCGACGTACATGAGGACGACGCCAATGACTGCGTACAGAACATTCAGCCCGATGACGGAGAATTGCACAGGGACCTCGAGTGGAAGACCGGCGCGCTGAGAATCGCGCCCGCATCATCCCTACGCAAGGCACCGCCGATTGTGTCGGTTCTGGCCGGGCACCTATAAAGCAGCTATGCTGACGATCGCCCGCATTCCCGAGAGACGATGGCCCCAGTCGAGCACAGTTCGAGCAGGTCGTACGTCTCCTCCACCGACGGAGATGGAGTGCGCATCTCCGCCACCGCGCGGCTTGCGGACATCGCCGCCGCCGATGCGCTGGTGCGGTCGTCATACTCGCTGCTCGCCGCGGCATGCGAGCATGAGCAGGCAATCGCTGACGCTGACGCCACGCTCGCCGATTGCATTGCGCCAGCGACCACATGCGTGCGTGTCGGCGACGGCGTAATGTGCGCGCTCAATGGAAGCGCCACGTGTGCCGCGCGCGACCCCGGAAGTGACCTCCACTCCATCTTCGACGGTGGTCCCTGTCGGCGCGCAAATCGCTCGGCGGCCGCTGTCGCGCTGGTCGCGCTGGAAGCCGAGCTCGAGATCGCCGCGCCGGACGGCAACCGAATGGTGTCCGCGGAAGAGTTCTTTGCGCTCACGGATCCAAACGCGACGGCGGGCCGGCCGACAGATCTTCGCGTGCTGAGTGCAAGGGTGCCGCCGGCCGCCGCGGGGGGATTCCAGCGTCTGTCGCTGTCGGCCGGTTCAGATGCAGGCGTCTCCGCGATCTGTCTCGCGGCAGTGCAGCGCACCGACGGCGACGTACGACTCGTCCTCGGCGGCGTGTCACCGCGGCCATATCGGGCATACACCTCCGTCGAAGAAGAGACGATGGCGGGTGGCCTCGATGAGGAGGCCATCGCAGGGCTGGCCGACCGGGCACTGCTCGACGCCGAGGCAGATCCTCGGAGTGCGAGGAAGGTGGACGCCGCCGCGGGGCTGCTACGCGACGCCATCCAGGAAATAGCGTCGAGTTAGCGCGAAGCGTGACGGGCATCACATCCAACTTCGTGATACGCGAGTTGTTTCCGTTCGGAGGGAAAACACCGTGGAGGCTTGCATGCACGAGGACCTGGGCGCCACGCTCGCGGCGCGACCGGAAGTGCCACAACGCGTGACGCAGGAGGGGCGGAGCTTCGGCCGAATTCCATTCGCCGAGCAGTCAGAGCGCCCACTCAGCTTCCAGGACAGGCGATCCGCCGCCAATGAGGTCGTGCCGCCCCAGCCCGAACGGCGAAGTACCGGCTCGCGTCCGCGCATCACGCGAAGCTGACGCGCGGTTTTTCGCGCCGTCGCCGTTACAACCGCTTCAGTCGCGCCACCGGAAGCGATCTCGCGGACGCTGAGCGACCTCCGCTGTCGTCCACCCGGAAGCGCCGCACGAGAAGATCCAGCCGCTCCGCCTGCGTCGTCAGCTCTTCGGCGGTCGCGGCGAATTCCTCCGCCATGCTCGCGTTGGCCCGGGTCGTCTCATCGACGCGCGCCATCGCGGCCTCCAATTCCGTCAGTCCGCTGGCCTGGAGTCCGGATGCGTCAGCGAGCTCCTGCACCAGCGCCGCCGTGCCATTGATGCTCGTGGCCAAGCCGCCAAGGATCTGTTGGGAGCGTTCGCTCTTCCCCTGACTCTCCGAGCTGAGACGGCCAATCTCCTTCGCCGTCATCTGTGCTTCGTTCGCGAGCTTCCGCACTTCTTCCGCAACAACGTGGAAGCCGCGACCATGCTCGCCGGCACGCGCGGCCTCGATGGCGGCGTTGAGCGCGAGGAGATTCGTCTGTCGCGCAATATTGTCGATGACAGCGGTATGCTCGAAGATCTCACGCGTCGACGCGATGGCGCTCTGCACGATGAGCGCGCCCTCCTCACTTCGCGCCGCGCCTTCAATCGCCTGACGCCCCATGGCGCGGCTTCGCTCGGCGGTCTGTCGTACGGTGTTGCCCATCTCCACGAGTCGGGCGACCGTCGCCCGGATTTCGTCCGCACCCTCACCGGCAGTCCCCGCGAGGCTCTCCGCCGACGCATGCATCTGCACGGAGGAGCTGGCGATGATCGCGGCAGCATCCCGCATCTCGCTGATGAGGACGCGAAATTGTTCCACCGTTGCGGCGAAGGTCTGTCCGAACGCGTCATCGTTCGATCGGGGCAGGACCTTTACCGTGAGATCGCCATCGGCAAGTCGCGCCGCCACCGTCGACATGTCGTGCAGATATTCGATCATCGCGGCGAGCGCTTTCCCGAATCGATCATGCTCCGAGTGCGGCGTATGGTCGCGGGCGAGCGTGCCCACGGCGACCGCTTCAGCCATGTCTGCCATTTCGCCGAGGTACGCGACCATGGCTGACATCGCGAGGAGCAGGCGACCGATCTCGTCATCGACTCCCGTGGGGATCGTCGCCGAGAGATCACCGTTGGAAATGCGCTGTGCGATTTCGGCTGCCTCCTCGATTGGCGCGGCCACGGACTCCGTCGTGGCGACACCGAGGCTCCAGAGGGAGAGCACGGCGATGAATGCGATGACCGCAACGCCGAACGTCGCGCCGAGCTGAAGCAATCGAGCGGTGGTGAATGCTCCGTCGATCGCCCGCTGGTCGTCGATGATGTTCCGCTGTACCGCCGATCTCACCAGCGTGTACGCCGCCACCATCCGACCGATCGAAGCGGTGGCGCCCTCACCTCCAGTGTCGGAGATCATCGCGCGACTGGCACGGCGGGCAATCGGATAGTATCTGTCGAAGGCCCGAAGGGCCGCGATCGTCTGGACATTTCCGGGATCGCGCTCGAGAGTCTGCTGCGCGTATCGATGGAAGGCGTCGCGCAATGAATCGGCTTCCACGAAACGGCTCGAGTCACGCGTCGTAACCGCGTTCTGGAGCGAGGTCTGAAGTGCGGCCAGCACCTCACGCCGGTCGCGCGCTTCCTGTAGCGACGGATAGTAGTCGCTTCGTATTCGCGAGAGGCTGCGCGTGTCGAGGACGCCAAGTCCCAGGCTGAGAAGCAGGATGCCGATGAGCGCTATCGCGGCACCAATGGGCAGCAGCCGGATACGCTTCCGGAGAGGAAGCCTTCCGAGCCGCCGAGCCCACGCGCGTTCGGCGACACCGACGCGTATGGTCACAAAGCCACAGGCAGTTGTGCGGCCAGCTCCTGCGCGAGGACCATCCTGAACGTGCGCTTCCATCGAGCGCGCGGACAGCCCACTAGTGGCGCAATGGTGACGGTCATGGTCAGTGTCGCGCCGTCGTGGCTGAAGGGTGCTTCGAACTGTACATGCAGGTAGCGGTATTCGTCGAATTCCGAGCTCAGCGTGTCATGTCACGGACGCGTCGGCGGAGCATCAGGTCACGGGCGGGCCACATGCCGAAATGGCGATCCCATGTTCCAGACAACTCCCGCGTAAAGTGCGTTCGTGAGCTCGCCCCTGAGTGGAGTGATCACGCCTACGTCGAGATTGAATGCCGGACTCACCAACCAGGTGGGCCCCGTAAGAAACGCCGCGCTCGATGGCGTGTTCGAGCCGTCGATGGTCGGTGCACCGAAAAGCTCGGCGACCCAGCTCAGTTGCCCCGCGACCGGAAAGCCGAACGACGCCGTCCACAGCGCGGCGTCCGTCGCGGGCGTGGCGCCGGAGGAACCGACGCGTGTGTAAACCGCGTTGAGGTCCATGTCGACATTGCCGATCGAATGGCTCACGATGACGGTGAGACCGAGGTCGCGTGTCCCACTGCCCGTTCCCTTGTCGGCTGAACCATTGGCGAACTTGATCGCGGGCAGCAGCGCAAAATCGCCAAGGAGGGGATGGTCATCGAGCAAGCGCCACTTGAGGCCGACCGTGACGTCGCCAATCCCCGAGGACTGTTCGGCGCCGCTCTTGAACGCCGAGCTGCTCACGTTGAGCTGCATGTGACTGGCAAGACCCACCTTGAGCACATTGGGGGCGAACCACGCGCGCGTTCCCTCCGCGACTCGGTCGCCTTCGACACCGGACTCGAGCTCGAAGTACCCAGGCGCGACGGTATGCGCATGCGTCGCAACCGTTGGCCGCTCGGGCTGCACTGCACGAGGATCGGATTGTTCCTGCGCGCCGAGCGACGACGTGGCCGAGAGGGCGAGCATGAGCGTTGCAGCGGCGCGGCGTCTCATCGCGAGGCCGCCGTCACTGCGCGGCCCGTAGCGTGGAGCGGTAGACCCATATGATGAGCAGTACCTGTAGTGGAAGCCGCGCCACGAGACCGGCGACCCACAGCGCCGAGGCGTGAGCGGCTCTCGCGTTGAGAAGCATCTGGACGTTGGCGGGAAACACGGCGAACAGCAGTGCGATCAAGCCCCATCCAGCGGCCACGCGGGTGGACAGCAGCAGGATGCCCGCGGCGCCGGCGATCTCGAAGACGCCGCTGATGAGCACGAGCGCGAGCGACGCGGGGAGCCACGGCGGCATGATGCTCACATATGGCTGCGGCTTCACGAGATGCAATACGCCAGAGGTCGCGAAGAGGAGCGCGATGAGCACGATGGAGATGCTGACGCGCGGCGCATCGAGTGAAATGGGCGCGAGACTCAAAGGCCAGCCTCCTTCGTGAGACCATCCAGCGCGCGCATGATCTCGCGAAGGTGGTTCACGACCTCGACCGCCTCGGGAGGCAGCTCTTCGCCGGCCGACTCCGCGCGCGCGACGAAATCCTCGAGCTGTTGCAGCTTGAGCGCGAGATCCTGGCGTGCGTCCGGCGACACGGCGAGCGCTGGCGGAGTGTGCTCGGATTGCGACGTGTCATTCGGGTCGGGGTCCACGGATGCGATGAGTGTCTGCGTGGCTGACCATGTGCGTGTCGGCTCGAGGGTGACGGGCGATCGAATCGCACCTGCCTCGATGCAGACCATGCGACGCTCGCCGCCCGGCTCCATGTCGTCGAGCGCGGCGGCCTTCTGCGCGCCCGGATTCCAGATCACGGCGTCGGGGAAATTGGTGGATTCGATGGTCAGCTCGCGGCCGTGCTCGCGCAGCGTGAGTCGGGGTGGTGCGTCGACATAGACACGGTCCATCTCGCCCTCGATTCGCAGAACTTCCTCATTGTCGAAGCGAAGCTCGCCTGGAGCGCTGGACACGCGATATCGCCCACCATGAAGTCCAACGATCTCGGCTTGGCCGATGTCGTCCACACGCAGGTAGGTGTGAAGCGCAGCGGTAAAGTGAAAAGTCTGCTGTCCGGTGTTCTCGACGGAGAGTGTCGTCGCGAGCTGCTGTCCACCGATCCGCACCGTAAGCGTCGCTAGAAAAGATGCTGGCCAGATCGCTCGGGTGGCGTCGCTGTCGCGAAGCGTAAAGATGACGACGCCGGCCTCGGCCTGCTCCTGCATCTCCCAACGACTCGTTCGGGCAAAGCCGTGACGTGGGAGCGGACCTTCGGTCGAGAACTGCGGGAAGATGATGGGAATGCCGCCGCGAATAGCGACGCCGTCGCCGCGCTTCGTGCGGCTGCTCAGGAAGAGTCGCTCGCGATGGCCCTGGGCGGGTCGCCACGAGGTGAGGTGTGCGCCGTTCCAGTGCACTTCGGCGGTCGCGCTGTCCATACTGCTGAAGCGAATGCTCGTGACGGGCACCGATTCGCTGAGCGAGCCAGGTGTCACCTAGAACTCGCGCTTCTTCATCTGCTGAAACAGGTCTTTGGCATCGGACGACGCCGCTTCTTCGGCTTCGGTCTGCTGCGGGCGCGTGGCGTCGAGCGTGGCGTCGTACGTGCGGTTCTTCTTCGGCTTCGCCGCGGCCGCCGCGGCAGCGGTCTTCCTCAGCAACGCCTTCATTTGGGCTTCGTTCATGACTGTCCTCTGATGACTGAACGGTGGAGATGCTACGTAAACTAGCGGTGATTGGGCAATGCCCTGAAGGGCGACTGTGTGTACGCTGTACCTGGTACCGGGACCGGCTGGAAGCTTCAGGGAGCAGTAGAGCCCACAAGACGGACGAATGACAGCCATCGGTGGTACCCGGTACTCGTACTCGCTACATCGTACGAGGTACGCCGTTGACTCGTGAGCTATCACTGTTCCCCGTGACTGTTATGCCATTCCAAGTACCGTGTACACCGTACAGGGTACGCTCTTCAATCGAGGACGTACGCACGAAATAGCGCGTCAAGCTCCAAGGCGGGGTCGTCGCACACTCCTTCGTGTACTGGAGAGCTCTGCAGCACATCTGAGCGTGGTGCCGTGAGCCAGTGAAAGCGCTCTGACGGCGGCGCCAGTGCGACAGCACCCGCACGCTCGTCACCAGCACAGATCGCCGCACAGGAGTCCAGATAGCGCGAGAGCAGCTCCAAGTCGATGCCCGGTGCGAGGCGCGAGAGCTCGGCCCGATCGGTGACGGTGCGCAACGAAAGGAATTCGGCGGTTCGGGCATGGAGCACGACTCCCACGTTCGCGAATGCGCCGGTGTGCACTCGAGGGACGACGCGCAGCAGTGCGAAATCGTAGTCCACGCGCGCACTCACCGGCGCGCCCCGAGGTGCTGGGGCATCTCGATGCGCAGCTGCTCCTGCGCTTCGGCCGCTGCGTCCAGCCACACGCTGCGCGCGGCCAGGCGCTCCGTGAGGTAGCGCGCGTATCGCGCACGTGCCGCCTTCGCCGACGCGAAGTCCCCGGTCCCGCTGACCGGATCCATGAGCAGGTCGTCCGGCACCGTCGCGACGATGTCCGCGATGGCCTCGTCCGACAGCAATGGTGCATTCGTGGCGTCAGCGTCGGCGAGGTTGCCCGCGCCCGCGAGCAGCACATGCGAGCGGATGAGCTGGAAGGGAGTGCGCGTGCGCGCGTCGTCGACCGACGACCAGTCGTGATGCGCGTACAGTGCCGCGCCATGGTCGATGAGCCACGGCTCGCGACCCCAGATCATCAGGTTCGGGTTGCGATGCGTGCGGTCCGGGTTCGTCGTAAGCGCATCGAGCCACACGATGCGCGCCGCCAGTTCGGGCGACACGAGCTCTCCCGCGGCCGATGGGTCGAAGTTGAACGCGCCCTCGAGATAGCGCATGCCGACGTTCGTCCCGTGACTGCGCCGGAGCAGGTCCTGGATCTCGGGATCGGGCTCGCTGCGCCCAAACCGCGCGGAGATGTCGACCAGTGCGAGGTCGGGTGTGGGCAGGCCGAGGTGCGCAGCCAGTCCGCCGACGATGAGTTCGGCGACGAGTACCTTCGCGCCCTGCCCGGCCCCACGGAACTTGACGACGTAGAGTCCGTCTTCCTCGGTGTCGATTACGGCGGGAAGCGACCCACCTTCGCGAAGCGGCTGCACGTAGCGCGACGCGGAGTGGCGCGGAATCGTCATTCGTCGTCGGATTCCGCTTCGCGGCGATCGCCTTGATGTGGCGGCGAGGATATCACGAGGAAGCGGGCGTCGATCGCGGCTTCATTGCGCGCCTGATGGGCGGTGCCGGACGGCAGCTCCAGTCCGTGACCCGCATCGAGCACGTGCGTAACGCCTTCCACTTCGATCGTGAGCGTGCCGCCCAGGACATAAAAGAATTGCCGAGCGCGGGCGTGCCAATGCCGAACTTCGCTGGCGCCGGGAGGCATCCGCTCCTCGATCACGCTGAAGGCCGCCGCCTTGACCAGGTGCCATCCGTCGCACGCATTGCCCCACGTGTAGTGGGTTGCGGTCGCGGTTGACGTGGGGATGGGAATCATGGTGGGTGCCGTGCGGGTACGGAGGGAAGATGGGGGTCGCAGACCTC
This sequence comes from Gemmatimonadaceae bacterium, assembly GCA_036844565.1. Lineage (GTDB taxonomy): Bacteria > Gemmatimonadota > Gemmatimonadetes > Gemmatimonadales > Gemmatimonadaceae > AG11. Next base: position 160,585 of record DAIUFP010000001.1, on the reverse strand, counting down.
CGAGGCCAGCGGTGAATTTCGAACGCCTGTCGGATAAGGGCAACGACAGTTGACTGACGTCGCTCTTTCGCCGTTCAGCGGGTGCGATTCGCGCGCAGGCAGGTCGAAACGTGCTGAAGCATTGCAAATCAGTACGCGGAGCAAATCACCCCAAAGTTGGCATAAACCATGAACCCACATGCGTTTACGTCAATTACAATCAAATTGACGCCTGACCGATAACCGACTAGTTTAGTCTCATATAGAATCGCACCGGGAAAGTCGGGAGAATTGTTGAAATGAGCTCGTCCATCGATTCGCTGGTCAACCGCGAATATCAGTACGGCTTCGTGACGGATGTCGAGGCGGATACCATCGCGCCCGGCCTGAGTGAGGACGTCATCCGCCTCATTTCCACGAAGAAGGACGAACCGGCGTGGCTCCTCGACTGGCGCCTCAAGGCCTATCGCCGCTGGCTCACCATGAAGGAGCCGCATTGGCCCAACGTCAGCTACGAGCCCATCGACTACCAGTCGCAGTCGTACTACTCGGCGCCGAAGTCCGTCACGCCATTTCAGTCGCTCGACGACGTGGACCCGGAGCTGCTCCGCACCTACGAGAAGCTCGGCATTCCGCTCAACGAGCAGAAGTTCCTGTCCGGCGTGGCCGTCGACGCGATCTTCGACTCGGTCAGTGTTGGCACGACCATGAAGAAGGAACTCGGCGAGCTCGGCATCATTTTCTGCTCACTTGGCGAAGCGGTGCGCGAGCATCCGGAGCTCGTGCAGAAATATCTCGGCTCCGTCGTCCCGTATTCGGACAACTTCTTCGCCGCGCTCAACTCGGCCGTGTTCTCCGAGGGATCGTTCGTCTACATCCCGAAGGGCGTTCGCTGCCCGATGGAGCTCTCCACGTACTTCCGCATCAACGCGGAAGGCACCGGCCAGTTCGAGCGCACGCTCATCGTGGCCGACGAGGGCTCGTACGTGAGCTACCTCGAAGGCTGCACCGCGCCGAAGCGTTCGACGTCGCAGCTCCATGCGGCGGTGGTCGAGCTGATCGCGCTGAAGGATGCGACGATCAAGTACTCCACGGTGCAGAACTGGTATGCCGGCGACAAGGACGGAAAGGGTGGCATCTACAACTTCGTGACGAAGCGCGGCAAGTGCGCTGGTGCGAATTCAAAGATTTCGTGGACGCAGGTGGAGACCGGCTCGTCGATCACGTGGAAGTATCCGAGCGTGATACTCCAGGGCGACAACTCGACGGGCGAGTTCTATAGCGTGGCCGTGGTGAACAACCGCCAGCAGGCGGACACGGGCACGAAGATGATCCACATCGGCCGCAACACGAAGTCGAACATCGTGAGCAAGGGCATCAGCGCGGGTCACGGGCAGAACAGCTACCGTGGCCAGGTGAAGGTGCTGCCGAAGGCGGTGAATGCGCGCAACTACACCCAATGCGACTCGATGCTCGTCGGGAACCAGTGCGGTGCGCACACGTTTCCTTACATCGAGGTCGGCAACAACACGGCGACGGTGGAGCACGAGGCCTCGACGTCGAAGATCGGGGAGGACCAGATCTTCTATCTCAAGCAGCGTGGGTTGAGCGCCGAACAGGCGGTGTCGATGATCGTGTCGGGGTTCTGCAAGGAAGTGTTCAAGGAGCTGCCGATGGAGTTTGCGCTCGAGGCGCAGCAGCTCCTGGGAATCACATTGGAAGGGTCGGTCGGGTAAAAGCGATTCTACCGCAGAGGGCGCAGAGGAACCGAAACGGCCGCAGAGGACGCAGAGGAACTGAAACGCCCAATGCAAAAGGTTTGTTGTTCTCTGCGCCCTCTGCGGCTGTTGTTGTTCTCTGCGCCCTCTGCGGTGAGGCTGTTTTCTTTTGATCTCCCGGATTGAAATGCTCGAAATAAAGGATCTGCGCGCCACCGTCGCCGACAAGGAAATTCTCAAGGGAATCACGCTAAGCGTGGAGCCCGGCACCGTGCACGCCGTCATGGGTCCCAACGGCTCCGGCAAGAGCACCCTCGCCCAGGTACTGGCGGGTCACCCCGCGTATGAAGTCACCGGCGGCACCGTGACCTACGAAGGCGACGACCTCCTCGCGATGGATCCGGAGATCCGCGCGCAGAAGGGCATTTTCCTCGCCTTCCAGTATCCCGTCGAGATCCCCGGCGTGAGCAACGCGTACTTCCTGCGCGCCGCCTACAACGAGATCCGCAAGGCGCAGGGCGAGGAGGAAATCGATCCCATGAGCTTTGCCGACCTGATGGACGAGAAGATGAAGCTCGTCGAGATGGATGAGTCGATGCTCACGCGCTCGGTGAACACCGGATTCTCCGGCGGCGAGAAGAAGCGCAACGAGATCCTCCAGATGGCGGTGCTCGAGCCGAAGCTTGCGATCCTCGACGAGACCGATTCCGGACTCGACATCGACGCGTTGCGCATCGTCGCGAATGGCGTGAACACGCTCAAGCGCCCGACGAACGCAACCATCGTTGTCACACACTACCAGCGCCTGCTCAACTACATCGTGCCCGACTTCGTGCACGTGCTCGCGGGCGGACGCATCGTGCGGTCGGGCGGAAAGGACCTCGCGCTCGAGCTCGAGGCCAAGGGTTACGATTGGCTGCTCGAAGAGGCCGTGGCGTGATCGAGCCGTACCTCGAGAGCTTCGAACGTTTCGCCTCGAACGGCGCCTCGCAGGCGCCGGATGCGATTCGCTCCCTTCGCCTGTCGGCCATCACGCGCTTCGAGGCGCTCGGGTTTCCGACGACGCGCAATGAAGACTGGCACTTCACGTCGGTCTCGCCGATCGCTGATGGGCAGTTCGCTCCACTGACGAAGGCGACCGGAGCGGTCAGCGCCACCCAGCTCGCGCCGTTCAGTTTTGCGACGTCGGGCTGGCATACGATGGTGTTCGTCAACGGCCGCTACAACCGAGCGCTCTCCGGCGGTGAGTCGCTCCCGGATGGCGTGCGCGTAATGCCGCTTGCGCAGGCCTACGACGAGCTGCCGATTCTCGTCGAACAGCACCTTGGCCAGATCGCCTCGTTCGACGCACACACTTTTACCGCGCTCAACACCGCCTTCATCAACGATGGGGCAGTCGTGCACATCGCGAAGGACGTCGAGGTCACGCGTCCCATTCACCTGCTGTTCGTCAGCGACGCCTCCGCGACGCAGGGTGCCGCGAACCCGCGCAACCTGATCGTGCTCGATCGTTTCTCGAAGGCGACGATCATCGAGAGCTTCGGGGGAATTGGCGACGGCGCGTACTTCACCAATGTCGTCACCGAAGCATCAGTCGGCGAAGGCGCGACGCTCACGCACCTCAAGCTGCAGCGCGAATCCGCCGAAGCGTTCCACGTCGGCACGCTCGACGTGCGACAGGCGCGCGACAGCCACTTGTTCTCGTTCAGCTTCGCAACGGGCGCCGCGCTCTCGCGCACGAACATCTATACCGAGCTGCGTGGCGAAGGCTGCGGCGCCACGCTCAACGGCCTCTACCTCGGCGATCGCAAGCAGCACATCGATCACCAGACGCGCATCGAGCACGTGGAGCCCAACTGCTACAGCCGAGAGCTGTACAAGGGCATTCTCGACGGATCGGCGCATGGGGTGTTCAATGGCAAGGTCTACGTGCATCCGGAAGCGCAGAAAACCGACGGCAAGCAGACGAACAACACGCTGCTGCTCTCGGAGAAGGCGCAGATCGACACGAAGCCGCAGCTCGAGATCTTCGCGGACGACGTGAAGTGCACGCACGGCGCGACGGTCGGTCGTCTCGACGAGACGGCGCTATTCTACATGAAGAGCCGCGGCATCAACGCGCGCACGGCTCGTGAACTGTTGACGTACGCGTTCGCCGCGGACGTGCTGGAGACGATCGAGCTGGCCGGGGTGCGCGAGGGATTGGAGTCGGCGACGTTGCGCCGCTACACCGAGCGCTAGCGCGGCCCGATGGCTGACCTCCAGGACCTCTACCAGTCCATCATCCTCGACCACAACCGCCGGCCCAAGAACTACGGCGCGCTCGAGGGTGCAACTTGCAGTGCGGAGGGACGCAATCCGCTCTGTGGCGATGAGGTGAGGGTCGAGCTTCGGTTGAACGAGGATCAGATCGAGGCGGTGGGCTTCACGGCGTCTGGTTGCGCGGTGTCGCGAGCGTCGGCATCGATCATGACGCAAGCCGTGAAGGGGAAGTCCCGCGCTGACGTCGAGCAGCTGTTCACGCAGTTTCATGGGCTCGTGACAGGGCAGCTCAAGCCCGACGAGAAGGCCGCGCGCGCGATGGGTGAGATGGCGGCATTCAGCGGTGTCTCGCGTTTCCCCATTCGCGTGAAGTGCGCCAGCATGCCGTGGCACACGCTGCAGGCAGCACTGCGTGAGGACGCTCCTTCGACGTGAGTGAGCTCGAGGACGTCGCGGCACTGGCAGACCTCCCGGATGGTACGATGCTCGGTGTAACACTCAGCGACGGCGCACCGGTTTGTGTGTTCAACCACCGCGGCGTGATCGGCGCCGTGGGCAACCTGTGCACGCACGCCGAGTTCCTGATCTCGGATGGAGTGCTGCACCACGACGGCACACTCGAGTGCATCTGGCACGGTGCGCAATTCGACTGCCGCACCGGCGCGGTCCGGCGGCATCCTGCCGAGCGTCCGCTTCCTGTCTATGAGGCGCGTGCAGTGGCTGGGCGTGTTCTCGTGGCGCCGTCACCCGTTTCGCCATCGGAGCTAACGTCATGACCAATCCGCGTCGCTCGGACTTTCCGCTGCTCGCGAACAATCCGGGGCTGCACTATCTGGACTCGGCAGCCACGTCGCAGAAACCGCGTGTCGTACTGGATGCCATGCGCGACTACTACGAGCGCGACAACGCGAATCCACATCGTGGCGCATACGATCTCTCCGCGCGCGCGACGGAGCGCTACCACTCGGCGCGGGAACGGGTTGCGAAGTTCATCGGGGTCGCGGACAGCGACTGCCTGATCTTCACGCGCGGCACGACGGAGTCGCTCAATCTCGTTGCCACGGCGTGGGGCTACGAGAACGTCGGAGCTGGAGACGAGATCGTCGTCACCGCGCTCGAGCATCATGCGAACTTCGTCCCGTGGCAGCAGCTCGCGCTCGCGCGGGGGGCGAAGTTTCTGATCTGTCCTCTTACGCAGGATCAGCGCGTCGATCTGGTGGCGCTGCAGTCGCTGATGGGTCCGCACACGAAGGTCGTGGCGTTCAACCATGTGTCGAATGCGGTGGGGACGTTGAATCCCGTTCGCGAGATCGTGCGGATTGCGCGGACGACCGACGCGCTGGTCGTGTGTGACGGTGCTCAGGGTGCGCCGCACCTTCGCGTGGGCTTCGATGAGCTCGACGTCGACTTCTATGCGTTCAGCGGCCACAAGATGTGCGGGCCAATGGGCATTGGCGGGCTCGCGGGGAAGCGCGCGATTCTCGAGTCGATGCGGCCATATCAGTTCGGCGGCGACATGATCGAGTTCGTGCGCGACGAGGAGACGACGTGGAACGTGCTACCCCACAAGTTCGAGGCGGGCACGCCGAACGTGGCCGATGCGATCGGCCTCGCGGCGGCGTGTGAGTATCTCGATGGGATCGGGATGGACAACGTGCTCTCGCACGAGCGGGCGCTGGTTCGCCTGGCTACGGAGCGGTTGGTGGAGATCGAAGGGGTTCGTGTCTACGGTCCGCCGGCCGCCGAGCGGAGTGGGGTCGTGAGCTTCACGGTGGCGGATATCCATCCACACGATCTTGCGACGATATTCGACGGCGAAGGCGTGTGCATTCGCGCAGGGCATCACTGTGCGCAGCCGCTGATGCGCCGGCTCGGCGTGGCGGCGACGGCGCGGGCGTCGTTCTACGTGTACAGTGATGAATCCGACGTGGACGCACTCGTGCGTGCGCTCGATCGCGCTCGAACCGTATTCGCGGCATCATAAAAGCCGGAAGCCCATACTCCAGGACTAAGTACCGAGTACCTCAGTACCGAGTACGGAGTACCACTTCGGGAGAACTCGCCGCCTAAACCCCATCAAGGGCGCACCGTCACCGCGATTCGTGGGCCGGCGCCATACTTCGTGCCGGTCGCAATCACGGCTGTCGTCCCGGGCGCAACAGCAATCACCTCGCCCGTGGTGACTCCGACCTGCACGACCGAGGTGTCCTGGGATGACCATCGAACTTCGTCTGACAGGGTTGTTCCCCCGCGACAACCGAGGAATTCCGCCCCCGCGGTGAATTTCTCGCCAACCTTGACTGATGCGGAGGTCGGCGTCGCTCGGAACTCAAGATCATCCGTTTGGCAGGGCGTGAGGACGGAACATCCGCCGACCAAAATCAACAGCACGATCCAGGGAGCAGAACTAGAACTCATGACGCGCCTCCATTTGTTCGGGGCCGACTCGACCAACTACGATATACGCTTGGGAATAGTTCTCGGCACGAATGGGATCACCGCCCAACCGGCGCAGCATCGTCAGTTGACCTGTGTGCGTGAGTGCATCGGCGACGGCGCCCTGGAATAACTGTTCGGGCGGCATGCCGAGGGCCGCATCGCTCGCCAGATAATCGTCGAACGATTCGAGCGCCGAGAAGAAGCGTTTGCAGTCCATCTCCCACGACTGCACCGGCGCTCCCGCCCATTGCTGCTCCCCTCTTGCCTGCGAGAGTGCCCAGGCGAGGAGATCGGACATGTGCGCGAGCAGCTCGCCGGCTGACCTGCTGTCAGGGCCAGCGCGCACGGCACTGAAGTCGGCGTGCGCATTGCGGATTGCCTTGCCGGCGCGGTACGCCAGCGTGGCGAGAGTATGGCGAAGGAAGGCGCGGGCTTCGTTCACGGCACCACCGCCACCTTGAAGGTGAGGTAGGTCACCCGCTCTCCGGCCGCGAGCTGAATCTGATGCGGCGACCCTGCGGGGATGATGACGACGTCGCCGGGTTGCACCTTCGCGAGCGTGCCTCCGGTGAGCACACCGTCGCGAAGCTCTCCCGCACTCGCCTCCTTCGCACCCGCGAGCGAACCGCCTGTCCGCAGTGTCGCTGACCCGGACTGTATCACGAACACGTCGTTCCAGGCCAGGTGAACCTCGATGCCGCCCGTCGCCTCGCGGTGCGTCAGCGAATACGTGTAGCCTGAGCCGCGGCCCAGCGCCGCCGAGGTCAATGCGGCGCGCGGAAGGGAGTCGTCGATGGCCTTGAGGTGCGCCGGCGCAAGGACGGTCGCCGCGGGTGTGTTGTTCGCTTGCGCCATCGTTGGCAGCGCGTGCGCAATGAAAACGCCGGCAGCGAACGCGCAGCGAAGCAGCAGGCGTCTCATACGGTCCCCGCCGGCACACCCGCCGCCAGCAGGCGCGCGACGGCCGCGGCAGGATCCGCCACCTCGATCACCAGCCGCTTGTAGTGCTCGTGGTCCAGCTCGAGCACGATGGTGTTCTCCGGATTGTGAACGTCGTAGAACACCATGCCACCGTCCTGATAGAATGTCCCCGCCGTCAGCAAGCCGGGGATCTGGGTACCGGGAAGCCTCAGGCCGTGCCACCAGCCCCTTGCCGGCTCGGGATCGGCGCGCACCGCATGGATGTGCTCCACCGGAATCTCGAGGCGGCTGCGCAACGCCCACAGCTTGTCCCAGCCCTGCACGTCGAAGTGTGCGCGCCCGTTCTCGATGCTGATCTCGACCATGGTGAGCTCGTTGTGTGTGATTGCCGTTGAACTTCAGTCCGCGCTTGGCAGCTCCAGGCAGAACACAGAACCCTCGCCCGGCACGCTCGTCGCGTGCAGATCTCCGCCCATGCCGCGCGCGAGCTCGCGACTGATCGCGAGACCGAGCCCCGTTCCCTCGACCGTTCGCGTAAGCGCGGACTCGAGCTGGACGAAGGGCGCGAAGATCGAGTCGAGGAGCTCAGGCTTGATGCCCATGCCGGTGTCGCGCACCTCGATGCGAACGCTGCCCGTCACCTCCGTCGCCGAGAGTGTGATGTGCCCTCCGCGCGACGTGAACTTCACGGCGTTACCGAGAAGGTTGATGAGGATCTGCTCGAGCTTTTCCCGATCCGCGGCCACAGCGACAGTGGCCGGCACCGGCACGTACTCATAGGTGATCTCCCGCGCGCGCGCCTGAGGCTCGATCACGCCTTCCATTCGCTCGAGCACGTCGTCGAGTGCGCACAGCCCGATCTCGTAGCGGATGTGTCCCGACTCGATGCGACTGAAGTTCAGGATGTTCGTGATGATCTCCAGTAGATGCTTCTGATTCTGCCGGATGCGGGTCAGGTCGCGAAGCTGGTCGGCGGTAACCGGGCCCCGCACGCCCATTGCCATGAGGTCCGCGTAACCCGCTATGGCGTTGAGCGGCGTCCGCAGCTCGTGGCTCATCGTCGCGAGAAACTCACTCTTCGCGCGACTCGCGGCCTGCGCATCGGAAAAGAGCCGGGAATTCTCGATTGCCGTGGCGGCTCGCGCGGCGATCTGTTCGACGGCTGCGCGCTCCTGCGTTCCGTATATCCGGCCCGAATTGGAATACACGAGGGCGAGTGCGCCGAAGACGTGACCGTGCGAGATCATCGGAACGCTCAGGAACGATCGAGGAGCGAGCGCAAGCAGCATGTCGCGCTGCTCATCGGTCTGCGCATACGCCAGCACGTCCGCGATGTCGATCAGGGGCGTCATCTCGGCGACACCGTTGCGCACCACCGACGGCACACCGCGATCGTCCTTTCCGTACGGATACTTTCGCCACAGGTCGCGAAGGATTTCCTCCTTTTCCGCGTCCGCATGCGTCGACGATACGCGCCGAAGCTCTCCCGATTCGTCGACGAGATCGATGCTGCAATAGTCCGCCAGCGTCGGCACGACGAGCCTCGTGACCGCCGCGAGGTTCCACTCGTAGTCGAGCGAAGTGCCGAGCACACCGAGGGCGTTGTCGACCGCGGCGTGTCGCTGGCGCGCGAGGTGTTCGTCCTCGATGTCGTCGAACACACCGACCCACTCGCGAATCGCGCCGTTCTCCTGGATGGGAACCGCGCGCGACCGGTACCAGCGATATGCGCCATCGCGCTGGTGGATCCGGTATTCGGTGGTATACGGCGTGCTGGTTGCGAGTGCGTTTCGCCAGTCCGCGGAAACCCGCTCGCGGTCGGCCGGATGAATCGCGTCCATCAACCCCGATGTCCGAAGCTCAGCCGTCGACTGTCCGGTCACTTCGCGCCACTCCGGCATCACGCTTACACGGCCCGACGGGTCGGAGCTGAAGACCATCACCGTACTGGCTTCGACGAGCGCGCGATATCGCTCCTCCGTCCGCCGTCGCTCCATTTCCGCACGCTGCGTCGCAGTGACGTCACGAATGAAGATCGCGACGCCGCCATTGGCGGTAGGTACGCATCGCACGTGCACCCAGATGTCCAGGTTCGGAAGCTGCGCCTCGTAACTGAGAATGACCTGCTCCCGCTGTGAACGCCGGGTTTCGGCCTCGAAAACCGTTCCGCGCGCGCCAGTAGCGACCTCCCAGATCTCGCGCCCTTTCAGGTCAGCCGGCGTCAGTCCAATGCGATGGATCAGCGCGACTCCGGCCTCGTTCACGAAGCGCAGGTGCCACCGCGCGTTGAACACGACCATCGCCTCGGTCATTCCATTCGTCGCCTGCGCGACGCGCAGCTGCGCCCTCCGCAGGTGGTCGACCGTAAATCCCAGCGCCACCGAAACCGAGATGTAGACAACCATCGAGAAGAACTCGGTGGTCGTTATCTCGAATCGCTCCCCTGCGGTCAGGGCGAGCGCCGCGTCCCAGCCGATCGCACCGACCAACGCCGCGACGCCCACGGGCCCCGCACCACAGCGCCAGGCAACGATGACGCTCATCGCCCAGAACAGCGGCAATCGCGTCCCGTTCAGCGCGCCGCGAAAGAGCCAGGAGAGCGCGACGGCCGCAGCGCACGTCAACAGCGCCTCAGCATAGAGCTGCCAGAGCGGCCTGCTGTGCACCAGGATGACCTGCATGCTTCCCGATGATCGTCGAAACTCCAAAACGTCAGCTCCCGTGCGGCGTGTACTGTCTGTCCAGCTGAATGACTTCCGACCGTGCCCCTTGGCACAGATCGCACCGCGGCGACGTCAGCAGAGATGCACTGCCGTGGCCTTGATCGTTGCCACTGCCGGCATGCCGGGTGTAAACCTCATCTCCCTCGCAGCGCCCTCCGTGATGACGGCGGCGAGCGTCGTCTTCCCGACGTCCAGAGTGACGCGTGAAAGGGCTCCATCGTTCGAGACGGACAGCACCCGCCCGTAAAGAACATTTCGCGCTGAGCTCGCCCCGGGAGCATCGCGGGCAAGAACGACGTCCTCCGCGCGGATGACCGCGTGTCCTGCGCCTCCCGGATGCTCACCCAACCCGATGAGCTCGATTCCAGATCCGCTGAACTCCAATACGCCGTCGACAGCGCGGGCAGACGTCCCAACGGAAATCTGCCCTGAAAACACGTTCTCGAAACCGAGAAAATCCGCGACGCCCACGTTTACCGGCTTCCTGAACAGGACATCGGGCGCATCGACCTGCGCGAGCGTGCCCTCGCCCAGAACGATCGCAATGTCACCCAGCGTTCCCGCTTCGATGAAGTCGTGCGTGACCTGGAGGATCGTCATCCGATGCTCGCGCTGGATGCGGCGCAACTCGGCCCGAATCGACGTGCGGCGGCGTGGATCGAGCGCCGCGAACGGTTCGTCGAGGAGCAGGATGTCAGGCCGTGGCGCGAGGGCGCGCGCGAGCGCCACGATCTGGCGCTCGCCGCCGCTCAACGACGACACCGGCCGACCGGCGAGTGTATCCGCACCCAGCCTCGAGGCGATCTCACGCGCCGCATCAGAGTCTCGCGTTCCGTAGCCGATGTTCTCGTCGACGGAGAGATGCGGAAAGAGACAGGCATGCTGGTACACCATGCCGATCCGTCGTCGCTCCGGCGCGCACGCCGTGACATCGACCCCGCGAAGTGCGATGCGGCCGCTGGTTGCCGGTCGGATTCCGGCGATCGTCTCCAGGAGCGTCGTCTTGCCCGATCCCGCCTGGCCGAGCACGATCCCCCATGCCTCCCATGGAATGGTGAACGAAATGTCGCGAAGCGTAAAGCCGCCAACTCGCGTAGCAACCCGCTCGAGCGCTATCACAACGACCGCTCGGCATCCCTGCCCTCGCCGCGAAGCGCGCGCAGCAGCATGAGGGGAATCATCGCCAGCAGCACGAGCACGGCTGCAACCGGTAGGGCCGCGTCGAGACCAAATGCCGTGAAGCGGTCGTAGCTCAAGACGCTTGCCACCTTTGGATTGTAGGTGAGGATGACGATCGCGCCGAACTCGCTCACGGCGCGCGCCCACATGACCACCGCGGCTGCCGTGAGTCCGCGCCGCGCGAGTGGAAGTGTCACGCGACGGACGGCAGTCCACTGCGTATCGCCGAGTGTGCGTGCCACCGACTCGAGACGCGGCTCGACGCGCGCAAGGGATTCCCGAGCGGCGCTGACGTAGAGCGGTGCCGACACGAAGAGCATTGCCAACCCGATCCCGAATGGTGATCCGATGACGCTCAGGCCGGCGCTCGCCAGCGCTGCGCCCGCGGGACTGGCCCGTCCGAACGCGAGCAGCAGCGCGATGCCGGCTACTGGATGCGGTATGAGCAAGGGCAGCTCGACGAGAGCGCCAACGACGGCTCGTGCAGGCATGCGATCTCTCGCGAGCAGGTAGGCGAGCGGCGTTCCCAGCACGATCGTGATCACGGTTGCCGTCGTCGCCGCCGCCGCGGTGAGGACCAGCGCACGTTGCAGCTCGACGTCACTCGTCAACTGCCGTAGGCCAGCCACTCCTCCTCTAAGGAGAAGCGCGCCGACCGGAAGCACGAGGACCGCCACGAGCAGCGCCGCCGCTCCGGCCACGCCGACGGTCATCGCGTGACGACCAGTTCGGTCGCTCACGGGACGTGCGTAGTAGTGAGGACGGGTGGCACCCTTGTGCCAATGAAGACGGCCGAATCCAAAGCATCGACCTGCGCCGCGCGCAGCATCGACCGTCCGTCGGCGCCAACGAGGAACTGCACGAAGCGAATACCGATGTCGCCGTGCGGGGCGCGATCGGGCACGCTGATGCCATACAGGATTGGCGCGCCGCGTCGCGTAGTGGCACCGCGAGGTCCAATCACGGCTACCTGGGCCTTCGCGTACTCGGGCGCGTGGCCCTGATCACCGAGGTCGATCTCGGGAGGCAGGTGGACAATGCGGAAATGCTGCGCAAGGGCAAGTGATTCGTACTCGATGATGTAGTCCAGCTCACCCGCGGAAAGAAGCGCAGCCAGCTCGGACGCATTGGCGCGAATCAATCGCGGCGGCGTCTGCGACTCGAGTCGTTTCGCCAACCCGGGCTCGTGATAGAACGACTCGGCAAGGTTGTATGCGAGCAGCGCGCGATAGCCGGCCGGCGCGAGCACTGGGTCGGTGCGGCCGAGGGCGACGTCGGGACGAAGGAGGATGGTGCGCCAATTGTCGGCAGTAATGTCCGACGCATAGCGCGAACGATCCGTGAACGCCACGACCATGCGATTGCGGGCGAACGTCGCGTACCAGGACGCCGCGGACGGAATGAGCAGCTCGGGAAAGACCTCGTGGTCGGCGAGTGCGATGACGTCCGGCACGCGGTGCAGCTCGGTAATCCGTCGCGCCAGCTCGAGCGAAGCACCATGCTCCTCCAGCACGGTCGCGCCGGTGCGTCGCGCAAAAGTGTCGAGCAGTGGTCGCATGGGCGCGGAGAGGCTCGCGGCCTCGAAGACCACCAGTGTATCGCGCGTGGAGGCGTCGCCGCCCCCGCATGCGACGAGCGAGAGCAGTGCGATGCAGGGAACGGCCGAGCGAATCATCCCGCGAATCCTATCCCGTCACGACGAAGTAAGGGGCTCTAGCGTCCGCCCGTCGGGCCACTCAGCAGCACCGATGACGCGGACGTGCGTCCATCCGCTCCCTGACTCCCGAGCACGACGACGCTTGCACCGACCGCGAGTTTCGTCTGCGTTGGCGCTATGATGGTCACCGTCACACCGGCAGGCACCGTGATCTTCTGCGTGCCGCCCTGATACTGCACGGTGTACATCCCGCCGCCGGTGCTGCCGACCGTTCCATTCGTCATGCGGGAGTCGGACACGTTGCCGTTCGTCATTCGGGACGGCGCCGCGCCCTTCATCATCGTGCCGCGACCACCGCTTCCGGCGGGCACCTCCATCATCCGGCTTCCCTCCCCGGTTCCGCGCAGCGCTTCCGGGAAGACGTGAATCTCCGTTGCGCGCTCGGACCCATCGGGCTGCACCACTGACGTGATGCCGACGAACGCATTCGGCGTGACATGGGCGAGATCGGACGGCGCGCGCGCGTACACGCGAAGGGGCGGGACGATCCGGATCTGCTGGGGGCCCGTCACGGTGGTGATCGTCAGCGCGGTATCGCTGATCGCCGCGATGGTGCCGCGAACGGGAGTCAGTGTTGGGCTCGCGGCCGCGGCACCCGACGCTTTCGCGGAGTCGACGGGAGCAGGCGCGAGTGTGGACGTCGAGTCCGTCGCCGGAACGTCCGTCTTCGCACAGGCCGTTGTCGCGGCGATGACGACGACACTCAGTGACAACAGGCGAAGGTACCGGCGGGGGCGTAGTGTCGTGATCGAGAGGGGCATGCGAGTTCACCGGGACAGAGTGGAGTTTCAAGCGGCTTCCCGCGGTCCCTGCAAGCTCTTGACCGTTCGCTACTCGTTGCGCGCCGGCTTACCGCCCGTCCCCCAACCACCGCAATCCATCAATCACCAATCGATCCTGAATGGGATTGTTCAACGTGTGCGACAGGGACTTGTTGTCGGGTCCGTACTTGTGCTCATAGTCCATATCGTTGTGGCCCATGTTCATGTAGAGCATCCGGTACTTCCGGTTCGTCCACGCGACGGGGTAGTAGCCACTGTGCCAGATCTCGTGCGGCTTTGGTCCCGTACCCAGGGGAAAGCTCGTTGAGTCGATCGAGAGGAGGATGTCGATGTCCGGATTCTGCCGGAGGTCCTTCTCCCACCGGTAGAACTCGCTTGGCGATGAGGTAAACGTCTCCGGAAGATGCGACGTGGCCGGATGCGTCCTGTCTTCGACTCGCAGCACCGCCGAAGTCGGCCGCCAGGTGTTGCTGACGTATGATCCGGAGCCGAGGAACGTGTTGTGGTACCAGTCCCAATTCGCGGGAATTGCCGATGGAGTCAGCGCGAACGCGGCGAAATGGAATCCCATCCAGGCGCCACCGTGTTCCATGTACGCCTGAAAGGCAGCGCGTTGGGCGGGGTCCTCGGGACGCGTATCCAGAAACACCACGACCTGGTATGCGGAAAGGAATTCGGAATTGAGGTTCCGCCAGTTCGACGTGGTGTCGTAGCCGAAGTTGTACTTTGCCGCCATCTCGGGAAACCATCGCTCGGCTTCGCGCAGGAAGCTGATGTGGGCCGCATCTTCCTTCCCGGTGAAGAACGCCACAACCCTGAACTGCGGCGTTCTTCTGGTGGCTCCCATCACCGAACAGCACAGCGCTGCAATGCACAGCGTCTTGAGGTGCGACACGAGCGTCCTATTCGTCATGTGCGCGGCTCGCCGTTCACAGGCGTCACACCCACAGGCCCGCAGCATGCGCCGCCGCCGGCCTGCATTGGCGGACAGGGCACGCTTCCGTAGGAGCAGAAGACGCAGCAGTCTCCAGTCTTCGGCCGAAGCAGCACACCGCAACCTGCGCATTCATGGAAGAACAGGCATGCGTTCGTCGGCATGATCAGGTCATCCGCGAAGGCGCACTCCGGGCACGTAAGCGACGAGGCGAGGATCGGCACTGCCCGATCAGTTGAATTGGAGCTCATGACTGTCCTCGCGGAAGGCCGTGTGGAGCAGGCAACGCATGCTCCTTCCACAGTGAATAGATCGCCGGAATCACGACCAGCGTGAGCACCGTCGACGTCAGCATTCCGCCAACCATCGGCGCCGCGATGCGCTTCATCACGTCGGCTCCGGCGCCCTGACTCCATAGGATAGGAACGAGCCCCGACATGATCGCGGTGACCGTCATGATTTTTGGCCGCACGCGCTCCACGGCGCCGTGCTCCACGGCCGCATCCACGTCCGCGATCGTGCGCAGCTCCCCGCGCGTGCTCCGCGCGCGATACTCATGGTCGAGATAGATCAGCATTATCACTCCGGTCTCCGCCGCTACGCCGGCGAGCGCAATGAATCCGATCGCCACGGCCACACTCATGTTGTAGTCGAGCACCCACATGAGCCACACGCCACCCACCAGCGCGAAGGGCAGCGACAGCATCACGATGGCGCTCTCCGCCACGCTTCGAAAGTTGAAGTACAGCAGGCCGAAGATGATTGCCAGGGTGATCGGGACCACGAGTCGGAGCTTTCGGCCCGCGCGCTGCATCGACTCGTACTGGCCTGACCACTCGATTCGGTAGCCTGCGGGCAGTAGGAGCTTTCGGTCGAGAAGCGCCTTCGCCTCGTCCACATATCCGCCGACATCACGTCCCAGCACATCGACGTACACGATGTTGTTCAGGTACGCATTCTCGGACTTGATCAGCGTCGAGCCACGCGTGACCGCAATCCGCGCGAGCGCGCCGAGCGCGACCTGCGCGCCCGATGGTGTGGCTACCAGGATGGCCGCAATCTGCTCCGGATTCTCCCGCAACTCGCGCGCATAGCGCACGAGCACGGAGTAGCGTTCGCGTCCCTCGATCACCTGCCCCACTTCCATTCCTCCGGCCGCGGTGGCGAGCGCGACCTGAACGTCGCCCGTCGACATGCCGTACCGCGCCGCCGCATCGCGGTCGATCGTGACGTCGAGGTACTTCCCGCCCACCGCCCGCTCCGCGAACACCGTATTCGTGCCCTTGATAGCGGGCAGAATTCCCTCGATCGACCGCCCGATGGCGTCGAGTGTGTCGAGACTCGGTCCGAAGATCTTGATACCAACCGGCGTCTTGATGCCGGTCGTGAGCATGTCGAGCCGGTTCTTGATCGGCATGCTCCACATGTTGCCCACTCCCGGCGTCTTCACTGTCGCGTTGACCTCGGTGACGATCGAGTCGTAGCTCACGCCGGCGCGCCAGTCCTCCTTCTCCTTGAGAATGGCAATCGTCTCGATCATGGACATGGGTGCCATGTCCGTCGCGGACTCGGCGCGGCCGATCTTCCCGAGCACCATCCGAACCTCGGGAATGCGCGCGAGGGCCGCGTCACGCTGCTGAAGGATCTGCTTCGCCTGCGTCGCCCCGACTCCTGGAAAGAGCGAGGGCATGTCCATGATCGATCCCTCGTTGAGCGGAGGCATGAACTCGCTACCAATTCGCGACCAGGGGAGAATAGTCAGCGCCAACATGCCGACGGCGACAGCAATGGTCGACCAGCGATGCCGCAGCACGACTTCGATGACGGGACGGTAGATCCGAATCAGGAATCGGTTCACCGGGTTGGCCGACTCGGGCTTCACTCCCTTGCGAATGAACAGTCCCATGAGAACGGGCACGAGGGTGACCGACAGGAGCGACGCTGCCGCCATCGACAACGTCTTGGTCCACGCGAGCGGCTTGAAGAGCCGTCCTTCCTGCGCCTCGAGAGCGAATACGGGAAGGAAGGAGACGGTGATGATGAGCAGCGAGACGAAGAGCGCGGGCCCGACCTCCTGGCACGAGTCGACGACCAGTTTCCAGTGCGCGCGCGGTGAACCCTCGCTGTCATTCCGCTCCATGTGCTTGTGGAGATTCTCCACCTGCACGATGGCCGCGTCGATCATCGCCCCGATAGCGATCGCGATGCCGCCGAGTGACATGATGTTCGCGCTCAGGCCGATGCCGCGCATGACGAGAAAGGCCATGAGGATTCCGATCGGCAGCGTCACAATGGCCACGAGTGCACTCGTCCCGTGGAGCAGGAAGATCACCGTGACGATCGCCACGATGATCGACTCCTCCACGAGCTTCTCCCGAAGCGTCGCGATCGCCTGGTGAATGAGTCCCGAACGATCGTATCCCTCGACGAACACCACGCCCTTGGGCAGCGCCTTCTGCACCTCGGCCATCTTCTTCTTCACGCCATCGATGACGTCCAGCGGGTTTTCGCCATAGCGCATCACGACCCATCCGGTCACGATCTCGCCGCGCCCGTCGAGATCGGTGATTCCGCGACGTATCTCGGGGCCGACCTGGACGTTCGCAACGTCGCCGACGGTGATGGGCGCGCCGCCCGCTCCGCTGCCGATGGCGACCTTACGCATATCGGCCACCGTCTGGAAACGACCGCGCCCCCGGATGACGTACTCCGATCCGCCCATCTCCAGCACCCGGCCGCCGACGTCCTCGTTCGACGCACGCACGGCCTCACTCACCTTCGCGATGGAGATGCCGTACGCGAGCAGCTTCGCCGGATCGACCTCGACCTGGTATTGCTTCTCGAAGCCGCCGAGCGACGCAATCTCCGCGACCCCTTTCACCGCGGTCAGCGCGGGACGCACCGTCCAATCCTGAAGTCCCCGCAGCTCGGCGAGATTGCGCTTGCCGGTGGTGTCGGTGAGGATGTACTGCATCACCCAGCCGACGCCCGTTGCATCGGGACCCATCATCGGCATCGCGCCGGGCGGCAGCTTGCCGGCGACGCCGTTGAGGTACTCCAGCACCCGCGAGCGCGCCCAGTAGAGGTCTGTTCCGTCCTCGAATACGATGTAGACGGCCGACAGCCCGAACTGGCTCATGCCGCGCACGAACTTCATGCGTGGCACCTTGAGCATCTCGGCCGACAGCGGATAGGTGACCTGATCCTCGACCGTCTGCGGCGCCTGGCCGGCCCACTGGGTCATCACGATGACCTGAACGTCCGACAGGTCCGGGATGGCGTCCACCGGCGTCCGGAGCATGGCAAACGCGCCGGCGAAGCAAATCACCGCCGTGACAAGGAGGACGACGAGCTTGTGAGCCACCGACCACTCGATGATGCGCTTGAGCATGGCGGCTACCTCTTCGGTGTGACGGGAGCGGGCATGGGCATCCCGCCCGCGTCGTTCGCGGGGCCGCCTGCTGCCGCGGCGCCACCTGCTTGACCGATCATCGACTTCATCACTTCGCCGAGGTTCGATTCCGAGTCGAGGAGAAACTGCGCCGACGTCACCACCCGCTGGCCCGACACGAGACCCGACACGATTTCGGTGTACTCGCCCGCGACGCCGCCCGGCTTCACATCCATGGGCCGCAAGTCGCCCTGGCCCATGTCCACGAACACGATGTTCCGGTCACCGGTCCGCAGGATCGCGCTGCTCGGTACCGTCAGCGCAGACCTGCTTGGCGTGGCAAGGCGCACGGTGGCGTACATCCCCGGCTTGAGCGCGCCGCCCGCGTTTGCGACCGCAACGCGCGCGCGCACTGCTCGGGTCGCTGAATCGAGTGTGGGGTAGACGAATGCCACCGATCCCTTGAGCGTACGGATGGGCGTGCCGGCCATCTCGATGTCCGCGCCTGATCCGACACGCACCAATGATGCGTCGCTCTCACGCATCTGAACGTCGATCCACACGCCGCGAAGATCCGCGATGGTGAAGAGCGGTTGTCCCGCGGTGACGGCCTCTCCCTGCACCACTTTCTTCTCCATCACCACGCCAGTGGTTGGCGCATACAGCGTCAGCGTTCGTCGCACGCGTCCGGTGCGCAAGGTCTCGTCGACCTGCGACTCGGTGATGTCGAGCAGTTGCAGCCGCCGTCGCGACGCCGCCACGAGCTCACTCGCACCGGATACTCCCGGCACCGCGCTTCGCCCCATGTCGCGCTGGAGCTGTCCCGCAAGCAGGAGCTCCTGCTGCGCAGCCACGAGCTCAGGCGAATAGAGCTCCAGCATGGGCTGTCCGCGCGACACCTGCTGGCCCGTCGCATTCACGTGCAGCACCTCGACGAACCCGCCGATCTTCGGCGCCACCTGCGTGATGCGCGTCTCGTCGGGCACGACGACGCCGGTCGTGCGCGTCTCCGTCACCAGCGGGCGCACCGCGGCGACGCCGAACGTGACGCCGAACTGGCGGACCTGTTCTGCGCTGAGTCGTATCGCTCCATTCGGTGCGGTGCTCGTGCCGGTCATTCCTTTGGCCGCCGCAGGTACAGTGGGTTGAGCACCTGGATTCTCGCGTCCCGAACGCCGCGTGATGATTACCCAGATCACCACCAGCACAATCAGGGCGGCGCCCACACTGGCGGCAATCCGCGACCGGACAATGCGGACGCGAGTCGGCGCCGTCATTTCATCACCTCTTCGCCCACCACGCGCTCCAGCTCAGCAACCCCTGTTGCGAAGTCGCTGAGCGCGCGGAAGTACTCGGTCTCATACGTGAAGACGGCGGCCTGACGTTCGAGGATGGTGAGGAACTCAACCTTCCCCACTCCATAGCTCGCCGTCGTCGAGGTCAGCGCCGCGCGGCCCTGCGGCAAGATCGCCTTCGTGTAGAGAGCGAGTCGCGTGCGCTCACGCTCGACTTCCGACACGAGCCGCGCGACTTCAGCGCGAATGACATTCGCGCGCGCAGGTCGCTCCGCACCGGCCGCCACGAGCAGCGCCGATGCCTCCGCAACCTGTTGATCCTGCTTGCGCCCCTTGAAGATTGGAATGGGAAATGAGACGGTTGCACTCACCATGTCGGGCAGGCCGCCGCCGCGCTGGCCGTACTGGACCGCCAGGTCGACGTCGGGCAGGTGCGCCTTGCGCGCGAGGTCGAGCCGAGCGCCTTGCACGGCGATCATCGCATCCTGCTCGCGGAGCTCGGCACTGCTCCGCTCGGCGGCCGCCTGCAAGTCTTCGAGTGAACGAAGCGGGGAGTCGGCAGCTCGCGCGCCAAGCGCCGCTGAAGTGAAACGAACGGCATTCGGCGATGTGGATACTGCGGCGCGGACGACGGCTTCAGGGATGGCGAGAAGTGGAATGGGGGTTTCGACGGCTTGATCCAGCAGGCCGTTCAGGCGCGCAACCTCCGCGCGACGCCGCTCGACGAGGCCCGATGCGGTCTCCGCCAGGCGTGTCGCTTCGATGCGCGCGGCAAGGACGTCCTGCTGCATTGCGGCTCCGACCGCGTATCGTGATTCGGTCGCGCTGATGAGTGTCGTGAGCACGCTACGGTTTCGGTCGACGATCGAGAGTGCTTCGTCGACGAAGGCGATCTCGTACCACGCCACCTTCACGTCGCGCGCGAGTTGCCGACGACTCACCTCCATCGTGGCTCGACTCACGTCGACGTCCAGCTCCGCGCTTCGTCGTCCGAGTGCGCGTTTTCCGGGATACGGCACCGACTGACTCACGCCGACCATGCGCATGGTCATCGGCTCGGGCCCCACGGCACTCGGCGTCACTTCACCAGGAACGGCGGCCATACGGCCGAGCGGCTGATTGATGATGCCGAGCATCAGCATCGGGTCCGGGAGCGCGGACGCGGGGGCGACTCGCGCCTGCGCCGCGTCGATGCGCGCCGAAGCTGCGCGCAATGTGGGGCTCACGCTGATGGCTCGAGCGACGAGTGAGTCGAGTGACGGCGCTTCGGACCTCGGCCGCTCGGTCGTGGTGCGAGTAGAAGCCGCGAGGGAATGCGCGGTCGGCTGCGCTGCAGCGAACGCGGCGTGCAATACTCCGGCAACAAGGGCGACGGCGGAGCGAGATGAATTGCGCATGGAGTCCTGAGCGAGTGTACGCCGCTGGGTCGCGCCATCAATTGCCCGGAGCGGGCATGGAGGTGCGAACGACAGCTGCCGCGCGCCCGTGGCTCAGGGCGGCGGATCTGACGAGCAGATGACGCGACTACGCTCTTGGAGGCGGAAGCTCGGGCGCGAGACTCGGCGCGAGTGGAACGAGCACGGCCAGTGCGCGAAGCTCAACCCGCTCATGTAGCGGGGAGAGATTCTCGGCCGACGGCACCGTGAGTGCCGATGGCGCGCACGGCGCCATGTTCTGGCATCCGTTCGGCGCCCACGGAAAGCGGCAGGGTTCCTGCGGAACGTCGTGCCGCTTGGAGGCCGGCTGCGGCGAGGCTGGGTGACCCGGCATCGACATGCCGGCCATCGCCGTGTCCATCGAGCCGCCGACCATGCGTACCTGGCATGCGTATCCACTCTCGACCAGAACGAGCAGGGCGAGAACGAAAGTCAGCAGGACCCCAGAGGGGCGGATGATTCGGCGCACGACTTGAACATAATGGCTGACGTGACTTCCCAGGCCGGGACTTTCCACTACACGAGCGGAGACAGTCCCGACTCCGGGACGTCCGTCGATCGAAGCATATTCTCCCGGTGCGAGCGCTTCGCGGCCACGCCTGCGGCCCAGTTCGACACGCATATGCCGACAAGGGAAATCACCGGACAGAGACGGAGATCGACGGAATGAACGAAGCACACGACTCCGGAAGTCACGGCGAGCACGAGCATCACGACATGCCAGCAACAGCCATGAGTCACGACATGCCAGCCGGCCACGACAAGCACGCCGGCCACTCGGTGGCAATGTTTCGGAACAAGTTCTGGGTGTCGCTGCTCCTTACCCTGCCGGCGCTCATCTGGGGCGAGATGATCCCCCGGCTCCTCGGCTTCAGTCCACCCGCCGTACCCGGCGCGCGATGGATCCCGGTGATCTTCGGCACGGCCGTGTATTTCTACGGCGGCTGGGTGTTCGTGAAGGGAGCGTGGGGCGAGATCGCCGATCGGAAACCCGGGATGATGACGCTCATCTCGCTCGCGATCACGGTCGCGTTCGTCTTCAGCGTCGCCGTGGCGCTCGGATTCAACGCGATGCCGCTCTGGTGGGAGCTGTCGTCGCTCGTCACGATCATGCTCTTCGGCCATTGGATGGAGATGCGCTCGGTGTCGCAGGCGCAGGGTGCGCTCAAGGAGCTGGCGAAGCTCCTTCCCGACGTTGCCACGCGGCTCGAGAACGGCCAGCCGGTCGACGTGCCGCTGACCTCACTCCACGAGGGGGACCTCCTTCTGGTGAGGCCAGGGGCAAGCATCCCGGCCGATGGCATCGTGCGCGACGGCAGCAGCGCCGTGAACGAGTCGATGATCACCGGCGAGTCGCGCGCGGTCGAGAAGCGGGCGGCAGATACCGTGATCGGTGGCACGGTGAACGGTCAGGGCTCGCTGCGCGTGGAGGTGACGCGAACGGGAGAGCGGACCGCGCTCGCTGGAATCATGCGACTCGTTACAGAGGCGCAGCAATCGCGTTCGCGCGCGCAGGTGCTCGCGGACCGCGCGGCATTCTACCTGACCATCGTCGCCGTTTCGGCAGCGATCCTGACGGCCATCGTGTGGGTGATGCTCGGCGCAACGGCATCCTTCACCGTCGAGCGCGTGGTGACGGTGCTCGTCATCGCCTGTCCGCATGCGCTTGGGCTCGCCGTGCCGCTCGTGGTGGCGATCTCCACGACGATCGGTGCGCGCAACGGGCTGCTGGTACGCGACAGGCGAGGGCTCGAGGAAGCCCGCAACGTCACCACGGTCGTCTTCGACAAGACGGGCACACTCACGCTCGGCCAGCACCGCGTCGTGTCGATGAAGACGGACGGCATCGGTGACGACGATGCGTTGCGACTTGCGGCCGCGGTGGATCAGGACGCGGAGCATTCGGTGGCGCGAGCGATCGTCGCGAGTGCCGGGGAGCGCAAACTCGACATTCCGAAAGCGAGCGAGTTTCAGGCAGTCGCCGGCTACGGAGTGAATGCCGTTGTGGATGGGCGCCGTCTCGCTGCGGGCGGCCCGAATCTACTGAAGAAGCTGGTCATCGAGGCATCGCAGCCTGTACGCGCATTCGCGGAGGAAGCTGGCGGCCGCGGCGAGGGCATCGTCTACCTTGTCGAGGACAAGCACGTGCTTGCCGCGTTCGCCGTCGCCGATGCGATTCGGCCGGAGGGAATGGAAGCCGTCAAGATCCTCCAGACCAGAGGGATCGACGTGGTGATGTTGACTGGCGATGCCAAGCCGGTGGCCGACGCGGTGGCGCGGCAACTGGGCATCGCCACCGTGTTCGCACAGGTGCTGCCAGGGGAGAAGTCAGAGCGAATCAAGACGCTCCAGGCCGACGGGAAGGTCGTGCTCATGGTGGGCGACGGAGTGAACGACGCGCCGGCGCTGCTCACCGCCAACGTGGGAGTCGCGATTGGCGCGGGCACTGATGTGGCCGTCGAGGCGGGTGACATCGTGTTGGTACGGAGCGATCCGCGCGACGTGCCGCGCATCATGGCGCTCAGCGCGGCCACCTACCGCAAGATGGTCCAGAACCTCTGGTGGGCGGCCGGATACAATGTGGTCGCGATTCCGCTCGCCGCCGGCGTGCTCGAGCGCTGGGGTCTCGTGCTCAGCCCCGCCGTCGGTGCCGTGCTCATGTCGCTGAGCACGATCATCGTCGCGATCAACGCGCAGCTCCTGCGCCGCGTGAGCATGGAGTGACTCCGCCGACTTCATGACGCGTCATTGGGTTCTGGAAACCTGTGCACTCGCCAATCGCGCACCCGCTCGCCGAACCTCCATCAAGGCCTCATCCCAGGCACGCCTTTCATGTTCATGCCGGGCATGTCGTGAGTCATTGGCTTCGCGGGCCTCGGTGGTTTCTTTGCTGGGACTTTCGTCGCTGAGGAGTCGTCCATCCGCATGCTCGGCATGGGCACGGTCTTGGGCTTGGAAGAGTCGTCCATCTTCATCCCCGGCCCGGCGTCGCCGTGCGACATCCCCTTCATCCCGTCCATCTTCTTCATGGCATCCGCCATCGTGGCTCCGCGGGCGAGTGTGGGTGTGGTCCACCCCGCGAGGAGACCCACAGCGGGCCCGCCCATGTTCTCAATCCCCATCATCTGTCCCATGCCCGCCCACTCGGAAACCGCCATGAGGAAGCTGCTGTCATCGCGGTAGCGCCGACCCGCCTCGAGGATCGCGGCGCGTTTCTCTCCGTGCGGGACGCGATCGTTCGCGAGGATGTCCGACACCACATCGTGCATCGCGTGGAGGTTGTCGAAGATGATCGCGGCTTCCTGGTATCGCTTCGCGAACGTGGGCGCGATGGCCGCCGTCATCGGCATCACACGAGGCATGTGCTCGGGCGCATTCTCGAGCATTTGACGGAAACGCGTCACAGCGGCCGCCACGCCCGCCTGCCGTTCCTCCTGCGACGTGCCGATCATGAGGGGCTCGTAGAGGCCGACCTGAAGCCAATGATATCCCCAGATCAGGCCGTTGAATTTCGGATAGTGCTGACGAAACGCGAGGGAGTACGGTTGACCTTCCATCAGCTCCATGTTCTTTGGCGCAGAGCTGAAGGCGAGATCCGGTCGTGTCTTGTAGTAAGTGACCAGCTCCGCGATCTTGGCGTCCTTTTTATCCTGCGACATTCCCTCCGACGCCAGAACGTCGTAGATCTGCCGGTGCAGGAGGTGCGCCCAGTCGAACATCGCCTTGGCCTCTGGAGCGATCTTGGCGTAGTTCACCTCGATGGCGGCCTCCGCGAGCGGTAGCCGCGGCGGGCTCACCAGCAGCCTTCGCGCAATGAAGTTGAACTCTTCGTCCTCCAGCTCCGACACGGGCGCGTGCGCGTCGTTGTAGAGCCGCTCGTACAGGATCGCGTGCCCATAGTCGAACGCGTTGAATAGCCGGTCGGCGCCGGGATAGTCGTGACGGAAGGTGAAGTTGAACGGCCCAGGCAGATAGAACTGCTCGTAGGTCGTCGACCACTGGGCACGAGCGATCGCCGGCTTGCCGATCATCATCGCGACCGCGGCGACGGCCGTCAGGCCTTTGAGCAGGTGCCGACGAGCTGATGCCTGGGCTTGCAGTGGCACTTGCATCAGTGCGCACCGGGAAACAGGGAGCGGACGCCGAAGCTCCACGCGGTTCCGAAAGTGGCGTACCATCCCTGCTCCGGTCCATTCACGCGTCGTCCCAACCCGCCGTCCGCCGCAAGGGTGGGCGTGAGCTGAACGCGCATGCCGGCTCCCGCCGTGTACTTAACGGAACTGTTCGAATCGAGTGGCTTCCGTCCGTACAACTCCGCCGTCACGAGCGATGACTCGAGCGGATACGATTTGTCGATCGCGCCGCCCATGAGCCAACGAGATACGTCGATTCCACCGATGCCTGCGGATGTCGCGGCACCAGCCGCCGGCGCGGTTCCAAACGTGTACTGCCCGTTCACGTGGAAGCGCGCCCAACGATACGTGCGCGTAGCTATGCCGGTGGCCGACGTGTACAGCCTGTCAGGCCCGAGTGATCCGACTGGCACGAGCATGTCGCCGCGGAGTGCGAGGGCGGGCATCCCTTCCGTTTCGACGTTGAAGTTGTGCATGGCCGAAAATTCGAGGCCGGCGATGCCGCTGCGTCGCTCGCTCCCCTGTTCGATCAAGGCGAGCGGAAGTCCCACCTCCAGTTGCGTTCGGGGAAGAATGCCGACTGCGATCTCCGGCTCCAGCCCCCAGTTGTAGGTGCCGCCGCTCAATCGCTGAAGGCGCACGGACGCGAGCTTCAGCTCGGCCGCATATCGCTCGGTGACGTACGCGTCCTCGACTCGAAGTGGGCGGTCGCGATCGGTATTGTAGAAGTCGGTTTGTGCTCGGGCGAGAGTCGGGAACGCGACGCAGGCAACGACGAGGAGTGATCCGCGGCTGAAAGGCAAAGGCAAGATTGTTCCTGCTATCGTAGTAGAAAAAAGCGAGCGCACGCCATGTCCTGTCGCAATTTCGAAACCGCGACTTTTATCGTGCCTAAGGCACGAGATCGCCCAACAGCATGGGGGCGCCCTCGGCGGACGACCGGCCGGTGTCCTGCAGACGCGGCTCAGGTTGCAACGATCGTGCGCCACGTCTTGGCAGTGCGCACACGCCGTGGCTCAGGAGAGAAGGGTCGCAGGAGAAGTTATGCGCCTCCAACTCGAAGCGCGAATTTGAAATCTCTTGCGTTATGCCGCCCCTGCGGACTGGAGCGACTGTTGACATTGCGAGCCCGCCCTTCGACGCACATGGTGGCAGCTGGGCAACTGTGCGTATAATTGGCTATCAAATGCTGCGCGCTTCTGGGCGCGCGTCACCTCCATCCTCTGCTCCATTGAGCACCACACCTCCTCACACGCCTGCACCAGACGCCGACGCCCCGGGCGCGCCCCGCATCTTCGAGCCGGAATACTACGAGCGCATGCGACGCCTCGAGAGCGAGTCGTGGTGGAACGCCGGAATGCGGGACGTGGCGGGGCTCCTCATGGCCCGCGTCGCGCTGCCGTCGCGCGGCGTGGTGCTCGACGCCGGCTGCGGATCGGGGCAAACGATGCGCTGGGCACTCCGTCGGCTCGGTGCGGGATGGCGCGCGGTCGGGCTCGATGTGTCGATGGATGGTGTCGCGGCCGCACGCGCTTCCGGTCTCGACGTCATTCACGCGTCGGCACTGGACATTCCCCTGCCCACCGGCAGCGTCGACCTCGTCATCACGCTCGACGTGCTCCAGCATCTGCCGCTCGGCGGCGGTGACGCCACCGCGCTCGCCGAGATGCACCGGGTACTCAAGCCCGACGGAACGCTGTTCATTCGAACGAACGCGCAGTCCTACCCGCATACGCGCGACGATGCCGAATTCAATTTCCACAAGTACGAGCCCGAGGAACTGCGCGCAACGCTGGTCGCATCGGGCTTCGTCGTGAAGCGACTGAGCCGGATCAACGCTCTCCTCGGGCTCGCCGAGATTCCTCGCGAGTTGCGTGCAAACCGCGCGCAGAAGAGCGATGGGTATCACGGCATTCTCGCGCCTCCGTCGTCCGACCACGCACTCAGCCGAATGCTGAAGCGCTGGTGGCTGCTGCTGGAAGGGCGCGCGGTGGCCGCGGGCATCCCGCTGCCGATTGGACGTACGATCGTCGCGTTATGCGAGCGGCGGGCCGACCTCCCGCACAGCTAGGATATGGCTTCCGGACGAATGACCCGGCGCGTGTTGCGCCATCACCTGCCCATCGCGCTCCTCTCGGCGGTGGCCATGGCCGCGCTGCTGCAGGTCGCTCCCGGTAACCGCGGCTTCCAGAGCTGGAGCATCGGGACCGCGTACGTTGGCCTCGTGCTTCTGGGCGCGGCGCTCGCAACGGGGCCCTACGCGATACTCCGGGGCCGCCGACATCCCACGTCCAGCGACTTGCGTCGTGATCTCGGCATCTGGGCCGGAGTGTTTGCCCTCGCGCACTTCGTGCTCGGATTGCAGGTCCACATGAAGTACCGGTACCTGTACTGGTTCCGCGAGATGGGCGAATCGCGCGTGCCGATCCCGCGAATTGATGTGTTCGGGCTGACGAACGACTTGGGTCTGGTCGCGGTCCTCATCGCCGTCGCCCTGCTCGCGATCTCGAACGATCGCTCGCTTCGTGCCCTCGGCGCCGCGAAGTGGAAGCGCATCCAGCAGTGGAATTACTGGTTCGTCGCAACCGTTCTCGCTCACGGCGTCATCTTCCAGGTCATCGAGAAGCGAACCTGGGGATTTCTCCTGCTCGAAGTCGTCATCGTGAGCGTGCCGGCGTGGCTTCAGTTCGCAGGATTCCGGGCTCGTCGCGCAAGCAAGGGGTGGAGCGATGCTGAGATCGCAGCGTCCGACCCGCAGTAGTCGTCAATCTCGACCCACCCGAAGCCGGACATAGTGACCATCGATGGACTCCCTCTGGAACGACGCTGACGCGATTGCCTGCGGTGGCGACCGGCTGAAGCTCCGTGTCTATACCTCGCGCCTCCTCGGCCGCGAGCCCGCGCTCGTGCTGCACGGCGGCGGCAACACATCGGTCAAGTCCGAAGTCACGGATCTCTTCGGGGCGCGCGAGCGCGTGCTGTTCGTGAAGGGCAGTGGCTGGGACCTCGCCACGATCGAAGGTCGCGGCTTCTCTCCCGTGCGGCTCGACCTGCTCGAGCGGATGGCCGATCTGCCGCAGTTGACCGACTCCGCGATGGTGGGGGCGCAGCGCGCCGGCATGACGGACGCCAGTGCGCCGACGCCGTCCGTCGAGGCCATCCTGCACGCGATCATCCCCTACGCGTTCGTGGATCACACGCACGCCGATGCCGTCGTCGCCATCACGAACACCCCGGACGGACCGGCTCGCATCGCAACGCTGTTCGGACCCCGCGTGCTCGTGATGCCGTACGTGATGCCCGGCTTCGCGCTGGCGCGCGCCGTTCGCGAGCTCACGCGCGACATCGACTGGTCGCAGTACGAGGGCATGGTCCTGCTGCACCATGGCGTGTTCACATGGGGCGATGAAGCGCAGGTGAGCTACGAACGCATGATCGCCATGGTCACGCGCGCGGAGGAGTACCTCAGGAGCGAAGGAGCGTGGGCGTCCCCCGTGCGGACGGATTCTGTGAAGGAGCCGTCCTCACAGGCGGAGTCGCTGGCGGCACTTCGGCGGGTCGTCTCGCGGGTGCGGGGCGCGCCGATGATCGCTCGACTGTCCGCCACGCCGGAAGCGCGCGGATTTGCGGGTCTTCCCACCGTTGCTGACGTCGCCTCCCGCGGCGCGCTGACGCCCGATCACACCATCCGCACGAAGCTGGTGCCGGTCGTGCTCGCGCGTGAGCCTGGGTCGCACGCGGCGGATGTTGCGGCGTACGCGGACCGCTATCGCGCGTACTTCGCGCGGAACGATCCGGGGGGGCTGACTTGCCTGGATGCCGCACCGCGATGGGCCGTGTGGCCGGGCGTCGGCACCGTGGCCTTTGGCGGGACCGTGGGGGACGCGGAGATCATCACCGACATCGCGCGACACACCGTCCGGGCAATCCAGTGGGCCGAGGCGCTTGGCGGCTGGATGGCGCTGCCGGAGAAGGATCTCTTTGACGTGGAGTATTGGGAGCTCGAGCAGGCGAAGCTGCGTGCGGCGGGCCCGCGGCGCCCCTTGCAGGGCAAGATCGCCCTCGTCACGGGTGCGGCCAGTGGCATTGGCCGCGCGTGCGTCGAGATGCTGGGTGAACAGGGCGCCGCCGTGGCAGCGGTCGACATCAATCCGGCGGTCGCCTCCGCGTTCAAGGGACCCGGAGTGATCGGCATCGTCTGCGACGTGACGGACCGTGCGCAGCTGCGCGCGGCGGTGGAGGGTGCCGTAGCGGCATTTGGGGGACTGGACATCCTCGTCAGCAACGCGGGGGTGTTTTCGCCGAGCCGTTCACTCGCGGACATGACAGACGATATCTGGCAACAGAGCATGGCCCTCAATCTCGGGAGTCATCAGGACCTGCTCCAGTTGGCGACGCCCTATCTCAAGCTGGGGATGGACGCGTGCGTCATCATCAACGCGTCGAAGAACGTGCCCGCGCCAGGCCCGGGCGCAGGCGCGTATTCGGTGGCGAAGGCCGGGTTGACGCAGCTGGCGCGCGTGGCGGCGCTCGAGCTGGCGCCATTCGGGGTGCGGGTGAACGTGCTGCATCCGCATGCGGTGTTCGACACGGGTGCGTGGACGCCGGAGGTGCTCGCGGCGCGGGCGGGTCACTATGGTATTTCGGTCGACGAGTACAAGCGCAACAACCTGCTGAAGGTCGAGGTGACGTCGCGCGACGTGGGCGCGCTGGTGTGCGCCATGGCGGGGGCTGCGTTCGCGAAGACGACGGGCGCCCAGGTGCCAATCGACGGGGGCAGCGACCGGGTGATCTAACTTTCGCTGCCGATGTGTTTCGCGTTGCCTACACGGGGGGAGGATAGTCCTACTCGCAGACCGTGCTTGAAGCGCCGTTTCGGTGCCACGCGCTCGACGAGCGCGCGGCGTACTGAAGCCCGGTTCAATTTGCTTACTTTCGAGGCTCTCGCGACTCTCCTTCTCGAGCGTTTGCCGCTCGCTCGGTGCCTTGCGCATCTCGTGAGATAGTCCCTGTGGCTTTTGAGGTGATGTCATGGCGCGCAGCACTTTGCTCCGTCCGGTGAACGAGAGCGTGTCCCGATGGGTGGCCCGACTTTCTGATACCGTGCTGCCAGCGGCGTTCGTCACGCGAATGCGGGAAGTACGCGAATGGAAAACGTGGGTCGATAAACTGGAGGCGAACGCCCTCTCGGACCTCACAAGCGCACCAGATGACGTTAAGCGCGCGTTATTCAAGAAATTTGTAGGTCTGGTCGAGATCGAGGTGCACGCTCGGTGTAATCGTGTGTGCTCGTTCTGCCCGAATGCGATCGTCGACCGCCGTCGAAACCGCACGGTGACCGATGCCGACATGCTGGAGCGACTATTCGACCAATTGGGCTCCATCGACTATCGGGGACAAATAAAGGTCGCGCGATATTCCGAGCCCCTGACGAACCGTCCGTTTCTTTACGAGCGGATTCGTTCTGCGCGGTCGAAGGTGCCCAATGCGTGCCTGGCGATCGTCACCAACACCGACTATCTCACGCCAGCCGTCCTTGGGGAGTTGCGGAGCGCCGGTCTCGACCGCGTCTATATGAGCATCTATCTCCGAGCCAACGAGGTGTGGTCGCTCCCCCTGGCCGGCGAATACAGCGCTCGCCTTGCGGAAAAGCTTGGAGTCGCGGTTTTGTCGCGCAGCGAGACCCCGGTGTCGATTCGCTGCACATACGAGTATGGTGGGCTCGATCTCTACTCGGCGTGCATTGATTTCTCAGTGGCTATGGGACGGACCGCGGAAACCTTCTTAAGCAGTACACTCAAGAGAAGCGCGTGGGCCCGTGCCGCGAACCGTTCGAGTCATTCGTCCTTGATTACACCGGTAAGGTGATGCCATGCTGCAACCTTCGCAGCGATTTCCCGGAGCATCAGGACTTTGTCGTGGGCGACATGCTGGACGAGGACCTCAGCATCTTCGACATCTATGCAGGACGCCTCGCCGCCTGGCGCAAGAGCATGGTCGGCTTCGAAGCAAAGGACAGTCCGTGTACCACGTGTAAGCATCGAGACCTATCTGCCGCCTCGGTTGCCCCGGTCTCCATGCAGCTGAAACGAAAGGTTTCCACTCTCGCTGGTGTGCCAGCATCGGCACGAGAGTCTGGCCGCGTATCGCGTGCGCAATGAGTGTTCTTGATCGATCAGCGACGACTACCAAATTGCGGCTTTCCACTGTTGCAACCCCTAAGTCTGCCGTGCATGGCGTTGAGGCTGGCGAAGTGGTACCGTTGAGGCGCAGCAGCCAAGCGATCTCCCCGGTCGCATCCCGCGACTTAGCCTTCCCCCGCCATTGCTGATTGCGCCGAGTCGCCCATGTTCGCGACGTCGTCTTGCCCCCTGAGCTTCCATGCCCCCGTCCGAGTCCCGCCCCGAACGCGCCGCCACCGCGCAGAGCACTCCGCCTGCCGCGCGCGCTGTTTCGCGCCTGCGCCCGGGCGATCGCATCGTGGTCATTGGCGCCGGGCCGGCTGGGTTGACCGCGGCGTACCTCCTCGTCAAGCTGGGCTACGACGTCACGGTGCTCGAAGGCACTGACGAGATTGGCGGTATCTCCAAGACCGCCCGGTACAAGGGGTACCGCTTCGACATCGGCGGGCACCGCTTCTTCACGAAGATCACGCCCGTCCAGGCCCTGTGGGAAGAGTTGCTCGCCGATGAGTTCATCGACGTGCCACGGCTCTCGCGCATCCACTACCGCGGCAAGTATTTCCACTACCCCCTCAAGGCCATGAATGCCCTGACGGGACTCGGGATCATCAACGCCGTTCGCATCGTCTTCAGCTACATCGACGCCCAGATCAACCCGTCGCCCGTCGAGGAAACACTCGACCAATGGGTGACGAATCGGTTCGGTCGTCGGCTCTACGAGATCTTCTTCAAGACCTACACGGAAAAGGTCTGGGGCATCCCCTGCACCGAGGTCCGCGCGGAATGGGCCGCCCAGCGCATCCAGGGCCTGTCGCTCGCCCGCGCCATCCTCTCCGCGACCTCGCTGAACAAGCGCTCCACGGACATCAAGTCGCTGATCAATTCCTTCAAGTATCCGCGATTGGGACCCGGACAGATGTGGGAGACGTGCGCGCAGCGCGTGCGCGAGCTGGGAGGCACGGTGCGCATGAATTGCCTCGCGACGCGAATCGAACTCACGGACGGACGCGCGACAGCCGTTGTGGCGCAGACACCGGAGGGGGAGCAACGCATCGAGGGCGAGCACTTCATCAGTACCACCAACATCCGATCGCTCGTGCGCGCTCTCGGCGACGCGATGCCGGAACCAGTCCGCACCGCGGGTGAAGGTCTCGCGTATCGAGACTTCCTCACCGTCGCCCTCATCCTCGAGCGGCGCGACCTCTTCCCCGACAACTGGATCTACGTGCACACACCCGGCGTGAAGGTCGGCCGGATCCAGAACTTCAACAACTGGAGCGCGGCGATGGTCCCCAACGAGGCACACACTTGCCTCGGCCTCGAATACTTCTGCTTCGAGGGGGACGGTCTCTGGACCAGCACGGATGCGGAACTGGTCGCCCTCGGCAGCCGCGAACTGGAGGAGCTCGGGATGGCGAAGGCTTCCGACGTGGTGGATGGCACCGTCGTGCGCATGCCCAAGGCGTATCCCACTTACGACGGGCAGTATCGCGGACACCTGGATACCATTCGTACGTTCATCGATCGCATCCCCAACCTGCACACGGTGGGCCGCAACGGCATGCACAAGTACAACAACGCCGACCACTCGATGTACACGGCCATGCTTACGCTGGAGAACATGCAGGGCGCGGCCCACGATGTGTGGGCCGTGAACACGGATTTCGACTACCACGAGGAACAGAAGGTGGAGAAGGACAACCCCGTGCAACGCATCGCGGAAAGGGAAGCGGAGTTTCCCTCCGGAGAGCGGAAGGCGGCCTCGCGGTGATGCGCCAGGAATTCGAAGAGCCAGCCGCACCTGCCGCTGAACGACGCGTCAGCGGACCGGAGCTCGAACGGGCAGTGGAACGTGCGCTCGTGCTGGCGTTCGCGCCCATGCACAAGCGCATCTTCGGAACGGCAACGGGAATCGCCGCGGCCGTCGTGATCGCGATCGCCACCATTGGCAGCATCCTGCGCGCCCCGGCCGATACCGGTCTCTATCTGCTGAGCGCCTACTTCCGCGGCTACCACGTGACGTGGACGGGCGTGTTCATCGGCGCCGCGTGGGCTGGCGGCGTGGGGTTCATCGCTGGGTGGTTCCTTGCCTTCATGCGCAATTTCGTGCTGGCGACGTGGCTGCTGTACATCCGCGTGCGCGCCAACCTGTCGCAGACTCGCGACTTTCTCGATCACATCTGAGCACCCGGGTATTGGAATGAACGCGTCGAATTCGCCAGATCATCAGGACGCGCCACTCGTGGCGGACCGTATTGTCTACGCCACCTTCGCGCGACTGAATGCGCGAGCGTGGGGCATTGCCTTCGCGTTGCTCTGCGGTATCGGCCTCCTCGCCGCGACGTGGTTGCTCGTCCTCCAGGGCGGCGCCGTGGTCGGGCCCCACCTTGCGCTGCTCGGGAATTTCTTCCCCGGTTACTCGGTGTCATTCACCGGCGGCCTGATCGGATTTGTCTACGCCTTCGTGATCGGCTACGGCCTTGGTCGCCTGATCGGGACGCTCTACAACAAGATGCTTCCCTAGTCACGTCACGGGCCGGCGCAGATGACGCGCCGGCCCGCGTCCACGTCAAGCCGAAGCCGCTGGACGGTTGTATCCGGCCACCACGCGTTCGTAGATCGTCATCGCGCGATCGCACCAGGCCGACCTGCCGAATCGCCGCACGATGCGTTCGCGCATCTGCGCGCCGTCGAATTCGTGCTGGCGAGCGAAGGCGACGCGGATGCCTTCCGCGAATGCGGCGGGATCATCCGCCGGCACGAACACCCCATCTTCGTCCGTCACGAATTCCTCTGGCCCGCCGCACCTGGTCAGGATGAGCGGTGTGCCGCACGCCATCGCTTCCCCGGCGACCGAACAGAACGTCTCCCGACGCGAGGACGACACCGTGACGAACGCGCAGCGACGCATGGCGTCGGCGACGCCCGCGGGCTCCTCGCCATTCACGAGGGTCACCGCCGACTCCAGGCCGAGTGACGTGATCAGCGCTCGCATCTCGCGCCGGTCCTTCCCATAGGCCTTGAACGCGCTCCCCGACAACACCCGCAGGTGGACATCCGGCATGGTGCGGCGCACCTCCGCCAGTGCCTTCAATAGCACATCGATGCGCTTCACCTTTCGGACGAGACCGACGAAGAGCAGTTCGCGCGGGTCCCGATCGGTGGGCGCCATGGTGAAGACGTCGTCGTCGATCACGTTCGGGAGGACGTCCGTCCGCACCGCGCCACGCACATAGGCATCGATGGACGTACGCAGGAACTCGCTCACGCCCGTCACCAGCGCGATGTCCGGCAGCGCACGCGCCACGTGCGCGGCCACACGGCGCCGATCGATGAGCCAGGGCGTCCAGAAGGCGTGCTCCGACGTCATCACGGGCACGCCAAGCGCGCGCCCCACGTGGCTGGCGACCACGCCGTCCGGATAGATGAAGTGCGCGTGAATGAGGTCGAATGGCTGCTCGGCATGCAGGCGGCGGGCTTCACGCAGCACGTACCGCCGGGCCAGGGTCGCGTCAAACTCGTGGGTGAGGTACTCCACGGATCCCGGCACCCGTGGGAAGTGGACGTCGACGGCACCGCGTCGCAGGTGCCGAGGTACCGTGCGAAATCGTGAAATCGCCGTGTGGGGAACGAACGGCGGCACCCACGGTGTCGGCACGATGACGCGCACGTCGGCATCCCGACTGGCCGCTGCGCACATGCGCTCCACCCAGAGGCCCCGTTGCGGCGCCGCCGGTGTGGGAAAGTTCCACGAGAGGACCAGGATGCGGAGCCGGCGTCCGGGGCGAGGGGCCATGGGAGCTAGACCTGCACGCCGGTGTCCGCATGGATGATGCGGGCATGCAGGTCCACCCACGCCTGCAGTCGGAACGGCGCGTATTGCGGGGACGCGAGGTACGCGCGCGCGGCCTCGCGGTAGCCCTGCACCTGTGCGGGTGTCAGCGAATGAAGGAAGGACCGGAGCTGCGCGTAGTCCCGAAACTCCCGCATGTCGATGAAGCACTCGCGCGGCACCCATTCGAGGACGTCAGGCGCGCCCCAGTACACCGGCACGGTACCCGTGAAGAAGCAGTCGAAGAGCTTCTCGGTCATCCATCCGGTGAGCACGCTGTTCTCGAAGCACAGCGCAAACCGATACTGGGCGAACGTCTCGGACTTGGAGCGCGCCGGACCGCGCGTCGCCGCGGCGGCGGCCGCGTAGACCGGATCCGGGGCGATGCGCTGCTTCAGCTCCCACGCCCGCTCGCCATACCGTCGAACGATCGTGGGTGTGCGCGTCTTCCCCACGCGTGCCGGCGCGCGATCCCAATTGCGCCCGTACAGGTCGATCTCGCCGAAGCGGTGGAAGTACGCCACCGCGCGAAGACGTTCGGTGTACAGCTCGTTCACGTAGAGGCGCGGGAGCTTGTTCGCGTTCATCATGACCATGAACTTGCGATCCTCGCGCTGCCAGAGCTCCTCGTGCACCCCGTCGAATGACTGTGGCCACCAGAATCGCTCCATTGACACAGGCGTCCCGGTGAACTGGAGGAGCGGGGGCGTGTCGCTCCACGACATGATGCGCTTGAAGAGGTGCTGGAGAGCGGCGAGCTCGGAAAACATGCGCGGCTCAACGACCGGGCACTCCATGGCGAAGAACGCGCTGAGTCGGACGTCCGCCCGACGTGCGAGCGCACGGTACCTGGTGGTCGATTGCGACGGCATTCGATCCGGCGTGCCATATGAAATGACGATGTTCTGCCTGCCGTCTGGACGGTCGGGCAGCAGGTCGGCCGTGTGCACAGAGATGCCGGCTGCGGAGAGCCGATCACGAACGGCGGCATAGGGCGCGAGGATGCTATCCCCGGCGTAGGGATTGCTCTCGCGCTCGAAAAGCCGGTCATCGAAGAAATGTCGCGTGGGCGGGTCGAAGTAGACGGCAATGTCTTGCGCGCGCATGTGATCCGTGTCTCGGTGGATGGGGGCTGCGTTAGGTCCGGAGTACGGCATTCAGGCGAGCGTATCCTGTGGCCCCTCGGGTGCGGTTCGACTCACCACTCGTGCGAAGCCGGCTTGCAGACGCGCGCGATCCTCGGGCGGGGTCACCGCAGCCGCAGCGAGCCATAGCAGGACGCAAACGCCAGCCTTCGCTCCCAGCACCGCGGGCACAAATCCGCGATACCTGCTGCCGATCCCGCCCGCGACAATCAGGATCGCAAGCGAGAACGCCGAGGATCGCGCCGCAGATGCAGAAATGCGGACACCGTACTGCCGATGCAGGAACATCAGCGTCGTCACCAAGAGGAACACTGGCGGGGCCAACGCCGCGAGCCCCGCTCCGGCGAGGCCGATCCGCGGCAGCGCAATGGCGGCCGTCAAAACGAGCAGCGCCTGCGCGGCAAGATTCTGCAGCACATGAAACCGCATGCGGTCGACCGCCACGATGAGCACCTGGTACGTGCCGGACAGCATTGCGATAATCTCCGCGGCCACGAACAGCGCGACAAACGCCGAGCCGGCGAGGAATGCCGGTGCGTAGAGCAACCGCATGGCAATGTCCGCGAATAGCAGCAGCGGCGGCAGGCTGATGGCGAACAGCAGGCCTATGGTGCGCTGAAACTCGTTGGCCCAACGCATCCGGGATTCCATGTCGCCTTGCCGGTTCACGTTCGGCGTGAGGAAGACGGCATGTGCCGTTCCGAGCAGCGCACGCACGGACAGAGATATCCCGATCGCCCCCTGTAGAATGCCCGCGCTGCCAATACCGTACAGCTTGAGCGCGGAATATTTCACGAACCATCCCGCGTAGGGCGTGAGGAAGGTGAGCGGAAGGAGCCAGAGAGCGAATCGCCACATGGAGGGCGTGAGCCGCAGGGCAGCACTCCCACCAAGCGGCAAGCGCTCGCTCCTCGCGACACCCGGCACCGTCAGGCGCATGGCCGCGGCGATCACCAGCAGCATTCCGAGCACGGCGTACACGGTATAGAAGCCATCCACCCCCAGCCCAGCCCCTGCCGCGACGGCCGCCACCACCATCACGGCAGCGTGGGCGACGGTGAGCCGCATGGATGACCCATGCCCAACCGCGCCCGCGTAAGCATTGGTGAGGAATGGCACGAGCCCCACCACCGGCAGGCCCGCGAACGCAAGGATCATCGTACGTCGGAACGGCACGAGCGCCTGACCAAACACCTGCGGTGACGTCCAGGCGACGACTATGGCGACAAGGGTCGCCGGTACGAGAAGCGCAAGCAACACGAAGCGCATTCGACGGTACAGCTGGTCCGCCTCTACGGGCGATTCACGAAGCGCCGCCGGCAGGTATCGCAGCGCGGCAAACGGTAGCGACAACGAGAGCGTCTGAGCGATCACCGCCGCGAGGCCATCGACGTTCGAGATCGCACCCACTCCCTGCACGCCTACCGTCGTCGCAAGGATCTTTGTCCGGACCAGCAACAGGAGCATCGACACAAACTGCAGCAGGCCGATGCCGACGAGGGCTCGGATCACCGGGGCGCTCGTTGCACATGCCACCGCTCGAACATCCGACGCGCCAATCGTTCCTGGCGTGGAAGCCGGAGAAGCAGCCACATGCCGGTCGCGATCGTGAGGAGTCGCCACCGCTGCAGCCCGGGCGATCGCGCGATGCGGAACAGCCGGGCGCTGCGAAGCGCCACGCGGCCTTCACGCATCTCCCCCTTGATGTAGTGTACGACCGACGCCATTACGCGGTCACCGGAGCGATGACCTTCGTACGCCCCAAGTGCCTGAGGCGTCGCCCGCGCCCGGTCGCCCGCATTCAGGTATCCATCAATGATGCCGAAGTAGTTGTCCGGCGCCGTGCGAAGGTGGTTGTAATGCTGCGTCGCATTGCCGTGAAAATGCCGGTATCGCATGAGGTGCGACTCCAGCACCGCCACCGGATACTTCTTCGCGATGCGGAGCCACATGTCCAGGTCCGCCGCGATGCCGTATGGATCCTGGCGATAGACGCCGACCTCTCGATGGACACTCGCCCGTACCATGGCGGTGGGACATACGAAGAAGCGGTTCTTGTACGTGAGCAGCGCGTTCAGGACCGTTGGAAAGTCCAGCACGCGTTCGCCCGCCACCTCCGGCGGCAGGCGCAACCGCCCGTACTCGCGTCCTTCGGCATCCACGAAGATGTCCGACGCGAATACGGCCCCCACTTCAGGATGCTTCGCGAAGTACGCCACCTGCGAGGCGACAATCGTGGGCAGGTAGACGTCATCCGCGTGGTACGTCGCGATCAGCTCTCCGCTGGCCAGCCCAATCCCCACGTTGACGTTCTCGTAGATGTAGCGGTTCGACGGCTGCCGCACGTAGGTAATGCGCTCACCATACTCCGCGGCGATCTGCGGCGTCTCGTCCGTGGACGCATCGTCGAGCAGGATGACTTCGATATTTTCGTAAGTCTGCGCGAGCATGGAATCGAGCGCCTCACGCAGGTACCGCGCGCCATTGTAGCTGGGGACCAGAATAGAGACGCGGGGGCGATAAGTGGCAGCATCAGGAGGAATTGCCTGCGTCCCAGTCATCGCATAAAATAGGTCAATCGCCACGAGCCGCCAGAGCGCGCGCAGCGCGTCGCGAACCGCCCGCCGCAGACTTGATGACTACGTCACGACGCCGCCCAGCGCCTCAATGCAAGGGCGTCCAGACATCGTGGACCAGAAACCTTTTCTGCGCCGCATCGTCTTTCGCCACCTGCCCGCGCCTCGCGGTTCCCGCCCCCACTCGAGATAGCCAGGACCACCAATGACATCGATCAACTGGACTGGACGCAGTGTGCTCGTAACGGGCGGCTGCTCGTTCATCGGATCGCATCTCGTGGATGCCCTCGTCGCCCGCGGAGCAGATGTGCGGGTGGCCGACGACCTGTCCAGCGGACGCTTGGAGAACGTGCAGGGCCATCTCGATGCAGGCACCATCGAGATGATGGAGGGAAACCTGCTCGATCCGGGCGCCGCGCAACGCGCGTGCGCCGGCATGAGCGTCGTCTTCCACCTCGCTGCCAATCACGGCGGCCGTGGATACATCGACCTGCACCAAGCCAACTGCTCCACCAATCTTGCGCTCGACGGGCTCATGATCCGCACGGCGCACGCCGCCGGCGCCGAGAAGTTCGTCTTCGCGTCGTCGGGATGCGTGTACCCCGAGCACCTCCAGCACGACCCGTCCGAGGTGCTCTACCTCACCGAAGACCTGGTGACGCCGCCGTACGACGCGGACAACCTTTACGGCTGGGCGAAGCTCATGTGCGAGCTCACCCTCCGCGCCTACCACCGCGACTACGGATTCAAGTGCGCGTCGCTACGATACTTCACCGCATACGGCGAGCGCTGCCTCGAGAACCACGCCGTGATCGCCATGATCTCCCGCGCGTTCGTGAAACAGGATCCGTTCATCGTGTGGGGTACCGGCGAACAGATTCGCAACTGGACCTACGTCAGCGACATCGTCGAGGGCACCATCCTCGCCGCGGAAAAGATCGATGACGGCACCGCGGTAAACCTCGGCACCATGGAGCGCACGCGCGTCATCGACGCGGCACGGATGGTCCTCGAACGCACCGGCCTCTCGGCGACGATCCAGCCCGATCCCAGCAAGCCCACCGGGCCATACAACCGCGTCTGCGACAACAGCCTCGGCAAGCGACTGCTCGGCTGGGAGCCGCAGGTCTCGTTCAGCGATGGACTCGACCGAACGATCAAGTGGTATTTTGCCTCGAAGCAGCGGGCGGAAGTGTCGCGCGACCTCGAGCGGATGCTGACCGAACGCTGACGGGCTGGTCACGCGGCGGCACGGCGGGCCAGCGAGCCGCCGACCCGCGCCGGTTGTCCTGCTTCGATGCCGGTCGCGCGTCAGCGCGCGGTTACGCGGTGCGCGAGTCCACGCGCATCGCCTCCACGGTCTGGCGCAGCCCGTCACGTAACGAGATCGGACTGAAACCCAGCATGCGCTGCGCAAGCGAGATGTCGAGTCCGCGGTTGATCCAGGCGCTCCTCATCCGATCGACCGTCGCGGGCACCGGTGCGCCGACGAGCCGCATCCCCGTTGCCGCGGCTCGCGCAGCCGGCCGTCCCACGCGCGATGGCACGACCAACTGCCGGACCGGCACGTCCAGTGCCGCCGCCACCAGCGCGACGTACTCCTGAAAGGGAAGCGCACGCTCGCCTGCAACGTTCACGACCCTGGGGCTGTCGTGCGCGCGATCGAGCACGAGACGGCACGCCTGCACCACGTCCGTGACGTGGGTCGGGTGCACCAGGACATTCGGTGAGCCATGGATCCAGTACCGTCGACGACGCACCTCGTCGAAGAATGCTCGAGTGGCCGCGCGACCGTGACCGTAGATGCCGGCGGAACGCAGCATCGTGAACGATGTTCGCCCATGCGACAGCCGCTCGACCAACACCTCTTCTGCCGCGAGCTTGCTCCGCTCGTATGCGTCGCCCGGCTGCGGACGGTCCGTTTCGCGATGGAGCGTCGACGTACGACCGTTGCCGTAAACGCCTCCGCTGCTCACGTGGATGAATTGCTCGATGCCCGCTTCGCGGGACGCCGCGGCCAGCGTAGCTGTTGCGTGCACGTTCATTGCAAACACGTCCGCCGCGCCGTGATCGGAGCCGGCGACGCGCGCCGCGAGATGGATGACGACACGCACCCCATCCACCGCGCGAGCGACAGACGCCGCATCGGCAAGATCACCAATCACGATCTCCGCGCCGGACAGTCCCTGAACGGACGAGGCGGATCGGGTAAGCACCCGAACCGCCTCCGTACCGCCGATCAGCGCCTTGACGAGATGCCGGCCGACGAACCCACTGCCGCCCGTGACCAGGATCACGCGCTGGTGTTCGCCACGACCGCCCTCGCGCGCGTCTTCGTTGCCGGGCCACGCGTCGCACCATGCAGCGCGAGACGAAAGACTGCGGAGCCCGCGACAAAGATGAGCCCCCCGACCGTGCGCGAGGCGAAGTCCGCGGAAGTCCTGAGCGCGGTGTAAAAGGGATCGTGCCGCATCTCGTTCTTCAACAGGCCGCGGCGGTTCATGACGTTGCGCGCCAGCAGCTGCCCGAACCGGTGCAGCATGTGCACCTGTGGCGCCGTCAGGTTCTCGTTGCCCATCGAGCCTTCATGACTGCTGATGATCGTATAGCGGTCCTTCGAGATGAATCCTTGTTGCGCCGCCCAATCGTGGAGCTTGGTACCGATGAACGGCGTGGCGACCGTGAATTGGCTCCACGTGGCCCCGAGCTTGAGCGCGAACCGGATACTCGCGAGGATGGTGTCCACCGTGTCGCCCGGCAGTCCGACCACGAAGAAGGCGAATGTGCTGATCTTGTGGGTGCGAAGCATCGCGATCGTGTTGATGAACTGCTCCTCGCTGATCGGCTTGCGCTCGACGTTCTTCTGGATCTCGGGATCGCTGCTCTCCACACCGAAGTTGACCCCGCTGCACCCGGCCTGCGACATGAGGGCGATCGTGTTCTCGTCGAGGCAATCAATGCGCGTTTCGCAGCGCCACGTGAGCTTCACCTTGCGCCGGATGATCTCCGCGCAGATCTCTGCCACGCGTTTCTTGTTCGCCGAGAAGAGCGGGTCGCGAAAGATCACGTATTCAACGCCGAAATCACGGACGAGATGCTCCATCTCGTCCACGACATTCACGGCGGAGCGTGAGCGCCACGGCAGGCCCTGTCCAACGGGATACGGGCAGTAGTTGCACCCGAACGGACATCCACGAGACGACAGCATCGGCAGGAAGCGCATCTCGCCGCCCGCCGCCGACGATCGCGGAATCGTGTACTTCTCGTGCGGCAGGAGGTCCCAGCGCGGAAAGGGCATCGCGTCCAGCGCCTTGTTGAAGGGCCGCTCCGCATTCGCGGTCCACTCGGCGCCCTCCCGGTAGTTGACGCCCGCGATTTCGGAAAGCGGCTTTCCCGCAAGCATCTCGAGCACCGGCCCGTCCGGCTCCCCGATGATCACCGCATCGAGTACCCTGTCTTGCCGGATCCTGGCCATGAGCGGCTTCACGGCCGCCCCGTACATCACGATGCGGCCGGGATTCACCCGCTGGCGAATGGCCGCGCAGACTTCAAGATCGTGGTCGATCGTGGGCAGCGATGTCCGCACCACGACGAGCGCGCGCGACGCCTCGGGATTGGCCAGCATCCGTTCACAGACTTCGTCCGTCGTCCACCGCATCGCACCAGCTTCCAGCACTTCGACCGGCATGCCGGCCTCCGCGATGGCGCCGGCGAGGTAGGGCAGGTCGAGCGGCGGAAACGGCGGAGCACCCTTGTGAAAGAGCTGGCCGAATCCTCCCATCGAATCCTTGTTGGAGACGTAACCGGGAGGATTGGGGGGATTCAGCAGAATGGCTGAGTTGGACATCGTCTACCGTGGGCACTGGGGAGGGCTGCAATCCGAGGCGAGGCTGGCGCCACCGGCACGAGGTCGGGTTGCAATGTTACCCGACACAACTTATAGGGATTTCGCGACAATGCCACAAAGACGCGCGGCGCGAACGGCGCATCGACCCTGCTCGCGCCCCCGGCCAGCCATGTCGAATGACCGCCGTGGCTATCGCCAGAGGGAGGCCGAACGACGAGTCAGGCAGGCCGACTAGCCGGCCGCGAGTGCCCTCGCGGCGTCATCGTGCGAAGTCAAGACGATTATCCCCTCGCGACGACACCACTCGGCCACGGCTGGCACCGCATCACGTAGCTCGTCCGCGCGCAACGCCGCGTCGCCGGCGAACAGGAACGCGCGCGTAGGGGAAAGCCGAACAAGCAGTGCGGCGTGACCGGGAGAGTGCCCAGGCAGCGGTACCAACAGCATTCGGCCGTCGCCGGCTACGTCGTACGTCGCCTCGAATGGTCCAATGCCGGAGCCCGTGAAGTCGACGACCCGTGGGTGGACGTCGCGTGGCCACCACTGCGGGAGGTAGCCGCGGAGCCGGCCGCGAACCCCCTGCGCCGCCTCCCATTCCGCTCGCGCCACAACAACCTCGGCGCCACGGAAGGCGCCTATTCCGCCGACGTGATCGGTGTGCATGTGCGTGAGCACCACCCACCGCACGCGCGCTACATCCAAGCCGGCAGCCGCCATCCGGGCTGCGGCCTCATCCGCGGGCTCGAGCTCGAACCTCGAGAGACGGAAGAATGGATACCAGGGAGGAAAATACCCGTCCTTCGCGGCAGCGGCCGTCTGGCCCGCATCAACGAGGCACAGGCCGTCCGGGTGTTCGATCACGAAGACGTTCACGGGAAGTGTGTCATCGCCCCAGTCGTCCACGAAATAGCGGCGCACCCCGCGGGCGGCGCGCGTACGCCGGACGCGGCCCGTTGCGAACACGTGAACGCACACCGCTAGCGCACGCGCGCGAGTGCTCGCCGCCGGCGGGCGTGATAAGCGACTATGCCCAGCGGCACCGACGCAATCGCCACGAGATTGTGGAGGAAGTGCAATCCCACTCCTCCCACCGCGCGCGGGACGCCTTCCTTGCGCACGAGGAGTCGGTAGAACGAGCGGTTCAGCACGACCAGCAGCAGTATGGCGGCGACCGCAAGCCAGATACTGCGCATCGCGGCTGCCGCGAGGACCGCCAGGCACGTGAGGGCGGTGAGCCGGGCGCGCCAACCCAGGTTGAGCACCCGCACCTGCTTCCTGTCGCGGTGCTCGATGAGCAGGCCCACCCAGGGGATTCCGCGGACGAGCAGGTCGGTTCGGAGCATGCCCCAGAGACTCCAGTGCTTGAGGTGCGTGCCCTGCACGCGGGGGTCGAGGCGTATGTCGGCCCCATTCGCCGCCAACCGCATTCCCAGCTCGATGTCCTCGATAGGGTGCACCACGAACCCGCCCGACGCCTCGAAGGCGTCGCGGCGCATCGCGCCAAGACCCGCCCAGAAGGTGCTGGCCGGCCCAGCCGCATGTTGGTGCACGTGATGGTGAAGGAGGTTACGAAAGACGGAGACGAGGCCGGGTGAGTCGGGTTGATCGTCATAGGACCCGAACAGCGCCACCAGTTGCGGCGATTCCTCGAATGCCCTTCGAATGCGCACGAACGCGTCGGCGTGGACCGTCACATCCGCATCGATGAAGACGAGGACGTCGCCCTTGGCCTCCCGCGCGCCGGCGTTACGTGCGAGGGCCGGATGCCTGAGCGACGCATCCTCCACGACGATGACCTGCTCGGGCGCTGCCTCCGCGTGCTCGATCGCCGCCAGACAGCGGGCGAGCGTCGCAGGACGGTTTGTCGCCGGAACGATCGCCGTAAGCATGGTCCCCCTCCACGAGGTCAGGCGCGCATCCGGCTCGATGCGCTCGCGCCGCGGACTAGAAAAAAGATGGTAGCGGCCCAGTCCGCTCGTTCGCAAGGGCCCGGGCCGGGGTGGCAATCGCTGTGACAGCGCCGCAACTTAGCCGCATCTCAC
This sequence comes from Gemmatimonadaceae bacterium, assembly GCA_036844565.1. Lineage (GTDB taxonomy): Bacteria > Gemmatimonadota > Gemmatimonadetes > Gemmatimonadales > Gemmatimonadaceae > AG11. The sequence goes on along the minus strand of DAIUFP010000001.1, from coordinate 116,052 downwards.
CAGTGCCGCGCGCGCCCGCCGGGTGCGAATGTGGTGCGCCTTCGTGGCATCAGGCCCCACGCAGGACTCGTCCCGTTTGCAGAGGAGTGCTCGATGTCCGAGGAGGGACGCCTGCATGCCGGGTTCTTGCCCACCGACACGCCGGCCATGACGCTCCCGCCGGAGGCTGTCCGGTGAAGATCGCCGTGGACGCAGCGTGCCTGGCGAACGAGCGCGGCTACGGCCGGTTCGCACGGGAGCTCCTGCACGCCATGGTTGCTCAGTCCCCACAGGACGAATTCGTCCTCTTCGCCGACCGCCGCGCGGCGGCGCGAGTCGACCTGCCAACGGTGAGAGTGGTCGTCGTCGAGCAGACGGCGTCGCCCACGCTGGCCGCCGCGGCGGATGGAAGCCGGTCACTGCGCGACATGCTGCGCTTCTCCAGGGCTGTTTGGCGGGAACGGGCGGACGTCTTCTTCTCTCCCTCGGTCTACACTTATTTTCCGCTCCCGCCCAGGTTGCCAGCGGTAATCACGGTTCACGACGCGATCGCGGACCGGTTTCCCGAGTTGACACTGCCAACGTGGCGCGCCCGCCTCTTTTGGCGCATCAAGACGCAGATGGCCCTGCGGCAGGCACGCGTCGTCCTCACGGTGTCCGGCTTTGCGTCGCGCGAGATTCAGGAAGTCTATGGCATCTCGCCCGAACGTATTCGCGTTGCCGTCGAGGCACCCGCCGCGGCGTACCGTCCCAGCGAGTCGCCCGCGCACATTGCGGCGGCCGCTTCGCGGAGCGTGTGCCCCGGTCCGACGGTCAGGACTTCAGCCGACATCCCGTCCCGAACGAGCATGGCGCCTCCAGATCAGATTGCAACGATTGACGCAATCATAATCAAGCTCTGCCGCGGGGTCCGTGCC
>DAIUFP010000001.1:0-115146 GCA_036844565.1 Gemmatimonadaceae bacterium | reverse complement strand
AGCCGGCGTCCCGCCCGGAGCGGACTGGTTCGTTTACGTGGGCGGGTTCAACCCGCATAAGCATCTGGACGTCATCGTCCGCGCGCATGCGGCGCTCGCCCGGTCTCGCGCCACGCCGCCGCACCTCATTCTCGTCGGCACCGTGGACGGCGACGTGTTCTACGGCACGCGTGCTTCGGTGCTGGCTGAAATCGACCGCGCCGGCACCGCGTCACTCGTCCACTGGCCCGGATTCGTGGCCGACGGAGAGCTCCGCGACCTGCATTCCGGTGCCGTCGCGCTGCTCATTCCCTCGGAAAACGAAGGATTTGGCTTGCCTGGTGTCGAGGCCGCCGCCTGCGGCACGCCGGTGATCGCGACGCGGGCGAGCCCACTACCAGAGTTGCTGGAGGGCGGTGGCTTCTTCGTGGCACCGCGAGACGAACCCGGGTTGGTTCACGCCATGCGCGCACTGCTCGACGACCCTTCGCTCCGCTCCAGCATGGGCAGGACCGCGCAGGAACGCGCCGCTCGCCTGAGCTGGACCACCGCGGCGCAGGCAACACTCGGTGCGCTCCGCGATGCAGTCGCCTGACGGGGCACCAATGCCCAGCCTTCGCGGCATACTGACCTACCACTCACTCGACGATTCCGGCTCCGCGATTTCGGTTTCGCCTGCCGTGTTCGAGCGTCACGTGCGCTGCTTGGCTGCCCAAGGTGTCCGGGTCCTGCCTCTCGAGGAGCTGTGGCATGAGGTACGGAGCGGTCACGATGGAGGACACGCAGTGGCGATCACGTTCGACGATGGATTCGAGAACATCGGCCTGCATGGCGCGCCCCTGCTCGAAACGTTCGGCTTCCCCAGCACGGTATTCGTGGTGAGCGGCCGGGTGGGCGCTGACAATCGATGGGGCGGTCGCGGTGACAAGGGCATTCCAATACTTCCACTGCTGGACTGGCCCGCTCTGGGACGGCTCGCGGAGCGAGGCATGCACGTCGGTGCCCATACGCGAACACACCGAGCGCTGGACCGCCTCTCCCCTGCCGAGGTAGACGCCGAGATCATCGGTGGGGTGGATGACATCTCGACCCACCTCGGCTCGCGGCCGTTGTCATTCGCCTATCCCTACGGCGCGGTGTCACACGCAGCCTCGGCGTGCGTGACGCGAACGTTTGAAGTCGGGGTGACCACGGTACTTGGCTCGCTCGAGCCTTCGAACGCTCCCGCGCTGTTGCCCCGGCTCGACGCTTACTACCTGCGTCGGCACAACGCGCTCGCAGGTTGGGGATCCGCGGCATTTCGCGCTCGGCTGCGGTTTCGGGGTGCCCTTCGCTCCGTTCGGCGAATGCTTCCCCGCTTGCCGATGGCGCGCCTGGAAGGGAGTCCGTGACGATCGAGGACGGGCTCCACCCTCCCCCCAGTGACCTCATTGGGATGACTCCGCCGCAACTGGCGCCCGTTCTTTCCGTGGTTGTGCCCAGCGTGAATACACTCGCCGACGTGGAGCGCGCCCTCACGGCGCTCGAGCGAGAGCGTCATGCCGTCCCGCTCGAGATTCTGCTCGTGGATCGTCTCGGCGAGAACGTGCGCTCGGCGGTGCGGAGCCGCTTTCCGCTCGTGCGCATCATCGAGGCTTCCTCGACGGCCACCATCCCCGCTATGCGGAAGTTGGCCTTTGCGACCGCGCGCGGAGAGTTCGTCGCGGTGATCGAGGATCATGTCATTGTGCCACCCGGTTGGGCCCGTGCCCTTGTCGATGCCGAGAGAGCCGCACAGGCAGCGGCAAGCACCGGGGAGGCTATTGTCGGCGGATCCGTGGAGAATGCCGCCATCCATCGCGTCATTGACTGGGCGGCTTTCCTCTGCGAGTACAGTCACTGCATCACGCCACTACCGCGCGGCCCGAGCAGTTGGGTCACCGGGAATAACGTGATCTACCCCCGCGCCCTGCTGGACCGTTACCTCGACCGGCTCTCGCCGTATGCGTGGGAAAACCACCTGCACGACCTCATGAGGGCCGACGGTGTGGTGCTCATGATGCGACCCGAAATAACTGTCGGGCACGAGAAGTACTACACCCTCGGCGAGTACTTGACCCAGCGATACCAGTACGCGCGGTCGTACGCCGCGGCCCGCGTGGCGCACGCTTCGCTCGCCAGGCGGGCGGCCATCGGCGCAGCGGTTGCCGCGCTCCCCCCACTGCTCCTGGCGCGCACCGTCGCGCGCATCTGGGCCAAGCGCCGCCATCGGGTGCAATTGTTCCTGAGCCTTCCCTACATCGTCGTTTTCGTCATCGCGTGGACGATCGGCGACGTCGTTGGATCCTGGTTTGGCGCGGGCGATTCGTTCCAGAAGGTTTGCTGACGCAATCGGAGGTGGACGCGAGGCCGACACGCGGCCAGCAGCTCAGTGCTGCGGCCCGGCTCATTCCCCCGCGCCAAGCGAGGCACGCGTGACCATGGCCTCGGCGATGGCGCCGAGATAGGTCTTCATGTGCGCGTCCTCCGAGTAGCGTGCCGCGTAGGCGGCGTGCCCGGTCGCGCCGAGCTGGTCGCGCAGGGCGCGGTCCGTCTGCAGCAGGCGCATGGCCGCGAGCAGTTCCGATTCCGTCCGGTACGTAATGCCACCTTCGGTATCGCGCACGAGCTCCGCGACCGCGCCGAGCTCGCGTGCAATGACGGGCGTGCGCTGGCCGAGCGCCTCGAGGGTAATGAAGCCGAAAGTCTCGTATACCATCGCCGGAACGAGCAGGGCGATGGCATCGCGGTAGAGGCGCCGCAGCCCATCGGGATCGATGCGGCCAAGAAAATGGATATGGTCCAGGCCCTGCGCGAGGTGCCGAAGTTCCGCCTCGTAGTCTCCGTCGCCAGCGATGAGTAGCTCCGCGTGGGCATAGTGACGGAATGCCTCGATGAGCATCTGGACGCCCTTGAGCTTTACCAGGCGTCCCACGAAGAGGAAGTACGGTCGCCCCGATGACCTGGGCGTTTCGCTGGAATCATCGTCGCTCTCGGCGAGCGGGAGGAAATGCGGCAGCTGCCGCATGGGGAACGCAAAACCTCGGCGACGATGCTGCTCCATCGTTGAGCGGCTCGGGGAAAAGAAGAGGTCCACCTTCGGCAGCTCCTGGTCGAGCAGGTCGGTGTAGCGCCAGAGCTGCGGCGGGCGGTGGTAGCTCAAGCAGCACTTCACGCAGGACGGTTTCTCGCAGAGCTCCTTGTTCTCCTTCCACAGGTCGTACATCGGACACACCAGCCAATGGTCGTGCATCGTGTATAGGCGCAGCGCGTCGGCTCCATAACGGAGTACCGCGGGGCCGAATAGCGTCACCATGTGGAAGTGCACGACGTCGAAATGCTCCGCCGCGAAGATCCGGTCCAGTTCCGGCGACTTCAGTCCGGGACGCCCGGTGAAGTACGTGACCAGTGGTGACATCCATCCGAAACGATTTCGAAGGGCGTGCACGGTGACATTCGGGTGGTGCGGAAACGCGCCGCCCTTCGGGCCGTCCGGCGCCAGCATGTTGTAGGAATCCACGCAGTGCACCACCGTCACATGGTGCCCGCGCCGCGCCAGCGCATTGCTCAGTCGGTAGAGATGCATCGCCTCCCCGCCGAAATGATACGGCGGATAGAAGGTGGTGATCATGCAGAAGTTGAGGGAGCGCTCAATCATGTCTCTGGTGACGCGGCGTTCGACGGGCCCGATCGGACCGCGAGACGCCTGTCTGGATGACGGAGGGAGAGCAACGTGCCAGCGAGCGCGGCGCGGCTGCCGAGGCCATAAGATGCGCCAGCGGTTGGGCAATCGCCAATCGCGGGGGTGGCATGCAGCGGTGACCACGACCGGAAACCTACGGGCCTTCCAGTCGTCTGGTTGAGAGCTTAGCGTCGTGTGATTCAGCCGACTCGATTCGTGACGCGACTTTCCGTCTGCCGCGACGGCAGACTTGTCCCCTCCGGAACGAACTTGATACTTGGTGTCAATGGCATTCGGCTTGTGTCGGCGCGCTCAGGCGTTGCGCGCATGATCGAGGCCGTCCTGCGCTGCATGGGCGAGATGGACCAGCCCTTTCAGACGATCCGCGTCTACACGCCGGAACCGCTTCCCGACGACGTGCAGCTCCCGTCTATCGCCACGAGTATCGTCGTGCCGAGCCGATTCGGTCGAGGGTTCTGGGAGCAGGTCGACCTGCCGCGCGCCCATGGGCGACAGGCACTGCTCTTCTGCCCGTCGTACGTAATCCCGATGCTGACACTGTGTCCGACCTTCGTGGTGCATCATGGATCGTACGAGGGATATCCGCAGGCCTTCTCGCCCTGGGTACTGAACAAGGCGCGTGTCGCCTACGCGCTCAGCGCGTGGCGCGCGAGTGGGGTGTCCACGGTGAGCGCCTTCAGCCGGGAAGACATGCGCAAGTACTATCACATTCCGTCGGAGCGGGTGCACGTGGTCCCGGAGGGAGTGGATACATCGAACTTCCGCCCCATTACCGACGCCGCCCTGGTGGAGAAGTTCCGGCGGGACTTCGTCGGCACGGATTCCCCTTACATTGCGTACGTCGGCAAGCCCACCGAGCGGCGAAACCTCACTCCGCTCCTGCACGCCTTCGCCCGCCTTCGCCGCGAACGCGGCATGCCTCACAAGCTCCTCATCGTCGGCGCTGCACTTCCGGGCACGTCCCCGTTTCGGCAGGTCATCCGCGACCTCCAGCTCGGCGATGACGTCATCGTACGCGACTACGCGTCACACCAGGAAATGCCCTTCGTGTACAACGCCGCCGACCTCTTTATCTACCCGTCGTCTTACGAGGGCTTTGGCATGCCGGTTCTCGAATCAATGGCGTGCGGCACCCCAACGATCGCCCTGGATAATACGGCGTTCCCTGAGTTTGCCGGTGGCGTCGCACATCTCCTTCCCGACGCAAGGGTGGATACCCTGCTCGAAGGCATGCACGCAGTGTTGTGCGACCCGGCGTGGCGCGCGCGTATGGCGGCGGACGGCCCACGACGCGCCGAGGCCTACGACTGGATGCACGTCACCCGGCAGTATCTCGATATCATGATCCCGCTCGCGGAACAGAGGACACGCTCCTGATGCGCATTGCCTTCATCGGACTCGGCGCGGCCACTCACAACATCCACCTGCCGGCCTGCCGCTTGCTCGGCGATCGGGTACAGGTGGTAGCCGGCTGTGATCCCGATCCGGTCGCGCGCGAGCGTGCGCGCACGACGTGGAAGATTCCCGCCGTGTACGACGACCCCGCGACGATGCTCGAAGGACTCGAGGCCGACTGGGTGGTGATCGTGACACCGCCCGCGATGCACCGCGCACACGCGCAGCTCGCGCTCGGGGCGGGGTTTCACGTGTTCTGTGAGAAGCCGCTCGCCGAGAGCCTCGAGGACGCGGATGCCATGATTGCGTCTGCGCGGGCGGCGGGACGACAACTCGTGGTGAACAACGAGTTTCCGTATATGGCGTGTCACCTCGCGGCACGCGAGGCCATTGGCGGTCCCGAATTTGGCCGGCTCCTGTTCGTCCACGCCTGGCACACCATGCGTCCATCCGCGCATACCGAAGCGGGCTGGCGCGGCGCGCTGCAGCGGCGAGTGGGGTTCGAGTTCGGCATTCACGTCGTTGACCTGGCGCGCTTTCTCTTCGGCGAGGATCCGGTGCGCCTGTACGCGCAGATGCCGCGACCCGACCCACGAGTGGATTTCGACGCGATCAATCTCATCACGCTCGAGTTCGCAAACGGCCGCACCTGCTCGATCGTTCTCGACCGACTCAGCAAGGGCCCCGAGCGATACCTCGACATGCGCCTCGACGGCGAGCACGCCGCAATACACACGTCCCTCGGCGGTCGACTCGACGTGTCGGTGGGCTTGCACGCGCGCGCGCGGCGTCCGTTCGCGCGGGTGCGCATGATCCGGGGCGGACACGCGACGCTGCAGACCGGCGATAGTGAACGACTCCTCGCGCGCGATGGATTCGACCTGTTCGCCGCGGCCACCGCACGGCTTCTCGGCCGTGTGTTCGATGCGGTGGCCGCCGGTGAGCGCATTCCCGCGGAGGCGAGCGACAACCGGCGGTCTCTGGCCCTTGTGCTCGCGGCATACGATTCGGCCGACGCTGGTGCCCCCATCGATCTGGCGGGCTACCTGGCGCCAGACTAGGCCGCGCGTGAAGTCACGGGTGCCCGGGTGACATCGCTTTCCGTTGTAGTCGCGGCGTGGAACGGTCCCGAACTGCTCCGGCCATGCCTTGAGTCCCTGCGTGCGGCCGCTCCACCGGGCACGTTGCAGGTGATCGTCGCGCACCCCTCCGCGCGCGGTTTCGAGAAGCTCCTTCTCGACGAGTTCGCGGAAGTCGAGGGCGTGGCATGCGTCGGCGGTTCCACGGTTCCCGCGCTGCGCCTAGCCGGACTGGAGGCCTCGCGGGGGGATGTCGTGGCTTTCCTCGAGGATCACGCGAGCGTGGAGCCCGGATGGGCGCAGGCGCTCCGTAGCGCCCACGACCGTCCCGGCGTTGAGGCAGTCGGTGGTCCGGTCGCGCAAGGCGCGCGACACTCTTCGCTGGATTGGGGAGTCTACCTCGTCGATTACGGGCGATTCATGCCCCCTTTGCCGGATGGACGCGCGCACGCCCTGTCCGGCCTCAACATGTCGTTCAACCGACAGCTGCTGGGGTCGCTGCAGCCCCTGCTGAAGGATGGGGTTTACGAAGGCCCGCTCTTCGAGGAACTTCGGCGCCGGGGGGTGGACTTGTACATCGCGTCGGCGGCAAGCGTTTACCAGAACAAGCGGTATTCTTTGCGTTCCGCCTTCGTCCTGCCCTACTATCTGGCGCGCGGGTATGCCGGTCGCCGGCTCCGAGGGGCGACGATTGTTGCGCGAGCGGTGCGCGCGGCGTCGTGTGTTGTACTCCCCGCCGTCATGGTCTGGCGGATCCTCTCCAATGTGCTACCCAGGCGACGTGACACGGACCGCGTCCTTCGCGCACTGGGGTTCGTGGCGCTCATTTCCTTCGCGTGGTCCCTGGGTGAGTTCGTGGGGTGCGTCATCGGTTCTGGCGACGCCGACTCACACTGGCGCTGACGATCACGCAAAGTGCAATTCTTCATCATTAGCCGAGGTGGAACGTGTCCATTGTTTCGAGAATTCAGCGCCACGCCAGGCTCTCCCTTCGCGCGCGCGAACATCACGAGCATGACACCCCGCCCTTCCTGATCGTATTCATCAACTCGATCTGCAACCTGAGTTGTGAGCACTGCTTCTACTGGAAGGAGCTCAACCAGCGCAACGACCTGGCCTTTTCGGACTTCGAGCAGCTCACAAGCGATCTCGGACATTTCGACACGTTGAACCTCTCCGGCGGTGAGCCGTTCATCCGGCCTGACTTCGGCGAGATCTGCGGCCTCTTCATCACGAAGAATCGCGTGCGGCAGATCTACGTTCCCACCAACGGCTACTTCACGGACAAGACCGAGAAGTCGCTGCGCAAAGTGCTGCAGCACAAGACGCTCGATCGCTTCGTGTGCGAGATCTCGCTCGACGGCATGCCGGAATACCACAATCGTTTCCGCGGCAACCCGAAGTCGTTCGAGAACGCGATGAAGACCTATGCGATGCTCGCGAAGCTCCAGGATGAGGATCCGCGGCTGCGCATCCACATCAACACGGTGGCGATGGGCGAGAACATCGGTGAGGTGTGGCGCCTGACCGAGCACATGTACAACAACTACCCGCGCATCGAGCACCACAACCTCGCGGTGATCCGTGGTGATCGGAAGAATCCATCACTCACCGGACCGGCGCTGGAGCAGTACAAGCGGTTGTACGATCACATTCGCGAGGTCTGGAAGGATCGCGAGGAAGGACGGTTCGGCGCCGTCGTGGAACCGATGCTCCAGTACGTGAAGGTGAAGACGATCGAGGGAGAAGCGCAGCACGTGCCCTGCAAGGCTGGCGTGCTCTCCGGCGTGATCTACGCCAATGGCGACGTGTCGGTATGCGAAAACCACGAACCGCTGGGCAACCTGCGCGACAAGCGCTTTTTCGAGATCTGGGATTCGCCGGAGGCCAAGGCACTCCGCGCCCAGATCAAGGCGAAGGCATGCTTCTGCACGAACGAAGTGTTCATGTGGCCGAGCATCGTCTTTCAACCGGTGCAATTGACGCGGGCGTTCGTCGGCGCGGGGATCCGGTACCGTTCGCCCTCCACCGACAAGACCGTTCCTCCGTCGGCACCATTGCCGGCCGAGCGTCCCGTCTCGACGGAATTCGAGTAGCGGTGCCGGTAGGAGGCGATGGTCGCGCGCCCTTGCGAGCGGCCATCGTCGGCGCGGGGCTGATGGGGCGGTGGCACGCACGTGCCGTCGCGCGCGCCGGGTATCTCGTCGCTGCGATCATCGACCCTGACGTCGCGCGTGCGTCCACTCTCGCGCGCGCGCATCCGCGCGCCCGTGTCTCGCAGACGCTCGCGGGCGCGGAAGACATCGACGTGGTGCACGTCTGCACTCCGCTCGATACCCACGTCGGACTCTCCGCCGAGGCTCTCGCGCGCGGAGCCCACGTCATCGTCGAAAAGCCGCTCGCGGCCGATGCAACGGAAACCGCGATGCTGCTTGACCGCGCCGCCGTCGCTGGCCTGCTCATCGTCCCCGTGCATCAGTTCCTGTTCCAGCGCGGGGTGTTGCGCGCTCAGCGCCAGCTGAGCGACATCGGTCCGCTCATTCACGCGGACGTCACGATCTGCACCGCTGGCGCTGCGGGGAAGAGCGAGGCCGAACAGGATCGCGTGGCCCTCGAGGTCCTGCCGCATCCCCTCGCGTTGTTCGCCAGGCTCGTCTCGCCTCAGATCGCCGACGTCGACTGGGCGGTGCGTTCTCCAGCACCAGGTGAGCTGCGCGCTGATGGGATGCTGGGCGGCGTCTGTATCTCTGCAACAGTGTCCGCGGGCGGACGTCCCACGACCAACCAGCTGCGACTCATCGGTCGACGAGGCACCGCGACGGTGGACATGTTCCATGGCTTCGCCGTGACGACGCGTGGCCGCGCAACGCGCGTCGGAAAGATCGCCCAGCCCTTCATCGGCGGCGCGTCCCTGCTCGCGAGTGCCTCGACCAACCTCATCCGACGCTCCGTCCAGCGTGAACCGGCGTATCCGGGACTTGGTGAGCTCGTCTCCCGGTTCTACACCGCTGTCGCCGACGGCAGTAGCGCGCCTATTTCACGTGACGAAACCCTCGGCGTCGCCCTGGCGCTCGCCTCCATTCAAGCCCTCGTATCGCGCTCGTGACCTCTGCATTTCCCCTCTCCATCGTCGTCGCCATCACTGACGCCGACGCTCAGCGTCCCGGCGCGCAGCCACCCGGTTGGTTGGCAGCGCTCCTGCGTGAGGCGGCCTCGGTGGGCGCCGAGCTGCTCATCGTTGGCGATCGCGCGCTGGTGCCTGCCGCGCTCATCGCCGACGCGACCACCCAGGGTGTGTCCGCACGGTTCCTGTACGCGTCGGATGCCGAGCTCACGCCGGAACTGTGGGGACGCGGACTGGTGGCGGCGGCGGGCAACGTGGTTGCCTTCACCATCAATCAGTGCACGGTTCAGGACGGCTGGGCGCGCGCACTCATGACAGGCATCGCGAACGGCGACGCGGGCGTTGGCGGCCCGCTGCAGCTCGCGCCGGATGCGTCGAGGACGGCGCGCGCCGTCTTCTTTCTGCGATATTCCGCCTTCCTCGGTGCCCCGAACGCGGCACGTCGCGTGGTCAAGGACATCGCGGGTGACAACGCCGCCTACCGGCGCGAGTCACTGATGCGGTACGGTTCCTATGCACATGGTTTCTGGGAGGTCGAAGCCCATCAGCACTTGCATGCCGATGGCGAGACGATCGCGATGGTGCCGGGTGCAGCCGCTTCATTCGGCGGCGCACCAGAGGCGCTCAGGTTCATGCGCAAGCGATTCGCCCATGGCCGCCACTTCGGATCGTGGCGCGTTCGGCTCGGCGGGCGAACGCGTTGGCAGATGCTGATGTCAGCACCCCTCGTCCCGCTGGTGTTGTTGGTGCGAACCGCGCGTCGCGCGAGCAGGTTTCCCGGTGCCCTCCAGACCCTGATGGGTAGCGCCGTTCATTTTCTCATCCTTGCCAGCGCATGGGCTGCCGGCGAAGTGGCCGGCGCCTTCCGCCCAACGAGCACAGCTGCACCACGCGAACCCGCCATCCCTGGAGCCTGATCCGGCGTACGCATCGCGCCCACACGCGAGCGAAGACCGGAAACTGTTGGCGCCCGCATCCGTACTCTCGCGTGTCACTCACTTCCTGCCATGTCCGATCTCGCCATAGAAATCCGCAACATCGCCAAGCGCTACGACGAACACGTGGCAGTTCGCGACCTCTCACTCGCCGTCCCCCGCGGCGCCGTCTACGGGCTGCTCGGCCCCAATGGCGCCGGCAAGACGACGACGATTCGCATGATCCTCAACATCATCATCCCCGACAGCGGCACCATCGCGCTGTTCGGAAAGCCGCACCTCGACGCCGGCGTCACCGACCGCATCGGCTACCTGCCGGAAGAGCGCGGCCTCTACAAGAAGATGCAGGTGCGGCGCGTGCTGAAATTCCTCGCCGAGTTGAAGGGCGTGTCCGGCAAGGACGCCGACAAGCGCATCGACTACTGGATGGAACGCTTCGACCTCAAGACCGCCGAGAAGGACTGGGGGCTCTCCAAGATCGACGAACTGTCACGCGGCATGCAGCAGAAGGTGCAGTTCATTGGCACGCTCATTCACGACCCCGACCTCATCATCCTCGACGAGCCATTCTCGGGGCTCGATCCGGTGAACGCGCAGGCGTTGAAGGACACCATCGTCGACCTCAAGGCGCGCGGCAAGTCGGTGATCTTCAGCACGCACCTCATGGACAACGCCGAGCGGTTGTGCGATTCGGTCTGCATCATCGCGCGTGGCGACAAGGTGCTCGACGGCGCGGTCGCCGACGTGAAGGCCGAGCACGGAACGCGCGTCGTCGCGCTATCAGTGGTTGGCGAGTCCCGAGAAAAAATTGCGCACGTCCTCGCGGATCGCGCGCTCGTTGCGCGTGCCGACGACCAGAACCGCTACTACGAGATCGAGCTCGCCGCTGGCGCCGATGCACAGGTGCTGCTGCGACGCGTGATTGAAACCGGAGCGACGATTCAGCGCTTCGAGCTGGTGCAGCCATCGCTGCACCAGATCTTCCTGGAAAAGGTCGGCGCGACAGGCGTCGAGGAGGGGATGAGTGGCCAGGGTTGATATGCGCAAGCTCGCCGTGGTGTTCCGCCGCGAGTACCTCGAGCGAGTGCGCTCCAAGTGGTTCCTCATCGGTACGCTGCTCGGGCCGGTGTTCTTCGGCATGGTCACCATTTTCCCGACGTATCTCTCCATGCGTCAGCGTCCGGGCAACGACCTCACGAACATCGTGATCGTCGACGCGACCGGCACCGGGCTCGGCGCACGGGTCAGCACGGAGCTCGGCAAGGCCTTCCCCGCGGCGCCTGCGCCTGGCGTGAAGGTGCTGCCACCGGAGCGTCTCGCCGTTACTCGCGATTCCCTCGTGAATGCCGTCGTGCGCAAGGAGATCACCGGCTTCCTCGTGCTCGATTCGAACACGGTCGCGAATCGGTCGCTCACCTACGCCGGTCGGAATGCAGGCTCCATCAGTGACGTGACGGCACTCCTCGCCAAGGTGAAACAGCAGGTGCTCGCGCAAAGGCTCGAGCACGAGGGTCTCGATGCGGCGCGCGTCACGGCGCTGACGTCCGAGAAGCTGGAGACCATCACCGAGAAGATCGGCAGCAAGGGACTCGAGGGCGGCAGCGGAATGGGAAATCTCGCCTTCGGTTACATCGTCGCGTTCCTGCTCTACATGATGATCGTGCTGTACGGACAGAACATCCTGCGCGGAGTCATGGAGGAGAAGACCACGCGCGTCGCGGAGGTCGTGTTGTCGAGCGTCTCGCCGGACACACTGCTGGCGGGCAAGGTGCTGGGCGTCGGCCTCGTCGCTATCACGCAGGTGCTGTCGTGGGTTGCGCTCACGCTCGGGATACTTTTCTACGTCGGACCGTTCCTCTTCTCGGGGATGGGCAAGGCGTCTGTCGCCAGCGCAGCGGCGGGCGCCGGCGCGGCGGGAGGTGCGGCGGGCGGAATGCCGATGGGCGCCATCATGAACGCGCTTCCCACGCCGGGAGCTGCACTCATCATCCTCAGCTACTTCGTGTTGGGGTTCATCTTCTACTCGGCGCTCTTCGCCGCGGTTGGCGCGATGGTGAGCAGCCAGGAAGACGTCCAGCAGGCGTCCATGCCGGTGATGCTGATGCTCGTGTCGTCGGTGATCTTCATGGCGCCGATTCTCACCAACCCGGGAAGCCCGCTCGCCCGCACGATGACGCTCCTTCCGTTCTCCGCGCCGATCCTCATGCCGCTGCGCATGTCGCTCGTGACGGTACCGTGGTACGAGCTGGCGGGGTCGCTCGGCGGCGTCGCGCTCGCGTGCGTGGTTTCGATCTGGCTGTCCGCGCGCATCTATCGCGTCGGGCTGCTGATGTACGGCAAGCGGCCGTCATTCCGCGAGCTTGCGAGGTGGGTGAAGTACGCCGGCTGATTCTATTTGAGCGTTCTATCTGGCAGCGGCCATTGAAGTGCCTTCGTTCGCTGTGTCGTTGCTCGATGGGGTGAATACGGCGTAGGGCTTGTGGTGTCCGGCAATGGTAAAGGAGCCGCCACTCTCGGACACCCATCTTCGCATGATTGCCTGCTCGTCGGGCCGGGCTGCATCATCCATGAATATCTGGGCTCCGATAGCAAAGCGACCAGAGAGTACCGGAAGAAGACCGTACCTTCCGCCTTTTGTCTCGGCCGGTGGGCCGTCACAAACTACGACCGAGAATGTTGCATCGGCCGGCAATCGCGTGGCGTCGTACCACGAGAATCCGGCATACGCGCGTAGCGGTGCGTCGACGACGTGCGTGTTCGGCGACGACTTGAGCTGCTGGAGCTCTTTCCGTACCCGGACCGCCCACTCGGGTGTGTGCTCGAGCGCCCAGATCCGCGCGCCAGACTGGCTCGCAGCAGCGCTAAGCAGGAGCGTCGAAAGGCCGCTTCCACATTCGAGGATATTTCCACTCGTAGTCAAGGCGGCCTGACTGATGGCGCTGAGATACTCGGGCTTCGCGGAGAAGCCCTCATTGGACCACCCACGAACGAGTTCACCGAGCAAGTCCATATCGAGCGCGCCAAGCGCGGGATCACGCGCAAATTGAATCAATGCACGGCGAAGGATGCGGTCCTGTTGCATCCTTCGGAGTGCGCGACGCACCATACCAGGCACAATTCGCCGCAAGATCATGCGCAAGTCCGAGAGGGGGGGCAACAAACACTGGACATGCAATCTAGTGTAGTGTCTCCAACGCTTCTTTACATTTGGCGATCTTCGCCAAGATGCTCTCCGCTGAGGCGGTCCACACGAAGATGTGGGGGCTTTGGTTCGATTGGTGAAGATAGTCTTCGATGATGGCGATGAGCTCGGGGACGCTTTCAAATGATCCGCGTCGGATGCGTTTGTCGGTTAGGTCGCGAAACCATCGCTCCACCAGGTTCAGCCAGGAGCTCGAAGTCGGCGTAAAGTGTAAGTGAAAGCGCGGATGCCGGCGGAGCCAGCTTTTCACGCGCGCGTGCTTGTGGGTGCCGTAGTTATCGACAATCAAGTGCAGCGCGAGATCGGACGGGGTCTCGGCATCGATCTTTTTCAGGAACCGCAAGAACTCCTGATGGCGATGGCGCGGCATGCAGTCGCCGATCACGTGGCCGTCGAGCATACTCAGCGCGGCGAACAGCGTCGTCGTCCCATTGCGCTTGTCGTCATGTGTCATCGTGCCGCATCGCCCCTTCTTCAGCGGCAAGCCGGGCTGCGTGCGATCCAATGCTCGAATTTGCGATTTCTCATCGACGCATAGCACCAGCGCGCGGTCAGGCGGATTGAGATACAACCCCACAATGTCGTGCAGTTTGTCAACGAAGTGTTTGTCTCGACTGCGCTTAAACGTCTTCGTCAGATGCGGCTTCAAGTTGTAGCGATGCCAGATGCGCTGGACGGTCGCCGGGCTGACGCCCTGCGCCGTCGCCATCGTGCGCACGCTCCAGTGCGTCGCATTGGCCGGTGTCGTGTGCAGCGTGGCGTCCACAATGGCGCGGACACGGTCGTCCGTGATCTCGGGCAGACGGCCGGGTCGAGGCGCATCCTTCACCAGCCCCTCGAGGCGCAGTGCCAAGAAACGCTCACGCCACAACTGGACGGTCCGGCGCGAAACGCCCACGATGTGGGCAATCTCCTGGCTCTCGGCCCCCGCTGCGGCGAGCTGAATAATTTGCGCGCGCTGCACTTGCCGCACGGCCAGACTGCGACTCCGCGCCCACGCGTCCAAGGTGCTCTCTTCGTCGTCGCTCAACACAATCGGAGCAGCGTGTCGGCTCATGGCCGACAGGATACCACCGTCCGACATATAAAGCAAGTTATTTCTGAGACACTACACTAGTAGTCCGTCCACTATCTCAGCCAGCAAGCATTGATCGCCCCTGCTTGCGCAAGCGCCAGTCGGAAGCGTTAAACGCTTTCGCCTCCGACGGACGCTCAGCGGCAATCCTCAGTCCGCGCGCTGCGCACCCACACTCGGGCCGTCCCTCTGCGACATGGAGAAGTTTTGCCCAGTCGCGCCGCCGTTGCTCCTAGTCCCGATCAACGGCGCGACGATCGCCTTTCGTACATCCTGCGCCACCGATTCGATGCGATGCTCGATCGCGCCTTGGAATGCCTGCACCACCTGAGACACGAGCTCGTCGAGCACATTGCCGAGTCGGCCGCTGGCACCACGAGTCGCGGTGACCGTTGCCGCAGCAGCCTTCACGTCGGCGCGCGATCCGCTAAGGATCACACCCGCGCCCACCGCGATGGCCAGTGCCGGCCACGGATTGTTCTTCACGATCTGCGTGACGTTCATCTTCTGCTCCAGCTCCTGGAGCGTGTCCGACATGCGCGCGCGCGTAAGCTCGATGTCGCGCCTTACGTCAGCCGTTGTTTCAGCCATTCCTTGTCCTCCTTGAGCGTCGCGACCGTTTCGTGCGGTGCGAGCGCGGACGGCGAGAGCGCCCTGCGCCCCCGCAATGCCAGCCAGACGGCGAGGCCGCCGGCCATGAGAGCCACGAGCAGCGCCGCGAGCCAGTAGAGATCGCGCGGCAGCCATTGATCGCCGACGAGCAGGATCACTCCCGTGAACGTGGCGAGCGTTCCGAGAAGGAGGAGTACGCCGCCGACCGCAAAGAACGCGATGCCACGGCCGGCTCCGCCGGCGGCTGTCCCCAGTTCGATGCGGGCCAGCCGGACCTCTCCGCGCACGAGATCCGCGCTCCCCTCCGCCAGGTCGCGGAGGAGTGCGCCGATCCCGCGACCGCCGTCAGTTTCCGAATCGACCGCCATGGATCGCCCTCCTACTTGCGGAACGCCTTGCCCAGCAGGTAGCCGACGCCCACCGCTACGGCGAGCGTACGGCCCGGATGCTCCTTCACCTGCCGCTCGAGCCCGGTCTTGAGCCCGTCGAGGTCCGCGTCGCGGAGCCAGTCCGCCGCGCCCTGCATCCCACCGGCGATCTGGTTGGACGTCTGCGCGATCCGGCTGTCGTCGGCAACGACGCTCGTGCTGCCATCGGTGGCGGCGGCACCCACAGACTGTCCGCCCTGCTGCCGCAGGCGCTCGGCGCCGGACGCCAGGGCGTCCGCCAGAGAGTCCTTGAAGCTGCCGGCCTTGTCGCGCACCGTGGAGCCGACGTCGCTCAGCTTGTCACCGGCGCTGCCCGCTGCACTCTTCGCGCGATCTGCGACATCAGACAGCTTGTCGGCCGCGTTGCCGGCCGCGCTCTTCGCACGATCCGCCAGACCCTGCGCATCGCTGCCGGTGTCGCGCGAGAAGCCCGCGTCGGACCCGCCCGTGGCGCTGCTACCGCCCATTCCACTGCCAGCCGTGCCAGTCGTGCCCGTGTTTCCGGTATTCTGGGTGCCGAAGGTATCGTTAGCGTTCGTCTCCATAAACCTCTCCGCGGTGTGAGTCGTCACCCCGTGCGATGCAGAGGTCGTGCCGATGCGATCTCGGCGCACCTTGGCGGTGCCGGAGCCTCGGCACTGCAACCGCAGAGCTGTCGGTCATCAGCCATCAGCGTCAGTTCACAGTCGGGCGGAATTGCAGGCGCCGCCTCGAACGCTCACCCCAAACGCTCTTACTGGACACTGACCCAGATAGCTGAAAACTGACAGCTCTTCGGTTGTAGTGCCGTACCACCAACGAAAAGGCCGACGCGCGAGCGTCGGCCCCTCCACCCGAAGACGAAAAACCCTCAGCAGTATTGCTCGAACGCGCCGACAAGATCCCGCGAAATCTCATCCGCCGAGCGACCCTCGATCTGGAAGCGCTCGAGCATGAAAACCGGCTTCCCGTCCTTCAGCAGCGCGATCGAGGGTGAGCTCGGCGCATAGCCCGTGAGATAGGCCCGTGCTCTCGCCGTCGCCTCGATGTCCTGACCCGCGAACACCGTCGTAAGGTGGTCTGGCTTGGTCGCATTCTGCAGCGCGGAGGCGACGGCCGGTCGGGCGTTGCGCGCGGCACAGCCGCACATAGAGTTCACGACGAGGAGCGTCGTGCCCGCTGCGTCCTTGAGCTTGGCGTCGACCTCTTCGGCACCGCGCATTTCTTCCACGCCGAGCCGTGTGAGTTCCTGGCGCATGGGGGTGATGAATCGTTCGTCGTACATGGAATGACCTCGGATGTATGAAAGCGGCGGTGCGTGTCGCTATTCGCGAACGAGCGCCAGGATGGCGGCCTGTGGAACGACCAGAAAGCGTTCATTCTCGAACGTGATCTCGACGGATGCCTTGCGAAAGAAAAGCGCGTAGTCGCCGCGGCGAGCCTGCATGGGAACGAAGCGGGTTTCTCGCACCGGTTCCTTCCACGGCTCCTCGCCAGCGGCCGCGTCGAAGCTCGGCATGGGTTGTCCGGGCCCGGTCGCGACGATGGTTCCCCCTTGGACAGCCTGGCTGTCGAGTGCGGTTGACGGGAGGTAGAGACCGACCTTTGTGCGCTCTTCTCCTTCCTCGACCTTCACGAGCACCCGGTCGCCCACTACGATGAGTTCCTTGTCGTTGCGGATCATGCTGGAATATATCCGCCGTTGCCGGGAAGGTGCCCGAACGTGCAGTTGGAACCAGCTGATGCGAGAATCAGCACGACGTCGAGAAAGCGTGAAAGAACTCATGTCCTGCACGGTGACTTGTTTGCATGAAGGCCAGGCTCCGGCCCTCGGGGTCGCGAGGCTCACCTTCACCAAAACACCTCATTACCTGCGGCAGCATGAACCATCCTGAGCGACTGCACGTCCTCGCGGACTCGCTCCAACCGGCTGCGCGGGGGCAGCGCGTCGGGCCGCAGCCAGCTTGGCCGCCGGCCGCTCGCACGGCGGCAACCATCATCGCTGCGGTCCTGTTCGGAACGGCCTGTGCTCTGGTCGCGCAATCGCACTATCCCGGTGGCGGCGACGCTCCGTATCACATTCTGTCGGCCAGGGCGTGGACGCGAGGTGCCGGCTTTGATGCGGCGAGTCCCATGCAGACGAAGTACCCGCCTGGCTGGACGCTTACGTTGGCCGCCGCGAGCCTGATGTTCGGTGACAGCTATGCGTCACTTGCACGCTTCACCGCTGCGCTGTTTCCGCTTGTCGTCATCGCTGCATGGATGTTCACCCGACGCCGCGCCGGATCCGCGGCAGCGACGTGGGTCGCAATCGGAATCGTGTTGTCCCCGGCGTGCTTCGATGCCGCCGTGCGCGGCGCTCGGTCCGAAGTGTTGTTTACGGCCGTCACGATCGCATTCCTCGGCTGGGCTGAGCCCGATCCATCGCGACGGCGAACATCGGCAGTGAGCATCGCGTGGGGCGGCCTGCTCCTCGTCACCGCAGTGTCGGTTCGCAGCATCGGAGTCGCGCTCGCGTTGGCGGTGATCGTCAGCGCAGCTCACCTGGCGCTCACGCGCAGCGCCATGCTCGGACCATTCATGCGTCGCACCTTGGTTCCCGTGGCAGCCAGCTTCATCGCGATAGGGGCCTGGAAGCTCCTCACGCGCGTTCCCCTCGCTGAGAGCTATCCGGGCGAGTTGATGAACATGTACGGCAGCCAGTTTCGCCTCATCGATCCACACCGCCCCGGGCTGGGCTCCGCCGGCGTTGTTGATATCCTGGCACGCGTCCCTCGGAACCTTCGCGTCCTGTCGGCACACGCTGCCGAGATCCTCACCAATCTGGCGTGGATCAGCCCATCGTGGACGTCACCGCTCGTAGTCGTCGCATTGATGATCCTTGCGCTCGGACTCGTTCGAGAAGTGCGCCGCGGATCTCCGCTGCCCGTGTACTACACGCTGGGCTACTGCCGAATTCTCGCGCTCTGGCCGTTTGATGAAGGCAGGCGTTTCCTCGTCCCCGTCTTTCCCCTTCTGCTGCTTTTTGCGCGTTCGGGCGTGCTGCTGCTCGCCGATCTCAGTCGTGTAAGGTCGCGCTGGGTTGCCGGGGTAGGCGGAGCGACAGCATTGATCGAGATGGCCACGCTCTTGATCCGCGGCAATTCAGGGCGGCAAGCGGCGGCCTCGTTCATTTTCTGGGGCGTTGTCCTTCTGGTCGCGATTCGACACCAGCGTCGCTTTCGCACCGGCCGTGGGGGCGTAGCGCGCCAACGCACGATCGCGATTCCCCATGGCATCCTGTTCTGCGCGCTTGGTGCGTGGTCCGTCATTTCAGGAATCGGAAGTAACCTGGCGGGCAATCGCTCCCGGGCACGAGGATATGAGGAGGTAGGTGACTGGCTTTCGCGGAATTCCGCGCCCACCGACCTGGTCATGGCTCAGCGTCACCTCGACTTCGAGCTTACCGCGGACCGTCGGGGTGCGGTGTTTCCGGTTACCGCTGACAGGAACGTGCTTGCGACGGCCCTTCGCGCGACCCACACGCGCTTCGTGGTCGTGTACGACGCGTCGCCGGGGGAGGCATACTACTTTCCCCTCGAGGCAGACCGACTCGCATTGATGGAGAGCACTATTCATCGCCGCTTTGAGCGTCGATTCCAGTCGGGAAGGGTCTCGGTGTACGAAGTCCCGGGGACAAATCACCCAATCGCCGGCAACGGGCCCCTCGGTAACGAAGCTCCGTAGTACGCGTGTTCCTCGCGTTCCCCGACGCGCCGGCATATAATGGCTGCTCGACGCGCCTCGCTGGTGCACGGGGGCAAATGCGCCTGTGCGTATGGCGCGCTGTCATCCGAGCTCCTCACAAGGCCACGATTGAAAGTTTGCCGTCGCGGGCGCGAGAAGGGCATTCGCCTCACGTTCATCGCTCGCCGGTGAGCGTCGAGCGACTTCACGGTCCAGCGGTCGATGCCCAAGCCCCCGCGTCGGCTGGGAAATCGAGCGCCTCGCGAACACGCATGACGATCCTTCCGTGGCTCGTCATCGCGCTCTTTGCGATTCTGGCTTGGCTCAATCGTGCGCCGGGCATGCTCACCCGGCAGGACGACGCGCGCTATCTCCTCCTCGCGCGCGCCATCCGCGCTGGTACATACCGTGACTTGATGTGGCCCGGCGCGCCCTGGCATCATCTGTACCCGCCAGGCTACCCCGCCCTGCTCGCGGCGTGGACCGCGATGGGAGGCGAACGCTTCGACGGGCTCGTCGTGTTGCAAATCGCGCTCTCGGTGGGCGCACTGGGGCTCGCGTACGACGCAGCGCGACGGGTATGCTCGGGTAGCGCCGCACTGCTCGGTCTCGGCGTGGTTGCCGTGAGCCCCTGGTATCTCGACTGGGCTGGGCAGGTTGCTTCCGAGGGTGCCCTAGCGGTCTGCTTTAGTCTCGCGCTGTGGGCCTCCGTTGCGATACCGCGGGGGCGCCGCCAGACCGCGTTAATCATTCTTACGTCCATCCTCGCCCCACTCATGCGCAGCGCCGGGCTGGCGCTGCCGCTCGCTGTGTTCGCGTGGTGGCTGTCGGAACGTCGGTTCCGCGATTGTGTGTGGCTCCTGGTCTTCGCCGTGCCGATTCTTGGACTAGTCGTCGCATGGACCGTCAGCGATCCAACCCCCATTGCTGGAAGCTCGTATGTCGGCGACATCGCTCTCGCGAGCAGTCAGGGGCCCAGCCGCGCGGTCGTGTTCGCGACGCGGATCGCTGCCAATCTCCGCTACTACATGACCAGGGCAATTCCGGTCCTGCTTTCGGCGCCGACGATCGAAGGGACCGTGTTGGACAATGTCATCGTCACGCTGATCGTCGCCGCTGGCCTGACGGTCGGCATCCTCCGCGCGTGGCTTCGGTTTCGTCTCGCCGCATTGCTCCTGCTCGCGACCGCGGGATTGCTGCTTCTGTGGCCGTACCAGAACGCTCGGTTCGTAATCCCCGTTCTCGCTGTCATTGCGCCGCTCCTGCTCGACGGCATCGACGGAATCGCCGCATTGTCGCGATCACGATGGCCAAGAGCGCTCGGCGTTTGCTTTGCATTGTCGTTGATGACCAGTGGCCTCGCCTCTACGCTCACCCAGATCAGTGGGAAGCGCACCTGCACTCGCGGCCTTGCCATTCCTCCTGCGAACTGCGTGACCGCGGATCAGGCGAGCTTCTTTCGCGCCACGACTTTCATCCGTGACTCGCTACCGGCGTCGGCCCGTATATTGTCCGCCAAATCGGAGCCACTCTACATCTATAGCCGCCACCCCACTACGCCCTTGGCCCTGTGGGCGTACAGGGACAGTTCGTTGTTCTGGAGCGGATTGCGACACGAGCACACCGACTTCGTGTTGCTCGGTGCGCTGCAGGTGGCGGAGCTCGGCGCATTGGCGCCTCGTCTCGAACAACACTGCGACTCACTCTCATTGATCGCCTCTTTTGCTCCGCACACCTACCTGTTCCGCATCGGCGGCGCATCCCCGGCTGCGGTAGGGACTCCTGAAGCACGGCGACCCCCCGGTGCCGCTTGCCGCGCTCTTGATGAGTATCTCCGCACGGCCGTGATGCCCGGCTGACCGGCGCCAGCGCCGTTCAGTCACGGTACTCGACGACCTGGTTAAATTGCCGTATCGACCAGTTCCTGATCGCCCTTCTCTGGAAAACTTGTGAAAAACCAGCTTCTCTCCCGCATCGATGACCGAACCGCCACCATCGGCGTGATCGGACTCGGCTATGTCGGGCTTCCACTCGCCATGGAGTTTGCGCGCGTCGGTTTCAAGGTCATCGGCTTCGACGTCAGCGAGCGCGTCTGCGACCGGCTCAATTCCGGCCAATCGCACATTCAGGATGTGCCGGATTCGCTCGTCAAGGAGTATGTGGAGAGCGGACGGTTCAGCGCCGCCACCGACATTCAGGCACTGGCCGGTATCGACGCGGTATCCATCGCGGTCCCCACCCCCTTGGGCAAGACACACGATCCGGACATGAGCTACGTACAGGCGGCCGCTGCATCGGTAGTGCAGATCGCGCATCCGGGCCTGCTCGTGGTCCTCGAGAGCACCACGTATCCGGGCACCACTCGTGAGCTGGTACTCCCGCTACTGGTGGGCGCCGGATACACGGTCGGCAAGGACATTTTCCTTGCTTTCAGTCCCGAGCGCGTCGATCCGGGCAATCCACGTTACAACACGCGCAATACGCCCAAGGTCGTGGGTGGAATTACACCCGCCTGCACCGAGATCGCGACCGCGCTGTATGCGTCGTGCATCGACACGATCGTTCCGGTGAGCTCCACGGAGACGGCGGAGCTGGTGAAGCTGCTCGAGAACACCTTCCGCTCGGTGAACATCGCGATGGCCAACGAGATGGCGATCGTCTGCGACAAGCTGGGCGTGAACGTGTGGGAAGTCATTGACGCCGCTGCAACGAAACCGTTCGGGTTCATGAAGTTTACCCCGGGTCCTGGCATCGGGGGGCATTGCATCCCGCTCGACCCGCATTACCTCGCGTGGAAGATGCGGATGCTGAACTACCGCACCCGATTCATCGAACTGGCGGGCGAAGTGAACAGCGCGATGCCGGGCTTTGTCGTTGAAAAGGTGGCCTACGCGCTCAACGCCGACCGCAAGCCGCTGAATGGCAGCCGCGTCCTGGTGCTCGGAGTTGCGTACAAGCGGGACATCGACGATGTGCGCGAGAGTCCCGCCCTCGACGTGATGCAACTCCTCGAGGCACGCGGCGCCATCATCGCATATCATGACCCGTACATCCCGAGCGTACGAATCGAAAATGACGCGATACTCGACGCGGTGAGCGAAGCGCCGGGTGTTCGGTATAGCGTCCCGCTCACGGAGGCCGCGGTACGCGATGCCGATGCGGTGGTCATTGTCACCGATCACTCAGACATCGATTACCAGATGGTGGTGGACAACGCGGCCGTGGTCGTCGATACCCGGAACGCTACCGCATCCACGCGCCGTGGACGGGCGGACGTCGTCTCGCTTTCGAACGAGGTGAACTTGCGGGCGGCTGTCGCCGAGCGACGACACCAGACAGTGAATCAGTAGCCGCGCGCTGAGCCATGGTGTTGCCGGGCGCGGTCGCGAGCCGCGTCCGTAGCTGCTAGGTGCTGGCTTCTGGTGCGTCCGATGTTGCCCGGCGCGTTGGCTCCCAGATGTGGTCGTCATGGCCGATCGTGAACCGCCATGAGGCGTGGATCACCGCCATGTTCGCGGAGAGGGCAAACGCCACGAGGCTGACGAGGCGAGGCACTGGCTTCCCTTCCGGCAACCGGCTGACGGCAAACGCACCCAGACAGAGCGCGACGAACCCGAAAACAAGCACCGCTGCCAACCAGTTGTGTCGCGACAGGATCACCAGTCCGACGACACCCAGCACGGCAGAATGCGGCACCAGCCACCGAAGGATCTTGTGGCTGATCAGCTTGAACGCGAACGCACCATGCCGCTCCGGATCGAGTAGCTCGCGATTGGAATACAGCGTCTCCATGCCGCGACTGATCGTGCGAACCTTGCGCGTGTACTCGCGCTTCAGCCCCGACGTCCTCGGCACGTAGCAGATCGCTTCGTCCACGGAAATCGCTCTATAGCCATGTCGCCGCGCCGTTAGTGCAGCGGAGAAATCACGACTCAGGTCGTCGCGAACTGGAATCATGTGCAGCTCGGTGCGGATCGCGTATCCCGACCCTGACGCTCCCACGATTCCGCCCGTCCGCGTCTCGAGCGCGCGAACCGCCATCTCGTAGTTGACGTAACCCGCTTCCGCTTGATTCGCGGTGGCGTCCCGGGCGCTGATGCTGACGTCCCGCGACGACGCCACGCCAACGGTTGGATCCTGCATGTGCAGCACCAGCTCGCGCATCATGGCCGGATGGAGCCGGATCGATGCATCCGTGTTGATCACGATACTGCCGCGAATCAGGGCACACGAAGCATTTTCGGCCGCCGTCTTTCCACCGCGCACAGGCATGCGCAGGAGCTCGACGCCCTGGGCTTCATACTCACGTACGATGGCGTCGGTGCGGTCCGTTGACGCGTCGGATAGCACGAGCACCTGACGGCGATCGGCGGGATAGTCCTGCGCGAGCACCGCCTCGAGCGCACCGCGGATCTGCGCCTCCTCGTTGTACGCTGGAATCGCTATGGTTGTGAGCGGCCAGACGGAGGGATCGCTGGGCCGATCCAGGTCACGACCACCCGCGAGGAGGGCAAGTATGGCCGGATAGACGAGATAGGTCAGACCTCCGACAAGGACTGGCAGGGCAACGAGCGCCCAAGCGACAGATATCACGACGGAATGGCGAGTGAAGGGAAGGACGGCCGGGCGTCATGGCCGACAGCGCCTCTCATCTTACCGGCGAGCGGTTTGCGCCGCTCGCGCGGGCCAAGCTCTGACGCGCTTACTGGGGACGGGTGCTGTCCCGACAGAGATCGCTGCCAGTCCGGTCAATATTCCGGCAGTGGCGTACAGATAGGCGGAGTACGCCTGTGACAGGAAGAAGCCGGCCACGCCGTAACCCACCAGTGTCGCCAGCAGCGCCTCGCTCAGCGCGCGCTCGCGCGGTGTATTCCTCCGCACCGCGCGCTCGCCGCGCGCGATTCGCCATCCGGACTGAAAAAGCCGCCAGAGGAACAGTGTAAAAACACACAGTCCCGGGATGCCGAGCTCCGCACCGATCTGGACGAACGAATTGTGCGCCGCCGACCACTTGACGCCCTGACCCTCCAGCTGCCTTCCGGCTATTTCGGAGATCGTGCCCTCCGCGACGGAGAAGGCGTTCGCTCCGACTCCGGTGA
Source organism: Gemmatimonadaceae bacterium (assembly GCA_036844565.1). Taxonomy (GTDB): domain Bacteria; phylum Gemmatimonadota; class Gemmatimonadetes; order Gemmatimonadales; family Gemmatimonadaceae; genus AG11. The sequence goes on along the minus strand of DAIUFP010000001.1, from coordinate 90,792 downwards.
TTGGATGACCCGCCATGTAGCCGATTCCGCGTTCCCACACCAGCATCCGGCCGGATTCGGCGCTGGTGTTATAGTCCTGTTCCGGCGTGAGAATGCTGCCCATCAGCGCCCAGTACTTGGGGCCGGCCACCAGGATGAGCAGCAGGCCGATTCCCACCACCGCGCCAATTCGCGTGCGCGCTGGGATGGCGCGGAAGCCCACCATCAGGAACAGCACCACCGCAACCAGTCCGAGAAAGCCTCCGCGCGACCCGCTCCGCGCGATAGCCAGCATGAAGATGGCGGCACAAGGCAGCGCGATGAGGCGCTGCCAGACCTTCGCATCGCTCCTGAGGAAATACACGGCGAAGGGAATGGTGCACACCACCATCATCGCGAGATCGTTCGCGTCGTAGTACACGAGGGACGCCAGACGCCCATCGTCGCCGACCTGGAAGGTGGTCAGGATCTTCACGCAATAGATGACCGCACCAGCCATGTTCGCGAGCGCAAGTCGCTCCACGTCGTTGACGTGCCGAATGCTGGAGGCGACCATCAGCATCATGAGAATCGTCTTGCTGAAGTCGCTCACGACGAACCTGGCGCTGAGCCCGGGATACACGCTCAGCGGAACGGACACCGCCGTCCAGATCAGCAAGAACAGCGCGACCTTGATGGCGGGCATCTTGAAGCGTGGGAACGCCGCCGCGGCATACCCCCCGAAAACAAACACCACAAACGCAGTCAGCGAAATGATGACCGGAAACTGGATCTTTCCGAGAATCGGCACCACATCCTGAATGCGCCAGACGTACACGGGGATGAGGCACGCGGCGATGTAGTCGAAGGCGCGCGCCTTCGGCGCGCGGCCCGCAACGACACTTGGACCGGCGCGACGCGGCGGCGCGGCGGGCGCGGTTCGGAGGGAGTCCTGAACTGCCGTGTGCATCGTTTGTGACCTCACCGCTCTGAGCAGATCCGAACGCCACTAGCGAGCATGACGGCGCCGACCGACTACAATCTAGTCCGCACCGGTGCCCAAACTAACCCCTTTTGCCGCCTACGATGCCTCCCACCGACCCGACACCGCGACGGCCTGATGTCAGCCCCGGGACGCACGTGTCAGGGTCGCCGAACCCCCGGCGGATACGCGTGCTTCAGGTCGTTCTAAACCTGCATCAGGGCGGACTGGAACGGGTGTTGGGCGACTTGATCCGCGGAATGGACTCATCGCGATTCGAGCTCCACGTGCTCGCCGTTCAGTATCTCGGACAGCTGGCCAAGGGCCTCGAGGAGCATGCCACGCTTCACGTGGCTCCGGCACAACCACGTTGGTCGCTCCTCTGGCCTTCCACGCTTCGCAGGGAAATTGCCCGTATCGCCCCTGACGTCGTGCATACCCATAGCGGTGTCTGGTACAAGGCGTCCCTTGCTTCCCGCATGGCGGGCGTGCCGTTTCTGGTCCACACGGACCATGGCCGTCAGTCGCCCGATCCCTTGAGTCACCGAATCTCGGACCGCCTTGCGTCCGACCGCACCGACATCGTCATCGCCGTTTCCGATGCGCTGGGCGCACTACTCGCGAGAACGGTCGTCAAGGATCCATCGCGCATCCGCGTTGTGCGCAACGGAGTCGATACGACCAGCTTCACCCCTCGCGGCGATGGAGGGGGTCTTCGCCGCGAGCTCGGAATCGCCGCGGATGTGCCGCTCCTCGGTACCATCGGACGACTCGATCCCATCAAGTGCTTCGACGTCATGATCGAGGCGTTCGCGCTGCTGCGAGCGAGATGGTCCGGACCGCAGGCCGCGCCGGTTCTCGTGATCGCCGGCGACGGCCCGGACCGCGAACGCCTCGAGCGGCTAGTCACGGCCCGAGGACTCGACCGGTGCGCGCGCCTGATCGGTTGGCGCGAAGACGTGCACGCACTGCACGAGGCCTTCACGCTCTTCACGATGAGTTCACGCAGCGAAGGCACATCGATTGGACTGTTGGAGGCAATGAGTGCCGAGTTGTGTCCCGTCGTCACCGCCGTCGGCGGAAATCCCGACGTCCTGGGACCCGCGCTTCGGCACCGTTTGTGTGAGTCGGAAAATCCTGAGGCGCTTGCGGACGCGTGGATGAGCGCCCTGTCCAACGACCAGCAGCGCACTGCCGATGGCATCGCCGCGCGGCAGCGCGTGGAAGGAGCCTTCAGCCTGCGAGCGATGGTCGACGCTCACGAAGCGATTTACCTACGCGGTGCGCGACTCGGGCCGGGGTCGTCGACGCGCGACAACGAGGGCAATTGACGAACCGCACACGATGCTGGCGACTGCACCAGCAATCTCCCACCATCGGGGCGCGGCCAAACCAAAGAGCAGAGGCCCCTCGCAGAATCCCGCACTCAGGGTAACCAACAGGATGACCAGCGCGGCAGGTCTGAAGGGGTGTCGCGTGCCCGCCGCCGCTATCGTCCAGTATCCGAGCGGCAGGAGCACAAGAAACAGCCAGCAGGCGTCGAGCGCCGCGCCAGAGAGGGATCCGTCGATGTCGACCTGCGACGGCGCAATTGCTCTCCATGACTGCGCCGAAGTCACGGGGAACTCCACCCCATGTTCCCCCCGTCCACCTCCGACACTCATCCGCGCGGCGGGCGGAGCGTATTCCGCAGTGATGCGCAGCGTGTCGGCAATCGTGTTTGCCTGAGTGGAATCCGGCAGCACCGAGCGCATCCGAAACCTGATCGGTCGGAACCGCAGGGCGGACGCGTAGGTGCGTACGCCGAACGTGAGATCCGCGTCGCTCGCTCCCAACAGGAGGATTTCGTTCTGGTCCGCGTCGGCGATTCGCGCGATGGCACGCAGGTCGCGCGTGCTTCGATGCTCGACTACGACCAACTCTGCTCGCGCATCGGGCCCGTCGCGCAAGGCACGCGCGACCGAACGAGGGTCGGAGAATTCGCGGTCTGGAAAGCTCGCGTTGGCGAAGCGAGCGCTGAGGATGCGTCCTGGATACGCCGCCTTGCCTCCGAGCTCGCGGGCAAGCTGGCCATAGTAGGCGCTCTCCGTGGGTAACGGCACGAGAGCGTAGCACGCCAGGGCCGTTCCAAGGAGCCACACGGCGCTCCACGCTGCAGCGAGGCGCATGCCTGCCTTCTGCCCGGGCCACAGGAAATGATGCAGATGTCCTCCCAGCAGAACACCAAGTGCTCCACCCAGGGAATTGGACAGCACGTCGCCAAGGGAGGCATCGCGACCAGGAATGACGCCCAGCTGCAGCAACTCGATCGACAGGCTGGCCAAACACATCGAGATGATCGCACGCGAGCGCGACGCTCCGCTCATGGCCAGCCCGATGCCGAGCGGGAGGAAGAGCAGTACATTGAGCACCACGTCGACCCCGCCAAGCTCTCCACACGCGAGGCACAGCGAGAGCGGCATCGGTGGCTGTGCGGAGGGCGTCAGAGTGGCAAACGCAATCGCGGCGACTGCGCACCCCACCAAGGCTCGGCCTAGACGACGGGTCGTCGTGCGTTGACGTGGCGCGCGCCTCGCTTGATCAGTTGCCATCTTGGCGCAGTGCCGGTGCGAGGAGTAACGATCGGGGCGCTATCATCTGGCCAAGTTCCCTGAGCGACACTGGCGCGCGCCGCGCCAGCATGGAAGCGTGCGCATTGGTGCGCAACACGATTGGTTCACGAGTGCTAGCGATAGCGTGACAGACACGAACGGTCCCTCATCAGACTCCAATCTCGCACCGCAGCCGGCGAGCGGTGCGCAGCTGGACCGCTCGCTCGTGCACGGTGTCGCGTGGACAGCTGGCGTCAAGTGGCTGAGCCAGTTTCTCAGCTGGCCAGCCACGTTCGTCGTCGTACGGCTTCTCTCGCCGAACGACTATGGACTCGTCGCGATGGGCTCAGTCTACGTCGGCCTCGTGAGTCTGGTCAACGAATTCGGCCTCGGTAGCGCCATCATCAAGCATCGAGAACTCTCGACTCGTCAGATCGCGCAGCTCAATACCCTGTGCGTGGTGTTCGGCGCGATTGGTTGCCTCGCCACCCTCGGCGCCGCGTATCCACTCGCGGTCTTCTATCGCACACCGGCCGTGACGCTGGTGGTGATGGCGCTGAGCATCAACTTCCTGATCACGAGCTTCAAGACAATTCCGCTCTCGCTGCTTCAGCGCGATCTCCAGTTTCGTCTTCCGGCCATCAACGAAGCAATTGGCTCGATCGTCCAGAGCGTTTCGCTGGTGCTGTTCGCGTATTTCGGGTTTCGGTATTGGGCCCTCGTGATCGCCTTCCTGCTGTCCAGCATTACGACGACGACTCTCACGTTCGCACAGCGACCGCACCGGTTCGCGTGGCCAATCCTCCGCGAAATACGGGAGTCCGTCGCTTTCGGGAGCCACCTCGTTGGCTCCCGCCTCGGCTGGTACCTCTACACCAACTCGGACTTCTTCATCATAGGTCGGGTGCTCGGCCAGACCGCATTGGGGAGCTACAGCTTCGGCTGGTCGTTCGCCACGGTGCCGGTGGAGAAAGTCACTTCGCTGATAGGCAGTGTGGCCCCGCCGATCTTCAGCGCCGTACAGCGCGACCTGCCGGCGCTGCGAAGGTACGTCTCGAAACTCACGAGCGGCATTGCGTTTCTTACCATACCTGCTGGCGTCGGCCTGGCGCTCGTCACGCACGATTTTGTGGTCGTCGCACTTGGTGACAAGTGGATATCTGCTGTCGAGCCCTTGCGGCTGCTCGCCGTCTTTGCGGCGTTTCGATCGCTCGTTCCGATCATCTCGCAGGCGGGACTCGTGGTCGGCCTCGCGCCCTTCATCATGCGCAATTCGATAGCGTCCGCGCTGGTGATGCCGATGGCATTCCTCGTGGGCACACGGTGGGGAACTGCGGGGGTCGCGGCGTCGTGGCTGGTGGCCTATCCCTTCGTGGCGGTGCCGCTGTTCATCGTGGTCGCACGGCGCATCGAGATGAACGTTCGGGACTACCTCGGGTCGCTCTGGCCAGCCATGATCAGCGCCGCGATCATGGTTCCGGCCGTACTGCTCGTTCACGCGTTCGATGCGTCGTGGATGCCGGCTGGTCGCCTTGTCACCGAGTCGTTGGTCGGCGGCGTCACGTACTTTGCGGCCGTATTTGGGTTTCATCGTTCCGAGGTGCAGGGCGCCGTCGCACTCTTCAGGACCATTCGCGCCCCCGTTCTCGTCGACGCGCCGGGGACCGAACGGCCCGCCTGACGGCGCACAGCTCGTAGAGTGTCGCCCGAGCGCTCAAATACGCATATTCCTCTGCCACTGGCCGCACGCGGGCAATTCACCTTCACGTCAGATAGAAAAGCGGATGGAAATCAGCGTCTTCGGACTCGGATATGTTGGAACGGTATGCGCAGGATGTTTTGCATCGGACGGTCACCGCGTGGTCGGCGTGGACGTGAATCCCGCGAAGGTGGACTCCATGAATGCCGGCGTTGCACCGATCGTGGAACCGCGACTTCCCGAGATGTTCGCCGCGGCCCACGCGGCGGGGCTCCTCTCCGCAACGATGTCCGCGCACGACGCCATTCAGTCCACCACCATCTCGCTCGTGTGCGTTGGTACGCCGAGCCAATCCAATGGAAATCTGGACCTCGTGTACATGAAGGAGGTCTGCCGGGAAATTGGCGAAGCCCTGAAGGGCAAGAGCGCGACGCCGCGGCACGTGATCGTTCTGCGCAGCACCATGTTGCCGGGCGCCACGGAAGACCTCCTCATTCCCATCATGGAAGCGAGCTCCGGAAAGAAGGCCGGCGTCGACTTCGACGTCTGCTACAACCCCGAGTTTTTGCGCGAAGGAACTTCCGTCGAGGATTTCTATGCCCCGCCCAAGATCGTGGTGGGGGAAGTCACTCCGGGCGGCGGTGAGGCGCTTCTCGCACTTTACGCCGGCATCGATGCGCCGGTCATCCGCACCTCAGTGCGCGTCGCGGAAATGGCGAAGTACTGCGACAACGTGTTCCACGCACTGAAGGTCAGCTTCGCGAACGAGATCGGAAATGTGTGCAAGCGGATGGGTGTGGACAGCCATGACGTGATGGCGGTGTTCTGCCAGGACCGAAAGCTCAACCTGTCCCCTGCCTACCTGAAGCCGGGATTCTCGTTTGGTGGCTCGTGCCTGCCCAAGGACCTTCGGGCACTCACCTATCAGGCGCGCCAGTTCGACCTGAAGTCGCCCGTGCTCAATGCCATCATCGAAAGCAACACGGCGCAGACGCAGATGGGCTTGCAGCTCATCACCGGCCTCGGGAAAAAGAAGATCGGCTTCCTTGGCATGGCGTTCAAGCCTGACACGGATGACATGCGCGAAAGCCCGCTCGTCGAGGTGATCGAGACACTTGTCGGTAAGGGATACGGGGTACGCATCTATGACAAGAACGTCTCCACCAGCCGTCTCCTCGGCGCGAATCGTCGGTTCATCGAGGAGCACATCCCGCACCTCTCTGCCCTTCTCACCACCGACATCACGGCGGTGACCAGTGAATCAGAAGTGATCGTCGTGGGGTATGCGTCACCTGAGTTCAAGGTTGCGCTTCGGTCGCTTTCAAAGGATCAGGTGGTGGTCGATCTCGCCCGCGCCGCCGCGCCTGGCGATACGCCCGCGCGGTACGAGGGCATTTGCTGGTGAGTCGCTGCGCCGGCCGGCATGTCGTTCGCCGGCCGGCGCTGAGGCTCCCGCACCAACGTCCGCGGAGCACATGAACATCCTGGTCCTCGCGACCGATATCCCCGCTACCACGAACATGCCCGGGTCACCGCGGCTGTTCAGCATCTGCCGGCTACTTGCGCGCCGGCATCGCTTGACGCTCCTGGCGTTTTCGAGCAGCGAGCAGCGATTCGAGGAGTTCCGCGCCGATCCGTCCACTCACGGCATCTTCGAGAACATCGTCGTTCTTCCGCACGCCCCGGCTCCCACCTGGGTTGGTACACAGCTGCATCGGCTCCGTCTGGAGCCTCATTTCAGCACCAGGGTGCGCAACCGGGACTATCACGACCGGATCTGCAGGACCATCGAGGAGACGATTGTGCGCGGCGGTTTTGACGTTCTCTACGCCGACGGTCTGCAGTGCGCGCAATACGTGATGGACGCCACGATCCGTTGCGCCGCGTTGATGGACCTCCACGACAGCCTCACGCTGCTGTACACGCGAAAGGCCCAGCTTGAGGATCACTGGGTCGAGAAGCTGCGACTGCGCGCGGAGATGGGGAGCATCGCGCGACTGGAAAGGTCGCTCGGATCGGCATTCGGCACCGTGGTCACGAACTCTGAAGTCGATGAGCAATTCCTGAAGACGCTGGCGCCTGGGTTGCGCACGCTCACCATCGGCAATGGAGTCGACTGCGACTTCTTCCACCCTTCAGCCGAGATCGGCGACCCGCATACCCTCCTCTTTACTGGGGTGATGAGCTATCGCCCCAATGCGGACGCGGCGCACTACTTCGCGACCGACATCCTTCCGCTCGTGCGACGGTCAGACGCCAATGCGGAATTCCACGTGGTGGGGAAGAACCCGAGCGAGGAAGTTCGTGCCCTCTCGAGCAATGAGGGCGTTCGTGTGCTGGGGGAAGTGCCGGATGTGCGGCCGCACCTGGTCAGCGCCGGGATTTTCGTCTGCCCACTGCGATGGGGGGCGGGCGTGAAGAACAAGCTCCTGGCCGCCCTGGCGATGGAGAAGCCGGTGGTTGCCACCCGTCAGAGCGTTTCCGGTATGCACTTCGTCGAGGGCGAGCATCTGCTTCTAGCTGACGACGCAGCTGATTTCGCGAGCAAGGTCGTGCGCCTGATGGGCGACCCCGCGTTCGCGCGCCGCCTGGGACAGGCCGGGCGGGCCTTTGTCCTCGAGCGCTACTCGTGGCTCAGTAGCGCTTCCGAGATGGAGAATGTGCTGCTTGGCCTGGTGGGTGCGCGGAAGGATACGCCATCTCCGACCGCTGACTGACTCACAGGGAGTTGTCCGTCCGCACCCCTACCACGCCGGATTCGAGGTATACACGCGAACCGGGCCCCACCAGATGTACATGGTCACGTTGGGTGGCCCGTCGTCCTTGTTGTGCGCGAAGGAAAAACCTTCGACTCGATCGGGGTTGTTGGTACCGTCCTTCCGATCCACGATGAAGTTTACTTCCCGATGCTTCAGTACGCCGTCGATCCAGATCTCCCAGATGCCGTCCGGCGTCGAGGACGTCGATGACGTCTTGATGTGCATACGGAACGTGTGCCACTTCCCGTCATACAGCGACGCCGAAAAAAGCTCTCCCGCCTTTCCATGATTGTTGAGGTTGAGATACTCAGCCCCGAGAGAGGGGAAGGGACGCTCCTCCTCGATGGTATTGAAGGGTGGTCCATCGGTGCCGAGATCGAGCGACCAGCGGAAGTTGAGAGGCGCTTCCGTATCACCGAAGATGAACTTCAGGGCATTGGGTGGACACTTGTCGTTGGCGGTCGTGAAGGTCGTGCTGAAGCGCGTATTGAACTCGGCCCACACCTCGCGCTGTGGACTGGGCAACCTGAACGACCGCCCAAGCGTGATGGTATTGCAGCCATCTGACGGATGATTGTACATGAACTGCATCGTCTTGCCGCCCGTCGGCGCTGAGACGGTGTCGTCGAGCGTGATCCTGCCATTCGGAGAGGTAAGCGCCTCGTCCGGGCAGTACCAGTTGACGCAGTCGGCAAGCATGGACGCACTTGACGCATATCCGTCGAAGGTGATCGCCCTGAGCGGCACTGGTGTGACCATGGCAGTCACGCTCGCGCTCCGTCCGGCGGCCGTTCCGGTGATCACTGCTGATCCCAGCCCGATACCCGTAATGATGCCGTCCGAGGACACGCTCACTATCTCCGGCTTGTCGGAGCTCCACGTGATGGTCTGACCCTGGATAAGGTCGCCGGCAGACGTCTTGACGACGGCGAGCACTTTCAGGGTCTGGCCCGCGGTGAGCACCAGCACACTAGGCGTGACCGTTATCGAATCGACCGTTTGTGGCACCGGCCCTGCGCCTGCATCGCTACAGCACATGATGGCTGCGCCGACGGCAAGGTGGCCTATGATCCGCATGCGGCGAACAACTCCCATGACCACCCCCGAAATATATGCAGTGCGAAAGTGCCTCTACGCGATGCCAGGTCACCGTGACCGACGATGGTCGCGCGAGCGACGCTGGCCGCCAAGCGTCGAGATCTTGTCCCTGGTGACACATGCGAGTGCGATGACCGGCCCGCCGACAATCGGGCGAGGTGATTGGGCGGTAGTGGCAATTCGGTCAGGCGCTTCTTGATGGCAAGACGAATAGCTGATTCGTAACGCAACGCTCGTTGGTTCCGGCTCAATCGGAAGGCAAAACAAGTGTTTTGCTGGGACGGTCCGCACGCGACAAGCGGATGACCTCACGATAGAATGCGTCGATCTGTCGAAAATATGCGGCCGACGAAAATCTCTCGGCCAAACGCTGTGCACCGTTCGCCGCCAAGCGCTCTCTAAGCACGGCATCTCCCATCAGGCGGCGCAAGGCGCTGGCCAGGTCCCTGTAATCACCGGCCGCGAACAACAGTCCACTTTCGCCGTGCTCGATAATCGTCGGAATGCCCCCGACGCGCGCGCCAATGACGGGCTTGCGACATGCCATTGCCTCCAGCAGCACACTTCCGAATGCTTCCGTGCGCGACGGAAGGACAAAGATTCCGCAGCGACCCATGTGCTCCCACATGTCGCGATGATAGACGGGAGGATGAATCATGATGCGTGGGTGATCACCAACGGCCGCCTGAACTTCCGGCAGGTTGGGAAACCAGCCGAGCAGCTTGAGCGTCCAGTCTGGAAACTCGTCGCTGACCCTCGTGAAGGCGTTGATGAGCAGGTCCACACCCTTGATGAAATACGGGCTGCCCACGAAAAGCACCTGCTTCGATTCATCCACGTACCGCATGGCAGTCAGGTTCACGTACGTCGGTATGACGCGAATGAGCGGATCACGCAGCGCATTGCGAAACGGATCGATCTGTTCCGGGTAAAGAAGCGAGATCGCACTCGCGCGGCGCAGGACAAACCGTTCGACGCCAATGTACAGCTTCCGCTTGAACAGCCGAAGAAGTGGGTTGCGAACATCCGCATAGTTTGCAGGCGCCGTGTAATCACCATTCAGCTCGACAATGAGCCGCGCCCCTTGCTTGCGAGAGAGCCATAAGCCCGTCAATCCACTCTTGAGCGGATCGTACGTGACGATCGCATCGATCCCGCCTGTCCGGCGCGCGAGGGCGAGTGCCTCTCTCACGAACGCGAAATGCGAGCGAATGCGAAGTCCCACGGGATCAGGCATGACAACGACGTCGAAGCGCCCGAAGCGTGTGCGGACAGGCTCAGGGCCGGTCATGATGACAGTTCCGCTGAAGAACTCGGAGAGCTGCAGGAGCCGGTCGCCGAACTTCTCCGTCAGATCGTGGACGGGACCCGGGAAAATGATGAACAGGCGCAGGTCCTCGCGCGCCGTGACAGACACATCGTCACTCATTTACGATACCGGGCGGTTCGCCCCGCAATGATCAGCACCAGTGCGTGTAGTCGCGCCCAGTAGTAGACCAGATAGAGGAAGACAGCCGCCGGCATCGAAGGCACCCGGCGCGTCTGGCGAATCCGGAACGCAACGGTCGCCAGCGGAACTGGAAGCTGAAGCGCAAGTGCGATGGCTCCGCGAGCGAGAAGAGTCTCCCGCGAGCTCGACGCGAGAAGCAGCACACCGCTCAGCGTCGCCAGGATGTGGGCAAGGAGCATGGCGGTCGGACGATCGATTCGGTCACGGCTGACGGTGGCGAACATGCCCAGGCCGTGCCACACACATCGGCGATAATATTCCGTGATCGAGTGCGGTTCTCCGTAGTGGATCGCGCGAACGCGCGGCGATTCATGCATCCGAAAGCCCGCGTTCGCCAATCGTCGCCCGATGTCGGAGTCCTCGCCGGTGCTCAGATCCACGCGAAAGCCGTGAACCGCGTCGAAGGCCCGGCGCGATACGAAGAAGTTCGCGGAATTGATGTAGTGCACGTCGCGCTCGCGTCCCATGAAGTGCATCATGTGCAGCGTTCTCTCGATCCAGTGTGGCGGTGTCGGGACATACACCTCGCATCCTGTAGCATCGGCGTGACTTTCCGCCATCACCGCAATCGCGCTCTCGAAGTAGCCCGGCAGAATGCCGCAATCAGCGTCCAGAAAGCTCAGATACTCCCCTTTGCCCAAGGAAGCACCCAGGTTCCTGAGTGCGGCTATTGTCATGGTGGCATCCCGCACCACTCGGAGCTGATGCGATACGAGTGCTTGCAGGAACTCGAACGACCCGTCCGTTGAGCCGTTATCCACGTACACGATCGCGGACGTTTCCGAGGCGGCCAGTGCCGCGATCACCATTGGAGAGGTCGTCGTCAGAAATCGAAGCGCGTTCAGCACAGGAACCACCACCGTGATCGAAAAAGCGGTGGGCCCGGACTCGGCGGGCACATCATCCATCAGTGGACCTTTTGTCGCTTGTCACGGGCTGAAACACGATCACTTGGCAAGTGGCTGAACGAGCCTCGCATGAGGCGAGTAGGGATTGCAGGTCGATCCGCTGACAACCATCCCGGTGCGAACTATATTGGCTCAATGCCCGCCGAGATGGGAGCCCACCCCTCACTCGTGCTTCGCACGTCACCTCACCACGCGTTCAGTTGACGAATACTGTCACAAAGTTCTTCGACGACAACGTCGCGGACTACGCCGCCAAGCACTACGCCAGCGGCTCACGCACATTCATGACGGTGCGGCAGGAGCGCATGCTGGAGATGGTCGACGCTCTCGCGCTCCCCGCCGGTGCCCAGGTGCTCGACGCAGGCTGTGGCCCGGGGTACATGCTCGCCGCACTCGCACAGCGCGGCCTGGACGTGTCCGGCCTCGACGCAGCGCCAGAGATGCTTCGCATGAGCAGGGAGCGTCTGCAGTCCCTTCACCCGGATCGCACTTTCAGGTTCGAGCTCGGGAGCATGGAAGCCTTACCGTTCGCCGACGCATCCTTCGACGTCGCCTGCACGGCCGGCGTCGTGGAATACCTGAAGGACGACCATGCGGTGCTCGCCGAGATGTATCGCGTGCTCCGTCCGGGCGGGTATCTCCTCTACCCCGTCACGAACCTGCTCTCGCCGGTCGACTATCTCGACTTCGCTGTCGAGTTCCTCAAGCGCCGGCCCTTCCTTCTCGAGATGTTCAACGCACTCTGGACCCGCACCGGTCATGCGCCTGTCCTTCCGCGGCACTTTCACGTTCGGCGCCACCGCCCCGCGGCACTGCGCGCCGATCTGGCGAGGCATGGCTTCACGCTCGCGGATTCCCTGTTCTTCTTTTTCCTTCCCCTCCCGCGCCCGCTCGACAAATTCTTCCCGACCGTCAGTACCTCGGTCGGAGCACGCATGGAATGGCTCGGTCGGTCGCGACTCGGCGTGTTCGGTGAAGGCTTTCTGACCCTTTCGCGCAAGCCCGCATCCGCGCTCCGCGGCTGATGCGACGCCGCACCAAGAATGGGTGATTCCTCGCGCGAAACGAGGCCGCTCACCGTCGCACACGTCATTCATAGCGGCGGCTTCTATGGTGCCGAGCGAGTCGTTCAAGACCTGGCGCTGCGACAGGCGGATCAGGGCCGTATCGTTCCGCTCCTCATCGACGTCGTCGACGCCGGCCTCACGGAGAGTGAGCTTGGCCGGCGTCTGCGCGAGACAGAGGCAGTGCGCGTCCTGGCGCTGCCGGCGAAGCGCGGCCTCACCGTTGGCGCGATTCGCGCCTACGCGCGTACGCTGCGCGACCTGAAGCCCGACGTCGTCCATTCCCACGGCTACAAGCCCACCGTGCTGCACATCGTCTCGCGCCTGCTGCGCATGCACGACACGCCACTCGTCGTCACCGCTCACGGATACACGCTCACATCGCCGTCCCTCAAGGACAGGTTGTACCAGTGGCTCGACGTCGCGATGCTCGCACGCGCGGACGCAGTCGTCGCCGTTTCAGCAGCCATGGCGCGCTATCTCACGGAGCAGTCATCGCGCATCGTCTCGCAGACGATACCGAACGGCATGGATTCGGCCATCCACGCCTCGGACAAGCACCCGCTCCACGCGTACCTTCAGGCGAACGTACCGTCATTCACGTCATCGACGCGCACGCCAGTCATCATCGGGTCAGTCGGCCGCCTGGTTCCCATGAAGAACCACGCGCTCCTCATCGACGTTGTCGGCGATCTCCTCGCACGTGGCCTGCCGTGCGTGCTCGTCATCCTGGGCGACGGCCCGCTGCGCGGAGAGCTTGAAATGCTCTGGCGCTCGCGCATTCCAGACGTCGAACCGCTGCTTGTCCCGCATCGGCACGATGTGCTCGACTGGATGGGCGACATGGACATCTTCTGCATGCCATCGGGCCCCGGCGAAGGACTCCCCATGGCGTTGCTCGAAGCTGGACTTCTCGAACGTGCGGTCGTCTGCTCCAACTCGGGCGGCATGGCCGACCTCATCGTGAGCCGCGAAAATGGAATGCTCGTGCCGATGGGCGATCGCTCCGCGTTCGAGAGCGCGGTCGCCGAGCTCATTGCCGATCCCGACGCGCGTGCCCGCCTGGGAGCTCGCCTGCGTGTGACCATAGAGTCCGAGTACGACCTCGACACGGTGGAGCAGCGCTACGAGGTCGTCTACCGGTCTGTCGTCGGCCGACTCGTCCGCGCTCGACCCGCGATCAAACCGCTCTGATCATGGCGATGATCTCGGTCCGCTCCGTTTCACGGAGCAGGGAATGCGCGGGCAACGTCACGAGCTCTCGCGCCAGCCGCTCTGCGCCGGGAAACACGGCATCAACCGCCACGAGTCCGCTCCGTAACGCCGGCAGCTCGGAGAGCGTGGTCGGATAACTCGCCGCCACTCCGAGCTCCGCCGCCCGTGCGGGAAGTGATCCCATACCACCGGGCAGCAAAACGGGAAATCGGATGTACCCCGGCTCGGCACCCGATGGCACTGCGACCAGCCCGGCCCTCGTGCCCACCAGCCCATCGGTGAAGCGCCGCGCATTTGCCGCCCGCCGTTCCGCTTCCTTGCTGGACGCTCCTTCATTCCTCAGCGCCGCCGACGCCGACGCATTCGACATCGCCGAGACGGCGGCAGGCGGGTGATACACAGTTTCGCCAAGCGCCAGAGACGGAATGGATCGCGGCAGCCCGTAGAGCGCCGGTCGGCCGAGTAGCCACTGCGCAGCCAAGCCAACGGCGACGCGAGCATCAGAGGCAGCCTCGTGCAACGGAGGCGCGAGCGGCCCGGCAGTACCGCGCAGCAGCACCGCGCCGCCGTTTCCTCCCGTCCAACCCTTGCCGCGGCCGAAGCTGACGATGCTTGTCCCGCCGAGCGCGCCGAGCGGCACGCCGCGCCACGATGCGCCATGTCCCTGCGCCGCATCCTCCATCAGGGGCACACCGTACCGCTCCGCGATCGATGCCAGCGCGTGCCAGTCGAACGGCACGCCATACAGGTAGGCGAGCACCGCCGCGCCTGCGCCGGCGGCGAGCACGCGTTCGAACGAAACCGGATCTGGTGCAAGCGTTGTTGGGTCGACGTCGTAGAGCGCAACCTTGACGCCGGCGCCAAGCGCCGCACTCGCCATGTCGTAGCAGTTGAACGCGGGTAGCGCGACGAACCCATCGCGGTGAGACCCGCGAGCCACCATGTCGATCGCGTATTGCAGCGCCTGTGTGCCACTTCCGCACAGGAGGCAGTCGTCGGCCGAGTACCGCACCATGAGCCGATCGCGCAGCTGCGCTGGCGCGCCGCTGCGCATCCCTGCGACAGCGAGCATGGCGTCCGCAACGGCCATCGGGCGGACAGGTGAATACGCGGCCAGCTGGTGCCTGAGCTTCATCGCCGGCAACCGACGGCCGAGGTCACGGAAGCTGCCGCGCGAGTACGGGGCCGAGTCGGTTCGCCACGAACAGCGGCATGTGCTTCCACATGCTCTGCGCGAGCCGCAACCCGGCGCCGTCTGCCGACGGCGTTCCCGCGTCGGCAACGCGCGACCAGAATACCCACGGCAGCGGAATATCGACACCGCCCCATTGTTGCTTGAACTTGTGCGTGGCCGCGCCTGGCGTCGATCGCCCGAAGTTGAACACGCGGGCGCCGCGACCGATGGCATGCTCCATCATCGTGGCGTACAACAGCATGTTCGGTGACAGCTTGTTGTACTCGCGCAGCGACGACGCCCACGTCACCTCGACCTCGTCGCGCCACTGGAGGCAGCACGACGCAGCGGCCGCCGTTCCTTCCGCCGTGTACACGGTCGTGAACGTCACACGATCACCGAACGTCCGCAGCAGCGTCGTGAAGAACGACCGTGGCAGCACCGGAGTGCCGAGATCCCGCATGTTGCGTGCAAAGACTCCGTAGAAGGCGTCGAGCTGGTCCGCCCCCGCCGCCACGGTCATGCCATCCTTCGCGGGACGCCGGATCTGGCTCCGCAGCTTGGCCTTGAAGGTCGTGGTCCACAGCGCCTCCACGGACTCCGGCAGCGACAGGTGCACGGCGACCTTTCGAAACGACGTCTGAAGCTCGCCCGGCACGGCGCGACGGCTGCGCAGCTCCAGCAAGCCGGCACCGCTACGACGCGCTTCGTCGAGTGCATGCGCCGCGAGCAGCGTGCAGGCATCCTCACGTCCGATCGGTCCGCCGTCGTTCATGAACGGGATCGAGATGAGATAGTGACCGAGCAGTCCCCGCACGCGCACGAGCGGCAACACGCCTCGGATGACGCCGTCCTGATCGCGCGCCGCCAAGTAGACGCTCTCGTGGCGCAGCACGTCGTTCATGACCACGCTCCATCCGTGGAGATGGCAGAATGTGCTCTCCGGCGTCTCGCTGACGAAGTCGTCCCACGCCTTCGCGGACACCGTCGTGGAAACTGTCAGGGACTCGGCGTTCGACACGCGGGCGTTCAACGGCATCACACCGCCCGCATCATCGTGCTGTGGCAATCGACTCGACCTGACCTGTTCCATTCCGTGTGACTGCCAGCGACGCGGCGATCGACTGGAATGCGAATCGCGCGAACATCCGCCGCAGCCGCGGCGTCGTGCGCGAGACGGCACCGTAGTGACGCAGCCTGGTCTTGAACGGCACGGTGATGCGCGGCTCGTCCGTGTCGAGCTCCCACGGGTGGATGTAGAAGGTCGCCGGCTCGTGCCGTTGCTCCGCCTGGATCAGCGCGCGCTCGATGACCTGATACGGCAGGTGGCGGAAGTACGCACCACCTCCCGCGGGCAGCACGGCCGACCCGATACCCAGCGTCGCTGGTGGATACTCGCGCAGCACTCCGCCAGGCCGCTCGATGTCGTGCGGATCGCGCGCCCCTCCAGCATAGCCGTAGCCCGTTCTCCGCACGGGATAGAGCGACGAGTCATACCGATACCCTTCTTCGATCAGTGTATCGAGCGCCCACTCGCCCCCACGAACGATCGAGAAGCTGGGGGCCCGGTAGCCGAGCACGGGAGTACCCGTGATTGCCTCCAGAATGGCCTTCGAGGTCCGCACGGACTCCCGAAACTGCGCGGGGTTGATCGTCGTCACGCGTTCGTGGCCGTAGCCATGTGAGGCGACCTCGTGCCCCGCATCGACGATCTTTCGTACGAGTGACGGATGCCGTTCCGCGATCCATCCGAGAACGAAAAATGTGCCAGTCGACCTACTGGCCGCCAGCAGTTCCATCAGCTGGTTGGTGCCCCGGTCAACGCGGCTCGGAAAGCTGTCCCATTCCGACCGCATGACGTACGGCTCCATCGCCGAGACCTGAAACGACTCCTCTACGTCCACGGTGAAGTGGTGTCGCACGGATTCATCCATCACCGTACCGTCAGCGAGCGGCCAGTGCGACTCTCGTTGCTGACGCCGGATGGATCGCACCGACGCGCGTCTGCCCGGCCGCGGGGTCACCGCCGGGGAGGACGCGGTAGACGTCATGAATGAGGCGGCCCGCGATCGTGTTGCCGATCGAATCGGCCCGCGCAAATACGGCGGCGTCCACCGCGGTGCCAGCCGAGCCGCCCGGCAAGTAGACCACGACCCGAACGAGTGCTTCCTCCGTGTGGCCAGCCAGCGCTGCATCACGCAGCAGGTTCCACTTCACCTGGTATTCGCTCGCCACCACACGGCCGCGGCCCTGGTACCAGTAGTAAGCGATGGCGGTCGCCGGGCCGTTCTTCAACACGTAATGATTTACCACGTGCTCCGCGCCATCGGCCATCACCGGCTTCGTGCCGTCGGTCAGGATCTCCCAGCCCGCGCCCGGCAGGCAGTTGCGCGGTGAGTGAATGGTCTTGCCCTGCGTCTGCCGCTCGTAGTACGAAACGAGCGTCGTGAACGCCATGGTGGAATCGGCCGTGTACATACGCGCGACATAGTTGCTCATCCCCGCCACACGCCGTTCTTCGTCGCTGATTTTCTGATCTCGCGCGTGATACCCGGCCACGGTATCGAGCACGCTCGAGAGCGGCGCCGCGAGCGGAATGGCCGACTGCGCCCGCGCGTGCGCGACAAATGCGGCGCCTACGAACAGGATGCCGGCCGGGAGGTACGCGAGGCCCTTATGCACTTGCAACCTCCGGCTCCATGGGAGCCATGAACCGCCGCTCGAGGAACGCCGCACCCTGTACGAGGAGGGTCAACGTCGTGAGCGAGACGAGGAAGAGCAGCCAGCCCTCCGTGATGTGCATGAATCCCTGCCCGAGCTTCGGATCGACAAAATACACCAGGAAGCCCGTGAAGAAGACGCGAACACCGTTGATGACGACCGCAATCGGAATGGCCACGAGCAGGAGCAGCACGCGCAGCACGGAGCTTCGCAGCATCACCGCGCCGAGGAGCACAGCAAGACTGATGAGCGCCGTGAGCGATCGAAGCCCGCTGCACGCCTCCGTGACGAAGAGCTCCTGCCCGGGCAGACGGATGACGTTACCGGTCAGCCGCACCGGCACGTCGCGCATCTGCAGCATCGCCGCGCCCATCTGTGACGCCTTGAACTGGAGCGGCAGCGCCAGCGTCTGGGTCACGAGCTCCGGCAACGGCACGCACAGCGCGCCGAGCACGAACGGCAGCCACCAGTGGAGGACTTGCCTGACGCCGTAATGGAAGACTGTGATGCCCACGACGGCGATGACAATTGACGCCCGCATCGTGAAGAGCTCCGCGGCGAGTCCAGCGGCGATGCGCACGAGGACCGCGAACACGATGATGGCGACGCCGAGTATCGGACTGCCCTTCGCATCCTGACGGATGCCTTCGCGCCATGCCCACCAGATCGCGACCGGAAACAGCAGCAGGCCATGACCAGCCTCCGGCGAATTCCACCAATCTGCCGCGAGCGAAGCGAACGTGCCGCCGAAGAGCAGGATGAACGAGATTGCCGTGGCAGCTGCCGGAAGCAGCGGCTTCATGCTCTCGAAGCTGCCGTCGAACGACTCGAGTCCCGCGACCCGCTTCAATTCAGCCTGAAGGTGTGCTGCCGTCATGCGATTCTTTCTGATGGTGCGCTGTTGACGCCCTTGCCAATAGAACGGAGCCCTCACGGCTCCGCATGCGTGACCTGCGAAACATGACGGCTGGGCGATCTTCGAGTAACACAGAACACGACGGAAGTCGCCGATTGGCCACTCGGCGACTTCCTGGCATCAGACCGTCAGCGGCTTGCCTTCCTGAAGATCATGACCGGTAGGGTCAGCGTCATTATGCGCAAGTCGTGCGCAAGACTCTGGTTCTTCATGTACTCCAGATCGAACTGAACCTTGGTGCGCACGTCGTCAATGCACGTGTCGTAGGCATGATTGATCTGGGCCCATCCCGTAATGCCCGGCTTCACCCGCTGCCGCATGGGGTACTGCTGGATGGTCTGGCGCATGTCGGCGAAGATCGTGGGACGCTCGGGACGAGGGCCCACAATGTCCATATCGTCAAGGACGACGTTCAGTAGCTGAGGCAGCTCATCGAGCCGCGTCCGTCGCAGAATGTTGCCGACGAACTTGACTCGTGGGTCACCCTGCGACGCCCAGATGGCGCGTCCATCAGCCTCGCATTCACGTGCATCGTCCACAACTCGGGTCACGAGCGCACGGCTACCTGTTGCCCGGCCGGCAGCTGTTCGTCCAGCGCCGCGTAACCATCCGCATACCCGTAGTATTGGTACTCGCCGCTCGCCGGCACGCCATTGAGCACCGCCCCGAGAATGTTGATCGGTAACCTCCGCACGAGCAGCATCTTGGCGGCGGCCAGCCGGCGCTCCGTTTGGCCCACGCGCAGCACCACCAGCAGACTTTCGGCAGCCGAGGCGATCGCGTATCCGTCAATGCCGGCTGCGAACGGCGGCGTGTCGAAGATCACGACGTCGAAACGGCTCCGCAGTTCCTTCACCAGGTTCTTCAGGGCGGAGCCGACGAGCAACTCCGGACTCTGGCGACGTGGCCGCCCCGTCGGGATCAGCGCCAGCTTGTCGTGCCCGGTGGGATGAATGATCTCGTTCTGGTGCGCCTCGCCAGCCAGGAAATCGATCAGTCCCGCACCGCGCGGCACCTCGAACAGGTCGTGCAGCGTACCACGCCGCGTATCGCCGTCGACCAGGACCGTCCGGAACCCGGCTTCGGCAAACGACATGGCAAGGTTCGAGGCGATGAACGACTTGCCGTCCCTTGGAGAGGGGCTCGAGATCGCGAGAGTCACCCGCGCATCAGATCCGTGCATGACGTTCATCCGCAGCGTTCTGAATGACTCCACCATCTGCGTCAGCTGCTCCGGCGTCTGCCGCTGCACTCCGCCCTTCGGGAGAAGTGGAACCGTGGCATTCAGCGTCAGGCCGAGATCGTTCGTGGCCTGCTCGGGGTAACGCAGACGACTGTCCAAGAGATCCAGCAGAATGGCAATCCCGAAGGCAAGGCCGATCCCTCCGGCAATCGTCATGAAGAAGACTTTCACCGCGCTATTGGCCGTTGGCTTGTCGGGCGCAACCGCAGCGTCCATCGACCGAACGTCGGCTGTCGTGCTCGCCGCCGCGAGCTGCGCCTCGGCGTACCTGCTCTTGAGCGTGGCATACAGCCCCGCCGCGGTGGCAACGTTACGCTTGAGACGCATCTCCTCGATCGTACGGCTCGGAATCGCCTGAAGGTCGGTCGTCGCGTTCCCGATGCGACGTTCGATCTCCGCCTCGCGATCGCGCACCTGTGAAAGCTGCGCCGCCACAAGCTCCGGTATCGTCTTGTTCTTCAGCAGATCAACCGACGACGCAAGCTCCTTCACAGCGGGATAGCTATCGGTGAAGACTTGTCGTGCCGCCGTGAGCTTCGACTGCGAATCGTAGAGTTGCCCAATGAGCGTCGCGAGCTGCTTGCCTCCAGGGCTGTTCGCCACGTTCGGCAGCTCAAGCACGGATTCGTACGGCAGCGCGCCGTTGGCCGCGATCACCTTCTCCAGCGCGATGCGATCCTGCCGGATGTTATCGAGCTCTATGCGCTTGGTGAAGAAACTCGTGATGGCGGGATCGCGCGTGACCTCCAGGCCTCCAGGAATCGGCGCTCCTCCTTCAGAAGGAAGCGTGATCGTCTGCACCTTGAAGCTCTCGAGCGCCCGTTCCGCATCCCGCAGCTGCACCTCGGAGGTCTGGAGCTGGTCGCCAACGATTTTCGCGAGCTCGATGGACTGCTGCTGCTTGAGATCCTTTGCGACCGACACGTACTCGTCCACATACGCGTTCAACGTCCGCTCCGCGACTGCTGCGTCCGGATCGGTATAGGTGAGCGAGATGATGTTGGTTTTTTCCGGCAAACGCGGCGTCAGTCGCTTCATCAAGTCGAGCGACGTCTCGCGTGGGGTGGCGACCTTGAACGACACGTCCCGACCGGCGTAGTTCGCCAGCACGGATGCTCCGGGTTGCCACCGAAACCCCATTTTCTTGTTGCCGATCGAGTCACCTGCGGCGCCGCTCTCCTGAAGTGGGCTGTCCTCCATGCTCAGGTGCCATTTGCCCGTGCCCTTCTCCACCTGCAGCTTGAAATTGCCGCGAGCGAACTTGTCCGCTATACCGAAGCCGCGAAAAAGGGCAGCGTCGTCCTTGTTCTGGGGCTGAACGTACAGCACCAGCTTCCGAACGACAGCGTCGGAAATCCGGAAGCTCTTCAGTAGCTCGACCCACGAAAAGGCGTTCAACAGCTCGCGCCCGCGAATGGGACCCTGGCTCTCGGCATCTCCCCCGGCGAGCGCCTGTACCCAGATCTTGGCCGTCACTTCGTAGTCGGGTTTCACCATCCGCATGGCCAACGTGCCCGCGCCTGCTGCCAGCGCGACGATGCCGAGGATGAGCCACTTGTAGCGGCGCATGGCGCCAAGTGGTCGCTCGATCGGGTTCCGTTTGGGCTCGAGCGAGGGCTCGTCACCCCACCCTTCGCCCGGGTCATAGGGCACTGGCGATGGCGCGCGCGCAACAACGATCTGCGGATCTTCCTCAGACATGACGTACGACCCCGCAAAAGGTTGTGCCGGACCGCGCACTCGCGGCGGCGAATGGTGCTTGCCACATCATCGGCTAACGAACGCGCTGGAGTGCATACAGTAATCCCATGACCGGGCCAACGATCTGGAATATCGTGGTCCAGTTGAATCCGGACTTCTGCTCGTCCACGTAGATTTCGTCGCCGGCCCGTAGATGCAGGCGTTCGAGGGAAACGCCGTCGGCCATCGCGGTCCGGGTATCCTGTTGATTCCAAATGGTTTCTGACCCTCGCCGGATCACAACATTTCCAAGCCAATCAGAGTTGCCGAGTGGCCCACCCGCCTTCACGATCATGTCGCTCAGCAGAACGTCGACGGTCGTATAGTAGTAGTTCGGCGCTTTGACCTGACCCAAGACCGCCAGTCGGATCAATGGGGTAACCTGAACCGATGAATCGCGGAAGTACTTCGCGAGGTGGCTCGATACCTTCGCACTTAGCTCGGATCGAAGTACGCCGTCCAGTGACAGGTCGTCCATCTGCGGGAGTTGGAGCACCTTGCCCGCCCGCAGAACGATGGTGTCGTTCGCCATCGCGAGGTTCGCGACCACGGTCGGGCTCCCGAGGAGCTTCACCACGATTCGGTCGCCGTCCTGAAAATCGCCACGCTTCAACCTGCTGCGAAGCAGAAGGGCCTCACCGGTTCGGTGTTGCGCTTCCGCATTGCTCGCCTCAACCTCTAGCGTTGCGCGTGTTTCAAGTGCGCCTGACGCGGTGGCGCCGCTCGGCACCTGCGCATGACCTGCAACGCCGAATGTGACAATTGCGCCACAGGCGACTCCGAGAGCGCGGCGCCAGGACTTTCTCATCAGAGTTCCCGTGGTGGTCATGCTCGACTTTGCGGAGCGGTGTTGGCGCCCGCCGTGTCTGGGCATGAAGGCTTTGATGTCGTGAACCGGGGCGGTAGTATAAAGAGGTGAAACATCACATTTGCTCATGTTACTACCAGTACCCCAAGGCGTTAGGCAGTTGCTGCACGCGAAACGCACGACCCGCATTTTCGCGCCGGGCGGCCTGCTCCGCGTGTCTGGAAGGGTGACCGCGGGGACCGGGGCCGCGTCTCTGGTGTAGCAAGACGAATCGCTCCGGCGAAAGGGCACATCCAATCGGCGATCGTTTCCACCGCCATGCGAGCGCCCATGATACTTGCATTACCCCGGACTAACGATTGCGGTCCGCGCGCGATTGGCTCCCCGCGTTCCTTCCTCGCCGTTCCCGCTTACCTGATCCCTGCGTGAAGTCTTTAACATCATTCGTTGAGTTCGACCTCCGCGGCCGAACTATCTGGGGATTGGTGGCGTGTGCCGCCCTCGGCTGCGGCAGCACTGGACCCGACAAGCCCACACCCCTGGTCTCGATCATAACGATACTCGTGCCGCCCGTCGGTGGGTTCCTCGTGGAGCGCGGCACCCACACGACCGCAACGGCCGTCGCGAAAAACGCCACGGGTGCTGTCGTGAGCGTGCCGTTCGCGTGGCGGAGCAGCAACGAGAAGATCTTCACCGTTGACATCAACGGTCGCATTACGGGCGTGGACACGGGCACCGCAGTCATCTATGCCACGGCGCTCGACGTCGTGTCGAATCAGGTCGCCGTACGCGTGACGTGGTTTGGTGCCGCGAAGATCGACACGATCCAGTTCAAGGCGCCGGCAGCGGTGACGCCCGGCGCCACGCCGGATTCGATCCGGGCCATCGTCACGGATCTCGCTGGCGCTCCCGTCGCGAATGTGCGCGTCAGCTTCGCCGTCACGGCGGGCGGCGGTACGGTCGCTCCGGCGATCGCCACGACCTCCAACAAGGGCATCGCCTCGGCACAGTGGACGCTCGGCAGCGCGGCGGGCCCGAATACCGCTACGGCCACCGTGCTCGGGGAAGACGACAAGGTGAACACGTTCATCTCACCGAACTCCGTGACGTTCGCGCTGAGGACGTTTGCCGCGATCACACCGGTGGATGGCGAAGCCCAGACCGGACAGATCCTCTCAAAGCTTCCCGTCAATCCCTCCGTGAAGCTCGTCGATTCCCTCGGCAGGCCGCGTCCCGGCATTTCCGTGACGTTCGCCACGACCGGAGGCGGCCGCGTGGCATCGACGACCGCTGCCACCGGCGCGAACGGCATTGCGTCGCCAGGAGTGTGGACGCTCGGGGACGCAACGGGCGACCAGACGCTGGTGGCGAAGGTGGAGTTCGCCTCGGTCACGCTTCACGCGACGGCCACCGGCACGGCTGTGCACTACATGCCGGGTTCGGTCACGGCGGGATCGTTCGCGACCTGCGCCATTGCCACGGATGGGCTGTCGAGTTGCTGGGGCGAACAACCCAAGGTGGGCGACGGCACGGCCATCAACCGTCCCGCGCCGACGCGAACAGCGAGCGCGTTGACCTTCCAGTCCATCGTTGCCAGCAATGTCAGCCCGGGGCGCTTCTGCGGAATCGCGAGCGGACAGTCCGTATTGTGCTGGGGACAAAATGCCTTGTCCGATAGCGCGGGAAATTCCGTGACGACGACGGTCCCCACGGCGGTCACGTCGCCCCAGCCCTTTACTCAGGTGGCACCGGGATTCGTCCACACCTGCGCCCTCGCCACGGACCAGGGTGCCTGGTGCTGGGGAGACAACACCGCAAACCAGCTTGGCGACCAGACCACCAAGTCGCGTGGAGCCCCCGCGCCGGTATTTGGCGGATTCCAGTTCACTGCCCTCACTGCGGGCTATGGGCACACCTGCGGACTCGCGGGCGACGGCAGCGTCTTCTGCTGGGGCTTCAACCCCAACGGCCAGCTGGGGAACGGAAATACGACGAATGCCAACTCCCCCGTTCTCGTGCCGGGCGCGCAGAGCTTCAAGCAGGTCTCCGCGGGCCAGAGCTTCACTTGCGGGTTGACGACCATCGGTCGCGTCTATTGTTGGGGCAACCTCGGCACCGGATCGACGGCGGTGACCACCCTGCGCACGTACCCATCGGCACCGGACTTCACGACGATCAGCGCCGGGCAGTTCCACACCTGTGCGCTTACGGCGGACGGGACGCCATATTGCTGGGGCGACAATAGCGTTGGCCAGCTCGGTGATAGCACCTTCGTCGAGCGCGCCGCACCGACGGCCGTATCCACCACGATCAAGTTCAAGTCGATCAGCTCCGGCGCGGGGCACACCTGCGGTGCAGCGCTTGACGGATCGATAGCCTGCTGGGGGCTGAATAAGTCGGGCGAGCTCGGAGATAGTGTGTCCACCACCCTCAACAGGCCCACACCGCGCTTCATCGTGCTCTCCGTCACGCCGTAGTTTTCGCGCTGGTCCTCCACCCAGATCCAACTCGGGAATGATGCGTCGCGCGCGCGCGCTGGTCCGGCAGTCCCTTCTCATGCTCGTCTCGGTCGCGGCGTCCGCAGCGGCACAGGGCGCCGTCACGGTGACAGGTCATGTTTCCGCCGCTTCCATGCCAGTTCGTGGAGCCTCGGTTCGGATCGAGGAGCTCAAGCTCGGCGCGACGTCCGACGCGGAGGGACGGTTCAGCTTCATCATTCCGTCAGCGCGCGTAAAGGGACAGACGGTGCCCCTCGTCGCGAGCCACCCGCGCTTCCGCTCGAAATCAATCAACGTCGTACTTGTTGAAGGTTCCATCGAGCAGGACTTCGACCTCAGTCTCCCCGGCGCCGACACACCAGCGCGCGTGGACCAGCCGCGCGTTACGGACACCGGAGCTGACACCCCATCTCCCGTCGCAGTGGCACCCAGCCTGCCGGCCTCACGGTCCTCCGGTTACGTCCCCTTTGTTCCACTCCCTACTGCTCCGAGCATCGACAGCACCGCACTCACCGAACTGGCAGGACCGATCGACTTCGCGACGGCGCTCGCGGGCAGGTTCGCTGCGCTCGACGTGCGTTCCGCGTCCACACTCGGGGGTACGAGCGCGATGCTTGTGCGCGGTCCCAGAACCTTGTTCGGGCTCACGGAGCCGTTGGTCGTCATCAACGGAATCGTTTTCGATAACAGCAACATTACGAATCTTGTCCAGGAGTCGGGCCGTGGCGGATTCGACTACGGAACCGCCACGAACGACCTGAACGTCGAGGACATCGCGTCCGTGCAGCTCCTCACCGGCTCACTCGCGGCCATGCGCTACGGGGGACGAGCGGCCAACGGCGTCTTGCTCGTCACCACGCGGAGCGCTCACGGACTGCACGGGCTCGAGGTTTCCGCCAGCCAGTCGTACAGCAGTGCCTCTGTCCTGCGTCTTCCCGAGTACCAGAATGCGTATGGGCAGGGACTCGGTGGCCAGTTCGCCTTCTTCGACGGCAAGGGCGGCGGCATCAACGACACCACAAGCCAGAGCTGGGGTCCCGCGTTGGACGGATCGGTCGTTCTTCAGGCCAGTCTCACGGAGTCTCGACGGAACGCTGCGCGTGCGTGGATCCCCGCTCCCGGCAATGTCGCGAGCTACTTCCAGGGAGGTCGAACCCTCGGCACCAATGTGGCGCTCCAGAGTGGCGGCGAGCGCGGACAGTTCAGGGCGTCGCTCAGCAATCGCTCCTCCAACGGGATCACGCCACTGTCCTCGGTGGGATATCGTTCTGCCCTTTTCACGGGCAGCGCTCGTCCCACGGATCAGCTCTCCGTCAGCGCCGATCTGCAGGCGTACACGGAGCGCGGCACCGACCGCGCCGGAACCGGCTTCGACGAGAGCAATCCGGTCGCTGGATTCGCGATCCTGCCGAGGCAGGTCGACGTGGCAGTTTACCGCATTCAGCTACGCGACCTGACACAGGCGCAGCTCAGCTGGAACTACAGCGGAAGAAACAACCCGTTCTGGGCCGCACTGGTGAACGACAACCACGATTCCCGCACTCGATACGTCGTTGGCGGCTCCGCGTCCTACGCGCTCACGGACCAGATCACGGCAACCGTGCGGGGTGGCTCCGACCACGGCTCGCAGGATCGCAGCTTTACCATCGGATCCGGCTGGATGGGTGGATTTCCCTACTACCTCGGACGCGGTGATTTCTCCGGCGGTGGCTTCCAGACGGACGCCATCAACACCACGCTCCGGGACGTCGAGGCCAGCCTGCGCTTCGCGCCGCAATCGACGGGCGCACTTCAAACAACGTTTACCCTGGGTGCGGGCCACCATAGCGATCTGCTGGAAACGACGATTCGCTCAGACGATGTCACCGACACAGTGACCGTGAAGGACGTCCCCTGGAATGCCTCGTCGAGCACTAACGTCCTCTTCGGCCGAGCAGAATCGCGAATCGACAACCGGGCATCGGTCGCGGTGTCGGTGCGATCCGAATCGTCCACCTTGATGTCGGGATCGAGCGTTTCGACGGTGTATCCTGCGGTGACGGCAAGCCTCGATCTGCTGCGCCCGGACTCCGCTGCAGGCGATCACGGAATCCTCCATTCATTCACCATCCAGGGTGGATTCTCACGATCGGGGAACGAGGGGACGAGTGCGTTGTTGCAGCGGCTCGGCGTCACGTCGGCAACTTCGGCGGCCATCGTCTCTGATGCCGCGGCGCCGGAGGTGACTACCGGAATAGATGGTGGAGCGTCGATGCAGATGTTCGGTGGCCGGTTGGGTTTCGATCTCTCCGTCTACCGGGATCGAAGCGAGAATCTCATCGTGCCATCCGGAGTGGGTTTCGTCCGCTCCGCGTCGCTGTCGAACAAGGGTGTCGAGGCGACAGCGACGCTCGCTCCCTTCCAGGGGCCGAGTGGCATGACGTGGTCCTTTGCGGCGACGGTCGGCCGGAACGCGAATCTTGTGGAATCGGTATCGGAAACTGGGGCACAAGTTCCGCTCGGCGTTCCCTTCGGGACAGCGACGATCGAGGCCCGAGTCGGCAGTCCCCTTGGCGCCATCGTGGGCAATTCGTTCCTGCGCACGAGCCTTGGTGAGCTCGTCGTGCGCGATGGCCTGCCGCTGGCCGACACAGTCGCGGGACGGCATGTCGTGGGCGAGAGCGCCCCATCCTGGATCGGCGGCCTCGCAACATCGGTGCGCGTCCGCTGGCTCGAGCTCAGTGTCCTTCTGGACACGCGCCGGGGTGGTCAGATCTTCAGCGCAAGCAACATGGCCGGCGCGTACTCCGGCGCGTTGGCGGAGACGGCTTTCCGGCCAGATAGCGGGCTGCTGATTTCGGGTGTCGATGCGTCGACTGGGAAGGCGAACACCGTGCACGTGACCACCGAAAGCTATTATCACGCGCTGGGACCCATCACGGAGCGCTGGGTATACGACGCCGGCTTCGTGAAGCTCCGGGAAGCGCGTGCGAGCTTCACCCTTCCGCTGCAGTTCATCCACCTGCTGCGGGTTCAGAACCTGCACGGCTCTGTCATCGGGCGGAACCTCGCGCTCTGGACGAGTGCACCGAACGTCGATCCGGAGTCGGTTATGAGCGCCTCCACCTTTCGCGGAGCGGAGATGGGTCAGCTCCCGATGGCGAAGAGCATCGGTTTTCAGCTTTCACTCACCCCCTGACACGTCAGCCAGCGAGTGCGATTGGTTGGCACGAGAGTGGTTATGCTGGTTTGAAACGACACTTGTGCTGGATGCCTGCGACAGTTCGGGTAGAGCTTTATGCCAGCCGAATTTGGTGAGACCACTCTAAGTCATTTTATCGCATTGAGTTGCGCACGTCTTCGTACTGTTCAGCTCGTGGAATGGAAGATGCCTCGCCAATTCTCGAAACCTGTTTCCATAGCCCATCATCGTGACGACCAGTTCAGCACAATCCCGCTACGCCACGACTCGCGTCATCCTTGCGGCCGAACCGCGTGTCTGGCTTGTCACCGGTGCCGCGGGATTCATCGGTTCCAACCTCGTTCAGGAGCTTCTGGGTCTGGGGCAGCAGGTGGTGGGCCTCGACAACTTCGCGACGGGTCATCAGGCGAACCTCGACGCGGCGGTAGCAGCGAACGCCGACCGCGCCGGACAGTTTCGCTTCGTGAAGGGAGACATTCGGGATCACGGTGCCTGCGCCGATGCATGTGCCAATGTGGACTATGTGTTGCATCAGGCGGCGCTGGCGTCGGTTCCGCGTTCCATCAAGGATCCCGTCGCCAGTACGCAAGTGAATGTCGACGGCTTCCTGAATGTGCTCGTGGCGGCGAGGGACGCTGGAGCGAAGCGCGTCGTCTATGCATCATCGAGCTCCGTGTACGGCGATGCGCGCACGATTCCCCAGGTCGAGCATGTCACAGGACGCGTACTCTCCCCGTATGCTGCAACGAAGGCCACGAACGAGTTGTTCGCTAGCGTCTTTCAGCGCACTTACGGGCTCGAAACGATCGGCCTTCGGTACTTCAACGTTTTCGGCCGCCGTCAGGATCCGAACGGGGCGTACGCGGCGGTGATTCCGCGGTGGACCGCCCGGCTTTTGAACGGTGAGGCCTGCGAAATTTTCGGCAATGGAGAGACGAGCCGCGACTTCTGCTACATCGACAATGTGGTGCAGGCAAACATCCTCGGCGCGACGGTCGCGTCGGGAGAAGCAACGGGTGAGGTGTACAACGTCGCGTGTGGTGACGAGACTTCGTTGAACGAATTGTTTCGCATGATCCGCGACAGCCTTGCCACGTATGTGCCAACGGTCGCGGCGATCGAACCTCAGTATTCGGCGGAGCGGGCGGGAGACATACGTCGCTCACTCGCCGACGTGAGCAAGGCGCGTGCGCTGCTGGGCTACGACCCGACACATCGTGCGGCGGCGGGCATGAAGGAAACGTTGAATTGGTACGCGGCGCAGTTTTTGTCTCTGGAGTTCGATGCGCACGTCGCACGATAGTACGCGGTGCTGATGTCCTCGCTGGCCCTCACCTCTCCGCCCTCAGGCGAACGGCAATGGTAGATCTTCCGAAGCGTCCCATGCTCGTCCTGATCGCCAGCCATGGTGAGTGGGTTGGCCGATCAGTAGAGAGCGTACTCGAACTGAATGGCTTCACCGTCTTGCGCGTGGCGGGAGGCCGGCGCGCGCTGGACCTTGCACGCCGGGTCAATCCGGACGCCATCCTGCTCGACGATGCGCTCTCGGAGATGGGCGGGGTCGAGGTGTGCCGCGCGCTTCGGGATGATCCGCTCTTCGATCACTCCATCCCCATCTTCGTCACCTCACCAGCGCCCGCGTCGAATCGCGTCCGCCTAGCCGCCTACGAGGCGGGTGCCTGGGATTTCTGCAGCCAGCCGCTTGATGTGGAAACGCTGCTGCTCAAGATGACGACTTATGTGCGGGCTCGTCGTCGGCTCGAGGATGTGCAGGCCACATCACTCATCGATCCGTTGACGGGCCTCTACAGCGTCTATGGGCTTCAGCAGTGGGCTGAGCAACTCGGTGCTCGCGCCGCGCGCAAGCACGAGCCGTTCGCATGCGTCGCGGTCACGTCGAACACTGTTCTCGATGGCTCCTCGAGTGGCAAGCCTGCCAGCGCCGAGCTCACCTACATGGCGGATGTGTGCCGGTCGATGAGCCGGAAGTCGGACGTCGTGGGCTATGTCGGCGAGAGTCAGTTCGCGATCATCGCGCCCGACACTAACGAGAGCGGCGCTCGGCAGTTCGTCGACCGGTTGCAGCGTGCGGTGTCGAAAACGTCCTCGTCGATGGAGCTCGACCAGCCCTATTCGGGGCTGCACGCCGGCTTCTATGCGGTGCCGGACTTCAGTGCGGCCGGTGTGGACGCCCACGAAGTGGTACGGCGGGCAAAGGCCGCGCTTCAGCACGCCCAGAAGCAGATGGAGGGCAAGCGCATCAGTGGCGCGTTCAGCTTCAATGAAGTGCCTGTGAGCTGACACGTGCGCTGTTGCGTCTGCGCAACAGGATCGTCGTTCGAATGTCGCGAATTCCGCGATCAGTAGTATTGATCGCGGATTTTTCGTTTCCATGAACGATTTGTCTTGACAAGACCAGCGGGAATTCAGAAGTTTGTGACGCGCCGCACCGATTGCTGTTGTTTGAATGCAACACACCTGTTTGGTCCGCGCGGCACGCCTACCCCGAAAGCTGGGACTCGAGATGCCCCCCATGGATGACGCCTCAAGCTCGTTTGGCTCTGCTGGCCTCGATCCGGTCAGGCGACTGACCGATTCGGCCGTGTCACTGCGGGCGCCGACAGGAGAAATACCGGTTCCCGATTCAGCCATGGTACCGATCGAGTCTCGCGCGTCCATCCGCGTGCTCGTCATCGACGACGATCGCATCCTCCGGGAAGGCTGTGCCAGTGTGCTCCAGGTGGAGGGATACAACGTCGCGTCGAGCGGGCGCGGCGATGAAGCCATCGAACAGTTCCGCCGATCGCGCTTCGACATCGTGCTCGTCGACCTGTACATGACGCCGGTACCGGGCATCGAGATCCTGAAGGCGGTCCTCGAAGCGCAGCCAAATACGATCGTCATTGTTATGACAGGCAACCCCAGCGTCGCCTCGAGTCTCGAGGCCATGCGCAGCGGTGCATGGGACTACCTGCCGAAGCCATTCTCGGGTACGCACCTCCACCTGATGTTGGGTCGTGCCGCACACGCGGTGCTCACGAACCGGGCTCGTACAGACGCCAGCGCCGCGCTCGCGACTCAACACGGCAACAGCGACCAAGTCACCCTGCTTGGCGCGTCACCTGCCTTCCGGATCGCCGTGGAACTTGCGCGAAAGGTGGCGGCGACCAATGCGTCCGTCATGCTGGTCGGCGAAAGCGGCACCGGCAAGGAGATGTTCGCACAGTTCATTCACAAGCACAGTCGTCGGTCCGGCGAAGCGCTCATTCCCATCAATTGCGCCGCCATGCCCGAGCACCTGCTCGAGTCCGAGATGTTCGGCCACCGCAAGGGCGCGTTCACCGGCGCTGACCGGGAGAAGACGGGTCTGCTGGAAGCCGCTCACGGAGGCACTTTCTTTCTCGACGAACTCACCGAGATGGCGCTGCCCCTCCAGGCCAAGTTGCTTCGTGTCGTGCAGGACGGCGTGGTGCGGCGTGTGGGTAGCGAGCAGCAGGACGCGCAGGTCGACATCCGCTTCATCTCTGCGACGAACCGCGACCCGCGGTTGGCGATCCAGAGCAAGCACCTCCGTGAAGACCTGTACTATCGCCTGAATGTCGTTTCCATTGCCCTCCCGCCGCTCCGGTCGCGCGTCGATGACATACCCATCCTCGCAAATCACTTTCTCGGCCATTTCTGGAAGCGTCACCACACTACGCGCGATGCGCTGCCGCAGTTCAGCGAGTCGGCGCTCGAATTTCTCCAAGGCCGGGCGTGGCGCGGCAACGTCCGGGAACTCCAGAACGTCGTGGAGCACCTCGTGGTACTTGCCACCCCGGGCACAGTCATCGGCTCGGACGACATCCCGCTGCACAAGCAGGACGATTCGTTCACCGATCCCACCGTGACTCTTGGCGTACCCATGCACGACGCGTATCACGTTGCGAAGGAGCAGGTCCTCGCGTCCTTCGAGAAGGAGTACGTGACTCGCCTGGTATCCAGGGCCTCGGGGAACATGTCCCGCGCCGCCCGGCTGGCCAGTGTCGATCGCACGACTCTCTATCGGCTGCTGGAGCGGCACGGGTTTCGGCGAGACTCGAACGAGACGCTCACGCTCTAGCGCAAGTCGGTATAGTTTTTGGCGTTCCAAGCGTTTGGGCCACCGGCGCCCGCCAGGACGAGCTCCATTCCTGACGGGCGTTGCCATCGATTCTCCTACCGTCCAGCAAGACAGAAAGCGGTTGACCTATTCGCATGTCGCTCCCGACATGGTGAGCTCGCCCCTGCAAAACCTGCTTCATGTCGCTGCGGATCGTGCGGCGGCGGAGCTGGCTAGCGGCGAGCGGATCGCAGAGTCGGATATCCGGGATCAGCTTGGCCGCCTCGTGCGGCTTGGCCTCGGCACAACCGACGCGGAATCCGGCACGTATCCGGAGACGCGCACGGAGTTGCTGTCGCCGGTGCCCCGTCACTATGCGACGGCACTCCGCAGCGCGCTCCTGACCATCGTTTCGCAGGACAACACCGGCATCCCTGCGGCCGACCTGGCGACGCTGCTCTGCGCCATGGATGGTGTCGACCTGGTGCTCGGCGTCGTGAGCGACAATGAATTCACGCGTCACCTCACCACCTCTGATGGGGTAAATGCGGTGGTGGAGATCGCGCACGACATGCGGTCCCCGCTCACGTCGATCCTGTTCCTCGTCGAGACGCTTCGCCGAGGACGGAGCGGACCAGTAACGACTGTACAGGAGCGGCAGCTTGGACTCATCTACGGTGCCGCACTCGGGCTCAACACGCTCGCCTGTGACGTGATCGATGCGGTGCGTGGTGGTCAGCGCCTGGTGGATGGACGGCCTGTGCCGTTCTCGATCGCCGAGGTAATGCTTGGCGTCTGCGACACGGTGAGGCCGATCAGCGAGGAGAAGGCGCTGCCGATCACCCATGTATTGCCGTTCGTGGACGGCCGCATCGGCTACCCGGGCGCGCTCGGACGCGTCCTTCTCAACCTGATGACAAACGCACTGAAGTACACCAACGAAGGATCGGTGACCATCGGTGCGACGGAACTGTCCGAGAGTCGCCTGTCCTTCTGGGTCTCTGATACGGGGCAGGGGATTCCTGCGCACGTGATGGAAATGCTGTTCGACGGTTTCCGCCCCAGCGCGTCCGGCATTCGTTTCTCGAATGCGGGACTGGGGCTGGCTATCTGCCAGGACTTCCTCCGCTCCATGGGTTCGACTCTCAAGGTGGAGTCGACGCCGGAGACGGGCACACGGTTCTCCTTCGAGATTCAGCTGCTGCGGGCGTGAGCCTCCTCGCGGTCACAGTCCTCACGTTCCGCTTGGAATCGTCAGTGATATTGCTCGGAGTCCAGTGGGCGTGATGCTGGCAGGTCGAGTGGGTCGCCGTCCACGGCGTTCGCGAGCCCGCTCTGGCGCACGAGGAGAATCACCGCGGCGAGCACGAGCGCCCAGAAGGAGATGAGGAGTTCGCTCTGAAGGAGCGCGCGCAAGGACATGCTCGGCCAATCATGGAAATCGGCGCGCGCCGTGCCCTCTGGTTCACTCCGGAGCGCAATGAGCAACAGGCTGGTCGCCATCTCGCCCGCGACCTCCATCAGGGCGAAGAGGGGCGCGCGCCAAGCCCACGAGCGCACCGGAAAGTTCGCCAAGTGCGCGGTGGTCATTCCCAGCAGGAGCAGCGTTCCCGTAACGAGCATGAGGCCGTAGTACAGCCAGCTGACGCGTCCGTACGTGAATGACAGGGCTCGCAAGAGCCGCAGCGCAAACCCGGTGATCAGGGCCATCTCGACGAGGGACAGCGACAACTTGCGAAAGGCTGGCGGCTCCTCCATTCGCCATTCGATCGTGTGCTGCGGGAAAAACGAGGGCACTCGATTCACCTCAGCCGGGGGAGCGAGCACTGCGCTCGCCGGGAACGTAGGGCGTACCTCGCATCACCGCGATGAGCGCTTCCTCAATCTTGTCGAACGAGAACGGCTTCGTGAGTACCGGCTGGCGCGCGACGCTTCCCCGCGATAACGGGGTCACGACGTCGCCCGTGATGAAGACGGTTCGGGCCGCGAGGCCGGGTCGCTCGTTCCGAAGTTGCTCGTGAAATGCGTAACCGTCCATTCCGGGCATGCGGAGGTCGCAGACCACCGCATCGACACCGCTGGTGCGCGCCGCCTCGAGCGCCGCCGCTCCGTCAGATGCGACGACGACACTGAAGCCACGCATCGCGCCGAATGCCTCCATCCCGCTTCGGAGCGCGGGTTCGTCGTCCACGAAGAGGAGACGAATTCCGGCCAGGGGCGAGCGGAGTGTGAATGGCGCCACCTCATTGGCCGCATCCGCGTCGTTCGGCGGTGACGAGACGGAGGGCAACGTGACGCGGAAGACGGTGCCCGTGCTGCCGGTCTCCACCACCTCGATCGTGCCGCCGTGCGCCGTGACGATGCCGTAGCTCACGCTCAGACCCAGGCCGGTTCCTTCACCTTC
Organism: Gemmatimonadaceae bacterium; assembly: GCA_036844565.1. Taxonomy (GTDB): domain Bacteria; phylum Gemmatimonadota; class Gemmatimonadetes; order Gemmatimonadales; family Gemmatimonadaceae; genus AG11. The sequence goes on along the minus strand of DAIUFP010000001.1, from coordinate 56,242 downwards.
GCTCTTGGTCGTGAAGAAGGGCTCGAAGATGTGTGCGCGGACGGTCGCGGGAATCCCGGTGCCACTGTCGCTCACGTCGAGCCGCACTGCGCCGTCGACCGTCGAGGTGCGGACGCGGAGCTCGCCCCCGCCCGTCATCGCCTGAACAGCATTGGTGAGGAGATTCAGGCAGACCTGCTGAAGCTGTCGCGCGTCGCCCATGACGGAGGGAAGCTCGTCCTCCAGCTCGGTCTCCACGCGAACGCCCGCTTCGGCGAACTGGTACTGGCGCATGCGAATGGTGCGACTGACCACGCCATTCACGTCGAGCGGCTCGCGTCGCGGCTCGCTGCGTCGTGCGAACGCGAGGAGGTCTTTCACCACCTGGCTTGCGCGGGTCGTTTCCGTGCGGATGACGTCGATCGACTCGCGCTGCGAGGGCGTGAGCGTCGTTTCGCGGAGGAGCAGCTGCGCAAACGCACTGATGCTGCTGAGCGGGTTGTTGACCTCGTGGGCCACGCCGGCAACGAGCTCGCCCACCGCCGCGAGCCGATCGGACTCCATCAAGCGCAGCCGAAGCTCGCGTTCCTGCGTCATGTCGCGTCCGATCAGCAGCACGCTGGGTGGATCCGCCTCGGGAAGGCGGCTCGCGGCCAGGGCGACCACGCGCGTGTTCCCGCCTGGAAGCGTGACCTGTACTTCAACGCGCGCCGGCGTTCCGTCGAAGGCCGCCGTGAGCGCGTTCTCGAGCGTGAGTCGATCGACGGGAAGCAGCAGCTCGAGTAGACGCTTGCCGATGATCTGGTGCGGCTCCAGGCCGAAGACCTCGCGCACCGCGTCATTCGCTTCGCGAATGCGGCCTGTCGGATGAAGCACCGTGAGCACGGCATCGGGCGCCGCACGGAACAGGGTGCGGAAGCGCCACTCCGCCTGCTTCATCGTCTGGAACAGCTCCGCATTCGCCAGCGCCACGGAGAGGAGGTCCGCCATTGCCTCGACACGCTCCAGCTCGAGCGGCGAGAACGTGTGCACCCGTGATGACACGATCGCTACTGCCCCGATGCGCTCTCCGCGGCGCTGTACGGGGACGATCGCCATTCCACGGATCGCCTCGCCACCGAGCCCGTCCCATTCGTGGCTGACGAGCTCGTGACGCTCGCGAATGTCGGAGACGCACCACGTTCCTCCCGACCGGATGATGCGGCCCATGGCCGTACCGGCGAGCGGAATCCGCGACCCGGCGCTCGCAGCGAGGATTCCGCTCGACGCGGCCATCTCGATGAGGCCATCCTCGATGAGCAATCCAAGTGCGGCGCCGTCGGCTTGTGCGACATCGGCGGCTGCCTCGAGAAAGCGATCGAGGACGCGTCGTGGATCGAGCTCCAGCGTGATCTGCTGTCCGAGCCACCACATGCGGTGCAGAACGCGCTGTGCATCATCGAGCTCCAGCGTGCGCTGCACGACGCGCTGCTCCAGCGAGGCTTTCACCAGCTGCTCCGCGGTCACGCGGCGCTCGAGCGCTTCGGCGGCGAGTCGCTCGGCTGAGAGCGCATAGCTTCCGTAGACGGCCAGGAGCGCATTCAATGCGGCGATGGCGACCGCGAGCTCGAGGCTGCTGACGTTCTGGAGCGCCGAGGAGACGGTTGGCGCGGGGGCGACGAGCATCCAGAGCTCATCGAAGCCGATGAGTATCGCAAGTGCGGCGAACGCTCCGAAGACCACCAGCACGATGCCATGCGCGCCGCGCGCGATGGAGAGCGCGGCGATGGCGAATGCGGCGCATGCGAGGATGAGCAGCGCGCCCTGAGCGAGCGATGTTGCCTGCCAGGGCGCGAAGAGCAGTGCGCCAAAGAGGACGACGCATGCGAGTTGCGAGCACGCGATCGAGCGCGAGGTGAGCGTCACCGAGGTGAGCGACGCCAGCGTCACGGGTGGGCCTCCACGTGAGCCTGGTCCGACGGTGTCGCTCCCCGGGTAGTCAATGAATGCGGGTCCCGATTCGTCCCCACCGGATGTCGGTGATGAACGGCAGCGGGCGGTCGGTCTCGTCGCCGCTCCGATAGCTGTAGTACACGAAGCTCGGCCGTCCGCGGATGTTCTCGCGCGGCACGGTGCCCCAGAATCGACTGTCCTTCGACTCGTACCTGTTGTCGCCCATCATGAAATAATGGCCGGCGGGAATCACGAGCGGGCCCCAGTTGTCGAGTTGCGGCTGCGTGGGCGCGGGTCCGAATCGCGACTGCTTGAGCTCCACGCGATGCTGCCAGTCGAAGAGCAGATTGACGTCGGTGGGTTGCACGCCGCTCCGCGGATCGGGCTTGCTCACGATGCCGAATCCCTGCCGCTGCGCGACACCGTTCACATGCAGGAGGCCGGCGCGCATGAAGAGCGTGTCGCCGGGCATGCCAACCATGCGCTTGACGAGCGTAGGTGTGGGGTCGTTGCCGCGGTCCGCCTCGTCCTTCTGATAGGGCGAGACGAAGACGATGACCTCGCCGCGCTTCGGCTCATTGAACGACGGCAGGTGCGCGTTCGTGAAGGGGATGTGCGGTCCGTATACGGCCTTGTTCACGAAGAGCCAGTCGCCGATCAGCAGCGTTGGAATCATCGATCCGGAGGGGATGCGATACGCTGCGACGAGGAAGGTATTGATGACGAGGTAGATGAGAATCGCGCCGGCGAGAGACTTGACGTTCTCCCAGAGGACGTGGAGGTGCGAGCCGCGAGCGGCTTTCTTGCCGCGAGCATTCGCGACGACGTTTGCGGCCATGGACGACGGACGGAGGAAAGAGAGTGGAGAGACGAGTGAAATCTTGCCTCGTTCCGACGGCAGGCAAGGGTTTTCCGCGACTGGACAATGCGACAAGGGGGCGCGCCGACGAATCGGCGCGCCCCCTCACCCGACAGAAACGGAAGCCGAGCTACTTCAGGTGCTTGTTGACGAGCTTGGTCATCTCGAACATGGAGACGTTCGCCTTTCCACCGAATACCGGCTTCAGGTTCTCGTCGGCATTGATCTGACGGCGGTTCTTGGCATCCTGGAGGCCCTTCCGCTTGATGTACGCCCAGAGCTTCTTCGTGACCTCCGTGCGGGGCAGCGGTGCCGTTCCGACGACGGTGCCGAGCTGAGCACTCGGTGTCATCGGCCTCATGAATGCAGCGTTTGGTACGCGCTTGGCGCCGCTCTTCTTGGCGGTCTTCTTGGTCGCCGCCTTCTTGGCGCCGCCCTTCTTCGCCGCAGCCTTCTTTGCGGGTGCCTTCTTCGCCGGTGCCTTTTTCGCTGCGCCCTTCTTCGCTGCCGATTTCTTCGCGGCCATGCTCGTCTCCTGGAATAATGAACAGGTTCTCGCTATGAGCGAAACGCTGTACGACGGGGCGCAAGATACAATGCCTCATGCCCTGCGCAATAGGGAAAGTGAAATGATTTCTCTATGGAAATGCTCCATTTCCCCTATGAGCGGATCCGCGGTGTCACAGTTTGCTCGCCAACCAGTCCGAAAGTGCGCCGAGAAAATCGCGTCGAACGGCGTACGAAGGGAGCTTTCCGTAGCCTCCGACGTTGCCGGATGGGTCGTCGAGCATGAGGTGATTCATGTTCGCACATGTGCGCACGCTCACATCGCGATTCCCCCGCGCACGCAGGGCGCCAGCGAGGATCGTCGCATGATCCGGAGTGACCTGGGTGTCCGTTTCGCCCTGTAAAATGAGCGTGGGCAGGCGCACGCGTGAGGCGACAGAAAGCGGATCGTAGTTCACGTAGAAGTGGGTCCACCCTGGTTGTGCGTAGACGACTTCTGACGCGCGCTCGAGTGCGGCGAAGATCGAGTCGCGCTGTGCGGGCGGAATGGAGGCGTCGTGATCGATCGCGTCGCGCCGCTGCTGGGCGGCAATGGCTCGTCCCGTTTTCGCCGGTGCCGCGATGAGGACCATTGCGCGAAGGGATGCATCCGTCGCGGCGATCATCGGCGCAATCGAGTGCCGGCTCGGTGCGGCGGAAGGGTCAGTGTTCCCGCGAGCGTGATCCCCTGGGGCGTGTGGATGGTGACCTGTTCCGCGGTATATGGAGCGCCTGCGGGCGCATCGTACACCGCAACCACCGGCCTCCAGGCCGCGAGTGGCGAATCGCCCGGAAGGCGGTCGAAGAACGCGCCTTGCGATGGCACCACGCCGCCGAGGAATCGGCCAACGGCGTCCGTGCGCACCCGGATGTCCGTTGTACCGATGGTCAGTAAGGCAGAGTCCGCGCCGACGCGAGTGACGCGGACCGGTACGCTCTGACCCGGACCCAGCAGCAGCGGAACGTACACCGTGTCGCCGCCGACCGTTCGTGCGCGCCTGAGAATGAGTTCGAGCGTGAGCCCCGACAGGTTGATGAAAGGCACGGCGCCTCGAGGTACGAGGACGCGTTGGGTACACACTGGCTTTCCCTCGGGCGCATCAGTCTCGATGACGCCACTGTCGCCGATGACGGCGAGCACCGAATGCATGCAAGCGCTGTCGCCGCGAACGCCGAAGCCGACCGTCGCATCGAGCGTCTCGAGCTCGAATGCCGGCGAGAAGGTGACGGTGCGCAGCACACGAACGAGTGGCGTACGGTAGCGAAGGTCTCCGTCGAAGTGCGCGTTCCCGATCGACGCATTTTCAACCGCCAGCGTGTCCCGTCCAAGGCGGAAGAGAAAGACAGCGCGCTCCGGCTGCTGCGCGGCGAGGAGGGTGGACCACGCGAGGGAAAAGAGGAGGAGGTTCAGGCCTGACACGCGCGCGGCACTCATGCCTTTGACTCCCGACGGAAGGTGAGATACGAATAGACGGCCGGCGCGACGAGTGCCGCGACGATGGCGGCCACGATCACCGCACCCAGGAGGTCCGGCGACAGCAGCGCGGCGGACAGGATCATTACGCCGCCCGCTCCCGTCATCGTATAGCCTGCGAGGCGGTGCGTGCGGGCCCACACGCGCTCATTCGAGAGCGTCCAGGGCGTGCGGATACCGAACATGAAGTTCGAGCGCGCCCTCGGCATCACGTTGCCGACGACCACGAACACTGCACCGATGAGCGCAGGGGCGATGCGCGCGACGGGCAGGGGGTAGCCGAGCGCGACGGCGAGGAGGACGAAGTGCATCACGAACACCATCGCCAGAAGAGCCGCGACCGTGAGGTCATACGCGCCGGTGAACTTCTCATAGGTCGGGCGCCGTGGATCGATGAGTGGAGCGAGGCGCAGCGTCAGCCAGCTGACGAGGATGATGACCGGCGTGATGAACGCGCCGACCGACTTCGGCATCCAGCCATTGGGATTGCCGGCGAGATCCCAATGCACCGCCATGCTGTCGGGCAACCGGTCGAACACGGCGAGGGAGACGGCGCATGCGGTGAGCGCCAGGGCCGCCGGGTACCATCGCTTGATGTAGTCATTCATCGGGCCCTCCTGGATGGAGCCATGACATGAGGTGCTCCACGACATCCTGGAACGCGCTGGTATTGAGCTCATAGACGATCTGCTGTCCGACGCGGGTGGAGAGGACCAGGTCCGCATCCCGCAGCACCGCGAGGTGCCGAGAAACGGTCGGCCAGGCAGCGTCGAAATGCTGGGCGATCTCCCCGGAAGTGCGGGAGCCGTGTTTCAGGAGGCGGAGGATGTCACGCCGGGTCGGGTCTGAAAGTGCCTTGAATGCGCTGTCCACACTTGCATGATAAGCTAATTAGCTAATTATGCAAGTGGTGACAGAGCTGAAGGCTCAACTGTGAACTGACGCTGATAGCTGTTCACTGACGGCTCTGCGGTAGAGCCGCGGCGGAAGGGGCCTGCCGGCCACGAGCCCAAGCTCATGCTCGGATCGGCTCGGCTCGAGCTTCGAGCTCGAGCTCGAGCTCGTGGCCGGCGCGCCACCAGCGCCAGAGCTCTACCGCAGAGCCAACAGTTGTCAGCTATCTGCGTCAGGTTCCAGTCGGACATAACCAACACAGAGGCTGTGAGCCTCTACGCCGAAAGACGCTGCAACAGCTCCATCATCTGCACGTCGTACGGGTCCGGACCATCGTCATCGTCCCCGATCTCATAGTTCAGCTGCGGCGTCTCCAGAATGAGCGGAACGCCCCGCGTGCGCTTGTCCGCCAACAGCCACCCGAACGCATCCGCGCCGATCTCGCCGTCGCCCAGCAACATATGACGGTCCTTGTTCGACCCCAGGGCCCCCTCGCTGTCGTTCAGGTGGAAGAATCCCGGAGCTTCGCCAGTTGCCTCCTCGAATGCGTCGAGCAGCCGCGACGTTGCGTTCGGCGATTCCCGCAGGTCAAAGCCGCTCGCGTAGAGGTGACACGTGTCGAGGCCGTACCCGGTGCGGGCGCGGAGATGCTGCGGCACGTGGCGAAGGATGCTGCCCACCTCCTCCGGCGTTCGTCCCATCGTCTTCCCTGCCCCGGCCGTGTTCTCGACGAGGACCCGCGTATCGCCCTTCACCTTCTCCAGCGCGTGCACGATGGCCGCGGCAATCCGCTCCGCGGCCGACTCGCGGTCGTTGTCCGTGGCGGCGCCGGGATGAAAGCACATGGCCCCGACGCCGAGTGTCGTCGATCGCTCCAGTTCCCTCGCGAGTCCGTCTCGAGCACGCGTCCACTTGTCGGGCTCCGGCGTCGCCGTGTTCAACACGTACGCCGCGTGAACGACCACCCGCTCGAGCGCGATGGACGTCCCCGCGAGCGTCTCCCGAAAGCGCTCCACCCGCTCGGCGCGAATGGACACCTTGTCGTTGTAGTACTTCGGGATGGCGGTGAAGATCTGGAGGGCCCGCATGCCCGCATTCGCCGCGCGGCGCGCCGCCATGTGAATGCCGCCATTGTCCACGGTGTGCGCGCCGAAATAGTGCTCCACAACAGGTCCTTGCGAGTTGGAAGTCAGGTCACTCGAAGCGCGTCGGCCGCGAGGACAGGTCGAGCATCAGCGACCCGGCGAGATACTCCACCGACTGTGGATTCTTCAGTTTCGCGAGCCGCCGCACGACTTGCGCGATTCGTGCCGCCTGTTCCTGGATGATCCGCAGCTGCTCCATCTGGTCGTCGCTGAGATTCCGGTCCATCATCAGCAGCTCCGCATGGCCAAGCAATGCGGAGAGCGGATTGTTGATCTCGTGCTCGAGCGCAATCGTCGTCTCGCCGATACCGGCGAGCCAACGGGAGCGCGCCAGCTCTTCCTCCGCCGCGCGTCGTGCCACGTCCTGCGCGATGCGCCGCTTCGCGATCTCCAGTCGGGCGCGCAGGTTTTCCGGCGACGTCGGCTTGGTGAGGTAGTCGTCGGCTCCGGCTTCCAGGACGTGCGCAAGATCGTCGCGCCCATCGCGTGCGGTCACGATGAGGACGAATGCGTCCCGCCCGACGTGGTGGGAGCGGATGCGCCGGCAGACCTCGAGGCCGTCTAGCTCGGGCATGTTGATGTCGAGTACGACGAGTGGATACGGCTCGCCGCGGAACGCCTCCCATGCCTTCGCGCCGTCGTCGGTGACGGTGACCTCGTGGTCCAGATCAGCGAGGACAGCCGCCAGCAGCGTCCGAGCGATGACGTCGTCGTCTGCGAAGAGTACGCGCATCAGGTGGGCGCAGGGATGGGCGTCAGGGAATGGAGCCAGTGCGAAGGCGAATGACGCCGCCTCCATTCGAGGACGGTCGCTCGCGCCACGCAACGGCAAGACGATGCCCGTTCACCGCGACGAGCGGTTGGGTCGCCGCGCTGTTGTCGTCCGAAACCGGTAACACGCGATTCTCGAAAATGTGGCCCATGGTTGCCGACAGCGCGAGCCCGATGCGCGGCGTTCTGCTCCCCGGATCCTCGAACGCGACCGCGACCACGTCTCCGCTCGCCGCGACGCTCGTGATGCCGAGCCGCTCGCCATAGAGTATCGGTACGGGCGAATGAAAAGTGGCGCCGCGGTCCATGGAATGCGCGTAAAACAGGCCAGGCCCCTCGGCTGCCTGCATCGAGTAAGTCACGTGCACATAGCCGCTCGCGTCGTCGGTCGCGATGGCGGGGGGCGTCCTGGCGCAGCCTGTCGGGCCGTGGTCTGTCGTGTCCACCGGGACCACATGGCCCCACGTTCGCCCTGAATCGCTCGTGATGGACGATTCGAGCACTGCCGTGCTGTCGGCGCGGGGCGACCACCACACCGCGAACAGCTTGATGCCGAATGCCGAGAGCCGCATGGATCCGGGACACGCGGCCGAGGGAGCACTCAGCCGCGATGACATCGTGGCGAGGGTGTCGATCATGACGTCGCCCGCTGCGGAGAGACGGACGGTCGAGCTCTTGGGCGGCACCGTGCGCGAGCCCTCCCATACGACAGGCTGGCTTCCACCGCAGCCAATGGCAGCCCCAAGTATTAGCGAGAGTATGCGTTTCGAACACCGTGGCAGCATGCGTTGACAATAGTCGGAAGGATTAGCTTTCAGGGACTGAATCCATCACGCACCCGCTCGCAATCGCTCAATGTCTGCTCCCGACACCTTCGCACCCCTCGACGGCTTCTCCGGCACTCGGCACGTCCCGCCGCCAATCAATGAACCGGTGAAGAGCTATGCGCCCGGCTCACCTGAGAAGGCGGCGCTCAAGAGCCGGCTCGCCGACATGGCCAAGGAGCGCGCAGACATCCCGATCATCGTCGGCGGCAAGGAGATCCGCACCGGCGACCTTTCGCAGAGCGTGATGCCACACGACCATGCCCATGTCCTCGCGGACTGGCATCGCGCCACGCCGGAGATCGTGACGCAAGCGATCGCCGCCGCGAAGCGCGCGGAGGCGGACTGGGCGAATTGGTCGTGGGAAGATCGGGCGGCGGTGTTCCTTCGCGCGGCGGAGTTGTTGACGACCACGTGGCGTCAGACGATCAACGCGTCCACCATGCTCGGCCAGTCGAAGACCGCATTCCAGGCGGAGATCGACTCGGCGTGCGAGCTGATCGACTTCTGGCGCTTCAATCCGGCGTACGCGCAGGAGCTGTATGCCGAGCAGCCGCTGAGCCATGGCGGAATGTGGAATCAGCTCGATTACCGGGCGCTCGAGGGATTCGTCTACGCGGTGACGCCATTCAACTTCACGTCGATCGCTGGCAACCTGCCGACTGCGCCGGCGCTGATGGGAAATACTGTCGTGTGGAAGCCAGCCGGCACGGCGATGCTGTCTGGCTACTACATCATGAAGTTGCTGGAGGCGGCCGGACTCCCTCCCGGCGTGATCAACTTCGTTCCCGGCGACGCGGTTTCGATATCGGACGTAGCGCTGTCACACCGCGACCTCGCGGGTGTGCACTTCACGGGAAGCACCCGTGTCTTCAACTCGATGTGGCAGACCATCGGCTCGAGCATGACAACGTATCGGAGCTATCCGCGCGTGGTGGGAGAGACGGGCGGCAAGGATTTCATCGTCGCGCACAGCTCCGCCGATGCGGCGGCGCTCTCCGTCGCCATCGTGCGCGGCGGATTCGAGTATCAGGGACAGAAGTGCTCGGCGGCGAGCCGGGTCTATGTTCCGCGGTCGCTGTGGCCCGACGTGAAGGCGCGCTGTGTGGCGATGATCGAGGAGATCAAAGTCGGCGACATCACCGACTTCCGGAATTTCATGGGCGCGGTGATCGACCAGAAGGCGTTCAACAAGATCTCGGAGTACATCGCCGATGCGCGGAAGAATGCGACGATCGTCGCGGGCGGAAAGGTGGATGGCAAGCACGGGTACTTCGTGCATCCCACCCTCATCGAGACGGCGGATCCGTCGTATCGCCTGATGTGTGAGGAGATCTTTGGCCCGGTTGTCACGGTGCATGTCTACGACGATGCGAAGTGGGAAGAGACGCTTCGAATCGTGGATTCGACGTCGCCGTACGCGTTGACGGGAGCCGTGTTCGCGAACGATCGGCATGCTGTTCGCCAGGCGATGCTGATGCTGCGCAACGCCGCCGGGAATTTCTATGTGAACGACAAGCCGACAGGAGCCGTTGTGGGCCAGCAGCCATTCGGTGGCGCGCGCGGATCAGGCACGAACGACAAGGCGGGCTCGAAGCTGAACCTGGTGCGCTGGGTCAGTGCGCGGAGCGTGAAGGAGACCTTTTCGCCGCCGACGGACTATCGCTACCCGTTCATGGACGAGAAGTAGCCGACGGCCGCCGCGCTACTTGGTCCACATGAAGACGGCGCCGCACTTCCCGATCTTGTAGCCGACCGGGGACGTCGCGACCGAATGCACCTCGATGCCGTGCAGCATATCGGGGGAAATCATGCTGAGGTCATCGGCGGCGATGCGCGTGCCGTCGAGGAATATGTCCATCAGACATACCGCCCCGCTGAAATCAGTGGTGCCGCGAGTCGACGACAGCATCTCGCTACCCGGTCCTCGCGGAGCCGCCACGCGCACGCCAGGGTCATGGCGAAAGACGTCCGAGGTGACCAGCGCACCGAATGACGCAATCTGCTCCTCAGTGATGTACGTGCCCGGGGAGTGCGACGACCGCTTCTCGAACTCACGCCCAGTGTAGCGGAGGCGGGTGTTCGCGCGCTTGGCGATGACGCGCATCGAGTCGAGGACGACGGCCGCGTTCTCCATCTTGATGGTCACCTCGGTTTCGCCCGCAACCGGCTCGACACGCAACATCTGCGGATAGAAGCCCAGCGCGATCACACGCAGGCCCTGGGTACCGGGGGAGATGTCGGGGATGCGGAATTCGCCGCGCTCATTGGTCGTCGCGCTGCGGGTCCCACCCATCAGTACTACCTGCGCGGAGGCGATTGGGCGCCCATTGAGCGCGGTCACCTTTCCCGCGAGCGAGAAACCCGATGGCGCGCCAGCGGCGTCGGTCGAACCAGCTGCGCCGTTTTCGCGGGCCACGCTACCGATTTGAAAGTCGCGCAAGAGAACGCCCGCGCTGCCAATACGCTCCTCGAGGATGCCGGACTGCACGTCTGGCCCGCCCTGCGCCTGAACGAATAGCGATCGCTGGATGGGAAGGCCGCAGGCGCGATATGCGCCGTTTACATCGGTGTGGACGCTCGAGTCAATCTGGAACGACAGGACGCGCGCGTTGGCGGAGTCGACCTCGAAATCCGTCCAGGAGAAGACAACCATTGCGCCCGACGCCGGCCGGCCCCCGGGGGTTCGCACCGAGCCCGTGATGACGCCGAGCAGCGGGTCGCGGAGCGTCGAGCACAGGGCGCGGCGGAGGGAGATGCTGGAGGGGATCGCGAGGTACGCGCTCGCCGTTTGTGCTTCCGCCACGTTCACCGCTACGCCAGGCGCGCCGATGCCCGTGGAGTCGATTACCGGATGCTCGACGGACAGCGCATAGGCGCCAGCGCGCAGGTTGCCGAACACGAATCGGCCGCGTGCGTCGGTCTGCACGCCATGGAAGACCGTGTCTCGCAGTCCGGAAGAAGGCGTCGCAACAACGAGGGCACCCACGAGCGGACCGCCCCGAATGCTGTCCGTGATGACGCCCTCGATCTTCCCGCCGATGCCCTGTGCCGACAGACCCGCGGCACAGAGCAGCAGCGCGAACGCGGATCGTGCAGTTGAGGCGACGAGACGGCGGAACGCCTGCGGCATGGTTGAGAACCTATGTCGGGCGGACAGCACGTCCAGAGCAGGATGCGGACTCATCCCAGTGCCGCACCGATACGCGCCCGCCCATCTTTCTGCACATGGCCCGATACCACTTCGTCACCGCTGACGTGTTCACCGACCGGCCGTTTGGCGGGAACCAGCTCGCCGTGTTTCCCGATGCCCGCGGCATTCCCGAGGAGCGCCTCCAGGACGTGACGCGCGAATTCAACTTCTCGGAGACGACCTTCGTCTATCCGCCGGAGAACCCGAATCACACGAGGCGGGTGCGGATCTTCACCCCGGGGGCGGAGCTCCCGTTTGCCGGCCATCCGACGATTGGCACGGCGCACGTGCTTGCAGCGATCGGCGAGATCCCGCTCACCGGGGATGCCACCGACATCGTGTTCGAGGAAGGCGTCGGGCCGATGCGGGTCACAATCCGAAGCGAGGGGGGCGCGCCGGTTTTTGCGCAGTTGACGGCGGCGCAACTTCCGCACTCGGGGCGGGCTGCGCCATCGCGAGCGACACTCGCGTCAGCGCTTGGCCTCGAGGCGACCGACTTTCTCGACGATCCGTGGGGGCCGCACCCGCTTTCGTGCGGCGTTCCGTACACGTTCGTCCCGGTCAGGGACGTCGCCACCGTCGCGAAGGCTCGCCTGAGACTGGACGTCTGGGAGTCGACGCTCAAGGGAAGCTGGGGCTCCGAGGTGTTCGTCTTTGCGCTCGGCGGAGAGCGAGCCGGCTCGGACATTCACGCCCGAATGTTTGCGCCCGGCCTCAACGTCCCTGAGGATCCTGCGACGGGAAGCGCCGCGGCGGCGCTCGCCGGTTATCTGGCTACACGAGATCCGAGGCGCAACGGACTCCTGTCCTGGCGAGTCGAGCAGGGCTTCGAGATGGGCCGGCCCAGCATCATGGAGGTGGAGGCCGACGTCAGTGGCGGCGCGGTGACCGCGGTGCGCGTTGGCGGTGCGTCTGTGCTCGTGAGCGAAGGCCAGATGGAAATCACCTGAACAGCCCCGCCACAGGAATTCAGGCCGTCTTGCGTCGCGCGCGGTGGATGGCGCCGCCCGCTCCGATCACGCAGCCGATGAGCACGAGGGCAACTCCGCCATACGCGAGGTAGCGCGCGTGATCGGCCGCCGTCAGCGCGGATTCCCTACGAGGACCGGGATGACGATAGGATAGCTTGCTGATCTCCTGAAGTTGCAGGCTGGCGACGTAACCGAGACCGCCCCCAACGAGGATGCACAGCAGACATGCGAGATCGAGCAGCCGCGCGCGGCGTGTGACAGTGGCCATGGACTCGAATATGCCCCCGGTTATGCGGATTTCCCATGGGTTGCCCGTTGGCCCCCGCCTCGCGACCTTGCCTTACCCGATCCCCACTGACAGCCGTGACCTACCGCATTCTCGTCACTGACGACATCGATCCCGACGGCGTGGCCCTGCTCACCGCGGAGCCTTCGTTCGTCGTTGATGAGCTTCCCACTCTGCCGCCAGCCGAACTTCTCGAGAGAATCGGCGACTACGACGCGTTCGTCGGCCGGAGTGCGACGCGCGTCACGAAGGAGCTGCTCCAGCGCGCGACCAAGCTTCGCGTCGTAGGACGCGCCGGTGTCGGCGTCGACAACATCGCCATCGACGCCGCAACGGCGCTCGGCGTCGCGGTCATCAACGCGCCGGCCGGCAACACCGTCGCGGTGGCCGAGCTCTTCTTCGGGACGGTGATCGGCCTCATTCGGCACCTTCCGCACGCGGCCACGTCGATGCGCGAGGGCAAGTGGGATCGTTCGCAGCTCCTCGGTACGGAGCTCAAGGGCAAGACGCTCGCGATCGTCGGCGTGGGGCGAATCGGCGGTGAGATTGCGACACGCGCGCTGGCCTTTGGGATGGACGTTGCTGGTTTCGATCCATACGTGGGCGACGACCGCTTCCGTGCGCTGAAGATTCGCCGCCTCACGACACTCGAGAGTGCGCTCGACGAGGCGGACATCATCACGGTGCACACGCCGCTCACGGAAGAGACCGAGGGAATGATCGGCCGTCGCGAGCTCGCGCGACTCAAGAGCGGAGCGATCGCCGTCAACATGGCGCGTGGCGGCATCATCGAGGAGGCAGCGCTCGCCCATGCGCTGGAAAGCGGGCAGCTGCGCGGCGCCATCGTCGACGCATTCGGCAAGGAGCCGCTCGCTGCCGACTCTCCCCTGCGAAGTGCGCCAAACACGCTGCTCACGCCGCACATCGGGGCATCGAGCGCCGAGGCGCAGCGCAACGTGGCCGTCGACGCGTGCGCGGCCGTTCGCGATGCGCTGCTTCACAATGAGCTGTCGCGGTCGATCAACGTTGCGGGTGCGGGTTCGGGCGACTGGCGCGAGCTTCAGACGGCCCTGCAGGTCACCCGTCGCGCTGCGGCGCTCGCACGCGCGATCCTGGCGGACCGTGGCGTCCGCACGGTACAGCGGTTGTCGCTTCGCTGTGGATCAGAGCTCGCGGGAGCATCCGCTGTACTTCTCGCTGCGGCTGCCGCGGGCGTGCTCGAAGGCGTGATCGACGTCGAGCGACTGAACCTGATCAACGCCCGTTCACTCGCCGAAGCGCGCGGCATGGAGCTCTCCAGTTCCGAGACGAATTCGCTCGGCGCGTTCGGCATGCAGGTGAGTTTGAGCGGTGGCATGCAGGAGATCGCGGTAGCCGGTGTGGCGCCCGAGGGTTCTCCAGCGCGCCTGACGCGCATTGGCGGATTCCACGTCGACGTCGCACCGAGGGACACGCTGGTGATCCTCACGAATCACGATGTGCCTGGTGTCATTGGCAGAGTTGGTACGCTGCTCGGCGACGCCGGAGTGAACATCGCCGAGTACCACCAGGCGCGATTGGCGCAGGGAGGCGAGGCGCTTGCGGCGATCAGTGTGGACGGGGTTGTCGGTGCTGGTGTACGCGAGGCGCTCTTGAAGTTGCCGGATATCACTTCGGCGACAGTCGTTCATTTCAGAGGTTCCTGACCGAAGAACGTACCCGGTACACTGTACCGTGTACCATGAATGGCATACGACCCACGGGGAACAGTGGAAAGCCCTCACGCCACCCTGACACACACCCTTCGTCGCTGACATTGGGAGACACGTCACTCGAACCGACCGTCGAAGCTCCCGCGATTTCGCGGGACGAGGGCGTACGTCGCGCATACGCGGCGGATGCATCAGGGCTCGTGCTTATTCCAGACGGCGTCGCCCGGCCCACGAGTGCCGAGGAGATTTCCGCGCTGCTCGGCGAAGCCTCCGCGTCGGGCACGCCCGTTACGGCTGCTGGAGGTCAAACCAGTACTACGGCTGCGTCGATCTGCGATCGCGGAATCATCATGTCGCTGCGTGCGATGCAGCGGATCATCGACATCGATCCGGTGGCTCGTACGGCTCGGGTGGAGCCGGGAGTGCTCATCGGTGATCTCAAGCGAGCGTGCGCCGCGCACGACTTGCTCTTCGCGCCCGATCCGACGAGCGAAGAAGAGTGCACTGTGGGAGGAGCGGTCGCGTGCAACGCGTCCGGCGCGCGGTCGTTTCGCTACGGCGCGACGCGGGCGCACATCCGCGCGATTCGCGTCGCGCTCGCTGACGGGACTATCGTCGATCTACGTCGGACTGCGCTCGAGAAGAACACCGTCGGTTACGCGCTCGCGCACGACCCCGTCGATTGGTTCATTGGCAGCGAGGGCACGCTCGGCGTGGTGGTGGAGGCGGAGGTGTCGCTACTTGCACTGCCGGAGCAGGTCGTGGGTCTCGCCATCCCATTTGCCACCGAGCACGACGCCCTCCACTTCGTCGTCGCCGCGCGCGAAAGCATTGCCGTGCATCCGCGCTGCCTCGAGTTCTTCGACGTCCTCGCGCTGGAGATCGTGCGTTCCGCGGAAGATTCGGCGGGCTGGGCGACGGGGGCGCGCGCGTTCGTCTACGTGGAGGAGACACCGCCCCGTGGGACTGACCCCGCGCTCGACGAGTGGTTGTCGCTCGCCGAGGCGAACGGAGCGATCGTGGATGACGTGCGGGTCTACGAGGGCGAGACCGCGCTGCGAGAAGCACGTCGCGTGCGGCACGCGGTGCCTGCGCACATGAACGAACGCGGCGCCGCGCGGCGCGCGCATGGCGGACGCAAGGTGTCGACCGATTGGGCCGTTCCATATCAGCATCTCGCGCGCGCGATCGGACGCGCGAGGACGCTGGCCGACGAAGCCGGAATCGCGCAGGCCGTCATCTATGGGCACGCCGGCAACGGACATCCGCACCAGAACTTCATCGCGCACGACGCTGACGAGCTCGCGCGCATCGAACGAGTCGTGGAATCGACGTTGCGCGAGGTCATCGCGCTCGGTGGCACCGTTGCCGCCGAGCATGGAATCGGCAAGATCAAGCGGAAGTGGCTGCCGCTCCAGATGTCGACGTTGCAGGTTCGCGCGATGCAAGCGATAAAGCGCGAGCTCGATCCCGCTGGCATTCTCGCACCCGGCAACGTGCTCTGATGGCACTCGCATTTGCGAGCGTGATTCTCGACGTCGATTCCACCCTCTGCGGCCTGGAGGGGATCGATTGGCTCGCCGAGCGCAGAGGCGCTGATGTCGGGAAGCAAGTCACGCTCCTTACGGATCGCGCGATGCGCGGGGAAATCCCGCTCGACTCCGTTTACGCCGAGCGTCTCGCGCTCGTTCGCCCAGGGGTCGACGACATCCGCGCGCTGACGACTGCCTACATCGCGGCGCTCGCGCCGGGAGCGAAGTGGGCGATCGGTCGGCTTCAGGACTTGGGTTGTCGCATCGTGTTGGTGAGTGGAGGACTTCGCGAGGCGATCCTTCCGGTCGCGTCGCTCGTTGGAATCCCCAACCGGGACGTGCACGCGGTCTCGGTGATGCTCACCGCCGCGAATACCTACGGAGGCTTCGAGACGGCCTCACCGTTGGCGACTGCCGAGGGGAAGCGTGCCGTCGCGGCGCGTCTTGGGCTACCCAAACCGGTGCTGGCGGTGGGCGATGGTGTGACGGACCTCGCGATGCGTCCCGCCGTGGATGCCTTCGCGGCCTACGTCGGTTTCGTCCGGCGCGCACGTGTCGTGAGCGACGCCGATTACGTCGTCGACTCGTTCGATCAACTTCTGCAGGTGATTCTCGAATGACTTCGTCGCTACTCACCCACGGCACCTTCTTCTTTCCTGGGCCCACTGAGGTTCGCGACGACGTGCTGCGAGCGATGCAGCAACCGATGATCGCGCATCGTGGGCCAGTTTTCGAGAGCATGTTCGCGCGCATCCAGGCATCGCTGCAGCATGTCTTCGGCACGGCGCGGCCAGTCTACGTGAGCAGCTCGTCAGCCACTGGCCTCATGGAGGCCGGCGTGCGCAGCGCGCCAGAGGGCCGCGTGCTGTCAATCGTGAACGGCGCGTTCTCGGCCCGCTTTGCGGCGATCGTGAAGGCGTGTGCCAGGGAATGCGACGTGCTCGAGGTGCGCTGGGGCGACGTGGTCGACATCGACGTGCTGACAGAGCGGCTCCGCGCGACGAAGTACGCGGCGGTGACGGTAGTGCATTCCGAGACGTCGACGGGTGCCCTCACGGACATCCGCACGGTATCGCGACTGGCGCACACGCACGGCGCCGTGTGCCTCGTCGACTCGGTGACGGGGATCGGTGCCGCCGAGCTCGCGTTCGACGAGTGGGAGCTCGATTTCGCGCTGACCGGTTCCCAGAAGGCGCTCGCGCTTCCGCCCGGACTCGCGTTTGCGACGGCGACAAAGGCGTTCATCGACGGCGCCGCGCAGCAAGCCGGACGCGGCCTGTACTTCGACCTGGTGGAGTTCGACGCCTATGCGTCGAAGCATCAGACACCAAATACGCCGGCGATTTCGCTGTTCTTCGCGGCGGAGCTACAGCTCGCGGCGATCGCCGCGGAAACCATCCAGTCGCGATGGATGCGACATGCGGCCATGGCTGCGCGCACGTACCGCTGGGTGGATGGGCTCGCGTTACGCCATGGCAGTGAGATCGGAGTGCTGGCGAAAGATGGTCATCGTTCACCATCGGTCACGAGCATCACGCTGCCATCCGGTGTGTCGTCGTCTGCCGTGCTGCGCGCGGTCGCGTCGCGCGGTTTCACCATCGGCAGTGGTTACGGGAAGAACAAGGACACGAGCATCCGGATCGGCCACATGGGAGATCACACAGTGGAGGGGCTCGATCGGTGCCTCTCGGCCTGCGATGAGGCGTTCGATGAGGTGCTGGCGGCGAGTTAGTTGGAGGCCGCACTGACATCGGCGTGGCTTTACAGCACAAACACAACCGCAACTTTAGAGCCGTCAGTCAACAGCTATCAGCATCAGTTTCCAGTTGAGCCAGAGACGGCGCAGAGGTCTTACGTCTGTCTGTTCAACTGACGCCGACAGCTGACAACTGTCGTCTCTGCCCTTGTTCAACAAGGCGTCATGCGCTCGCGCGATCGCTGTCCTGGATCGCGGCGTAGTCGCCCGACCGGCGCGTGAGCCCCGTCCAGGTACGCACGCAGTTTCGGCCCGTGCGCTTCGCTTCGTACAGCGCATCATCGGCGCGCGACCACAGCAGCTCTCCAAAGTCGGACGCACCCCGGGTCGATGAGACGGCGACACCGATGCTCATCGTGACGCGCACCGGTTGCTGGTCCGTGCTGGCGTCGAAGGGAAAGGTCGCGATGCGTTCGCACAGGCGTGTCGCAAAGATCTGAGCGCCCTCGGTGCCAGTGTCCGCGAGCAGGACCGCGAATTCCTCGCCGCCCACGCGTGCGACAACGTCTCCCGTCCTGGCGGACGTCATGAGGAGGCTGCCCACAGCGCGGAGGACGACGTCACCGGCGGGGTGTCCGTGGTTGTCGTTGACCTGCTTGAAGTGATCGAGGTCGATTGCGAGGAGCGCGAACTCGGTTCCGGCGCGCGCGGCGCGGCCGAGCTCGCGGGTGAGCGCGTGATCGAAACCGCGACGGTTGAGACAGCGGGTGAGCGGATCCGTGAGCACCATGTTCGCGAGCTGCGCGCGCACACCGTTGTAGGCGAGGCCCACCCGGGTGATCGCGTCGGGCCGTCCATCCGCGGCCGCGTCGTACTCACGCGAGAAGTCCCCGACCTCCGCCATCTCGAACAGCGAGACGATGTTCCGCAGGCGACGACGGACATCACTCGCCTGTACGACGATCAGCGCCGCCCCAGCCGCGCATATGGCAAGGGTCCACACCTCCTCCGCGACCTCGATCGGCAGCCCGCGGGCCGCGGCAGACGCGATCAGCAGGAGATAGCCAACGATTCCGACCTGCACGACCCGCCACGCAGGTGCTCGGCCGTAGAAGAAATTCGCGACGTAAACCACGACGATGGTGCCGAAGAGCGCCCGCTCATAGTGCTCCGGCGTTGTCGTGATGGCGGTGAGCGCAAAGATGAGCGCCAAGTCGAGCAACAGGGATGCGGTCACGAGCATGGAAGAAGCGCGGCACTGCCGCTGGACGCCTGCGCGCATCACCGTGACGGCAACGACGTAGGCGAGTACCGCAGCGACGACGCCGAGAATGGTTCGGTCGACTCCGGCGCCGAGCACGACGCGGTGGAGCAGACCGAGCTGAAGGATGGCGAAAGCGACGGCGACGACGATGCGAGTACTCGCATGGGCCAGGAGCACCTCGGCCGCAGCAGTCTCGCGCCGCACCTCGCGCGTTGGCGGGGCGGCATATTGAGTCCCGATTCTTGGCGAATCGGACACAGTTACCGAAGGTTGGGCGTCGTCGCCTAGCCTGTTCATAATATGCGCATTTAGCGACAAGCATGCCAATTAGCGGCAATACCCTAAACCTATGTCGATATTGCGCTTGCCCTCTCCGAGCCAGATAAGCGTACCGGGTGTCGCAGTGCGGAGCGCACGAAACACGTCAAAATGCGATTTGGTATTTGTGACCCATCTCACTCACCAGCACTTCGAATACCACGCCACTCAGTCGCCCGCAACTGCCAGCGACGGATTGGCGGACACCACTGGGATACTCGCGGACGGACGACGTTCGCCGACCTGCTGCCGCCACATGGCGTAGTACAGGCCTTTCCGGGAGAGCAACTCATCGTGGCGACCCTCTTCCACCACGCGGCCGCGCTCGAGCACGAAGATCCGGTCCGCGTGCAGGACGGTGCTCAGCCGATGCGCAATCAGCACCGTGATGACGTCCGCGCCCTGCGCCACGTCCCGCATGGTCCGGCTGATCTCTTCCTCGGTGAGCGAATCGAGCGAGCTGGTGGCTTCGTCGAACACCAGGAGATGCGGATTGCGGAGGAGTGCGCGCGCAATGCTCAGCCGCTGCTTCTCGCCGCCCGAGATCTTCATGCCGCCCTCGCCGATGACCGTGTCGAGCCCCTGCTCCGCGCGCGTGAGCAGCGAATGCGCCGCGGCGCGACGCAGAACGTCAAGGCACTGCTCGTCCGTGGCCTCTGGATGTACGAACAACAGGTTCTCGCGGATCGTACCGCTGAACAGCTGCGCATCCTGCGTCACGAATCCGATGCGCTCGCGGAACCGGTCGAGGTCGACGCGGTCACTCGACACACCGTTGTACAGGATCGCGCCGTGGCTTGGCCGGTAGAGTCCCACCAGAAGCTTCACGAGCGTGGTCTTTCCTGCGCCCGACGGTCCCACGAACGCGATGGTGTGGCCGCGCTTCACGTCGAAGGTGACATCGGCCAGTGCCGGCGCCGCCGCCGTCAAGTGAGTGAAGCTCACGCCTTCGAACGACAGCGCCTGCAAGTCATCGACGGCGACGGGATCGATCGGCTTCGGATCGATGGGGATGCGGAAGATGGCCTCGAAGTTCTCGAGTGATGCCTCCGTCTCACGATAGGTGTTCACGACGTTGCCGAGCTCCTGCATCGGTCCGAAGATGAAGAAGCTATAGATCAACAGCGAGAAGTACTGACCAACCGTCATCCGATGCTCGAAGATCAGGTAGAGCATCAGGAACAGGATGCACGTGCGGATGAAGTTCACCGCCGTGCCCTGGATGAAGCTGATGGACCGGATATAGCGCACTTTCTTCAGCTCGAGCTGGAGGATCTTGTCCGTCGTGGCGTGGAGACGGAGCTCTTCCTGCTTGGCGAGGCCGAGGCTCTTCACCAACTCGATGTTGCGCAGTGATTCGGTGGTCGCGCCGGCGAGCGCAGTGGTCTCCGTCACGATCGTCTTCTGGATCGACTTCACGCGCTTGCTCAGCGACGAGCTGATGAACGCGAGGACTGGCACGGTCAACAGGAATGCCGGTGCGATCGACCAGTGGATGTTCCACGAGTAGACCATCACGAACACGACGCCGACGATCGTCGTGAACACGAAATTCACGAACTGGTTGATGAACCGTTCGCTGTCGGAGCGCACCTTCTGGAGCTTGCCGAGCGTTTCGCCGCTGCGCTGGTCCTCGAAGGTTTGGAAGGGCAGCGCGAGCGAATGCCGGATGCCGTCGGAGTAGAGGTCGGCTCCCACGCGCTGGACCACCACGTTCACGAAGTAGTCCTGGAAGTTCTTCGCCACCCGGCTGATGAACGCGACGCCGACCGCCATGGCGAGCAGGATCAGGATGCCGCGGATGAAGGCATCGCGCGTGAACTTGTCGCGCTGACTGGCGTAGTCATCCACGATGTGGCGAAGGATGAGCGGATCGAGCAGCGAGAACACCTGGTTGATCGTCGCGAGCACGAGGGCCAGCACGACGAGCTGCCAGTAGGGGCGCAGATAGCGGAGAAGGGTCTTCATGACTGACTGTAACTCTCGTGGGCGCGTGAAGGTTCGCCGGGCTAGCGGGCTAGCGGGCTAGCGGCGCCTGTGCATTGCCTTTGACTTCGGCGTGCTATTTCGGTGGGGCGGGCGCGCGCCACACGGTTTCTTCACCGAAGCTCACACGAATGACGTGGCCACCTGTGGTCTGCATCCCGAACCTGGTGCTGATGGTGGGAACAGGGCGCGCCGGCATTCCGCGCGTGGACGGTGGGGAGATGGACGGCGCGTATTCCGTGCGAGCCTCGGCGACCGGGAGCCAGATGGACCACTGTTCGATCATCCAGCTTCCCTCGGAGAGGTGCCGAAAGACGATCTGCCCACCGGGTGCGCCCACGACATCCGTGGCGGGCACGTTGACGAACGAGAAATCGAGTCGGCGCAGCTCGGCCGTTGTGCGGTCGATCGAGAGGACGCCTGCAATCTCGGGCTCCTTGCGTCCCGGAACTGGTGCGAACCCCAGACGGATGATGTTCTGCTCGGCCGAGTCGGGCAGCAGGCGCAGGCAGTGGGTGGCGGCGAAGCCGTCCGAGAGGAGGACGTCTTCGTCAGGCGCATGGAACACCTGGCTGTTGGCGCCACGGGTCACGTAGCCGTGCGCCGCCAGCTCATCAGGCGGCATGCTCGCGAAGGGACGGAGGGGCATGCCGAGCTTCGTCGTGCTGTCCGTTACGCGAAAGCGCGTTTCCGCGGCGGACTGTCGTCAGACGAAGGTGGTGACGTCGGCGCGATATGCGCGCGTGAGGCGGGTGAGCTGCGAGCTCCGGAGCGCCTTGCGCGCCTCCTCCCAGACGGCGAATGCCGCCGACACGGAATCAGGCAGGGTCTGGCAGCGTGGCTCGGCGGTCACCTGCACGCCGGCGAGCGTCACGGGCGCTCCCGTCGCGATCCGCTTCGCCTCGATGTGATACGTGCCGGCCGACGGGGCCTTCATCGCGAAGGAGCCTCCATCATCGGCGAGGGCGCGAGCGACGGCCGTGCCGCTCGCGTCAAGCAACGTGACGATGACTCCGGGAACGAGTGCCGAGTCGGGCGTGATGGCGGTTCCGCGGACGACCTGTGCTCGGCCGACGGATGAACCGAGCGCGATCAGGACGAGCAGTGCGGTGGGGACGCGCATGCCCGAATGGTCGCGATGCGCCGGTTGGGTGGCAAAGTGCGGCTCGAGCCCCGCTCAAACCTCCAGCTCCAGCCTTCCTCCTTTTCGCTTCGATCTTCCTCCTTGCGCCTTCAAGGTCCTTTAGGCGGAAGCGGGAAGGTCGAAGCGCACAGCGAGAAGGTCAGAGCTGGAGGTTTGAGGCAACAACGCTAGACCAGCGGCATCACCTGCTCCGAGAACCGCTCCATCTCCTCGAGCTGCGGACTGCATTGCAGAAGCAACAGTCCGACGCCCGCATCAGCGAACGCACGGACACGATCGGCGACCTGCTCCGGCGTTCCAACCAAGGCGGCGCGCAGGCCCCGGTTGGACACGGAGTAGTCCTCGAGCGACACGCGCTGCTCCAGCTGCGTATTCGCCAACCAGTCCTGATAGTTGTGATAGCCGACCGAGCCGGGGTCGACGTTGGTGATGCGTGCGCGCTCCCGCTGCGCTTCTTCCGCGGTATCGCGGACGATGACGTACGCCGCCATGCCGTACTCCATCGGCTTGCCACCGAACCGCTCGCGGCGTTCACGCATGTCCGCGACCTTCGGTCCGATGCGCTCCACCGGATCACCGTGCATGACGTACGCATCGCACTTCGTGGCGATGAGGTTCTTGGCGGTCTCCGATTCGCCGCCGGCGTAGATCACGGGGCCGGGCTTGCGCACCGGCTTAGGCTCGACGATCAGCTCGTCCACCGTGTAGTAGCTGCCCTTGTGCGTGAGGCGCGACTCGCGCCATGCGCCGCTCACCACATCGAGCCACTCGCTGGTGCGTGCGTAGCGGTCGTCATGCTGGTCGAAGTGCACACCGTAGCGACGCGCCTCGTCCGCCCACCATGCACTCACGACATTCAGCGCGAGGCGGCCATTCGAGATCTGGTCAATGTTCGCGGCCTGCTTGGCCAGCAGCGCGGGCGGGTGGTACTGCGGACGCACCGCCACCATCAGCTCGAGCGTCTCGGTGACGGCCGCGAGCGCCGCCGCCGTGCTCCATGCGTCGAGGGCTGGTGCGTCGGCACCCTTGATGTCATTCAGGAACAACTCGGCGATGAGCGTGAGATCGAAGCCCAGTTCCTCGCTGCGCTGCGCGAGCCGCTTCGTGTAGCTCCAGCTTGCGTCCATCCGCTCGTCGTCCACGTTCCGCAGCCACCCGCCGAACACCGGCAGCCAGTAGCCGAATCTCATGCGCCGCTTGTTCGGGAACGCCGCCACGAGCTTCGGTTTGGTTTCCGGGACAACTGCAGCCGTCTCACCCTCTGGGGCGAGAGTAGCGCTCATGCGCTCACTCCCGCCTCGATGCGTTCCTCGATGTAGTCCACGAAGTTCGTCCACGGATCGAACCCGATGACATTCTTTGCGTCCGCCACGAAGTTCGAGAGGGCGTTCACGTCGTAGAAGTAGTGCTTGCCGTCGCGGTCATCGACGAGATACTCGATGCCACCGATGTCGAGCCCGGTGAACTGCGAGATCCGTTCGACCTGCTCGATGATCTCTGCGGGCGGTGTGTATCCCTCGACGCGCAGCCCGGTCTTCACCGCATCGACCGCGCATGCAGCGCCAACCAGCTCCACGCCGCTCGTCGTCTGGCAGGCGTCGGCCGGGCAAAGGTCGAATGAGCCAGTCGCCGGAAAGACGTTGATGGCGTAGAGATACTTGCCGTTCAGCGTCTCGACGCGCGTGATGTGTCCGTCGCGCATGGGCGCAGACTCCTGCACGAGCGCCACGCCGTCGATGCCGAGGGTCACTTCGCCGCGCTTGCTGGCGCCGGCGAGTGCATCGGAGGTATCGTAGCGCGTGATTCCCGCGCCGCTGCCGCCGATGTTCGCCTTCACGAGCACGGGATAGCGCAGGTCTTCCGCGGCACTCCGTGCGAGCGCGGGATCGTTGATGACGACGGATCGCGGGAACGCGAGCCCCAGCTCGGCGAGTGCATCGAGCTGCGAGGCCTTGGACAGCTCATATGCGTAGACCTTGCTTCCGTTCACGACGGGGACGCCGATGCGCTCGAGGTGCCGGAGCCAGTGCAGCGTGTGAAACGTCGAACCGCTGTGGCCACGAAGATATGCCGACGGGCTCGCGCGGTTCACGACGAGCGAGTAGGCCGATGTGCGCTCGGACGGATCAAAGCGGTGCGAGGCGGCATCAAGGCGTACGTACGGCAGCCCGCGGCGCTCCAGCTCGGCGAAGAGTGGCTTGAACCAGTCAGGATGCTCGTGGTAGACGGCAATTGGGCGCATGATCGGGCTGTCTCGGGGTGAATGACTTCGCGGGCCTTTGACTCTATCCGACGTCGGGCGGTCGGGTTCCGAGCCCGATGGAGGATAGCATCCAACAGCGGAGTGACAAATGCTTGGGCTTGAGCTTGGGCTTCGGCACAGCAACCGAAGAGCCGTCAGTTATCAGCTATCAGCGTCAGTTTGCAGTCGGACGGAAGGGCGTACGATTTCCGCTTGACGGTGAAACTGATGCTGAAAGCAGTTGACTGACGGCTCTTCGGTTGCAGTGCCGAGGGTCAAACCAAGACTATCAGAATCGCGCTTCGATATACGTGTCTACGCGCCAGTGGCGCTCCGGGTTGATTCCCCGAGCAACGTCGAAACGGATGAGGCCATCCATGATCGACATTCCCGCGCCGGCGCCCGACATGGGCACCCCGATCTTGTCCCACGACGTGCGGTCGCCGGCCCAGCCAAGGTCCGCGAACACCACGGGCCGAACGACACCCACGCCTTGCGCCAGCTCGGCGCGTCCGAGCCAGAACGCATTGCCCGCCTCGAGGCCGGGGCGCTGGCCACGCACCGTCTGCGTACCGCCGAGGTACCAGAATCGCTGGGCCGGCATCACGCCCACCGAGCTGCCCGCCGCAAGCGTGATCGCGGCAGCTCCATTGCCGATGCCGTGCGACGCGGTGAGGTCGAGCGCGGCGCGGCCGTACGCGCCCGTATCGGCCCACGCGCTTTCGAGGCGCGCATCGGAGAACAGGCGGAAGCCTTGTGGATCGAGGCCGAAGGTGCTGATGTGGCGCGTGCGTCCACCGAGGTAGATCGCGCGGTGCGCCTCGAGATTCGGCTCGAAGGCGGAGCCGTGAACCACGCGTGCGATGGAGAAGGTCGTCTTTTGTCGCGCGGTGCGCTCCTGCTCCGCGAACAGCGACCAGGTCAACGCGCTGGTGCCCGCCTGATCCGGCGACGAGCCCAGCTCGACACCGCTCGCCCTGTAGTAGAAGCCTTCATCCCTTCCAAACAGGAACGCCGAGACCGAGGCGCCAAGGCCGAACGGATGTCCCCAGTCGCTGGCTGAGGTCAAGCGATTGTAAGCCGTAACCGAGAGTGTTCGTCGCAGGTCGCTGCGCGAGGCGTTGAGCTCCACATTCGGTTCCAGGTCGGCGATGCCGATGCGACCGGTGGCGAACACGGAGTAGCCCGCGCCGAGCGTCTGGTCGAGGCGACCGCCGACGGACAGTCCCTCGACCCTGTTGTAACGCAGGTTCTCGAGTTGTGCCTGCATCGGCTGGGGAGCAAAACCAGGCTGCGCCCCCATCGACAGCGCCTGCGAAACGAGTGCGTCCATCTCCTCGCTGGCGAACACTTCGTCGCCCTTGTCGTAGATCGATGCCGGCAGATCCGGCGAATTGGCGAGCTTGGCCGAGTCGCACGGCACGCGCACCATGACGGGGTTCGGATTGCTGCGCGATTGCCTGACCGTCGTGATCACTCCGCTGCTGTCGCACGCAGACTTTCGCCGGCTCGTTCGACGCGCCTCGCGCGCCGAATCGCTGCTGGAAGGGGAACCGACCACGACACCGACCTGCGTACCGTTGCGACGACGAAGCGAGTCTGGCGGAACAACGATGGCCGCGAGCTTCTCGCCACCATTCACATTGTCGTACTGGAACTTCTGCTCGAGCTTGAAGGGCAGCCGCACGAAGCTCATGTTCGCGCCGCCCTCGAGGACCTGGACGCGGGGAAGCCAGAAGCGCCCCTGATAGAGCCCGTACTCCACACCGATCGCGCTCACCGACGCGGTCATGGGGAAGAGCATGGGCTTCATTATCGCGGGTACGTCGCCGAACGACGTCGAGTCGTCCTCCTCGGCGACCGCCTTGATGTCCATCGGCACGCTCATGCGGTACGCGGCACGCACGAGTTGACCGCCGGACAGGTCGAACCAGAGGGATCCGACGGCAAGGTTCCATTTCGGCGTACGCGGACGAACCTGTAGCTCGCGCAAACGGATCGCCTTGCCGTCGGGCATGCGAAACGTTGCCGAGTCTCCCGTGGCGTAGACGTAGTAGGCTTCGGAGCCTTCGGCGAGCGGATGGATGATCCCCTCGTTCTCGTCGACGGTGCCTCTCGATGCACCGGATCCGATCCAGAGGGTCTCACTGCCCGGGAAGTAGGGAATCGGCGAGATGTCGCCATCCATGCGAACCGTTGCCGACTTGCCCGCGATGGGCACGACGGTGCGTGACCCGGTGACGTCGATGTACGCGCCGATACCGCGGCGCCAGCGGATGTGCGTCGCCTGCTCGCTGCGGAACGCGAGCCGGTCGCGCCCGAACTGCGTGAATCCCATCCCGGCGGAGATGCGCTGGTAGGTGGTCGCATCGTAGCCCTGAAGCGCCGAATCCTGCTGGCTGCGCGCCTGTCGCGCGAGCGCAAGTATTTCGCGGGCCATGGGATCCTTGAACGCGGTCGCGAGGTGGTCCGGTGTCACCGCGAGACGCTTTGGCGGTTTCTTTTCGCGGCGTTTTTCTCGCGCGGCATCACGCTGCTCCGTCGCTGACATGGGTGGTGGCGCTGGCGTGGTTGCCTGCGGTGTGGCTTGAAGCAGCGCAACCACGAGCGGGATCATCATACGGAACGGCCCTTGGACGGAGGGATTCGATTCCTTTCGTACGCCTGGCTCGCGGGAAAGTTTCTGCGCTTGCGGGGGGTCGGATGCCGCGCGAACTTCGCTTTCACCCCGTCGTCGCGCATCCGCCGCGTTCTTGCCCAACGGACGCCGCTCTCTCCCGCCAGTGTTTCGTTGATGCGTGCTTCCCTGACAGCCGTCGTTTTGCTGTGCGTTCCCATGCTGGTGTCGGCGCTGGCCATGCCCGTGCGCCCCATGCATTGGTCGGCGATGCAAGACGAGGCGGTGGACGTGCTGCGCCAATGCTCGATGATGGCTGGCGTGAAGTTCGTTTACGACATTCTCCGCTTCGCACAGTGAGCGCATCCGTGCCGGCGGCCGACGCGCAGGCGGCGCCGAAGAACGAGGCCCCGGTCCCGGCGAAGGAGAAGAGCAAGTACGACCGCTCCATCGTCGACGGTCCGCTGGCGCGCGCGGTGTGGAACATCGCGTGGCCGACGATGCTCACCAACATCATCGGCGGGTTGCAGGGGATCGTGGATCACGTGATGATCGGGCATTTCGTGGGTTTTCGCGGCAATGCCGCGATCGGTGTGTCCTGGCAGATCTTCATCGTCGTCATCGTGTTCATCACGTCGCTGTTCACCGGGATGGGGGTGCTGGTGTCGCGCTTCGTGGGTGCAGGGGATGACAGCAAGGTGGATCGCACGGTGTACCAGGCGTTCCTGACGGCGATCGGCATCTCGCTGTTCGTCATGGCGCCGGTGGGTTACTTCGCGGCGCCGCACCTCCTCGACCTCGTGAACGCGGTGCCGACGGTGAAGGCGGAAGCGCTTCCCTTCCTGCGCATCATGTTCCTCGGCAGCAGCGGCATGATGGTCTTCTTCATGCTTGCCGGCGCGCTTCGATCCGCGGGCGACGCGCGGACGCCCATGGTACTCGGCGTCACGACCACCGTGCTCAACATCGCGTTCAACGTCGTGCTGATTCGCGGCTTCGGGCCAATTCCCGCATTCGGAGTGAAGGGGGCCGCGATGGGGACGTGCCTGTCGTCGGGACTCGTCGCCGTCTATTCCCTTTACCGGCTCATGCGAGGTGGGTGGGTCGTGTCCTTTCCACGTGGCGGGAGCTACGCGCCGGATTGGACGATCATCCGCTCGTTGTTCCGCTACGGATTGCCCACGGGTATCCAGGGCATCGCGATGAACATCGGCGGCGTGTTCATGCTGGCGTTCATCGGTGGGCTGGCGCAAAGTGCAGCGGCACAGGCGGCATTCGCCGTCTCGTATTCGCAGCTCTTCTCATTCGTAACGTGGACCTCTGTCGGCTTGATGGGCGCGGCTGCCGCGGTCGCGGGACAGAATCTCGGCGCGAAGCAGCCTGAGCGCGCGAAGGAGGGCGTGCAGGTCGCGGCGCGGATCGGTCTCGGTGGAGCGGCGTTTCTCGGGCTGTTCTATTTCTTCCTGCCGCGGCTATTGCTCGCGGGCTTTGGATTGAACGAGCCCGCGGTGGTCGAGATTGGCACGCAGCTGCTTCGTGTGCTGAGCGTTTCCGGATTGTTCATCACGGTCGCGCTGAGCTACACGGGCGGACTCCAGGGTACGGGCGACACCAAGAGTCCCCTCTACATCTCGATCATCTCGCAGGTGCTGATCCCGCTGAGCATCTGCTTCGTCATCAAGCACACGGGCACATTACAGCCCATTCACATCTGGCTGGCGATACTCGTGGGACACGCGACGCGCTGCGTGTTGAGCGTGCTGCGGTTCAATCAAGGAAAGTGGCAGAATATCGCGGTGGATATTGGCCGGTGATTGCGTAAACGGAACTTCAACTGATTTATCGCGAATCCAGCGAATCAAACGCGAATCAACGCGAATTGATCATTGTGAGGGCCGTGCGGCGGTCCGCAACAAGAATAACGTCGAAGGGCGCATCGCCACCAAGCGTAACGCGGAGCAATTCGCGTTGATTCGCAAAATTCGCAGGATTCGCGATAACCCTCCGCAGTTCCGCCTTATGCCCCACCCGTCGCGGCGGTCTTCATCGGATTCGCGACGATCTCCTTGAACGCGGAGACGAAGCGGTTCATCTCGTCGGATGTGCCGACTGACACGCGCAGGTGCTGGTTCATCGGCGGGAATGGGCGTCCGACCAGCACACCCTTGCTGCGGAACTCCGCGATGAGGGGCTGCATGGGCCGACGGACGTTGACCATGAAGAAATTCCCCTCCGACGGAATAACGCTGTAACCCATCCCTGTCAGCTCGGCGGTTGTACGGCTGCGTAGCGCGATGGTGATCTTCTTTACCGCGGCCTGCGAATCGGTATCCTTCAGCGCCGCGACGCCGCCGTACTTCACGAGTGCACTCACCGTTCCGGTGCTGAACGGACGCATCTGCTCCACCATGGCCCTGGGGGCGATGGCGTAGCCGAGTCGCATGCCGGCGAGCGCGGCGATCTTGGAGAAGGTGCGGGCGATGATGATGGGTCGTCCCTCGATCACATAGGGGACGGACGACGCGTAGTTCGAGTCGTTGACGAAGTGATGATACGCTTCATCGATGAGGACGGGCATCCCTTCGGGAATGCCATCGAGGAGCTGGCGTACCTCCTGCTTCGTGACGATCTGTCCGGTGGGATTGTTCGGGTTACAGAGATAGACGAAGCCGACGTCGCGATAGCGCTCCTTTGCCGTACGGATGAGCGCCGGGATGTCCTGCCGGAAGTCTGCGGTGAGCGGGAGCGTGACGGCCTCGCCCTTGATGCTCGTGACGTGCTGGTACACTGCGGCAAAAGATGGCTCGACGCCGAGTACTTTCTTGCCACCCGAGGCGTAGGTGGAACCGACGACGTCGAGGATCTCACCCGATCCGGCGCCGATGAGCACGTTCTCCGCGCCGACGCCATGGAGCTTCGCGATCGCGTCGATGAGGCCGGAATCCGGGTAGCCGTAGCGGTTGGCGTACTTGAAGGCGCCGGTCATGGCTTTCATCACGGACTCGGGGGGTCCGTACGGATTCTCGTTCATCGCGAGCTTGGCGAAGGCGTCGTAGTCGTCGGCGGGGTTGAGGGCGGCGGCCAGGTCGCGCTCCGTCGCGAAGAGGCGTGTCGGACCGCCCAGGGTGAGCATGCCGACGGAGGCGGCGACGCCACCAACGAACCCACGACGGCTCAACTGCGGACGATCGAGCATGGTCCTCTCCGTTCGAATTGTCATTCACCCGGGCAGCAGCAACGTGGAGCCGAACGTATGCTATCCGGGTATAGTTGGACAGGGACAATTCGTCTTGAATTTTCGGCGTACAAAAAGAACGAGCGCTTGCGGCCTGGAGCGGAAAGGCAGAACTGCATTTTACCACAGAGGTCGCAGAGGTCGCGGAGGCTTGGCTTCTCGATGCGATTCGCCCGTCAGACTCAGCGTGCGTTCACGCTGGCAACATTCTTTCCAATGATTATCTCTGCGACCTCTGCGGTGAATTTGTTTTCTGTTCTGCTTTTTGAGTCGCCTTCGCCTCTATTGGGACAGCCCGCATGAAAGGTGGAAAATCCGGCAAACGCAAAAGCTCCAGCACCCGCGCCGGCGGCAAACCAAAGCCGCGCGCCAAGGGGGTAAAGCACGACTGGACGGTCCCGCCCAAGAAGAGCGACCGCAAGACGACGAAACTCGGTGCGGTGCGCGTGCCGGATGACAACTGAGTGAAACTGGAGCTCCGACGTGATGGGTAAGAATTTATTCGGGCGCCGTTCAGCGGTCGCGCTGCTCGCGTTCGTTGTGTTCGTGCCGGCGCTGCGCGCGCAGGACAGGCTCAAGTCCTACCCGGGCTACGAGCAATACACACGCATGTCGTCGGCGCGCGCGGGAGCAGTGAAGAGCGGACAGATTGTTGGCCGCTGGAGCGAAGATGGCTCAAGCTTCGACTACACGATCGATCTCATGCGCTACCGCTTCGACGTGGCCACGGGCAAGGCCATCCCCATGCCACCGTTTTCGGAAAGCGCGTCAGGGATCTTAAGTGCGCGAGAGCGCGGCGCAGCCCTGCGCGAGCGCGGTCGCCAGGATACGGAAGCGGTCGCGCCCGACGGGAAGCACAAGGCCGTCTATCGCGATCGCAACCTCTGGATGTCAGACGTCGACGGAACACAACTCAGCGCGATCACGAAGGACGGCAGCGAGAAGGAACGCATCAAGTACGGGACGGCGAGCTGGGTCTACGGCGAGGAGCTGAGCCAGACGTCGGCGATGTGGTGGAATCCCGCAAGCACGAAGGTGGCGTACTACCGCTTCAACGAGAAGCCGGTGCCGGACTACTTCCTCGAGATGGACCAGACGAAGCTCCAGAGCACTCTCGACGTCGAGGCATATCCGAAGTCGGGCGTCGACAATCCGATCGTCGACATCTTCGTCTACGACGTGGCCAGCGGAAAGTCGACGACGCTCGACATCCGCGATGGCAAGGCGTTCACCAACGACGTCGTCGGGCATTACGCGTACAACGTGCGCTGGTCGCCGAACGGACGCGAGCTGCTCGTGAATCGCACGAATCGCCGGCAGAACATCATGGAGCTCACGGCCTGCTCACCGGAAACGGGCAAGTGTCGCGTGGTCATCCATGAGGAATGGCTGCCGAGCTGGGTGGAGAACAATCCGCAGCAGACGTGGCTGGCCGACAAGAACCGCTTCATCTGGCTTTCGGAGCGGAACGGCTTCAAGAATTTCTACCTTTATGACCTGTCGGGGAAACTGATCAACCCGATCACGCAGCATCAGTTCGAGGTCGCGAGCATCGTGAAGGTGGACGAAGCCGCGAACACGCTCTGGTACATGGCGCGCGATGGTGGCAACCACCTCAAGCTGCAGCTGCATCGCATCGGTCTCGACGGAAAGGGCGACGTCCGCATCACGGATCCGGCGTTCACGCATAACGTCACCCTCTCGCCGGACGCGAAGCGCATCGTCGACGTCACCCAGGCGCACGACGTCGCCCCGTTTACGCGCGTGCTCGACGCCAGCGGCAAGGTCGTAGCGGAGCTCGCCAAGAGCGATCTCTCGAAGTTCGACGAGATCGGCCTGAAGAAGGTGGAGATGTTCACGTACATGGCCGCAGACGGGAAGTCGCCGCTGCATGGCATGATCAGCTTTCCGTCGAACTTCACGCCGGCGAAGAAGTATCCAGTGCTCATGTCGGTCTACGGCGGCCCGAACTTTCCGGCGACGAGCGAGCAGTTCACGATGCCGTCGGCGACGGCGGAGTACGGTTTCATCGTGGTGAGTCTCGATTCGCGCGCAGCTGGCGGCGTCGGCAAGCGGGTGACGGACGCGATCTACGAGAAGCTCGGCCAGGTCGAGATGGATGACATGGCCGAAGGACTCAAGGAGCTCTCGAAGCGTCCGTATGTCGACGGAACGCGCATCGGCGTCTATGGCACCTCGTACGGCGGCTACACCTCGGCGATGATGCTCCTGCGTTATCCCGAGCTCGTGGCGGCGGCATCGGCATCATCTGCGGTGACGGCGTGGAACAACTACGACACGATCTATACCGAGCGGTACATGGGGATTCCGCAGGAGAACGCGGAAGGGTATCGGCTGGGGTCGGCGATGAACTACGCTGACAAGCTGAAGGGCCGCCTGCTGATCTATTACGGGACCGCCGACAACAACGTGCACCCCAACAACGCGATGCAGCTGATTCGGGCGTTGCAGTCAGCGGGCAAGAGCTTCGAGGTGCAGGTGGGGCCCGACCAGGGACATAGTGGGGTCAACCCGCAGCGGATGATGGAGTTCTTTATCGAGAATTTGGTGATGAAGAATCCAATCTCGTAAAACACTGGAAGAGCGTACCGGGTACACCGTACCTCTGTACCTGGAATGGCATACCGGCCACGGGGAACAGTGGAAGGAATCGAATCGAAAGGCGTACTCGGTACGAAGTACTCCGTACCGAGTACGAACTTGACTCGATCCTTCCACTGCTCCCCGTGGCTCATATGCCATTCCAAGTACACGAGTACACCGTACCGAGTACATCAGTTGTTCAAGGCACAGTCCTTCCGAGTAGTGCATTCCACAGGAGCGGGTATGTCGCCATGGTTTGCGCGCGGTACTGCGGCCGAAATCCGAAGAGCACCACATGTCCCTTGCCCCGCTTGACATCCACCATCGCCGCCTTGCCCGCGAGCTTCGGTGCACCGAGCAGCCAGCCTGACATCAATGGGTCGGTGGTCACGGCTGGATAGCTC
Organism: Gemmatimonadaceae bacterium; assembly: GCA_036844565.1. Taxonomy (GTDB): domain Bacteria; phylum Gemmatimonadota; class Gemmatimonadetes; order Gemmatimonadales; family Gemmatimonadaceae; genus AG11. The sequence goes on along the minus strand of DAIUFP010000001.1, from coordinate 22,635 downwards.
GCCACGACAGAGGCTCGCGTGGAATCGGTCACGGTGAACGCCGGCGATCCCTCGAACCACACTGCCTGCTCCGGCGCGGTGTAGCCCGCCGCGAGTGGATTCGAGCGGTCGAGAACAACCTTGAGGATCGAGCCCGGGGCATAGAAGTCGTTCGACCGCACGCCGGCGAGCTCGTTCTTCACCGGAAGCTGAAGCGCCTCGATTGCGTAGTTGCTCGCTTCATTCAGTGCGATCACCGTGCCGCCCTGATCGACGAATGCGCCGAGTGCCGCCGCACCTGGCGCGCCGATGCCGCCCTTGAGTGAGTCAGGGTATGCGCCCTGTGGACCGCCAGCGATCGCGCGCGCCTGCTGGTCGGGAAGGATGATCGCGTCAAAGCGTGACCCGAGATCCTGCGACCGGATGTCTTTCGCCGAGATGACGGTGAAGGGAATCTTGTACTGGTCGAAGATCCAGCGCGTCCAGCCTTCGTCCATCGAGGGCTGCGCGTTCTGAAAGATGGCGATGCGACGTGCGCGACTGTTCGACAGTCCCGTCGCGATCCATGGTGTCGGCGTCACGCGCGCGAGCGGAGTCGCTTCGACGGTGACCGGATTGTCCAGCATGGCGACGTCGAAGCCGAAGAGGAGCGGTAACGTGTGGGCAACGACATCGTAAGGCCGCTTGGGCGGTCCACCAGGATACTCGTGCAGGTCCGGATAGTGTTGCCGCTCGAGCAGCGTCTTCGCGAATCCGCCGTACGGCTGCGCGGTCGAGATCAGGTAGCTGCCCGCCGGGAAGCTGCGACCGCCGGCCGCAAAGCCGACGGACGCCCGACGAATCTCGACCTGTCCACGCTGGAGAATGCGCAGGGCGAAGTTCACGGCCGTGTCGCGCGCGGGCTGCGAAGGAATCACGATGGTGGACGGCCAATCGCGACGACCCACGGCCTGGTTGCCTTGCACCGAATGCCGCTGGACCGCGCTGAAGCTCGACAGCCAGAGTGCGCGGTCATCCGCGGCCTGGGTGAGGAGTGCCCATGACGCGGCGATCTGGTAGCGCACGATGTCGCCGATGCCCCACGCGCCACCCTGCCAGCGGGTCAGGAAGTCGACGCCGGTCACCTTCGGGTCGACGTTGTAGCCCGGACGGAGGTCGTCGAACGCAACGGTGATCGGAGACGCGAGCGATGCGCTCGCCGTCTCGGTCAGGATGCGGATCGCGCCGTGATAGTGCTGGTAGGCGCGCGCCGGAGTCCATGCGTCGTACGATGTGTTGTTCGCGACGCCAACGAGCCCCGCCATCGTGAGCCGCCACGTCATGGACTTACCCATCTGCGCGACGCCAGCCGCGAGGATCGGATCGATGTTCGGCTCGATGGGATCCATGTACGGCGGAATGAAGATGCGCGTCCCGTTCGATCCCTGCTGGTGGATGTCGTTCACGATCTGCGGATGCCACTCGCTGTAGAGCGAGTCGATCACCATCTGCGTCTCGACCTGCGTGAACGCGTACCAGTCGCGGTTGTTGTCGTGCCCAGTGTAGTAGTGATAAAGCGTTGGCGGCTGCGTTCCTTCCCACGCGGTGCCGAGCGACTTGCGATACCAGTCGCCGACGATGTCGACGCCGTCGGGGTTGAGCGACGGCACCATGATGACGACGGTGTTCTTGCGGATCGCGCGCGCCTCTTCGCCTTCGTCGGTCGCGAGCTTGTAGGCTAGCGTCAGGGGGGTAAGTATCCCGCCGACCTCTGTCGAGTGGATGCTCGACGTCACGAGCACCACGACCTTGCCGTCGCGCTCGAGTGCCTCACGCTCCGCCGATGTCGCGAGTCGCGGATCGGCGAGCTTTCGCTGCGCCTCGTGCAGCTTCGGCAGGTTGGCGAGCGTGGCTGAATCGCCGATGAACACAGCGATGAAGGGCCGGCCGAGTGTGGTCTTGCCGAGCACGCGCGTCTGGACGCGGGGAGAGGCGGCGGCGAGCGCCTTGAAGTACGCGACGACCTGCTGCCATTCGGGGAGCTTGCGGTCGGCACCGGGCTCGAATCCGATGACGGAGGCGGGCGTCGGCACGGCTCGCGATTGCGCCAAAAGCATTGCCGGAGCGATGAAGAGAACGGCGGACGCAACGAACGATCGAATGCGCATTTCAGAATTGGGTTGGTTTGGACGGGCAATCGAAAGAGCGATTTACCACAGAGGTCACGGAGAGCACAGAGGACTGCGGAACTGATCGGATCGGTCCTCCGTGCTCTCCGTGTCCTCCGTGGTAAATTGGTTTCTGCTGTTTCTAACGACGAATGACATTGTATCGCTGAAGAATCTCGCGCACACGATCGAGTGGAATCGCCTCGATCGTACGACCCCGCTGCGTCACGCTCGTCGCCATGAAGAGCGAGTTGTAGATCGCCTCCTCGGTTGCCTCGACGACGCCCTCGAACAAGGCAGACATGTCATCGTTCGGCAGCTCGGCGATCGATACAAGGCGCCGGGTGCTGTCAGGTCGGACGACGTTGGCGGCGTTCCGGCGGACGCCTGCTGCCGTCGAGAACGCGATCACGAAGTCACCCGAGCCATTCGATGCGCTCGACCCAGTGCGCGCCAGGCCCATGATTGCACGGGCAGCCAGGCGCTCGAGGTTTCGGTCGGAGATTGGCGCATCCGTCGCCACGACGATCATGACGGAACCGTCACCGCGCTCGCGATCGACGTCACCCTTGAACGAATACTTGCCGAGCTCGCGACCGACGGGCGCGCCGAGTACCTGAAGGACGCCGCCGAAGTTCGTCTGCACCAGCACACCGACGGTCCAGCCACCGAGCGTTCGCGGAAGCACGCGCGACGATGTGCCGATGCCGCCCTTCCACTCGAAGGCGACGGTTCCCGCGCCGGCACCGACGGTGCCTTCGGCGACGGGGCCCGATGTTGCCGCAGCAAGGGCGTTGCGGACGTCGGCCACGCTCACGGGCCGGTTTCTAATTGCGTTGAGATAGGCGTCGTTGGTCTCGCCCACCACAGGATTGATCGACGGAACCCGCTCCATGCCGGGCATGGCCAGCATCTCGCCAACGAGCGCGTCGGCGGCGCGCCAGACACACAGGGTGCAGGTCAGCAGGATGGGTGTCTCGAGCTCTCCGAGCTCCTTCACCTGCGCCGCGCCGATCAGCTTTCCGAATGCGTTCCCGATGTGCACCGCGGCGGGCACGCGATCGAGGAAGAGGTTGCCACCATGCGGAAGGATGGCGGTGACCCCGCTGTGAATGGAGTCTCCGCTCACGATCGTCGCGTGACCGACCTTCACACCGTCGACGTCCGTGATGGCGTTGTTGGCGCCGGTCTTGAAGATCCCCGGCGCGACGCCGAGCTCGCGCGCACGCATGCGTCCCTGCGCGGCCAGCGGCTGCGCGATCATCGCCGCGGCAGTGCACACGCCAGCGAGTGTGAACCTGAATTGCATGCCCCAAGATGTCGCTGGAGCCGCTGCCGCGTGAGATCAGCGTTCCGGCTGACGTCACAGAGGTACCGTTCTGAAATTTGTTCTTGACGAACCGCGCCCTCGCCCCTAACGTGACAAATCATGATCGCGCAGCCACGATTTTATTCCGTCTCCTTTTACTACTACGGCTATCCCCTCCCGGGCCGTAGCTGGAGACGTACGCGCGACTGAACGGAGCACTGCTCCTCGCCTACGATAACCAGCCGGCCCGTGGAAATGTCCACGGGCCTTTTTGTTGTGCACCGACCACCATTCCTCACTCGAGCTCCTCGCCATGATCATCATCACCCGCCCCGACATCACCGACGACGAGCTCGATCACCTGCGCGAGCGGATAGAAGCCGCCGGGCTTCATACGCATCTCTCGCGCGGCGAGCACCGTACCATCGTCGGATGCATCGGCGACGAGGCGAAGCTCATGGAGCTGCCACTTCGTTCAATACCAGGCGTCGAATCGGTGCTGCCGGTGCTCAAACCGTACAAGCTCGCCTCCCGCGAATTCGCGGTGAACCGCACGCTCGTCCGCGTCGGGCAGGATGCGGTCATCGGCGGGAACGAGCTCACCATCATCGCCGGCCCCTGCTCTGTCGAGAATCGCGCGATGCTCAACGACACCGCTGCGGCTGTCAAGGCGGCGGGTGCAACCATCCTGCGCGGCGGCGCATTCAAGCCTCGCTCGTCTCCCTACTCCTTCCAGGGACTCGGCAAGGAAGCGCTCGAGTTGCTCGTCGCCACGCGCCGCGAACAGGGCCTGCCCGTCGTCACCGAAGTGCTCGATACGCGGGACGTCGACCTCGTAGCAGAGCATGCCGACATGCTGCAGGTGGGTGCGCGCAACATGCAGAACTACGCACTGCTCGCCGAACTCGGACGCGTGCAGCGTCCCGTCCTGCTCAAGCGCGGACTGTCCGGCACTATCAGCGAACTTTTGATGTCGGCCGAGTACATCATGGCGCACGGGAATCACCAGGTGGTGCTCTGCGAACGCGGCATCCGCACCTTCGAGCGTGCCACGCGTAACACACTCGACGTCTCCGCTATTCCGGTGTTGCAGCGCGAGAGCCACCTGCCTGTCATCGTCGACCCAAGTCACGCGGGAGGTGAGGCGTCTCTCGTCGCTCCGCTCGCCTACGCCGCGATTGCGGCTGGAGCCGATGGCCTCATCATCGAGGTTCATCCGAATCCGCAGAACGCGCTCTCCGACGGAGACCAGTCGCTCGACTTCGCCGCCTTCGCGAAATTCATGCTCAGGGTGCCGGCGTTCGCCGAAGCCGCGGAGCGGTCTTTTGCACCCCGCCCAGCTGTCGAGAGCGGATCGTTTACCAGTGCCGTCGCATGACGGACCACGATCCGCTCGCCGAGCTGGCACAGTGTCGCAGTGAGATCGAGGACCTCGACCGACGGCTCGTCGCACTCCTCGCCGAACGCGTGGCACTCGGCAAGCGGACGGCAATGCTGAAGAAGGCAGCGGGACTGCCAATTCTCGATCCGCAGCGCGAGGCAGAAGTCATCCGTCGCGCCGTGGGCACGGCACGGGAACATGACCTCCCCGTGGAAGCCGTACGCGAGGTCTTCTGGCATGTGGTAGGACTCTCTCGGCGCGCACAGGAAGCTGCGCAATGACGCCGATCGAGCGCGTCGCGATTGTGGGGCTCGGGCTCATGGGAGGCTCACTCGCGCGCGCGCTCGCGAAGCGTGACGTGCGGGTGCTCGGCTACGACAGCGCGCCGGATTCACTCGATGCGGCGGAGGGCGAGGGGATCGTTCATGAACGACTCGGTGCGCAGCTCGTCGGCATCGAGCGCGCGGACGTGGTGGTGTTCGCGCTGCCGGTCGACGCGACGATCAACCTGCTGCCGCGCGTCGCGCCTCGTCTCGAGCGGACGCGTCTCGTGATGGACATCGCGAGTACAAAGCGGAGTATCGTCGCGGCGGCGGATTCCGTGGGGTTGGGACGGCGTTACGTCGGTGCGCATCCGCTCACTGGCAGTCATCGCTCGGGATGGCGTGCGTCGCGCGCCAATCTCTTCGACGATGCTCGTGTATTTCTCTGCCCGACCGCCACGACCGGCGCCGACGCGCTTCGACTCGCGGAGTCGTTCTGGCGGGGATTGCGGTCGGGTGTCGAGGTGCTGGATGCGGCGACGCACGACGAGCAGATGTCGTGGCGAAGTCACCTGCCGCAGGTGTTGTCGACCACGCTCGCGTTGACGTTGCGTGAAGCGGGCGTGCAACGGTCGGCGCTCGGGCCTGGCGGTCGCGACATGACGCGGCTCGCGGGGAGCTCGCCGTCGCTGTGGATGTCGATCCTGGAGGACAACAACGTGGCACTTGCGCGCGCTCTCGCGGTGATGGAGAGCCAACTGCGTCTCTTTCGCGAATCGCTCGAGCGTCAGGACAGTGAGCACTTGCGAGCGTTGCTCACTGATGCTCGCGACTGGTTCGATGGGGCACCGATAGATATTGGCCGGGCCATGCCATAGGGCTGTCGCTGGCTCAGGCAGCGAGTTCGGCTATCACCGGTGTCGAGGGAATCAGGACGGAGAATGTCGAACCGACGCCCACCTTGCTCCGCACCTCGATCTCCCATCCCATGACGTGCGCAAGCGATCGCGTGATCGTGAGTCCCAGGCCGGTGCCGCCGTAGTGGCGCGACGTCGTTGCGTCCTCCTGCTGGAATGCATCGAACACCGCATTCAGGCGATCGTCCGCGATGCCGATTCCCGTATCGATTACCTCGATGCGCGACGGACGGTTCGTCGTCTCATCGACCGTCAATCGGACCGTGACCGTGCCGCGCTGCGTGAACTTCACGGCATTGCTCAGGAGATTGAGCATGATCTGCTTCAACCTGGACCTGTCGGTGGCGAGCGGAGACGCGTCCGCCATCTCCGCGACGAGCCGCACGTCCCGCAGTTCGGCCTGAGGCTCCAGCTCCGCAAGCGTTTCGCGCAGGAGCGCGCCCACATCCACCGGCGCGATGTCGAGCTGCGATTGCAATGCATCGATCTTCGAGAGATCAAGCACACCGTTGATGAGGGTAAGCAGGTGTGCGCCATTCGCCCGCATCCGGGAGAGATACAGGACATCCTGTTCCCGAAGATTCCGTCCACTGTTGCGGAGCAGAATGTTGGAGAACCCAATGATCGAATTGAGCGGGGTGCGCAGCTCGTGGCTCATGTTTGCGAGGAAGTTGCTCTTGGCCGCATTCGCTGCTTGTGCCGCCTCGAGTGCGAGCTCCAGCTCTCCCGTACGCGCCTTCAGCAGTTGCTCATGCTCCTCGATCTCGGTGTGCTGTTGCCGAATCTTGCGCTTGTTGCGCATCTCGTTCTTCTGGCGATCGTAACTGAGCCATGCAAAGGCGGTGAGGTACGCCGCGACGACGAGCAGCGAGGCCACCTGCGTGAAGATCGAGGCGCCGAGCAGGTCGGGGTGAAAGCCCGTGTAAATGGTCGTTACGGCGGCGCCGAGGAGGTAGACGAGCAATCCCCGCGCGGCGAACCGCGGGCCTCCGACGCTGATGTTGCCGGAGTGAATGCCGAGAAAGGCCGCGGCATTGGGCCAGAGGCTGTAGCCGGTGATCGGCAGGAAGCAACCAATGACCAGCGAGTCCACGAGGAGGTTCCGGAGTTCCGCCGCCTTGCTGTCTTCGCTTCTCTCGGCAATACGGCGCGCCAGGTGGGGCCAAAGCCACTGGTGCAGCACGAACACCATCCATATCCACTTCGGCTCGTGCAAGGTCCACAGACTCACGCCGAAGAGCACAAAGAACAGCGGGAACACGATGATCCGTATGAGATAGCCCAAGCGGACCGTCGGATGGACGCGGGACGGCCTCACTGATCCTGTGTTCGGCGCCTGGATGTCGCTCATCGTGTTCTATTCGGGGAGGATGCTCCGCCGCGCGGACCGGGAGCTCACAATCGAGTATCGGCACCCATTCGCGCGTCGTAACCTCGCCGCACAATAGATTGCGCCGGCCAGCCAGACATCACGGGTTCACCAACCCAGTTCATCCATTGGCGACAGCAATACCAGCCCTGCTCGTGAGTGGCCTCCGCAAGGCCTACGGTGACGTCGTCGCCGTCGATGGCCTCGACCTCATAGTCGGCACGGGAGAGTGCTTCGGACTCCTCGGCCCCAACGGTGCCGGAAAGACCACCACCATCGAGATCTGTGAAGGGCTCACCGAGCCCGACGCGGGGATCGTCGAAGTGCTCGGCCAGAGTTGGGACGCCGGCGAACGCGACTTGCGCGAGCGGCTCGGCATCCAGCTTCAGGAGACGCAGCTGGCCGAGAAGCTGACGGTCGACGAGACCGTGCGCCTGTTCCGGAGCTTCTACAAGCGTGGCCGCCATGTGGACGACGTCATCGACGTCGTGCAGCTCGGCGAGAAGCGAGGCTCGCGCGTGGGAAAGCTGAGCGGCGGACAGAAGCAACGGCTCGCGCTCGCGTGCGCCATCGTCGGTGATCCCGACCTCCTCTTCCTGGATGAGCCGACGACCGGACTCGACCCGCAGTCGCGGCGACAGCTCTGGGATCTCATCGTCGAGCTGCGCGCGAGTGGACGGAGCATCGTGTTGACCACGCATTACATGGACGAGGCGGAGCGGCTGTGCGATCGCGTCGCCATCGTCGATCATGGCAAGGTCATCGCGCTCGGCTCGCCGCGCGAGCTGATCGCCTCGCTGGGTGCGGAGCATGTCGTCGAGTTCACCACGCTTGGTGCTGAGGCGGGCTCGCTCGAGATTGGCGGGCTTCGCGCGCTCGATGGCGTGACGTCCGCCCGCGAGCACGAGGGACGCTGGACGCTCGAAGTGACCGAGCTTGCACGAGCGGTTCCCGCGTTGCTCGCGGAGTTGCGCGCGCGCAACCTGACACTCGGCGAGTTGGCGACGCACAGTGCGACGCTCGAGGATGTGTTCGTGTCCCTTACCGGGCGGCAGTTGCGCGATGCCTGAGCGGAAGATGCGTGACGCAGAGCAGACGACGCGCTCGTGGAAGGATTCGTCGCTTGCTCAGCTGACACTCGTGCGATTCCGCGAGTTCCTGCGTGAGCCCGAAGCGGTCTTCTGGACGTTTGCCTTTCCGATCATTCTCGCGCTGGGACTCGGCGTCGCGTTCCGGAACAAGCCTGCCGACGTCGTCGCGGTCGGTGTGGTCACCGACACGCCGGCGGGGGACTCGCTGAGCGCGCATCTCGCGAAGACCGCCGGGTTGAAGGTGCAGTCGATGAGCGAATCCGCCGCCGTGCGCGCGCTCCGCACCGGCGACGTCGCGCTCGTCGCCGCTCCGAAGGCGGATGGGGGCTTCGAGTACCGCTTCGACGACACGCGTCCGGAGGGCAGGTCCGCGCGATTCCTGATCGACGATGCGCTCCAGCGCGCCGCCGGCCGCGCCGATCCGGTTCACGTGAGCGAGATGAAGGTGCAGGAGAAGGGGTCACGCTATATCGACTTCGTCGTGCCAGGGCTGCTCGGCATGAACATCATGGGCGGCGGCATCTGGGGCCTCGGCTTCGCGATCGTCGAAGCGCGACGGAAGGGATTGTTGAAGCGACTCGTCTCCACACCGATGCCGCGCAGTCACTATCTGGCATCGTTCGTGTTGTCGCGCTTCGTGTTCCTCATTGTCGAAGTGGTCGTCGTGCTGGGAAGCGCGGCGCTGCTGTTCGGAGTGCCGGTGCGCGGGTCGATTCTGCAGTTGTTCGTTGTGTGCGTTCTGGCGGCGTTGGCGTTCGGCGGAGTGGGGCTGCTCATCGCATCACGTGCGCGGACGATCGAAGGCGCCTCGGGACTGATGAATCTCGTGATGATGCCGATGTGGGTGCTCTCAGGCGTGTTCTTCTCATCGAACAATTTTCCGAAGGTCGCGCAGCCGTTCATTCAGGCGCTTCCGTTGACAGCAACGATCAACGCACTGCGCGCGACGATGCTTCAGGGTGCGGGCTGGGGGGGAGTTGCGCCGTCAGTGGCCATCATGGGCGTATGGCTGGTCGTGAGCTTCACACTGGCGTTGCGACTGTTTCGTTGGAGGTGAGGGGAGCTGTGTCGCCTGCCTTGCTATGTAAGCGACGGTCGCGCATGTCTCACGGGAATCCATCGCGGAGCCTGGCGTGCACGAGCCTGAAGTGACTTCATCCACAAGACCGTCGCCGGCCCTCATGATACCACCTCCGCTGCTGTTCGTCGGCGCGTTCGCACTCGGGTTTTTCGGCGAGCGCTGGCTCGGCTTCGCGCGAACATGGAGCAGTACCGCGTGGCCTCTCCGAATACTCGGCGTCGTGCTGATCGCGTTGGGCGTGGGGTTGGCGCTCAGCGCAGTCGCGCTCTTCGCGCGCGCTCGAACGACGATCATTCCTCACGGTCGTGCTGCGGCGCTGGTGACGAACGGGCCCTATCGCTGGACGCGCAACCCGATGTATGTCTCGCTCACGACCCTGTACCTCGGCGCTGCGGCAGTCATCGGCGCGCTCGGCCCCATCGTGACGCTGCCGCTCGCGTTGCTCGTGATCGACATCGCCGTCATCCCGCACGAGGAGCGTGGACTGACGGGCGTGTTCGGCGCGGAGTATACGTCGTACTGCGCACGGGTTCGACGCTGGCTCTAAACCGCTGCGAGCTGTTACGCGCGGCACCGCCCCCGGCCGGCTATAGTGCGACAGCATCAGCTCGCCTTCGTTGCAACTAAACCACTAGTTGACAAAACGGTTTCGGCTGCGCATTATCTCCTAGACCTTTAGTTGGAGCGCAGCGAATGCCCTTATTTACCGAACGCGAGCTCGACGTCATGAGCGTGTTGTGGACCTTGAGCTCGGGAACCGTCACGGAAGTACGGGAACGGCTCGACGACGAGCTGGCGTACAACACCGTCCTCACGGTGCTCCGCACGCTCGAGACAAAGGGTCACGTGCGGCACGAGGGCGAAGGGAAGGCGCACCGATACTTCCCGAACGTCAAGCGCTCGGACGCCGGTCGGAGCGGCGTGACACGCCTGCTCGACAAGGTGTTCGACGGTTCGGCCGAGGCGATGCTGACGCACCTGGTCAGCGATCGCAGGTTGTCGCGCGAGCGGCTGGCGCGGATGCGCACCCTGATCGACGAGCGGCTGCGCGACGACAGGAGGGCCAAATGATGCTCCATTGGATGGCGTATGCCACGCTCGCCGGCGCGTTGCTCGCCGCCGCGGGCGCGCTGCTCGAGCGCTTCTCGCCGTGGCTCGCCGGACACCGTCGCATGCTGTGGCTCGGCGTCATCGGCGCGACACTGGCCTTCGCGGCGGCGGCCATGATTCCGAGTGAGCCCTCGCCCAGCTATGCACTGTCGCCGACTGGGGCACCGGCGCGCTCCACCTCAGGGTCAGTGTTGCCATCGGCACCTGCGACAATCGCAGCGGAGCGCCGAGCGATCGCACCGGCGTCGGTACCGGTCGCGAGACAGCAGCCGTCGCCAAGCCTGCGCGCTCAGAGCCGGACCGATGACCTTGATGTCCTATTGATCGTGATCTGGCTCGCGGGCACGACGCTGTGTCTTGCCGTGCTGACGATGTCAGCGTGTCGCGTTGCCTTCATGCGCCGTACCTGGCGTGAGAGTGTGCTTGCCGGCGTGCCGGTGTTCGTGTCGCACGATGTTGGCCCCGCTGTCATCGGGCTCGTGCATCACGGCATCGTCGTGCCGGCGTGGGTCGAGACGCTCGATGTGGACGAGCAGCGGACGGTCATGACGCACGAGCGGGAGCACGTGCGCGCGGGCGATCCGCTGCTGCTCTGGGGCGCAACCCTTCTCGTTGCGATTGCACCCTGGAATGTCGCGCTGTGGTATGCATTGCGACGACTCCGCCACGCCATCGAGATCGATTGCGATACCCGCGTGCTCCGGTCGCGTCCTGATGCGCGCGCCTATTGCACGCTGCTGCTCGACGTGGGTGAGCGGACGCTCGCCGGCGTGGCACCCGTGGCTGCGCTTGCCGAGCCCTCGACGCTGCTGGAGCGGCGCATCGAGGCGATGATGGCACCGGTGCGCATTCGACGCGGACGCATTGCCGCGAGCGCAGCACTGGCGGCGGCATTGATTGCTGCGGCGTGCTTCACCCCGCGCCCGGAGGTCGCGCCGGCTGCACGTGTTTCAGAGCTAGTGGCGGAGCTCAATTCCCTGTTCGCTCGTGATGCGGTACGGCAGTCGCTTTCGCCGGCTGATCGAGTACGCATTGCACGATCGCTTGCAACTGCCGCGGACAGTGTGAGTTCGAAGGCGAATCGTTCTGAGCGCGATGGTGACTCGACTGCATCAAAAGCATCCGCGGCCAACGACCACTCCGTTGGGTTCGGTGCACAAGTGATAAAAATGGCGCGTGACAGTTTTCCGGAAGCGTTCAAGCAACGTGACGACGCCATCGTGGTGATGACCGTCTACGGCGCGGATGAGCACGTCGTCGGCAACTACGTCCAACGGTTCAAGCTGGACGAGGTCTTCGACATCCTTCCTGGTGCGAAGGATTCGGTCGTGGGAATGCGGAACACTCCGTACATCGTTACCCGGGTCGTGCCCGGCTGGCACCCCCGTCTCGCTATGTCCGGGTCGCAGATGATGAGGGAAGCCCCGCATGCTGTGTTCGTCTGGACGGTGTTGATGGATGGCGAGACGCTGCCCGCTCCGCGGGAGCGCCAGCTTCGGCGCACCGGCTTTGTCGAACAACCGGCGGGCGCAAAGGAGGTCATTGGGCTGGCGACGGCGGACTCCATCGCGCGAAGCCTCTATCCCGCGACGTATGCGCCGCATGACGGCATCCCCGTCGTCGGGCTCATATTCTCGGAACACGGCCAGCTGCTGAGCCACGGCATTCGTCAGGCCTCACATGACGAGGTATTCGTCGCGACGCGGGACGCGGAGTCTCCCTCCGGTGAGTTTGCGCAAAGTGGCAGTGAGCTGCTTTCACTCGTGTTCATGGGAATGCCGCCAAATGCAGGGCGTTGGAGCACGATCGCACATCGATCATACGTCGCGCCGGCGCTCGTCTGGACCATCCTTCCCGGGGATGGTCCACTTCCCTCTCCTCGCGAGGAAGGGCCAAAGACGGTCGTCGACCAGGTAACCTCGCTTGCGCATCGACAGGCGCACGTCACGCTATCGCGAACTGATGCCCTCAACGTCTGGATCCGCGTGTACGGCGCCGGAATCAACGGTGTCGAAGCGGGCGGGATCAGCACGGCCGTGCGGGACACAATCCGTATACGGCTTCCCGCAACGATGACAGTCGACCTTGGCCCTGGTAGCAATGTCTCCTTCGTGAGCGAGGACGGTCGGTGGTTCACGGTGTCGGCAGTGATCGCCGGTGGGACGACTCGGCTGTCCGTGTCGGGCCCGCATATCCTGCTCGACGGGAGGCGCGGCGAGGTGATATCGGTCAGGTGAGTGATGCGCTACTCACGGGCCGTAAACGTGTTGCTGCTTGTCGGTGGGCCTTCCGCACTGGCTGCGCAGTCCACACAGGTCGTTCGCGGCCGAGTGCTCAGCGACAGCACGACGCCGTTGGCTGGAGCGATCGTGAGCGTCACCATGGCGCCCGACCGCATTCTGCGTCAGGACACCACCCGCGCCGATGGTCGCTGGCGAGTCACCTTTACCTCGCCGACAGGCGACTACCTCGTTCACATTGCTGCCCCGGGTCGCACCGCGTTTCGCAAGCGGGTAACAGCGCCGGCGACGGATTCGCTCGTTGTCGTCGATGCGACCCTGGCGTTGGTCATCCAAGAATTAGCGCCAGTGAGAGTCGAGGCGCAGCGACCCAAGCCCGATCGTGAAGGAGACACTTACGCACCGGACCCCGCGTCATCCGAGTACCTGCCGTATGGCATTTACGGAGCGGTCACGCCGGATCTTGCCGGCAACCTCGCGGCCATCGCGAACGCGATTCCGGGATTGAGCATCGGTCCAGGTGGCGGCATCTCGGCGTTCGGACTCGATCCGTCGCAGAGCAGCACGACGCTGAACGAACTTTCGTTTCCGGGCGCAACGCTGCCGCGCAACGCGTCGACCAGCACGCGATTCACAACGTCGACGTACGACCCCGCACGCGGCGGCTTCGCCGGAGTTGAGACGGCCGTGACGCTGAGTCAGGGCAGCATCAACACGCGTCGCACGGCTAACCTCACACTCGATGCACCGATGCTTCAGGTCTCCGACGGGCGACCGCTCGGCCAACGCGTGACCGCCGGACAAGCCAGCATCGGTGGTTCCGGCGCCTGGGTGGAAGACAAGTGGTACTACAACGCATCCATCGATCTCGCTCGACGAATATCCGATGCACCCTCGCTACTGGGTTCGGACGCGTCGCTCTTTCCGCTTGCCGGGGTAGCACCCGACTCCGTTGCTCGTCTCCTGTCGACACTCTCGACACTGAGAATTCCCGCCAGCGTCAGTGGCGCGCCAACGCAGAACATGAGCGACAAGCTGTCGTTCGCGATGCGCGTCGATCACGCGCCATACCTGCCGCAATCGTTCTCGCCGAGCCCACACACATGGGCGCTGGTCGCGCTCGGCAACGTGAACCGAAACGGGGCGCAGGACGCTGGTCTCACATCCACGCCAGCACGTGGCGCTCAGGCAGAGACCGAATACGGTTTACTCCAGGGCATCTACTCCGCGTACGTCACCGATTATTCGCTCTCGGAACTGCGCACCGGGCTGTACCTGAGTCGGTCGAAGAACTCGCCATACCTGCGCTTGCCCGGCGGCACCGCTCTCGTCTCGTCGTCACTTCCGGATGGTTCGGCGGGCGAGGGAGCACTGGCGTTCGGCGGTTCCGACGCCGAGCGGGAAGACACGCAGTGGAACTGGGACACGCGCGCTGACCATCAGTGGTACGCTCGCGCGCTCCACAAGTTGAAGCTTACCGCCGGCAGCAGGATCGACGGCTACCAGTCGCGCGACGCAAGCAATTCGCTTGGCGCATTCGGCTTTGCGTCGCTGGCGGACGTCGCCTCGAATAAGCCGTCGTCGTTCACGCGTACACTCGGGCCGCTGGATCGCGACGGTGCCGCGTGGAACGGATTCGCCTCGCTCGGCGATGCATGGAAGGCGTCCCCCACGCTGCAGATAGTCTATGGGGCGCGGCTCGAGGCCAACCACTTTCTCACCGTGCCCGCATACAATCCCGCGCTGGAGAGTGCCCTGGGCGTTCGCAGTGAAGCGGCGCCAGCGCACCTTCACGCGAGCCCCCGACTTGGCTTCTCGTGGCGATATGGCGGGGAGAATTCTGGCTACAATGGCTATGGCAACAGCAACCTCGGAACAAAATTGCTTGGCGGCAGCGGTCTGCTCCGCGGAGGCATCGGTGAATTCCGCTCGACGCTTTCGCCGCAGTTGCTCAGCGAACCGAGTGCGTTCACGGGATTGAGTGATGCGTTGCGTCGGGTGTCGTGCGTGGGACAAGCGGTTCCCGTGCCGGACTGGGCTGCGTATGCGACCGATGCATCGAGCATTCCGACGAGTTGCGCGAACGGCGGTGCACCGTTGCTCACGGATCTGGCGCCGCAAGTTCGCGTCGTGGACCCATCGTTCGACGCGCCTCGCAGTTGGCGGGCCAGCCTCGGCGGAATGAGCATCATCAGGACGATTGCCATGAACGTTGACGCGAGTGCATCGCTCAATCTCGACCAGCCGAGCAGCAGCGACGTGAATTTCGCCGCCCGCCAGCGCTTCTCGCTCAGTGATGAAGGACGTCCTGTGTTTGCGAGCGCGAGCGGGATCGACCCAGCATCGGGAAACTTCTCCACCGTGGATTCCCGTCGCTCACCGGCGTTTGGGTCGGTGGTCAGCCGAACGTCGGACCTGCGCTCGGTGAGCCGTCAGATCACCATCGGCTTCTCGCCGGAGGAGAACTGGTCGCAGCGGATGATCAACGTTGCATACACGCTCGCCAGCAACAGCGGAGGCGCGCGTGGCTTCGACGGTGCCGCATTCGGGGACCCGCGCACGGTTGAATATTCGCGTGGCGATCTCGACGTGCGGCATCGCTTTCAGATCCAGGCGGGGCGATATCTGCCGCGAGGTTTCAGCCTCACGATGTTCGTGGTGGCGGCATCTGGTCTCCCGTACACGCCGGTCGTCAGCGGCGATGTCAACGGAGATGGGATCGGTCGCGATCGGGCTTTCATCTTCGACCCGTCGTCCGCGGCCGATCCCGCCGTCGCGGGAGGGATGCGTGCGCTGCTCGCATCCGCGCCATCCGGTGCTCGTGAATGTCTGCTGTCACAGGTGGGTCACGCGGCGTCGAGAAACAGCTGTGAAGGACCCTGGACCATGAACGCGACCGCGCGCGTCGGCTACCTGAACGCGATCGGCCCGTGGGGCCATCGCGTGAATGCAGCACTGGGGATCGCCAACCCGCTCGCCGGATTCGATCGCCTAGTGCATGGACAAAACGATCTCCATGGTTGGGGAACGAGTATCAGTCCCGACCCAACCTTGCTGATCGTTCGCGGCTTCGAACCACAGGCGAACCGGTTTCGGTATGACGTCAATCCACGATTCGGCAGCACGAGTCTCGCGCAGAGCATCGTGCGGGCGCCTTTCCGCGTCTCACTCGATGTCAGCATTGATCTCGGACCTCCCATGGCGCAACAGCAACTCGAGCGAGTGCTCAACCGCGGCCGCGGAGGTCGTCCTGGCGCGCGTCTTTCCGCGGATTCCATTCGGGCCCGGTTCGCTCGTAACGTGCCGAGTCTCTACGCACAGATCCTCCACGAGGCGGACTCACTGTTGCTGAGTCGAACTCAGGTCGACAGCCTTCGTGCGGCAAACGACAGATGGGAAAAGAAGGTGAACCTCATCTGGACACCGCTGGCGAATGAGTTTGCGGCCATGAGCGACGCCTACGATGTGCGCAAGGCGACACAGATGACCGAAGATGCCACAGACGCGGCGTGGGAGCTGGCTCGACAAGAGGTTCCGACCATCAAGGCGATACTGACTCCACTTCAGCTCACGCTTGCCCCGGGCCAGGTGCAGTATCTCGCTAACGCGAAGGGCAAGATCATGATCCGCATCTACTACTATTGAGCCAGGCGGCACGCCACATCGACCCACACATGCACCAATGGCTGAACATTTGCCGCACACGCAAGAGGTGCCAGCCTATCTCACCTGCCCGCGCATCAGCGCCCACAATCGTTCGACGTGCGACTGCTCGGTGTGCTCCGCACCAATCGACACCCGCACCATCCACCGTCCATCGAGTATGGCGGGCGTGAGATACGCCTGACCGGATTGATTGATCCGCTCCACCCAATCGAGCGTGTGGCGATCGAGCGCTTCACCCTCGAGGCCGCGCGGCTCGTGTCGCACGCAGACCGTTTGCAACACGACGGGCGCCACCACGCGCCATCCCTCGCATGCGCGCACCTGCTCCGCGAGCCACTGCGCATTCGCCAGGTCGCGGCGCAGCCGCGCCTGAAGTCGCTCCACACCCTGCTCGCGGATGTGCAGCCACAGTTTCAGCGCCCGGAACCGACGACCGAGTGGTAGCCCCCAGTCGCGCAGGTTCTTGACCTGACCATCCACACCCGATCGCAGGTAGCTCGGATTCGTCGACATCACGCGCACGAGATGCTCGGCGTCCCGCACATAGTAGAGGGAGCAGTCGAACGTCACGCCGAGCCACTTGTGCGCATTGAGAACGATCGAGTCCGCCGCCTCGACTCCGTCCCACATCCAGCGACACTCCGGCAGGATCATCGCCGAGCCGGCCATCGCGGCGTCGACGTGCAGCCAGACCTGATGCTTCGCCGCAGCCGCCGCTATGGAGCGAACGGGATCGAGCGCCGTGGTCGTCGTCGTTCCCGTCGTGGCGACAATCGCACACGGGCGACGGCCGGCCGCGACGTCGTCCGCGATTGCTGCGTCCAGCGCGTCCGCACGCATTGCATACGCATCATCGTGCGCCACGACGCGCACGTTCTCGCGCCCGAAGCCCGCGAGGAGCGCCGCCTTCTCCACTGAGCTGTGGCTCTGCGACGACGCGTAGACGACGAGTGCACTCGGCTCGGCCTGCAGCCCGCCCCGTGCAAGTCCATACGACGTCGTCCGCTCGCGCGCGCACATCAGCGCCACGAGCGTGCTCGTCGACGCGGTATCCTGGATCACACCACTCCACGCCGCCGAGAGTCCGACCATCTGCCGCATCCAGTCGGTCGTGACCTCTTCCAACTCGCTCAGCGCGGGACTCGACTGCCACGAAAGCCCGATCACGCCGAGCCCCGTGCTGAGGAAGTCGCCGAGCACGCTGGCGTAGGACGAATTGGCGGGGAAGTATCCGAAGAACGACGGGTGCTGCCAGTGCGTGATGCCGGGCATGATGATGCCATCGAGATCGCGCAGCACGGCGTCGAACGCCTCTCCCCGCACCGGCGGGGCCGCCGGAAGGGCGCTCCTGATTTCGCCGGGCGCGCTGCGTGCCCTGACGTCGCGTTCGCCGACCGTCGTGCGATAGTCGGCAATCCAGTCGACCACCTGATGACCGAAGCGGCGGAATTCTTCCGGGGTCATGTCGTGCTTGACGTCTGGTCTGGTGTTTCTCGCACGCGAAGACGGGTGATGTCTCCCATGGCGAGGCGGCGCGCCGCGCGCTCAGCGATGTAGCGTCGCCTCATCATGAAGACAAGAAGCACGCACAGCATGAACGCGGCTACTCCGAGCCGCACCTCGAGCCGATGCGTGAAGCGGAGCGCGAGAACGGCAGCTCCCCCGAACACCAGGCCCACGTACGCGAAGGTCAGCGACCACACCCAGGAGCTGATGCCGCTGCCGACCGCATACAGACCAATCGGCGCCCGGGCCGCGCCGCACGCGATTGGAAGCGGAAGACGGAGACCCCACGCGAAGCGCACCGCCAGTGATGCGCGCCATGGATGTCGCTCCACTATGGCGAGGGCCGCGTCCATCAGCTTGTGCTTCTCCGGCCAGCGGGCGCGCACCCAGTCGATTCGCCAGCGCCCGACATAGTACAACACGATCGACGCCACCCAGACGCCCATGGCCACGGCGACGACGACGCCCACCATTCCGGCGCGCCCGTGGCGAGCGGCGACGCCGCCGAAGATCGGATTCGCCTCTTCGAGGACAATGGACGACGCACCAAGGGCGGTGTACTTCCATAGTCGCTCCAGCGGCGTCATATGGTGCACATGACGCAGCACGGGTGCGGCAGTTTGCAGAATGAGCGCTAGAATACGACCAACCTCCGTCTCGCCTACATCGGCTTCCGCAATTTACCGATGGTGAGTGGGTTCGTGAGCGCCTCCGTCCACCAGCGCCGCCGTCGATGCGGTATTCGTCCCTATGGAAATCGATTCATTGAATCCGGCCGGCCAGAGCGAATCCACCGAAACCGCCGCCGCCGACGCGCGCGCTCGGCACCTGAACACGTGGGTCGCGCTGACCATCGCCCTGCTTGCCACGTTCATGGGCATCTGCAAGGTGCGCGACGACAATCTCGTCCAGGCCATGCAGCAGGCCCAGGCGGACAAGATCGACCACTGGTCGTTCTACCAGGCGCGCAACATCCGTCAGGAGATCGCACAGGCAAATCTCGACCAGCTCGCGCTCATGACCACTGGCGCGAGCGCAGCCGTGCAGGCGAAGGCCGCGCCACTCGTGGCGAAGTACACCGCGCTCGTCGCGGAGCAGCAGAAGAAGAAAGAGGAGCTCCGGAAGATGGCGGTTGCGGATCAGGAGCAGTACGACGCACTGAACTTTCACGACGATCAGTTCGACCTCGCCGACGCGCTCACGGCGATCGCGATATCGCTGCTCGCGCTCACCTCGCTCACGCAGCGAAAGTGGCTCTTCTGGGTGGCGCTCACCGCTGCCATACTCGGGGTGATCATGGGACTCGCGGGTCTCATGAGCCTTCGGATCCACCCGGACGCGCTGTCGCGCCTCCTCTCATGAACTCACCAGTGAATCTCATGCGTCCTGCCCGTTTCGTGTTCGCCGCGGCCGCGATGGCCCTCCTCGCAACGAGTGTCGCGGCTCAGCGCCCGTTGCTCCTCGTTCCGCAGCCGCGTGAAGCTCGACTCGAACAATCGGTCGTGCTCACCCGCGGCATCAGCATCGTCGTTCCGTCGGACTCGGCCGATGCCTTCGCCGCTCGCGAGCTGCGTCAGACGCTTCAGGATGCGGGCGTTCCGATCGCGAAAGACGCGGGGAGCGCCCGCGTGCAGCTACTTCGAGCAAGCAGCGCGGCAGCGAAGTCGCTCATGGACCGCACGCACACCGAGTTCTCGCCGGCGATGCAGGAGGAGGGCTACCTGATCGTCCACGCCGGCATGACGCTGACCGTCATCGGTGGCTCCCCGTCCGGCGTCTTCTATGGCGCCCAGACGGTCAAGCAGCTCGTGTCGGGCACCGGAACGCACGCGACGCTCGACATGGCTTCCATCCGCGACTGGCCCGCAATGCGCTATCGCGGCTTTCACGACGACCTCTCTCGCGGCCCTGTGCCGACGCTCGATTTCATGAAGCGTCAGCTGCGCACCTTCGCGGCGTACAAGATCAACGTGTACTCCCCGTACTTCGAGCAGACGCTCGAGTACCGGTCCAATCCGCTCATCGGTCCGCCCGGTGGCACTATCTCCCGCACCGATATCGCGGAGCTGGTTGCATACGCGCAGCGCTACCACATCGACGTCGTACCGGAGCAGGAAGCGTTCGGCCACCTCCATCACGCGCTCAAATACGAGCTCTATGGAGCCCTCGCCGAGACGCCGCACGGTCACGTGCTCGCACCGGGCCAGCCGGGGTCGATGGCGCTCATCAAGCAATGGTTCGCCGAGATCGACACCATGTTCCCGAGCAAGTACGTCCACATCGGCGCCGACGAGACATTCGAGCTCGGACGAGGCCAGACGGCAGAGATCATCAAGCGCGACAGCATCGGTCCGGTCTATCTCGGCTTCCTGCGCGATATCGTTCAGGCGATCAAGCGTCCCGGCAAAAAGTACCTTTTCTGGGGCGACGTCGCCGTCCATCACCCGAACCTCGTCAGCTCGCTCCCGAAGGAGATGGTGGCGGTTGCGTGGTCGTACGGTGCCTCGGCGAGTTTCGATCGCGAGATCACGCCGTTCACCAATGCCGGTATCGAGACGTGGGTCGCACCAGGCGTAAGCAGCTGGAATCGCGTGTATCCGAACAACAACATCGCCTTCGTCAACATCCGCAACTTCGTGCGCGACGGACAGCGACTCGGTGCAAAGGGCTTGCTCAACACCAGTTGGGACGACGACGGCGAGTCGCTGTTCAGCCAGACGTGGGCTGGTGTGCTCTTCGGCGCCGCCGCTGGTTGGCAGCCCGGCGAGAGCAGCATCGAGCAGTTCCAGAAGTCCTTCGGTCACGCGTTCTACCGTGACACGTCGGGACGTGCGGATGCCGCCGAGCGGCTGTTGATGGCCGCGCATGCGGCGATCGGGCGGGCTGGGTTGGGCGAAGGCAGCGACGCGCTCTTCTGGCGCGATCCATTCAGCGCCGACGGTGTCATCTCGGCGGAGCGCATGCGGCCGGTGTCACACGATCTGAGAATCGCGGCCGAGTCGGCGCTGGTGTACGTGGCACAGCTGCGGAATGCCGGCGGTGTCGTGAATGCCGACGCACTCGATGCGCTGGAGCTTGGTGCACGACGACTCGATCTCATCGGAATGAAGTTCCAGTTTGCCGACGACATCAGGCGCTCGTACGCCAATGCGGCCGATACCTCGCGACACGACACGAATCGCGAGTTGAGCGACATCTCGGGGATCAACGGTCGGTTTCAGGACCTGCGCGACGCGTATTCGTTGACGCGCGATCTCTACGAGTCCGAGTGGCGTCGCGAGAACCGGCCGTACTGGATAGGCAACGTGCTCGCGAAGTACGACCTCGCCATTCAGCTCTGGCAGTCGCGCGCCGACAAGTTTGCGCAGTCGCGCTCGGAATACGGACGGACACGGAAGCTTCCGTCGTTCGACAGTGCGGGTATTCCTGCCCCACTCCCGCCGCCGCCGCTGGTGCCGTAGCCAGGGTGACGTGACGCTCCGCGGGGCCAGGACTGAGCCTCCCGGCTGGCAACGGAGAGTACCTTTCGTGGTCTATCGCGGGTCGCCGTAGTACAGCAGCGCGGCGAACGCAATGAAGATGAGCAGCAGGCAACCGCATCCTGGATTGCGCGGCAGCCAGCGAGGTAAACGCGGCATGATCGCAGGATAAGCCGCTGCGACCCGACCCGATACTCCGAACCGCGACAACCATGTTCGACGAGAGCTACTTCAGAAACACCCTGCCGGGCGACGTCAAGGAGACGGGTGGCCAACCCGTGGTCGAGGTACAGCTGGTGAGCGGCCACTCGCATCGTGTGCGCTCCATCATTCAGGTCGGCACGGGTACCGTCACGCTGGAAACGTATCTCTCCAAGGGCGACCTCGCGCACGAGCGTCCGAGGTTCGGGATCGCCGAGGGCGAAGGCGTGCAGGGTGACACGTTCCGCGCCGTCATTGCCTACGAGAGCATCGCGGCAGTTGTCCTCGATCCGTCGGAATCGCACGTTCGCGCGCGCCCAGGTTTCGCGAACTCTTGACCGCCGCGCCGGATCCGGACGTCCAGGGCAGAGTCGTCGTCGTCGCCGCGGGCTTCGCGCTCTGGCGCGGGGGCCGCTGCATTGCGGCGGCACGGTGGGCGGACCTCAAGCGACTTCGCGCATATCGTCCCGCCGACGGCTCACCCGATGCGATCCGGCTCGGGGTCGAGCTCGTGGATGGTACCGTGATGGAGCTTCACGAAGCGGCGCCGGGATTCGATCCTTTCCTCGATCGCGCGGCGGTCGTCCTTCCGAGCTTGATGCCGTTCGCATCGTGGTCGCCGGGGCTGATGGCGGCGCCGCCAGGTGGAGAGGGCACGGTGATCTTCGAGCGGAAGGAGCTGGGGAAGCGAAAGCACGGTATCTGACTCAAGCTGGTGGCGGAGCAGAGCGGAAGTGCGACGACAGTTGGCGGACTTCGGAAAGGTGCGGACATCGGACTCGGACTTCAGACGCTCCGAGCACTTTCCGACATCCAGATCCGATGTCCGCATTTTTCCGACGTCCGCCAACTGGGTGGATTCAATCGGTCGTGGCAACACCTCTTCAACGAGGTGC